>JBMHCT010000018.1:0-239127 GCA_049889775.1 Jejuia sp.
ACAACACTGTGCTGAAATGAGAATGTATTACCAAAATCGTATAGAAAATGGTAAAAGCAAAATGAGTACGTTAAATATCATTAGAAACAAATTAATTGCCAGAATCTTTGCAGTGATACATAGACAAACACCTTATGTAGATACTTTGAAGTTTGTAGCCTAAAATTTAACAAAATTTGTTTGGTGGAATCATAGAATACGCACCATTCTGCTTGCTTCTGTTCTAAATCAAGTACATTTACTTCCCGCAGGTAGAGCGCCTTCTAGTATCTATCAAATAAATAATTTTCCATTGATGCCCGTCCTTAAATAGTTGAAAGGAGTTGACACCACAATGGCTAAACTCATTATTAAACTAGAATTCGTAAGGTGTCCATGCATTGGCCATATTACAATCAACCTGAATATTATAACTTAATAAGCGTTCATCCCACTTTTGATCATCAGGTCTATCTGCAATCGCGTTTATTAATTTTGCGGGGTCATCTGTTACCAGAATATCATCACCTTCTTTATTTCTGTAGGCCGTTTGCATTAAAATTTTATCGACCATTACTGTTTTCATTAAAGCTGTATCGCCTTTATGAAATCCCTCAAAAAATGTATCAACTGCCGCTTTTACTTGGGCTTTTTCATCTGTTTGTCCAAATAAAGCGGATTATAGTAATAAAAATAAATAGAAAATAATACGAACCATGATTGATGAGTTTTCATCTAAAGTAATCCTTAACATTCATGTTGGCAGTGCATTATAGAAAAGTTTAACAGTATATGCTTTATTTAGTATTTTTACCAGCAATCATAAACTAATAAGTCATGTCTACAGCAAAAAAAGAATACAAACGTGTTACCGTGAAATCACTGGTAGACATGAAAGCTTCAGGTGAAAAAATATCAATGCTTACCTCTTATGACTACACTATGGCAAAAATTGTAGATAGCGCTGGCGTTGATGTTATTTTGGTTGGAGATTCTGCAAGCAACGTTATGGCAGGTCACGAAACTACGCTACCCATTACCTTGGATCAGATGATATATCATGCATCTTCTGTAATAAGAGCGGCGAATCGTAGTCTTGTAGTGGTTGATTTACCCTTTGGAAGTTATCAAAGCGACCCAAAGGAAGCGCTTCGTTCAGCCATTAGGATAATGAAGGAAAGCGGGGCGCATTCTGTAAAATTAGAAGGTGGTAAAGAAATAAAAGAATCGATTAAACGAATTCTTAATGCGGGAATTCCCGTAATGGGTCATTTAGGATTAACACCACAATCCATTTATAAATTTGGGACTTACACCGTTCGCGCAAAAGAAGAACAGGAAGCAGAACAATTATTGGAAGATGCTAAAATGTTAGAGCGCATTGGTTGTTTTGCTATAGTTTTAGAAAAAATTCCTGCAAAATTGGCAAAACAAGTTGCAGAGAGTGTGAGCATCCCAATTATTGGTATTGGGGCTGGTCCTTATGTGGACGGACAAGTGTTGGTGTTACATGACATGATTGGAATGACACATGAGTTTAACCCAAGATTCTTGCGCAGATATTTAAATTTATATGAAGATATGACAAATGCTATTTCCCAATATGTTGATGATGTAAAGACTCAGGATTTCCCTAATGAGAGTGAACAGTACTAGTTCTCAGTCGCAGTTTCAGTAAACAGTTTTTCGATTCTTGTTTTTACTAATTCGTAAAATTCGTGTTAAGAAAAATACATTCAAACAAAGACAATCTTCAAATTCTATATGAAGATAATCATATCATAATAGTTAATAAAAGAGCTGGTGATATTGTGCAAGGGGATAAAACGGGCGACAAGCCCTTAAGTGATGTTGTTAAAGAATATATCAAAGAAAAATATAACAAATCAGGGAATGTGTATCTTGGTACAGTTCATCGTTTAGATAGACCAACAACTGGTTTAGTAATATTTGCAAAAACGAGTAAAGCATTACCGAGATTGAATAAATTATTTCAGTCCAAGGATATTAAGAAAACGTATTGGACAGTTGTAAAATCCTCACCGCCAAAATCCAAAAACACTTTAATACATTGGTTGAAGAAAAACCCAAAAAACAACAAGTCTTATTGTCATGAGCGGGAAATAAAAGATAGCAAAAAAGCAATTCTTCATTACGAAATTATAAAGAGGTTAGACAATTACACATTACTTGAAGTTAATTTAGAAACAGGAAGACATCATCAAATAAGAACCCAATTATCCTATATTGGAAGCCCTATTAAGGGTGATTTAAAATATGGTTTTGATCGAAGTAATAAAGACGCTAGCATCCATCTGCATGCAAGACATATTGAGTTCATACATCCCGTAAAAAAGGAAAAACTTAGTATTGCTGCTCCTTTACCTGATGATCCTGTTTGGAATGCCTGCCAATGATACTTTTGCTTTGTCTTGTTTAACTTGTTTCAGTATCTTTAAGAATCACTTAAAAAAAGAAATTCTATAGCCTTTGAAATCCATTTCAGAAATAGTTGAAGCACAAAAGACCTACTTTAGTTCACAAAAAACCAAAGAGATTTCTTTTAGAATAGCACTTTTAAAAAGTTTAAAACATGAAATTCTCAAGAGTGAAAGTGAAATATTAGATGCACTGCATACTGATTTTAAAAAATCACATTTTGAAGGGTATATAAGTGAGTTTGGATTAGTAATTTCAGAATTAAACCTAGCCATAAAGAAGCTTAAAAGTTGGAGTAAGCCAAAGCGCGTTACATCTTCAATACTTACATTTCCTTCCAAAAATTATATCTATAAATCTCCATACGGAACCGTATTGATAATTGCACCTTGGAATTATCCTTTTTTATTAGCTATAGATCCTTTAATCATGGCAATTGCCGCGGGCAATACTGTTGTTTTAAAACCTAGCGAACTCACCTCAAACACATCCAAAGTTCTTACTAAAATTATAAAAAATGTCTTTCCAGAGGATGTTGCTACTTCTATTGAAGGAGGTGTTGCAGTTGCAACTGAATTATTGGATCAAAAATGGGACTATATATTTTTTACGGGTAGCACAAAAGTGGGTAAAATTGTAGCTACAGCGGCGGCAAAACACATAACGCCTATTACTTTAGAGTTAGGAGGAAAATCGCCATGTATAATTGACGATACAGTTGATGTAAAATTAACAGCAAGACGATTAGTTTGGGGAAAATTATTAAATGGTGGTCAAACTTGTATTGCTCCAGATTTTGTGATAGTTAAATCAAGCATTAAAAATGAATTAATAGATGCTGTAAAACGACAAATCACCAACCGATATCGAGAAAATGTAAAGTATTCAGAAGACTTTGCTAGAATTATAGATTCCAGGAATTTAGAACGTTTAAAGCGATTAATTGAGAATGAAACCATAATTTTTGGTGGCGAAATGGATGTGTATTCAAACTACTTCTCTCCCACTCTTATTGATAATCCAAAATTGGAAAGCCCAATTATGTCTGAAGAAATTTTTGGACCGATATTACCTATTTTGACTTATGATACCGAAACAGATATATCAAAAATTTTGAATTCAATAGAAAAGCCTTTGGCTTTTTATGTATTCTCAGAAGACAGGAACTTTGTAGAAAGAATGATTGACACCTTCAATTTTGGAGGAGGCGTAATCAATGATGTTTTGGTGCATTTTGGAAATCCGAAATTACCGTTTGGTGGTGTTGGTCTAAGTGGTTTAGGCAACTATCATGGTAAGTACGGATTTGACACTTTCTCTCACCAAAAGTCAGTTATGAAAAGAGGAACCTGGTTAGACTTAAAACTGCGTTATGCACCATACAAAGGGAAACTTAAGTTATTGAAAAAGGCTTTTAAATATTTAGGCTGATTGGTCGGCATTAATTGGGTAAACAACCTCCAATTTAACACCTTCATTAGGTTTGGATGTTAATTTAAGATTGGCACCAATCAATTCTGCACGACTCTTCATATTTATCAATCCCGAACCTTGTTCAATTTTTTCCATATTAAAACCTTTGCCATCATCTTCAGCAGTAATAGAAATGTGCTCTGGCTTATAATCTAAGGTGATTTTCAAGTTATTGGCTTCAGAATATTTTACTGAATTTGATAAGAATTCTTGTAAAATTCTAAACAAGATGATTTCATGCTTTCTGTTTGTAAAACTCACCTTCTTCCCAACTTTTTTTAATTCTGCTGAGGCAAACTCCATACGCTTTAAGCGATCTAATTCATTGGCAATAGATTTTTCAAACCCTATGTTTAATATAACATCGTTATTAAGTGTTTTGGAAAGCGCTCTAACTTCTTTTAAACCATTTCTTAAGGCTTCAGTAGTATCTTTAAACTTATCTTGAACATCTGATGACACTTGCATTTTTAATAAGCTAAGCTGCATACTTGCAAAAGATAGCATTTGTCCCACATTATCATGTAGTTCCCAACCAATATTTTTTAATGTTTGTTCTTGCGCTTCTGTTTGAGCCTTGATAATTTCTTCTTCAAAAGCTTGCTGCTGCTTAATTCTGTCAATCAGTAATTTATTTTTTCTTTTTTGAAAAACTATAAAAAAGAGTATTACAAGCGAGGTTATAACAGCCAAAACAATAATCATATAAGCTAACATGTAGCGCTCTGAAGCACTACTTAAAACTCGTTCTCCGGTCTGCACCATAATAAAGCAAAAGTATAAGTTACATACATGAAAAAATTAGCAGATAATAATATCATGAACCTTAGGTCAAAAAAATTTCGATCAAAATCATTACTACCAATTTCATATCTATGATAAATGTCGTAAAACGTTAAAGGTGTGATTATAAGCCACCAAATAAAAATTACAGCAGAAATATAAAAATATATAGACTTGTAAAATACTAATATTTCATCACTAACAAGTATTTCTATAAAATAGAATACTGTACAAAAAAAGATTATAACCGCTCCGCTTAGTTCTAGAATCGTAAAATTATGACCAAAAAAATAGTCCCAATGCTTCACAATATAGGTAATGGAAAATACGAAAAAGCTATAACTAGTAATTTTAATTATCTTTTTGAATCTAGAAGTTTTAAGAATTTTACGATAAAAAAAAGCAAAGAACATGATTGCCCCAATGATCCAAAAACTAGTGTTCCACCAATGATTTTTTTCAAATTTAGTACCTATGAGAAAATCTAATGCCTTTCCAGGCTCCACGAATTTAGTATAATTATTTATCGTGTCTGCGATGCATGTGAATACAAGAAACACGATAAAATATTTAACCGGTGTTTTATTAAATTTCTTCCAGTATAAAATGCCAACTAATGCGGGCATAAACTCAAGGAAAAAGGTTAGATATCTGTAGTAACTAATTATAACATCTTTCACGAATTTATTATAAAAATTATGGATAATTACCTCCAGAACCATTACCCCTGTTCAAAGGTGGTGCACCAGTGTCACCTTCCTCACCTTGTAAAGTCATATTTACAAAATTACCTTTTGAAATATTTTTAGTACCAATTGGAGCAATAAATAGCGTGTTTCTATTCTTGAGTTTTGGATCAGGATTTTTACCATAATTAGCCATATATACCCTAATACCTGTCATGGTAAAACCTAAAGTATCAGATTTCGCTTCAGCATAATCTAAGTACGTTCTAATTTCGTCTAAAGACCAAGCTACATTAGTTGTTTTCTTTCTAGAGCCCTCAACGTCAATAGTAGAGTCTATTTCTGTAATATTATTCTGTTGCCAGTTTTTAAATAATGATTTGGCTTTTGCTACGGTAATAGTGTCTTTTGGTATTTTTATTTTTGCATCCAAAGCTTGAATATTCTCAGCTGCTTCTGGTCTTGGGCAAAAATAATATGTTAATACTGCACCAATAATAAATCCTAAGATAATAGGTCCTAATTTTTTCATGTCGAATTATATTTTGTTAATAACGCTGAGTTAAATTTAACAAAAAGTTTTAATTCTGGACTCTTTTTAATTTTCTATGTCGGAAACCCTAACATCTCCCCCATTCCAACCGTAAATAACCAACAGCCATATATGGCGTGCTCTATTGAAACTAAGAGTGTTGACTTAGTTTTTGTAAATGTTAGCGCAAACAAAATACCCCCTAAAAAAGTTAAAATTAAAACCAAGGTATTTTTGAATAGTATATGTGCAAGTGAAAATACCAAAGCATTCAAAAAAATGAAAAGTTTAGTATTCTTTATAAATACGCCGTATCTTTTAAAATAGAAGGTTCTGTAAATTAATTCTTGAGGATATACAGATAAAAACGTATATACAAACAATATAAAAACCCATAGTTGTGGTTTATTGAGCATAACAAAAAACAGAGCATTTTTGTTAGTTTGCCAAACAAAAATAAAGGTGATTAGTGCAATGACTAAAAGTTTAGTAATTGTAGATTTCCAAAAAGATGTCCAGTTTAAGTTGGGGGCTAACTTAAATTTTTCCTTTTCAACTTTACGTAATACATAAATTACATACATAAAACCTATTAAACCAATACCCATTTTTATAAAGGGTGAATAATCTAAAGCAAAACTTAAAGGAATTATTATAAAAATAATTAAGAATTCTACAGCCTTATATTTTACAGAAGTCATTAAAAACGAATAACGTGTGTTTGCTTTACTTCATTAATTACAAACATACTATGTGTACTACCAATATGACTGATTTTAGTTAATTTTTTTACCATAAAATCCCTAAAAGCTTCCATATCTTGTACAATTACCTTTAGAAGGTAATCATAATCTCCACTAATATGATAACACTCCAAAACTTCCTCAAGACTGTTAACCTCTTTTTCAAAACTATAGACAAATTCTTGACTATGTTGCACTAATTTAACATGGCAAAATGTTACAAAATCACGCTGTATTTTTTGTTTGCTAATTAATGCAGTATAGCCTTCTATAAAACCTTCTTTTTCTAATTTCTTTATGCGCTCGTAAACGGCAGTAACCGATAAACTCAATTTATTGGAGAGTTCTTTATTTGTTTGTTTACTATCCGTCTGAAGATATTCTAACAGTTTTCTATCTGTTTCATCAAAAATCATAATTGAAAATATTTAACTTGTACTCCAATCAACAAGACTTATTAGTTATAAATAAACTATTATATTAAATTAATATAAATTTATTTTCTATAAATATACAAAACACTTGATTTTTTATCTAATTATATTGAATTTTATATTATGCAAAATCATGAGTTATGAATTTTAAGCCCGCTAATAATATACAAGATTTACAATATTTTGGAGAGTTTGGAGGTGTAAATCCATCCATTTCAGATTCTTCAACATATACGTTTCTATCCGCCAAAACTATGTTTGATACTTTTGAAGGAAATGCAGATGGTTGCTATTTGTATTCAAGACACTCTTCTCCTTCAAATTTATATTTAGGTGAAGCTTTGGCTGCTATGGAAAATACTGAAACTGCAAATGTTACAGCTTCTGGTATGGGAGCTATTACTTCTGTAATAATGCAATTATGCAATGCTGGAGATCATATAGTTTCAAGTAGAACGATTTATGGTGGTACTTATACATTTTTTAAAAATTTCACACCTAAATTTAATATTAAAACTGAATTTGTTGATATTACAAATTTAAATGCCGTAGAAGCCGCAATTTCAAAAAATACCAAAGTTATATATTGTGAATCGGTTAGTAATCCTCTACTGGAAGTTGCTGATATTAAGGGTTTAGCAGCTATAGCCAGAAAATATAACTTAAAACTTATTGTTGATAATACGTTTTCGCCATTATCAATATCTCCTGTTGTTTTAGGAGCTGACGCTGTTATTCATAGTTTAACAAAATTTATTAATGGTTCCAGTGATACAGTTGGTGGTGTGGTTTGCGGAACACAAGAATTTATTAACGATTTACGTAATGTGAATGATGGTGCTGGCATGTTATTAGGTTCAACTATGGATAGCTTAAGAGCATCTTCAGTATTAAAAAATTTAAGAACATTACACATTAGAATGCAACAGCATAGTAAAAATGCCATGTACCTTGCAGAAAAGTTTGAAAAAGAAGGCTTAGAAACAGTATATCCTGGTTTAAAATCTCACCCATCACATCATCTATTCAAAAGTATGATGAATACAGAATATGGTTTTGGTGGCATGTTAACTATTGATGTTGGTTCTCTCGAAAAAGCCAATGAACTCATGGAATTAATGCAACATAGAAACTTAGGTTATCTTGCAGTTAGCTTAGGGTTTTATAAAACATTGTTTTCCGCTCCTGGGACTTCCACATCCTCTGAAATTCCCGAAGAAGAACAACTTCAAATGGGATTGAGTGATGGCTTAATTCGTTTTTCTATAGGTTTAGATGCAGACATAGAGCGCACCTTTAAAATGGTGCGAGAATGCATGGTAGAATTAGCAATATTAGATAAAGAGAGAAAATTGAAAGTAATTTAAATACCTTTCATACGCTCCCATAGAGACTTAAAGACATTTCCCATACCGTCAACTTTTGGTTCAAATGGTTTCATGTTGAGACGTTCACCTTTCTTATATAGAGTTAAGCTAAATACCGATGAGTTAGGGTCGTCTAAATCTAAAAGTGGATAACGCAAATCGTTGTATTTGTATTCTTTAGCATTCATTTTGTAAATACAATAATAACCGTTACTAAACCATGCTAAATCCTCAATGTCTTTGTATTTTGAAGAAATAAGGTCTCGTTGTTTTGGTATTTTTCTAAGGTTAAGAAATCTACTTTCAGTATCAAATAAGGAGTAATCTGAGACATAATATGATGCTTCTGTTTCTGCGATTCCATACCATAAAATGTTATTTAATATTGCTGGTTGAGTGCTAAATCTAGCCGCATTTATTTCAGCTTTTTTAAGAGATTTTCTAAAAACTGAATCTACATACAGTTTATTGCCTAATGTAAATAGCATATAAACAGAACTTATACCAATACCCCATTTTAACCATGTTCGTCTTTTTATGGAGTTTCTTTTGAAAAACATCAGCACAATCATACATACCAAAAAAGGTAATGTGTAAGCGAGGTCTGCTACTGCAATATTGTTTAATGCCACTCTGTAGTTGCTAAAAGGCGCAAATAATTGCGTACCATAAGGTGTAAATGCATCTAAAATAGGATGTGTAAACAATGACCAAAAGAACAGCAAAATCCAATCTTTTTGTGTTGTAGTGCCTTGGCGCTTGCTAAAATCATATAATTTATGTACTAACCAACCTAACAAAAACGAGGCTAAAACTGAAAACAAAATGGAGTGCATAAACCCACGATGAAATAGCATCGCATCAATCTCATTGCCATAAAGCCAGCCACCAACTAAAACATCTAAATCTGGAATGGTACCACCAATCGCTCCAAAAAGAAGTGCTTTATTGCCAATTTTCTTTCCTAATACCGCCTCTCCACATGCAGCGCCTAAAACAATTTGAGTAAGTGAGTCCATTAAGGAGTTTGAATGAGCCGCAAAAATACTGAACTATTTCCATTTGCATACCTATTAGTAAAATCGTAACATTACGTAACTAAAAGGTAACTATGAAAGAAGACAAGCATATCTCCGAGATTAAAGCTAAAGACCAAAATATCGTTGAAAATAAAGCGCTTAATTTTTTTGAGGCTCTCGTTCCAGTTATTATTTTAATGGGTTTACTAGCGTATAATATTTTCTTCGCTGATGGGGAAATGATGGGAGCATATTCAAATCAATATATTTTGTTAATCGGTGGAATAGTTGCTGCTATAGTAGGGTTGTACAATAAAGTTTCTATTAACAGAATGATATCAGAAGTATGGGAGAATTTAAAAAGTGTTTTCATACCGATTATTATACTTTTCTTGGTAGGAGCTTTAGCCGGAACTTGGTTGATTAGCGGTGTGATTCCTGCAATGGTGTATTATGGTTTACAGGTTTTAAGTCCTGCAATATTTTTACCAGCATCAGTAGTAATTTCTGCAGTTATCTCAATCGCTACAGGTAGCTCTTGGACAACATCTGCAACTGTTGGGATAGCTTTGGTGGGTATTGGTACAGCTTTAGGAATTCATCCAGGAATGATTGCAGGAGCAGTAATTTCAGGCGCATATTTTGGTGATAAAATGTCCCCCCTAAGTGACACTACAAACCTAGCCCCAGCTATGGCTGGAACTGATTTGTTTACGCATATTCGCTACATGACGATTACCACAGTTCCAACTATTTTGGTAACACTTGTAATTTTCGGTATTCTTAGCGCTTCCATTGATACTTCTGGAACGGCTGATGTAAGTGATCTTTTGGATACCATCAATGAAACATTTAATATTAAACCATGGTTATTTCTAGTACCTGTCGCCGTAATCGCATTAATTCTGGCAAAAACTAAACCTCTAATTGCGCTAGGTACGGGAGTAGCTCTAGCGGCTGTATTTGCCTTAATTTTTCAGACTGAAGTGTTAAGCACTTTGGGTGATTCAAAAATATCGTCAATTTTTACTTCAATTTTTACTGACATACAAATTTCAACAGAAAATGAAAAATTAAATGAATTATTTTCTTCTGGAGGAATGAAAGGCATGCTTTGGACGATATTATTAATATTATGTGCCATGGTATTCGGTGGTATTATGGATGGTATTGGGGCATTATCTAGAATAACTGCTGCCCTATTGTATGTAGCAACCTCAGTTTTTGGTTTGTTTGCCAGTACAGTAATAAGCTGCTTAGGTTTAAATGCTATCGCCTCTGATCAATATTTAGCTATTGTAATCCCCGGAAAAATGTTTAAAAAAGCGTTTGAAGATAATAAATTAGCTCCCGAGAATTTGAGTAGAACGTTGGAAGACTCCGGCACTGTAACTTCGGTATTAATCCCATGGAATACTTGTGGCGCATATCAGTCTGGTGTTCTGGGAGTTGGGGTGGGCGAATACTTCTTATATGCTTTTTTTAATTGGATGAGTCCTTTTACCACCTTGCTTTTTGCTGCTTTTAAAATTAAAATCAAGCAGATTTCAAATTCAAAATAACAATTTTTAAAGGTTTTTAGCAGAAATTATCAAGTTGATAATTTTGTACTATTTTTTTTATCTGTTTGATAAAAATACGGTAACGTTTTTGAGGCTATATTCAAACGCTATTCTTCAATAAGCTTTTATAATTACATTCTATTTCCGCAGGGATGCAATAGTATTAGTTTTGCTTCAACTTATATTTTTAATTAAACTTATACATAGAAAATTATGGCATTTGTAGGAAAAAAATTTCCAAGTTTAAATGTAGACGCAATGAACGAAATGGGCGATACCTTTAAATTAAACGTTTTAGAAGAAGCAATAAATAACAAGAAAAAAGTTGTGTTGTTCTGGTACCCAAAAGACTTCACATTCGTTTGTCCTACCGAGCTTCACGCGTTTCAAGCTGCTTTAGGTGAATTTGAAAAACGTAACACCATTGTAATTGGAGCTTCTTGTGACACTCCAGAAGTACATTTTGCATGGTTAAATACTGAAAAAGATAACGGTGGAATTGAAGGTGTAACCTATCCTCTTTTGGCCGATTCTAATAGAAATTTAGCCTCAACTCTTGGAATTTTAGATATTACTAGCGAAACTTATAATGAAGAAACCGGAGTTGTTACCGTAGAAGGTGATAATGTTACTTACAGAGCAACTTATATTATTGATGAAGAAGGTGTTGTACAACACGAAAGCATCAACAATATGCCTTTGGGAAGAAATGTACAAGAGTATTTACGTTTAGTAGATGCTTTAACACACGTACAAGAAAAAGGTGAAGTTTGTCCTGCAAACTGGGAAGAAGGTAAAGAAGCAATGAATGCGGATAGAGCTGGTGTTGCTGAGTATTTAGCGGCACACGTTTAGAACAAATTCCAATTAATAAGTTCCAAATTCACAAATTCTTACTTGGAATTTGGAACTTAGTTTTTGAAAATTAAAAAGTTATGGTAAAAGAATTAGAACAAGATAATTTACAGGAATTAGTTTCTGGCAATGAAACGGTTGTTGTGCAATACTCCGCCACTTGGTGTGGTAATTGTCGTATTATGAAGCCAAAGGTGAAGAAGTTAGCTTCTGAATTGGCCGATGTTACTTTTGTTATTGCTGATGCAGAAAAGTTCCCTGAATCTAGAAAATTAGCAACTGTTGACAATTTACCAACATTTGCCACATTTAAAAACGGCGCTTTTGTAAATCAGGTGCAGACCAATAAGTTTGATGTTTTAAAAGACTTAGTAAATGAAGTTACCAGTAATTAAGCATTTAACCAATTTTATTGAAGAGAATGACGAAGATTTTTTAGTTGAGACTATTGAAACTTTAGAGGCTTTAACCGAAGTTCCTTCTTTAAAAGATGAAGAATTAGATGTTATAGGAGAGTTAATATCTAATATGTATGGTGCTATTGAAGTGAATAAAATGACTAAAGGCGGCACACCAAAGAAAGAAGCTTTAAATAACTTTATGGGACGCGTTATGGGCTCTATTGATACATAGTTGAAAAAGAGAAATTTTATAAATCATAAAACCATCTAAAAATTAACTACATGGTTTTATATGTGATTTTTTGTAATATACCTGAAACGTTGTTTATTCTCAATGTAACAGTTTAATTACTTCGGTAAACTCTTTTTCTTTAGCATAATCCATAGCATTTTTTCCTTCATTATCGGTAACACTATTATCAGATTTATGCTTTAGTAATAATTCCACCATTTTGGATTGCCCGTACATACTTGCAAATATCAAAGGCGTATAGCCTAAACCATTTTGCGCATTTACATCTGCCCCTTTATCTATTAGTAGTTTTGCCAAGTCTGTATTACCTTTAAAAGCAACACCTATCAGCGCCGTGTTCCCAGAACCATCAGTATCATCTACAGGTGCATTATAGTTTAAAAGTGTTTCAACTATTTCTTTTTTATCAAAATATGATGCAAAAATTAATGGAGTGAATCCTCTTTGGTCTTTTCCATGTACCATTTCTGGATGCAGTTTTAAGATGGTTTCAATACGCTCCTTATCTCCAGATTGGATTGCTCCAAAAAAATGTGTTATATCATTCATATTACGTCAAACTTAAACTAAAATTGGGACAAACATATTTAAATGTTCATCCCAATTTCAACTATTAATCAACCATACTATTTTAAATCAAACCTATCAGCATCCATTACTTTAGCCCAGGCTGCCACAAAATCATTCACAAATTGTGCTTCGCCATCGTTGGCTCCATAAACTTCTGCTATAGCTCTTAATTCCGTATTCGATCCAAAAATTAAATCTGCTCTTGTTCCTGTATATTTAACTATACCAGTTCTTCTATCTCTACCTTCAAAAATACGATCATCAGCAGAAGTTGCGCTCCAGGTGTATGCAAAATCAAGAATATTTGAGAAGAAATCATTACTTAATTGTCCAACATTTTCTGTAAACACACCATGATTAGAACCATTATAGTTCGTTCCTAAAACGCGCATACCACCAACAAGGGCTGTCATTTCAGGAATAGACAAATTCATCAAATTAGCTCTATCTACTAATAAATCTTCAGCTGCTACTTGTAAATCGTCTTTGATATAGTTTCTAAAACCGTCTGCTAATGGCTCTAAATATCCGAAAGATTCTAAATCTGTTTGTTCTTGAGACGCATCTCCTCTGCCTTGTGTAAATGGGACTTTTAAAGTATGACCCGCATTTCTAGCGGCCTCTTCAATTCCTGCATTACCCGCTAACACAATTAAATCTGCCATTGAAATATCACCGCTAAAGTCCTTCTGTATACCTTCTAATACATTTAATACTTTTTCTAATTCAGCAGGGTTATTAACTTCCCAACTGCGTTGAGGCTCTAAACGAATACGCGCACCATTAGCACCTCCTCTTTTATCAGAATCTCTATATGTTGAAGCAGATGCCCAAGCTGTAGTTACCAGTTGAGAGACAGTTAATCCTGAAGCTAAAACCATCTTTTTCAACTTCTCAATATCTGAATCACTTAATGTGTAATTTACTTTTGGAATTGGATCTTGCCAGATTAATTCTTCTTGCGGTACTTCCGGACCTAAATAACGATCTATTGGCCCCATATCGCGGTGTGTTAATTTATACCATGCACGTGCAAAAGCATCTTCGAAGGCTGCATGATTCTTATGAAATCGTTTTGAAATCTCTAAATATTTAGGGTCTGTTTTTAACGCCATATCCGCAGTACTCATCATTAAAGCTTGCGTACCATTACCACCAGCAGCTGGTGCTTGTTTTGCGCCGGGGTTTTTTGGTGTCCATTGGTGAGCACCTGCTGGACTTTTAGTTAATTCCCAATCATAGTTTAACAACACATCAAAATAATCATGATCCCATTGCGTTGGGTTTGGTGTCCATGCACCTTCAAGTCCACTAGTTATTGCATCATCTAGCACGCCTGAATTATAAGTGTTCTTCCATCCAGTACTCATTTCTTCTATAGAAGCACCATGAGGTTCTGGACCCACAAATTTATCAGGATCTGCAGCACCATGTGCTTTACCAAAGGTATGACCACCAGCTACTAAAGCAACGGTTTCTTCATCATTCATTGCCATTCTTCCGAATGTAATTCTGATATCATGTGCTGATTTCATCGGATCTGGCACCCCATTCGGTCCCTCAGGATTCACATAAATTAATCCCATATGTACTGCTCCTAAATGCCCTTCTAAATCGCCATCATTGGTATCGTAACGTTCATCATTACCTAACCAATGGTTCTCAGAACCCCAGTAAATATCTTCTTCTGGCTCCCAAACGTCTTCTCTTCCTCCTGCAAAACCAAAGGTTTTAAAGCCCATAGATTCTAAAGCACAATTACCAGCCAAAATCATCAAGTCTGCCCAAGATAACTTTTTACCGTATTTCTTTTTTATTGGCCATAATAACAATCGTGCCTTATCTAAATTACCGTTATCAGGCCAACTGTTTAAAGGCGCAAAGCGTTGTGTTCCAGATGCTCCTCCACCTCTTCCATCGCCTACACGATATGTTCCTGCACTATGCCACGCCATACGAATCATAAAAGGACCATAATGCCCATAATCGGCTGGCCACCAATCTTGAGAATCTGTCATTAAATCAATTACCTCGTGCTTTAATGTAGCAAAATCAATACTATTAAAGGCTGCGGCATAGTCAAAATCGGTATCATACGGATTCGAACTTTTACCATGCTGTCTTAAGATATTTAACTTTAATTCATTAGGCCACCAATCTCTATTTTTGGTGCCGCCTCCTGCAGATTGTTTCTGCGTTCCACTCATAAAAGGACATTTACTTATGTCTGTGCTGTTAGTGTCGTGCATTTTATTTTAATGTATTAGTTATTATTAATTTTTTTTGAATTTTTATAAAATTACGGATTGTTAAGAGTGAATGATTTCAAACGATATTTTTATAAATTATATTCAAATTGACAAAACTTATGGTTTAATAAGAAATTATAGGTTTTAGCAATACATTATAGATGTCTTTTATCAATCTTCCTTAATTATTTCTTAAAGATTGCACTATTCAACTTTAAACATTTCAATTATTCTTACTTTCGTTATTCTAATTAAAAACAAAAAAATGGCTAATATTACATTGGGCGGAACGCCCGTAACAACGGTTGGTGAATTACCAGCAGTTGGTTCTCAGCTTTCAGATTTTGAATTGGTCGCCATAGACTTATCAACAAAAACACTGGTAGATTTCAGCGGTAAAAAGTTGGTTTTAAACATTTTTCCAAGTGTAAATACTGGTGTTTGCGCTTCTTCTGTAAGGCAATTTAATGCCGAAGCTAGTGAGTTGGAAAACACCACAGTGCTTTGCATTTCCAGAGATTTGCCTTTTGCTCAAGATCAGTTTTGTGCTGCCGAAGGTTTAAATAATGTGGTGATGTTGTCTGATTTTAAAACCGGACAGTTTGGTAAAGATTATGGTGTGACTTTCGCTAGTGGCGGTTTTGATGGTTTACATTCTCGCTCGGTTATTGTTGCCGATGCTTCAGGAAAAATTCTTTACACTGAGCAAGTTACTGAAACTGGCGAAGAACCGCATTATAAGGCTGCCTTAGAAGCGTTGCAAGATGCCTAAAAAAGAATCCTTTTTGGTAAATCGACTGAAAAGTGTAGGATATGCGTTTAAAGGTGCAGTTCTATTGATTACTAAGGAGTCTAGTATTAAAATCCAGCTAGTGATTGCTATTATAGTCACTTTAGCTGGATTTTATTTTGAAATTTCTAAAACCGAGTGGCTTATTCAAATTTTGGCCATTGCCCTAGTAATGGGTGTAGAAGGTGTGAATACCGCTATAGAAGAAGTTGCTAATTTTATACATCCAGAGTATCACAAAAAAATAGGTTATATAAAAGATGTGGCTGCTGGCGCTGTTTTTATTACCGCTATTTGCGCCGTAATTCTTGGTTGTATTATTTATTTCCCCAAGCTGTTTTAAATATACTATACATCTAGGATAAACGTTAGTAATTTGTATTTTTGTTGAAACTAACGCTCATAATGGCGAAGAAAACCAAAACTAAAAAACCTACTAAAACTAAGTCAAAAAAAATAAGCTTTAAGTTGTCTAGCCAACAGAAGCTAATTTTAGGTAGTTTTTTGGTGATTTTTGGGGTAGTACTTTGCATTTCGTTTATTTCATTTTTCTTCACAGGAAATGCTGACCAAAGTACATTATCAGATTTTTCTAGAAACACAAAGGCTGAAAATTGGCTAAGTAAAGCTGGTGCTTGGTTAAGCGATGTTTTCATCCAACGTGGTTTTGGCGTTGCATCGTTTATTATTTCTGGATTGCTATTACTTTCAGGAATTTATGTTTTAATGGATATTAAAAAAGCCAAACTTTCAAAACATTGGTTTTGGGGTATTTGTATTATGGTTTGGTTTTCGGTATTCTTTGGCTTTTTTGGCTCTAGCAATAGTATTCTGGGTGGCACCGTTGGTTTTGAGGTAAATAGTTTTCTTCAGAGTTATATAGGTAAAATAGGCATTTCATTGCTTTTACTTTTCGGATTGATTATATATCTCGCTATTCGATTCGGTCTTACTTTTGAAAGTTTAAAGCGCTTATTCACTTCTGCTAAAAAAGATATCAAAGATGAATTTTCAGAAATTAAATCAGATACTTTTGTAGTAGATAATAATTTGTCAGAAGAAGCGGAAGCCATAAAAACAGCTTTTGACATTCCTTTGGATAGTACTCCAAAAAAGGAAACTCAAGTTAATAAGAAAACACCAGTTTCCTCACCTAAAATCGAAGTTTCCATTCCTGAACCTGAAATTGAAGAAGAACCTGAATTAGAGATTAAGGTTGAAACCGTTAAAGAAGAACTTTCAGAAACAGACAATCTAGCAAACAAACTTGTTGAAGATTTTGGGCTTTATGATCCTACTTTGGAATTGGGTAATTATCAATTTCCGCATTTAGATTTATTAAAGAAATACGATACTGGAGGCATCACCATTAATCAAGAGGAACTTGAAGATAATAAAAACAGAATTGTCGAAACCCTCAATAACTACAAAATAGGAATTGCTAGTATTAAAGCTACTATTGGGCCAACGGTTACGCTTTATGAAATTGTGCCAGAAGCTGGAATTCGTATTTCAAAAATTAAAAATCTGGAGGATGATATCGCACTATCGCTATCTGCGTTAGGCATTCGTATCATTGCGCCTATTCCCGGAAAAGGTACTATTGGTATTGAAGTACCAAATAAAAGTGCTACAATAGTTTCCATGCGTTCTGTAATTGCCTCCAAGAAATTCCAGGAATCTAAAATGCAGTTGCCTATAGCTTTGGGAAAAACCATTAGTAACGAAACATTGGTGGTAGATTTAGCAAAAATGCCACACTTATTAATGGCGGGTGCTACGGGACAAGGAAAATCTGTTGGATTAAATGCTGTATTAACCTCATTACTTTATAAAAAACATCCAGCTGAAGTTAAATTTATTTTAGTAGACCCAAAGAAGGTGGAGCTTACGCTTTTCAATAAAATTGAAAGACATTATCTTGCTAAATTACCAGATAGTGAAGATGCTATTATCACAGATAACACCAAAGTGATCAATACATTAAATTCATTGTGTATTGAAATGGACAATCGATATGAGCTTCTTAAAAACGCCATGTGTAGAAACATTGCAGAATACAATAAAAAATTTAAGGCGAGAAAATTGAATCCGAATGATGGGCATCAATTTTTACCTTACATTGTTTTGGTTGTAGATGAGTTTGCAGATTTAATAATGACTGCTGGTAAAGAGGTGGAAACACCAATTGCGCGTTTAGCACAATTAGCACGTGCTATTGGTATTCATTTAATTATTGCAACCCAACGTCCTTCTGTTAATGTGATTACGGGTATTATTAAAGCTAATTTCCCAGCACGTATTGCGTTTAGAGTAACATCAAAAATAGATTCTAGAACCATTTTGGATGGTGCCGGTGCAGACCAACTTATTGGTCGTGGTGATATGCTATATACCCAAGGTAATGATATGATTAGAATACAATGTGCCTTTGTAGATACTCCTGAAGTTGAGAAAATAACGGAGTTTATTGGTTCACAAAAAGCGTATCCTGATGCATATATGTTACCAGAATATATTGGAGAAGAAAGTGGCACAAGTCTTGATATAGATATCGAAGACAGAGATAAGCTATTTAAAGATGCGGCTATTGTTATTGTAACAGCACAACAAGGGTCTGCGTCACTATTACAGCGTAAACTAAAATTAGGTTATAATAGAGCTGGTCGTTTAATAGATCAACTAGAAGCTGCAGGTATTGTAGGGCCTTTTGAGGGTAGTAAAGCAAGACAGGTATTAATTCCTGATTTGGCCTCTCTAGAAGAGTTGTTAGAAAATGAAAATATGTAATTTTGTATTAAAGTATTAAAATGAAAAAGATAATAACCGGAGTTTTAATTCTATTCGCCCTATTCTCAGGTTTTTCTCAAAATAAAGGAAAAGCGCTGCTTACAGAAGTATCTGAAAAAGTTAAAAGCTACAATAACATAGCCATTGACTTTAAATATGTATTAGAAAATACTTCTGAAGATATTAAGCAAGAAACAAGAGGTGATGTAGTGCTTGAAGGCGAAAAATACAAATTGAATATTTTGGGAATGACACGTTTTTATGATGGAAAAACCCTTTACAATATAAGTCCTGAAGATGAAGAAGTAACCATATCCACACAAACAGAGGACGAAGCAGATGCCATTACACCAAGCAAGATGTTATCTTTTTATGAAGACGGCTATACCTATGAAATGGATATTGTTCAAAATATTCAAGGTAGAAAAATTCAATACGTAAAATTAAAACCGATAGATTCAAATGCTGAGATAGATTATATTTTATTAGGAGTTGACGCGGCTACCAAACACATTTATAATCTTATTCAAATTGGAAAAAACGGTACAAAAACTACTTTAACAGTTAATTCTTTCAAAACAAACGAGCCTTTACCGAAAAGCTTATTTACCTTTGATGCCGATAAATATGAAGATTATTACATTAATAATCTAGATTAGTTTCAGCACATTTGAAAATATTAGATCGTTACATACTCACCACGTATCTACGAACCTTTTTAAGCGTATTTACCATATTATTGCTCATATTCATACTGCAAATGATATGGTTATATATTAAAGAGCTTGCTGGGAAAGACTTAGATTTAAGCACTATTGTAAAGTTTATTCTATACGGGCTTCCTAAATTAATACCGTTAGTTTTACCACTTACCATTCTACTGGCATCCATCATGGTTTTTGGGAATTTTGCAGAAAACTATGAGTTTGCGGCAATGAAATCTACTGGAATTTCTCTGCAACGTGCCATGGCAAGTTTAGGAGTTTTTATTGTGGCCTTAGGTTTTGTAGCCTTTTGGTTTTCAAACAACATTATTCCATGGGGCGAATATAATTTTTTAAATCTTAGAAAGAATTTAGCAAAGGTGAAACCTTCTATGGCGATTGCCGAAGGACAGTTTAATGAAATTGAATCCACGCCATATAACATAAAGGTAGCAAAAAAAACTGGGGATAATGATCAGTTTTTAGAAGATGTCATCATCCATAAAAAAGCTGCAGACCGAAGAAAAAACGCTACAACCATAACTGCAACCCATGGAGAACTGGTAAGTAGTGAAGACTCCGATGTCATTAAATTGGTACTTTTTGATGGTCATTTTTATGAAGACCAATACCCTAAAAAACAAAAAGAGCGTAATAAAAACCCTTTTGCCAAAAGTAGCTTTGAGAAATACACCATGAATATCGATATCTCAAACTACAACACTGTTGATATAGATGATAAATCATATACCAATCGGTATAACATGCTTAATTTAACAGAGCTAGATTATACTTTAGATTCTTTATCGACAATGCACGATAAAAATATTGAAACCTTTACTAAAGCCATTTATGGACGTACAAGTATAAAACCACTAAATACTGCTATTAGTAAAGTTGAAATTAAAGATACCGAAGGCGAACATGGTAAATTGGGAATTAAGAAAGATGTAAAAGTTGAGATAGAAGATAAAGAAGAAATTTCACTTGATTCCACGTATACTGGTTCAATATTAAGTTTATTCAATAATTCTAAAAGCAACGACTTTCTAAATCGGGCTTCAAGTAATGTAAATAGTACCATTCAGTTAATAAAAAATAAAATTACTGATGTTGAACGGGATTCTAAATGGTACAATAGACATATTATATCCTTTCACGAAAAGTTAGCCTTACCTTTCGCTTGTATTATTCTCTTTTTTGTGGGCGCACCTTTGGGTGCTCTAATAAGAAAAGGTGGTATTGGCCTACCTCTAGTGATCGCTATACTGTTGTTTTTAACCTATCATTTTATTGGCATTTTTGCACTAAATAGTGCTAAAAATGGAAGTTTTAATCCAGTATTGGCGAGTTGGTTTTCAACATTGATAATGCTACCATTAAGTATTTACTTAACCAAAAAGGCAACCGCTGATAAAGGGTTATTTGAAACCGAGGGCGTTTTAGAACCACTAAAGAAACTATTGGGAATTAAAAAGAAGGAAGCTGAGATTGATGCTTCTTTGTTTGAACCAAGTACTAATGAATATGAAACTTTACTTACCTATGACGACAAAGAACTTATAAAAGTTATTAAGAATTATAGGCAATATGGCTATTCTAGAACTCATAGAAACACCGCTGTTTCAATTTTAAATTCGAGAGGTGTTACCAACCAGCAATTGAAATTTAGCGGAAATTTTGATAATCAAAAATTTGAGGAAGGTATACGCTTGAAATATAAGTTTGATGAAGATTCTAAATTAGCCTTTATTCTCTATGCTATTGCTATACCATTACTTATTGGAGGACTGATTTTTAATAATAATGAATTCCCTATAATTGGAAAGATACTTCTGTTCATTGGAGGAGCGATTGGAGTCATATATATATTCGCCCTAATTAGATCTTTCATTGGTAGTTCTAATCTCAACAAGCATTTAGGGAAGGAATCAGGTATTAATGCAATACTGTTTTTGTTATTGGGCTTGCCTCTTTATTTTCTCTTTTATATTTTTCAAAGAAAAGCTACAAGTGAAGCTCTGTATTTAACGAATAAAGCCTTTACTATTTCTGAAGATTCCGAAATAGAAAAGCCTAAATTCGATACCAGTGAAATAGCATTGCCACTTAAGGATTATAAAGACCATTCCCTATTCACTATAATTCTGTATAGTTTAGGTGTTATGCTTTTTATCTCCTATTTTATTTTTAAAAATAATAAACTGCACTCTTTAGAATCTGCATCTATCCAGCTTAGTATTGTGGCATTTATATTATTTGTGATTTACTTTATTAAATCAATTTTCAATTTGTTTGCTATCTATAGCATCGATGCTCTGAAAGATAAAAAACCAAATCTACTTCTTGTAATTATTGGTTTCCCTCTATATTTTATGGTATTCGTAATATTTAGAAATAAAATTAAAAACGAGATAGAATAAATCGTTTTTCAGAATTTAAAATTAGCAATATCTTTGCAACATGACAGTAGAAACAATGCCTAAAACAGATACAACAAAATTTCAATTAAATACCATTCATGATGCTATTGAAGACATCAGGAATGGCAAAGTTATTATTGTTGTAGATGATCAGAATCGGGAAAATGAAGGTGATTTTTTAGCTGCAGCTGATAAAGTTACTCCAGAGATGGTCAACTTTATGGCAACTCATGGTAGAGGTTTAATTTGTGCGCCATTAACTGAAAATCGTTGTAAAGAATTGCAACTTAATATGATGGTGAATAATAATACTGACCCGATGGAAACTGCTTTTACCGTGTCTGTAGATTTAAGAGGAAATGGTGTTACCACTGGGATTTCAGCCAGCGATAGAGCAAAAACAATTAAGGCCTTAATTGATATAGGCACAAAACCATTTGAACTGGCAAGACCTGGACATATCTTTCCTCTTGTGGCAAAAGAAGGTGGAGTTTTAAGGCGAACAGGACATACTGAGGCTGCTATTGACTTTGCACGTTTGGCGGGTTTAAAACCTGCTGGTGTTATTGTTGAGATAATGAATGAAGATGGCACCATGGCGCGCTTACCGCAGCTTATTGAAGTTGCTAAGAAATTTGATTTAAAAATTGTATCTATAGAGGACTTGGTGGCCTACAGAATGCAGCACGATTCTCTAATTGAAAAGAAAGAAGATTTTAAAATAAATACCCGTTTTGGTGATTTTAGATTACGTGCCTATAAGCAAACCACTAATAACCAAGTGCATATTGCACTTACTAAAGGACAGTGGGCAAGTGATGAACCCGTTTTAACCCGAATTAATTCTACCCTTGTAAACAATGATATTTTAGGAACCTTGACGAATAATGTGGATGATCAGTTAACTGCTATGTTTAATACCATAAATGATCATGGCAAAGGTGCCATCATATTTATTAATCAAGAATTACAGGGTACTAATATCTTAAACCGTTTACAGTTTTTAAAAGACAATCAAACACAAGATGAAATTTTAAAAGCTCCTAGAATAAACATGGACACCAGAGATTTTGGAATTGGCGCTCAAATTCTGCATGATTTGGGTATTCATAAAATGCAATTAATAACTAATAGTCCTAAAACAAAACGCGTGGGGATGATTGGGTATGGTTTGGAAATTTTAGAGTACGTAAAATATTAGAATTAATGGTATGTATTTGATATTTCATAATTATTAACTGCACAAAATTTAGCCTCTTTTATTTTATTGCTTTATGAACTTTCTGGTAATAGTTTTATCTCCTGAGTATATACTTAAAAAGTAGGCGCCTTTGCTTAAGTATGAGATATCAATTTGTCCATTAATAGTGGTGCCATTAAACATTAAACGTCCTATTACTGAATGTATCTCAATTTTGTCAATTACCTGATTAAAATTAATATTTAAGATTCCATTTGTAGGGTTAGGATAAATTTTAATCTCATCTAAAGCATTATCTTTCAGACTAAGATTATTATTTTGATAAATTCTTACATAATCAATAACCATTGGGCTCTGGGTAAAATTGGGGTCAATGGTTCCTGCAAATCCACCCATTGCAATATTTAGTATAAGGTACTGTTCCAAATCAAAAGGCCATGTGCTTGCATCTTTAACGGTAGGGTTATAGGTGTAATAACCCACACCATCAACCAAAAATGTAATTTGATTGGGAGACCAATTTACCGAGTACACATAAAAATTGTTTGCTACGTCTACAAGTGTTTGAGAATCTGTATTAACTGTCGAACCTGAACTTGATGGTGTATGTATAGCACTTGATGTATGATTTGTTGCTCCCAAACCATGCTCCATAATATCAATTTCTCCACAAGCTGGCCATGAGGTAGTACCAAAGCCTTGTGTTTGCCAATAAGCACCTGTTTCATTTATATTTTTGCCAAGAGTCCAAATAGCTGGCCATGTGCCATCACCAGCAGGTAGTTTTGCTCTTACATCTACCCTGCCGTATGTAAAAGCAAATTTTGAATTTAATCTCGCCGAGGTATAATTTAAAGCTACGCCATCTTGAGTAAGTGTTTCTTTTTTAGCTACAATATTTAAATATCCATTTTCTACATAAGAATTATCTAGCTCATCGGTGTAATGTTGCTCTTCTCCATTGAACCATCTACCACCATTTGGCCCAAAAGTTTGATGATGCCACTTACCACTATCTACAGCTTCTATGTTGGTACTATTAAACTCATCAGACCAAACCAAATCGTTATAGATTACATCTAGAGCATGAGGATCTGTTGCTATATTTCCATCATTTATGTCATCTATTCTAAAAGCTCCTGGAGTAGTGCTGCCATCATCAATTCTTATTACCAATCTACTGTATTGTCCGCTGCCCCCAATAGTTGAAAAATCAAATGTCAAATCAGACCACATATTTTGATTGGACGGTGTGGTTACCATAACTTCTACGTCTGAATTAGTGCCGTTTTCTAGCTTGACTGCAATATTATGTGCATTTGTATCGTATGCATAAAATCTCATAGTAATTTCATCCTCTACATCTAAATCTATTGGTCTTACTAGATCAATATAATTTCCTTGTTCTGATGGAGAATCGTTTCTAAAAAATTGTCCTGTTTTATTATTAGAATCTACAGGGCCATCAAGAATAATAAAAGTACTTCCTCCCCAACTGCTAAATGTGTGAGAACTATCAGAAAAATCAATTGGCGTTTGTTGCGCATTTATAAAAATGCTAAATAAAAAAAGGATTAAATGGGTGTAGTTGGCCTTCATAGTTTTGTCTTTAATACAAAACTAAAAGAGCATACTAATTTTAAAGAATTTTACACCCCTACAAATGCAATACATATTTGTAGATGAAAAAAAGCCAACCAATCAAACACCATACAATTTGCTAAATGGAAGTATTAATGGGCTATAATGATTCTTCTATAACCCTTACCATCTTATCTGCTCTTTCCTGTACTTCTTTTTCGGACCAAGATAGCTTTATTAAACAGGATATGTTTTTACCGATGATAGCATCCGAAACCTCAAAATTTGTAGTTTTCAAATAGGATAAACCTTCTCGAACCTCTTGAGATATTGGAAATAAGGATTTTAAATCTTTAAGATGTTCCCATTTACGTACGTAATGCCAATTGTTATTGTAATAGTTCCAGCAAGCATCTACACCGCATTCTTTAAAACCCTGGGTCACTTTAGTAGCGGTTTCAAGATCTGGTAGTGAGAAGTTTAAAAAGGAACAACTTTCCTCTCCGCCTTCGGGAACTTTTCTAAAAGCAACTTCCGGGATTTTTGAAAGTGCTGCCCTTATGATATTAAAATTTCTCCTTTGAATTGATAGAAACTCTGGTAATCGTTTTACTTGCGCCAAACCAACTGCAGCATGTAGTTCGGAAATTCTGAAATTATAGCCTAAAAACGGATGTGTTTCTGCACCTCTATCATTACCAATATGATCGTGACCATGATCACTGTAATGATCAGCATTGGTATAATACGTTTTGTTATTGGTTAGCACTGCTCCACCCTCTCCACAGGTAATAGTTTTTACAAAATCGAATGAGAAGCATCCTAAATCTCCAACGCTTCCTAAGGGTTTGCCTTTGTATGTTCCTCCAATAGCTTGACACGCATCTTCTACAACCAGTAAATTATGCTTGTCTGCAACAGCCTGTATGGCATCCATATCTGCCATACTGCCACACATTTGCACGACCATTATGGCTTTTGTTTTGGGGGTAATTGCTTTTTCTATAGCATTTGGGCTAAGGCCTAAAGTTTCATCTATATCAACCAAAATAGGAATAGCTCCCAAGATCATGATTGCTTCAAAACTCGCTACAAACGTAAATGTTGGCATAATTACCTCGTCTCCTGCACCAACACCAGCAGAGGCTAATGCTACCGATACCGCAGCGGTACCGCTTGATACAAGTTGTACATATTTAGATTGAAAGGTATCTTGTAATTCTCTTTCAAGTTCCTTGGCTTTCCAATGGCCATTTCGCATGCCATCAAAACCGTAGCGCATGATAACGCCATTATCTAAAACGTCGTTTACTTCTTTTCTTTCTAAATCTCCGAATAACTCAAATCCTGGCATTATGTATCTTAAATTTACGGGGCTTGCGTTAGGGATTGAGGCATTTGTTGAAGCTCCTCGATGCAGGAGAGAGCGACTGCCGAAAGCCCGACCCTTGTGGTAACGCCCAAATAGTTTATAATTCGATTATGGCTTCGTTTAATGGTTTTCTAACTTTTTTGAATTCAGAAAACATATCGTCTTTTGCCCTGTAACCAACGGGTAGTAAAAGTACTGATTTTAAACCTTTTGATTTTAGGTTTAATAGTTCGTCAAACTTGGCGGGCATGAAACCTTCCATTGGGCAAGCGTCTATTTGCTCTATAGCACAAACCGTAATAAGATTCCCAAGGGCTATGTACGCCTGTTTGGTAGACCATTCTTGGCGTTCTATGACTGACATTTTATTAACTGTTGCAATAAGGCCTTCTCTATATGGTTTTAAAATGGTTTCTGGGGTTTCTCTAATGCCTTTAATATTATCGTAATAGGAGTTAACATCGTCCGTTAATATGTCTTTTTGAATGCATATGACTAATAAGTGAGATGATTCCAAAACCTGTTTTTGGTTAAAGGCCGGTGCTACCAACTGCTCCCTAAGGTTCTTGTCTTCAATAACCAACATTTTTATGGTTTGAAGTCCGTATGATGTTGCTGTAAGGTTAAAAGCTTCTTTTAGTATTTCCAGTTTTTCTTTTGGAAGATTTTTTGTGCTATCGAACTTTTTAGTGGCGTAGCGCCATTTTAATTGCTCAATGGTTTTTGACATTGCCTATTTCTTTTCTGCAAAAATACGGTTTGAAAACGTCTTTTTTAAAGGTTAGTGTATAAAAAAATATGATGTATTAACGATTTAAATTTATTTTAAAAAGTTTTGGTTTTATTTGAAAGCATTAAAAAAACATTCTATATTTGCACCCGCAATCGGAGAAATGGCAGAGTGGTCGAATGCGGCAGTCTTGAAAACTGTTGAGGGTCACACCTCCGGGGGTTCGAATCCCTCTTTCTCCGCAAACAAATAAAGTCCAATATCTAAATTGATATTGGACTTTTTAATTTAAAATAATGTTCTTTTCTGGTAATAAAAAACTCAACCTTAGTCTGAGATTGAGCTTCTTAACTGATTGTTTGGTTTGATTGATGACAAAGACTTAATCTAGGCCTTTCATGCAAATTACTATCATTTTTAGCTGCCTCTTGTTAGGGTTTTGTTAAATTAAAAAGGCTAATTGTTAATTAACATTTTAGCCAAGGTGTAAAATTCTTATTGGCTCAATAGCATTTCTACAAAATCTTCAAACTCATTTTTAAACTGAAGATACTTTTCACCAGTAGCAGGCCCGTTAAACCCTGTGTGTATTTTTCTAACTTTACCAGCCTTATCAATAAATATGGTCGTTGGGTATGATAATACATGGTTTAGCATAGGTAACTTTTCATTGGCTTTTACTTTACTTGCAGAGCCATATTGCGCCAGAAGAATAGGATATGTAATTCCGGTATTTTCTCTTAAACGTTTAATATTTTCGAATGCCTTCTCCTCAGATTTAACATATTCAAATGCTAGGGCAATTATTTCTAAATCTTCATTTTGACCATTTTTATAAAATTCTGAATAATAACGGCTTTCGTCTAAACAATTAGGGCACCATGTACCCATAATTTGAAGTAAAATAATTTTATTTTTGAATCTATCTTCATCTAGGGAAACCAAATTACCGTCTTCATCTTTAAATGAAAAAGCAACTTCATCATAACCTTCTTTTAAAAAGGTTAAGGTATTGGCATCGGGCAACTCATAGCTTTCGTTCTTTTTAGCAATGAATAGTTCTTTCCAATGGTTGCCGGAATAGAACATGCCATTCATGGTGCTGTCGGTAACTTCTGCTTTAAACAAAAAAGCGTGGGCGCCATCAAATGTTGATAATTGCAGCGTGCTTCCGTTTAAAACACCTTCTAAAAACCTGTAATCGCCTGTTGTGGTTCTAAATGTTCCTGTTACTTTTTGCCCTTCCTGCTTAAAAATGCCTTTCGCGAGATACTTATCTTCTTCAGAATTTGGACTAAAAATAGTTTCCCAATTTCCAGAAACATCTGCTTTAGGGGCGATTTTAGCACTAAATCTTAAATCATTTCTCTTCGCATTAAATTGCATTACTCTTTTTAATGCAGGCTTAACAAAATGTCCATTAAGTTCATTTTCTTCAATTTTAGCAGTAATATACCCTTCAAAAACTGGAAACTGGATGTAAACTGAGTCTTCACTATATGTTATTTCTGTAACTTCAATGTCTTCTTCAGCATTAAAAACACTAAGCTTAGTCGGGTTATGCACCTCAAAAATAAATGGAATATCCAAAGAGTCGTTTATTGCTAATTCCGCTCTATACCTTCCATTTTCAAGCTTTGCGTTTCCTTTTTGTTTTCCACAACTAAAAGTAAAAACACATATAACTAATAAATATCCAAACTTCATAACTTTACTATTTTTAAGCAAGATACAGAACTAAGTTTACTTTACAATTTACCAAGCATTATTTGAATAGTAGTGCCAAAAAATTATCTTTGTCCGTTGAAATTAGGTTACGATTTATGAAGATTTCTTACAACTGGCTAAAGCAGTTTACAAATATTGACTGGTCTGCGGACCAAACTAGCGAACTCCTTACAGATTTGGGGCTTGAAGTAGAAGGATTAGAAGAATATCAATCGGTAAAAGGCGGTTTAAAAGGTGTTATTATAGGCGAGGTATTGAGTTGCCAGAAACACCCCAATGCCGATAAACTAAAGGTAGCATCTGTAAATATTGGCGACGATACGCCTTTACAAATTGTATGTGGAGCACCTAATGTAGCCGTTGGACAAAAAGTACCTGTAGCCACAATTGGCACAACATTGTATACTTCTGAAGGTGAGGCTTGGACAATTAAAAAAGGCAAAATAAGAGGCGAAGAAAGCCATGGGATGATTTGCGCTGAGGATGAGTTAGGTTTGGGTGCATCTCATGATGGTATCATGATTTTAGATGAAAAACTAAAAGTTGGTACTCCCGTAACTGACATTTTTGAAGTTGAAAATGATACTATTTTTGAAATTGGTTTAACTCCAAATAGAGCAGATGCCATGAGTCATTTTGGTGTCGCCCGTGATTTGAAAGCTGGTTTACTTCAAAAAGAGGTTAAAGTTGAGCTTATTACACCTTCAGTAAGTGCCTTTAATATTGAAAATAGAACACTGAAAATTGATGTTGATGTTGTAAATAAGGAACTCGCACCTAGATATTGCGGAGTAACAATTTCTGGTTTAAAAGTTGCTGAATCCCCAGATTGGTTAAAACACCGGTTGAAAGCCATTGGCCTTAGCCCCATAAACAACGTTGTGGACGTGACTAATTACGTGTTACATGAATTAGGACAACCATTACATGCCTTTGATGCGAATAAAATAGAAGGTGATAAAATTGAAGTAAAAACGTTGGTAAAAGGCACTAAGTTTACTACTCTGGACGGTGTAGAACGTGAGTTGCATGAAGATGATCTTATGATCTGTGATGCTGAAAAACCAATGTGTATTGCAGGTGTTTTCGGTGGTATTGATTCTGGGGTTACAGATAAGACAAGAAATATTTTCCTAGAGAGTGCCTATTTCCAGCCAGTAAGTGTTAGGAAGACAGCAAAACGACATGGTTTAAACACGGATGCATCCTTTCGTTTTGAAAGAGGTATAGATCCAAATATAACAGAGTACGCCTTAAAAAGAGCAGCCTTATTAATCCAAGAACTGGCAGGCGGTGATATTACCAGCGATATAATAGATATTTACCCAAAAAAGATTGAAGATTTTCAAGTGCGTTTAAGTTTTGAAAATGCCAAGAAAATTATTGGAGAAGATATACCTAGAGAAACGATTAAGAGTATTTTAACATCTCTTGAAATTAAAGTGAATAACGTTACCGAAGCTGGATTAGGGCTTACAGTACCGGCATACAGAAATGATGTTCAGCGAGAAGCCGATATTATTGAAGAAATACTTAGAGTTTATGGCTATAATAACATCAAAATTTCAGAGAAACTGAATGCCTCAATATCCAGTATGTCGCGTTTTGAAGATTATAAAGTTCAAAATACTATTGGAAACCAATTGGCAGCTTTGGGCTTTTATGAGATTTTGTCTAATTCGCTAACAACACCAAGTTACATTGAATTAAGTGCATCCCTTAAAACAGAAGATAATGTTGAAATGTTAAATCCATTAAGCAGCGATTTATCTGTTTTAAGACAGTCTTTGATATTCTCGGGTTTAGAAGCTATTTCGTATAACATTAACAGGAAGCGATCAAATCTTAAACTATTTGAGTTTGGAAAAACGTATCATAATTATTCCGAAGAAAAGGCTGAATCAAAATATTTAACCGTTTTTGCTACTGGCAATCAAAACCCTGAGAATTGGATTTCTAGCACAATGCAAAAAAGTGATTACTTTTATCTTAAAGGTACAGTTATATCCACTTTAGAGCGTCTAGGTATCAATCGCTATAGCGAAACTCCAATAAAAACCGATGTATTTGCAGAAGGTTCCTGTTTAAGTTTAGGAAAAACAAAACTTGTTGATTTCGGTTTAATAAATAAAAAAGTTTTAAAACATTTTGATATTGAGCAAGAAGTAGTTTGTGCCAATTTTAACTGGGATGCTATACTAGATATGGTTAAGCACAATAAAATTATATTCAAGTCTATTCCTAAATATCCTGAAGTAAGGCGAGATTTTGCTTTGCTAATTGATGATGCGGTAACTTTTGACACTATTTTTAAGATTGCAAAACAGACTGAAAAACAGTTGTTAAAAAAGGTTAATTTGTTTGATGTATATCAAGGTGAAAATCTACCTAAAGGCAAAAAAAGTTATGCCGTTAGCTTTACCTTACAAGATGAAAACAAGACCTTAAATGATAAACAGATTGATAAGATTATGTCCAAACTTCAGTCTAATTTTGAAAAGCAGCTAGGTGCTGAATTGCGATAATAAAAATGTTTGAACACTCTAGATTTTGTAGCATCTTGTTGATAGTATTTTTATTTGGAGTATTAGCCCTAAACGCGCAGGTATTAGAGAAACAAAATACTTCGGAACAACCTCCAACAACTTTAGAATTGTTGAAGTATGATGCAAAACATACATTTAAGGCATTAGGTTATAGCTTTACCAGATCTTTGCATTGGAAAGGTAAAGATTATATAAAATTAGGCGGTTTATTGGCTGGTACACTCGCGCTTTCCTCATTAGATAATGAGACAAGACGTTTCTTTTCCAAAAGTAAGGAAGGGTTTCCTGAACCTCTAAGAGATTTTGGATGGTATTTTGGGAGTCCGCAAAATTACTTTATGGCCAATGCCGGAGTTTACGGTTTTGGTCTATTAACCAAAAATGAAAAAATAAGAAAAACAAGTGTCCTGATAATTTCTTCTTCCGTCACCAGTGGTGTTATTACTAGTTTACTTAAAAGTGGCGTTGGCAGATCTAGACCTAATAATGCCGAATATGGACATTTAGATTTTGAATTATTCTCAACAAAACCAGGCTTTCACTCCTTCCCTTCAGGACACACTACATTAGCCATAACAATGTCTCATGCTATTGCTAAGCAATTTGAGAATACATGGTTAAAACTCGGGATTTATAGTGTTGGAGCGATTGCCCCAGTTTCCAGACTTGTAGATGGGGCGCATTGGTTGACAGATGTAGCTTTTTCCGCAGCATTAGGTATAATTGTAGTAGATAGCATCGATAAGTTTTTATTCAACTCTAAAGCCTACGACTATTCCAAACCTCCAAGAAGAGTATCCTGGAATTTTACATTTTCCTCCAATCAAATTAGACTTATGGGAAGTTTTTAATTTGATATATTCGTATTTTTTTATTATTTTTATTAAGAATTCATCAAATAAATATAATATGAATGCGAATTACACAAAAATATTCTCAGGTAACTTTATTGAAGTGCAACGTATTTTCAGAGTTTTAGAAGATGAAAACATATGTGCAATAATCAAAGATGAATCTGAATCTGGAAGATTAGCAGGCTTTGGGGTTTCAGTTCAAGGATATCAAGAAATACTTGTTCACAATGATGAACTTGAAAAAGCATTACCACTTGTTGAACGTCTTACTTCAGAATTAAATACATAATTATTAAGCTTTAACCGAATACATTTTATCTCTCAAATCCTTGATCTTACCGTCTTGCATATATTCATCAAAAGTAGTGTAGCGATCTATAATGCCATTTGGTGTTAATTCAATAACCCTATTTGCCACAGTTTGAGCAAACTCGTGATCATGTGTTGTGAATAATACCGTTCCCTTAAAATTCTTTAGCGAATTATTAAACGCCGTAATACTCTCCAAATCTAAATGGTTGGTAGGCTCATCAAGCATAAGCACGTTTGCACGCACCATCATCATTCTACTTAACATACAACGTACTTTTTCACCTCCAGAAAGCACATTGCATTTTTTTAGTGCTTCTTCTCCACTAAAAATCATTTTGCCCAAAAACCCTCTTATGTAAACTTCTTCTCTTTCCTCTTCAGTGGTAGCCCATTGACGTAACCAGTCTACAAGATTTAAATCGCTTTGAAAATATTCACTGTTATCCAAAGGCAAATAAGACTGCGTTGTTGTTACACCCCAAGCAAATTTACCAGAGTCTGCTTTTTCCTTACCGTTTATAATTTGATAGAATGCTGTAGTGGCTCTAGAATCTCTTGAAAACACTACCACTTTATCACCCTTGGCTAGGTTTAAATCAATATTGTGAAACAGTATATCTCCATCCAACGACGCAGATAACCCATCAATGTTTAATATTTGGTCCCCTGCTTCGCGTTCACGTTCAAAAATAATTGCAGGATATCGGCGACTGGAAGGTTTAATATCTGAAATATTTAACTTATCAATCATCTTTTTTCTACTTGTTGCTTGCTTACTTTTAGCAACGTTTGCAGAAAACCTTCTGATGAACTCTTCCAACTCTTTTTTCTTTTCTTCCGCCTTCTTGTTTTGCTGTGCTCTTTGTTTTGCGGCTAACTGTGAAGACTCGTACCAAAATGTGTAATTTCCAGAGTAGTGCGTAATTTTTCCAAAATCAATATCCGAAATGTGCGTGCAAACTGCGTCTAAAAAGTGACGGTCGTGAGATACTACAATCACGCAATTATCGTAATTTGCCAAAAATGTCTCCAACCAAGAAATGGTTTCATAATCTAAATCATTGGTGGGCTCATCCATGATTAGCACATCCGGATTGCCAAATAAAGCCTGGGCCAAAAGCACGCGTACCTTTTGTTTCCCATCTAAATCAGACATTAATGAATAATGCAATTCTTCCTTAATTCCGAGGTTTGATAACATGGCAGCGGCATCACTTTCCGCATTCCAGCCATTCATTTCTTCAAACTGTACTTGTAGCTCTCCTATTTTTTCGGCATTCTCATCGGTATAATCAGCGTATAATGCATCAATTTCAGTTTTAATTTTAAAAAGTGGCTTGTTGCCCATTAAAACGGTTTCTAAAACATTATGCTCATCGTACAGGTTGTGGTTTTGTTCTAAAACCGACATGCGTTTACCAGACTCTAAACTTACGTGGCCCGATGTTGGTTCTTGCTTTCCAGAAAGAATTCTTAAAAATGTAGATTTTCCTGAACCATTTGCTCCAATAATACCATAGCAATTACCATTGCCAAAGGTTGTGTTTACTTCATCAAATAAAACGCGCTTACCAAACTGAACGGAAAGGTTTGAAACTGATAACATAGTCGAATCTTAAAATTTTTGCAAAAGTAAAAAAATCCAACGGTTAGTTAATGTTTATTATATTTCTTTTTTAACCCTTAATCGAGCAATACCAACATTTAACAACGCCTTAACAGCGTATGTTATATGCAAAATATATTTTTGTTTAGGTAGATTATTAGATCTGCTTTTTTTTGAGGAGGGATTTATGAAAATATATATTTACATATTAGTTATAGTTTCAATGCTTACGGGATGTAATAAAACTAGCTGTGAATATGCTGTTTTGGGTGGTGAAGTGATAAATAGAAATACAGATTATGTTGTTCTATTTAATTCTGATAAGGTTATTGATACAGTTAAATTAAACGATAGTAACCGTTTCTTATATAAAATAGAAGGTTTAAACCCTGGATTCTACACGTTTAAGCATGGTGGTGAAATACAGATGGTACTTCTTGAACCAGGTGATAGTCTTATGTTTCGTTTAAACACATTTGATTTTGATGAATCTTTGGTATACACTGGTAAAGGTGCTAAAAAAAATAATTACCTAATTAATGATTTTCTTAAGCGAGAGAGGGAAGAAAAACTCGTTTATCGCTACTGCCAGTTAAAACCTGATAGTTTTGAGCAATTAGTGGATTCTATAAGACTATTGAAAACCACTAAACTCGAAGCTTACAAAGAAAGACATAGTACTTCTGAACTATTTAACAAAATAGCCCACGCTAATATAGATTACGATTATTACTCTAGTAAAGAAGTTTATCCATTTGTACACTACGGAAGAAATAAAAAGAAAATTCTAGATAGTTTACCAAAAAGCTTTTACGATTACCGTTCTCAGGTTAATTACAATGATGATTTTTTCAAAAACTATTTTAATTATACCTCCTTTCTTAAAAGAAGTTTTAATACCATAGGGCTACAACAGCATTTAAAACATACGAAATCCCCATATTATACTTGGGCAAATTGTAACTACAGTTTGGATATAATGTCTGCCATTGATAGTTTAATAACCAACGCTGAAATCAAGAACGATTTGCTCTATCATTACACCATGCGTTTTCTGGCTAAAAACAAGCATTCTCAGGACGCCGAAAAAGTGATGGACTACTTTTTGAGCAAAAACAAGGATGCCGAAAAAGGAAATATTATTTTATCCTTTAAGGAGTCTATTGGAAAGCTTAGACAAGGAGCACCATTTCCTGAAGTTAAATTAAGAAATGTAAAGAATGAGTTGATGAACCTGCGATATGTAACAAGAAAACCTACTGTAGTTTATTTCTGGTCGCATTTGCACAAGAAACATTTTAATGAAAGCCATAGAAAGGCAAACGAATTCCGGGTTAAATATCCTGAAGTCGAATTTATTTCTATAAACGTAGATGATTATAGCAAAGAACGTTGGGCTAGTACCATAAAGAAAAAGCGACTGCCTTTAGCGAATGAATTTATTCTTGAAAGTTCAGAGCAATCTTATAAAGAGCTTGCTATCCATCCATTAACCAAAGTTTTTCTATTGGACGAAAATCATAACATTGTAAATCCACATACAAATATGTTTTCTAGTAAGTTTGAAGAAGAACTATTAGGCCTTATAAATAAACAAAATATGATGTTATAACAAATAAACGTATTTTACCCACGAGGTATTTAGCTTTTTAAGTTTAACTTTTTAAAACCTTTAGATGATGAAAGAGAAGCCTATTAAAGTTAGTTTTATTCGAAAAGAGGGAAATACTTATCTTATTCAATTCCCTGATTTAAAAATCCCTGTATCTGTAAATTTTGATTTATATCAAAAAATGAGAAACAGTACGTTATATGATTTCCAAGATAATTCTAAAAGGCGTGTAAGGCGTTTTAATTCTGCTTAAGTCGCTTTACAGATAATTAGTGTTTAAACAATAAGGTTGCCAATTCAAAGAATAGGCAACCTTGTTGTTTTGTGATGTCAATAATTTATCTTTGTCCCGAGATATTATTCTTGTATATGCGTATAGATATAATCACCGTTCTTCCAGAATTATTAAAAAGCCCTTTTGAAGCTTCAATTTTGAAAAGAGCTATTGATGCTGATTTAGTTGAAATCCATTTGCATAATCTAAGAGATTACGCCACTGATAAATACAAATCGATAGACGATACACAATTTGGCGGTGGTGCTGGTATGGTAATGATGGTGGAACCTATTCACAAATGTATTTCAGATTTAAAATTGGAACGAGATTATGATGATGTAATTTATATGACACCAGACGGTAAAACTTTCAACCAAGGCATTGCCAACCAAATTTCTCTAAAGAAAAATATCATAATTCTTTGTGGCCATTATAAAGGCGTTGATCAACGTGTTCGAGACCATTTGATAACTAAAGAAATATCAATTGGAGATTTTGTACTCTCTGGAGGTGAATTAGCAGCAGCCGTATTATGTGATGCCGTGATACGATTAATTCCTGGAGTTTTAGGAAATGAAACCTCTGCCCTAACCGATTCTTTTCAAGATAATTTACTGGCACCACCTATTTATACCAAACCTAGGGAATACAATGGCTGGAAAGTGCCAGAACTACTCTTTAGTGGTGATTTACCTAAAATTGAGCAATGGCGTGAAGAGCAAGCGTACCAGCGAACAAAAACTTTAAGGCCAGATTTGTTAGAAGATTGAAATGAAATAAAAAAAGGGCGATTAACATCAATTAATCACCCTTTACATTCTTTTAAGTTTTATTTAGCCTTTCATCCAAGCTTTACGAAGCTGTATCTGAGCTTCGGTTGCATCTTTAGCCTCCATTAAGCCTGTTCCTGTTGTATACCCTTGCGCAGTGGTGGTTTTAATAACTACTTCTTCTCCATTTCTATCCAGCTTTACTTCAATATCTCTACCTGGTTTCCACATAAAAACTTGCTGTAACACTTGATTGGCATTCATTAATGTCAATTCTGTACCATCCACAGATTTAATAACATCATTTGCTTGCACGCCCTGTTCCTTCCAAAAACTATTTTGTAAAGCCGCTTCAGTAAAGAAAATAGTACCTTTTTCTCCATTACCACTTACTATAGGTGCTCCATTCATTAAAATGTAATTTGCCTTTACTTTCTTTTCACCAATTTTAAGACCAACCTTATCAAAAAACTCTTGATAATTAATAGGCAAATCTCCAACTACATGGGTGTTTAAAAACTCTCCTACTGATGGATATGTCATTTCAATTATTTCTGCAATTAACTTATCATCCTCAAAAGGTTTGTTTTTGCCATACTTGTTAGACAGTTCTTTCATTAAAGACAAAATACCTCTATTGCCGTTACTCGCTTCTCTTATCAAAATATCTATACACATCCCGATTAAAGCACCTTTTTGATACACATTGGCATATTCATCCTTGTAATTGTCTTTTAAAACATTTTCACTCATTATGGTAAAACTCATAGCATCATTATAGTTTTTAGACATTTCTATTTTACCCATAACCTTATCGTAGAAATCCTCTTTTTCAACCAAATCTTGATCTATTTGAAATAGCGTAGCAAAATATTCTGTTACACCTTCATACATCCATAAATGTTTAGAAAACGTTGGGTTGTTGTAATCAAAATAATGCACATCTTCTGAATGTACACTTAAAGGCGTAACAATGTGGAAAAACTCATGAGAAACTACATCTGTCATGCTTTCATCTAAAGCTTCCTTATCCATGGATTCAGGCAATACCACAACCGTACTTGTATGATGTTCTAGAGCACCAAAACCTTTTGGAGAATCTTCTTTTCCTTCTGATAGATATAAATAAATATCATAACGTGCTGTAGAATTTATATCACCCAAATACGCTTTCTGCGCTTTCATCATGTTATAAACATTTTCCTTTAATGAAGCCGCACTATGCACTTTATTAGGGGAATAAACACTTAATACAATTTTAATGTCCCCAACCATAAATTCCTCAACATCAAGATTACCATACATCATTGGGTTGTCAGTAATATCAAAGTACCGAGGAGCAAAATAACTTGATGTTAAAAATTTGCCATCATCACTTGTTTTAGATTCTATGTTCTGTAATGCAGAAGTACGCACAAAATCAGCCGGTGCCGTAACATCTAATTTATATTGATTGCCTTTTAATGAATCAAAATAGCCAACAAAACCATGCAAATTCAATACATAATTTTCTGGTTCTATGTTGGTACCAGATGGTGAAAAGGGTTCTTCGCCCCCAATACCACCGTTAGTTTCAATATCGTAAGTGTCGTTAACGAAATAAGTAATTTTATCTAGCTCCTTTGCATTTTGAATAGTCCATGAATTGCTGTCTAACTTTTCAACAGCAATTTCATTACCATCATAGTCTAAAGCTTTTAAACCTTCTACATACTTACCAAAATTACTTACGGAATATGTACCTTGAACCACCTTTGGTAATCTATAAACCACCGTTTCAACCACAAATCTACCTGGATCGATAGTTACAGGTACTTTATCGTCTTCAACCTTTGATAAATCAATGTGGGTGGTAATTGGCAAACTAACTGCTAAATCGTTGGTTTTACTTTTACTTGCTCCGCATCCAAAGAGAACCAAACTTAAACCTATGGATACACTAAAAACTCTTATGTTCATTCGTTAAATTTTCGTTACAAGTTCACAAAAATACTACTATGTTACAGTTGGATTTCATAACGTTTTGTTAAAACACAGTATATTCGCCGTATGCAAAGCCCCCTTGTAAGTATATTAACCCCTTTTAAGAATACAGAGCAGTTTTTAGATGAATGCATCACGTCTATCTTAAATCAAACATATACAAACTGGGAATTACTTATTGTTGATGATCATTCTATTGATAACAGTTATCATCTCGTTGAAAAATTTGCTATCAAAGATTCAAGAATAAAACTTTTTAAAAACGACGGTAACGGTATCATTAATGCTTTACAACTGGCTTTTAAACAAAGTTCTGGACAACTTATTACAAGAATGGATAGTGATGATGTTATGTTGCCCAATAAGCTAGGAGTTCTAGTAGAAAAGCTGAAACAACATGGCAAAAACCACGTAGCCATTGGCCTTGTAGAATATTTTAATGCCAATGGCGTAGGCCCAGGATATATAAGTTATGAAAAATGGTTGAATGCCTTAACTTTAAATGGAGACAATTATAAAGAAATATACAAGGAATGTGTTATTCCTTCACCGTGTTGGATGATTCATAAAGATGATTTAGAAAACTGCGGTGCTTTTAATTATGACATCTATCCTGAAGATTATGATTTAACATTTAGGTTTTATAAAAACAATTACAAATGTATTCCTTGTGATATGATTATCCATAAATGGCGGGATTACAATACAAGAACAAGTAGAACTCATGCACATTATGCCCAAAACCATTTTACTGCTTTAAAAGTACATCACTTTTTAGATATTGATTACAATCCAAACAAAACTATGGCAATATGGGGTGCTGGTACAAAGGGAAAACTTATGGCAAGTTTATTTTTGAAAAGACAGATTCCTTTTGAGTGGATTTGCGATAACCCCAATAAAATTGGAAAAGAAATATATGGAAAAACGTTACTAAACTTTAATACTTTGTCTACTATTAAAAACCCACAAAGTTTAATAACCGTAGCCAATAAAGAGTCTCAAAAAGAAATACAAGCGTATTTAGAAAAATTGAATCTGAAAGCTTTTGAAGATTACATTTTCTTTTGTTAGTTACTTTTAGAATAAAAAAAATACGTAGGTTTGATAAATTCTAAAAAAATAAATGCAGTTTAAAAATCCAGAACTTCTTTACGCTTTATTTTTACTGGTAATCCCTATAATTGTTCATTTATTTCAACTCAGAAAGTTTAAAAAGGTACCCTTTACCAATGTTGCTTTTTTAAAGAATGTGGCTATAAAAACTAGAAAAAGTGCACAGCTTAAAAAGTGGCTTACACTTATAACTAGAATACTACTTTTTGCTGCCATTATTTTAGCATTTGCCCAACCTTATTTTTCTAAAAAGAATAGCATAAATCAAACATCTGAAACTGTTATTTATTTGGATAATTCTTTCAGTATGCAAGCTAAGGGAGACAAAGGTGTGCTCTTAAAAAGAGCTATACAAGATATTATAAGCTATATACCAGAAGAGAAGTCGATTTCTATTTTAACCAATTCTGAAACGTATAAGAACACCAGTATTGCCGCATTAAAAAATAGTCTTTTACAACTACCCTATGCTTCAAATCAGTTATCGCTTAATAAGGTGCTTCTTAAAAGTGAAAGTATCTTTAGTAAGAAACAAAACACTCTTAAAAATCTGATTTTAATTTCTGATTTTCAAAATACTTTGGATGATTTTCAACCCGTCAAAGACTCACTGTTACATATTTATTCGGTAAAACTAAACCCGACAAATTCGGAAAATGTTGCGGTTGATTCAGCTTATATTTCAAACACAAATCCTACCAAAATTCAGTTAACTGTTTCGCTTAAAAATAGTGGTAAAGCAATCGACAACTTACCAGTGTCCTTGTATAATAACAAAAATCTTATTGCAAAAACTTCGACTGCAATTCAAGATGAAGCTATCGTGGCATTCGATTTACCAAATAACGAGATTATCAATGGGGAAATAGTCATAAATGATACACACCTTACATTTGACAATAAGCTCTATTTCAATATCAACGCTCAAGAAAAAGTAAACGTTTTAGCTATTAGTGCCTCTGAAACTGATTTTCTGAAACGCATTTATTCAGAAGATGAATTTAACTTTACATCTTCCTCTATTAATAATTTGAATTATAGTGACATTAGTCAACAAAATTTAATTGTTCTGCATGAATTAGAGCGTATTCCTAATGCATTAATACCTACTCTAAAATCGTTTACGGATAATGGAGGTACGTTGCTTACAATTCCTGCTTCAAGTACAGATATTGATAATTACAACACTCTACTATCAAGTTATAACTTAGGGTATAATAACCTCATATCTTTTCCCAAACGTATTACTAAAATAAATTTTAGTCACCCTTTATATAATAACGGCGTGTTTGAAAAACGCGTAACTAACTTTCAGTACCCAAAAGTTGAATCATTTTTTGATTTAAATACAAGCACCTCTTCTATTCTTTCGTTTGAAGATGGCAAATCTTTTCTTGTAAATAGGCAAAATACGTTTCTTTTTACTGCGGCTATTAATAATGACAACTCTAATTTTAAGCAATCTCCTTTAATAGTTCCAACTCTATACAATATTGGAAAGTACAGCTATAATATTCCACAATTATACTATACAATTGGAATTGAAAACAGCTATGAAGTTAAAACCAATTTACGTACAGATGGAGTTCTTTCATTAAAGGGAGAGAAAGAAAGTATAATACCTCGGCAGCAAAACTATACCAATAAAGTAGAAATACTAACAGATGAAATTCCTAATGAAGCTGGGATATACACTATTGCTAATAAGGAAGAAATAATTGCAAATGTAAGCTACAATTATGATAGGTCTGAAAGTCAATTAAACTATCAAAATATTGAAGGTTTTGAAAACATAAAAACAAGCGATTCGATAAGCGCTTTGTTTGAAACCTTAAAAAGTGATACGCAAATTAATGCCTTATGGAAATGGTTTGTTATTTTTGCGCTAATTATGCTAATCTTGGAAATGCTCATCTTAAAATACTTTAAATGAACATACTCATCAAATCCGCCAAAATATTAGATTCTAAAAGTGATTTTCATAACACTACAAATGATATTTTAATTGAGGATGGATGGATTACTAAAATAGGAACCAGTTTAAAAAATCCAGATAAGTACGAGGAAGTTCATTTGGAAAACCTTCACGTTTCCCAAGGTTGGTTTGATAGCAGTGTTTCTTTTGGAGAGCCAGGATTTGAGGAGCGAGAAACCATTGAAAATGGTATCAAAACAGCCGCATTATCTGGTTTTACCTCTGTTGCGGTCAATCCCAATACGTATCCTGTTGTAGATACAAGTGCTGATGTGGCGTTCCTTAAAGCAAAAGCTCAAAATAAAGTAGTTTCTATTTATCCAATCGGAGCGCTAACCAAGGGTGCCAATGGCGAGGATTTAGCCGAATTGTTCGACATGAAAAATGCGGGAGCAACAGCTTTTTACGATTATAAAAGCCCCATTGCGAACCCCAATTTATTAAAAATAGCGCTGTTATATGCCGACAATTTTGGTGGACTCGTATGCTCCTATCCCAATGAATCTAAAATTTCAGGGAAAGGTGTTATGAATGAAAACTTTACAAGTACCTCTTTAGGACTTAAAGGTATTCCCGCACTTGCAGAGGAACTTCAAATAGCTAGAGATATATTCTTATTAGAATATACTGGTGGAAAGTTACACATCCCTACTGTTTCAGCTGCAAGAAGTGTTGAATTAATAAGAGCGGCTAAGGCTAAAAAATTGGATGTTAGCTGTAGTGTGGCAATCCATAATTTATGTTTTACAGATGAAAGTTTGACTGATTTTGACACCAATTTTAAAGTTAAACCACCATTAAGAACCCAAGCTGATATTGATGCTTTACTTGAGGCTGTGAAAGATGGAACGATTGATATGGTTACAAGTGATCATAATCCACTAGATATAGAATTAAAGAAAGTTGAATTTGATCACGCCGAATACGGCACAATAGGATTAGAAAGTGCTTTTGGAGTCCTACTTAAAAACTTCACATTGAAGAAAACAATTGATGTGCTTACTAAAGGTAAAGAACGATTTGGTATTCCTAAATATCCTTTGCAAATTGGCGTAAAAGCAGATATAACGCTCTTTAATCCGAACCCAAAGTACATTTTTACAGAAGAACATATATATTCTAAATCACTTAATTCTATGTTCCTAGGCACTGAATTAAAGGGTCATGTTTATGGCGTTATTGCCAATAATACAAAGGTTTTAAAATAGATATGACACAATACGAGATAAAGGAAGGTAAAGGTTTATCAATTGTAAGTTATTTAGGAGTTATAGGAATTTTAATAGCTTATTTCATGAATAATGATAAAAAAAATGGCTTTGTTAGTTTCAACGTTAGACAATCTATGGGATTATGGATAATGTTCCACCTTTTTGCATTTGTTGCAAGCTCTTTTGATAGTTGGATGGTTACCTCTGCATTCTATTTGTGTTTTGCCGTACTTATTATTTACGCACTTATTAATGTTGTTAATGAAAAAGTGCAGACCGTGCCTGTAGTTGGAGATTTATTTCAACGAATTTTTGCAAATGTTGGTGAATAAATGTTACACACTTCTCTCTCTTTAGATTACGTTTTAAGACCATCTATTTTAGAAAAAGATGCACCTCTCTTGGTTATGTTGCATGGTTATGGCAGTGATGAAAATGACTTGTTTTCATTTGCCTCTGAACTTCCAAAGGAATTAATAATAGTTTCTGCGCGTGCACCATATCCAATGCAACCCTTTGGAAATGCTTGGTATGCTATTAATTTTGATGCTGAAAAAGGCAAATGGAATGACAATGAGCAGGCGCTACATTCTGTAGAACTTATTTCGAAATTTTTAGATGAAATTATTGATGCTTACAATGTCGATGCATCAAAAACTACACTTTTAGGTTTTAGTCAAGGGAGTATTTTAAGTTATGCCGTTGCGCTTACATACCCAAATAAAGTAAAGAATATTATTGCACTAAGTGGATATGTTAATAAAGATATTTTACCAAAACATCTTGATAAAAGCGAATTAGCTAACTTAGATTTTTATTGTTCCCACGGTAGTGTAGATCAAGTGATTCCTCCAGATTGGGCGAGACAAACAAAACCTTTTTTGGATGATTTAAACATTAGTAACATTTACTCTGAATTTCCGGTTGGTCATGGTGTTGCGCCTCAGAATTTTTATGAGTTTAAGGAATGGTTAAATAAACGTATTTAAACATTTAGGGGTTTAATTATCATTTAGTAATATAAATCCTGTTGTATCACAAGGATTAATAAACATTCTAATCAATTTTGTTTATTTTTTTTATAATTTTGTAAAACAAAATTAATTATGTCTAAAAGAAAAATATTGTCTCTCCCAATTGATCCTTACGGAACTATTATTGGTAGTAGTATTATTTTATTCTGGACAATTAGTTTACTTTATCTATTAAACTGGAATTTAAGTTTTAGCAATCCACTTACCTATTTAATGGTTTTAATACAAACCCACTTGTACACGGGTTTATTTATAACAGCCCATGATTCAATGCATGGTACTGTTTCTAAAAATATGAAATTGAATAAATTTTTAGGATGGATAACATCACTCCTATTTGCCTATAATTTTTATAATTTCTTATTCGAAAAACACCATGAGCACCACAAGCACGTGGCTTCAGAGAAGGATCCCGATTATCATGAATCTGTAAAATTAGGCATTTGGTACTGGAATTTTATAAAGCGCTATACTAATCTAAAACAGCTTATTCTAATGGGAACTACACTTACTGTTTTAAGTTTTATTTTTCCTATTGAAAATATTTTACTTTTTTGGATGTTCCCTAGTGTACTAGCCACATTTCAGCTGTTTTACTTTGGAACATATATTCCTCATAAAAATGGGCATGAACATCATGATAACAAACATAAAGCTACTACTCAGAAAAAAAATCACCTAGTGGCTTTCTTAACATGCTATTTTTTTGGTTACCATTATGAGCACCATGATGCGCCAGGTGTACCTTGGTGGCGTTTATGGAAAATGAAGTGACCCTTGTTAATTAATTCTTTTAGGAATTTATCACAAGCCTAAAGCCTTCACCATGAATATTGAGTATTTCTACTTTTTCGTCTAACTTCAAGTATTTACGAAGTTTCGCTATATAAACATCCATACTTCTTGAGGTGAAATAGTTGTCATCTCTCCAAATTTTTGTCAAGGCTAACTCCCTAGGCATTAGGTCGTTTTCATGTAACGCCAATAAACGTAATAACTCGTTTTCCTTTGGAGATAGTTTCACTGGTTCACCGCCATCAAATCTTAAAAAGCGTAATTTTGAATTCAAGTGAAAACGGCCAATAGTAAATTCAAACTGTTTGCTATCTGCAATGGTTTCGGTCGCTTTACGCTGCATGATTGCTTTAATTTTCATCAGCAGCACTTCACTATCAAATGGTTTATTTAAATAATCATCTGCTCCAACTTTATAACCTTTCAAAACATCCTCTTTCATTGCTTTAGCTGTTAAAAATACAATGGGAACATCTGTGTTTTTTTCACGAATTTCCTTAGCTAAAGTAAAACCGTCTTTATAGGGCATCATAACATCAAGAATACATAAATCATAATCATCTTTCTTGAATTTTTCAAAACCTTCCATACCATTTTTAGCATGCACGACATCATAGTCGTTCATCATCAAATAATCTCTAAGTACGGTTCCGAAATTTGGATCGTCTTCAACTAATAAAATTTTCTTGTTTTGTTCTTCCATAATTTTTCTATGATATTACAGGAAGTTTAATTGTAAATGTACTTCCCTTACCTTTTTCACTTTCTACAGATATAAATCCTTGATGATCATCAATAATCCGTTTTACATATGCCAAACCTAAACCGTGACCTTTTACATTATGAATATCACCTGTATGCTCTCTATAAAATTTTTCAAAAACACGTTTTACGGCTGCTTTACTCATTCCACTACCTTGGTCTTGTATTTTTAATAAAATAGTTGTCCCCACATTTTCTGTGAATACATCAATTTTAGGTGCTTCGGGTGAATATTTTATGGCGTTATCCAGTATATTCACAATCACATTCGTAAAATGCATATCATTGGCTAAAACCGAATTCTGATCTGCATCTAAATGCTTCTTAATATAGCCTTTTCTGTCTTCAACAATTAATTCTACATGACTGATAGCAACATCAATTATATCATGTAAATCAACTCTATCTTTACTTATATTAAGTTCATTCTTTTCAAGTTTAGATATGCGCAGTACATTTTCAACCTGTGCGTGCATTCGCTTATTCTCCTCTTTTATCATGTTAAGATACCGTACAACCTTATCTTTATCTTCAATAATTTTTGGGTTTTTAATCGCATCTAACGCCAAATTAATAGTGGCAATGGGCGTTTTAAACTCGTGCGTCATGTTATTAATGAAATCCGTTTTTATTTGTGAGATTTTGCGTTGTTTCACCAATTGAAATAATGCACTGGAATAGGCAATAATTATAATTGATGTAAAAATTATTGAGAGTAAAATCATAACATAAATAGACGATAATATATGGCGACTATCATGAGGAAAATTTACTAAAAGTCTATAGGGGTTCGGATTCTTTTTATTTGGAAAAAAAGGGACTTCAAATGTGGATTTTTTGTCATACTCAAAATCATTACTTTTTATTTTTGTTGCCAAATCCTTGCTGTACACTGCAAATTCAAAACCAATTTTAATGGAATCTTGCCGAAATCTTTCAGAGAGTAAATTACGCAGTTCGTCAACCGAAACCCTTTGATGAATCATCCGTTTATAGGATAAGTCCTTATACAGATCCTCAAATAAAATCTTATCCGTACTAGAAATATTATCTAATAGTTGCAACTTTTGAGTTGTACTAAGCGCATCATCAAATGTATTTTTTCTGTACGTCTTGGTCTCTCGCTCTGTGGAAATTTTCTTGACACTTAGCGAATCATTTTCAAAACTATCTAAACTTATGTCAAAGAACGGCGAATTGAACTTTAAGTTCTCTTCCAACATACCATAACTCAACACAACCGTTTCATCCTCATCAGTATTATCTACGATATATAGGTTGCGAACCGCCGAGGTATCTACCGTAGTGCCATCATCGGTCAACATCTCGTTCAGTTGATGCACGTATGCTGCATATTCCCTTTTTTCCAACGTATTCGAAACATTATACAATGTTTTTTTTACATTAGAAACGAAACGCTTTTTCTCGTTCTGTACTGAGTTGTTTATATAATATGCCTGAACAAAAATAATTCCTATTAAAGACAGACTCATTAATATGATTAATAGGACAAATACTCTTTTGCTCATTACCCAAAATTAGTATTTTAACATTTAGTCAAGTTAGCATTTAACCTTACATTAACAAAAATGTTAAAATTTAAGATTTATTGTATTTGAAGAAGAATTTTTCTGTGAATGTCATACACCTGCGCCTTAGTGTTTTCAAGTGTTTTGTTAATTATAACATAATCAGAAAGTTGTACTTTTTTTGCGTCGCTCCATTGGTTTTTCATTATGGCTTCTATCTTATCTTTTGAAGTGGAATCACGTTTTAAAAGTCTTTGTATACGTAAATTTTTAGGGGCGGTAACCGTAATAACATAGTCGCAAGTAGAATTACCACCATTTTCAAATAAAATAGCAACCTCCTTGATGACGTATGGCGATTTTTGTTTAGCCACCCATTTTGTAAAATGACGCGCTACTCTAGGATGCACAATGGCATTCATTTGCTCTAGATAGTTTTTGTCATTAAAAATTTTGTTAGCCAAATATGGCCGATTAAGTTCTTCGTTTATAAAGGCTTGGTTTCCAAAAAGTTGAATCAATTTACGTTTGATAACTTTTGATCTATTCATTAGCTTTTTAGCTTCATTATCAGCAATATAAACGGGAACACCTAAAGCTTTAAATTCATTAGCTACAGTGGTTTTCCCACTACCAATTCCACCAGTAAGACCAACTATTATCATTTTAAAATTATAAATTCTATATGCTGTTGATTAAGTTTTACACGCTTCACGCTCTTGGGCTGTTGTACCAATTCTGGTATTAAGAAAGATTGTTGTGTATCTACTTTTTCAAAATCGCATACTATTTTAAAATCATTAGCCTTAACGGAGGCGAATTCCTTCAAACTGGTATAAAAAGATACTTTTAGCATTTTTGGAAAATACTTGATAGAAATATCTTCTTTAGTATTTATAATTTGAACAGGTACTGTCAAAGTACCTTCAGTAAATTTTTCAACATCAGCCGTAAGGTTTACTTTCATAGCAGAAAATTTTAAGTCCTTAGTGTTCTTAGGTAGAATTAATTTCACCTCAGTATCAATATCAGATTTAATGTCATTGAGAATAACTTGCTCTGTCTTTAAAATTTCTATGTTTTGAACAACTTCATGCGGACCTATAACCGTTATAGAATCAGGAGTAACTTCATAATTATTTAAAACATCAAATCCAGGAGCAAAGGTAATATCTGTATTAATCGCAACCGGTATTTTTCGAACCAAGTTAGTATCGTATTTGAATCTTAATGTATCTGGACTAATGTTTAATATTTTAGTTTCATTTTGAAATTGTTCCATTTCATTGATATAAGAAATGGACTTGGTATAAATGAAATTGTCACGAATCGTGTAAACCTCATTTGAAAAATCTATTTTCAATTTAGGTTGATTAAAATAATACGTTAACCATTTGAATCCGTGAGTTTTAAGCGTTATTTTTAATTTATTGCTCGAGTCGTTAAGGACAACCTTGTCCTCTGGCACATTGATCTTGTCTATATTAAAAACCACGGTATTTGTGTATTCCTTTGAAAGCTTAGAAAAAATTAAAATAACAAAAGCCGATAGCACGAATAAAAGAAAGACATTCAATCTCTTATTTTTTATAGATGCTATTAACTTCTCTTTAAGCTTTTTCATTACTTCGTTTTAAAAAATAACTGCGGGTAGTGATCCTCTGGTACTTTATTTAATAAATGAATATGATAATACGATTCTAAAAAGGCCAATCCATATCCAAAAAACTGTATTAAAACTGCACCCAAAGCCATTATTGATACTTTCAAATTTTTAGTTTTTAATAGTGCGGTTAAAAATAGAACACCGAAATATAAAATATACAAACCGAATAACCATGTAACTCCAAATATTAAAAATAGAATTGCCACATCTAATCCTATTATAAATAGCGACGGAAACCAATAGGTTATTTTTTTGCTTTGAGGATGCCACTTATTTAAAATAGGACGTACTAAACCAAATTTACGCACTTGATTATAAAAGGTTTTCCATGACACTCTGCGTTTATGAAAAACAAAAGCTTCAGGTATTAATTTTGTTTTAAAACCTAATTTCCAAAGACGGATAGTTAAATCTGGATCTTCTCCAGGGTGAATACTCCCGAATCCCTTTGAAACTTCAAAAGCTTTTTTTGAAAGTCCCATATTAAAGCTTCTAGGTTGAAACGTATCAATTGCCTTTTTATTCCCTCTGATACCACCTGTAGTTAAAAATGATGTCATTGAAAAATCAATGGCTTTCTGCAAAGTACTGAATGATTCATGCGCTTTATCAGGACCGCCAAAACAATCAACATAATGGCTTTTCAGGCTTTTATCAACTTCGTTTAAATAATTTTCAGGCAGAATAACATCACTATCTAAAATGATAAAATAGTTACCCTTAGCCTTTTGCATACCAAAATTTCTAGAATCTCCAGGGCCTGTATTCTTTTTAAAATAATAGGAAATACTTAAGTTGGCGTATTTCTCAATAACATACTCTGATGTTTCAGATGAGCCATCCTCAACAATTACAACTTCATAATCTACCTGGGTTTGCATTTGCTTGAAACTAAGCAAAAGTTCATCTACCTCTTGAGGTCGATTATAAACCGGAATAATAAATGAATATTTAAGTTGCATAAAACAAATGTAACTATTCCTCATAAAAAAAGACCTGACCGGTTTTAAAACCAATCAAGTCTAAATTTTATAAAAACTCTTCTTTTTTATTCCTCACCCATAAATTCGCTCATCACAGCATCACTAACACCCATATTGCTAAAACCTCCATCGTTATAAAGGTTTTGCAATGTAACGCGTTTAGTCAAATCACTAAACAATGTAACCGTGTAATTAGCACAATCTAGAGCTGTTGCATTACCTAGAGGAGACATTTTTTCAGCGTAAGATATAAAGCCATCAAAACCTTTAACGCCACTACCTGCTGTAGTAGGTGTTGGCGACTGCGAAATTGTATTTACGCGTACTTTTTTGTCTCTACCAAAAAAGTATCCAAAACTACGTGCGATACTCTCTAAATATGCTTTATTATCTGCCATATCATTATAATCAGGAAATACGCGTTGCGCCGCCATATAACTTAAAGCAACAATACTACCCCATTCATTCATAGCATCTGCCTTGTATAAGGTTTGCATTACTTTATGAAAAGACATTGCAGAAACATCGGTTCCTTTCTGCGTCCAGCTGTAATTTTGATCGGTATAATGTTTCCCTTTTCTAACGTTAATAGACATTCCAATAGAGTGCAACACAAAATCAATCTTGCCTCCCAAAATCTCTATAGATTTTTCAACTAAATTTTTTAAATCTTCTTCTGAAGTCGCATCAGCTGGTATAATTTGAGATCCTGTTTTTTCGGCCAACTCATTAATTTGTCCCATTCTCATGGCAACTGGCGCATTGGTAAGTACAAACTCCCCGCCTTCTTCATGCACACGTTCTGCAGTTTTCCAAGCTATGGAATTTGAGTCTAGAGCACCAAAAACTATTCCTTTTTTCCCCTTAAGTAAATTATAAGCCATATTATTTTAGTTGTTGTTATTCTTAAAATTGTGCAGCAAAAATACTAAACTTTCAACAGTAAAACACAAGTTTTAGTTGAGAAGCTCTTTTGCATGAGCAATTGCCGAGGTTGACAATTCTGAACCACCTAACATCTGTGCAATTTCAACAATACGATTGTCTTGGTTAAGCAGTATTAAATTTGTTTGGGTAATATTGTCTTTATCCTCTTTATAAACCTTAAAATGGGAATGCCCTTTAGCCGCAATTTGTGGTAAGTGCGTAATAGAAAACACTTGCATTGTTTTGCTCATTTGCAGCATAATATCTCCCATTTTATGAGATATTTCTCCAGAAACACCCGTATCTATCTCATCAAACATTATTGTGGGTAGCTGTGTATATCTAGATAGAATAAGTTTTATTGCTAACATAATGCGAGATAGTTCGCCTCCCGAAGCCGCTTTTTTAAGTGTATTAAAACTACCGCCTTTGTTAGCAGAAAATAAGAAGGACAACTCATCTTTACCATTGAATAAAAAAGACTCGCCTAATTGCAATTGTATATCAAACTCCGCATTTGGCATTCCTAAATCATTCAGAATGTCCTTTAATTGAGCTATTAAAATAGGAATTGCTTTATTTCTATTAGAATGAATCGAGTTAGCCAGATCGTTTAATTTTGATTCTCGGGTTGAAATCTCTTTTTCCCTATCGGAAATCGCTTCGTCTAAATTTTCAGTTACACTAACTTTTTCCGAGAGCTCTTCTCTAATTTGAATCAATTCTTCTATAGTTGTAACTTGATGTTTTTGAAATAAATTATTCAAAATTTGTAATTTTGAACTCACTATTTCTAAGCGCTTCGGATCTGCATCAATAGTATCTTGATGCATGCTAACTTCATTAAAAATATCATCTATCTCAATAATACTGCTGTTTATACGCTCTAATAAATCTTCATATTTGGATGATAAAGACGATAGTTTTTGAAAATTATGTTTCAAATTCGTCAATATTGAAATTGCTCCAATTTGCTCATCTGTAAACAACTGATAGGCTTCAGATAAATGCGCTTGTATCTCCTCAATATTATTTAATGTCTCGTATTCTTCTTCTAAATCTTCCAATTCATCCTTCACCAAATTTGCTTCATTCAACTCATTTAACAAAAACACGTTGTAATCATGTTCTTTAATAGCGTCAGATTTTAAATTTAGTAAATCAGATAGTTCGTTTTTCAACTGTTTATATTCAGAAAGAAGGGCAGTATACGTCTCTAAAATTTCAAAATTATTGGCTAAAGCATCAATCACCTGAAATTGAAAATTATCCTTAGTTAATTCTAATGTTTGATGTTGAGAGTGCATATCAATAAGTTTATTCCCCAATTGTTGTAAACTGGATAAGTTTACCGGAGAATCATTGATGAATGCTCTAGACTTGCCCGAAGGTAAAATCTCTCTTCTTATAATGGTATTAGATTCATAATCTAAATCTTCAACTTCAAATAATGTTTTTAAATTATACTTAGAAATGTCAAAAACAGCTTCAATAATACACTTTATTTCTTTGTTTTTTAAACTACTCAAATCAGCGCGTTTGCCCAGAATTAAGGAAAGTCCACCTAATAAAATAGACTTACCAGTTCCCGTTTCTCCGGTAATAATGGTAAATCCATTATTGAAATCAACATTCAATGCATCAATAAGTGCATAGTTTTTTATGGAAAGAGATTTAAGCATGCGATACTTTTACTTTACAAACTGGTGTTGTTGTGAACTGTAAATTTAAGTAAAGTGTATTGTTTTTAAAACTTAATATTGCGCCATTTGCTGGAATGCATAGGAGCTACTTTTTGCAGCACATCCTTTAAATTGGCAATATTTACTTGTGGCCCATCAGAATATATTTGAAGAATTTCATCTGCCTTAGCATCAAAAAATGTTCTTAGCAAAAAGGAATTGGGTCTTCTACTGTTCATGCCTTTAAACTTGGTTAAGGCACTAGCAATTTGAGTTTTAGCACCTTTGGCATCTTCACTCATGGTATCCATCCCAAGTCTGTGATAATCGTAAATAACGTTTCTGTATTCTTTAAAAGTAGTAGACAACACGTTATCAATTAAAATAAATCTGCTTTGTAGACCATCTTCTAGCCTCCAACCTTTAAAATTTTCTTGTTGCGAGTAATTTAGAATAGTTTGAGCTTGTTTGTAATAGGGTTGCCCTCCATTTTTGGCATAAGAATCTGCATCCAATGCTAAAATCATATATACGTGAAAGGCTAAAACAGAAATTAAGTTTGAGGTATATTGTGTAGGGTTATAAATTAAATTTTGAAATTCTAAATATTCAAAAGTAAAATCTCTATCATTAAAATTGTAAACCGGTGTACTGTAGGACGAACCATAAACTGGACGTGAAGATTGCACCTGAATACTAGCTCTAAAAAACTCACCGCTGTATTCTGAAATGATAATGTTCATACTACAATTAATCAACTCTTGTGGACCGAAAGTTCTGTCCGTCCATTTTGTATTGTTGACAAACTCCGTAAGTTGTTTTTCTAGATTTTTAAAAATTTGTAAATTCTCATTACCTGTTTGTTGCGCGTTCACAACTACAGTGCAATTGAGCTCTTGAGCAACATTTATTGCACTAAAGCTTAAAAATAAAATAGTAATTAATTTACGCATTGATATGCTTTACAATTTCGTTTAACAAATCTTGAGCCACCTCAGTTTTCGACTTTAATTCAAACTCTTTAATATTATTTTTATTATCTATAAAGGTAACTTTGTTGGTATCGCCTTTAAATCCTGCCCCTTTATCCTTCAACGAATTTAGTACAATTAAATTTAAATTTTTCTTTTTTAATTTTTGTCGTGCATTTTCCAATTCATTATTTGTTTCCAATGCGAAACCGACTAAAAATTGATTTGACTTTATGCCTCCCAAAGATGCTAGAATATCTTTCGTGCGCTCTAATGCAATATTTAAAGTATCAGATTTCTTTTTAATTTTTTGTTGGGCTACTTGCCTTGGTTTGAAATCTGCTACTGCAGCAGAAAGTATTGCGACATCGGTAGTTGCAAAGTGCTTATGTACTTCATTATACATCTCTTCAGCACTTATAACATTTACAACATCAATTAAGCTATGAGAAACTGTTTGGTTTGTCGGTCCTGTTACCAAAATAACTTGTGCTCCTAAATTTGCAGCAGCCTTGGCAATTTCAAAACCCATTTTACCACTAGAATGATTGCCAATAAATCGAACTGGATCTATCGCTTCATAAGTGGGGCCAGCAGTTATTAATACTTTTTTTCCTTTTAAAGGCAATTTTTCCAGAACATCATCCTCAATAAAAGAAATTATATCCTCAGGTTCTGCCATTCTGCCCTCACCTGATAAACCGCTTGCCAGTTCTCCGCTTGTGGCGGGAATCATAATATTTCCAAAAGACTGGAGTTTTTCAAACGAATTTTTCGTGGATTGGTGTTTGTACATGTCCAAATCCATCGCAGGTGCAAAATACACCGGGCATTTAGCAGATAAATACGTTGCGAGCAACAAATTATCTGAATTTCCCGTAGCCATTTTAGACAACGTATTTGCTGTGGCTGGTGCAATTACAAAAATATCTGCCCAAAGCCCCAAATCTACATGGTTATTCCATACCGCATTATCATCCTCCTCATTAGTAAAATAAGAGTAAACAGGGTTTTTAGAAAGTGTTGAAAGTGTTAACGGTGTAATAAAATCTTTAGAAGCAGGCGTCATTACAACTTTAATTTGTGCCCCAGATTTTATAAATAACCGAACTAATGCAGCAGTTTTATAAGCGGCAATACCTGCAGTAACACCTAACAGAACATTTTTGCCGCTTAGTATACTCATATTTTAAGATTACTGAGCGTCTTCCTCGGTATTTCTGAAATAAATTTTATCAGTAAGCCATTCTTGAACAGCCAAAGCATGAGGTTTAGGTAATTTTTCATAAAACTTAGATACCTCAATTTGTTCCTTGTTTTCAAAAATCTCCTCTAAACTATCGTTATAAGTTGCAAACTCTTCCAACTTATCGATAAGTTCTTTTTTAATTTCAGTGTTAATCTGATCAGCTCTTCTTGCTATTATTGATATAGCCTCGTAGATATTTTCTGTTGGTTCATCCACTTGGTTTCTATCATAAGTAACAGTGTTTACCGGAGCTGTTGTTTTCTTTAAATCCATCATTATATATTAACTTTTAGCGCTGTAAGTTTCTAATTCCTTATCTATTTCCATTGCCATCTTTTCAGCTTCTGCAATATACTCAGAATTTGCATAAGCTTTCTTAAATGCATTAAAATATTCTTTTGCCTTTTCTAGCCTGTTCTTTCTTAAATAAACAATACCGTCTGCTGTATTTTTATACTCTTGACTATCAATTGCCAATTTAGTGGCTGCATCAAACCTGTAAAATAACGCATCTTCTCTTAATGAAGATCCTGGAAATTGAAAAATAAAATTATCAAAAGACTTTATGGATGCTTTGAAATCTGAAATATGGTCATATTGCTTAGCTATTTCAAAAGCTTTCTTTTCTAATTTGAAATCCAATTCCTTAATAAGTTTATTTGCTTCAGAAACATGTTTTGAGTCTGGGTAAAGATTGATAAACTCTTGTAATTTCTCAATAGCGTCTTTTGTTTCTTTTTGATCGTTAGAATATCTTGGAGAAAGCATATAATAGCTTTTTGCTCCATAAAACGCCGCCTCTTCCCTTTTTTCGCTTTTAGGGTAGCTCGTTACAAAACGTTCAAATTGATAACCGGACACATAGAAATCCCTCATTTTATAAAAAGAATCAGCGTACAAAAACATTAATTTTTGTGCCTGCGGCTTCCCTTTATATTTCGGTACAATTTGGGCGAAAAGGGTATTGGCTTTTTGGTACTTTCCTAATTGATACAAAGAATCTCCTAGCTTGAATTTTGCTGCAGTATCTTCACTTTTAAGTATCTTTTGATAATCACTACATGAACTCAATAAGCTTATTAAAATTAAAACGGAAAAGAAGTATCTCATTTATGTTTTACTTTATGTTTAAAAGATGAACGTAATTTGCACTGATTTAATTACTTATTAATATCACATCTTTCAAACCGGCTGCAAAATTACACTTAATTAACGTAATTTAAAAATATTATTTGAAGCTAAAATAGGTGTTCAAAATGAGTGATGAAGAGGTTTAAGTTATATTTAACTTTTAGTAGATTCTATCTTATCAAAAAGTTGATGATCTAACACCATTTCACCATTTTCATTATAATAGTAAGCCTTAACAAACTGAAAGTCTAACTTTATTTGGTTAAGCAAATAAGAATACATTTGATGTACCTCCTGATTAAAAGATTCATCATAATAACTTACCATTACAATAAGCTCGCCTTGTTTTTTACAAATAGCATCATCGGTCAAATCAAATAAAGGACTTTCTTTATTAATATCGTGTACAATAGTCCAGGTAGTCGGTAAATAATTAATGGCATTTCGTTCCAGCTTTAGGTCATAAAAGCTATTTACGTAATCACCGTTTTTTGTTTTATTAGTAAGGGTTAAAGTAACCTTTACCTTAGGATTTATCATGTTACTATCTCTATTATTTTCGATACGAAACATTAGCCCTTTTCCATTGCCGTAATTATTTAAAACTAGAAATTTTGAAAAACGAATGGCTGCCCTAGGTTTAGAGAACCTACCATACAATAATCCGGTTGTAAACGCGAAAAACATAAGCCCTACAAAAGCTTCAATGGAAGCAATTATGCCGCTTGCAACTCCTGTTGGAGACATTGCGCCATAACCAAGAGTTGTAAAAGTTTGTGTTGAAAAGAAAAAAGTATTAAGGAAATCCTTAAATATAAATCCCGTCGGTGTTGTTATTTCTGCTATACCAACAAAAAGATAAATTAAGGCAAAAACCAAATTTGCAATTATATATGATAAAAACGATAGGGAGAAAAACTTTATCCAGGAGATACCTACCAAATAATTGTAGGCCTCAGAAAACTTTCTAGGTTTATTTATATGAACAACATTAAAGTATCCTTTGTTATCAATTAAGCGCCCTACATATTTTGCTGAGGCGTTACCAAAACCAGGATCTTTAATTTTTTTGCCCATTTAAAAGTCCTTTACAAATGCAGAAATTTTGTCTTTTAGTACATCAGAAGCTTGCACAAGAGGCAATCTTACAGAAGCGCTGCATAAATGCAGAGCTTCAAATACAGCCTTAATACCTGCTGGATTGTTCTCTTCAAAAATATAGGCAATAACATCCATTAATTTATAATGGTATTTATAAGCTCCTTTAGCATCGCCCTTTAAACCTAAACGAATCATTTCTGAAAACTCTTTAGGATATGCTTGCCCGATTACAGATATTACACCTGATGCACCAGCTAGGGTTACACCTAAAGCTAAATCATCATCACCAGAAATCACTAAAAAATCTTCCGGTTTATCTTTCAATAATTGCAAATACTGCCATGTACTATTACCAGCTTCTTTAACACCAATGATGTTGTCAAAATCATTTGCCAAACGAAAAATTGTTTCTGGTAAAATATTTTTAGAGGTTCTCCCAGGAACATTATATAATAATATATCAATAGGACAAACTTCAGATATAGCTTTGAAGTGTTGATAAACGCCTTCCTGTGTAGGTTTGGTATAATATGGCGACACTGATAGAATAGCATCAATACCAGTAAAATCGGTAGTTTTAATTTCCTCAATTATAGCTAAGGTATTACTGCCGCCAATTCCTAAAACTAATGGCACTCGTCCTTTATTTGTTTCTATTATTGCAGCCGTAATCTCCTTCTTTTCTTGTTTTGTTATGGTGACACTTTCGGCAGTGGTACCAGAAATAACAAGATACTCCACTCCGTTTTCAATATTAAATTCAACAATATTTTTTAGTGCAACATAATCTACACTTAAATCATTTTTAAAAGGTGTTACCAAGGCTACTCCAGTTCCTAGAAACTTGTTGTTCATTTTAAATTTTGTTTAATACAGTTAAATATTTTAAAACTTCATTATTGAAAAGACTAATATCGCCAATATTAGTTTTAATAATTAAGTCGTTCAATCGCTCGTCAGCCTGCAAAATTCCGATTTTAAATTGAGACTTTGAAGCTGCCGTCAATAATTTTAATTCTAAAAAAGGCTCTGTGTAATAACTTATCAATACATCAAAGGGTTCATCCAAAAACGTTTGCAGTTCAATATTTTTAACGTCACCATTCCATCCAAAATCCTTTTCGTTAAAACAACTATCCCAGGAATTACCATGACTTTTTAAATCTGCAGTGTATGCAATTACTTTTAATTTGTTTGTGTGTATTTTTAGTTGTGAAGCTAATACATTAAAGACGTTAAAATCATCAATTTCATCAAAGTTTAAAATTACCCCCAGACTTTTAATTTTATTATCGCCCAAATTCACTTCACGTTGGGCTAACAATTTATTTAAATACTTTTTATTCGATTTTTGCTTAAAAGCCTTTAAAATCATTTAATTTTATACTTTCCGCAAAGGTAGCAAAAGTACATGCAAAACATTAAGAAATTTATTTTGGCTAAATTAATCCATCTCAAATGCCTTTTAATTGCAATCTCTCTTATTACACTAACTAGTTGTAAATCAAAATTAAGTTTGAATAAAATCGAAGGTAAGCGCTTAACTATTGACGATAAAGTTAATTCAAATCCAACAATAGACAGTTTCATAGAACCATATAGAATTCATATTGAAAAAGATTTGGATAGCGCATTGGCTTATGCTGTAGGTACTTATCATAAGAACGATGGGGTTTTAAACTCAACTATTGGCAATTTAATGGCAGATGTAATAAAGCTGGAAGCTAACCCAATTTTTAAGAAAAAAACAGGTAATTCCATTGATGCTGTTATTTTAAATCATGGAGGTATTCGTGCCGAATTGCCTAAGGGCATTGTTAACGCAAGAACAGCGTACAACATAATGCCTTTTGAAAACGAAGTTGTAGTTGTTGGCTTGAAAGGTAAACAAATTAAAAAGGCCATAGACTATCTTATTAGCGGTAGGCGTGCACATCCTATTTCGGGAATGCAGATTGTGGTTGACGCTGATTATAATTTGCTATATACCACAATTAATGATGAACCTATTGATGAAAATAAAACCTATTATGTAGCCACCAGTGACTATTTATTTAATAACGGAGATAACATGTCGTTTTATAAACCCAATGAAAGTGTATTGGTTCTAAATTATAAGATTAGAAATATTTTGATTGATTATTTTAAAAAAGTAGACACTATTAATCCTGTTAGAGACCAACGGTTCGTCATAAAACAATACTAAATGAAGCGAAGAGATTTCTTAAATAAAATATCTGCAGGAAGTGCATTAGTTACTCTTGGTAGTTTTGGATTGCAGTCTTTTAAAACTTTAGATACTTCTACTAAAATTACTATTCTTCATACTAATGATGTACATAGTCATATTGATCCGTTTGGGCCTGATGAAGGCAGAAATGCCAATAAAGGCGGTGTTGCAAGACGCGCAGCTTTAATTGATGCGATTCGAAAAGAAAATAAAAATACACTGCTTCTGGACGCTGGTGATATTTTTCAAGGTACACCATATTTTAATTATTATGGAGGTGAACTAGAATTTAAGCTGATGAGCATGCTGAATTACGATTTAGCAACTATCGGAAATCATGATTTTGATAATGGCTTGATGGGTTTGTATGGCCAACTTCCGCATGCTAAGTTTGATTTCGTATCCGCCAATTATGACTTTTCTAATACGGTTATGGATACTCATGTTAAGCCATTTAAAACTTTTATAAAAGATGGTATTAAAGTTGGAGTTTTTGGATTAGGTATTGAGTTGGAAGGGCTTGTTGACAAAAACCTCTATAAGGAAACGAAATATCTCGATCCGATTGAGATTTCAGAAGATATGACTAGAATTCTAAAACAGGATGAAGGTTGTGATTTAATAATTTGTTTATCGCATCTTGGGTATAATTACAAACGAAATCCTAAAAAAGTTAGTGATTTGGTACTTGCAAAAAAAACTAAGGATATCGATTTAATTATTGGAGGACATACGCACACTTTTTTACAAAAACCAACTATTGTTAAGAATAAAGAAGACAAAAATACTTTAGTAAATCAAGTGGGTTGCTATGGGTTGTACTTAGGACAGATAGACTTTTATTTTGATAACAACAAAAACAAATCTTCTACTGGAACCACTATAATTGTCTAAGTATTATTTTGATTTGAATGATAAGTTTTAAGTTTTCATGCGTCTAACTTTTCATCAAATCGAAATAATATGAAAAAATATATTCCTTTAGGCTTGCGCATTTTAGTGGCAATAATTTTAATTCAAACTTTAAGATTTAAGTTTTTAGCGCACCCTGATAGTGTTTACATTTTTGAAACCGTTGGTTTGGAACCTTATGGTAGGATTGGAATTGGTATTGTGGAATTAATAGCAGGCGTTCTTTTGTTAATTCGAAAAACTGTTTGGGTTGGGGCTTTATTAACATTAGGCATAATTGGCGGCGCTATTTTTATGCACCTAACTCAGTTGGGCATAGAAGTAAGAGGTGACGGTGGGTTACTTTTTGGTACTGCGGTAACCACTTTTATTTTAGCTGCAATTATTACCTTTATTTATAAAAAAGATATTCTGTTATTAAATTTTTAGCTCAGAGCCTTATCTGTTTTTTTATAATTCAGTTTAGCTTGGGCATACAAGAAATAGAACCCAATTAAACCTAAAGAGATGGTGAGTAAGCTAAGTAGATTCTGTTTGGACACATACAAATAGGCAACATTTAGAACTTCAGCGAAGACAATACAAAGTGTTCCCACCAATATATAAAAGGCCTTTCTACTGTCTTTATTAAAGTAATTCAGCAGTGCAAAAGACAATATCAATAGCATAACAATATTATAAGTGATTTCCGTGATGTATATGCTGCCAAATAAAATGTCAGGATTAACAATTTGCAATAACTGGTATGCTATGTATGCATTTAATAATAATAAAACAATAATGGAAAACTTATAATGTTTTAATATTTTTTGAAAGTCTAAACTCCTCGCTATTTCTACTGAAAGTGCTATATATGCTAGAATATACAAGGTATTACAGATATAGTAACCAGTTCTTATAGGTAGGTTTTCAGCAAATATTGAAATTAAATCCGAAAGAGAGTATATAACTAAAAAAAGTACAAAATAAATAGATCTTTGTTGAACACTACAAAAGTAGAAAACTGTAATAATTGGTAAAATAAGAGCACCAAAGCAATATGTTAAAAAGGTATTTCCTGAAAACAAGAAATAAACAAATAACGTGTAACACACTCCTATTAAAATTGCCTGTACTTTGGGGCCGCACATGATGGCTCATTATTAGTTATGAAGCAAACATAAGAAAAAAAATGCGATTAATCGATAAAAATTACATTTTATCGTTCAAAATTCATATTAAATTTATTTTATGTAAGAATTCATTTTCATTAATTAGTTGTACACCTAAAGATTCGGCCTTTGCTTTTTTACTAGGTCCCATTTTATCCCCGGCAACTACAAAACTAGTTTTCGAGGATATAGAAGAACTTACTTTTCCGCCGTTATCTTCTATTAATTTTTTTAACTCTGTTCTAGAAACCTGTTCAAAAACTCCAGAAACCACAATAGATTGTCCTTTCAATAAATCTGTTTGCCCTTGTAATTCTTCTTCTGAAATTTTTAATTGAATACCAAAATCTTTTAATCGCTTTACAATATTGATATTTTCTTGCGATGCAAAAAACAACTTAACACTCTCGGCTATTTTAACACCTATTTCGTCAACACGCTCAAGTTCCTCCTGAGAAGCCTCCATCAAAGCATAAATGGACTTGTAGTATTTTGCCAATTTCTTAGCTACGGTCTCACCAACATATCTAATCCCAATAGCATATAAAACACGCTCAAAAGGTATTTGTTTAGACTGTTCAATACCATTAACCAAATTTTCAGCACTTTTTTCAGCCATTCGCTCTAATGGAATGACTTGCTCCTTAGTCAACTCATATAAATCTGAATAATTTGAGATTAGCCCTTCATTTACCAAAAGAGCAACAGTTTCACCTCCCAAACCTTCAATATCCATAGCTTTTCTTGATATGTAATGTTGAATACGACCAATAATTTGGGGGGAACAACCATTATAATTAGGACAATAATGTTTGGCATCACCTTCTGTTCTTATGAGTTCTGTATTACACTCAGGACAATGTGTTATGTATTGTGTAGGCAATGAATCGTCGGGACGCATAGACAAATCCACACCAATAATTTTGGGTATAATCTCCCCTCCTTTTTCTACAAAAACAGTATCACATTCCCTAATATCTAATTTTTCAATTTGATCTGCGTTATGAATTGAAGCACGTTTTACGGTGGTACCAGCCAACTCCACAGGCACTAAATTTGCCACCGGTGTAATAGCTCCTGTGCGTCCTACTTGATAGGTAATTTTATTTAAAACAGTAGACACCTGTTCTGCCTTAAACTTATAAGCCATAGCCCATCGTGGTGCTTTGGCCGTATATCCTAACTCTTCCTGCTGTTGTAGGCTATTCACTTTTATAACAACACCATCCGTTTCATAAGGTAGTTTGTGGCGTTCAATATCCCAGTGATTTACAAATTCCAACACTTCATCAACTGATTTTGCCAAAACAGCAACATCTGGCACTTTAAATCCCCAGGATCTTGCTTTTTCCAAACTCTCAAACTGGGTTGTAACTCCTAAATTATTTCCTGTTAAATTATACAACAAACATTCAAGCGGTCGTTTAGCAACTTCCGCACTATTCTGTAATTTTAAACTACCGGAAGCTGTGTTTCTGGGGTTTCTGTATGGTTCTTCTCCATTTGCTATACGCTCTTCATTCATTTTGTTAAAACCATCAAATGGCAATACAATTTCTCCACGTATTTCAAACTTTTGCGGATAATTTCCTTTAAGTTGAAGCGGTACCGATTTTATAGTTTTTATATTAGCCGTAACATTATCTCCTTGAAAGCCATCACCTCTTGTTACCGCTCTTACTAATGTTCCATCTTCATATGTTAAACTCATTGAAGCTCCATCATACTTTAATTCACAAGTATATTCAACATCACCATCCACCATTTTTTTGATACGTTTTTCCCAATCTAATAAGTCTTCTTTGGAATATGAATTATCTAAAGAATACATGCGGTACTCATGGGTAACGGTTTCAAAATTTTTAGTGACTTCACCACCAACGCGTTGTGTCGGTGAATTTGAATCATAAAATTCTGGATGAGCTTCTTCAAGTTCCTGAAGTTCTTTCAACTTCACATCAAAGTCATAATCTGAAATTGTGGGATTGTCAAGAACGTAATAATTATAATTGTGTTCTCTTAATTCTGCTCTTAGTTGATTTAGTTTTTGTTGAATGTTTTCCATTACTCTAATATACCTTTTACCATTCTATCTTTTTCAAAAATATCAGTTTTCAATTCAACATCTTTGAAATTATGTTTTTTCAATAACGCAGCAGTTTCTGCGCCTAAATACTCATTAATTTCAAAAAATAATTGCCCTTTTGGTTTTAAAGTTGTTTTAGCAAATTTACTTATAGCCTCGTAAAATAAGAGCGCATTGTTGTCTTTTACAAATAAGGCTAAATGAGGCTCATTATCTAATACATTTGCCTTCATTTGAGATTTTTCCATTTCTCTTACATATGGTGGATTGGAAACTATAATATCGAATTTTTGAAATGCTGCACTTCGACTTCGCTCTGTGACCAATTCAGAATGACAGGGGTTTAGAATATCATCTTTTATAAATTGAACATTCACGTTGTTTTTATTTGCATTAAATTTTGCAACTTCTAAGGCTTCTTCACTAATATCTAAAGCAAAAACCTTCGCTTTTGTCAGATGATTTGCTAAAGTAATGGCAATACAGCCACTACCCGTTCCTACATCTAGGATACTTAATTCAGAATCCTGAATTCTAGGTTGTTGAATAATCCATGATACTAATTCTTCAGTTTCAGGACGAGGAATTAACACATTTTCGTTCACCTTAAACGGCAATCCATAAAACTCAGTTTTCCCTAAAATATATTGAATTGGCTTTTCTTGTTTCAAAAGTTCTAAATCTCTAAAAATTAAGCTTGAATTTTCCACCTCAAGATTAATATCTAAAGTCAACTTTAATCTATTTATATCGTAATATTTTTCAGAAAGCATAAAAAAGAAATTGTTAATTTCTTCTTTAACATATATCTCTTCTAACTCTAAATGAAACTTATTTTGAATGTCCTTCAGCTTCATAAGTCTTTTATCATCCATACACTACAAGAGCAGTGTCCCGTATTTCCTAAAGATGCTTCCAAATGCTTAAACCCATAGCTTTCATAAATATGAATGGCCGCTTTTAATTGTGGTGCAGACTCTAAATAGCATTTTTCATAACCTAAGTCTTTTGCAACTTTTAAACATTTTTCAAACATTAATCTTCCAAAACCTTTACCCCTAACTTTAGGAGAGAAATACATCTTTTGTAGCTCGCAAAAATTATCATCAAAATCTCTAAGCGGTTTTATTCCGGCACCTCCTAAAACTTCTCCATCCTTTTCCACAATAAAATAAATATCGTTATCATTTTGGTAAGACTCATACATTTGCTTCGTCTCGGGGTCTTCGTAGGCAGTACCTTCCAAAGGAATCTTAAATTCATGAAAACATGCTCTAATTACAGCTTCTAATTGTGCATTGTCTTGCCGCTGAATTTCTCGAATAACTGTAGTATCTTTACTCACTAATTTACTTTTAATTTAAAGTGAAGATACAGTAAATCTCTAAAAAATAAATGAGGCGTTTTTTAATATTATTAACAATAGCATGTACTTTTTTTAACTGTAAAGTGAATGAAAAACCACTTTTTGTAAATATTGAAAATATTGAAGTAAAAGAATCTAATTCCAAGATTATTACCTTATCTGCAGATGCCCTTTTTATGAATCCGAATGATATTGGAGGTAAATTAAAAACGGATGAAATTAAAATTTACGTGAACGATAATGAGGTGGGTTATGTTTCAACCAAAAGCTTTAAAGTACCAGCTAAGAAAGAGTTTTCCATTCCATTAACAGCTACAGTGCCTGTTGATAGCTTAATAAGTGGAAAAAGCATTGGAGGACTTATTGGGAGTTTATTAAGTCAGAAAATAAAATTACAATATAAAGGCGATATCGTTTATAAAGCGCTTGGTTTCTCTTATTCTTATGAAGTTGACGAAACTGAGACTATTAAAATTAAACTTTAAAGGTTGACGATACACGAATTATATATAAAACGCTGTATACAAATTGGGAATAACGGATTAGGCACAACAAGACCTAACCCTATGGTTGGGTGCGTTATTGTTGTAGATAATAAAATTATAAGCGAAGGTTTTACAAGTGCGTATGGTGGGAGTCACGCAGAAGTGAACGCTATTAAAGCGGTTAAAGATAAATCGCTTTTAAAAAAAGCGACTCTTTACGTAACACTAGAACCTTGTTCTCATTTTGGAAAAACACCACCATGTAGTGACTTAATAATCACATCCGAAATCCCACAAGTTGTCATTGGGTGTATTGATGATAACGAAGAAGTAGCTGGACGTGGTGTTAAAAAGTTGATTGAAGCAGGTATTGACGTTACTGTAGGTGTTTTAGAAGAAAAATGCAAAGACCATCATAAGCGATTTTTTACATTTCACAATAAAAAACGCCCTTACATTATTTTGAAGTGGGCTGAAACCAAAAATGGTTTTATTGCGCCTAAAAGCAGAAGTAAACAAGCTCCTGTTTGGATTACTAACTCATATTCAAGACAATTGGTGCATAAATGGCGTGCTGAGGAGCAAGCGATTTTGGTGGGTACGAATACCGTGATTGAAGACAATCCATCTTTAACCGTAAGAGATTGGACAGGAGAACATCCCATAAGAATTGTTCTAGATAGAACAAAAAAGCTTTCAAATTCGCTCAATGTATTTGATATTACCTCAAAGACAATGGTTATTAGTGAGAAAAATATTGACTTCAAGAAACCCATTGCAGATCAAATTTGTAAAATCCTTTTCAAGGAAAGCATCAATTCTGTAATTATTGAAGGTGGCACGAAGACCTTGCAAACGTTTATTGATGAAAATCTTTGGGATGAGGCGCGCGTATTTACCGGAGATTCGGTCTTTACTGAAGGCCTAAAAGCACCTAAACTTTCAGGTTTATTGGTTTCAGAAGAAAATATCCAAAACGATATTTTAAAAATCTATAGAAATGATTAATACTATAATATTCGATTTTGGAAACGTATTCATCAATCTGGATATTGAAAATGGGTTCCAGGAATCATTAAAAACTTTAGGCATTTCTCTGCTCACTGAAGATATTATTGCAACAAATGAGCTTTACGAAACTGGTTCTATTTCTACAGAGGAATTCATAGCGTTTTACGCTGCAAAATTTCCTCACTTGTGTGAAAATCAGCTAGTTGATTTATGGAATATTATTTTAAAAGACTTTCCTGAGCATCGGCTTAATTTTTTGAAACAGCTTAAATCTGAAGGTAAATTTAAACTCATTTTATTAAGCAATACCAATCAACTTCATATAGATTGGATAAAGAAACGAGTTTCATTCTATGAAGACTTTAAAAATTGTTTTGACGCCTTTTATCTATCTCACGAAATTAATCTAAGGAAACCAAATGCTGATATTTTTGAGTTTGTATTACAACAACATCATTTAAAACCAGAAGAATGCCTGTTTATTGATGACAATGCTGATAATGTAAAAACCGCAAAACTTTTAAACATCAAGACATGGCATATAAGGCCTTATGTTGAAGATGTAGTCAACTTATTTTCTGAACAAAATCAGCTATTCTAAATTGTGATTTCAGAGGATACTTATAAAACCATAGTTTCAAATACAGAAGCAGTCTTATTTAAAGAAAAAAATAGCAAATTCTTTGGATTTGCATTTCATGTTACTTCTGAAGAACAGGTTAAGGAACAACTACATCTAGTAAAAAAGAAACATCACTCTGCAAGACATTGGTGTTATGCCTACCAAATTGGAACAGAAACGAAAGTTTTTAGGGTAAATGATGATGGAGAACCTAGCAATTCTGCTGGTATGCCCATTTACGGACAAATTCTTTCTTTCGAGTTAACAGACGTTTTAGTAATGGTAGTAAGATATTTTGGAGGTATAAAACTGGGGATTGGTGGTTTAATTCAAGCCTACAGAGCAACCGCTCAACTTGCATTAGAATCCTCTAAAATTATTGAAAAGACGATTAATCAAGAATTCTCAATAAGTTTTGAATATAAGGATATGAATAAAGTGATGCGAATTATTAAAGAGCAAAACCTTGATATTATAGACCAAAATCTTGAGTTATCATGTGAAATTATTATTTCAGTAAGAAAACAAATGGAAGATAAAATATTTGACGTTTTTAATAATTCCTATGGTATTGAAATCAGTAAAAACGAGTAATAACTAATCAATCAAGTCTAAAATATATTTAGGTGCCCTTACAGGTCTATTTGTTTTCATATCTATAAAAACTAAAGTAGTACTTGCCGTAGTTAAAATTTTGCCTTTTTCATTTGTAATTTTATACTCAAATTCAATCTTAGCTGTAGGCCTATTTTTAAGTTGAGTTCTTACATTAATTAGGTCGTCGTAACCTGCTGATTTTTTATAATTTATATTTAAAGAAACTACAGGTAGCATAATTCCATCTTCTTCCATTTTTTTGTAAGAAACTCCTAACTTCCGCAACCACTCAATCCTCCCCATTTCCAAGTATAATGCATAATTACCGTGATACACCACTCCCATTTGGTCTGTTTCACCATACCTCACCCTAATTTGTATTTCGTCGATTTTCATGACTTTGTTTAAATATTTTTTTGTAGTTTCGGCTAGTTTATAAACATGAGGAAAAAATTCTTAAAATTCAACCTGTTTTCATTTTTTTTTTTAGAATTTTGTTCACATATTTGCCAAAGACTAAAGGGGGATTTAGGAAGATATTCTGCTTCCTTAATTAATATTAACTGACCAAAACCAAATTTTATCTAAATGAGTACGACTACGCAATCGGTATGGAACAATTGCCTTCATTTTATAAAGGATAATATCCAACCGCAAGCATACAAAACATGGTTTGAACCCATTGTTGCAGTTAAACTACAAGATAATGCTTTGAGTATTCAAGTGCCGAGTAAATTTTTCTACGAATGGCTTGAAGAACATTATGTTAAAATATTAAAGGTTGCCCTTACTAAAGAATTAGGTGAAACTGCTAAACTGGTTTACATCATTAAGATGGAAAACACTTATGGAAACAAGCAACCATTCACTGAAAAAATTCCAAGTTCTAATAGAACACCTGTAAAATCTCAAGAAGTAGATATTCCGCTTAATAATAAGAGTCCAGAATTAAAAAATCCTTTTGTAATTCCGGGTATTAGAAACGTTAAGATTGAATCTCAACTTAATCCCAATTATAGTTTTGAGAACTTTTTAGAAGGGGATTCAAACAGATTAGCGAGAAGTGCAGGGTTAGCTGTTGCAGCAAAACCTGGTGGCACTTCGTTTAATCCTTTGCTTATTTTTGGTGGTGTTGGTTTAGGAAAAACACATTTGGCGCACGCTATTGGTGTTGATATTAAAGATAAGTATCCTGAAAAAACGGTACTTTATATTTCCGCTGAAAAATTTACACAACAATATATAGATTCTGTAAAAAAGAATAACCGAAATGATTTTATCCACTTCTATCAAATTATAGATGTATTGATAATTGATGATGTTCAGTTCTTATCAGGAAAATCAGGTACTCAGGATGTATTCTTTCATATTTTTAACCATTTACATCAAAACGGAAAGCAGGTAATTTTAACTAGCGACAAAGCACCTGTTGACATGCAAGATATTGAGCAGCGTTTGCTATCTCGATTTAAATGGGGACTTTCAGCAGAACTACAACATCCAGATTTTGAAACGCGTGTTTCAATTCTGAAAAACAAACTATATCGTGATGGTGTGGAAATGCCTGATGATATTGTGGATTATGTTGCAAAAAATATCAAAACCAACGTTAGGGAACTTGAAGGTGCCATTATATCTTTAATTGCGCAATCCTCTTTCAATAGAAAAGAGATTACGCTTGATTTAGCTAAACAAATCGTTGAGAAATTTGTTAAGAATACCAAACGCGAGGTTTCTATAGATTATATACAAAAAGTAGTATCAGATTATTTCCAAATGGATGTTGATACACTCCAATCCAAAACCAGAAAGCGTCATATTGTGCAAGCTAGACAATTAGCTATGTTTTTTGCTAAAAAAATGACTAAGGCGTCTTTAGCAAGTATTGGTTCTCAAATTGGAAAACGAGACCATGCCACAGTACTTCATGCCTGTAAAACCGTAGATAACTTGTCTTCTACTGATAAGCAGTTTAGAAAATACGTTGAGGATATTTCTAAAAAACTTTCTGTATAAATGACCAAAATTCTAATGGTCTGTCTGGGCAATATTTGTCGCTCGCCATTAGCTGAAGGTATTCTTAGATCTAAACTACTCGAGAACGACTTTTTTATTGATTCTGCAGGAACTGCTGCTTATCATATTGGTAATAAACCAGATAGGAGATCTATTGCAGTAGCAAATAAATATAACATTGATATCACCAATTTAAGAGGACGACAATTTATCGAACAGGATTTTGATGAATTTGATTTAATTTACGCTATGGACTCCTTGAATTTAAGGCATATCTTAAATTTGGCTAGAAGTAAAGAAGACGAAGCAAAAGTGAAGTTAATTTTAAATGAATTAGCACCTAATGAAGATTTAAGTGTTCCTGATCCGTATTACGGCGGAGATCAAGGTTTTGAAAATGTGTATCAGATGTTAGATGCCTCTTGCCAAGTGATTGCCAATAAATTATTATCCTAGTTTTTTTTACTTTAGAAGTTCAAATTATAGTTATTTATGAAGGCTGCTACTGGTAAATTATATTTGATACCAACCACACTTGGAGAGAATCCACCGCTAGAGGTGTTGCCAATTTCGGTGAAAAAAGTCATTGAAGACGCAAATACATTTATTGTTGAAAATGAAAAGACCGCTAGACGATTTATCAAGAAAATAAACCCAAAAAAATCGCAACCTGCATTAGAGTTATTTTTGTTGAATAAATTTACCCAGTCTATTGAATTACCAGAGTTTCTAGAACCATGTTTAAAAGGACATAACGTAGGGTTGTTATCTGAGGCAGGGTGCCCTGGAGTTGCAGACCCAGGTGCTGACGTAGTAAAATTGGCTCATGAAAAAGACATTCAAGTGGTGCCACTTGTTGGTCCGTCATCCATACTACTTGCTATTATGAGCTCAGGATTAAACGGACAAAGTTTTGCATTTAATGGTTACCTTCCTATAGATAAAAATGAACGTAAAAAGGAACTTAAACGATTGGAACGTTTATCCTTTGATCAAAACCAATCTCAAATTTTTATTGAAACGCCATACAGAAATGATAAACTTTTAATGGATATATGCAATACAGTTTCCTCTGAAACACATGTATGTGTAGCATCTGATCTTACTCTTCCTTCTGAGTATATAAAAACATTACCTGCAAAGATTTGGGCACAAAAAAAAGTAGACCTTCATAAAAGGCCTACTATTTTTATTATTCACAAAATGTAATATGCTCTTAAATAGAATTTACTCTGGCTTTTTTATTAGCCTTTAACATAGACATATCATATCCAGAAAACTTTTTAATATAATTTTCAACCGTTGTTCCGTAACCATCCGCAAAATTATCCAATCCGTAACTTCTCAAATACTTCTTTACGCTACCAGCACCTGCAAGATGAGCGGCAGCTAAAATACCTGATTCAGTTATAACAACGCCATTAATACGTTTTCCAACGAAATTATTAATGTCCCGTCTTAAAATCCATTTATTTCTTTGGGCATTAGCTACAAAAGCTTTTTCTTGAAGTTTAGGGTTATTCAAAAACTGTTGAACATTTTTAACACCAATCAGTCTTAGCGTTTCCTTACCGAATTGATATTTACCCAAATAACCGTAAGAGTTAATTATAGCATAATCGCCCCCAGATTCTTTGAAAGCCAAAGCTTCCTTAAAACCAACGAATGATTTCCCCAAATAAGGAGTAAACCTTTCGTATCCGTCTTTTGATGTCTCAACATTGTCCCTAATGTTAACATCTGGCTTAACTGTGTAATCTAACACTAAGCCTTTTGTTGAATACCTACCTAAATCTATCGTTTTGCTTTCAACAAACGATAATCTTACTAGTGCACATATTGTAAGTATTAATAAAAAACTTCCAATATTTTTTAGCATAATGTTTAAATTTCTTCAGCAAAATTACTAAGTAAAAATGCTTGAAAATTTGAGCGTGCAAAATTACACTTTATTTTTGTTCTATCAAAATAACTCGTTTAAGTGCAATTTTCAATAATGGAATAGATGAAAAACAGCCCCATTTTTGTTAAATTCTAAGGTGGGAAAAGGTATTTTTATCATATTAAAAATATCAAAAATTGACTTTAACAGTAGCGATTTCGTTCTTAGGTTTGCTAAATTTACATCTAAACTTAAATACAACTGCCTAAACCTTGGAATAGTTGTTAACATTTGATTGTCAGCAACTTTTAAACCCGAGAGCATCCCTTCACCACCGTAGCCTAATGCCACATTTAACCATTTTGGAATTTTACTATCCTTAAAAAAAGAATGCAGATTAACACTTAACCAATATGTTTGTCCATTGTAATCTTTCAGAATCTCTTCAGGGAAAGAACTTCCTAATTTATCTGGATTCAATTCAGCATATTTGGAAGGTATAAAACCAAACTTTACGGCAATTCTCTGTTCATTCCACAATAATTCTTGAGAAATATAGAGGCCTGTTCCAAGTGCATTGGTACCAACATCTCCCCATGAAAAGCCCCATTCACTTGAAAACCCGTCAAGCATTTCGACCGCTGTTAAAAATCCAAAACCTAAGGTAGCCCCATAGAGTAATTGATCCCTCTTACTTACCCCACTCCAATTAAGAAGATTTGCACCTTGCTTACCCAATTGGTAGGCTGTAAAAACATGACCAAATTTATCCATTTGCAACCATTGATTATTATCATTGGTGGTACGGAATTTAGAACGCTCAAAATCAGCATACCAAATTTCATTGAGTCCGATTAGAGCGGTGCTTGATAAAACGGATTCCGTTACAACAACTGCATTTCTTCGTTTCCTGTTTAAAGTATCGCTAGGTTTTAAAAAATTATTCAACCCTGATTGCGCAGATAGAATTGAAGTAACACAAAGCCATAATACAATATGAAACCTTGCAAGCCACATAAATTACTTTCTAATACCTTTGGAGTTTAAATAATTGTGATAAGCTCTGGCGTTTGCATTGTGTTGTGCCAAAGACTTAGCAAATTTGTGATATCCAAAGCGTTTTGGGTCAGCCGAAAAATATAAGTAATTGTGCTTTTCGTAGTTTAAAACAGCATTAATTGCCGATATATTGGGCATTGCAATAAGCCCTGGGGGTAAACCTCTTTTCTTATAAGTATTGTAGGGTGAATCAATCTCCTTATGAACGTTTAATACGCGCTTTATTACGGTATTCTTATATTCGGGCACTTTATAGGCTGCAAACTTTAATGTTGGGTCTGCCTGTAATGGAATACCATTATTTAATCTATTGATGTAAACTCCAGCAATTCTTGGTTGCTCTTCAGCAGCTTTAGACTCCTCATAAACTATAGACGCCAATGCCATAACTTGATCTTCAGATAAACCGATAGCATTAGCTTTTTGGATTCGCGTGTCATTCCAAAAATTCTTATATTCTTTTAACATGCGGTCTCGGAAAGATGTTGCAGTAGTATTCCAATACACCTCATAACTATTGGGCAAGTACATACCCAAAGCCGTTTCATTTTTAAATTTATTTTCGTTTAAAAACTCAACATCTGTCATGGCTTCTAGAAGTTCCAAGCTATCAGCCTCAATTTGATTAGCAATTCGTCCTGCTAATTTCTCTAACGAATTTTGATTGTTAAAAGATACTTTTACAGGAATGTTGTTGCTTCTAATAGAATTAATAATATCATTATTATTCATTCCTCTGTTTATAGCATACTTACCAGATTTAATATTGGAAGTGTATTTTTTTTGTTCGGCTAAAACATCAAAGGATTCAATATCCTTTAAAAGTGGTTCTAATTGGGCTCTAACGGCATTATAATCATCGGTAGATTTTATATAAATATAGGCCTCTTCATTATTGAAATTGGTGTTAGGAGCCAACATTGCATTATAGATATAATATGCAAATAAACCTGCTACAATAAGTCCTAAAAGAGCTATAGCCCAAAGTATTTTTTTAATATACATTAGTTATTGATAAGTTGAAATAAATATTCATTACTGTAATTATCGCTATTAAAATTCCAATCCTTTTTTAATCCCACCTTCTTAAAACCATTATTTTCAAAAAGTTGAATACTTAATTTGTTGTGCTCTGAAATGTTACAGTATAATTGATGTAGTCCTAAATGCGTAAAACTATAATTTATTAACAGCTTCAGTGCTTCGCTACCGTAGCCTTTTGCTCTATTGTTATCATCTTTAATCACAACTCCCACTCCAGCTCTTTTATTTTTAAAATCAAAATCAAACAAATCAATCAAACCTAGTCCTACATTCTTCTTGTTAACAATAACTAATCGCAATTGTTTGACTTCAAATATATCTTTTAAAGCGTTTTCTAAATATTGCTTGATGACATATCTAGAAAATGGCACTTGTGTATTGCTTAATTGCCAAATGCTTTCATCATTTTCTACTTCAAACACAAAATCTAAATCTTCTGGTTCCAAGGCTCTAAGGTTAATATGTTGTCCTTTTAAGGTTTGCATAAATTTAGATAACCCCTTCAAAAACATATTTAGCTGGCCCAATAAGCCAAACATTGGTGTATTTTTTATCAGAAGCATCAAAACACACTTCTAACTCTCCTCCTTCAACTTTAATTGTAACCTGATTTTTTTCGGTTTCACCAATGTAGTGCATTGCAATAGCAGTTGCCGTAGCACCTGTCCCGCATGACAAAGTTTCATCTTCTACACCGCGTTCATAAGTTCTTAACCGGAAGGTTTCATTATTAATTTTCTTAACAAAATTAACATTGCTCCCTCCTTGATTTTTATATAAATCACCATAGCGAATTTCAGCGCCTTTACTCTTAATTTCAAAATTATCTATAGCCTCTTCAAATTGCACATGATGGGGTGAACCAGTATTTAAAAATGTATAAGCTTCATTTTTTGAAATGCCCGAAACATCTTGCATATGCAGTTTTACAATACCGTTTGCAATAGTTGCTTGGTGTACACCATCAATCGCTTCAAAAATTGCTTTATCTCTAATAACACCAAGTTGTTTCGCGAAAGCTACTAAACACCTCCCACCATTACCACACATGGTGCTTTCATTACCATCGGAGTTATAATAAACCATTTTAAAATCATAATCTGTATGGTTTTCCAATAATATTAACCCATCGGCGCCTATGCCAAATCGTCGGTCACAAAGTTCTGCAACCAATTTGGTATTGTTTTTGTCAAACGTTTGTTGACGATTATCAATCATCACAAAATCGTTACCTGTTCCTTGATATTTGTAAAATTTTTGCCGCATAATTCTATGGCAAAGATATAAATATTATAGGTGATTTTGGGTTGTTAAATCGTCGTTAAAGTTGAATTAAACATTCAATAAATAATTAATTTTAATCGTTGATGAATATATCTTAAAACTGAAAATTATGAAGAAGATTTTAACATTAGTTTTGGTTTCAGCTCTTGGTGGTATATTAACGCTTGGAGGTTATAAACTATTTGTAGAAGAAGACAAAACACTTTTGGTTGACACTGTTGAAGAACAACCTACCCTAATTCCTACAACGGTAGCTAATACCGTTTACAAGCCTTACGAAACGCCTGATTTTACAACTGCTGCAGAAAATACAGTTAACGCCGTTGTACACGTAAAAAATGTGACAATAAGTAACAGCGGACCAATGAGTATTCAAGATTTTTTTATGGGCAGAAGTCCACAGCGTGAGCAAACGGGTACAGGTTCTGGAGTTATTATTACACCTGATGGATACATTATTACCAATAATCATGTAATTGATAAATCTCAGAAACTTTCTGTAACCTTAAATAATAATAAGACTTATGAAGCTGAAATTGTTGGGGCTGACTCTACAACGGATATTGCCCTATTGAAAATAGAAGCTGACGAAGAATTGCCTGTGGTAACCTTTGGCGATTCAGACAATGCTAAAATTGGTGAATGGGTATTGGCTGTGGGTAATCCCTTTAACTTAACATCTACAGTTACCGCTGGTATCATTAGTGCAAAATCGCGAAATTTAAGTAATGCTTCACAATCTTTTATTCAAACGGATGCCGCTGTTAATCCTGGCAACTCAGGTGGTGCATTGGTTAACACAAATGGTGAATTAATCGGCATAAACACAGCAATTTCGTCCCAAACAGGATCTTACATAGGCTATTCTTTCGCCGTACCAAGTAATATCGCACGTAAAGTGGTTAATGATATTATGGAATATGGGAATGTTCAAAACGGTATCCTAGGTGTTTCTGGTATTGCGCTAAACAGTGCTAGAGCCGAAGAGATAAAAATTAATGATACTGAAGGGTTTTATGTTGGTGGTATTGAAGAAGATTCTGGTGCCGAAGCTGCAGGCTTAAAAGAGGGAGATATCATCAAAAAAATTGATGATATTAAAATATTAAAGTTTGCAGACCTTAAAGGTCATTTGAACACCAAAAGTCCTGACGATTTTGTGGATGTGACATATGCTAGAAATGGAGAAATAAAAACTGTTCCTGTTAAATTAGTAAAACCGGCTCCATCTGCAATTTTACCTTATGTTGGTCAAATTAAAAATGCTAAACCGAAAGATCTCAAAAAATATAGTGCTGAAAATGGTGTAAAAATTTCCATACTGAATGAAAAATACTCAGAGTATTGGACAAAAAACGGGATTGAAGAAGGTTCTATAATTACGTCTGTTAATGATGAAAAAGTGAATAGTGTGGATGATGTAAAAAATATAATCGAAAACATGACTTCGTACGATTCATTTAGGCTTGAACTTATCAATAAAGATGGTGAAAAAGAACGATATAATTTTAGATAAGAAAACATAGTTTTTAAGATGAAAAACAGCATCAGTTTCTGATGCTGTTTTTTTTATGTAAATGTTTTACGAAAACGTTTGAAATATGATATTTTTACAACATTAAAAACCACTAAACTCAAAAAAATGTCTACTGATGCAACTTATGAAAAAGAGTTAGCGTTTCAAGCAGATCGCCGTAGAGCAACTGTTGAATTTATTAAAGTTGTTAGTGATCTTTGGTACGATAACTCCATCGAATTAATTCTCTTTAAAAACCAACTTATCGACAAAAATGTAAGTGAAATTTTAAACCTGCATGACTACGCTGGTAAGTTTGTTCAAAAACCAATTTCTATTTTCGATTCCGTTGAAATTGCAAAGGCTATAAAACAACTCAATATTCCTCCAGCAAAATTGGATATTGGAAAATTAACGTTTGAATTTCATCTTGAAGAAAACAAATTTGATGATGCGATTCACTTTGTAGCCAATAAAATTAAGGATGCCGGTAAAAGCAAATCTATTGAACCAAAGGATGTAGTGCTTTATGGTTTTGGCAGAATCGGGAGACTTGTAGCCAGAGAGTTAATGACAAAAACAGGTAAAGGAAGCCAATTACGCTTACGAGCCATTGTGACAAGAGGGACGATCACCTCAGAAATTTTAGAAAAAAGAGCAGCATTATTTAATAACGATTCCATTCACGGTGAATTTGCAGGTACCGTTACCGCAGATTTTAAAAATAAAGCACTCATTGTAAATGGCACAACAGTTAAGATAATTTCTGCAGATGCTCCTGAAAAAATTGATTATACCAAATACGGTATTAATAATGCTTTAGTAATTGATAATACAGGTGCGTTTAGAGATAAAGAGGCACTTTCTAGACATCTGAAAGCAAAAGGTGTTAAAAAAGTATTGCTCACTGCTCCCGGTAAGGAAATACCAAATATTGTGCATGGTGTAAATCATTTTGACTACAGTCCAGATAAAATGGACATATTTTCGGCAGCATCTTGCACTACAAACGCTATTACTCCTATTCTTAAGGCGATTGAGGATTCTTATGGTGTGAAAAGTGGCCATTTAGAAACTATACATGCCTACACCAACGATCAAAATTTAGTAGACAATTTTCATAAAAAATACCGTCGCGGTCGTGCAGCTGCACTCAATATGGTAATCACCGAAACTGGAGCTGGAAAAGCGGTTGCAAAAGCACTGCCTAGTTTGGAGGGTAAATTAACATCCAACGCCATAAGAGTACCTGTACCAAATGGTTCTTTAGCTATTTTGAATTTAGAGTTAGACAGAAAAACCTCTTTGAACGCCATAAATTCAACAATTAAAAAATATGCTTTGGAAGGGGATCTTGTAGAGCAAATAAAATATGAGTTGAACGACGAACTTGTTTCCAGTGATATTGTTGGCTGCTCCGCACCTTCAATTTATGATAGTAAGGCTACCATTGTTCGGGCTGATGGCAAAAACGTTATACTTTACATTTGGTACGATAACGAATATGGTTACAGTCACCAAGTTGTCCGATTGGCAAAATACATTTCAAAAGTAAGACGTTATACCTATTATTAAAAACGTCTGAAACTCAATTTCAATCGTACATCATTTCGAATAGTCTTAATATAATTTAGGGCTATTCATCCGATAAATATGGTATTTCAACTTTATTTTATATTTTCGTAGCTATTAGTTAACCTATTTAAATACAACCAAATGAAATCCTCAAAGACCCTCATTACCATAATTTTTGCGTTTATATTTAGCTTATCATACACGCAAGTACAACAAGACAATGAAACGCTTTCTTTAAATAGTGGCACTATTGATAGCCAATTTGAATATGTTTTTAGAAAATCTGGTAACTTTAAAGGTACAAATGGGCTGCCCTATGAAGCTGTAAAAACGGCTTGGTTATTAACATTAAGAAACCATGTTAAAGATTCGCTTAATAGTATTAAAAAAGAGTTGAGCGATACCCAATCTGTTGTTAAAACCCAAGCGGATGAAATTTCATCCTTAAAAAGTAGCTTATCCACAACGCAATCTGATTTAGATAAAACAAACCTTGAAAAAGATAGTATGTCTTTATTTGGGATGCAAATGAGTAAAGGCGGTTACAATTCGTTACTATGGACTATTATTGCTGCGCTGTTAGCGCTGTTACTATTCTTTATTTATAAATTTAAAAATAGTAATGCTGTAACGCGACAAGCAAAACAAAACCTCTCTGAAATTGAGGAGGAGTTTGAAGAGCACAGAAAAACTGCTTTAGAAAGAGAACAAAAGGTGAGACGCCAATTGCAGGATGAAATTAATAAACAAAAAAAGGCGTAAGCTTAATTGTATAAAATTAAAAAGCGCAAATCTAAAATTAGATTTGCGCTTTTTTATAATTCAACTATACTGTTAGTTTCCCTTTTTATAATCAGCCAAAAACTTAGCCAAACCTGCGTCGGTTAAAGGATGTTTTAATAAACCTTCAATTGAGCTTAAAGGCCCTGTCATTACATCAGCACCAATCTTAGCACAATCAATTACGTGCATAGTGTGGCGTACTGAAGCCGCTAAAATCTGAGTTTCAAAACCATAGTTATCGTAAATATGTCGAATTTCAGAAATTAAATTCAAACCATCTGTCGAAATATCATCTAAACGCCCAATAAACGGAGATACATAAGTTGCTCCGGCCTTAGCAGCTAAAAGTGCCTGCCCTGGAGAAAACACCAAAGTAACATTAGTTTTAATGCCTTTACTAGAAAAATATTTACACGCCTTAACACCATCTTTAATCATTGGCAATTTAATCACAATTTGGTCGTGCAATTCAGCAAGTGCCTCTCCTTCTCTAATCATACCATCCACATCGGTAGAAATCACCTCTGCACTCACATCACCATCCACAATATTACAAATATCAACATAGTGCTTCATAATATTATCGTGCCCCGTAATGCCTTCTTTCGCCATTAGAGACGGGTTTGTAGTTACACCATCCAAAATTCCCATATCCTGGGCATCCATAATTTGATCTAGATTTGCAGTATCAATAAAAAATTTCATGCTTTTAGTTATATAGTTATAAATTCGTCTTAATAATTTTAAAAATTAGGGTGTTACCCACAAGGGTCGGGCTTTCGGCAGTCGCTCCCTCCTATCGTCGGGGAGCTTCAACAAATGCCTCAATCCCTAACGCAGCGAATTTACAACATTACCGTCTTTAGTTTATTCACCTTAGTTAAAATCTATCAACAAGTTGCTAAAAGTTTTCGGGGAAAAGACAAATTGGGCTTAACAGAAAGAACCACCTATAACTATTAACCAATAGCCAATGGCCAAATTAGTTAACCGTCAAAACATAAGTTCTGGAAGTTCTTTCCTCACATAAACCATCACAATCGTTTAACTCATTCTCGCAATAGTTATCAAACTGCTCTACATACAAGTCAATTGTAAAACGATAACGCCCTTTAACTCGTGGTCTCCCTTCGATGATCACATCCCTGTAATCAAAAATCACATCTAATCCCTCAGGCAAATCACCAAAAATAGAATAGTCGTAGAAATAATCGTTGTCGCGAGGTTCATTCTTGATTTCCGCTGTAATTTTAGCAAAAAAATATTGGTTTTGTCGTGCTCTATCAATGGGAGTATCTGACAATACTGGTTTTCGGTTTATAATGCATTCTAAAACATCTTGACAACCCGTTACCAAAAAAAACAAAGAAAATACTGAGAGGAAAATAAATTTTTTATACATCTGGCTACTTTTGTTATTCTCAATTACAAATAGCATACCAAACGTTATAATTTGTAATGATTCATTAATAATTTTTCATAAACTTTATCAGGAAGTATACGTTTTAAAATAATAGAGAACTTTTGCATAAACTCCCCTACTTTGTAATGAACTTTAGGGTTCTTGGTTTCAATAATTTTATATACAGCCTTCGCCATTACCAAAGGATCACTACCCTCATCAACATGGGTATCCATTAATTCTAAGGACTTTCCATAAGTTGCTTTATAAGGTGAATCTTCCAATAACGGTGCATGATACCTTCCAGCAGCTATGTTAGTTGCAAAATCACCTGGAGCTACATTGGTCATTTCAATGTTAAATGGTTTCAATTCCATTCTAAAAGCCTCGGTTAATAGCTCCAATGCGCCTTTACTGGCACTATATACACCACGATATGGTAAACCCATATAACCTGCAATAGATGTAATATTTATAATTAACCCAGATTTTTGTTGGCGCATTTGCGGCAAAACCGCTTTAATTACATTAATGGGCCCAAAGAAATTAGTATCAAAATTGGCTTTAATTTCCGCTTCAGGAATTTCCTCTATAGGTCCTGTAATACCTGCTCCAGCATTATTAATTAAAACGTCTAACTTACTTTCTGTAGAAATAACAGTTTCAACGGTGGCGTTAATGGTGGCAACGTCCTTAACATCTAAAGCAATTAAAGGAAAAACACTATCTGGATAGTTTTTAGGATTTCTACTTGTACCATAAACCTTAAACCCTTTTTGGTGCAAAAACGCACCAATGGATTTCCCAATTCCAGAGGATCCTCCTGTGATTAAAACTACTTTAGACATTCTATAAAGTTAAAAGTTCAGAATTAAAAGTACAAAGTTTAAAAATACTCGCAGACAAAAAAGACTAGAAAAAACAAGTCTAAAAAAAATTCCTGCATTTCACAGGAATGCATAAAAAAAGGCAAGCTACCTACATCACACCGCTACAACCGTATACCTTTGCTGCGTTCCCGCCCTGGAGGATTCTACAGGAGCTGGTTGTGTAGGACTTGCCGGCTGCAAAGATACAATCTTTTAAAATTTTCACAATGATTTTTTAAACCGATTTTAAATAAATATATTCGACCAAAATAAAGGTTACTTCATGAAAATGCTTAAGGTATTCACTATAACATTGTTATTCGTTTTACAGGCCTCTTGTGGATCAAAATCTGATAAAGAAAAAATCTTATTTAGTATCAATACTAATGCTGAAAAAGGAAATATTTCTGTCAATAAAACTCTAGAATTAAGTTTAAAAAATCTTAAAAACCATACTATTGATTCTGCTGTTTATACATTGGATGGAAAAACTATTGAAAACAACTTCAGTCTTAAAAATCATAAACTCGGTAAACAAACAATTGAAGCTACCGTTTTTTTTGATGCAGACGAAACCCAAACGGTAAATTCTACTGTTACCATTCTTAATGACGCTTCTCCAAAAATATACAAGTATAAAATCTTGAATGAATATCCTCATGATATTACCTCATATACTCAAGGTTTAGAGTTTCATGATGGTAAGCTATATGAAAGTACAGGACAAAATGGAGAATCTAAATTACGTGAGGTAGATTATATAACAGGTGAAGTAGTTAAAAATGTAAACCTTCCGGATGATTATTTTGGTGAGGGATTGACTGTAATGAACGACAAGATCTATCAATTAACTTGGAGAAAAGGTGTTGGTTTTGTTTATGATGTAAGCACCTTAGAAAAAACTGGAAGTTTCGCCTACGGTAAAAGTAAAGAGGGCTGGGGATTAACACATAATGCTACGCACATTTATAAAAGTGATGGAACCGAGGATATTTGGTTATTAAACCCCGAGACGCTTACCGAAGAAAGTAAAATACAGGTGTACACGCACAAAGGAAAAATAAGCCAGATTAATGAAATGGAATGGATTGGTGATAAAATTTATGCCAACCGTTATCAAAAAAATGGTGTGGCTATTATTAATCCAAAAAATGGTGCTGTGGAAGGTGTCATAGACTTTACGCCTCTAAAAGATATGGTAACCCAACATGATAAATTAGACGTTTTAAACGGTATAGCATTCAACCCAGACACACAGACTATTTTTGTGACAGGAAAACGTTGGGATAAGTTATTCGAGGTAGAAATTATAGAGTAATTTTTTAACACAATGAGTTCCAAATTTAGGCACTTTTCAATATAAATTTCAAGCTTTAAAACGTACATTTGTGGTGCTATTTTAAAGCTTGTTTTTTATGGACAATCTTGATGCCGCGAGACTTCAAATGGCATTTACTTTAATGTTTCACATTGTATTTGCATGTATTGGAATGGTAATGCCTTTTTTTATGGTCGTCGCCCATAAAAAATGGCTAAATACCAAAAACCCAATTTATTTAAAATTAACAAAATCGTGGCAAAAAGGTGTCGCGATTTTTTTTGTTACAGGAGCAGTATCGGGTACTGCCCTCTCTTTTGAATTAGGGCTACTTTGGCCAGAATTCATGAAACATGCTGGTCCAATAATTGGTATGCCTTTTTCTTTAGAAGGTGCTGCATTTTTTGTTGAGGCCATTGCTCTTGGATTTTACTTATATGGATGGAACAAAATACCCGAAAAATTTCATTGGTATATGGGGCTTATAGTTGGTATATCTGGTGTTGCTTCAGGAGTTTTAGTGGTTTCTGCGAACGGATGGATGAATGCACCTTCAGGTTTTGATTATATAAACGGAGAGTTTCTAAATATTGATCCCATAAAGGCGCTTTTAAACCCTGCTTGGTTTACACAAGCACTTCATATGACATTGGCAGCATTTACAGCTACTGGTTTTGCCGTTGCTGGTGTACATGCATTTCAAATTATCAGAAAAAGACAAATTGAACTTCATAAAAAAGCTTTTAAAATTGCTATAACCTTTGGTGCTATTGCCGCCATATTACAGCCACTAAGTGGCGATTTATCGGCTAAGGATATTGCTAAAAGGCAACCTGTAAAATTAGCCACCATGGAAGCGCATTACGAAACCAAACAAGGTGCGCCTTTATACATTGGCGGAATTGTGGACTCAGAGAAAAAAGAAGTTAATTATAAAATTGAAATTCCCAATGCTTTGTCTTTTCTAGCTTTTGGTGATTTTGATGCTGAAGTAAAAGGTTTAAATGATTTCCCTGAAGATATTATCCCCAATGTAGCTATTACGCATTATGCGTTTCAGATTATGGTAGGTATTGGCACATTACTTTTACTTGTTGGTCTACTATTTTTTATAAGTCTAAAGAAAAAACAATGGTGGCAAAACCATAAATTTTGGTTGCTTTTTGTAGCACTAGCGCCTACAGGATTTATTGCCTTAGAAGCTGGATGGATAGTAACAGAGGTAGGTAGGCAACCTTGGATCATCCACAACATAATGAAAACTAAAGATGCCGTTACTCCTATGCCAGGAATGGTGTTTAGTTTTTATATGTATGTTGTGCTTTATTCCATCTTAACCACAGCTGTTACTTGGTTAATGCTACGGCAAATAAAAGCTTTAAATAACTCTGAATTAGTGTAGTATGTTATACGTTGTACTTTTCTTTTTAATGGCATCACTACTGCTTTATGTGCTATTGGCTGGTGCAGATTTTGGAGCAGGTATTATTGAATTATTTTCTTCAAAAAAGAGTCAAGATATTACGAAGAAAACGGTGTATCGTGTGATTGGACCTGTTTGGGAAGCAAACCATATTTGGATTATTATAATTGTAGTGATCCTGTGGGTTGGTTTTCCAGAATTCTATAATGTGCTTGCGGTTTACCTGCATATTCCGTTGACGTTAGTTTTACTTGGAATTACTTTGCGTGGTGTGTCATTTGTATTTAGACATTATGATGCGTTTAAGGATAAATCTCAAGTTCTGTATGATTGGATGTTCCGGTTTTCTAGCTTGGTATCACCCATTTTTCTCGGAATTACCTTTGGTGCTACTATCTCTGGTGAAATTATTTTAAAACCTACTGCCTCGGATACGTTTTACACTGTTTATGTTGCCTCATGGCTTAACGGATTCTCAATTTTAATAGGATTGTTTTTTGCGGCCTTATGTGCATTTTTGGCATCTGTATTATTAATTGGTGAAGCAGAATCATCTAAAAGATTTATCTACGTAAGAAAAGCGAAGGTAGCCAACATAACCGTAATTTCAATAGGTTTTATGGTATTGGCCTACGGCGTTATAAATGACATTAAATTTGTAAAAGATTTTATCGAAAACCCTTATGCAATTGGTTTATTAATACTTTATGGAATATTAATTATTCCTCTTACATACAGTATCAAAAAGGCTACAAGAATAAAAAGTAGATTTTTAGCAGGTGTACAAGTAGTTTTAATTCTTTTGGCTGCTATGGTGACGCATTATCCGGAACTAATAATTACGTCTGAAGACACAATAAACCTGGTTGAAACAGCGTCTGTACCAAAAGTTATTCAAGTATTAGGTGTCTCACTGATTATTGGAGGTGTTATTATTTTACCAGGTATATTTCACCTAATGAAATCTTTTAAGATGATAAAGATTTTAGATCATTTTAATAATTAGCGTTTATGTATCGGAAGAGTTTTTATATAGCAGCCTTACAAATCCATTAAGGTGTTATTATTGCTTCAACCTATTCTTTAAATGAAACGTATAAACAAAACTAAACCCAAAATTCAAATTAGGGTTTTTAAAATTGAAGTTATTTCTTGTTTGTGTTATGAAAGCATCTTCAACCATACTTACAGCGTTGGTTAACATAAATTGCAACATGGTATCGCTAACTTCCCAATTTATGCCGATTGAAAATGGTCCGTACGTATTAAATGATTCTATTGGATTTGCTACATAGTAATATTCTGAAACAAAAGATACATGACCTCCAAGTTTATATCTACCTGCAAATCCGATAGCAAAGTGATTCTGAGGATCGTTTTCGTTAAACACTAGTCCTCTGTGAATAAATGTTGGAGATACTTGTAATGAAAAATCTGAAGTTATTTTTTTTGCGATTAAGATTTGTGATGTAAACGAAAATCTATTTGAAGTCATTGTTCCTGGACTAGAATATGGTAACATATCATCAAAATAACTTACATTTTGAAATAAAGAAATAGTTACTGGTGAGCCATTTCCCCTTAAACCTTGTTTTACTAACTTATATTTTAAAAACCCATCAAATCGTTCGTCAAAAGTACTAATACCCGCGCTCAATAATAATCTATCAGAAAGCCCATATTCCAGAGCGAATCTGGTATTAATTCTATCTACAAAAAAGCTTTGAGACCTTTCTGTAGGTGTGTTCCAAAATCTGTTAGACATCACAACATCCAACGTTCCATTTTTTCTAGTTTGAACGGATTGTCCAAAAGTAATCCTAGAATACTTAAATGTAGCTTCTGTAAACATCAGTGTATCCTTTTGCTCCTTTTCCAAAATATCAAGCAATTCCTGACCTCCAATAAGATTACTTATTAGCAAAAAGGGTATAAAGTAAAATATAGTTCTATTCTTCATAAGCTTCATATTCAAACTTAAAATCAACATTAATAATTTTAGCGATGTTCCCCTTTAATAAGGGAGGTATCTTTATGTTATAATCTTGCACTTCAGCCTCAAAAGATCCACTAATAGTAAAAACACCATTTAGTCTTTCAATCTTCACTTTAATCTCAAGTTCCTTTTCAGATCCGTGCATGGAAAAGTTGCCTTTTACCATTTTGGTTTGAACGCCTTCAATATTTGGATCAAAATCTAAAATTTCTCCTTCAAAAGTAGCCTTGGGATAAATATCAGATTCAATATAACTTTCATTAAAATGCTCACGCATTAAGGCCTTTTCAAACACAAAGGCATTCATTAAAATACTGACTGCTATTTTGTTATTCTCTAAATCTACAATGCTTAATACCTGATTATTTTCGGCTTTAATATTTTCAACAGGTGTATAAGAAAAGAAAGAAACATTGCCCTGTCTTGCGATCATCTTTTCAGAAGTACGCTGCCCACTTAGAAAAGCGATAATAATTACAAAAATAAATTTATGCATAAATTATCCAGAAATTATACAATTTAGAAAAATGGCATCCTCAAGAACACCTTTAAAAACCCCTTTTAGCTTAATAGAATCATTAATTTTAAGCCTCGATACTTTGTATTCTTGATTTGACTCCATATCGCAAATAATAAATGTGTTTTCTGTTTCGTCAGTTCCCAATAAAATTGTAATGCGATCATTTAAATAGCTCACCTTTTTAACTACGCCTTCCACTTCAACAATCTCATTGGCAACAAGAGTATTTTTACCTTCATTTTTAACTAGTTCAATAAGCGTTTTAGCATCCAACTTATAAACGGGTTGTTTTACGGAAAGATCGACAGAATCAGGTTTGTCCCAAACAAAGTGTTTTGCAAGAAATACCGAAACCGCAAAAAAGGATATTAATAAAATAATATGTAAAACTGATTTTCTTTTCAAATTAAACTATTTCAGAAATAAACATTTTAAAAACGTTTTGAACCTAGAGCTATCCACCCTAGGCTCAAAACTACTAAAAATTAAACTTCCCTTTTTCAATCAACTATATTAAATGTGCCTTTCATAGATGCATGAAACTCACATATATAAAACAACGTATCTGGTGCATTGGATGGTACCGTAAATGTTATGGTACCCGATGCTGCACCATTATTTGTGACGCCCTCATTAAAAGCATCACCTGTTCCTAACGTTTGGGCAGTTTTTATAAGGAACGGATGCCCTGGAGTACCAATAACAAACTCATAAGTTTCTCCTCGTTTTAAGGTGATATTAGGATTTGAAGCGTTATTCAATCCTTCTCCACTGAATAAATACGCAGAAGCCCCTTGATTTCCAATAGTATATGTAATAGTACTTGGTGTTTGTGCTGTTGGTGCTGCGTCTATATTTTGGTTTACAATAGGCCAAACACCAGCTCTTGGAAATCCAACTCCAAAATTATCCCCTCTTTGCGTGTCTTGACCAAAAAAGTATAATGGCCAACCTTTATAGGTAATTTGCGTCCTTCCAAATACGTTAATACTACTAAAATCTGAAGCACTTAAAACACTAGGAATATTTGCTAAAGCTGTTTCAAAAATTGGCCATACACCATTGTTAGAAAAATCATCTTTGGTAAAACTGTTTACGCCATTAGTATCATTAATAAAGGCATATAAAGTATTACCCTCAGCATCCACCATGTAGAATGTTTCTTCATCTCCAGGTGTATAGTCACTTTTTAGATTAGTTTCAGTTCCATTGCTGTCTCTACCAACTAACTGAGCACTTACCATCATTACTGTATAATCTGGTTTTGCAACATACCAAACGCCTCCTGCGCCATCACCGTTAATATTGCCTGCAGATGTATCATTAGCAAACGTATATAATGGCCATCCCTTGAAAGTAGTTTGTTGTGTGCCATCTGCTCTTGTTATTGTTCCAAAATCTGAAGCATTTAAGCCAGTGTCCAAAGTTAAATCTGAAGCGAAAAAAGCTGGCCAATTATCTGAACAACCGCCGTTACAATTAGATGCACTTTTGCTGTCTTTTGAGAAAAAATAAAGGGTAAAGCCGTCGGATGTTGTTAGTACATTGCCAAATGCTGTTGTACTTTTTAATTGAATAGCATTGTTTTGTACTGGAGGCACTACGGTATCATCGTCGTTATCTGTACTACAACTTGTTACCATTAAAAGTGTGAATAAAATTAGAAATAGATGTTTCATGATGTTTAAATGTATTTAAATGATTATTTGATTTTTATTTAGTTTGAAGCCTCAATACAACCGCATAATGGCTTTATTGAATTACAGTTTGAAATACGATCACCTTCGGGAGGATACCCCAATGCCATAAGCGTATTTAAAACTTCTGAAATTTGATGTGCACGGTTAAAATTGAATACAACCAAAGAATCTGAAGGAAATAATCTGACGTTTTTGACCTCATCTATTTCCATAATTTTCTTTTTAATTGGCGTTATGCAATTTGAACAAAACGGATTTTGAACAATTACCCTCGCTAAACTTGTCGTCATGATTTTGGGGTTAAAAGATTCTTGAAAGGTTAAATCCGAAGAAAATATTGCCATCCGTCCAATCTCCCGTTGCTTGTCCTAAAAACGTATTCACATTCATAGGTTGCGCATTTGTAAAATGTAATTGAAACACGTGTCCTCCAGTTTCTAAATCAAATCCAATGGACAATGGATTTTTGAAAGGTGAATTCGAAACTCTGTTCAAGTGCAAACCATAGTCAAAATTGATGGACCAGCGTTTGCTTAATTTATGCCTACCACCTAAACCGATTGCATATTGCGTGTTTGTTTGCGGATCGAATGTTACTAAATTATCATGGAATAATGTTGGAATGATTTCTAACGAAAAATCTTTACTGAATTTTCTAGAAATTAAGGCTTGTACCGCATAACTTATCCTATGCTTAAATTCAAGACCTGGTAATTCATCGCTATCCAATACTGTATTGATTAACATACTGTTAAACAATACAACCGTAAAAGGTGTACCATCTTTCTTTTGTCTTAGCAAGCGAAGTTTTAACGAAGTTTCATAAGTCTTTTGAAATGAGCTTCTAGAAACCCCAAGGTTTATTCCGTCAGAAATTCCATAAATAAAGTTCAATCGAGTTACCGCTTGGTCCAATCCAAAGAAATCTTTAAATCCCGTTTCTACAGAACCAAATCTGTGGGATACAACAAAGTACAGTTCCTTTTGAGATACCATTTTGGTAGATTCAAAATTTACAATTTTAAGTCCTTTAAAGGCAGCAGATTCAAATGAGTCTCCAGTTGATGGTGTATCTATTTCGTCTAGCAATTCATCTTGTGCGTTAACACATATTGAAGCTAAACATAGTATGTATAATAGTTTTTTCATTTTTGGTTGTTATTGATTAGTTATTATGGCTTGGTCTATTTTTACTAATTCTAAAAGGTCGTCATACCCTACACATCTTCCTTTAATAGTAAGTTTTGTTTGAGGTTGAAGATTGCTGATATCGGTTTTCGTAAAATTGACTTGAATAGCATCATTAATTACAACTGAATTTTGTTCAATAGAAGTAATAACACCCTCTGTTTGTATTACCCTATCAATGATTTTTTTAGATGTAGAATCTACTCGCATTGCTTTTTGTAAATAATCCGATGTTAAATTGTAATCAATCCCTTCTGAAGCTATATCTCTATGTGCTTTGTACATATACCCATAAATTGTATATCCCGTAATGCCTAAGACAATTGTTGTAATTGCTATGATGTAACTCGCCTTTTTTTTCATTTTTTAACTAGTTTAAAATCAAGAGTTACATTAACTACTTTAGCTATTTTGTTGCGTACAATTTTTGGAATATCGATATCAAAATCACCTGGTGTCACATCAAAAGTTCCTGTTAATGAAATGATAGTATCTACTTTTTGAATAGATAAAAGCGTTTCAACTTCTTTTTGTTTTCCATGTAATTCCAAAACCCCTTTCAATTTCACTTCAGTGTTATTAGCACTAAGGTCTTCCACATTAAAATCAATTAACTTCCCTTTAAAAATGGCTTTCGGGTAGGTGTCAGACTCTATGTAGTTTTCATTAAAATGTTCTTCCATTAAGGAGTTTTTAAATCGAAACCCTTTCATTAATGCCAAAGCAGCAATTTCATTAGTTTGAATATTATATATGGCGGTGGTAGATGTATTGGTGGCTTTCACTTCTTCAAATAGTTTTTCTGAGGCTTCAAAAACTACAGTTCCGTTTTTATCAATGTATTTATCTTGCCCGAAGCTTATACCGAATACGAAAAAGCATAAAAAGCAAAGAAAAAGTTGGATTACGTTTGGGTTTGTTTTCATTTTAAAATGGTTTAATTATTAATTTTCTACACTACCTTCTTCAATCCATTGTTCTACCAAATCGATAGTTGCCTGAGGCAACCTTCCTGATGGAGGCATCGCTCTAGGTTCTCCAGTCTGTCTACTTATAGATCTTAATAATTGACCATTTTCTGCACGAGAAAATACTTGATCAAAGTTTGCTAAAGGAAAAGGCGCACCATTTTGTGGTGGATTGGAATGACACCCTACACAATTATTATTTATAATAGATTGAATAGTGTTTTCGTATGTAATTGATACGTTAGGATCTTGCTCCTCAATAAGGTCGCTTGGACTATCGTTACTACATCCTAAGAGGAAAAGTGCCGATAAGCACAAAAAGGAAAGATGAATTGATTTCATAAGTTTAATTTTTAATGATAATGTTTTATGAATGCCAGTATTTAATGGCATTACAAAGGAATCGCTAAGAGCAAGATTTTACACTATAAACCTATGTGAGAGGGAAAAAACAGCTTTAAAAGGGAATATTTTTAGTTGAATATTTACAAATTATATGGCAAAAGTGAATATTTGGACTTGAAAAACACCTAACAGAAATTCAATATTCTAAATGCGTATATTAGCCTTAGTTTTTTAGTTGCTGATGAGAAAGGACAAACTCTATTTTCTTACATTTTTATCTATTGCGATAATTTATAGCATCATTGCAAGTTTAGCGTTTCATTATTTGGTAAAGGAAAGTACATTGAAATTGCTAGAAACCCATTTAGTATTTAGTAAGAAGGAAGCAAAATCGCTCTCCACACTTTTAAGCCAACAATTATCACAAAATATTTCAAAGGATTCGCTACGGCAAAATATTCAACAAAGTTTGAATGGCACAGATTTAGAAATGGGTTTTTTAAGCGTTTATGATTGGTCTGGAAAAGTGGTAGCACATCCAGATATAAAAAACGTTGGTTTGTTGGCAAGTCCAAACAACTCTTATGTATCCTCTGTAAATGATGATCTTACGCCTAATACCTTTTATGATTTATTACATAATGAAAGCGATACCATAGCCACGGAAACTATTGAAAAACAATCTAAAGTTATTGCACTTAGTTCTATTCAAAACTCTGATTGGATATTGGCTGCGCATGTGCGGACGGATAACATTCAAAGTCAAATAGCAGATTTTAAACAACAGTTTCTAGCGGTTTTTCTGGTTATGGGACTTTTTATTGTGATAGCTGCGGTTGTTATTCTCAGGATTTTTGGTAGTTCTTATGAAAAAACACTAGAGTTGAAAAATGAGAAGCTGGAAGATGAGGTGATTAACCTCTCTAAATTGAATCGTGCAGTTGGAGAATATCAGCAAAAAGTAAGTGAAGAAAATACAATAACTGAAACAGAATCTATCTCCTCTAAAAAGCGGATTTTGACTTATGTTAGGAATGAATTGGTTCCAGTTTCTACGGATGATATATCTTATATATATACTGAAAATGCCATCACCTATGTGATATGTAGGGATAAAAAACGTTCTACTTCCAATTTAAGTTTAGATGAATTATCTGCGCAATTGGATGAATCTGTGTTCTTTCGAGCAAACAGACAATTTATCATTTCCATTGCTAGTATTGAAAAAATTGTGAAGTATGGCAACAATCAACTTAAAATCTTAGTAACACCCGATTCTGAATCGAGTATTATTATTAGCAAAAATAAAGCTGCCCAATTTAAGCATTGGTTGAATATTTAACCATGACTATTCTATTTCCCGATACAGAAATTAGCAAAAATATTACCCAACAAATCATCAGAAGAAATCTCTCCTGTAATCTCACCAAAATGATATAACGATTGTCGGATATCAATAGCCAATAAATCGCCAGATAAACCAGATTCAAGACCGTCTTTAACTTTTGATACTTCTTCAAGGGCTTTTAAAAGAGCATCATAATGCCTTGTGTTGGTAACAATAGTGTCATTATTTTTTAAAGCACCTGTATTTACAAAACTTAATAAAGTATTTTTCAATACTTCTACGCCTTTTCCGTTTTTTGCAGAGAGTAAACGAATACTGGGGATTTCAGATTTCAATCTAGATAAAAAATCATCTTTAACTTTATCCACCTTATTCGCTATAATAACCAAAGGTTTCTGGGGGTACTTATTTTTAATGCGTTCAATCTCAATTTTAAACTTAGATCCTTGTGATTTAAATTGTTGTGCATCAAACAAATAAACAACAACTTGAGATTGTTCAATCTTTTCAAATGTTTTTTTAATACCGATACTTTCAACAATATCTTTAGTTTCTCTAATACCAGCCGTATCAATAAACCTAAAGCCTATACCACCTATTGTAATTTCATCTTCAATAGTATCGCGCGTTGTACCTGCAATATCTGAAACAATGGCGCGCTCCTCATTTAAAAGTGCATTTAACAACGTAGACTTACCAACGTTAGGCTCTCCAACAATAGCAACAGGAATTCCATTTTTAATCACATTCCCAACGGCAAAAGAGTCAATTAATCGTTTTAAAACCATTAAAATTCTGTCAACTAAATCCTTAAACTGTGTTCTATCCGCAAACTCTACATCTTCTTCAGCAAAATCCAACTCTAACTCAATTAATGATGCAAAGTTTAAAAGCTCTTCACGTAATTTTGCGATTTCCGAGGAAAACCCACCGCGCATTTGCTGCATCGCTATTTGATGAGATGCTTCACTATCGCTAGCAATTAAGTCTGCCACAGCTTCTGCTTGACTTAAGTCTAGTTTCCCATTTAAAAAAGCTCTAAGCGTAAATTCTCCGGCATTGGCCATACGGCAACCTTTCCGCAGAAATAATTGGATAATTTCTTGTTGAATATAGCTTGATCCGTGACATGAAATTTCAACAACATCCTCTCCTGTATAAGAATTGGGGTTTTTAAAAACTGATACCAAAACTTCATCCAGTGTTCTATCACCGTCAACTATATGCCCTAAATGGATGGTATGCGACTTCTGCTTTTGGAGTAATTTCCCAGAAACAGATTTAAACTGATTTTCAGCAATCGCAAGTGCGTCACTCCCCGAAAGGCGAATGACTGCTATTGCCCCAGCACCAGATGGAGTTGCCAATGCAATAATGGTATCTTTTAATATCATAGCGCAAAAATAACAAATTGCTCAAAGTTCTTTTTCAAAATAAACCCTATAAGACAGAACAAACGGTAAGTTCTTAAAAAAGAACGCTTTGGTGATGTTGTCTATATCTTAAAGAAACACCCTTAATTATACTTTATTATTAGTTAAGTCTTTTAGTTTTTAACAGCCTGCTACTCTTTTTAACTTTCTTTTAAAAAAATCATAATTAGTTGTAAAACAATATTTTAACTTTTATGTATTATGTGTGCATAGTATATTTGCAGCCCGAAATTAAAATATGTGAATTTAATGTGACCTTCTTGAAAACTCGGGTCAGACATTAAATACTCATATAAATTTTAACCCAATTGTATAAGTAACTTGGCTATTAATTATGACTATTACAAATTCTGAATTTGCTAATCAAATCCTATTTTTTGTTCAAAATCAACTTGGAAAAATATTTTTCTTCAATCATATCGCTGTTGTAGAATTGGATGAAGGCGTACATTTTAGTTTAGATAATGCCAACCTTATTACTGATGAACTCACAAAATATTTCGGAAAAAAACCTTTTGGCGTAGTTGCCAACAGAATTAACTCCTATTCCGTTGATCTTCTGGACACCCCGCGTTATAAAGAAAAAGTAGAGTATTTAAAGGCTTATGGTGTGGTTGGACATAATCCAGCAGCTAAAATGAATGCAGAAATTGAAAATGGGTTTTGTAAGGCCTCTAAAGTAGATTTTGATAGTCTAAATGAAGCTGTCTATCAAGTCTATAATAAAGTAAAAAGTCACATATTCTATTAATTACAGCCTTTTCACTAACAGAATAGTTTAATTTTTTCTAATTATTAATGATTTAAAATAAAGGCTATCAAGGTAATTTTGGAGCTCAATTAAATTAAATCATTATGAAGAAGATTATTAAAAATTTTTATTACACTCTCGCTGCAATTATGTTACTGCTAGTTGTTTCAGGATGTAGTAGTAATGAAGAAGGTACTACAACCCTAGAGATTGATACAGAAAATCCTATTATCAATTGTCCGGACAATATAACCATCTCAATTGGAGCAACAGAAAGTAGTCCTATAGTAGATTACATAACTCCTCTTGGAACAGATAATGTAAATGCCATAACTACACAAATTGAAGGATTGGCTTCTGGTGCTGTTTTTCCTGTAGGAATTACTACTAATACATTCAAGGCCACCGATGCAGCTGGTAACTCAATTACTTGTAGTTTTGACGTTATAGTAAATAGAGGTGCTCCTGCAGATGATGTACCTTATTTTATTGGAAATGACCCTACCCCCAACAATAAGACTTGGGAATTCATCCCACAATTAACAGATGAATTTGAAAGTTCTGAGATAGATCTTGAAAAATGGCATATTGACCCACCAACGCACCCACACTTAAAATGGGTTGGACGCTCACCTGCTATGTTTAGAAAAGAAAATATCAAAATTCAAGATGGTAAAATGACTATTGAGGTAAATAAACTACCTGAACCTGTTACAACTTCAAGTTGGGGACTTACAGGAGGTCTTGAAACTTATACTTTCTCTGGCGGTATTTTTCGCTCTAAATTCCCAACAAATATTGGAAACTACTATGAATGTAAAATGAAAATGAATAAAACTGAGATGGGTGGCGGTTTCTGGTTAATGGGTTTCAATAATGATTGTGATAAAAAACATGAAATTGATATTACCGAATCGGTTGGTGTAATGAGTGATGGTGCTACAGATTTTATGAAAGATAAAGCTTGGGATAATATCTATCATTCTAATGCTATAAGAAGAAATGATGCTTGTCAAAATGACAATGTCAAGGACAGCGATTTTGTAAGACCTCCAACAAGAAATCACGAAAGATACTATGTATATGGGTGTTGGAGAAAAAGTGCCACCGAAATACTTTTTTATCTTGATGGTGAATACCAGTATACTTTAACCCCTCCAGTACCATTTGATCAAGATATGTACATGCAATTCTCCATTGAAAGTTATGATTGGAACCCTATTCCAGAAAATGGCAGTCAAGTAGAAATAATGAGTTTAGAAGACAGAACCACTTATGTGGAATATTTTAGAGCCTTTAAACTTGTTGATGAATAAAATCACTTTTCAGTAATGTCATTGTTAAAGTTTTTTTTAATTCTTTATAATTAGAGCAGTATTAAGAGAAGTTATTGTTCATTTAAAGCCAAATAAAGTTCATAATTGACCTTATCGCAAATATGCTATAAGTAATTTTAAAAAAAATGTCATATGAAAAAAATAATGTATTACAATCTTTTCGTTTTTATTTGTTTTAGTATATTAAGTTGTAGTGGTAGTGATGGAGATAATCCTCCCACTTTGGAAGTAGATACTGAAAATCCGACAATAACTTGTCTTGAAAATATAACTATTACAATTGAATCTACTGATCCTGACCCGGTGGTGAATTACACAGCACCTGTTGGAACAGATAATATAAATGCTATCACAACACAAATTGAAGGTTTATCATCTGGTTCTACATTTCCTGTTGGAACAACAACAAATACGTTTAAAGCCACAGATGCCGCGGGTAATTCAGCGTCCTGTAGTTTTGATGTTATTGTTACCAGAAATGCACCTTCTTCGGATTTACCATTTATAATTGGCTCAGATCCAAAACCTGCTGGGAAAGTATGGGCGGTTGTAGATGCATTGACAGATGAGTTTGATGGAACAAGTGAACAAATTGATCTTGCAAAATGGAATCCGAATCCTTATACAGAAAATCGATTTAGTTGGATTGGAAGATTCCCTGGACTGTTTGAGACAGAAAATGTTTTGGTTAGAAACGGCGAACTTTGGATGGAAGCTGAAAAGTTTGATAGCTCTAAAACAGTAAGTAATCAAGACTGGACTCACGGTGGCGCTATTGTAAGATCTCAAGAACTCCTAGTACCTGGAACATTTTGTGAAGCTAGGATGAAAACAACCGAAACAATTATGTCAGGTACATTTTGGATGTCAACGCCAAATGCCAATTGTAATTCTGTGATCAAAAAAGAGCTTGATGTGACTGAAAGTATAGGTATACGCTCTTTTACCACTAAACAACCTGTTTTGGGTTGGTATGAACCAACAGCCGTTAAATTTAGAACAGGTATTAATGCCAATGCAAGACAACGTCAAACATCTTGCTTAAATGCAGTAAATGCCCCAGCAGAAGCAAAAGATGCTGCTCCAGAACAAGATTTTCACACCTATGGTTTCTTTTGGGAAAGCCCAACTGAACTGCACTTTTATTATGATGGTGAGTATGTTTTTTCCATAGATCCACCAACACCTTTTAATGATCCTATGGCAATTACTATGGCTATTGAAATTTATGATTTTAATTACCCAAGCAATGATGCAGAAAGTGACGGTTTTAATAAAACATTAGAAGAAAGATCTACCAGATACGATTATGTGAGAACTTGGAAACTCGAAGATGAATAATTAACATTAAATAATTATATAAACCAAACTTTAAAAGCTGAACCTATTTCTGGTTCAGCTTTTTTTTGTTTCCATTAAAAATATACCTTCAGGCTTTATTTCAATTTGTCTTTGTTTATAAAGATTTCCGATGGCTTTTTTAAAGCTTTTTTTACTCATTTGTAATATCTCTTTAATATCTTCAGGGTCAGATTTATCCGTAAGCCTAAGAAAACCACTATTATCTTGCAATTCTTGAAGAATACGTTGTGCATTGGGTTCTATGTTTCTAAAACCAATTTTTTCTAAAGAAATATCTAGTTTATTACCCTTTCGTATTTTTTTTACAATGCCTTTTATTTTATCGCCAACACTTATATCTCTATAAATACTGTCTTTATAGATTAGTCCCAAATGCTTTTTATTGACAATAACATTCCAACCAATGTCTGAGGGATGCGATACTATTAAATCTACTTCCTCAAATTGTTCTACGGTAAGTACTTTGTTATCTAAAAATCGATTTGTTTTGCTTGATGCCACCAAACGATCCGTTTTTTCATCTAAATAGCAATGCACCAAATACCAACCTCCCGGTTTCATTTTAAAGGCTTGTTCTTTAAATGGACAAAACAATTCTTTCACTAATCCCCAATCTAAAAAAGCTCCAAAATTGGTGACTTGATTGCATCTTAAGAGTCCAAATTCACCTTTTTTTATATAAGGCATATCTGTAGAGGCTACGAGTCGCTCCTCGTTATCTAGATATACAAAGACGTCAATCTTATCCCATATTTTGAATTCCGCAGGTACATAACGATTGGGCAACAGCACTTCTTCATCATTGTCATCTATCAAATAAATGCCATGATCCGTTTCCCGAAGAATTTCTAAAGTATTTATTTCTCCTAACTTCATAGGATGCAAAGGTAAAACTTTAAGAGTGCCTGTTACTTAAATACCAATAAAAAAAGCGTCGCAATTGCAACGCTTTTCTTAATATATTTAATTCTCTATTAATAAACAGATTCTTTCCCGAAATGCTTAGTTAATAAATAGTATACCACAGCTCTATATTTGTTACGGTTTGATTTTCCATAAGTTTCCATAACAGCATCAATAGCACCATCTAAATCATCACTAGCACTTAGTCCTAATTTCTTTATTAAGAAGTTATTCTTTACGGTGTCTAATTCAGACTGATCTGACCCTGATACTGTAGAGGCATCAGCGTTATAAATTGATGGTCCACAACCAATGGTTACTTTAGTTAGTAAATCCATATCAGCTTCAACACCACATTTTTCTTTTAAATCTGCAGCATATTTTGCAATAAGCTCGTCACGTTTACTCATGATAAAAAGTGTTTTTTAGATTAATAATTAATTTCTTAAATATAGTTATTTTTTAGACACGTTAACTTTTGTTAAGTCACATTCCATCACTTAATAAAGTTAAAATATTCTAAAAGTATACCATCATTTAAACGTTTAGGTGTGAAAATCTCGAGTAATTTTGGTTTTTCGGAGGTTTCAAAGAACATTTCTAGAGATGTGGATAATTCTTTTTCAGAAGAAGCTGAGTCATACTCAAAACCAAACATATCGCATAAATGTTTTGCATTTAAATCATGTTGTGTTTCAAAATAAGTATCAAAATTTGCGGTGTTTTTATGACCTGGTAAAATTCTAAAAATACCACCACCTTGGTTATTTAAAACAATAATTCTAAAGTTATTGGGGACATAGTTGTTCCAAAGGGCATTGCTATCATAAAAAAAGCTTAAATCTCCTGTAATGAATGTTGTTCTTTTTTCTGAAGCCACTGCAAATCCAATAGCTGTAGATGTACTTCCATCAATACCGCTTGTACCTCTATTGCAGAATATATCTATTGTTTTATTCATTTTGAATAACTGAGTGTAACGAATGGTAGAACTGTTACCTACTTGTAAAACAGATTGTTTTGGAAGTGCTTTTAAAACAATATCAAACACTTTAAAATCGCTAAAGGGTATCTCATTTATGTAGGTTTCATGACGTTTTAAACGGTGTTTCTTAATCTTAGTCCAAAACTCCTTATAGTCGCTTTTTTTATGATGCGTTAATTTGGGCAGAAACGCTTCAAAAAAGTGTTGTGGTGATGTTTCAATATGTTGAGATAAACAAAAAAAAGTGTCATTAGCTTTCTTTTCATCAATATGCCAATGCTCCTTAGGTTTAAACTTTCTAAGTAGTGCTTTTATCTTTTTGGAAACAATTAAACCTCCAAAGGTTAATAAGATTTCCGGTTGTAAATCTTTTGGCTCGTCTTCTGATAAAGGTGCAATAATTTGATCTATACTTGGAAAGAAACTTTTATGATGTAGGTTTGATGTGGTTTCAGTAAATACAATAACACTATCGTCATCTGCCAATTCTTCTAAAAGGGTTTCATCTATTTCATCTGGATGATTCACACCAACCAAAATCATCTTTTTAGAAGCTGCCATCCAATCTTCTACACATTCTTTTAGCACCAAACTATCAACAGCCTTATTTTTTTCCTTTAGTTCAGTATTTTCTGGATGTACTGATAACTCTGAAACTCTTTCATACAAGGGTTCATCAAAAGGTATATTAATATGAACTGGCCCATTCTTTAAGAGTGCCAAATTTATGGCCGTATTAATTTCATGTTCGTTATGCTCTTGAATGTCTTTTTGAAGTCCTAAAAAACGTTCTAACTTACTCTCAAGATTTTTGATTATGGGTAACTCTTCTGAAATAGGTACATTTTTTTCATCATTTAGATCCAACTTCAAATTAGCTGAATATAAAATATGGCTTTCATAAACGTTCTTTTGGTTTATGGTCTGTCCATCACCAATCCCTATTAAATGCTTTGGTCGGTCTGCGGATAATACTACTAGAGGAATATCACTGTAAAAGGCCTCTGCAACTGCCGGATAATAATTTAAAAGCGCGCTTCCTGAGGTACAGACCAAGGCTGTTGGTGTTTTGGTTTGTTGCGCTATTCCAAGGGCAAAAAAAGCTGCACAACGTTCATCTACAATGCTATAGCATTTAAAAAAATCGTCGTGTGTAAAACCAATGGTTAAAGGTGCGTTGCGGCTACCTGGAGAGATAATAATATATTTTATATTTTTTGATTTGCACAATTGAATTACCGTTTGTGCAAGAGGAATTTTAGGATAGGTCATCAACTTCATAATCTTATTACAAAATTACGAAATACACCCTAGATTATTTTTACTATAACACCTTTTTAACGACCATAGATTTTGAAACAGTTTCCTCCCACTCAAGTTCTGCATTAGAATCTGAAGTAATGCCACCTCCGACATAAATCAATGCTTTGTTCTCCTTAATTTGCATACATCTAAGGTTTACGTAAAGTTGGGTGCTTTTGCGTTTTAGTGTATATGCCCTATTTTCTACATTGCGACTACCAGTTCGAGGTTTTACATCTATATCAAAGTTTAATTCTCCTAAAAAACCAGTGTAGAATTCACGATCATAATTCTCATTTTTAAAAATAAATTCCATGGCTTTTGCTTTAGGCGAACCACAAACTGCAGGTGTAGGATGTAAACTATGTAATAAGGGCTTTAGATCGGTTTCTTGTGATTTAAGTTGACCTTTAATATCAGTTTTAAGGTGTAATAGGTTACCAGATTTTACAGTTTGTACATCAGAAACTTTTATGTTTTCAATAGTTGAAGTGATGTTCTCTAAAATGAAATCAGTTACAAATTGCTGCTCCTTTAACTCTTTTTCGTTCCAAATAACATCTAAAGTTCCTTGATAGTCTTGGGTTCCTGCCAATGCCATTATGGAAAAATTTCGACCTTCAATTTTTAATAATGTTTCTGGTGTCGCACCCAACCACAAACCAACTTTAGGGTGATACCATAAATAGGCCAATGCTAATGGATAACTGTTTAGTAATTGTTGGAATACTTCAAATACATCAATTGTATCATGTATATATTCTTCAACTCTGGAGAGTACAACTTTTTGAACATCTCCATTTTTTATAGCTTCAATTCCCGATTCTACTAATTTAACATGAAGTGCTTTCTGTTTTTTATCTATTTCAAATGATTCTATTTGAGAGGTTTCAACCGTATTTTGATTTGAGAATTCAACATCAAAACACTCAGAACTGCTTTGAGGTATCAAAATACTGTCTTTGTTGATATCAAAAGGTGAAAACACAAAGCCTTTTTCACTAAAATCTTTAGTAGAATAGAGGTTATCATCCTTCTGCAACATTGCTTTTACCAAAGACATTTTTGGCTTTCTATAAACTACGAAAGGCAATTGTTTACCAAAATGTTGCTTAACGTGATCAAAAAAGTGTTGCAATGTCTTATTTTTTTCTGGGTAAGGAAATGGTAGTTAGTTTGCAATGTGAAATTAAATTACCCTCTTCATCAGTTACTTTAATTTCAAATAATTGAGTAGTTCGCCCTTTATGAATAAACTTAGCTTTGGCATAGACATAACCTTCCCTAATACTTTTTACGTGATTTGCACTAATTTCAATACCACGAACAAAAACGTCCTTTTGATTAAAAAGCAATTCTGCCGCAAAACTCCCCGTAGTTTCAGCAAGAGCTACCGTTGCGCCTCCATGAAGCACACCATCTGGCTGATACACTCTTTTATTCACTGGCATTCTACCAACAACAAAGTCATCACCAAAATCTACTATTTCAATTTCTAAGGTTTCCATTAGCGTATTTTTGGTGATAGCGTTGGCTCGTTTTAGTATTTCTTCTTTTGAAAGTTGCATTAAAATCTTTTATACTTTTACATCTGTAAAAATACGAAATGCCAGTAACCTTAGAAAATAGCAGAGTAAAATTGTCGCCATTATCATTAGACAATTATCACCACATAATTAAGATTGGAAAAGAACCGAAATTGGTGCAATATTCACCAAGTAAAGTAGATACTCCAGAAGACTTAAAAAATTATGTTCTCACTGCTTTAGAATGGCAAAAAAACAAAACAGCAATACCTTTTATTGTGTTCGACAAACACACAAAATTATATGCGGGAACTACCAGATATATGAATATTAATAAAAATAATAAGGTTTTAGAAATTGGTGCCACTTGGATAGGTAGAAATTTTCAAGGTACGGGTTTAAACAAAAACATGAAATTCTTGATGTTGCAGCATGCCTTTGAAATTATGAATTTTGAAAAGGTTGAATTTCGCATAGATGAACGCAATATAGCCTCAAGAAAAGCCGTTGAAAAACTTGGAGCACAATCAGAAGGACTCCTAAGAAAAAATGTAGTTTTAATAAATGGTTTTAGAAGGAACACCTGTTGTTATGGTATTTTGCGTGAGGAATGGACTAATTTAAAAACTAAAGTGTTTACGGATATATAAAAGCAAAAGGTTAGAACTAACACTTCTAACCTTCCCCTAAATACTATCAAATCAATTCTTAATTATTCCTTCAAGAACCTTATAACTTCCTGGTAACCAGAAGAAGATGTACTTTTTAGTAGATATAGCCCTGAAGAAGGCAAGATTTGCTTTAAATCAAGATTTAGTACATAATCCCTTTTTTCAATATTAATTTTCTTTTGAAATATTGACTTTCCTAATACGTCAATAATCTCAATAGTGTTGTATCCTAGTATTTCAGAAGAAAACTTTACATGAAGCTTTTCTTTAGCAGGATTAGGAAATAGCATTGTTTTATCCTGTCTTTGGATGGTCTCAATATCCTTTTTTTTACTATTCTGCTTAGAACTACTACTTGTAGGATAACCAAATACAATAATTTCATTTACAGCGGCGTAAGGACTATCTAGCATACCTAACCTTAAATGTTGTGTATCAACATCTACAATATGTTCTTTCCAACTATTAAAGGCATCACATGGCTCTACGAATAATGTAGACCAAGATCCATTATCATCATATTCAACATTAAAATCCTGCATATTACTTACATCGTACATATAGACTTTTGAAATATGATATTCAGCACCCAAATCTACAGTGGTATAATAAGGAGCATTATTGGCATTAAAATAAGGTTTCCACTCATTACTTACGGGTATTTCATTCACTAAAGGATCTATGTTTTGCTCATCAAACAAATACTGAGGAGAAAAAACGCTACCTCCAGAAACTAAATCAGTTACCATACCAGATGTAACAATAATTTGCTCCAAAGTTGGCTCTGGATCTGTATCTGGTTCGGATGATGCAATAGTCATAATCGGATATCCATTTATTATAATCTCATTAATTGCTGCGTAAGGGCTTGATGGCATGGATAAACGCAAATATCTAGTAACTACATCGGTTTCATGTGTCTTCCAAACATTAAAAGCGTCACAAGGCTCTGTTAAAAGTAGCGTCCAACTAGTATCATCCCCATATTCAACATCAAAATCACCCACACTATTTATATCATGCATATTAATTTCAGAAATATAGTAGTCCTGACCAAGATCGATTATAGTATAATAAGGAGCATTAGTATCATTAAAATAGGGTTTCCATGATTCGCTTGATGGGTGCAAATTTGATTCGTAATCAATATTTTGTTCATCAAATAGATTAGTTGGGGGAAAAACGCTACCTCCATTTACCAAATCTGTTACCATTGTAGAATCTACAATTATTTGCGAAGATTCTTTGATTAGAGGATAGCCATGTACAATAACTTCATTAATTTCGGCGAAAACATTTTCATACATTGAAAAACGCAGATATCTTGTTGAAATATCGGTTAAATGAGTTTTCCAAACATTAAAGGCATTACAAGGTTCTGTAAACAATGTAACCCATTCTGTTCCATCATAGTATTCTACTGTAAAATCATAAATATTCTGATAATCATGTAAATTCAGTTCAGAAATATGGTATTCGTTTCCTAAATCAACAATGGCATGATAGGAGCTTTCATTCATAACAACGTCTGGTTTCCAAGCTACGCTAACAGCTCGTTCATCAGCCTCCACGTCTAAATATTGTTCATCAAATAAAAATAATGGTGTATTTACACTACCGCCTTGCACCGAATCAATAACCATATCGGCAGTTATTACTAATTGTTGCGGAATTGTTGTTGGATCCTGATATTGAAAAAACTCTGGTCCTCCTGGTGCCCCCAAACTTAAATATTCCGATGGCATTCCTACTGCTAATGAATAATCGTTATTGGACGGATCGGTAAATTGTATCTCGGTAACTGTGGTTAGTGTATTGTTAAAAATAGTATCATTGTCAACATTTGTTTGATCTAAGTAAAATGTAACATTGGTATCGTAATTATTATCATTGGCTGTAAAATAATTATACTCATTCATATTCCTAAGAATATGATTTCCGGTAATACTTCTAAAAAAATTATCCTGAATATGTATAGGAGCCAAACTATCACTTACAGTTCTATTGTCACAAAAAATTCCTTGAGAAGATGCAATGTAATTATTAATAATACTTACATCTCCCTTACCCATGTTATTAATACCAAATACAGGAGTGGTTAGCATTATATTATTATAAATGCTGGCAACGCTATTGTCGCCGATTTGTAAAATATTCATATGGTAAGTAGCCCCCTCAGTACCCGCATTAATCATGGTGTTATTATATATTTTTATATCTTCAACCATATTAGCTATCTGTATAGATTCTCTTTGTGTATTCCTTATAATATTGTTATACAGTTTCACATGTTTAAACTCCATCCCTGGCGTTGTGGTTTCACCCAAATACATACCCTCTGATACGTTCTCGATAAAGCAATCATGAATATTTAAGTTTTTAAATACTGGAATGGGGTTTGGCGGACTACCGTTATAATCTTTCTTAGCAAGTATTCCAAAAAACCCATCATGATTTATCTTAATAAATTCTGCCTCACAATCTGAACTTAGTTCTGTAAACGCCAAACCGCACTGAACCGCCGCCAATTCAAAACCATATTTATAACCGGGGTGACCTGCACCGCTTATCTTTATATACTTGCAATTTTCAAAGGTAATGGCGCCCCATGTATTAGAAATGGTATCGTTTATTTTTACCTGTCCACCTTTATTAATAACAACAATTGGGGATAGTGAATCACCTTCTATTTGTTGAAAACGTAAAGGGAATTTTCTAGATGAGTCCACAAAAATAGTATCACCGGCAATTGGAGTTCTGTTTAGAGTTTGTGCATTAACATAATAATTTGAGTTTTCATCCAAAATCGTATTTTGATTTTGAGAATTAACATGGTTGAAAAGGACTGAAATTAATATAAGACTAAAAGCTAAGAGATTTTTTTTTAGTTCGGATACAATTGTTTTAACTCTTGAAAGAGCTATAGATCGAAAATAAATGAGAGAAAAACGTTGGTTGGTTACAGCGGTTATTGCTGTAAATGAGGGATTCATAATTTTCGTAATTTAAATTAATATTTGACGTACGGAAATATATGATTATTTGTAAGAATAATAAATAAGTACTTGTACGTATTTTATTATTATTTGTAAACAGTTGTTTATAAGATAAAAGTGTTAAAATACTGTAAAACAATTATATATAATTTAATAACAGTTAGTAAGCCAAACGATAAGCTCTAACTGTATTATTAAAAAACGTAGGAATCAACAAGATTTGGGATGCCTCAATATAATCAATATCGGCAGCATTAACTTTTTGTTCTCGTGTATCTAAAAGTTTTATTTTACTCCAATCTGTTTGCTTAATATAGAATATCTCACCAGACCAACTTGAAACTATAAAATCACCATTTTCCAACCGAATAATACCATCTCCATGACCTATATCTGTTGTAAGTACTTTAAAAGTACTATTGTTTTCATTAAAGACACCAAAGTGATGAGATCTAGAAGCTGCGAAATAAATACCATCCTTTTGATGCAATAATCCATTCAAGCGCCCTAAAGTATCATTGGCAACCAATCTGATATTTCCGTTTTCTATTTTATAAATTGCATCGGTTCCTGATCCAGAAATATATACGGCATCATCTGATACTGTAATATCATTAAGCTGAGGCGCTCCTTCAACAACAAACTTATTTGCTATTTCCTTTGTTGCTACGTCTATTTCTACAACTTCATCTATATCATTTACATAAAGCTTTCCCTTATAAGCACCCATACCTTTTGGCCCGCTTAAGCCTTCAATCCATTTCAGATTAGTTATTTCACCTTCAGTGTTCAATTTAGAAATAAAACCATTGTTATCTTTTTCCCAAGGAGCGTTATTCACATTTGCTACATAAATGGTTTGTGAAGATTTATCGTATAGCACAGATTCACAAGTAGTTAACAATGTATCTGTTTCCCACAAAAACTCTAAGGTAGGCTCAACTGCTTGTATTAAAATATTATTTTTCTTATTCTTTTTCTCATTATTGCAGGACAATACAGCTAATATAATAAGTATATAAAACGGAAGTTTTCTCATAATGAAAGAAATTAATTTGTTTTAACGGTTTAATAAAAAAGCCATATCCAGAGAATACGGCTTTTTACAAGTATATTGATTGAGTAGTTTATTCAACTATTAATTTTTTAGTTACAGAAGCGTTATCACTCTCCACTTGAACTAAATACAAACCTGATTTTAAACTAGATATATTGATTTCAGTATTTACCTTAGAAATAGCTTCACTATGTATTACTTGACCTGTAACACTTGTTATAGAAACTTTTGTATTACCCAAAACTTGATCTAAATTAATGTTAAGTCTATTCTTTGCTGGGTTAGGATACATTTTAAAGCTTCCTAAAATGTTATCCTCAGTACTCAAATTAGTAACGTTTCTTAACTGATATGCGTTTACATTAAAACTATCTGATCCTCCTTGATCTTTTCTAATATCTATAGTAAAAGAAGTACCTACGGCGGTAAAATCTCCATTAATAACCTGACCAGGTCCAAAAGCATAATTCGTTGTTGACGCAGATCCAAAACTTGTACCACCAGTAACACCAATCTCTATCCAAGAAAACTCTTGACTGGATCTTTTATCACCCATAAAAAATTGCAATTTGTAGACTTGACCAACCGTTAAATTAGAGAGTGTTACAGTTGCGGCACCAGCGGCATTCCACAAAAATCTACTGAGTAGTTCATCATAAACTGCTATACCTGGAGCAACCGGATCATATTGATCTACCGTTGCTGGTACAACATTTTGGGAGTTAGCCGAAAAATAAGTTGCCGTTGGATTTGCAAAAGCATTTCCCGAGGCCATTCCACTTGCCAGTCCCTCAAAAGGCACAGTATTAACGGTAACATCATAAGCGTCGCTGTCATCACCGCCTCCAAAATTTAACGCTTCAACAAGAGTACCATCTGTAGAGACCTCAGTTCCATCAGCAAGAGTAACAACACTCCATGTAACTGTTTGTTGTGCATTTAAAACTAAAGCTCCTGAACAGCATAGCATGCAAAATGATTTCAAAAGTAATTGTGTAATTTTTTTCATAAATTTTAGTTTAATGGTTTAATTATTTACGTCTTAAAATAATAAAAAAAATAATACGACTAAAATTCTGAAGAAAGTCTACCAATAATTGATTAAACATTTCTTTCAATTCGTATCTAAATTACTTCACAAATAAAATAAAAGCTTATAAACAGTTTAGGCCTCTAAACGCTCGATTTTAGCTCCAATAGCCCTTAAGCGCTCATCAATATTCTCATAACCGCGATCTATTTGCTCTATATTCATAATTGTAGAAGTACCTTTTGCAGATAATGCAGCAATAAGCAATGATACACCAGCACGTATATCGGGAGATGTCATTGTTGTAGCTTTTAAAGTAGATTTAAAATCATGACCAATAACCGTAGCACGATGCGGATCACAAAGGATAATTTTGGCACCCATATCAATCAATTTGTCAACGAAGAATAGTCGACTTTCAAACATTTTTTGATGTATTAAAACGCTTCCTCTAGCTTGCGTTGCAACAACAAGAACAATACTTAATAAATCAGGTGTAAACCCTGGCCATGGCGCATCAGAAATAGTTAAAATAGAGCCATCTATAAAACTTTGAATTTCGTAACCATCAGTATGTGCTGGAATATGAATATCATCGCCCTGTTTTTCAACTGTAATGCCAAGTTTTCTAAAAACATTGGGGATTACGCCTAAATCATTCCAACTCACATTCTTGATAGTCAATTCACTTTTTGTCATAGCTGCAAGACCTATCCAACTGCCAATTTCAATCATATCAGGTAACATTGTATGGTCCGTCCCACCCAAGCTTTTCACTCCATCAATAATTAACATATTTGAACCTACTCCACTTATTTTGGCTCCCATTCTGTTGAGCATCTTACAGAGTTGCTGTAAATAAGGTTCACAAGCAGCATTATAAATTGTAGTTTGTCCTTCAGCTAAAACAGCAGCCATAACAATGTTTGCAGTACCTGTAACCGAGGCCTCCTCCAAGAGCATGTAAGTACCTTTTAATTTTTTTGCCTCAACACCATAAAATTGCTCTTCTCTACTGTAGCCGAACTTGGCACCCAATTTTATTAAACCTTCAAAGTGAGTATCTAATCGTCTTCTCCCAATTTTGTCACCTCCAGGTTTTGGTATATATCCTTTTCCAAAACGTGCTAAAAGAGGCCCTACAATCATTATGGAGCCTCTTAATCCACGTCCGTCTATTTTAAATTGATCAGATTCTAAATATTCAAGATTTACTTCATGTGCTTGAAATGTATAAGTACCCTTTGCTAGTTTTTCAACTTTAACACCCAGTTTTTCAAGTAGCTTAATAAGTTTGTTAACATCAATAATATCTGGAATGTTATTGATGGTCACTTTTTCTGGTGTAAGCAGAACTGCACAAAGAATTTGTAATGCTTCATTCTTTGCACCTTGAGGCTGTATACTTCCTTTTAGTTTATGGCCCCCTTCAATTTTAAATGTTCCCATGAATTAGTTTAGTGGCGTTTTCTGGAGCGGTTAGAACCTTTCTTCTTTTTATTATTATTGTATTTACCTTTAGAACGTAATAGACTACTCGAATCTGATAAATCTTCCTCAGAATTTCTTAAATCTATTTTTCCGTTTGATAATTCATAAAGGTGATCGAATATAACTATATCTTCAACCGTATCTTTATTCCAATTTAAAAAACACTTTTTCATGTGGTTAGCAATGGTGTATACCAAAGCTTCTTTTAATTCGCCCTCATCCCAAGTATTAGCAACATCTATCATCGTTTTAATATTGTTACCATAAAAACGATATTTAGGATGACTTTGAGGATATTCCAGTGGTTCTGGACGTTCTGACAATAATTCTTTGGAAGGTTTTGGAAACGGAGAGTCTACATCCAATTCAAAATTAGCCATGATAAACAACTGATCCCAAAGTTTATGCTGAAAATCTGGAACATCACGCAAATGCGGTTGTAAATTACCCATTACAGATATAATGGCCTTGGCCAATTTTTCACGTTCTTCCTTTGTTTCTCGCGTTTTTGCATGGTTAATCATCTTTTGAAGATGGCGCCCATATTCGGGAATAATCAAATGCTCGCGCTCTGTATTATATTCTAAATTATCAATCAAAATTGTGGTATTAAATATTCTAATGAAGTAGTTGCAAAGTACAAAAAAAAACTAAAGGCTTATAACCCCTTCAATTTTTTCTGCAACTTCTTTATATTTCTCAATTACGGCGTCCGGATTTTCCATTCTAACGTTTATGGAAACACTGGTGTACTTTCCGTTTTTGGATTCTATAGTATTAATTACAGCGCCCATGTTATCAAATAATCCACCAACCTTTTTTATTTGAGAAGCATCGGTTTTAACAATGAATTTATAAAGATATTCACTTGGCCAGAGGGCAGTATTATATAACTGCGTCTTTAATTTTTTATAAAATTCTTCCGGATTTGGAGTGTCGCTCATTTACTTTTTTAAGCTGCAAAGATACACTTTACTTTCTATTTTTTTTATAGAAGTTTAATTCCGATTTTTACACTTAAATTCTTTCATTTTGAATACTAAAAAAGTGGTCATTACTGGCGGTCCAGGAACAGGTAAATCAACCTTAATAAGCGCGCTTATCGAAAGAGGTTACACTTGTATGCCGGAAATATCTAGAGAGGTTACTTTAGAGGCTCAAAAAAATGGTATTGACCAACTTTTTTTAACCAATCCGTTGCTATTTAGTGAATTGCTGTTGAAGGGAAGATTAGATCAATATAACACGTCCATCAAACCAAATACTGACATTGTATTTTTTGATCGTGCTATTCCGGATGTTTTGGCTTATATGGACTATATTGGAGATAGCTATCCTGATAGTTTTAGTGAAACTTCAAAAGACAACAAGTACGATATTGTTTTTATGCTAAAACCTTGGAAAGCCATTTACAAAAGCGATAATGAGCGTTATGAAAGTTTTGAGCAGGCCAAAGAGATTTACAAACACTTGTTAAATACTTATACATCACATAATTATCAACCTATAGACGTACCTTTTGGAACAGTTGAAGAACGAACCGATTTCATTTTAAACACATTGTATTTAAAGTGAGTTTACATCCTATAAATATTTTAGAACGGTATTGGAAGTTTACCTCTTTTCGGGGTGAGCAAGAGTCTATTATAAATGCTGTTTTAGAAGGTGAAGATGTTTTTGCATTGATGCCTACGGGTGGTGGAAAATCTATTTGCTTTCAAATTCCAGCATTAATTAAAGATGGTATTTGTATTGTGATTTCACCTTTAATTGCCTTGATGAAGGATCAGGTTCAAAACCTAAATTCTAAAAATATAAAAGCCCTAGCTATTACCAGTGATATCTCTAAAAGTGAATTAGACACCATGCTAGACAATTGTATTTATGGGAATTATAAGTTTTTGTATTTATCTCCTGAACGGTTACAGCAGGAACTGGTTCAAGATCGTATTAAGCAAATGAATGTGAATTTAATTGCTGTAGATGAAGCACATTGTATTTCGCAATGGGGTAACGACTTTAGGCCTGCGTATTCTAATATCATACAATTAAGAAGACTTCAACCATCTACAAATATTATTGCTTTAACTGCTACAGCTAAACCAAAAGTGGTTGAGGATATTGTAGCTCAATTAGATTTCATTCAACCTAAACTATTCCAACAATCGTTTTTTAGGGAGAACCTGAGCTATTTTGTACTTCATGAGGAAGATAAATTTTATAAGCTGAATAGAATTCTAAACAAATACAAAGGCAGTTCTATTGTATACGTGCGAAATAGAAGGGCTACAATTGAAGTTTCTACTTTTTTAGAATCAAATAACATAAGTGCAACCTTTTATCATGGCGGACTAAGCCATAAAGCAAAAAGCGACAATATGCAGGCTTGGATGCAGAATCAAAAACAGGTTATGGTAGCCACTAATGCATTTGGAATGGGAATTGATAAAGCTGATGTAAAAACAGTAATTCATTTAAATTTACCCGAAAGCATAGAAAGTTACTTTCAAGAAGCGGGACGCGCTGGAAGAAACGGAGATAAAACTTATGCAGTAATACTGAAAAACACAAACGATGAAACTTTGGTTAAAAATCAGTTTCTTAAAGTGTTACCAGATGTTGACACAGTAAAGCTAGTGTATAGAAAGTTGTGCAGTTTCTTTCAAATACCTTATGGTGAAGGCGAAAACACCACATTTAGTTTCAATTTTAATACATTTTCCAAGACCTATAATTTTAATACCATACTTTGCTATAATGCGTTGTTAATTCTTGACAGAAATAGTATTATTAGCCTAAGTAATCGGTTTAAAAATAAAGTGTTGCTACAATTTATCATTGGTAACGATTCAATCTTTAAATACATTGAAGAACATGACAACACCGAAATTGTTATCAAATCTATATTACGATCCTACGGTGGTATTTTTGATTATGAAACGGAGATTAACCTCTCCAAAATGGCATCTAAAGCTGGTGCAGAAGAATTTGAAGTAATTGAAATTTTGCAACAACTTTTTAAAGATGACATTATTAATTTGAATATATCAAAAACCGATGCGCAAGTTACATTTATAGAACCCAGAGAAGACGATAGAACCATAAATAAAATCGCTACAATAATTAAGAAACAAAATGATTTAAAAACTGAACAAGTAAATGCTGTATTACATTACGTAAATAACGATGATGTATGTAAAAGCATGCAATTGTTAAGTTATTTTGGCGAACAAAAAACTCAACCTTGCGGAATCTGCTCAGTTTGTATTTTAAAATCACAAAGTACAAGATCATTAAAGCTCGAAGAAATCAGAGTGAAAATCATCGAAATACTACAATCAGGCGATCAAACTTCAAGAAGATTAACTGAAATTATAGGCTGTAATTCTGAGCAAACCACCAAAGTATTAAAACAACTTTTAGAGCACAATATTTTAACCATTACAAAAACTAATACATATAAACTAAGCCATTTATGAAACAAGATTTAAGAATTGTATTTATGGGGACACCAGATTTTGCAGTTGCAACTTTAAAACAGCTGCTAGAGGCCAATTACAATATTGTTGGTGTTATTACAGCCCCAGATAAACCAGCTGGAAGAGGCAGAAAGCTAAATGAAAGTGCAGTTAAAATTTATGCAAAAGACAATGGTTTAAACATTTTACAGCCTACAAATTTAAAAGCACAATCTTTTCTTGATGATTTACAAGCATTAAACGCTCACTTACAAGTTGTAGTCGCTTTTAGAATGTTACCTAAAGTAGTATGGCAAATGCCCAAATACGGTACATTTAATTTGCACGCCTCTCTCCTGCCAAATTATAGAGGTGCCGCTCCAATCAATTGGGCAATCATTAATGGTGAAACCGAAACTGGTGTTTCAACTTTTTTTATTGATGAACAAATTGATACAGGTGCCATGATACTTCAAGAAAAAACAGACATTGACGAGAATGAAACTGCTGGAAGTTTACACGATAAACTGATGCATTTAGGTAGCAAACTGGTTTTAGATACTATCATCTTAATAGAAAATGAAGATGTAATTACCTCACCCCAAAAAGAAATTGTTGATATAAAAACAGCCTACAAACTAAACAGAGACAATTGTAAAATCAATTGGGACGATACAATTGATAATATCTACAATAAAATCAGAGGTTTGAGTCCATACCCCGCAGCATGGTCCGAGTTAGCTAATGATGATGTTACCACGGATGTCAAAATATATGAAGCAAGAAAAGAAAATATCGAGCACCAAAAAGAAATTGGTCGCATACTCACTACAAAAAAAGAAATAAAAGTTGCGGTTGCAGAAGGCTTCATAAATATTACTAAAATCAAATTACCGGGTAAAAAATTGATGGATGCAAATGCGTTGCTAAATGGATACGAATTTCGTGAGGGAGCAAAAATGCGCTGAGTCCTTATGATTACTCATTTTATTAAAATATCGTTAAAATACATATCTGTTGTTAACAAATGCTATAAGTTATCAACAAAACCTCCTATTTCCCTTGCTATTACTTGCATGGATGCATAATCCGTATAAATTTGTAAAAGGATTTAACAAATAACGTTTAACCAATTTATTAATAATTAAATATTACATTATGAACAAAACAGATTTAATCGATGCTATGGCGGAACATGCAGGAATCACTAAAGCTGCTGCTAAAAAAGCATTAGAATGTGCTCTTATTGAAATTGAAGGTGCTTTACAAAAAGGAAACAGAGTATCTTTAGTAGGTTTCGGTTCTTGGTCAGTTTCTAAAAGATCTGCAAGAGAAGGAAGAAACCCTCAAACTGGTGAGACTATCAAAATCAAAGCTAAAAACGTTGTTAAGTTTAAAGCTGGATCAGATTTATCAAGTGCTGTAAACTAATTATAAGTTTCAGAATGAAATAGAAAATGTCTTCCAGATCTGGAAGACATTTTTTTTATGCCTTTGCTAAAAGTTGCAATTGTGGTAAAATAATAGTAGTTTTAATTGATAAATGTTTTAAAACATGACGAGCACTACACCAAAAAAGGGGGATTTGTTGATAGCAGAACCAGCCATAATTGGAGATGTTTCTTTTAACCGCTCCATTGTTTTATTGGCGGATCATACGCAGGAAGGATCAATTGGATTTATATTGAACAAACCTTTAGACTACACCATAAAAGATTTAATTCCAGAAGTTGAGGCCAAATTTAAAGTATATAATGGTGGACCCGTTGAACAAGACAATCTTTATTTTATACATAAAATCCCGGAATTAATCCCTAATAGTATTGAAATTTCATTGGGCATTTATTGGGGAGGTGATTTTAACAAAGTAGCAGAACTTATTGCCAATAATACCATTCAAGAAAATGATATTCGTTTTTTTCTCGGGTACTCGGGTTGGGATGCCCACCAATTAGAAGATGAGTTGAAAGGAAGTTCGTGGCTTGTTTCGGAAAATATTTATGAGAAGAATATTATCGAAAAGCATTATGAATCCTTTTGGAAAGAAAAAATGCTGGAACTCGGCGGGGAGTATAGTATATGGTCTAATGCTCCGGAAAATCCTAATTATAATTAAGCTAATCTTACTTCAATATTAAGTTTATCTAAAAGTTTTTTAGCTACTTCGTTATTAAATACTTTCTTCCTATACTTTGAAATATATTGAATTCCCATTATGGCATTAGTTATAAAAAGTTCATCTGCCTTTTGAAGTTCAAACGGAGATATTGAAGCTTCTTCAATTTCTAATTCAGGTATTTTTTTAGCTATTCGTAAAACTTGGGTTCGTATTATACCCTTTAAGCATCCATCAGATAATGGTGGTGTTTTTATGACGTTGTCCTTCACCAAAAATATGTTTCCATTTAGCGCTTCAACCACTTTTTTATCGGTATTTAAAAGTAAACAGTTCTGCAGTTCATTTTCATTAGCATAAATACTACCGATAACATTGATAGATCTATTGTTGGATTTTAAAGTAGACAATAATGTTGGTGCTATATAGTAATCCTTAAATAAATCTACCTTATAAAGATCATCATTAAACTCGAAAATAGAATTATCAAGGGGTCTGACGCTTATATTATAACCTACTGAATTTTGAGTAGGTAAATACAAACCACCTTCATTTCTATGCACTGTTAACTTTACTCTTGCACTTTGGTTTTGAAGTTGATTTGCATTTAGAGTTGCTTGAATTTGAGACTTTAAAAATTCCATCGTAAAATTCATGGGAATTTCCATCCTCATAATACGCATTGAAGCCATTAGTCTAAAATAATGGTCTTCCCAAAACAGTACTTTCCCATTAGAAACTTTAATAGTCTCAAACAGAGCATCACCATAAGCATACCCTCTATTCTTTATAGATATTTGAGTACTATCGTCTAGGATATTTCCGTTAAAATTTGTCATAAAAAAATCCGCAATCTTAAATTTTTAAGTGCGGACAAAGATAAGGTTAAAATATTTTTTTACGCTGATCCAAGTACCTGTTTTAAATCTGAAATTTGATTTTCCCAAAGCATTTTTGCCTCATCAATTTCATCATCATCTGCAAAGTCGGTAACTATAAGAGATACATCTTTGGTAATCTCATCCACCTGAATTCTGATTTCAAAATAACAGGATAAATCATCTTCTTCATCTGCGAGCCATCTAAATTTTACACGCTCTCCACTTTTCTTACTTAGTAGTTTTGCTTGCTCTTCACTATCATCCCAAATAAAAGTGAACAACTCTCCTCTAGAGTTTACATTATCTGAAAACCACTCTTGTAAACCTGAAGGGGTAGAAATATATTGGTATAATAACTGAGGTGAAGCATGTATTGGAAATTCTATTTCGAATTTAATTTTATCCTCCATAAATATCTTAAAAATTTAGCGTTGCTCAATATATACATTAATTTACTAGTTCTGCAATTATTTTGATAATATTTTGCGTAGGTTATATTTGCGAACGTAATATTTGTTATTATATTTGCAACCTCAAAATGGCGAGGTAGCTCAGTTGGTTAGAGCGTCGGATTCATAACCCGGAGGTCTCGAGTTCAAATCTCGATCTCGCTACTACTAAAAATCCAAGGACAATGTTCTTGGATTTTTTTATTATGCATTCGGTATACTATTGATTCAACAGGATTTTATTCCAATATCCCAATAACTCTTCATTCGTGGGTGACTCTGGTAAACCACGTTCTTTCATTTTCTTTTTAGCATAATTCTGAGAGCCATTCCTTCCCTTTTGAATGGTTTCTTGTGATTCTGGAATTTGATTCTTCTCGTATATCTCTAGTTTATTCTGAAGTTCTGTTTTTAATCTATTAACATGTTCAGCATGAGGTGCATCTGCAATCAAATTATTAAATTCATTCGGATCTTTATCTAAATCATAAAACTCAAATTCTGGTCTACTATCAGCCATAAATTGATTGAAAGGCGCTTTTAATTCTCCTTTTTTATGAAGTACTTTATAAACGGTAAAAGCCGGGTACTCGCTTCGTTTATAACTTGATAATTGCATCCAAGGCCTTTCTGGCTCTTGGTTCCAAATTAATTTATAATGCCCGTCTGTTATACTTCTAATATTATCTGCTGCATCTCCAGCTCTTCCTCTAAAGCCATACACATAATCTCTCTTTTCTTGGTCATCTCCAATAAATACTTTTCCGTGTAACTTATATGGTGTTTCCAAACCAGAAATATGCATGGTTGTAGCTGCTACGTCCACCAAACTCACCAATCTTTTATCAACTTTATTGGCATCAACTTGATTTGGCCATCTAACAATTAAAGGGATTTGCAAGCCGCCTTCATATAAAAACTGCTTATCTCTTAAATGCGGACGCCCGTGGTCTCCAAAAAAGAATACAATGGTATTATCTGCTAAACCTTCTTCCTCTAAACGTTTCATTACCCATCCCACTATATCATCACATCTTTGTACAGATTCTAGATATAAAGCCCAATCGGCCTTAATTAATGGATGCTCAGGATAACAACTTGGCAAAGTAACGGACTTATAATCTATTGGATTTTCCCCATGCCTTTCAAATACGCGATGCGGATATTTAATTTGTACTTGAGCAAAGAAAGGCTGACCTTCGGCTCGTTCACTCCAATCTTTACCATCATATTTTATACTAGGCACAAAATTATAATCCTTTTTTCCTCCTTTTTTAAGGTAGTCCTTTCCACTTCCATTCGCTATGAAATACCCAGCTTCTTTAAAATAATCTGTAATTGGCTTTATACTATCGGGAAGCTGAGTCATGTTAATAGTTCTATGATCTAAACAATTAACCGTTGTAGGATACATACCTGTTATTTGAGATGACCTACTTGTAGAACAAATGGGGGCGTTGGAATAAGCATTTGTATATAATGTTCCTTGTTGTGCCAACTTATCAATATGGGGTGTCTTTATATCAGGATTACCGTAACAGGCCAATTCCCGACCTAAATCATCAGCATTAATCCAAATAATGTTTGGTCTTTGTAATGGTTTTTCTTCCTTAATTCCTTTACATCCCAACAAAAAAAGAAAAGTTATACTTAGTACACTATATTTTACAATACGCTTTTTCATTGTCCTTTTAATTATTTTTTAAATGGGTAATAATGGAAATAATCCACATCAAACCAAGAGTCTTTTTCTTCTGCATTTTTATGTCCAAAATATCCGTTAGATATAATCCAATGCATGTTTTGCATACAGGTTTTTTTCATAACTCTACTAGTCTGTTCTTTACCCGCAGGTACTTTTCTTCCTAGTTTTTGCCACTGTCCATTTACAAATTCCCAAACCTGCATATAATCAGGATGATACTCTAACCCAACAACTTCCCAATCACCAAACTGTGTTTTAACATCGTGATCAACCATAACGGCAATTAAATCCTTATATCTTTTCTTATCTAAATTTGGTGGTGCGTCAGAATCCCAACAATTTTGCTTACTCCAAGCATAATATTCAATCCAATCTAACTACACCCAATCATTTCCATCTACTGGTGCATTTTTATTGTCTACTCCCATATTATTTCTATATCCCCAAATACATGGGTGCGTAGGAGATTTAGATCCATTGGTTTCAATACCTCTAATTCTAAATTTAGTTACAAAAAAACCAAAACGACAGTAGTTTAATCCTGATATACCGCCTCCTTTTTTATCTGAGGCATCACATTTAATACTCACATATGAATTATCTAGTATGCTTACATATTTTTCACTATCGCCAATTAATCTATCTGGTCTTCTAAACGTCCATTTAGTCTTATCTAGAGAACTAAAATTATCTGATATATTCCAGTCAATCTTAGACGTATACATGTTTCTAACCTTTTTAGGTGGTTCTTGTGTGTATGCACTTAAAATTGACAACATCATTACCACAACTACAAATAACAGCTGTTTCTTCATTACAAAATAGTTGAGATTTTTTAATTACTATTTTTAATTCTCTCCTTTTGTTTTTTGGATAATTTTCTAGAGAAGAACACTTCTGGGTCTAGGTATAAACGTGTGTTTTTCATTTCTGGGTCATCTAAATCTAAACTCAAATCACAATCGAAACGCGTTAAGAAACTATATTTTCTTTTCTTTCCAACTGTAGCTTGATGTCCTGTAAAGTGAGACACTCCCCAAGTAATTCCACGTCCGTTTCCATTACTGTTGAAAGCGTCTGGAATGTAAGCACCAGCTGCAAAAGGCAATAAAGCCGTAACTGAAGCAATATCAAAAGTCACACCATCGGGTGCATACTGAATTGTACTATTTTCATTACCATCTCTGGTTACAATGGCTGCAATACCTTCTTTAAAAGGAAACATAGCCGTTTCATGACCAGAATTAAATAATGGATTTAACGGGTGCTTTTTAAACGGTCCTAGCGGACTATCTGCAATTGCTAATCCAGCTGCTACTAAATATTTTGGACGTACCCCATAAGCAGCCTTGTAATAGATATAAATTTTACCTTTGTATACCAAAGGATATGGGTCATGAATTGAATATTGATCCCAAGTCCCTGGCTCTCCGTTAGGTATAATTTCTTGGTCAACAATGGTCCAAGGACCGTCTGGTGAATTGGCATAAGCAGCAGCTACTGGACAGTGATCTCCTTTTGTTCCACTTGCTTCATTAAACGCTTGAAAGTATAAATAGTATTTATCTTCCCATTTTAAAATATCTGTTGTGGTTACAGAACGCCAACCCAAAGCTGGTTTTTCAGGTCTTTTAATTGCTGGCCCTTGCTCTTCCCAAGTAATGCCATCTTTAGAAGTTGCATACCAAATATCTGCTAAATCCCAATCTGTTGACGGTATTTCATCTGTTGCCAAATGGGCATTGGTAAAACCTACTGGTGGTTTTATGGTTTTTCTATATGTATACCACACATAGTACTTCCCATTTTCTTTAATGATTTTTGAAGGATCACGTCTTGATACGGTACCATCACCATTACTATAATCAAACCCTTTTAACTCTGTATACCTAAATTGTGAAAACAACTCATTATCCTGTGGTCTGGGAGCCATATATCTATCATAAAGTCTTTCATTAGCTGCACTTAAAGGCCTATTGGGTTTAGTTTGAGGAATATCCCAAGGATATCCTCCAATATCTTGCGTTGATACAGTTTCTTCTTGACTTTTGTTTTCTTCTACTTTTTGACTATCAGTTTTATTATCACAAGAAAAAATACCTACATATAATAATAATAGAAAAATAAGTTTAGTTGTCTTCATTATACCTTCTTTTATTTTAATTTAAGTTCTTATTGTTTTGGTTGATAATATTTTACATAATCCACTTTCATACTTTTGCCATCTAAATCATCTTTTAAAGTACCATGCCATTTAATTAATGCCAGACTCAACCATATTGGTGCTTCGCTATGACAGAATTCGTTTTTTGTTCTACGTAACTCTTTACCATCAAAGTAGAAAATTAATTCGTCTTCATTCCATTCTAAAGCATAGGTATTGAACGCTTCTGAAAAATCGTTAGTATCAGCAGCATCTAACACAGATATATCTCGCCATTCCCCATCTTTCATGTACTGAATTTTGTAATCATGTATCAAATTGCGCCAGTTTTTATTTTTATCTCTCCAGCCATTTGTAAACTGTATACACCCTACTTTCACAGGAGCATCCCAAGTGAACTCCACCCATTTTTGTCCTTCTTTTTGGGTAGCCCAAGAAGAATATGGGTTACCATCAACCAATTTATCAATTGTTGATTTAGGACTCGACGCTCCACTTGAAGTAATACTTACATTTTTAGCTTTGGCATGATTTACAAGACCTGAAACATCTTTATCTGCAGTTTCCGAAAAAACATTCGGGTATTCACCAGATTCTATAACATTATAGATTCTAAATTCACCCATATTAAACTTTGAACTATTATTGGAAACAAAACGTACTTTTTGTGTTTCCACCGGAAGTTCCAATTGAATAGAGTAATCTGGTTTTGTTCCGAAAAAGAACATTTTACTATAGCTAGGATGTGTTTTTTTTCCTTTGGCGTTAACAGTAATATCTGACCAATTGTGAATATTGGTACTTACTTCATTTGGATAGTGGCCTTCATTAATATCAATTTCAAATATTTTTCCATCTTTAGGCTCTTTTCTTGGCTTAGTCATTAACCAAAATGAATTGTTTGTAGCTTCTCCTCCTGCGTATTTGTATCTACATTCAAAATAGCCGTACTTAAACTTACGTTTAGTCCAAATGCTTCCAGCTGTCCAGTCTTGACCTCCTCTTTTTTCTTTTCGTATATCTAAATGTAATTCTCCATCTCTAACAACAGCATTTTCACGCCAACGACTACAATACAAGTTAAAACTTGAGTGATTAGCAGATACCCATTGCTTATCTAAATCTTTGTTTTTATAATTAAAATCATCTTCCCAAACCAGTTCCCATTTTGAATAATCAAACGCTTTTTCTTCTTGGGCTTCTAATGCAAAGCCACTAAATATTACAATAAATACTATGATACTATTCTTCATTAATTTAATTCTTAGTAATTAAAGGCTTCTATTTCTTGCTGTTCTTTAAAGGTTTTAAATTCCAATATTCATAAACTTCTTTAAGCTGATTATAAGCTTCCTTTTTCTGTCGGGTTTCAGAAACAATGCCCCATTCTCTAAAACCAGATTCAGGAGTTCCTTTATAATTACTTCTGTAATCATTGTAACTCCATAAGGAAATGCCCGTTACGTACGGATATGCTTTTAATTCCTTTAACCAACCTACAAAATCTCCATCTAACTCAGCTGATGGTGCAGGCCCAATTTGACCTTTTCCAATTTCTGAAACAAAAATGGGTTTACCGGGAAACCTCTCATGAACTCGTTCTACTATTTTTATAGCATGCCCATAACTGTTTACACACAGAAAATCAACCTTTTCATAGGGTTCTTTTCCTATTTCTCCGCCCTGGTAAGCCGTATTACTTACATAAGTTTTAAGCCTTGTTTTGTCTAATGTTTCTACATAATCTATCATACTATTTACATAGTCATTTTGGTCTTTGGTAAGGTGTTGTTTTCCCCATTTAGGGCCTATGGTTCTTAATTCATTGCCAACACTCCATGCCACTACAGATGGATGGTTATAATCCCGTTCTATCATTTCCTTTAACCATTGTTTTGTTAAAGGGTTACCGGGTATGCATTGTGGGTCTTCTCCCCAAACTGGTATTTCTTCAACTAATAAAAATCCAATGCTGTCACAAAATTTTAAAAGGTTTTTTGAAAGTGGCGCATGCATTAATCTTGAAAAATTACACTTCAAATTATACTTTATATCTAACATATCCTTTAACACCAACTCATCTGGTTCTGTATTACCGTATGCAGGATGGTCATGCACGCGGTTAATACCATTCATACGCACGGCTTCATTGTTTAAATAAAACTGTTCTCCTTTTGCTTCAAACTTTCTAATACCAAATTTATCTGATGCTGAATCAACAATATTATTATCTACTGAAATTGAACTATTTAATTTGTAAAGTTTAGGTGTATTGAAGTGCCATAATTCAACATCTTTAAGAGGCTTTTCAAACTTTAGATACGATACAGCTGTTGATTCTTTTTCAATATTGATAGCAACAGAATCTCTATGAACACCTTCAATTTCTGTATATAAATTTACTGAAGCTGTTGAGCTACCATTATTTTCTAGTTTATATTTAATAGTGAAATCAACTTTTTGATTTTCAAAATCTGGTACAGAACTGATATGTTGATATACGATTCTAACATTTTCATTTGCTATTAAAGTTACATCTCTACTGATACCTCCCCATGCCCACCAAGCACCTCGTTTATAGGTGTTATCTGCCATAACCACTACAGAATTAGAACCGTTGGTTTTTACTTTGTCGGTAATATTGAATTCAAATGGGGTATACCCTCCAACATGTTCTCCTAAATATTCACCATTGAACCAAACCTTGGTAGTTTCGTATACAGCATCAAATTTTAATCTAATTTGTTTGTTAGTCCAGCCTTTTGGTAGTTCAAATGATTTTTGATAATAGCCTTTCCCAACATACTCTGAATAACGCGCTCTGGTGTCCCAATTCCCAGGTACTTGTATAGTATCCCATTCACTAAAATTAGCCTTTAGTAGAATTTCTTCTGTTTTATCATTTGAAGCCAAAAATTGCCATGTTCCATTAAGCGAAACATCTTTGACCTGACTATTAGGCGCTTTTTCGCTACAAGCTAAAGCAGTTAACACAATCAAAAAGAGGCACGTTATTCTTTTCATTATAGCTTAGTTTTTATGTTTTGTGATTTTTAATGGAATTTGGATATTGAACGATTGACGTACATTATTCACATCAATAGAATCTGCCGCACAAAGTAGGGCTACAGGTTCACCATTTTCTATAAATACTTGCGGGCGTTCTAAATGGTCAAACTTTATTTTTCTTCCATCAGTAAATGTCACGGTACGGTCTGAGATTTCAAAATGTTTAGCTTGATTCCAGTTAATACCATCTTCAGAATCATAGTGAACTAAAGAGAAAACACGCTTTTTACCTTCGTGCTTAATGCGCTTTACAATAGCCCTGTATTTTCCATCTTGATACCAGATATAAGGGTCTTCTGCTGGAAACCTTTCTCCTTCAAACGTAAATACTGGGTCTGGATATTTTTTAAACGGCCCCGTTGGAGAGTCTGCTATGGCTACCATGTGAACCACTGGCCCACCAGCCGGTAACTTAAATTTCTTTCCAACTGCTTTATAGACCATTAAAATTTTCCCATCTGCCATTTGGCATACTGATGGATTTGAAGTCATTAACGCATCATGTGCTAAAGAATCATTTTCTGTAATGTCTAATACGGGTTTATCAAATCGTTTCCAAGGTCCGTTTGGACTATCGGCTACCGCAACACCTATACGTTGATTATTTCTGTGCACCCAATTAATTTTAGCTTTTCCTGGTACACTTACAATTTTTTCATCCCCAAAGTTCCCCATATAGTACAGGTAATATTTTCCATTAAAGTTATGAACGGTTGGATTGTGCGTTGCAGAACCATCCCAAAACTCAACGCCTCTGTCTGGCAATACATCATCTTTATGTTTAAATGGCCCAAAAGGTGATTCTGAAACCGCATGAGAAATAATGGAATAATTCACCCATTCCCAACCAATATTTTTAGGCCAAATTGAATAAAACATATGATATAAATTATCTTGACCTTTTACTAAAGAGCCACCCCAAATACTCATAGTATCATTATCAAATACAGATTTTGGTGATACTTCTCCAAGTTCAATTTGATAATCGATTACAGCTTCTTTTATTGCTTCTTTTTTGTTATCTTTTTTCCCTGAACATGCTACTATTAGCATTAAGGAAAATAGTACTATTAAACTATTATACTTCATTATTTTATTTAGTTGTTGCTTTAATGGTTTCAGACCAGTTACTTTCTTTTGAGTCTTTAACACGCTTTATTTTAAGATAAACCTCTGTTTCGCCTTCTAAATCAATAGACATCATTCCTCTTACATTTGAGGTAAAATTGTTATCTAAATTATTTTTTGAAGTGCCATAGGCAACCGTATAATCGCCATCTTCGAAATCACTGGAATAGCCAACTACAAATTTGTTACCTATAATAAACGCATCCCAAATTATTGGAGGTAATGGCTTGCCATTTGGTATGACTTGTTTTGCTTCTGAAGGGTTACTTTCACCTTTGTCATTAAGGGCAAGCAGTTTAAAATCATAGGCTTTTCCATTGGTTAAACTATCAATATCAATATAATTAGTTATTGTTTTTTCTGTTGAAACCGTTTCACCTGCATCATTTATATACATTGCAAAATATTCTGAAGCATTAGGTACTTCATCAAAAAGAAGTCTTGTTGAATTATTTCCTAGAATAATTTCAGAGATTTCAGGAGTAATGGCCTTTTTAAAAGATTTCGTTTTAATAAACCTAGAATAGTTATTTGGTGTTACCAAGCTAAGGGTTATATCCAAAATGTCCTCTGGTATAGCTTTCCAAGTTATTTCTCCATTCCAAACCTTATCTTCTGGAGTCAATTTTGGTAAATCAATGATGTTTTCTGAAACCACTTCGCCTTTAGCATCTCTAAACTGATATTTTAATTTATAACCTACCATATTATGACTAGGATAATCGTTTCGGCTCTTAATTGGTATGCTAACTTTAGCTGTATGTTTTTCAAAATCAATATCGGTAATTTCAATATCATGAATTGGCGCATGTTCTTTTTTAAGACGATTAAACAATCTTCTTTTTTGTCGCCATGTTGTAATTACACCCCATACTCTGTTTTCTTCTGCTGTTGTACCAGAATAACCACTTCTGTAATCGTTAAATGTCCACATAGATGTCCCTACCACGAATTCATTTTTATTTCTAAAATGTTTCATCCATTCAGAGAAGATTTCTTTATCGGCATTTGGTGATGTGGTTTGAAAAGGGTCGAAACCGTATTCTGAGATAAATACTGGTTTATCTGGCCATTTAGTACGTAATGTATTTAGGATATCTTGTGGTTGTCCTTGCCAACGATACATATTATGCATAATTAAATCGACATACGTATTGGGGTCTGTTTCTGGAGTATATTCATCTTTTTGTCCAGAATTACTAACACAGGTCACCAATCTGTAAGGATCTAATTCTTGCTTTACATATGCAATGGCTTCCTTTCCATATTCATAATGATTACTTAGCTCATTACCTACACTCCAACCTATAATACTTGGGTGATTAATATCACGCTCTATCATACCTTTTAACCAATACTTAGAAAGAAAGTAATTCTTATCTGACGAAGAAGGCTGCCCAATTCTTTTTGAAACCTTAATGTAAGGCTCATCTAGTGTCAAAATTTCTTCTTCAGTCTTTAATTGCATCCCATTTTCACTAACAACTTTATTAAGTGGTAAATAGGTGGCTCTAAATTCTTCATTATTTAAATCTCTAATGTTGGCTTCTTCAAACAATAAAATGCCTTTTTCATCACATAGATCAATAAGTTTTTCATTTTGTGTACCATGCATAATTCTCATAAAATTGGCACCAGACTCTTTCATAAGGTCTACATCTTTTTCTAAAACTTCTAATGGTTCTGATGACCCCCAATAACGACTTTCACTTACTCTATTAAACCCTGCTAATCTTACAGGTTCTCCATTTAAAATCAATTGGGAATCCGTTAATTCTACTTTTCTTATTCCGAAATTATCGGTTCTTTCGTTTAAAACGGTTTCGCCTTCAGAAATAGTAGTTTCAATCTTATATAACTTAGGATTATCAAAATGCCATAATTCTACATCACCTGCTTTTAATTCAGATTCCAAATGTATTTCATTTGATGTATTTGGTTCAATATCAATAACACCGTTTAAGACAGCTATTTCCGAAGCATCAATTATTTTAGAGTTAACGTTAATGCTTCGCTTTTCTGAAGAGTTATTTTCAATTTTTACTTTTAGCTTTAATTCAGCGGTACCCGTTTTTAAATCTGGCTCCGCATGTATGTATTGGTAATCTATACGAACATCTTTGTTTTTTGTTAGGGTTACATCTCTAATGATTCCACCCCAATTCCAGGTGGCACCAACAATAGCACTATTATCTGCCTGAACTGCAATAACGTTTTTACCATTAAAATTTAAGACATCGGTAACATCAAATTCAAAAGGCGTAAAGCCTCCTCTATTAGCACCGATAAATTTTCCGTTTAGGTACACTTTTGATACGTGGTATACCCCGTCAAATTTCAAGTAGTAGCGTTCATCTGAAGCTTTAACCCAACTCTCGGGAATTTCAATTGTTTTTCTATACCAGCCTATTCCTGTATAGTTAGAAAAATCATTAATCATTCCCCAATGCCCAGGGACTTTTAAATTGTACCAATTAGAGTCATCAAAATTAGTTTTAAACACCTCTTTTGGTTCTTCTTTGGCTGTTAAAAACTTCTCTTTGGTTATTGGTTTAAACATTACGGCATCTGCGGCCACATTGCCATTTTGAATAGCCGAAAGTTCTACATAGTTTTTTGCATTACTATTAAATTCGTAAATACCAAGACTTACCCATTCATTACAAAATACACGCTGACTCACATATTTAGAAGTAATACCTCCTTCATGTTTTATATTGTATTCAGCTGTCATATGGGTAGAAAAAGGATATGTAGTAAACACTTCGTAATACCCAGATGCTTTAAAATTTGGATAAAATCTAAAGTAGGCATCGTCCGTCTTTTTTCCATCTACTAAATTATTAGCTGGAAAAAAATGTTGTACATAATCTTCACCATGAAAATTAGAAAATCTTACCTTCTTTTTAGATGGTTTCCATTTACCCCTGATTTCTACATTAGTATCTCTATTATCAATTACAATATCATCTTCAGTTTCTTTTACATTCAGATAATTAGCGCCTTCACCATAAATCGTGTGGAATTTCCAATCGCCGTTTAGGGATAGTACATTGGTATCTAAAACTTTTGTTTCAGAATTACATCCTAATAGACATAATGCAATTAATACTAGAAAAATAGGTCGTCTCATATTTAGTGTAGTGTTTATTGGCATAGTATTTCAAAAATTGCTGCTGGCACATCTTCTGATGGATGCTCAACTTCAACAACAAAACCATTTAGGTTAAGAGGTGCTTCTGGTTTAAATGTATTTATAGCTTGATAATTACCTTCAACAGTATGAAGGACATTTCCATCTAGGTCTTTTATTTCATAATTTCTAACACAAAACGGTACAACTTCTTCTGGGTGCCCCATAAGTGTTGATTCCATGGCATGGTCATAATCAGGGTCTAAAAACAATTTAATTTCTGAAATGGTTTTAGGCGCATCCCACTCAATCTTAAGTGTTGGGTTTTCATCATTTAAATCAGCAGCCCAAGCGTTCGCTTCTTTCCGAGGGCGCACGTAACCATTACCTATATTGTCACTATTGAAAGACTGGATAGCTGGTGAAATTTCCATGGCTATATTATGTCCATCTGGTCTTCTGTGTGGTATCCAGAATTCAAACTCATCTACACCAATATCTGCTGGTGGCGTTTGTTTTCCGTTATTAGACACTGCTTTATTTACACCGTTAAATACAGAAAGTACTCCTGTATAACGTTTATTACTCGTTTTTATACTAACGCTTTCGTTTTTCATAAACGTTACAAAACCATATTGGTCTACTGGTACACCTTCTGAAAAACTAACGGTAATGTATTGCTCTCCTTTTTCTAATGGAATTGTTTGCGTTTCTAAAACAACTTCTGGTGTATAGTTTGTGGCTTTTTCTGAAGTACGCAATTGTACTTCTAAAGCTGTAGCTTCGTCGGCATTTACTAGTACTTTAAATTGATACTCTTTACTTGCCTCCATTGGCAATAGTTGTGCAGCAGATATATTCAGTTGAAACCAATTACCATCAAACGGAATTTCTGAAAGTTCTAAATTTGATGATGCTGAAATAGATGCCTCATTAATTAAATTAGAATCTAATTTTATTGGAATATTAGGAATACTTTGTCCTTCAATATTCAGTTCGTTTTGTAATTCTTCTAAAGTACCATTTTTAAGAATATCAGCAGGTTTAATCTCTTTTTCAACACATAAAGATGCTGCCATACCAACGGCTTGCGCACATAATCCTGTTGTTGCCATAACACGTGTAGAACCAAAAGCAACGTGGGTTGCGCTAATAATACGCCCCGCTAAAAAGAGGTTATCAATATCTTTACTTACAAACGAACGATACGGAATTTGATATATCCCTTTAGAATGCCACTGTGTACACCCTGAAAGTTCACTATACACACCATCAGCTGGATGTAAATCTATAGCCCAACCTCCATGCGCTATGGCATCATCAAACTCTTGTTGACCAATGACATCTTGTTGTTTCATCATGTATAAGCCTTCAAATCGGCGGCTTTCACGCTTTCCTGGTATGGTACCTACCCATTCTAAAGTCATGTTATCTACATCTTCAAACTCCCCTGAATTTTTAATGTAATCCCATACGCCATAAATCACTTTCCAAAGCTCGTATTTAATTTCTTCGGTATCATGAATCGTGTCATGGCGTCCGCCATATTCAAACCACCAAAAACGACACCCTTTATCATCTTTACCAATGGCTTTATACCTTGGAATTGCTTTAATATCTTTTAATGCAAAATCTGGCGCTTTAAATTTTACAGGTTTGTCTGTGTTTTTACTGTAGAAATACATGGAATGCCCAAGCAATTCTCCATAAGATTTATCTGGTGCAAATAATTCTCCAAACTCTTCTTTAGGTTCGGCTCCCATTCTAAAAGAGGCACCTGCTTTAAATGCCACAATACCATCACCCGACGCATCACAAAACAGAGGTGCTTTTACCACATACTCTGTTGAATTTTGCGGGTTAAATGCCTTTATTGACTCTATTTGTGTGTCACTCGATTTATTTACATCATAAACGCTTGTGTTAAGTAGAAGCGTAATATTTTCTTCGTTTAAAACTTTTTCGAGTAAAACGGTGTCAAAAATCACAGCATTTCCTTCTGGATTTCTGTAAAGATTCTCTACCAGAACCTCATCCATCACCCCACCTTCACGAGACCAACGGTTGTTATTTCCCATATGAGATGTGGCACCTAAAATCCAAAGTCTTACTTCAGAAGATGCATTACCTCCCAAAACAGGTCTATCTTGAATTAATACTACTTTAGTCCCTTTTCTAGCTGCAGTAATAGCAGCACAAACGCCAGCTGTTCCTCCTCCAGTAATAGCTAAATCACAAGCTAATTCTACTATTTTGCTTTCTCTTTTTTCTTTATTGAATGTTCCTACAATCATTGCAACGCAATTATATTTCTATTTTGATTTTTTAATTATGAATAATCCTAGAAGTAGAATGGCTGCTCCCATACCACCAACTAGAAACTTAGCAGATCCTGCCATAAAGCATAGAATTAGCACTAAGATACCTGTAGCAGCTACTCCCATGCCTATTACTTTAGTTCCTTTTTTGTTGCTATTAGTATCTGCAGTTTCATCAGAAGTATTTTCTTTGGATTCTACAATATCTAGGTAGTTTGTATATTGAGATATACTACTTTTAGATTGAATTAAGTAAATTTCTAAAATGGCTAATAATACTATTGGAATTCCCATACCAACAACCATTTCCATAGCGCGACCTAAAGTAACTCCAATTAAATCTGGCGCAAAAAATTTAAAAAAGGCATTAATTGCTAGAGAAATAAAAGTTACAGCCAATACAGATTTTCCTGTTTGACATTTTGAAAACAACGCCCACAACGGAGGTAAAAACATGGCGCCACCAGTAAGAGCAGCAACCGACATAACCACTTCTACAATACCGCCAAAGTAAGGCACCAAAAGCGCAATTATTATGGTTAATACACCTAGCAAGACCGTTGCAATACGTCCAACTTTTACCAGTCCTTCGTTTGAAGTATTTGGAAACATGGTTTTATAAATATCGTTTGCCAAAACACCTGCCGAAATATTTAAAGTTGTATTTACAGAACTTGATGTAGCGAATACCATTCCCCCTAACATTAATCCTAACATTCCAATTGGTAGCACTTCTTTACACATTAAAAGGTATGCGCCTTCATCTGCCAATTCACCCAATTCTGGGTTTAAAACCCTGTAAATCATTGGTGGTAACATCCAAATTAATGGACTTATGGTGTATAAAGCACCAAAAAGCCAACCTACTTTTTTAGCATCTTTAGGCGTTGCTACACTGGTGTAACGTTGTACATATGCCCAGTTTCCTGCAATAAAAAACAAGTTATACAAACCAAAAGCTATCATGAACACCCAACTGTATTCAGAGTTTGTAAACTCAAAGAAATGCTCTGGTGCTTTTTCAATAAAATTACTTATACCATCTACTTTCTTAAATGAAAGTGGCAATACAATTAAAACAGCTGCTGTTAACACTATAAATTGTAAAACATCGGTAACAATTACGGCCCAAAGACCGCCAACAGCGGTATACACAAGTATTAAAATACCAAGTACAATTACACTTGTAGAAATAGGTATACCCGTAGAAACTTCCACAATTTTAGCCACTGGATATAAAAATGCTCCCGTTGTAAATATTGAAATGAATAAAAACAGATAGGTATAAATTTTTTGGATAGAAACCCCCAATCTGTCGGCAATAAATTCTGCAGCAGTTAATGCTTTGGTTTTTTGCCATTTAGGTGCTATAAAGAACCCAATTATAATGCCTGCGACACACATCGTCCATTGTATTGTAACTGCCACCCAACCACTAGAATATGCAATAGACCCCCAAACCACAAATGTACCTGCAGAAAAGAAACTCATAAATAAAGAAAGGCCGCTCATCCACCATGGTAAAGCGCCTCCCGCAGCAAAAAAAGACTTCATGTTTTTGCCTGCTTTAGAGAAACTCATTCCGCAGATAAAAACTAAAAGTGTAAATACCAGAATAACGGCAATATCAATATTCGACATTAGGAGTTAGTTTAGTTGTTTCAACCAAATTAAACAATTAACTTACTACTTCTACCAAATCAAGTTTCGGAAACGTTACCGAAACTAAAATAATTTCCGATAACGTTTCCGAAAAAGATAAAATGACTTATTTTGTAAAAAATAGTTCTAATGAAAAGTATTACGATTAAAGATGTTGCTAAAGCTTTAAATGTATCTATTTCTACAGTATCAAGGGCATTTAACAATAAATATGATATCAATCCAAATACCCGTGATTTGATTCTTAAAAAAGCTAAAGAATTGGGGTATCAGCCTAACCCGATTGCCAGAAAATTAATTCAGAAGCGATCATATAATATTGGTATTGTGGTTCCTGAATTTATCCATTCGTTTTTTCCAAAAGTAATTATTGGCGCCCAAGAAGTGCTCATTGAAAAAGGTTACCAAGTGCTTATAATGCAATCTGATGAATCCTCTATAACAGAATTGCGTAATACAAAAACACTTGTAAACAACATGGTGGATGGCTTAATTATTTCATTGTGCGCAGAGGATAAGAATGTAGAATACTACAAATCACTCGTTTCAACAGAAATACCTATCGTTTTTTTCAATAGAACACTTGAAGAAATTGAAGCCCCAAAAGTACTATTTGATGACTATAAATGGGCGCTTTTTACTACAGAACATCTTATAAGACAGGGCTATACAAGAATTATTCATTTGGCAGGTGATATGAATCTAACGCTTACTAAAAATAGGATAAAAGGGTTTAAAGATGCTCATCGAAAATATAAATTAGATGATTTCAAAATAATTCATTCCGGTTTTGGCATGATAGATGGAGAAGTTACCGCAAAAACATTAATAGACAAAAACGAAGTACCGCAAGCCATTTTTGCCTCAAGCGATTATTGCGCAATTGGGGCAATGAAAACATTTAAAAGCTTTGGATATATCATACCAAAAGATATCGCCATATGCGGCTTTAGCGAATCTGATATGTCTCGGCATATTTCACCACCACTAACTTCGGTGGAACAACCTACACATCTTATTGGACAAACTGCTGCTAATCTATTAATTGAACAGATTGAAAATAAAAAAGCCTTCATTCCACAAACCATTAAACTAAATGGAAGTCTTAATATTCGTGAATCATCCGTTAAGCTAAATATTTAGATTGACCGTATCAATCTGATAATATAAAAAACTATGAGCAGGAAAATAAAAGGCTATACAAAAACTTGTATGGCCTTCCATTATATTTAATAAGTCAAATTACTTTAGTTCCAACTCTTTAATCTCTGTGTTAGATTCTCCCCTAATTAAGGTGTAAATCTTTTTCATTTCTGCCAATTTTTCTGGGTTGGAGTCTACTAAATTCGTTTGTTGTCCTAAATCGTCATTTAGATTATACAATAAAGGTTCTTCACTGTTACCTAGTTCTATATTAACCTGTGTATTTAAAGCTTTACCCTTATAAGGAGGTATAAAAGCCCAATCTCCATGTCTCAAGGCTGTTCTAGCTCCCGCTTCTATTACCAAATTCTCTCTGCCTTTTTCTGAAATTCCCAAAAGCGCATCTAGAACATCTTTACTATCCGTTGAAGTTTCTTCAGTTCCCACTAAACTAGCTATAGAAGCTAACAAATCCATTTGGCAAACTAAAGCATCAGATACCTTAGGTTCTATTTTTCCTTCCCAATAGGTAATGAAAGGTACTCTTGTTCCCGCTTCAAAAAGGCTGTATTTACCGCCTCGAAGCCCGCCTTTTGGATCGTGATCACCTAATTTTTCAACTGCATCATCAAAATAACCATCATTTAAAACCGGCCCATTATCACTAGAAAAAACAATAAGTGTATTTTCTAAAATACCTTCATCTTTTAAAGTTTTAACAAACTCACCAATACACCAATCTGCCTCTAATATCACATCTCCTCTTGGTCCCATTCCAGATTTACCTACAAATCTTGGGTGCGGTGTACGTGGTACATGAGGTTGTTGCAATGCATAATACAAAAAGAATGGCTTTTCTTTATGCGCCATCACATAATCTTGAGCTCTTTTTAAAAAGTTATCTGCCATATCAATATCGCTCCATTTAGCACTTTCACCACCCTTCATATACCCAATTCTTGGAATTCCATTAACAATGCTATTATTATGACCATGATGCCATTTCATTGTTGTTAGCTCTGGGTTATCTTTACCTGTTGGCTCTCCTTCAAAATTCTTTTTATAGCTTACTTCGATGGGATCGTTAAGATCTAAATTTGCAACATTACCGTTTTCTATATAAACTGTTGGTACTCTATCTTGTGTTGCAGCAAGAATATAGGATTCATCAAAACCAACTTCGTTTGGTCCGGGTGATACATGTTCATTCCAATTTACGTTACCAGAACCTAGACCTAAATGCCATTTACCAACAATAGCCGTTTGATAACCTTGAGCTTTCAACATTTTAGGCAGTGTTTGTTGTTCTGTGCTTATTAAAAGTGGCGCCGTACCGGGTAAAATTTTTGCATTCTTGTTACGCCAAGGATATACTCCCGTTAAAAGTGCGTAACGACTAGGTGTGCAGGTTGCTGAAGACGCATATCCATTTGTGAATTTAACACCTCCATTTGCCAAAGCATCTATATTTGGTGTTTGTAATTCAGTTGCACCGTAAGAACTCAAATCGCCATAACCCAAATCATCCAAATAAATAACGACAATATTTGGTTTAGCAATTTCTTCGGTAGATTCTGTTGTAGAGGCTTTAGGTGTTTCTTTACAACTTATTGAGAAGCATAAAATTGAAAGAAATAAAATAAGATGTTTTAATCTTTTCATGGTTTAATATTTAGAATAGAAGTTTAATGCATCGAAAGTACTCATTTTTCTGATGTTTTTTAAGTTTTATAATTAAAATGATATTTTATCAATACGTCCTTAGGCTCATCATATTCAGGATTGAATAATACAATTGGTATTTGAAATATTTACTTACAAAAGCAGCGTGCATTTTATTAAATTTATACATTTTATCGATTTTTCTTGCATTTAATAGATAATATTTCCTATAATTGCTGTAAGTAATTAGCCCCAAACTAAAACTTAACCCGCAAATGATAAAGTCTTATATCCCTACAAAGGCTATATATTATTTAATATGCTTGTGCATTAGTCCAATGGTTATGGCACAAAATTCAAAAGAAAGTAACCCTAAAGATGATATTACTTTTACCGTGAATAGTATTACCATAAATCAAAAAAGCAATACGAATAACGATTTTGGTGAAACCACCTTATTAAGACTGGAGCATAATAATGGGGAACTAATTGCAACAAACCCAATCACTAAAAACTTTAGTTCCAGGTCAAGATTATCTACAGTTTTAAGCGTTATCCCAATTGAACGTATTTGGACAATAACTAATACAAATAACACACCAACAGTATCTATTAAAATTCCTAAGTCGATTGTTGATTCTATTTATGATATAAATGAAGAAGTTGTTATGGTTGTTTCAGATGACTACGATTTCACTACAAATGTTACTTCTACTACTTTAAAAGATTTAGGGACTGAATTACAAGGCTCTTTTTATTTTGAAGGTATAAAATATGTAACATTTGGCACCACATCAATTTCGGAAGATCTTTCAAGAGCATTAGCCTTTGATGGGTCTGATAAATATTTAACCGCAGGTAATGTTCATGATTTATCGAATATAAATTATACCATTAGTGCTTGGATTAAGCGCGGTAGTGATAGTAAAAGTTTCGACATTATATCAAAACGCGACTACCAAAACAACGGTAGTTACAACCATGGATATGCATTAAGTATTGATGAGATCGGTAAATTTAGCATGAACTGGAAGGATTTTGAAGATCTTTCAAATAACAAAATAGAAGCCTCCTCAACAATTCCAGAAAACCAATGGCATCATGTTGCTGTTTCCTATAATTTATATACAAATATTACTACGCTTTATATTGATGGCATAAAAGAAGCTGTTAGTAGTATTTTAGATCCAATCAATACATCATCAGATTCACAATTTATTGTTGGCGCTGCAAACTATTTAAATAGGCACCAACATTGTAATGGTAATATTGATGAAATTAGAATTTGGGATGTAGCACTTTCTGAAAATCAGATTCGCTATATCATGAATCAAGAAATCGTTAATAATTCCAATTTCGTTAGCGGTAAAATTTTACCAAATTCAACTACAAAGAATGAGATAAGATCTATTCCTTGGGATAATTTAATAGCCTACTACCCAATAAACAGATTTGTTTTTGGCAGCACTAAAGACGAATCTAAATATGGTAACGACTTAACAATGATAAATTATGCTGATTTGAGCGAACAAACAGCACCTCTACCCTATAAAACCACTAAAAATGGAAATTGGAACGATGCAAGCACTTGGTTAAATGGCGATGTACAGTATATTCCTGGTATTAATTCATGTAATAGCGACAACAAAACAATCGATTACAACATTGTAGAAATTGATCATGAAATTACACTTGATAACAGCGAAGTTTCATTAATTCCAGCTTCAAAAAATAAAGTAAGAACCCTACTGGGACTAACTATTAATACTACAGGTAAATTAATTGTTGATGGTGATAATATAGTAGAGGAAGGCAATGGTCTGGAGATTTCTCATTATTTGAAACTAGATGGAAAAATTGATTTAGAAGGTGAATCTCAATTAATTCAAACCGACGGAAGTGATTTAGATGTAACGAGTTGTGGGTCCTTGGAAAGAGATCAACAAGGTACAAGAGATTTGTATTCCTACAATCATTGGTCAGCTCCTGTGGGCGTTTGTAATACCTCTACAAATAACAATAGCTACAATTTAAGTACAAATATTCTTAAAAATGGAACGTTAAGTGACACTCCAAAAAATATAAGGTTTTTAAGTTCTAGTTATAATGGCAACGTATCTGGAACAGATATTGAAATCGCGGATTTCTGGATTTGGAAATATACCAATCTGCCTTCTGCCAATTATGCCACATGGCAGCACGTAAGAAGCAGCGGTACTATAAAACCAGGAGAGGGTTTTACTATGAAGGGCGTAGAAAGTTCTGCAAATAGCTTTGTTTCTCAACAGAATTATGTTTTTGAAGGTAAACCATTTAATGGTGATATTTCAGTTACCGTAGAACAAGATAACGAGTATTTAGTGGGTAACCCTTATGCCTCAGCAATTAATGCTGATGAGTTTATAAAAGATAATATTAGCAATGTACAAGCTGGTGGTAGAAATACTAATGGCAATGTTATCAATGGTGCGCTATACTTTTGGGATCATTTCGGATCTGGTTCTCATACTTTAGATGAATATGAGGGCGGATATTCTATATATACGCTTATGGGAGGCGTACCTGCATTAAATCACGATAACAGAATTAACGCAACAGGAATACCTAGAACTAAGTCTTGGGGACGCCATATTCCTGTGGGTCAAGGCTTTTTTGTGACATCCATTTTGGATACTGGTTTAAGTGACAATGTGTCCGTAACCGGAGGGCAACTGCTATTTAAAAACAGCCAGCGTGTATTTCAAAAAGAAAGTGAAACAAATGAAGCTTCTGATAACTCGAAAAAAATCCGCCTAATTTTTGATTCGCCTGATGGCTATCACAGACAAATTTTACTAGGAGAAAATCAAAACTGTACATCTGGTTTCGATTTAGGCTATGATGCTCCCCTCATTGAAAATAATAAGGAGGATATGTACTGGACGAACCAAAATGGAAAATTAGTAATTCAAGCAATCGAAGAATTTACGGAGAGTACTAGTTTACCTATTGGCATAAAAATTAATAAAACTGGTGTTGCAACCATTACATTAGATAGTCTTGAAAATATTGAAACAGATTTGAACGTTATAATTCATGACACAACAAATAACACCTATCACGACTTATCGGAAAACCCTTTTGAAATACTTCTAGAAAAAGGAGTGCATGGCAGTAGGCTTGAAGTTGTCCTTACAAATTCAGAATTACTCAATGTACCTGAAATTCAATCGACGGACATTTCAATCAATTTTATAGAAGAACAAAAAGCGATTCAAATTATAAACTCAAAATCTAGGTTAATTAAAAGTTTAGAAGTTTATAATGTAATAGGTCAAAATATAAACGACATCAAAATAATGTCAAACAAAAGAGCTTTAACATTTAGAAATAATCATATCTCAGGTGATGGAATTTATATTGTTAAAGTATATACCGACGAACAAATAGTTACCAAAAAATTTATTGTGAGAGGGTAAATTAGGTAACTATTGAAAGACAATTAGATACATCTGGTTTGTGAGAGGGCTGGATGCTATCTAATTGCATTTCGTCGATTTTTTATGTATTTTATAGATGGTTACACGAATATTTCTATATATTCGTAGCCAAATTGTTATTCATAACTCTCAAATCTAATGAAAAACACTACTCTCACAAGTGTACTTTTCTACCTATTGGTACACCTATCATTCTCTCAAAATCCGTTACAAACGGCCAAAAAGATTTCAATTCCAAATCCTTCACATGCAACCATACACCGTATACAAAATGCTGGTATTGATTTAACTTGTGGACCTAAATTAGTTAATGGCAACCTTGAAATGGAACTTAGTTATCAAGAATTAGTATTGCTTGATAACAGTAGTATTTCCTATAATGTGCTTATTGATGATTTAATAGATTATTATAAGCGAAGAAATGCCCTTGAACTACCTCAGGCAAAGGCTGCTCTTAAACAAGAACAGGCTATCACCCTATCACAGAGAGCAAGCCGAAGCGCAAGTAAAACCTTAAGTCTAAAAAACGCACCCATTAATAATCCAACGCAACATGATGAGTGTAGTGAAATTGATTGGGCAGCACCAGCAAATTTTAAGTTAGGAAGTATGGGTGGTGCTTTTACTTTAAGCGAAGCCTATGCTGAATTAGACCTCATGCGCACGCTTTACCCCAATCTTATTTCTGTAAGAACTGACGCTTCTACATCAAACATCAAGACTCATGGAAATTCTACAGGAAGCACTACATGGTCTGGACAAGAAGTATTTTATGTAAGAATTTCAGATAATCCAGATATTGATGAAGCTAATGAACCTGAAACTTTAATTACAGGTGCAATGCATGCACGAGAAATAAGTAGTGTTATGAACACCTTTTATTTCATGTGGTATATTCTGGAAAACTATAATACTGATCCTTTCATTAAAAATATTGTTGACAATCAAGAAATCTACATTATACCAATTAGTAATCCTGACGGTTACCGTTGGAATGAAGTCATCGCACCTACAGGAGGTGGGTTGCAGCGTAAAAACTTAAGACCTGGAGTTGCTGATAACGGAACAACTAGCTCCAATAATAACGTAAGAGGTGTAGATTTAAATAGAAACTTTAACTACTATTGGGGATGGGATAATTCTGGATCATCACCTACAACAAGCAGCAATACGTATAGAGGGCCATCAGCCGGTTCCGAACCAGAAACACAAATCGTCCAAGAATTTATCCAAAGTCATGATATCAAAGTCGCTGTTAATCATCACGGTGGCTTAAACTCCATTGTAACGTCCTCCTATAATGGAGAATCTACTGCAGCCGATTCGGGAAGAGAGGATGAATATGCGAAAATATGTCATGATCTTACTCACTACAATAGATATATTTATGGTTCTGCTCCTAATACGTTGTATGAAGCTAATGGAGATATCAATGATTGGATGTTAGGTGGTACTCCTGTAACATCAGGTGGACAAACTAGTTCTGGTTCTGGGAAAGATGTTTTGGCATTTGCTCCAGAAAATGGAGACGACTTTTGGCCATCTTCAACTTTGCTTGTAGATATAGCACGTCGTGCTATGAGAATGAATTTCCTGTCAGTTATTCATTCTGGTAAGTATGCTAAACTACACGATCTTAATTCCAGCAATATAACGTCAACGTCTGGAAATCTAACTTTTGGGGTGGAATATTTAGGTAAGACGTATGATGATATCACATTAACCGTAACCCCAGTATCGAATATTGCTTCGGTTACATCTCCTTCTGTTCAGACAAATTGGTCTAAACTAGAACAACGTAATTTAAATATTCCATTTACTTTAAGTTCTGGTATTCAACCAAATGATGAAATAGAATTTCAAGTAACATTAAGTAATGATGACTTTATAATTTATAGAGCTAATTTTATAAAATATTATCAGCCTTCAGTATTGTTCCAAGATAATGATACAGATACTTCAAACTGGACAACTTCTGGGGGAACCTGGGGAACAACAACTGATTCCTACGCTGGCAATCGAGCTATAACAGATTCTCCTTCTGGCGCGTATAGCAATAGTAGTAACAAAACAATTACACTTAATTCGCCGATAGATTTATCTAGTTCTAGTCATACAGTGATTCAGTTTTATGCGAAGTGGGATCTTGAAAGAAATTACGATTTAGTACAATTTGAAGCTAGTACAGATGGAGGTAGTAATTGGACAGCTTTATGTGGACGTTACAACAAACCTGCTGCTACTAGTTTAACTAACTTTCACCTAAATAAGAATTCAAATGCATTTAGGCAACACCAGTCAACAAACGGTAGCATTGTGTATGATGGAGATAGTATGGATAAATGGGTAATGGAGGAAATTCTCATAAATAATGATGATAATAGCGCATTGGTGGGTCAAAATAATATTCAATTTAGATTTAGATTAAAATCGGACACCACGAACAGAGAAGATGACCTTACAACGACGTTTGATGGATTTATTTTTGACGATTTTAAGATTATAAACTTCCCTGTACCATGTAATGCATCAGTTCCAACCAACATTACGGCTGCCTCTATCACACCTATTAGTGCTGATATTTCTTGGGATAATATACCATCCGTAACATTTGACTTAAAATATAAAGCTACAAGTTCTAGTACTTGGACCGAAGTTTTAGATTTATCTGGAACAAGTTACTCCATTACAGGGCTTAGTGCCTCAACAGATTACGAAGTGCAAGTGAGAAGCAAGTGTGATACTACAACCTCTTCCTATACAAGCTCAATAAATTTTTCCACGCCTACAGTAACCTATTGTAGCTCAAGTGGAAATAATGCAGGAGCTACGGATGAATGGATACAAAGAGTTGAAATACAAACTATAAACAACGGTATTACGGGAAATGATAGCTATTCGGATTATACATCAATTTCTACTGATATCATTATAGGCGAGCAAAATATTCCTATCACAATAACTCCAGATTGGTCTGGAGGTCCAGGGACTTATGCTGAAGGATATTCGGTATGGATTGATTATAATCGTGATGGCGATTTTGAAGACACTGATGAACAAGTATGGACTAATGCTGCCACTAATGCGACATCTGTTTCTGGTACATTTGATGTTCCAAACTCAGGTATTTCTACAGGAGTAACTAGAATGCGTGTTTCGATGAGATATAACCAAATTCCAAGTTCTTGTGATTCGTTCCAATGGGGTGAAGTAGAAGATTATAGTGTTAATATTTTACCTAGTTGTAGTAAACCTGCTACGGTTACCACTACTGAAACCATCTGTTCTGGGGAATCCTATACTTGGGCGGCTAATGGGGTGACCTATAGTTCTAATCAGAATATCACCATCACTAATGATGGTTGTACTGCGGATCAGGTGTTGAACTTAACTGTAACGCCGAAGCCTGCTACAGTAACTACTACTGAAACCATCTGTTCTGGGGAATCCTATACTTGGGCGGCTAATGGGGTGACGTATTCAACATCTCAAAATATCACTATCACTAATGATGGGTGTACTGCGGATCAAGTGTTGAACCTTACCGTAACACCACAAACCTTGTGGTATTTAGATGCAGATGGTGATGGTTATGCTGGTTCAACTGTTTTAGCATGTGCTTCACCCGGAGCATCATATACATCTGCTTTACTATCAGTAGTTTTAGATTGCGACGATACAGATAATACAATATATCCCGGTGCACCTGAAGTTATTAACGATGGAATTGATCAAGATTGTGACGGAGTAGATGAAGTAATCTTAAACAACGATCCTGTTGAGTTAATTAATATCGGAATTTCACCAAATCCGTTTAATGATCATATTAAGCTAAATGTGCCTTCAAGTTTTAAGAATGATAAACTTATTATAGAAATATTTGATACTAAAGGAGCTCTGGTTATTAAACGACCATTCAGAAGTATTAATAGCGTTATAACCATTAATGGATTAAACAAACTTGATCAGGCAACATATATCATCAAAATCTCAAATCCCCGAACCGGATTTAAAACATTCGAAAAGCTAATTAAGTTTTAATTCAAACCTATATTAAATTAAGGATTAGTTGAAATATACTAATCCTTAATTTTTCTTCTTAAGTACATATTCGAGACTAATTTTTAACAAAAGTTTTAACAGTGTTCATGCAATCTGACGTTTGTCAAATTTTTCATGTAATATATACTTTATTAAGTATAATATTTATTCTTACAATTTAACATTTATTGTAAATTATAGACTACAATATTTATTTCTTACAAAAATTGTAAAACATTGTAATTCAATATATTATATTCAACATATTGCATTACATCGATTATTTTTGCATTTAAAGGAGTGCGCGTCTACATTTGAAATGTACATAATTAGTCCCAAAAACTAATACTTAACCTCTCATGAAAAAACTTAACCTCTCACTGAGTTTTTACATGCTATTAATGGGTATTTTATGCCCATTAATAGCAAACTCCCAAGTAACTATTGATTCTGAAAATTTTAATTCAGGCAATTTTCCCTTCCTTCAATGGAATGATGGAGGAACTAATTGCGCTAGAAGAACAACTGGTCAAGATAGTCCAACAGGAACTAACTCAATACGTTTAAGAAATGGAGGTGGAACCTCTTTAATGACATCCAATGGATTTGATTTAACCCCATATACCTCTGTAGATATTTCGTTCCTATACCAAACCTCCAGTATGGAAAATGGCGAATACTTCGAGGTTCTTTTTTATGATGGTTTAGTATGGAATGTCATCTCAACTTACACTAGCGGAACCGATTTTTCAAATGGCACCTCGTATACACAAACATTATCTCTAACTTCTGGCAGTCCATATAGCTTTGCAACTAATTCACAGTTTCAATTTAGAACATACGGTAATCAAAATAATGATAAGGTATTTATAGATGATGTAATAATTGAGGGTTACACTGGTCCCACATATTGTTCTTCCAATGGGAATATAACAAGTGACGAATATATCGGAAGAGTACAATTAAACACTCTTGATAATTCTTCAGGTGCAAGCGCCACAAGTACAGGATATTCAGATTTTACAGGAACTGTTGCCGCTACAGATTTAAATACTAATTCTAGCTATACAATAACGATTACTCCAACATGGCCTTTTGGAGCTTATTCAGACGGATATGCTGTATGGATAGACTATAATCAAGATGGTGATTTTTCAGATGCGGGTGAGCAGGTGTGGACACAAACTCCTACTACAGCAACTCCTGTTAGTGGAAGTTTTACTATTCCTACTGGTGCACTTACGGGAAATACAAGAATGAGAGTCTCATTAAAATGGAATGCCATACCTACAGAATGCGAAAGTTTTACTTATGGCGAGGTTGAAGATTATTTAGTAAATATTACCAGTATATCATATCCAGAAATAAACATTCAAGGAAACGGCAACAATATCGCGGATGGCGATACTACGCCAGTTGCTACTGATGACACTGAGTTTGGTTCTATTGCCAATGCAACAACTTCAGATCATACATTCACCATTCAAAATACCGGAAGCGGAACATTAAATCTAACTGGTGCTCCTGATGTAGCTATTAGTGGAAATGCTGCTTTTAGTATCCTTACGCAACCTAGTGCGAGTTCTATTGCTAGTGGTGGCGGAGACCTTACCTTCGTGGTACGTTTTGCTCCTACCGTTGATGTGACCAATGCACAAGCAACTATTTCTATTGCCAATGATGACAGTGATGAGAACCCATATACATTTGTAGTACAAGGGTCTTCTTTTACACCTGCGCCGGAAATTAACATACAAGGAAACGGCAACAATATCGCTGATGGCGATACCACACCAGTAGGCACTGACGATACTGAATTTGGTACAATAGCAAATGTAACAACTTTAGACCATACATTCACCATTCAAAATACAGGGAGCGGTACATTAAACCTAACAGGTGCTCCTGATGTAGCTATTAGCGGAAATGCAGCCTTTAGTATACTTACACAACCAAGTGCGAGTTCTATTGCTAGTGGTGGTAGCGATCTTACCTTCGTGGTACGCTTTGCCCCTACTGTTGATGTAACTAATGCACAAGCAACTATTTCTATTGCCAATGATGACAGTGATGAGAACCCATATACATTCGTCGTACAAGGATCGTCTTTTACACCTTCTCCAGAAATTAACATTCAGGGCAACGGTAATACTATCGCTGATAATGATACGACTCCATCAGGAACAGATGATACAGATTTTGGAAGTGCTGTTGCCTCAAGTGGAACTGTGACCAGTACTTTCACAATTCAAAATTTAGGTTCTGCAGCATTAAATTTAACTGACGCGTCTCCTTATGTAACTATATCAGGAACAAATGCAGCGGACTTTACACTTACCGCTAACCCAACAACACCAATTGCGTCTTCGGGAAATACAACTTTCTCTATTACGTTTGCCCCTAGCGCTATTGGTTTAAGAACAGCAACAGTTTCTATCGCAAATGACGACAGTGATGAAAACCCTTATACTTTTGACATTCAAGGTACAGGTGTTGCCGTGACATACTCTGAGGTAATCGTAACAGTTAATTGGCCATCTTATGCCTACGAAAATACTGCTCAAATTTATCAACCAGATGGTACACTGATAACGACCATAACGTCTGGAGGTGCCTCACCGTTTTCTAACAGTTATAATTTAGGGTGTTTAGAAGATAATCCTAACTCTCCAGCAGGAACAGGTTATTACGCTGTTTTGACCGATTCTTGGGGAGATGGTTGGAATGGAAACGGCACAATCGATATTACTTCTGGAGGGATAAGTGTACTTTCGTTTGATGCAAGTGGCATCGGTTCTGGCCCTTCTACACAATATTTTGAAGTTGCTAACGGTGGATCTGCCTGCGCTGCTTCACCTGAAATAAATTTGGTAGGTAATACTAATACCATCTTAGATGGTGATACCACACCTGACGTATCTGATGACACCGATTTTGGAAACGCCGATGTTACAGTTGGAACAGTGGCGCATACCTTCACTATTGAAAATTCTGGTGCCGCAACTTTAATTCTAACAGGAGCATCACCTTACATTACTATAAGTGGAGCTAATGCTGGAGACTTTAGTGTTACATCTATACCAGCTTCATCTATAACTGTAGGTGGTTCTACAACTTTTGAAATTACTTTCAATCCTAGTGCTACTGGCTTACGAACTGCAACCATTAGTATTGCAAACAATGATAATGATGAAAACCCGTACACCTTCAATATTCAAGGTACGGGAACAACTACAATACAAGAAATTAATGTAACAGGTCTTAGTAATACAATAACTTCTGGCGATGTTACACCATCAACAACTGATAATACCGATTTTGGAAGTGTCCTAGCGGTATCCGGAACTTCAACAAGTACATTTATAATCGAGAATCTTGGTACGTTGACCAATCTGTTATTGACGGCAGGCTCTCCATACGTTTCACTCTCAGGAACGCATGCTGCCGACTTTACAGTTTCAGCCATACCAAGTAATAGTATTGCTGCAAGTGGAAGTACCATTTTTGAAATCACTTTTGATCCAAGCGCTTTAGGCTTAAGAACGGCAACTGTAACAATCGCCAATAACGATCCAGATGAAGGCTCATATACTTTTGATATACAGGGAACAGGTATAAGTGGTCCACCAACCTACACTATTTATTATGAAAATTTTGATAACAATGATGGCGGTTGGACCATGACAAATACAGGTTCTGGTTCTACTTGGGCGTATGGCACAAATGCTAGTGTAGTTGGAGAGTCTAATTACTGGTACACCAACACTTACAATAATTATGCTACCAATACTTCTACTTATGTAACGAGTCCAGTAATAGACTTAACTGGATTTTACAACCTAGAATTTTATATAGACATCCGTTATATTACCGATTTTTCTGATGGTGCATTAATTGAATACACCACAAACGGATCTACATGGAATACCTTAGGAGCCACAGGTTCTGGTACAAACTGGTACGACTCTGCCAGTGTAGCAGCTTTAGGAAGTGTAAACGGATGGAGTGGTGATAATAATATAGCACCAACATTTGGAAGAAATAATTTTAGTGCAGCAAGCATAGAATTACCAACTGCTTTAGACAACCAACCAACAGTACAATTTAGGGTGTATTTTGCAACCCAAACGGCTAATGGCGATGGCTTTAATTTTGATAATATTTTTATTAAAGGAGATCCTTATACACCATTTGCAGATCCTTCTTATGCTCCGGGTGGTGTGACAAATAATTTAAAACTTTGGCTAAAGGCTGATTCTGAAGTCGGTACATTAACTGATGGAACAGATATTACAACATGGAATGATCAAGCGCAAGATAATAATGCTATTAGTGTTTCATCCAATAGCCCCGTATTTTATGATAATGCAGCAGGTAATATCAATTTTAACCCATATATAGATTTTGTTAAGGCCGACCAGGATGTAATGAAAGGAAAAGGTGGCTACTATTCAAAAGATTATTTCATAGTATTAAAAACGGATGGTATTATAGACCAACAAGTAGCCAACACTCAAGCTCCGCTTTCGGGAAGATATGCCGAAGAAACCATGCATAGTGATGGTACTGGATTATTTTTTGGAGCTGGTTCAGAGCGTTTTACTAATTACAACTCCATGGTAAATCACATGATTAGTACAGTACCAGGTTCGCTTACTGCAGGTGTGGCCGATGGAGGTTCATATGGTAGAACCTATTCAAGCGCAACAGACTCCTACGATAGTGAAGTTATTGTATTCAATATTAAAAACAATCCAACAGATGATTCTACTGAAATTTATAAGAACGGAATTAGAATTGATAATGCTACAGGTCAGACTTCATCTACTTTTGAAACATTGCCTTTCAATGAATTCTTAAATTCTTATTTTGCTTTAGGTAGTGGAAGAATTTCATTAAACGGACATCCATTTGATACCTATTTCGATGGAAAAATTAGTGAAGTTTTAAGTTATGCTGAGACTAATTCTACAACAGATCAACATAAAGTTTTATCTGCATTATGTATAAAATATGGCATTACTTTACATGATACAGGAAGTACTACTGCGGTAAATTTAAATGATAGAGATTATATCGATTCTCAAAATACAGTAATTTGGGATACTTCTGTAAACGCGGGTTACAACTACGATGTAGCTGGAATTGGTAGAGATGATGCTTCAGAATTACTTCAAAAACAGTCTAGTAGTTCAAACGATGCCACTGATGGTACAGGTTTGATTGAAGGCGTTTTAACTATAGGGTTATCAGATATATATGATACCAATAGTGTAAACGTAAGCACTAATGCCACCAACTTTAACGATAGAGAATTTTTAGTTTGGGGTAGCAATGGAGCAGATTTGAATTTAGCGGCCTCAGCCATTAATGTAGATATGAGTGCGGGAATTACCGGTTTATCTACTCCAGTTTCTTTTGTTGCAATGCAACGTGTTTGGAAAGTTGTTGAAACTGGTGGAGACATTCCTTCTTGTAAAGTAAGAATCCCTCAAAATGCCATTAGAAATATTACACCTCCAGGTAATTACTACATGTTCATATCTGATACAGGCGTTTTTGATCCAACAGCAGATTATAGAGTGATGACTCCTGATGGCAGTGGAAATCTAGAAACAGATTACAACTTTAACAGTACAAAATTCATTACGTTTGGTTATGCCCCTCAAATTGTTGTGGAACGCTCAGTATACTTTGATGGTGCTGTTGACTATATAGATATGGAAGATAATTTAGATTTGAATACTACTGAATTTACTATTTCTGCATGGATTAAAAGAGACACAGGTACTGTTAATGCATCTATTGTATCAAAAAGAAACGCAGCCAATACTGAAGGTTATGATTTAGCCATAAATGGAGCTGGAAGATTAACGTTTTCATTAAATGGTGGTGCTGCAACATTAACATCTTCCGTCGCCATTCCCGAAAATATGTGGCATCATGTAGCTGTAATCTATAATAGTGGAAATGCTACATTATATATTGACGGAGTGCCTGATACAAATGCTACATCATTACCTGCGCCGGTAGCCACATCGCAAAAGTTTTTAGTGGCCGCAGCAGACGGATTCGATCCAAATACCACAAATTTCTTTGCTGGGAACATTGATGAAGTACGAGTTTGGAACACTGCATTAAGTGAGGATCAGTTGCGCTATATGATGAATCAAGAACTTATGGATGACAGCACATTGGCACTTGAATATGGTGATGTTATTCCCACTACAATTGCCAAAAACGAAATTAGCAGTATTCCTTGGACGGAATTAGCTGGATATTACCCAATGTCTGTATACACATATACGAATACCGATGACATGTCTGGTAACAGTATTCAAGGTGCTTTAAGAAATTTAAATACAGTGGATTTCCAAACAGCCCCACTACCATATCAAACGCAGGCTGCTGGTTCTTGGGATGCTGGTGCTACTTGGTTAAACAATACAGTACAACCACTACCAAATTCACTTTCAATTATTGACGGTACTACTTCAATAGATTGGAATATTGTAGAAATAAATCATGATACATACTTAGGTGCTTCGGCCACAGCCGTTAGAACTAGAGACTGTTCCGTAAAGGCGTTGATTATTAATAGTGGTGATCTACAAGTTAACGGTGATACAGCAACAAATGATGGTATTGGCTTAACCGTAACACATTACTTAAAACTTGATGGCTCCATAGATTTGGAAGGTGAATCTCAGCTGATCCAAACGGATAGAAGTGATTTTGACGCTACAAGTACGGGAACTTTAGAACGTAACCAACAAGGTGCTGCAAATACATACATTTACAACTATTGGTGTTCACCTGTTTCAACCACAAGTAATGCTAATTACAATGTAGCCAGTGTTTTCAATAATATTAACTTTACTACATCAGGATATAATGGCATTGCTTCACCTGTTACATTGGCTGATTACTGGATTTGGAAATACACTAACTTACCAACTAATGACTACTCCCAATGGCAACATTTAAGAAGTACAGGGTCTATTCAGGTAGGTGAAGGATTTACAATGAAAGGTCCTGGAGTAGGTACGCCATTTCAAGACTATGAATTTTTAGGACAGCCTAATAATGGAGATTTCAGTCTGCCAATTACCGTAGATAACGACTACTTAATTGGTAACCCATATCCATCTGCTTTAGATGCCGATTTATTTATACTGGATAATTTAAGTGCCGCTGATGGAGGTACTAATACTTCAAATGTTATTAATGGCGCCCTATATTTTTGGGATCACTTTGCACAAAACACACATATTTTAAGGGAGTATCAAGGTGGCTATGCAGTTTACACATTACTTGGAGGAACACTTGCCATATCAAGTGATGCCAGAATTAATGCTACCTATGTTGCAGGTACAAAAAGACCTGAGCGCTACATTCCGGTAGGGCAAGGATTCTTCGTGTCTGCGCTAAATGACCCTAGTTTAACAGGTTTATCACAACCAATAACAGGTGGAAATGTACTTATAAAAAACAGTCAGCGTGTTTTTCAAAAAGAGGTTGTTACAGGAACAAACTCTGGATCTATATTTGTTAAAAGCGGCTCAACTAAAAAGACAGCATCAAGTAACGAGAATAATTCATCTGTTGATACAAGGCAGAAAATAAGACTTATGCTTCACTCACCAAAAGGATATTATAGAGAACTTCTTGCTGGTGTAGATAACAATGCATCAAATGACTTTGATTTAGGTTATGACGCGGTTCTGATAGAAAATAATGAAGAAGATATGTATTGGGATTTGAACGGTACACCATTATTAATACAAGGTGTTGATAATTTTGATACCACTCAAATTTTACCTCTAGAATTAAGAACCTCTAAAGAAGGTGAGGTTACTATAAGTATGACAGAAATACTGAATATACCTTCAAGCCAAAATATATATCTACATGATAAAACACTTAATACATATCATGATTTAAAACAGGGAGATTTTTCAATCTATCTTTCAGCAGATACGTATAACGACCGATTTGAAATTACATTCCAAAACGCAAATGCTACATTGGATTTAGAAGAAAATAATACTGCCAATCTTGATATTGTGTATGCAAATGAAAGTAAGAATTTAATCATTCAAAATCCACACAACAAAACGATTACCAGTGTGCAGATGTATAATATTGTTGGACAATCTATTGTAAATTTTGATCAGAAAAATGATAAATCTACCATTACATATAAAATAGAAAATTTACCATCTGCCATTTATGCAGTGAAAGTACAACTAGAAGATAAAACATGGTATTCTAAAAAAATTATTATTGAGTAATAAAGAAAATTAAGCTAGGAAATTCGTTTTCTAGCTTTTCAAGTTTTAAAATTACTTATATTTAAAATTTCGTATCACCTAAACCAACCACCCTTGATCCCCTCACGTCTTTCAATTTTTATTAATTTTAATAGGTGTAATTTATGCATCCTTATTGTATATTTTATTACCCATACTGTTTTTGGTCAATTACATGAAACACCAAATTGTGGGAATAACTATAGTTTGGTTTGGTCAACCTACCCCACAGCATCAAATGAATACGGCTGGTCGCCAGGGGCAATAACTAGCACTTTTAATAATGTGGATAATTCTGGAACTGATATATCCATAAGTTTTGAAGGTGAAACAAGTAAATTTGGGTTTTGGGCGGGACAAACCCCTAAAGTTGGTAGTCAATCTAGTTACATATTCAAAGGTTTAGATCTATTGACCAATGGATTTGAAAATGAAGGCATTACTTGTAATATTAACTTTAGTAAACCCGTCTATGCTGTATCGTTCGATATACATCATATTAATTTTTACGATGCAAATGGTGATAAATACATAATTACTGGTGTTAATGGTAAAGGAGAAACTATTTATCCTGAATTTACACAATCCCAATATCCGACATATACAACGGATAATTCCACAGGAACAGTTAATGCCGTCGCCAATTTAACATCTGGAGTGAACCCTTTGGTTGCAGTGAATTTTTCTAGTGATGATCTTATAAAGTCCATAAAAATAGAGTGGTTAGATTGTGATGATTGTTCACCAAATAAGCCACACGCTACAGGAATAGGAAATTTTAGTTTTTGCATGCCACAAGCTTTAGGATTTGATGGAGTTGATGATTATGTAAGTAGAGATTCTTTTCTTGGAGGTTTACACGAAACCACGATGATGGCTTGGGTAAAACCCGAAAAAAAATCAAATAAAACCAACATTATTGGACAAGCTAACTGCTACATTTTTATTGATGATAACAAAACATTAAAATCTTTTGTAAAAACTGAATTAGGTAAAGAAATACAAACTCCTGATTTGGAAAATGCAACTATCAAAGATAATATTTGGAGCCATGTAGCATTAAGTTACAATGGCCACAATGGAAATATTTCACTTTATTTAAATGGTGAAGAAATCTGGCATTACAGTTCTGAACGTAAAAACACTTCCCTTTTTAATTCAGAAGATTGGAATGCAGATTATGATTTTGAAATTGGAAGACATCCGAAATTACAAAATAATTTCTTTAAAGGGTCAATCAATGAGTGTAGGGTTTACAGTAAGTCCTTGACACAAGATCAATTACAACAGCAAATCTATCAAAAAATTGCTTACAGTAATGGCAAAGTCATAGGTGATATTATTCCATTGGAAATACATGAACTTAATTGGAATGATATTCTTCTTTATTATGAAATGAACCCATCAAATTTGGGCGACACTCAAGATTTATCAAATTATACCACCAACGGAAAACTTCACAATATGGATATTTTTCAAGATTATAACGCGCCATTACCATATGCAACAAAATCGACAAGTAGTGGCAGCTGGACAAATCTTGATAATTGGGTTAATGGCGAGTTTTGGGATATAACAAATATGCCCGACTACGCCATTATAAAGACCAATGGAAATCTTAATATTGAAGAGGATATAAATTTATTGGGTCTTATAGTTAATCATGACAGTTCCGTTAACGTAAAAAACAATTCGGGATTATTTAGTTCCACTTATTTAAGACTTGATGGAGAATTATATTTGGAGGGTAATTCGCAACTAATTCAGCTAGAAGGGGGTGTACTAGACCCCAAGAGTTCAGGAATACTTAAAAAAGACATCTACGGTACTGCAGACACATACACATACGACTATTGGTCATCACCCGTGGGAGCTCAAAATTCAGATGACAACAATCAAAGTTATTCCGTTGATGACATTTTTGAAGAAGTAACTTTTCTGGAAAATGGATATGACGGTTTACCAATTCCTTTAAGTATAGCAGACTATTGGATATGGAAATTTTGTAATACAAATAGTGACTATTTCACCTCTTGGCATCAAGTGAGAAGTGCAGGGTTAGTAAATGTTGGGGAAGGCTTTACTATGAAAGGCCCTGGGTCTGGAACGGTAAAGGATAAACAGAAATATACCCTAAAAGGAAAACCAAATAATGCTACTGTTACAAGAAACGTAACACTTGGTAATGATTATTTATTAGGAAACCCATATCCTTCGGCTATAGATGCGGAAAAATTCTTGATGGATAATAAAGAGGTCTCCAGTGGTACAATTTATTTTTGGCAACACTGGGGCGGTGATTCTCATACAGCTAGCGATTATCAAGGTGGGTATGCGGCCTATTCACTAGCAGGAGAAGTACCAGCTGTTACACTAGGAGATATTCAAAATGAAGCGATGTTCAGTAATCTCAATAGTGTTGATAATAAATTCATTCCTCCAGGTAAAGGGTTTTATGTGTCTGCGATGAAAAATGGCTCCATTGAATTTAACAACTCCCAAAGAGTTTTTCATATTGCCGAAGATACTTCTACTAATGAAAATGCTCCAAGAAAAATTGAATATTCGAAAGAAGAGGATAACAGATTGAAAATTAGAATACGATTTAACTCGCCAAATAATTTAAACAGGCAACTTTTATTAACCGTTGATGAGAAAACATCACAAGAAGTGGATTGGGGATACGACTCAAAAAATATCGATTCTCAAATAGATGATATGTATTGGATGATTGATGATGAAAAATATGTGATTCAAGCTATTAATAATTTGAGTAAAAGCACCATAATACCAATAGGAATACATATCAATAAAGCTGGTTTTAATACTGTTTTAATAGACGATGTAGAAAATAAACAGGATGATTTAGACATCTATATTTTTGATATTGAACTCAACGAATATCATGATTTATCTAAATCTGAATTCAAAATATTTCTGGATAAAGGAACGTATTTAAATAGATTCGAACTTCGATTTTCAAATAACTCAGCTACTTTAAGCATTATTGAAAATAAAAATGAAGCCTTAACTATTTATTTCTCAAAAACCAGAGGAAGCTTAATTGTAGAAAACATAAATTCCTTGAAAATAAAAAGCCTAGAAATGTATACTATTCTTGGGCAGTCTTTATTTCAAATTAGGCTAAACACTAATAAAAAAAGTATCCAATATAAAATCCCAAAAAACATCAGCGGTAATTATATTGTTAAAATAAATACGGATACAGGCAGTAGTTCCAAGAAAATATCAGTTAATTGATTTGTAGAAACAAGAAAGCGACCACCAAAGTAGTCGCTTTAATATAGTAAGTTTTTTTGTAAACTTTAATTCGCAGTGGTCATTGATTCTACCTTAGCCTTCATTTCTTTATATTTAGCCGTTTCCCCTAAAACACTATAGATATTCATTAAGGTTGAAGCTGCATCAACACTTTTAGGGTTTAACTCAAGAGCCTTAGCTAAATAAGGAATAGCATCCCTATACAATTGTTGGCGTTCCTCCCTAAGTTCATCATATCTTTTATCATCTGCCAAAGACGTACCTAAACCATTCATTTCTTCAATAATGCTTTCTTCCCCAGATAAAACCAAGGCAGCGCTATTTATATAGGCATTAATATAATTCGGATCCAGCTCAATTGTTCTTTTATAATATTCCATAGCCTTGTCTGGTTGATCTGAATCAGCTGCAATAACTCCAAGATTATATTGCAATTCTGGGTTGTTTGGCTCCTTTTTCGTAGCATCTTCCAAAAGCTCCTTAAATTTTTCGGTATCACCCATTTTATAATAAATGTTAGCCTCTGATAAAACTAGATTAATATCGTCTGGATTTTCTTTTTTCGCATCTTGAATAGCTGCAATAGCCTTATCATTGTTACCTTGAGAAATATGAATTAACGCCACGTTCTTTACAATTTCAGCTCTTTTTGAAGCAGTCTTTTCACTTGTGGGATCTTTATGAGTTTTTCCTTTAACAGAAAAATCTCTCATCTGTTCACTTGTAAACATTTCCTTTTCTCCGTTTTCAATATTAACAGCATAATACTGGGTTGCAATACCAGTATATCCTACATCTTTCAATTTCTGATATAAATCAAGTGCTCTATCATAATCAGGAACATTAACGGCGGTTGCAGCCGCATAGTATAAATAAACAGTATCCTGAGTTCTTAAATTATATACTTTCTCAAAATATGCAGAAGCACTACCAAAATCCTTACCTTCATATGCCTTATTCCCTTTTTCCAATAATTTATTTACTACATCAGTTTTCAACTGAGTTACTTCATCTTTATAAGTACTTTCTGCTTTATTCAAAAAATCCATTGCACTATCAATGTCCTTATTACTTCCTGCTCCATTTGCATACAATGCAACACCTTTTAAATAATTGTATTTAGCTAGCAATTTTTCATCTAAAGCACCTAACAATGGTTCTACTAAAGCTAGTGCAGCTTTAGCTTCAGCAAAGTTTGTACTTTTAATAGCCTTTTCTGCAGCTTTTAACTCTTTCTTCTGTGCAAAAGAAAACGTGCTTATCGAAATAGCTAGTGCTATAATTAGTTGTTTTTTCATTTTTAATTTAATTTGTGTTATTCGTTATTGTTGTTTTCTGTGTCATTATTATCAACAGTTGTGCCATCATTCTTAACCTCAGGGTTTTCAATATCTTCACCTTCTTCAACATTCTCTTCCTCATGCATCACCTTAGCTACTGCCGCAATAGAATCATTACCTTTTAAATTAATCAATTTCACACCTTGAGTTGCTCTTCCCATAACTCGTAAATCCTCAACCGCCATTCTTATAGCAATGCCTGATTTATTAATAATCATTAAATCATCACTATCAGTTACGTTTTTGATGGATACTAAACTACCTGTTTTATCTGTTATGGAAATGGTTTTCACACCTTTTCCACCTCTGTTTGTAATTCTATAATCATCTAAACTAGAGCGTTTTCCATAACCATTTTCAGAAACTACAAGAATATTACTTTCCATGTCATTAACCGCAATCATTCCAATAACTTCATCTTTATCATTAGCTAGGGTTATCCCTCTCACACCAGAAGCATTTCTTCCCATAGGTCTGGTTTTTGCTTCTTCAAAACGAATGGCCTTACCAGATTTTAAGGCCAACATTACTTGACTTTCACCTGTAGTAAGTTTAGCCTCTAATAACTCGTCATCTTCCTTAATAGTTATAGCATTGATACCGTTGGTTCTTGGGCGAGAATATTGCTCTAAAGAGGTTTTTTTAACTTGCCCCTTCTTGGTTGCCATAATAACATAATGGTTATTAATGTAATCTTCATCTTTTAAATCTTGAGTACAGATAAACGCCATTACCTTATCGTCCTGCTCAATATTTATAAGATTTTGAATGGCTCTTCCTTTTGAAGTTTTTGCACCCTCAGGAATTTCATAAACACGCATCCAGAAACATTTACCTTTTTGAGTGAAGAACAGCATATATTGATGGTTAGTACCCACAAATAAATGCTCTAAGAAATCTTCATTTCTCGTAGTAGAGGCCTTTTGCCCTACTCCGCCTCTATTTTGAGTCTTATATTCTGTTAGCGAAGTTCTCTTGATATATCCCGCATGAGAAATGGTAATTACTACCTTTTCATTAGGAATCATATCCTCAATACTTAAATCGCCTCCTGCATATTCTATAGTTGAACGACGTTCATCGCCGTATTTATCGCGAATTACTACTAGTTCATCCTTTATGATAGTCATTCTGCGATCTTTCTTATCAAGAATATCCTTTAAATCCGCAATAGTTTTAATGATTTCATCATATTCAGAACGTAGTTTATCTTGTTCTAAACCTGTTAACTGTCGCAGACGCATCTCAACAATAGCGCGGGCCTGTATTTCTGAAAGTTCAAAACGCTTAATTAAACTGGCTCTTGCTTCATCTGCATTTGAAGAAGCTCTAATAATTTGAATTACCTCGTCTATATTATCAGATGCAATTATTAAACCTTCTAAAATGTGGGCACGCTCTTCCGCTTTGCGCAATTCATATTTTGTTCTACGAACAACAACTTCATGTCTATGTTCAACAAAATAGTGTATTAAATCTTTCAAGTTCAACAATTGCGGTCTACCATCTACTAGCGCAATATTATTCACACTAAATGAGGACTGTAGAGCAGTATACTTAAATAATTTGTTTAATACAATATTCGGAATTGCATCTCGTTTCAAAACATAAACAACACGCATGCCTTTACGGTCAGACTCATCACGAATTGTAGATATACCTTCAAGCTTCTTTTCGTTTATTAAATCGGCAGTTTTCTTAATCATATCTGCCTTATTCACTTGGTAAGGAATCTCGTCAACAATAATACATTCTCTTCCGTTAACTTCTTCTATATTCGCTTTGGCACGCAATACAATTCTGCCTCTACCTGTGTGAAACGCGTCTCTTACGCCATCATATCCATAAATGGTGCCTCCAGTTGGAAAATCCGGTGCCTTAATATGAGACATCAACTCATCAACCTCAATATCCGTATTATCAATATAAGCAATAGTGCCGTCTATAACTTCAGTTAAGTTATGAGGTGGCATATTAGTAGCCATACCTACTGCAATACCAGAAGCGCCATTTACCAATAAACTGGGAATTCTAGTAGGTAAAACGGTTGGCTCTTGAAGCGTATCATCAAAATTAAGTTTATGGTCTACGGTTTCTTTATCAATATCAGCCAGCATTTCTTCTGATATCTTTTGCATTCTAGCTTCGGTATATCGCATTGCTGCTGGACTATCACCATCAACAGAACCAAAGTTACCCTGACCATCTACCAACATGTAACGCAAACTCCATTCTTGAGCCATACGTACCATAGTGTCATAAACCGAAGTATCGCCATGTGGGTGATACTTACCTAAAACTTCACCTACAATTCTTGCAGATTTTTTATGTGCCGTACTCGATCTAACACCTAGCTCGTGCATGCCAAATAAAACACGCCTATGAACCGGTTTTAAACCATCTCTTACATCTGGTAAGGCACGTGACACAATGACCGACATTGAATAATCAATGTAGGCAGATTTCATCTCATCTTCAATGTTAATAGGTATCAGTTTTTCTCCTTCCGCCATATATATTTAATTTAGTTTTTACGAGTTTTTCAAAACACGCTAATATAAGAATTTCGGTAGTGTTGAAAGGTGATTTAAGTTTCGTTTTTGAGACTTTTTATTAACAATTTCCAACCCTTTTTTCGTTAATAACTATAAAGCCTTATGTTTTGAAATTATGCGCTTTTTTTCGTCTATTAGCATGACAACACCAATTTAGGGTACAGTTTTTGCCCTGTATCAACTATTATTATTATTTTTAATGCAGAAAGGAACTTAGTTATGGATGATAATTTCTCCCCAAGAGTAAAGGATGTGATAGCTTACAGTAAAGAAGAAGCCCTACGATTAGGTCATGATTTTATTGGTACAGAGCATTTAATGCTGGGTCTGTTAAGAGATGGCAATGGAAAGGCTATAGATATATTGAATGCGTTGGATGTAGACTTAAACCATTTAAGACGAAAAGTTGAAATTTTAAGTCCTGCCAATCCAAATATTAGTATTGCTTCAAATCAAAAGAAAAATTTGCATTTAACGCGACAAGCGGAACGTGCTCTTAAAACTACATTTTTAGAGGCAAAACTATTTCAAAGCACATCCATCAATACAGCACATTTGCTGTTATGTATTCTTAGAAACGAAAACGACCCAACAACCAAGCTACTGAATAAATTGAAAGTAGACTACGATAATGTTAAAGAACAATTTAAACAGATGATTACAAACGAAAATGACGATTACATAGAACCTAAGGCAGAATCTTTCCAAGACGATGATTCTAATTTAGGTGAAGAATCTCAAAAAGATAATATTTTTAATACGCCATCAGGAAAGTCTAACAAAAAGTCCAAAACACCTGTTTTAGATAATTTTGGGCGTGATTTAACGGCTTTGGCTGAAGAAGGTAAACTTGACCCTGTAGTGGGAAGAGAAGCTGAAATACAGCGTGTTTCTCAAATTTTAAGCAGAAGAAAGAAAAACAACCCGCTTTTGATTGGTGAGCCTGGTGTAGGTAAATCGGCTATAGCAGAAGGTTTAGCGCTTAGGATTATAAAGCGAAAAGTATCTAGAATTCTCTTTAACAAGCGTGTTGTTACTTTAGACTTAGCAAGTTTAGTTGCTGGCACAAAATACCGTGGACAGTTTGAAGAGCGTATGAAAGCCGTAATGAACGAGCTTGAAAAAAATGATGATGTTATTCTCTTTATAGACGAAATTCACACTATTGTTGGGGCTGGTGGCGCAACTGGTAGTTTAGATGCCTCTAACATGTTTAAACCTGCCTTAGCGCGCGGTGAGATTCAATGCATTGGAGCTACAACCTTAGATGAATACAGGCAATATATTGAAAAAGATGGGGCTTTAGAAAGACGTTTTCAAAAGGTAATTGTTCAACCAACATCGGTGGAAGAGACTATTGAAATTCTAAACAACATTAAAGGCAAATACGAAGAACATCATAACGTTGACTTTACACCTGAAGCAATTGTAGCTTGTGTAAAACTAACGAATAGGTATATGACGGATAGATTCTTACCAGACAAAGCCATTGATGCTTTAGATGAAGCCGGTTCTAGAGTTCACATTACTAATATTGATGTACCTCAACAAATTTTAGAGCTTGAAAGACAATTGGAACAAGTTCGTGAGACTAAAAACTCTGTTGTTAAAAAACAAAAGTACGAGGAAGCTGCTAAATTGAGAGATGATGAAAAGCGTCTTGAAAAAGATTTGGCCATTGCTCAAGAAAAATGGGAAGAGGAAACAAAACAACATCGTGAAATTGTTACTGAAGAGAATGTTGCTGATGTAGTTTCTATGATGACAGGTATTCCTGTAAACAGAATTGCACAAACCGAGATTAATAAACTGGCAGAATTGCCAAATCTAATAAAAGGAAAGGTAATTGGTCAAGATGAAGCTGTTGCTAAGGTTGTTAAAGCTATTCAGCGTAACCGTGCTGGTTTAAAAGATCCTAATAAACCAATCGGTTCATTTATTTTCTTAGGACAAACTGGTGTTGGTAAAACACAACTTGCCAAAGTTTTATCAAAACAACTTTTTGATAGTGAAGATTCCTTAATCAGAATTGACATGAGTGAATACATGGAGAAATTCGCCATTTCTCGTTTAGTTGGGGCGCCTCCAGGATATGTTGGTTATGAAGAAGGTGGTCAATTAACTGAAAAAGTGCGTCGTAAACCTTACTCTGTTATTCTTTTAGACGAAATTGAAAAAGCACATCCAGACGTATTTAATATGCTCCTTCAAGTGCTTGATGATGGACATTTAACGGATAGTTTAGGTAGAAAGATTGATTTTAGGAATACGATTATCATTATGACCTCTAATATTGGTGCCAGAAAATTAAAGGATTTTGGTACAGGTATTGGTTTTGGTACGGCTTCACAGAAAGCCCAGGAAGATGCGAATGCACAAAAAGTGATTGAAAATGCATTGAAAAAGTCTTTTGCTCCTGAATTCTTAAATAGAATTGACGATGTAGTGGTCTTCAACCCTCTTGAAAAAGGAGATATTAATAAAATTATTGATATTGAACTAGAAAAATTATTGACTAGAATTGAAGGTTTGGGATATATTTTAACCTTGACAGATACAGCCAAGGACTATATTGCGAATAAAGGTTTTGATAAACAATATGGAGCAAGGCCATTAAAGCGTGCTATTCAAAAGTATATTGAAGATGCATTGGCTGAAGAAATTGTAGCTTCTAATCTGCGCGAAGGCGATAAAATCATTATCGATTTAGATAATAAAACGGATGAATTGAGTATAGATATTGAAAAGGCTGAAAAGCCTGCGGAATCTTAAATCTCAGATATAATTTTTAAATCTAGAGTCCTTTTATTTATTAAAAGGACTTTTTTTATGCCTTCTCATTAGGTACTCGCCAAAGCAAAATAATTCCTATCAAAAAGAAAATAAAAAGAAACAATATTGCTGACCGCATAGTGTAAAGTTGATCCACTACAGCAAAAATTGTCATTCCTATTACAATTCCTATTTTTTCAGCAACATCATAAAAACTAAAATATGATGTAGTATCCTCTGTTTCTGGTAAAAACTTTGAATACGTTGATCTGGCTAAGGATTGTACACCACCCATCACAAATCCCACTAAAGTTGCAGCAATATAAAATTGTAGTGGTGTTTTCATAAAGTAAGCGTAAAAACAGAGTCCCATCCAAATAGCATTGATTACTATCAACGTCTTTATATTACCGTATTTTTTTGACATTCTAGAAGTAACAACAGCACCGCCTACCGCAACTAACTGAATTACCAAAATACTAATAATCAAACCCTGTGTTTTTTCGTCTTCACTAGACCATGAAATTTCTTTTTCTCCAAAATAAACAGCCATAAGCATTATAGTCTGCACCGCCATACTAAATACGAAAAAAGCATTGAGGTATCTTTTTAGTCTCAGGTTGTTTTTTAAATCATTCCAAACAGACTTTAGTTCTTTAAAGCCATTAAATACAACATCTTTTGTTACTTTTTGCCCTTTTGAACTTCCCTTGGGCAAGTAATAAAATGTATACTGGCTGAATAAAATCCACCATAAGCCAACTGTTATGAATGAATATTTCATCATTTGCATCTTGGATGCTCCATCATCCTGACTCATTACCATAAATAAATTTATAATGAGTAATAAAACACTACCAATATATCCCCATGAAAACCCTTTCGCACTAATACTATCTTGTTGTTCAGGATATGCAATATCCGGCAAATATGAGTTGTAAAACACTAAACTTGCCCAGTAACCAAGTAATCCCATAAAATAAAATAGTATACTGGTGTGAATGTAATCTAAATCAAACCAATACAAACCTATACAACCTGCACCACCCATGTAGCAAAAGAATTTCATGAAATTCTTTTTGTTTCCTACATAATCTGCTATACCACACAAAAATGGAGATAGAAAAGCCACTACTAAAAATGTAAATCCAGTAACTACTTCAATTAAAACGGTTTGTTTCATTTCAAAACCAAAGGCAAACACAGGTTGCTCTTTAGTATCAAATAAACTGGAATAGAAAATTGGAAAAATTGAAGAAGCAATAGTTAAGGTGTAAACCGAATTCGCCCAATCATAAAATGCCCAAGCATTCAGTAATTTTTTACTTCCCTTTTCAAGTGTAGCCATAAAAAAAGTCACGCTTTTTTTGCGTGACTTCTAAAATAAACAAATATTCTGTTCTAAATATTAATTCGTTCTAAATGTTGAAACACCATATTTACTCGCTTCCGCTTTTGCCTGAGGTGCCCATTTAGTGAGATTAGAAATACGCGTATCGTTTGAAGGGTGCGTACTCATAAATTCTGGTGGCGCTTGTCCACCACTTTTCGCTTTCATACGTTTCCATAATTCTGCCGCTTCATCCGGATTATAACCTGCAATTGCCATCAAATAAATACCAATTTGATCAGACTCTGTTTCATGGCTTCTGCTAAAAGGCAACATCACTCCTACTTGAGAACCAATACCGTAAGCCTGATTAAAAATAGCTCTGGTTTGATCATCTTTAATTGCCACATTACCTGCTACAGCACCTAACTGTTGTAAAATTCCAGCACTCATACGTTGCTGCCCATGATTTGCTAATGCATGAGCCACTTCATGCCCCATAATTGCAGCAACACCAGCTTCATTTTTAGCAATTGGTAAAATACCTGTATAAAACACTATTTTACCACCTGGCATACACCAAGCGTTTACAGTTTCATCCTTTACTAAATTATATTCCCATTTGTAATCTTTAAGGTAACCTTGGTGTCCGTTGGCATTTAGGTAACGCTCCGCAGCAACAGCTATTTTTTGACCAACGCGTTTGATCATTTCAGCATCCTTTGTTCCGGTAACTACATTATTTTCATTAAGAAACTGATTATACTGCGCGAACGACGTTGGAAATAATTGCGAATTAGGCACTAGAGCCATGGTTTTCTTTCCTGTAAAAGGATTGGTGGCGCATGCCACAGCAATTGCTATTACAATGGATAAAGTAAGGATATGTTTAATTTTCATCTTATGACTATTTAGAGTTAAAATTACGAAATTAGGCGATACAAAGTTATGACACTTCTAATTTAAAATAGTCACCTGTTTTTTAATATACCAAATTTAAAGAAACAGGTATTGAGTAATTAATCTTTTAAAAAATGTTTTGATTGATTGCAAAACATACCGTTATGAACTTTGGATATTTTCGACTGATAGTTTATATTGAAAATAAAAATTGATGATGAATAAAGTTTTATCTGTTTTGGTATTAGGTATATTGTTTAATTGCAACTCCACCGCTCAAAAGAAAGAGGAGCAAAAAACATACAAAGTAACTAAAACTGAAGAAGAATGGAAGCAGCAACTAACAGACATGGAATACTATGTACTGAGAAAAGCGGGAACTGAGCGCGCTTTTACCAGTCCGCTAAACAAAAATTATAAGGAAGGTGTTTACCATTGTAAGGGTTGTGACACACCATTGTTTAAAAGTGAACATAAGTTTGATTCTGGTACAGGATGGCCTAGTTTTGATAGGGAAATAAATGGTAATGTTGCCTTTTCGACAGATTATAAAATTGGTTACGCAAGAACTGAAGAACACTGTGCGACTTGCGGCGGACATTTAGGACACGTGTTTAATGATGGCCCCATAGACACTACGGGAAAACGTCATTGTATTAATGGTGTTGCATTGAAATTTGTTCCGAAATCAGACTAAGTAATTATGTTTTGAGTAACACGTTTTAACAGATTTATTTTTGGAATTTTGTGTTTGGCATTTGAAAATCGCAAGCTGTGGAGAGTTACTTAACAAGTATTATTAAGCAATTTGAATATTACAAATCCTTAGGAGATAAAACTTTTAAGGGCTTATCTTTTGAAGAATTGCAAAAGGAATTTGCAGAAGACTCAAATTCGATTTCAATTATTGTGAAACATAAAGTTGGAAACATGTTAAGTAGGTGGACCAATTTTTTAACTGAAGATGGTGAAAAGACTTGGCGACATCGGGATGAAGAATTTATCGATTCTTATACTTCCAAAGAAGACTTGATCGAAAATTGGAATAAAGGTTGGGATTGTTTGTTTGGCGCTATTACGCCGTTAACTAAAAATGATTTAGAACGTATTATTTACATCAGAAACCAAGGGCATACGGTTATTGAGGCTATTAATAGACAACTAGCACACTATTCCTATCACGTTGGGCAAATTGTGTTTTTAGGAAAACTTTTGAAAGGAGAAAATTGGACATCACTCTCTATTCCTAAAGGTGATTCTTCAAAATATAACAAAAAAAAGTTTGGTAAGGACAAAGGTAGACGTCATTTTACAGATGATCTGTAATCGATTGACAGCAGCAGTATTAAGTGTCCAGTAATTAGTTATCGCAAAAACGGAGAGTTGTAAAGTGTTAATACTTTTTTTGGCAGGTATGCCCGCGAGAGGGATTGAACGGTATGTTTGAAATCCCCGACGAAGGAGGGATTGAGTAGTGAAAGCCCGTTTGCCATTTTCTAAAAAATGGCAACTCGCCCAAATACTAATCTTTATGAATACTTTTGAATGGGCGAATGATTAAGCGTGCCTCTCGGTCAAAACGAACATAGTTATATACCCAATTTACAAAAACCACCATGCGGTTTCTGAAACCTATGAGGAAAAACAGGTGGACGAACATCCAGACATACCATGCAAAAACACCTTGAAATTTCCAGTTTTTAAGGTCTACCACCGCTTTGTTTCTGCCAATGGTTGCCATAGCACCTTTGTCTTTGTAAGTAAATGATCTTAGAGGTTTTCCTTCAATAATTCTTAATAAATTATCTCCTAACTGTTCCCCTTGTTGAATGGCAGGTTGAGCCATCATTGGCAGACCATTTGGGTGCTCTTCAGACCGTAAATATGCAATATCGCCTATTGCAAAAATATGATCGACCCCCTTGACTTGGTTGTATTCGTTAACCAAAATTCTGTTGCCTCTAGTTATAAAATCTTCAGCCTCTAATCCTTTTATTGTAGCGCCTTTTACACCGGCAGCCCAAACTAAGGTTTTGGTCTCAAATGTTAAATCTGTGTTGGTGGTAACTGTATTACCATCGTAATTGGTTACACGTACGTTTGTCCAAATATTAACACCTAATTTTTCTAAAAAATCTTCTGCTTTTTTCGAGGCTTGAGCACTCATGCCTTTTAAAATACAATCACCAGATTGTACAATATGTATTTGCGCCAAACGTGTATCTAAATCTGGATAGTCTTTGGGGAGAATACCCTTTTTTATTTCGGCCAAGGCACCTGCTAGCTCCACTCCTGTTGGTCCACCACCAACAATTACAAAATTCATCAAAGCATTGCGCTCGTTTAAATCTGAGGTTAAAAGTGCATCTTCAAAATTTTCAAGAATTAAACTTCTAAGATTTAAGGATTGCGGTATGGTTTTCATTGCCATACTGTGCTTTTCAATCTCAGAATTACCAAAGTAATTGGTCTTCGATCCTGAAGCCACAACTAAATAATCAAATTTTAAATCGCCAATATTGGTTTTTACCTTATTCTTTTTGGTATCTATTTCCTCAACATTGGCTAATCTGAAATAAAAATTAGGGAAATCCTTTAATATTTTTCTAATGGGATACGCAATAGAATCAGGCTCCAATCCACCTGTAGAAACTTGATATAAAAGCGGTTGAAACGTATGATAATTATGTTTGTCTAAAAGTACTACCTGAACTTCTTGCTTTGATAATTTTTTTGCTAACGCTACTCCAGCAAAACCCCCACCTATTATTACAACACGGGGAAAACTAGTTCTAGGTATATTCATATCATGATAATTGCGATGTAAAGGTAGCAAAAGTTAGAAATTTAGTGTAGTTCAATATTCGATATTCAAACTTCATTTTGTAAATTTGCACCTTAAATTTTGACACATGAGTAAATACGATATTATAGTTCTTGGAAGTGGTCCTGGTGGTTATGTAACGGCTATTAGAGCATCGCAGTTAGGTTTTAAAACCGCTATTGTTGAAAAAGAAAGTCTTGGAGGCGTATGTCTTAACTGGGGTTGTATTCCAACAAAAGCGCTTATCAAATCGGCTCAAGTATTTGAATATCTAAAGCATGCAGAAGATTACGGACTAAAAGTGAAAGAAGCTTCGCACGATTTTGATGCTGTTGTGCAACGTAGTCGTGGCGTTGCAGATGGTATGAGTAAAGGTGTTCAATTTTTAATGAAAAAGAATAAAATTGATGTTATTGAAGGTTTCGGAAAACTTAAACCAGGAAAGAAAGTTGAAGTTGATGGAACTGAGTATTCTGCAGACCATATAGTTATTGCCACTGGTGCACGCTCTCGAGAATTACCAAGCTTGCCGCAAGACGGTGAAAAAGTAATAGGCTATCGTGAAGCAATGACACTTAAAAAGCAACCCAAGAAAATGATTGTGGTGGGTTCTGGCGCTATTGGTGTAGAATTTGCTTATGTGTACAATTCAATGGGAACCGAGGTAACAATTGTTGAGTATTTACCAAACATTGTTCCTGTAGAAGACGAGGATGTGTCTAAACAATTGGAGCGTTCATTCAAAAAGAACGGTATTAAAATAAAAACATCTGCCGAAGTTACTAGTGTAGATACATCTGGAGAAGGTGTTAAAGCTACTGTGAAAACTGCTAAGGGTGAAGAAGTTTTAGAAGCTGATGTGATTTTATCTGCAGTTGGTATTAAAACAAATATTGAAAATATTGGATTAGAAGATGTTGGTATTGTAGTAGACAGAGATAAAATCTTAGTGAACGATTTTTATCAAACAAATATTCCTGGATATTATGCTATCGGCGATGTAACACCAGGACAAGCACTAGCACATGTAGCTTCTGCTGAAGGTATTTTATGTGTTGAAAAAATTGCAGATCACCATGTTGAGCCTATCGATTATGGCAATATTCCAGGTTGCACATATTGCTCGCCAGAAATTGCTAGTGTTGGCTTAACTGAAAAGGCCGCTAAAGAAAAAGGTATTGATATTAAAGTTGGAAAATTCCCATTCTCTGCTTCTGGTAAAGCTAGTGCTGGTGGAAATAAGGAAGGTTTCGTTAAAGTGATTTTTGATGCGAAATATGGCGAATGGTTAGGTTGTCATATGATTGGTGCTGGAGTTACTGATATGATTGCTGAAGCAGTTCTGGGTAGAAAGCTAGAAACAACAGGTCATGAAGTTTTAAAAGCCGTTCACCCACATCCAACAATGAGTGAAGCAGTTATGGAAGCTGTTGCTGCTGCTTATGATGAAGTAATTCATATTTAAGCCGCTCCTAACCTCTCTAAAATTGAGTAACTCAACTCAAACGAAAAATTATAGATTTAAACAAAAGGTTCGAAAACTCGAACCTTTTTTTATTTCATACACGCTATTATTACCCCTTTTGGAGAGGTTAAATGGGTTTTTAAAGTTTCAAACCTAAACCTATAAAAAGTCCATTTGGTGTAATTTCTTGAAATCCCAAAGTATATTTAAGGTGAATATCCAGTGCGCTCGTAAACTGATAAGAGGTAGCAATATCTCCACGTACTTTAAATTTATTAACAAAAAAATCAAAGAAGTAATTTAAACTTGGACCAACTAACAAGTTAAAGTTATGACCTACTTCGTATTTCATATAAATTGGAGCATTTACGAAATTAAAGTCGTTCAAAACAATATAAAGCACTTCTGGCTGTATTGAAAAGCTTTCGTCTACTTCAAAATCCATAAAGCCACCAAAATAAAATCCAGTAGCAGTTTCTGGATTAGTACCGAAAGACGCTTCTGCGACTTTAAAAAAAGTAAAATTAGCACCACCCTTTATTCCAAAACTACTAGATGATTGTCCATTTAGTTTAATACTAAAAAGACAAACTGCTATACAACCTAAGAGCGTTGTATTTTTAAAAAAAACATTCATTTTTAATTTAAAAAACTCTGTATAGCCAACTCATAACTTTGCAGTCCAAAACCAAGAATCACGCCTTTGGCATTAGGGGATACAAATGATTGATGTCTAAATTCTTCACGTCCAAATGTATTTGAAATATGCACTTCAACAACTGGAGTTTCAATAGCTTTTATAGCATCTCCAATACCAACAGAGGTATGCGTGTAAGCCGCAGCGTTTAAAACAATACCGTCATAATCAAACCCCACCTCATGCAATTTATTTATCAGTTCTCCTTCAACATTAGATTGATAATAATCTAAGTCCACACCTTTATATTTAGTTTTAACTTTATCTAGGAACTCTGTAAAGGTTAGGCTTCCGTAAATATTGGGTTCACGTTTACCAAGTAAATTAAGATTTGGACCGTTTATTATGATTAGTTTTTTCATAAGGTAAAGATATTTAAAATTGGAGCATAAAAAAAGAGCTGGAAAACCAGCTCCTCTATTTAATTATATTTAAGCTAATTAATCTATTCCAAACTCAATACCTTCACTTATGATGTCCCAACTTCCACCATCTACACTTACAACTCTGCAAGCAGCAACAATATCAATAGCCTCACTGACACTATATTGTGCTCTAGGCGAATAATAAAAGCCTCCATCATTATCATCACTTATGCCTAAAGCGTATCCAACATAGGCTCCAACAGTAAAACTAGGTGCAACTTCAAATCTACCTGAAGCAGCAATTGGAATAAATTGTACATCTTCTGTCTTTAAGGCAACACCAAGAATAGTTATTTCGTCTCCAAAAGAATGAGAGTAACCAATGGTAGCACCAGCATCGAATTCATCTGATATTTCGAAGAGATAACCTAAATCAACTGCTATAGCAAATGTTGTAAAATCTCCTGCATCTCCAATTGGAATACCAGCACTAAGTCCAGCACTAAATTCACCTTGAGCATTTAAGCTTGTTATTGCGAATAACGCAATAATTGGCAATAAAAATAAATTTTTCATAATTATTGAAGATTATAGTTTGATATACTCAGAATTAAATAAAAATTCATAACAATATTTAAATGTTGGAAACATTATTAAAAGCTTCATCAGCATTCAAACTTAAAACTATTGATTATCAGAAACTTAAAATATAAGTTATCGATATTTTCTTTGAAAAATACGTAGAACTACGTATAACCATTATATTCTCATTTTTACCTACATTTACCTTATTATGAAGTGGCAAAATGCTATAAAAGATTATTCTTTATTTCTAAAGATAGAGAGAGGGTTATCTCAAAATTCTATCGATAATTATGTTTTAGATATACAAAAACTGACGAAGTATATAGAAACCAATAAAATTAGTTCTAATCCTATTTCTACTACCTCAGAAACCATTCAACAATTTATTTATGAATCCGCTAAAGAACTAAACGCCAGATCCCAGTCCAGACTAATTTCTGGCTTACGTAGTTTTTTCAACTATTTAGTCTTTGAAGATTATAGAAAAGACAATCCGGTAGATTTAATTGAGTCTCCTAAAATTGGCAGAAAACTACCAGATACACTTTCCGAAGAAGAAATAGATCAAATTATTAGTGCTATAGATTTGAGTAAACCAGAAGGAGAACGTAATCGCGCCATGTTAGAGACACTATACGGATGTGGTCTACGGGTTAGTGAATTGATTAATTTAAAGCTGTCTGATCTATTCTTTGATGAAGGTTTTATAAAGGTTACCGGTAAAGGCGATAAACAACGGTTTGTACCTATAGTAGAGTCTACTGTGAAGTACATTAATATTTACAGTACAGAAATTCGTAACCATATGAATATACAAGCGGGTTTTGAAGATACTCTTTTTCTAAACCGAAGAGGCAAACAGTTAACCCGAGCTATGGTTTTTACGATAATCAAACAACTTGTAGAAAAAATTGGTTTAAAGAAAAATGTATCACCACACACGTTTAGGCATTCATTTGCAACGCACTTACTTCAAAACGATGCAGATTTAAGGGCCATTCAACTAATGCTCGGGCATGAAAGCATTACTACAACAGAGATTTACGTTCACCTTGATAAAAGCCATCTTACAAAGGTGGTTGAAAAATACCATCCTAGAAAATAACAATAAAAAAATCCAGCCAATAGCTGGATTTCAATATTTATTCAATTCAAAGAATTCTATTTAGCAATATTAACTGCTCTAGTTTCTCTAATAACCGTAATTTTAACCTGACCCGGATAAGTCATATCAGTTTGAATCTTTTGCGAAATATTAAATGATAATTCTGCTGCTTTTTCATCATTCACCTTTTCACTTTCAACAATTACGCGCAACTCCCTGCCCGCTTGTATCGCATATGCTTTTTTAACACCGTTAAACCCAAAAGCAATATCTTCTAGGTCTTTTAAACGTTGAATATAACTATCTAAGACTTGTCGTCTTGCACCTGGTCTAGCACCCGATATGGCATCACAAACTTGAACAATAGGCGCCAATAACGATTTCATTTCAATTTCATCATGGTGGGCACCTATGGCATTACAAACATCTCCTTTTTCTCCATATTTTTCAGCCCACTGCATTCCCAAAATTGCATGTGGTGTTTCCATATCTGTTTCGGCGTCTGGAACTTTTCCAATATCATGCAGCAATCCCGCACGTTTTGCTAATTTCGGATTTAGCCCTAATTCTGATGCCATAACTCCACAGAGCTTCGCTACTTCTCTAGAGTGTTGCAATAAATTTTGTCCGTAGGAAGAACGGTATTTCATTCTACCAACAATTTTAATTAATTCGGGGTGCAGATTGTGAATCCCTAAATCAATTACTGTTCGTTTACCGACTTCTATTATTTCCTGTTCAATTTGTTTTGTTGTTTTTCTAACTATCTCTTCAATCCTTGCAGGATGTATTCTTCCATCAGTAACCAATTTATGAAGTGATAGTCTAGCTACTTCTCGTCTTACAGCATCAAAACAAGATAGGATGATAGCCTCTGGTGTATCATCTACAATAATCTCAACACCTGTTGCAGATTCTATGGCACGAATGTTTCTTCCTTCACGACCAATGATACGTCCTTTAACGTCATCAGATTCTATATTGAAAACGGAAACACAGTTATCAACAGCCTCTTCTGTACCAATTCGCTGGATGGTATTGATAATAACCTTTTTTGCTTCTTGTTCCGCAGTAAGTTTAGCCTCTTCCAACGCACCTTGAATGTAAGCCATGGCATCGTTTTTGGCTTCACCTTTTAAAGATTCTACCAATTGCTCTTTCGCCTCTTCCGCTGATAAACTAGAAATAACTTCTAATTGTTGTACCTGGCTTTTATGCAATCGCTCAATTTCAGCTTGCTTCTTATCTAAAACATCAAGTCTATGATTGTAGTCATTAATTTTACTTTCTAAACTTTGATTAAGTTTTTTGCCTTTAGAAAGTTCTTGAGATACCTGAGATTCCTTATCTCTGGTCCGTTTTTCAGCTTCTGCCATTTTTTTGTCACGAGATAAAATAACCTTCTCATGCTCTGCCTTAAGCTCTATAAATTTTTCTTTAGCCTGAAGAATTTTATCCTTCTTTATACTTTCACCTTCACTTTTAGCTTCTTTTAATATTGAAGCAGCGTCTTTCTTTGCTGATTTAATTAATTTAGATGCATTACTCTTTTCTATTGATTTGGCTATGATATATCCTATTATTAGCCCTACAATTACACCTCCTACAATTAATACAATTGTGTTGTCCATTGTTAAATTAGTTGATTTATATATATAAAAAAACCTACACCGGTATAAAGTTTTGTATAAACTCCTTAAAAACAAGTTTAGGGCTAACAAGCTGATCAAGGATCTGCCCAAAATACAAAAGTACTAGCAGCCTGCTTTTACAACTTAAACTCACCCTTTTTAAAGAATTAACGTTGAGTTTATCAAAAAAAATAACCAATGTAGGTAGTAACTTCTACTTATTTTAAAGAACGTTAAGCACTTAAATGAGCTTCCAATAAGCTATTTATAGTATTTAGCTTTTCTTCCACCTCTTCATTTCGCACTTCCTTATCTATAGACTTTTGCTCCAACTGAGAGGCAAACTGCAATGCACACATGGCCAATACATCTTGCTTATCTCTTACGGAGTAACTTTGCTCAAATCGTTTAATCATTACCTCGATGTTTTTTGCTGCTTTTCGCAACCCTTCCTCCTGTTTCGCATCAATAGTTAAAGGATATACTCGATTTGCTATTGATAACTTTATTTTCAGCTTTTCTGACATCAAAATTATGTTACATCATTCTGATAATTGTGCAATACAATGATCTATTTCCCGAATTAATGCATTTATTTTAAGCTTCGTCTCTCTTTTATTATCGTTACTACCAAGCATTGAATTCGCCATTTTAAGTGCCTGATACTTTTCCTCCCAATTGGCATTTTGCTTTTGGTAGGTTTTTAATTCTTCCTTAGCATTTATCAATTCCTCATTTAATTTTAAATTAGCCTGTTTTGTTTGATCTAATTTCAGAAGCACTTTATTAATTTTATGCTCCAAGGAATTAACAACAGCTTCAATCATGCCTATCTACAAAATTCAATACTTATTAAACAAAGTTAACATTACTTCATATAAATAACAATAATTTTACATAAAATTTGTTGGTCACATACAGTTAAACAACTTCTAATGCCTTGATTTTTGGACTAGTTTTTGCCAATTACATTCAAATTAATATTTTAGCCCAATACGAACTTATGCGAATTATACTTGCCCTCTTTCTACTCTTTTCTGTTTCCCTAAAGGCACAAAATGTTTATCCGCAAGATTATTTTTCTAATCCGCTAGATATTCCACTGATTCTTTCTGGGACTTTTGCAGAATTACGTACTAACCATTTTCACTCTGGGTTGGATATTAAAACGCAACAACGTACAGGACTAAAAGTTAAGGCATGTGCAGATGGTTATGTAAGCAGAATAAAAATATCTCATTATGGCTATGGAAAAGCGTTATACATCACACACCCAAATGGATACACCACAGTTTATGCGCATTTAAAAAAGTTTGGTCCTGAAATTGAAGCCTACATCAAAAATAAACAATACGAAAAGGAATCTTATGAAATTGAGGTATTTCCAACACCCGAAGAACTCTTGGTTACTAAAGATAGTTTAATCGCCTATAGCGGAAATACGGGCGGTTCTGGTGGACCGCATCTTCATTTTGAAATTAGAGATAATGCCGAAAGACCAATTAATCCCATGCTTTTTGGTATTGAAATAAAAGACACAAAACTGCCAACTGTAACTTCTATTTATGCTTATCCATTGGATGGAAATTCACATATTAATCATCAAAATAAGAAACAGGAGTTAAGGCTTATTCCTCTACAAAATGGGGACTATACTGTAGAGAATATTACGGCGTCTGGAAAAATTGGATTTGGAATTACTACATGGGATAGACAGGATTTTGCACCCAATAAAAATGGGGTGGCAAACATTCAAAGTTTTATAAACGGTAGTAAAAATTTTGAGTTAGATTTTAAACGGTTTTCTTTCGATGAAACTAAACATATCAATCAATTAATTGATTACGAACATTATAGAAATCACAGACAACGCATTCAAAAACTTTTTAATCAAAATAATCCTTTAAGTCTATATAAAGACCTTTATAGGGAAGGTATTTTGACCATTGCTGATAGTACGTATTCTGTTTTCAAAATTAAAGTAAGCGACTTTCAAAACAACGCATCTTGGGTTACAGTTTCTATTAAAGGTGAAAACAATAGCAATCTAAAATCTAAAGAAAATGATAAAACAGATTATTATATTATAGCTGATAAAAGTACTTCAATTAAAGAAGGTGATATAAACGTAGATATTTTTCCAAATACATTTTATGAAGATTTTTACTTGGACTACAAGATAAATGGAGATACTTTATTTTTACATGAAGATGTTGTGCCACTAAAAAAGAGTATTAAAATTGATTTTAATATTAGCAAATACAAAACTGAGGATAAAAATAAGCTCTACATCGCTAAGCTTTCGGGTTATAAGAAAACCCCAAGTTATTCGTTCACTAAACGGCAGGGTGATACACTTACCACGTACACCAAAAATTTTGGAACCTTTACGCTTGCAATAGATAATGAAAAACCAAGTATTGTTCCGGTAAACTTTAAAAAAGGACAATGGCTAAGTAAATATCGATTTCTAAAAGTTAAAATTGATGATAAGAAATCTGGTATTTCAAATTATAGAGCTACAATAAATGGCAAATGGATTTTAATGGAGTATTACAAAGGCATATATACTTACGATTTTAATGATAGTATAATCAGTCAAACAAAAAACAATTTAAAGATAATTGCTACAGATAATGTTGGAAATAGTTCTACTTTTGAAACACTATTCTACAGGAAATAAATGAAACCACTCTTGAAAACTAAACACTTAATTACTCTATTATTTAGTTGCTTTATAATTTTAAATGTTTTCTGTCAGGAAGCAACTGTTAATGGCGTTATTTTAGATGAAAAGAATGAACCTATTACAAATGTAGCTGTAAAATCTGGTGAAAATGGCACTACATCAAACGAAAATGGATTTTATACCATTACTATTCCTGCTAACCAAAATGTAACTATTGAGTTTACGCATATCTCACACCAAAAAATTGCAGTTACCTTTAACTTGAAAAATGGTGTTATAGAGGAATTCAACCCTGTAATGAGCACATCTGTTGAACAAATTGCAACTGTTGTAATTTCTGGTGCTAGACGAAAAGATGTTGAAGGTATTGTAACATTGGAACCTGAAACTATTAGAAAAATTCCAGGCGCAAATGCAGGTGTTGAAAATATTTTGATGACCTTACCTGGTGTAAGTAATAATAATGAATTGAGTACACAATACTCGGTGAGAGGTGGAAATTATGACGAAAATCTGGTTTATATTAATGGTATTGAAGTATATCGTCCTTTTTTAGTGCGTTCGGGCCAACAGGAAGGACTGAGTTTTGTTAATAGCGATCTAGTGCAAAATGTTGACTTTTCGGCAGGCGGCTTTCAAGCAAAATACGGTGATAAATTATCATCAGTTTTAGATATTACCTACAAAACGCCCTACCAATTTGAGGTTAATGCTGATTTAAGTTTACTTGGTGCTGCACTTTCTGTTGAGAATATCAGTAAAGATTCAAAATTCACAAGTATAGTTGGAGCAAGATACCGAAACAACAATTTATTTGTTGATGCGAAACAGACAGAGACTAACTTTAGACCCATTTTTGCAGATCTTCAAGGGTATTTCACTTATAAATTTACCAATAAGTTTCATCTAAGTTTTTTAGGGAATGCCTCTTTGAATGAATACGATTACGAACCTTTAACTAGACAAACCAACTTTGGTACCCTAGCAGATCCAGTCGCGTTAATTGTATTTTATGAAGGCCAGGAAAAAACACAATATCAAACACTTTTCGGAGCTTTTCAAGGCACTTATTTTGCCAATGACAATCTAACTTTAAACTTAACAGCTTCAACCTATCATGCTACAGAAGAAGAATATTTCGACATTTTAGCACAGTATAGTTTAGGTGAAGTCAACGGGAATATTGGTGACGAAAATTTGGGTGAAGTAGAGTTTAGCGAGGGTATTGGAAGTCAACTTAATCATGGTAGAAACGATTTAGATGCTTTGATTTCAACTATACAAACCAAAGGTGATTTAAGAATTGATGATCATCGCATCGAATGGTCATTAAAATACACCAATGAAGATATCCGTGACAGATTGGTGGAATGGGAAGTGATTGATTCTGCTGGTTTTTCTATTCGTCCTCCAAGAACAGTCCCCAGAAACGAGCAACCTTATATAGCTTTTGAAGGTCCTATCGAACCTTTTACAAATGTAAGAGCACGAAATAACACCCAAATAAATAGGTTACAGGCTTATGCCCAATGGAGTAAACGAATAACTTTAGGAAATAGTGATGTGTGGTATAATGCTGGTGTGCGTATGCATAATTGGAGTGTAAAGGGTGACAACATTGCATCCACCAACCAGACAGTGTTTAGTCCAAGAGCTCAAATCGCTATTAAACCAGATTGGAAAAAAGATATGTTGTTTCGCGCAGCGGCCGGTTTGTATTACCAACCACCATTTTATAGAGAATTAAGAGACTCTATGGGTGTGGTACAACCCAATGTGAAAGCTCAAAAATCTTTTCATTTGGTTTTAGGAAATGATTATAGTTTTAAAATGTGGGAGAGACCATTTAAACTTACTTCTGAAGTGTATTACAAAAACTTAACAGCCGTCAACCCTTACACTTTAGAGAATGTACGAATTAGATACCGTGCTAAAAATAACGCCAAAGCTTATGCATATGGTTTAGATATGCGCCTTAATGGTGAATTTGTTCCCGGAACAGAATCTTGGTTTAGTTTTGGGTATTTAAAAACGGAAGAAAATATTGATAATCGTGGGTACATTTCTAGACCGACAGATCAAAGGTTGAAATTTGCGGCTTTATTTCAGGATTATGTTCCAAATATTCCTAATATGAAGATGTATCTAAATCTTGTATATAATACAGGATTACCAGGTGGATCACCAAATTATGCTGATCCATATGATTTTCAATTGCGCTTGCCCGATTACAGACGTGCAGATGTAGGTTTTCAATTTGTTTTAGTGGATGAGAAAAAGCAATTTAAAAGCGGTTGGAAAAAGCCATTTAAGGAGTTGTCATTCGGATTTGAAATCTTCAATATTTTTGATAATCAAAACTCCATTACAAATACTTGGGTTAGAGATGTGTATAGTAAACGTCAATACTCCATACCAAACTTTTTAACCCCTAGAGTGTTTAACGTAAGAACTACAATGAAGTTTTAAATCTTTAGAGCAGAATTACATCAATCTTTTCAAAGTATCTATTAAATAATCTACTTCTTCCTTTGTATTGTAAGCACTAAACGAAAACCTAATGGATGGTTTTTCCAAGTCCTGAGCATTTAGAATTTCAGTCAACACATGCGACTTTTGATTACTACCACTCTGGCAAGCGCTACCCTTAGAACAAGCAATTCCCTTTAAATCTAATTGAAATAAAAACATGGCAGATTTATTCGAGGCAATTGGTAATCTTGCGTTAATTAAAGTATATGTACTACGTTCTAAATCTTCTGAAAGCCCATTAAACTCAATATCGGGTATGGCGTTTCTTAGTTGATCGATGAAATAGTGTTTCAAACCCTTTAAATAAGCTATCTCATTTTCCAAATTTGCATTGGCTAGTACTAAAGCTTTTTCAAGACCTACAATATTATGAACACTCTCTGTTCCAGCTCTTAAACCACGCTCCTGCTCTCCACCAAAAATTAAAGGTTTTAATCCGCTATCTTTTCTAATAAATGCAAAACCAACCCCCTTAGGACCATGAAATTTGTGAGCACTTGCAGCCAAAAAATCTACTTGTATCGCCTGTAAGTCTAGGTTATAATGCCCAATGGATTGTACAGCATCAGAATGAAACAATGCATTATTGGCTTTACATAAGTCAGCAACTCGTTTAATGTCTAAAATATTACCAATTTCATTGTTTACGTGCATTAAACTCACCAAAATGTTAGAGTTTCCGTCTAAAACAGATTCTAACTCCCCATAATCAATATTGCCAAAACTATCTAAGCTTAAATAGGTTATGGTAATGCCATATTCTTTTTCAAGTTCTTGTACAGTGTGTAGCACCGCATGATGCTCTATTTTTGTGGTAACAATTTGTTTAACACCTAAGTCTCTTACCGTACTTCTTAACACAAGATTGTCAGCCTCGGTACCTCCAGAAGTAAAAATTATTTCTCCAGCTGAAACATTTAAAGCATTAGCAATTGTTTTTCTAGCCGATTCAATTAGTGATTTTGAAGCCCTACCAATGTTATATGAAGATGATGCATTTCCATAATTATGCTTCATGGTTTCTGTCATTACAGAAATCACCTCATCACGCATTTTTGTTGTGGCCGCATTATCAAAATAAACAGCTTTCATACTAGAAAATTTTAAACAAAAATACTTCAAATAAAATTATTATTAATACACTTCGTTATATATGCAATTCTATTATTTTTGCTTAAAATAAATGCAATGAAACGTTTTTGTTTAGTAGTACTTTTTGGGTGTTTTTTTTGTGTCAATTCGTGTAATGACGGTGATGTTATAGATTTTGAATTTGATTTTGAAGACACCTTTAGATCATGTGGAGAGTCTAATATCTTATTGTTTAAAACAAAAGAAGATCCAACTGAAACTGTATCCGTAGCTATTGAAGGTTTTACTGTTGAAGATATTTTTAAAACAGATAGCACGGATATAATTGCTACTATTGAAAAAACTGGTGTTTTTACTTATAGAACATATAACAGACTTGATCTTCCAGATGATACAGATTTGTTTTGTAATAATCTTCCACCCGCCAATCTTAATATCACACTTGACGAATCTAGTGATGCCAAAGCAACTATAATTAGAAGTTTAATTGAAGACGATAATGATGGTATTCCTGCAGAATTCGAAAACCAAGATCCTAACGGGGATGGTGATTTTAGTGATGCACAAGATACTGACGGAGATGGCATACCCGATTACTTAGATGCAGATGATGATGGTGACAATGTGTTGACTTCAAGCGAAAATGTTGATCCTGATAATGATGATAATCCAGCAGATGCCCAAGATACTGACGGTGATGGTACTCCAGATTATCTTGATCCTGACGACGATGGTGATGGTGTTTTAACTCGAGATGAAGAAAATGATACCCAAAATCAAAATCCACAAGATGATGTTTCAAATAGTGTTCTTGGAATTGCAGACTATTTAAATGAAAATGTAAATTTACCAGGTGAACCTGCAACCGCTTACAGGCCGCATACCATTAATCAAATTTATATAGTAAGACTAATTGTTGAAGAGATTGATATTAGTTTCTTATCGCAGGATATTTTTGATTTTGGGACGTTAACGGGAGCCAGTCAATTATCAGGCATAAGAACTGTTACTCCAGATTTTCCTTAAATTTTATTCTGATAAATATAAACTTCGGTTGCGCCCAAACCATATTTGTGATAGTTAGCATCATAATACTTTATATTGTCGTAACGCCTAAATAATGTTTCTAGCTCCATTCTAAGTACGCCTTCACCTACGCCATGAATAAATACAATTCTTTGAATACGTTTTACAATAGCAAAATCTAACTTTCGTTTGGCTGTGTCTATTTGTAAATTGAGCATGTCATAATTAGTCATGCCTTTAGAAGAATTCACTAATTGATGAATATGCAAATCAACCTCCATTACTGGTCTAACCCTTTCTTTCTTGGTTTTCTTTGTAGAATTCTTCTTTGTGACTTTAGATTTTAAGAAGTCTTTATTCTTTGAAAAACTCGAAATACTTTTTATGATATCATCAGAATGTGAATTATGAACTAATTCAGTTGGAACAAAACTAAGTTGAAACCCATCAGTAGTTTCAATAACTACTTCACCATTTGAAATCTTTACTATACTTCCTGAAATATCTTCGTCTAAAACAGCAACAGTATCTCCGACCTTAAACTTCATAGACTTTTAGCTGAGTTCATCATTTTCATCTTCCGACTGATGTTTACTAGGAATTATTCTTGCTATTCTATAAACACCCAACATGAGTACTACAATACCAGTAATTAACACAAATTGATTTTGGCTTTCTGATACTTGGGCATAAACAGCAATAACAGCCCCAACAATAATTAAGATGTAGTTTAGGTATTTCATAGAATTATACTAGTGTCAAAACAAATTTACGTGAAAAAATAGACAGAGCGCACAAATAAATTTTAATACATATTTAGCATTCGTTATATTTATGAGCGTTTTAATCATACAATTGAAATATGCTTGCAACAAGTAAACTTGAAGAATACATGCTACCTTGCCTAAATAAAAAATTATTTGGTATTGAATGTATGGGTTGCGGCCTACAACGCAGTTTATCTCTTATTCTGCATGGTGAATTTATTGCAGCTTTTAAAATGTATCCTGCTATTTATACATTAGTACTTTTGGCTGCGGTTGTTATTACAAACACCATTAAACCATTTAAACAGGGTTATAAATTAATAGTAATACTTGGCGTTTTAAGTACACTTATCATGATTACAAGTTTCTTTTTAAAAATATTCTTAATTAAATAAATACAAATGGAACAACAAAAACTACCTAATTCAACCTTAATCTTGGTATTCGGAATACTTTCAATCCTTACATGCTGTTGCTATGGAATAGTTGGCTTAATACTTGGAATTGTGGCAATTGTGCTTGCTAAAAAGGCAACAAAAGTTTATGCGGCAGACCCTGATGCATACTCGGGTTTTCAAAATGTAAAGACTGGTAAAGTTTTAGGAATTATTGGGATTATTTTAAGTGGCATTTATCTTCTATTTTCAATTTGGGCTGTAGCCACTTTCGGATTTGAAACTCTTCAAGATCAGGAATTGATGCAGGAAAAGATTCAGGAAATGATGGGTCAATAAAAATTTGGCTTAAAAATATTTAATTAAAAAGCCTTAAAACATAAAGTTTTAAGGCTTTTTTTAATGTCGGGGTGGCAGGATTCGAACCTGCGACCTCCGCGTCCCAAACGCGGCGCGATAACCGGGCTACGCTACACCCCGGGCTGAGCGTTTAAAAAATGTATAATAGACATTTTTAGCGAAAGAGCCAGCTGACAAGCTGGAATTTCTAAACAACCCTTGCGGAGAGACCGGGATTCGAACCCGGGCAACACTTACGCGTTGACAGATTAGCAATCTGCTCCATTACCACTCTGGCACCTCTCCTAAATTCTATAAGAACTTTGCAATAGAAATTGCGGATGCAAATGTAATTTAAACATTATAAGAACGCAACTATTTATTTATTTTTTTGGAAAAATTATTCGGGGTATTCTATGCGTAAATGGTAAATATTTGCAAGCTTGTGTTTTAGTACTTTTTTAATGGACTGAATCTCCTTAAACGTAATATTGGCATTTAAAAATTGCTCTTCCTCAATCTGTTTATTGATAATATTTTCAACGAAATCATCTATTTTGGTTGAAGTAGGATTTTTTAAACTTTTAGAGGCCGCTTCTACACTATCGCACATCATTAGTATTGCGGTTTCTTTACTAAATGGTTTTGGACCAGGGTATCTAAAATCTTCTGCGTTTACCTCTTCATCTAATTCCTTCGCCTTTCTATAAAAATAATATACCACACTTGTACCGTGGTGCGTTCTAATAAAATCAATTACACGATCTGGCAGTTTGTTTTTCTTAGCTATTTCTATACCATGAATTACATGATCTACAATAATCCTAGCACTCTCTCTAGGTAACAAATCATCATGCGGATTTATACCGGTGGACTGATTTTCGGTAAAATAATTAGGCACTACCATTTTACCTATATCATGATACAATGCGCCCACTCTAACTAACATAGCATTAGCTCCTATTTCATTGGCAGAAGCTTCTGCTAGATTCGCTACATTTAAGGCATGGTGGAATGTTCCTGGAGAGACATTGGACAACTCTTTGAGTAGTTTAGTGTTTGTATCTGAAAGCTCTAAAAGAGACACGTCAGACACCAAGCCAAAGAGTTTTTCATAGGCATATATTAATGGTTGTACGAATAACGTAGCTAATCCACATAAAATAAAAAACAAAAATGTATGCCAATCAATGGTTTCAATGCTTCCTTCGTGAATTACAAAAAATGCAAAATAAGCTACTATATAAATTAACGTAATCTGACCTACTGAAATAAATAAATTAGCTCGTTTGTACAACTCCGAAACCGTAAGTATGGTTACAATGCCTGCAAGAATTTGCAAGAACATATATTCATAACTATTTGGTACGATAGACCCTAAAAGCAATACTGTAATCACATGCGCAAACATGCCCAATCTGGCATCAAAAAAGGCCTTTAATACAAGTGGTAAAACACATAATGGTACAACATATAAATATTCTGAATTGTAATTTACCACCATGGTCGTGATAAATACCATTAGCAAAATATTGAAGAATATGAATGTCACTTTGGTATTGTTCTCAAATACCTCAATTCTATATTTCCGAAGAAACAATAATAGCATCAAAAGTGCCAATGCTACTAAAAGCGTATAGGCAAACAAAATCCAATTGTAATTAGACTCGTTCCAAACCTGCGATTCGTATTCAGATTGTAATGATTTTAACTTTTGAAACTTGTCGCCTTCAACCACCTCTCCTTTGGAGATGATTAACGTTCCTTTTTCAACACTACCTCTTGTATATGAAATTTTTCCAAGTTCATCTTTAATTACTTTTTCGGTTAAAGATTTATTATAGCTTAAATTGGGTTCAACTATATCAAAAAATAAGGACGTTAAAGTATTAGCGTATTCCTCTAAACCAGCATTGATGAATTTTTTCTCAATGATAGATTTCACCTCCTCCTGCTCTATCAGATTGCCATACGTTGTATTCTGTTTTTTAATATTTCCGCTAAGGGTAACCACCAACTTTCGTGCTTCAAACTCATAATCATCTACCAAAACACCAAAATCATAAAGGCTTTGTAGTATGCCTCTACCCTTTTCTTTTATGTTATTTTTCTGTACCGAAGAAAGTGAGTCCGTAAATACACTTGAAAATTTAGTGTCATACGATCTTAGTACTTTTAGTGGAACGCTTTTATCTATATTAAAATACAATGGCGTTTGCTCTCGTATCGCTTGCTTTTCAACTGTAATTTCGGCATCAGACTTTTTAATGGCAAAATCAAATGGTGCTAGTAAATTTTCAGACTGCCAAGGTTTTCCGCGTTCAAAACTATACTTAAATTTTCCACTTTTGGGGAATAAATACACAATAAGAAACGTAGTAGTTACAAACAATAAGACTTTGTAAATCAAGGAGTGATTTCGGTAAAGCTTATTTATGAAGTCTTTCATACAATGAAGATAATATTTTCAAATGTAATAAATTCTTAGTGTTATCGGGAAACTTGTAATCCCTATTCTATCTGTTAAAAATTGATTATTTTCGCCTATATAATTAATGGTAGAATTATGAATTCTGAAGTTGTTATCGTTTCCACCGCAAGAACACCAATTGGAAGTTTTTTAGGTGCGCTTTCTACAGTTCCTGCAACAAAGCTTGGTGCTATTGCTATTAAAGGCGCTTTAGATAAAATATGTTTAAATCCCAGTTTGGTTGAGGAAGTTTTTATGGGTAATGTGGTTCAAGCGGGAAATGGACAAGCACCTGCTAGACAAGCTGCTATTGGTGCTGGTATACCTTATACTGTACCTTGTACAACTGTAAATAAGGTTTGTGCTTCTGGTATGAAGGCAGTGATGCATGCAGCTCAAACCATTTTATTGGGTGATGCAGAAATAGTGGTAGCGGGAGGTATGGAGAATATGAGTTTAATTCCACATTACTTATATGCTAGAACTGGCTCTAAATTTGGCGCTACTACTTTAATTGATGGTATGCAACAGGATGGACTAGTGGATGCATACGACAAAAATGCTATGGGTGTTTGTGCTGATGCTTGTGCAACAGAATATAATTTCTCCAGAGAGGAACAAGACAATTATGCCATTCAATCTTATCAGCGTTCTGCACATGCCTGGGAAACAGGTAAATTTAAGAATGAAATAGTACCTGTTGAAGTGCCGCAACGCAGAGGTGAACCGATAATTGTTGATACAGATGAAGAGTTTACCAAAGTAAAACTTGATAAAATACCTACATTAAGACCTGCTTTTACCAAAGAAGGCACAGTTACGGCTGCGAATGCTTCTACTATAAATGATGGTGCTGGAGCCATGGTGCTTATGAATAAATCTAAAGCCGTAGCTATGGGTTTAACACCGTTGGCTACCATAAAAAGCTATGCAGATGCTGCTCACGAGCCCAAATGGTTTACTACTGCTCCTGCAAAAGCATTGCCTAAAGCATTAAAAAAAGCTGGAATAACAATTGATGATGTAGACTTTTTTGAGTTTAATGAAGCATTTTCAGTGGTTGCCTTAGCAAATATGAAAATTCTAAAACTAACAGATGAGAATGTAAATGTTAATGGTGGTGCGGTTTCATTGGGGCATCCACTTGGGTGTTCTGGTGTTAGAATTTTAATTACTTTATTAAGTGTACTTGAACAAAATAATGCCAAAATAGGTGCTGCTGCTATTTGTAATGGTGGTGGAGGCGCTTCTGCAATGGTTATTGAACGCAACTAAACTACTTGAATGCGATACGGAATTTGTAATTTAAGTATTGTTCCCCTAAGATTTGAAGCATCCGATAAAAGCGAATTGGTGTCTCAAGTACTATACGGCGATATTTTTAAAGTGATTGAGTACCGAAAACAATGGAGTAAAATTCGGCTGGCGTTTGACAAATATGAGGGTTGGATTGACAACAAACAATATTTGGAAATTGAGGCGGAAGATTATAAGCAAATACAATCTGAGAACCCAAAGCTATCCCTTGATTTGGTTGAATTTGTTCAGGATAAAAAAGAACAGCTTATTCCTATTCAATTGGGTGCAAGTTTAAACGGCTTAAATTTACTTGACCACACATTTGATGGTAATAGCACTACCGAAAAACAGCCAAAAAGTAATATCATCAAAACGGCATTTTTGTATTTAAACAGTCCATATTTATGGGGTGGAAAAACACCTTTTGGCATTGACTGCTCTGGGTTTACACAAATGGTTTATAAATTAAATGGTTATAAATTGTTACGCGATGCATCTCAGCAGGCCACTCAAGGTGAAGCCTTAAGTTTTATTGAAGAAAGTGAACCAGGAGATTTAGCATTTTTTGATAATGCTGAGGGAAACATTATTCATGTGGGACTAATTATGAAGGACAACTATATTATCCATGCGCATGGAAAGGTTAGAATTGATAGACTAGACCATTCTGGAATTTATAATATAGACAAGGGTATCCATACGCACAAGTTGCGTGTTATTAAAAAAGTGATCTAAAGTTTGCGAGATTCTGAAACAAGTTCAGAATGACAATAAGACTAAGAGTTAGAGAAATCTCGAGTGCCAACTATCACTAGCAGGTACTTCCCAGTTTTCTTTAAACTCAGCTATATTAGTCACTAAATTATTGAAGACAATCGTGTTTTTGGAAACCGCACGTTGTTTTGCCATTTTCTTAAAGTCTGTTAACGGCTTATATGCAATAAACTCACCTTGTTTGTAGGATACATTCATTTTATCCATCAAATCCACATGGTATTCTTTTTCCAACCGTTGAATAAAATGAACAGAAGCGTCAATAGAGCATCCTGTTGCAGCATTAAGTTTTTGGTTTAAACCAATAACAATAAACCTGTTATATTTCAGCAAATAACCAGCTTGTAAATCACTACCATGTGCTGTCCAATTCTCAATAAATACATCTAGTTTATTGCTAATTTCTTCTTGTTCCTCTGATGTAAAAGACCTGTTAGCTTGATAAATCCATACACGGGATTCCTCTGGTAATGTATTAAAATCTACTAGCATTATTTCTTTTAATTATCTATGGAATTAGCAATTAACTCAGCCACATCCAATACTTCAATTTCATCTTCTTTCTCTTTGTTTTTAACACCATCCGTCATCATAGTATTGCAGTATGGGCATCCGGTAGCAATAATATTGGGTTTGGTTTCAAGAGCATCTTCAGTTCTTAAAATATTGATATCCTTATCTCCTTTTTCGGGCTCTTTAAACATTTGCGCACCACCAGCACCACAGCATAGTGCAGTACTTTTATGGCGTTTCATCTCCACTAAATTTGCGTTTGTTTTTGACAATACATTCCGTGGTGCATCATATTCACTATTAGCTCTACCGAGGTAACAAGGGTCATGAAATGTAATACGCTTGCCTTTATACTTCTGCCCCTCAACATTTAATCTTCCTGAACTTATTAAATCCTTGATATATTGCGTGTGATGATACATTTCGTACGTGCCACCCAAACTTGGGTACTCGTTTTTAATACAATTATAGGAATGTGGATCGCAAGTCACTATTTTTTTTATAGCGTAACCATTAAGCAATTCAATATTCATTACCGCCTGCATTTGGAATAGAAACTCATTACCCGCTCTTTTGGCTATATCTCCAGTACTACTCTCCTCCTGTCCAAGAACCGCAAAATCTACGTTAGCAGCATTTAAAATTTTAACAAATGCTTTAGTGATTTTTTTCGCTCGGTCGTCATAACTTCCTGCAGAACCTACCCAAAATAAAATTTCAGGTTGTTTGCCTTCTGCCATAAATTCCGCCATTGTTTTTACTGTCATAACAATTGTAAAATTAATTCTCTTAGCTTTTTTTTCTTTTCAGCATTAAATCACTTTGATAAGACTTTGCATTATCTAAAATACTAGAAGGTAAAATTTGAAATATGATTGGGTTATTAGTATCATAATTCATCATTACCCATCTATCTTCTGTTGAAGGGCCTTTATTAAAACTAAATTCCTGTTATTCATCTTTCCAATTTAAACGATCCATTTGATTGTATGGCCATGGTGCACCATTGTTCTCAATGTTAGACATCATATTGTTCAATTCTGAAGGTGCAGCACTTTGTTCCATAACCAAATATCTGCGCATGTCTAAAATTATGGATAACGGGTTTATACTTACAGGACACTCCTCTACACATGCATTGCAAGTGGTACATGCCCAAAGCTCTTCATGGGTAATATAATCTCCTAATAATTGTTTCCCATCGTCTTTAAATTCACCACCGTTAGCGTCTATATTTTTACCTACCTCCTCCAAACGGTCTCGTGTATCCATCATTATTTTTCGAGGCGATAGTTTTTTACCTGTTAAGTTTGCAGGACATGCAGAAGTGCACCTACCACATTCAGTACAGGTATAGGCATTTAGTAATTGCACTCTATTTAAATCCATTACATCACTCGCGCCAAATTTGGCAGGTACTTCATCCGCCGTATCGTCTGCAGGCACAGCAAAAGGATCTGCATCAGGATCCATCATTAATTTCACCTCATTGGTTACAGCTTCCAAATTATTAAACGCACCTTTAGGTTTTAAACTTCCGAAGTATACGTTTGGAAACGCTAAAATTATGTGTAGATGCTTAGAAAAATACAGATAATTCAAAAACACTAGAATTCCCAAAATATGAAGCCACCAAGCGCTGCGTTCAATAATGTGAATTGTAGACTCTTGTAATTCAGAAAACCAAGGTGCTATAAACTGACTTATTACATTACCCGAGTTCAATGCCTGAAACTCTAAATCCGTTGCATTCATCACCAAGAACAGTGTCATGAGTACAACTTCAAAATACAAAATAAGATTACCATCCGTTTTGGGCCATCCTTTCATTTCACTTTTAATAAAGCGTGCTAATTTTAAGACATTCCTTCTTATCCAAAATATAATAACAGAAACTAATACTAAAACTGCTAAAATTTCAAAAGTGCCAATTAAAAAACCATAAACCGAAGCGGGCATAATTTTGAGGCCGATGCGATGTGTTCCAAAAATACCATCAATAATAATTTCGAGTACTTCGATATTAATGATTATAAAACCTATATATACAACAACATGCAGTAAACCAGAAATAGGTCTTCTAACCATTTTACTTTGCCCCAATGCTATATTAACTACATTGCGCCAACGCTCAGATGAATTATCGCTAGTATCAACATCACGACCTAACTTGATGTTTCTAATAAGTTTTTTAATGTTTCTTGTGAAATAGCCTACACCTATAATTAAGGCTATTGCAAAAATTATATTCGGTAAATATGTCATTACTTAGTTAGTTTCTTCCTGGTATGGTATCTCCTTTTTAGAAAGGATTCTGGTATAACGCTTTGGGTGTAATTTCACATCGCGCAAAAGTTCTTCTAATTCTTTTGAAGCACCTTCCATATTTTTATAAAGCGCATCATCTTTCAGTAATTTACCCATAGAACCTTTTCCACTTTCTAAATCGGCTAAAATACCATCAAGACTTTTAAGGGTAGATTCCATATTTTGAATGGTTTTAGCGATATTAGTACTAGCTATAGAATCTGATACTTTTGAAAGGTTACTGCTCACATTTTCAAAGTTGGATAAAGACTTGTTTAGTTTGCTATCCTCACTTGAGATTAATTCATTTAATGATTTTGAGGTATTACTAAACTCATCCATCAATTGATTTAAACCTGATATACTACTTTTTAAATTCGCTTTTGTTTTATCATCAAAAACATCATTAAAATTATTCAAAAGTACATCAGCGCTAACCATCATTTTCTCAATTTTCTCCTGAAGCGGTGTTAACCTTTGATTTACCAATTCACTTAAACCTGCTTTTAAACCACCTTGTAATTTATCGCCACTTTTTGCATTTTCTGCACCATCAAAAGCTGGCATTATGGCAATAGCTTTACCACCAATTAGTCCTGTCTCATATAATTCGGCTCTACTGTTTTTAGAAAACTCGAAGTCACTTTCTACTACTAATTCTACCTCTAAAATTCCAGAACCGTCCTCCTTAAAACCTATATCTGTTACTTTACCAACAGCTAAACCATTAATGGTTACCGGCGTTGATGGCACCAAACCTTCAACGTTTTCATATTCAGCATAAAATATTCTGGAAGAATCTAGTAGGTTTTTACCCTTTAAATAGTTGAATCCGAAAATAAACAAGACAATACCTGCTAATACAAGCACGCCCGTTTTTACTTCTTTAGTGATTTTCAAAATTGGCTTTCTTTTACAACAAATTTAAACTAAATTTATTTAAGAAATTATTAATTGACTTTGGATTTTAATACTTCGGCTACCTTAACCTGATTACCATCTTTAAAGGCAACTACAAAACTTGATGGGTAACCTTTTGCTTTGGCTTCTTCAACAAGTATTTTGGCTTTGTTATAATCTGAGGTACTACCATAAAAATATTTGTAGAGATTCCCCTCACTTGCTCTTGAAATCTCACTTAACCCTTTAAAATTATAGGGCTTTGGCATTAATTTTCTGGAGCTGGCTGCTATTTGCACTTTAAATGTAACGTCTTCAAAAAGCATAGTTTCAGGATATGAATTAGTTGATTTTTCTCCGTCAGCACTCTCGTCACTAGCTACTACAACCTCTTTATATGGGTTATTAATCTCAACATACTTTTTAATAGCGTTAAATAATGACTTTGTCATTACTTGCTTTCCTTTTTTGGAATTTAAATAGTCTTCCTCTTTCCTATTCGTTAAAAATCCAAGTTCTACCAAAACACTAGGCATATAGGTATATGCTAAAACATACAATCCCGCTTGTTTAACACCTCTACTTTTTCGTTTAGCAGTAACCTTAAATTCTGTTTCAATAAAATTTGCTAATTCTATGCTATGATCTAAATAATCCTCTTGCGCTAGCATTAAGGTAAGAATAGACTCTGTGGAGTTAGGATTAAAATCCTTGTAAGTTTCCTCATAATTTTCCTCCTGATAAATTACTGAGTTTTCCCGCTTTGCTACTTCCAAATTGGCTGCATTTTTATGAAGACCTAATACAAACGTTTCAGAGCCATAAGCAGTTCCTTTACCTCCTGGTTGCGCATTACAATGTATTGAAATAAATAAATCTGCTTTTTTTTCATTCGCTAATACAGCTCGCCCGTTTAATGTAGGGTATACATCTTTTGTTCTCGTATACAACACTTCTACATTAGATAGGTTTTTGTCTATTAACTTTCCTAAGGCTAATGTTACATCCAAAGCAATGTCTTTTTCGGCACTCTTATAACGCTTTGTACCAGGAGTACCGGAATCTCTTCCACCATGACCAGGATCTAAAACAACTACAAACTTGCTGTTGTTTTGTGCCAAGACCCCAGTAGTAAATGTTAATACTATTATAAATAATACGAAACCTAATATGCTTTTCGTTTTCATTTGGTGTTATACTAAATTTTAGACTTTAACATTTCTAAAAGCTAAAAAGGTCTAGTTTTTGAGTAATGCTAAAGACTTTAAATATGAAATACATTGGCTTATTTACCTAAAAAATATTTCTAGATAAATTTAAATTAAACCCAGAAAAATATATGTAATTTTGGCAATTCAAAAACCGAGCCATACTTTTACAAAAATACATCTAAAAGCGTTGTATCCAAACAAGTTTAAAATACTTTTTGCATTGAGTTTTACAGTGTTTATCAACACTTTTAGCTTCTCTCAAGACCTTCCAAAAAAGGTTGAACCCATAAGCCCTAAAACTGAAAAATTGCAGGATAGTGTAACGGTACAATTGGATAGTATTTTAGCTCCAGAGGTTAAAGAAGTATCCCAAGATTCCACTGTAATTGATTCCCTGAAACCCAAGAAAAAAGAGTTTTTAGAAAATATTGTGGATTACAAGGCCAAGGATTACACCTCCATGAATCAAAAAAAGCAAAAGTTGTATTTATATAATGAAGCTGAAGTTACTTATGGAGACCTAAATATCAAGGCTGGAGACATTACCATTAATTATAAAACAAACGAAGTGTATGCTCGTGGTATTATTGACTCTACAGGTGAATATACGCAAGCACCAGTTTTTGATCAGGCGGGTAACGTTGTAAAGCCTGATTCCATTTTATTTAATACAAAAACCCAAAAAGCTTTAATATATAATAGTATAACCGAACAAGGTGAAGGTACGGTAATTGCAAAGGTTACTAAAAAAGAAAACGACTCAGTTTACTTTATTAAGGATGCAAAATATACAACTGCCGAAAATTTAGAAGATCCTGAATATTATATTTTACTAAAACGCGCTAAAATTGTACCTAAGAAAAAAATTGTTACTGGGCCAGCAGGCTTATTTATTTATGATGTACCAACGCCCATTTGGATGCCATTTAGTTTCTTTCCGCAATCTGAAAAACAGACATCTGGACTACTAATTCCTACTTTTGGAGAGCAAGGAGATCGTGGTTACTTTTTACAAAATGGAGGCTATTATTTCGCTATTAGTGATTATGTAGACCTCGCATTAACAGGAGATTATTTTACTAACGGTAGTTATGGTATTAGAGGGCAATCTACCTATGCCTATCGTTATAAATTTAGAGGAAACTTTCGCTTTAGTTATAACAACTTAATCAATTCCGAACGCGGTTTTCCAGATTATTCAAGATCTACTAGTTACAATGTCAACTGGACCCATACTCAAGATGCCAAAGCTAATCCAAATTCTCGATTTACGGCATCGGTAAACTTGGGTAGTAGTACGTTTTTCAGGGAAGCTTTAAACCAAGTAACTACAGGAGCATTTTTAAATAATACTTTGGCCTCATCCGTGTCCTACTCAAGAACCTTTCAGGGAGAACCTCAGGTAGATTTTAGTGTTACTGCTACACACTCGCAAAACACACAATCAGAACAAATCAACATGACACTCCCTACGTTTCAGGGTAACATGGGGCGTATATTTCCTTTTGCTCCAAAAAGTGGGACTAAAAAAGGTATTATTCAAAACATCAACTTTCAGTATAATGTAAGAGGGGAGAATAGTATTCAAACTACAGATTCACTCTTCTTTAAAAAGGAAATGTTCGAGAATGCCAAAACTGGTTTTCAACACTCTATTCCACTAAGCACAAACTTTAAATTATTTAAGCATTTTAGTGTAAGTGCAGGAACAAATTATAATGAAGTTTGGACATTCAATACTATTGATAGACGATTTGATTTTGATACGCGTGAAACGATTACAGATACTATAAGAGGTTTTGACTCCTATAGAACCTATAACTTTAGCGCGAGTATAGGAACCACTATTTATGGGATGTTCAATTTTGAAAAGAAAGGTAAAGACCCTAAAATAAAAGCCATTAGGCATGTGATGCGGCCATCCATAAGTTATAGTATAAACCCCGCTAACGACAGGTATTATGACAGTTACCAAACTGATGTAGTAACAGCTGATGGTGATACTGAGGATGACTTGGAAGTTATTCAATATACACGTTTTGAACAGAGTTTATTCGGTACGCCGAATCAAAACTTTTCAAGTTCCATGGGTATTGGCTTGTCCAATAATTTTGAGGCCAAAGTAAGAGACCGAGATTCTACTAAAACTGAACCAAAAAAGATTATGCTTCTAAACAACCTGAATCTATCCACTGCTTATAATTTTGCTGGGGATTCGTTGCAATGGAGTCCGTTGCGTGTAAATGGTGGTACTCAATTTTTCGATAATAAGCTTAGTGTCAATTTCGCGGCAACACTAGACCCATATGCGCTTGATAACAACAACCGAAAAATTGATCGATTTAATATTGATAATGGTGGTAGTTTGTTTCGATTAACAAGTGCTAATATGAATATGAGCTACTCCCTTTCCAACAAAGGTTCAGATAAAAAAGGTAGTAACGATAACGATGCTAGTACTCAAGAAAATTTAAGAAATGGTGGTAGAGCTGATGATTTACTTGGTAGAGCAGATAATTTTTCAGATAATCGGTTTGATAACGATTCGGATAAAGAGAAAAAAGACAATCCAGAGTTTTACAATTATAAGGTGCCTTGGAGTTTAAGATTGGCTTATGCCGTTAATTATTCGAATCAACGAAGGAATAATGAAATCTCCTCACACTCTTTAATGTTTTCTGGTGACATAGAACTCTCTCCAAAATGGTCTGTAGGTGGATCTTCTGGATATGATTTTAAAAACAAAGGCTTCACATTTACGCAATTACGTTTTGCTCGAGACCTGTTAAGCTGGCGCATGAACTTTAGTTGGGTGCCTTTTAGCTCTAGAAGTTCATGGAACTTCTTTATTGGTATTAAATCTAGTTTACTTCAAGATTTGAAATACGAACAACGCAGACCGCCAGATCAAACTTTAAACTAATTTGAGTTACTTAAAATGAAAAAAATAATCACTACCAACGATGCCCCTGCTCCATTAGGCCCTTATAATCAGGCAGTTTTAAATGATAACAATCTATATATTTCTGGGCAAATAGCTATAAATCCGAAAACTGGCGAACTAATTTTGGATAATATTGAAAATGAAACTAAACAGGTAATGCAAAATTTGAAAGCAGTTTTAAAAGCAGCTGGATTTACTTTTGAGAATGTGCTTAAATCCTCTATTTTCATAAGTAATATGGATGACTTTGCAGCTATCAACTCTGTATATGGCAGCTTTTTTGACGACGCCTCGGCTCCAGCTAGAGAAACTGTTCAGGTGGCGAGACTACCAAAAGATGTAAACGTTGAAATAAGTATGATTGCAGCAAAATAGTCAATTTAAGACACATGCTCCTCTTTATATAACACATACTTCTCAAGCACAGATTTTAAAGCGGTATTATCAATTGGCTTTGGCAAAAAGTCATCAACCCCAGCTTCCTTTGCTTTATTAATATCATCTTTAAATGCGCTTGCAGAAACCGCGATAATTGGTATATTTCGCTTTGAATATTTTTCAGTAGCTTTAATTCGTTTTGTGGCTTCATACCCATCTATATTCGGCATATAAATATCCATAAAAATAATATCGTAATTAATAGCCTTATAGATATTTATGGCATCCAACCCATTTGTTACAAAAGTACATTCGGCACCATATTGCTCTAAAAGAAACTTAATAACCCTCTGGTTCATTTTATTATCTTCCGCAACTAGAACATTAAACTTGTAATCGAATTTACTTAGTGATAAAGGGCTCCTATCGTGCGCTTTCGTAATTACTGCAAGGGTTTTTTTCAACTGAAGACTAAAATAAAATGCAGATCCTGCGTTTTCCTTACTCTCAAATTTTAAATTGCCACCCATTAAACTCACCAATTTCTTAGCAACGGCAAGTCCGATACCAAAATTGTCATCTTTAGCATCAGTAGCATTCAATTTACCTCTTAAAGTATTAATTACTTTTTCTTGAATAAATCCATTCATACCAACACCAGTATCTTTTACATAAAATGTTACCACTTGTAAATCGTCATTTGTGGGCGTATGATCTATTGTAACTTCAACTTTACCTGTATTTGTAAATTTTACAGCGTTGTTCAATAAATTAATAAGTACCTGCTGAATTTTGGAAATATCCCCCAATAACAGAAAGTCTCTTTTATAACTCCCAACAAACCTATACTCAAAATCAACACCTTTTTCCCATGCTTGATATTCAAATAGTTTGAATAATTTTTCTAAATCAGCTCGAAGATTTATCGGAGCATTCTCCAACTTTAAATTAGAATCAATATCGTTAGAGTTATTGAACATCATATTCACCAATTGTAACAGGTATTCTGTGGAGTATTCGGCAATTTCAACCTGTGCCTGTTGATCCAAATCCAAATCGGTATTTTTCAACATATGTATCATTCCAGAAATCGTACTCAAAGGAATTCTAATTTCGCGGCTTACATTAGCTAAATAACCTGGTTGTTTTTTATCCTTCTTTATCTTTTTAAGTTTAGCTTCTAAGCGCTCAACTTTTTCCTTTAACTGTGCTTGTTTCCCTTTTTCTCGCAAGCGGAAATACATAACATAAAGTAGAATAGAGATTAACCCACCTAATAAGACAAATGCTATACCTGCAACTAACTTATAATCAGAAGGATTTGAAAATCTAATACCAAAAAAAAGAAGCATCCCCACAGATATTAACATTACTGTGGAAAAGACCACCCATAAAACAAATCTTAATTTAAACTTCGGGAAAGATGCCATTTCAATTTTTAGATAAATAAAGGTACAAAAGAATATTAATAATATCCTGAGAAATTAAAAATTCGTTTTATATTTAAAATGAAAACTACTAGCGCAGTTTAATATACAAAACATTGATTCCATGCGTATTGAATATGAGATAAAATTAGGATTTAAGGATGTAATGATACGGCCAAAACGCTCTACCCTTAAAAGTAGGAAAGAGGTGAATTTGAATAGGGAATTTAAGTTTCTGCATAGTCCTTTAACTTGGAATGGCATTCCGATAATGGCGGCTAATATGGATACGGTTGGCACTTTTGAAATGGCAAAGGCGCTATCTAAAGAAAAACTATTTACAACAATACACAAACACTATAGTTCTGAGGAATGGTCGCACTTTTTTAAAACCGCTGAAGATGGTATTGAGAACTACATTTCTATTAGCACAGGTATAGGTAAACAAGATGCCATAAGACTTGAAAAAACAATAACGTCAAACCCTAAATTGCAATATATCTGTATAGATGTAGCCAATGGATACTCCGAATATTTTGCGGATTTTGTAGAAGAAACTAGAACCCGTTATCCTGAAAAAGTAATAATTGCTGGAAACGTGGTTACTGGTGAAATGGTTGAAGAATTATTACTTTCTGGTGCAGATATTGTAAAGGTTGGTATAGGTCCTGGTTCCGTTTGTACCACGCGCGTTAAAACAGGCGTGGGCTATCCTCAGTTATCAGCAATTATTGAATGTGCCGATGCCGCCCATGGTTTAGGCGGCCAAATTATAAGTGATGGTGGTTGTACCACACCTGGAGATGTGGCGAAAGCTTTTGGTGCGGGTGCAGATTTTGTAATGCTAGGTGGCATGTTTGCAGGTCATGATGAAAGTGGTGGTGAAATTATTGAAAGAAATGGTGAGCAATTTAAACGATTTTATGGCATGAGTTCTTCCACAGCCATGGATAAACATTCTGGTGGTGTAGCCGATTATAGAGCTAGTGAAGGTAAAACAGTTGAAGTACCCTATCGTGGTAAAGTTGATAATACGGTAAAGGATATTTTAGGCGGTTTAAGAAGCACTTGTACCTATGTAGGTGCGGCAAGATTAAAAGAACTCACAAAACGTACTACTTTTATTAGAGTAGCAGAACAGGAAAATCAGGTTTACTCCTAAATAATCAAAGCTATTTGACAATTGCTTTGAGAATAAAACATAAAATATATCCTTGAAAATAGACGTTTTTCAGCATTTACAATTTCAAAGAAATATTTTTGATAAAATCATAAATTCTTTAGGGTAATAATAAAACTATTTGATTGTGTTTTTTTGTTTTTCTAAATTGAAAACGCTTAAATTGTAAGTTTAAAAAATTGAATGATTTATGGCGTTAAAAGTAGTTATCTCTCATAAAACTCTATATAAATACGACCGTTCTGTAGCATTATCTCCACATATTTTCAGATTAAGGCCTGCACCGCATAGTAGAACGCCTATTGAAGCCTATTCTATAAAAATTAAACCAGAAAATCACTTTTTCAATTGGCAACAAGACCCCTTTGGAAACTACCTAGCACGATTGACGTTTCCAGAGAAAACAAGGGAGCTATCAATAGATGTAGAAATTATTGCGGATTTAAAGACGATTAATCCATTTGATTTTTTTGTTGAAAAATATGCTGAAGATTATCCATTTAAGTACACGGACACAATTCAAAAAGAGCTGACGCCGTATTTAGAGATTACTGATAATGGGCCTTTATTAAAAGCTTTTTTAAAAGAGATAGATCTTTCTCCCAGAAAAACCATTTATTTTTTAATTGATATCAACAGAAAAATAAACGAGTTTTTAAATTATAATATTCGCATGGATCCTGGCGTACAATCCTGCGAGCAAACCCTAGGACAAAAAAATGGATCCTGTAGAGATTATGCTTGGTTATTCGTACAAGTAATGCGTCATTTAGGTTTTGGAGCGCGTTTTGTTTCTGGGTATTTGGTTCAATTAGCCGCTGATGAAAAATCACTTGATGGCCCTTCAGGTCCAGAAGCAGATTTTACAGATTTACATGCCTGGGCCGAGGTTTACATTCCAGGGGCAGGATGGATCGGTTTTGATGCCACCTCTGGACTTTTAGCTGGCGAAGGACATATTCCCCTAGCTTGTACCCCATCTTTCGAAAGTGCCGCTCCAGTTTCTGGTATGACAGATGTTTGCGAAACAGAATTCTTTTTTGATAACTCTGTAAAGCGCATTTTTGAATCGCCAAGGGTAACAAAACCCTATACTGAAGAGCAGTGGAATGCTATTTATAATTTAGGATTTACAGTTGAAGATGAATTAGAAAAGGGTGATGTTCGGCTTACTATGGGGGGAGAACCCACCTTTGTTTCCATTGATGATATGGAAGCCGCTGAATGGAATACGGCTGCCGATGGCCCTCACAAAAGAGAACTGGCTAAAGCATTATCCACACGTTTGTATGATGAATTTGCCAAAGGTGGCGTTTTGCATCAAGCACAAGGTAAATGGTATCCTGGTGAGCCGCTTCCTCGATGGTCCACCGAAATCTGTTGGCGCAAGGATGGAAAACCCATATGGCACACCAAAAATTTATTAGAACTTTTTGCTGATGATTATAAACTTCCCGCAAATGCAGATAAAAAGTTCCTAAAAACGCTCACTTCTTATTTAGGTATTTCTGATAAACGCATCAAACCTACTTTTGAGGATAGTTTTTATTTTTTATGGGAAGAAGGTAAAATGCCTATTGACATTGACCCTACAAAGGAAAATGGTAACTTATTAGTAAAGGATAAATTAAAAGAAATTTTAAAGGATGGGCGATCTAAACCTGTGGGCTATGTGCTGCCCCTAAACAATTTTGACGGCAATTGGTTTACCTGCGATTGGAAATTTAGGCGACAACATATTTTTTTAATACCTGGAAACTCACCTATAGGATTAAGGTTACCTTTGGGTTCTTTAATTCAGAAACCAAAACAAAAGGAATTTCCAGTTGTACAACCAGATAAATTCTCAAAACAGAAAGCATTTCCTAATTACAAATCATCTATTACAAAAAGACATAAAGCATTTGTAAACAATAAAATTAAACCACCAAAGGATGAATATTTTATTAGGACTGCCTTATGTGCTGAAATAAGAGACAATAAATTATACCTATTTTTACCACCCATTGATACTGCCGAAATGTTTCTTGATTTAATGGCATCTATCGAAGCTACAGCAAAAACATTAAATACTCCAGTAATTCTTGAAGGCTACAATCCACCACATGATAATCGTTTGGAGTCCTTGAAAATAACGCCAGATCCAGGTGTAATTGAAGTGAACGTGCATCCAGCTAAAAATTGGAAAGAACTAACGTATAATACCACAACGCTATATAAGCTTGCCAAAGAGTCTCGATTAGGTACCGAAAAGTTTATGATCGATGGCAAACATACGGGTACTGGCGGGGGAAATCATGTTACCCTTGGTGGCATAACACCTGCCGATAGTCCGCTTTTGCGCAAACCGAGCCTATTGCGTAGTTTGCTAACCTTTTGGCAACATCACCCCGGGCTTTCTTATCTATTCTCAGGAGCTTTTATAGGCCCAACAAGTCAAGCTCCCCGAATTGATGAGGCAAGAATGGAAAATCTTTACGAACTGGAAATTGCCTTTAGTAAAATTCCTAAAAATGGTGAAGTTCCGTTTTGGTTAACGGATAGGTTGTTTCGTCATTTATTGACAGACCTAACAGGAAATACGCATCGTGCGGAATTTTGCATAGATAAATTGTATTCACCAGATTCTTCATCTGGAAGATTAGGTATCCTGGAATTAAGGGCTTTTGATATGCCACCACATGCGCAAATGAGTTTAATGCAAAATTTGCTGGTGCGAACTTTAGTGGCATGGTTCTGGAAAAAACCTTATGAGCATGATTTAATTCGTTGGGGTACAGAATTACATGATAAGTTTTTAATAGAACATTTTGTTAGAAATGATATTAGAGATATAGTGCAACAATTGAATAAGGCAGGATACGCCTTTAAGGAAGATTGGTTCGATCCGTTTTTTGAGTTTAGATTCCCACTACATGGTATGACCACAATAAAAGACATGCACGTTGAACTTCGTGCTGCTATAGAACCGTGGAATGTTCTTGGAGAAGAAATGTCTGGTGGTGGAACAGCTAGATATGTAGATTCTTCGTTGGAACGTATTCAAATTAAAATTTCAAACTTTATTGACGAGCGTTATGTAGTGACGTGTAACGGCATAAAGGTGCCTTTAAAAAATACAGGTATAAAAGGAGAATATGTTGCGGGTATTCGGTATAAAGCATGGAATCCCTACTCTGCCTTACACCCAACCATTGGTGTAGATGCGCCTTTAGTTTTTGATGTTGTTGACACTTGGAATAAACAATCAGTTGGCGGTTGCACGTATTTTGTTTCGCATCCTGGTGGTCGTTCTTACGAGACCTATCCGGTAAATAGTTTTGAGGCTGAATCGCGCAGAATTAATCGTTTTTGGGGCTTTGGCCATACGCAAGGCGATGTAGTTCCAGACAAAGGAGATAACATTTCAAAAGAAGAATATAAAAACATAAAAAAGCAAATACGTCCAAAAAAATTCAAACTAAAAGAATTACCCATTAACTTTGAATTTCCAAATACCCTAGATTTAAGAAAAAAATAATACCAAATGCCGATTGACACAAATACATTATTTCAAAATTATTTTTCTGATTTTAGAAATTATGATGAGGTATTAAAATCTGATTTAACACTAAATCCTAATTGGCAACAATTATTACATAACCTCTCCACAATAGGCCCCGAAAACCTTAAAACTAAACAAGAAGAGCTTAATTGGTTAATGGAAGAAAACGGTGTTACTTACAACGTTTACAATGACCCCAGTGGTTTAAATAGATCTTGGGATCTAGATATTGTGCCTTTTTTGGTGCATCAAAATGAGTGGGAATCTACCATTGAAAAAGGGATCATTCAAAGAGCGCAATTATTAGATTTAATCCTCAAGGATATTTATGGCGAAAGGCGACTGGTTAAAGAAGGTATAGTTCCTCAAGATGTTATTTTTGCACACAGGGGTTTCTTAAGACAATGCGATCAAATTCAATATAAAACAGCCAAAAATCTATTGGTGTATGCTGCAGATTTGGCCAGAGGGCCAGACGGTAGAATGTGGATTGTAAGCGACCGAACCCAAGCACCTTCGGGAATGGGGTATGCTTTGGAAAATAGGCAAGCGTTAAATAGAGTGATTCCTAATATTTTTCAAAATATAAATATTAAGCAATCCTCTCAATTTTTCTACAAATTCAATCAAATGTTGATTGAGGCAGCTCCTGCAAATAAAGATAATCCCAACATCGTTATCCTAACTCCTGGGCCTCACAACGAAACCTATTTTGAACATGCATATCTCGCCTCATTTTTAGGGTATCCTTTGGTAATGGGCAATGATTTGGTGGTGAGAAATGGAAAGTTATGGATGAAAACCTTACGCAAACTTAAGCAAGTTGATGTTGTTTTAAGACGTGTTGATGACGTGTTTATGGATCCTCTAGAACTAAGAGAAGATTCCTATTTAGGTGTTGCAGGATTGTTGGAAGTAGTACGAGAACAACAAGTGAGTATCGTAAACCCAATTGGTAGTGGTATTCTCGAAAATTCTGGGCTCATCCCCTTTATGAATAGTATTTGCAACTATTTTTTCAACGAAGATTTGATTTTGCCTCAAATTGCATCCTGGTGGTGCGGACAAGAGAAAGAACGCAATTTTGTATTATCTAATTTAAAGGATCTAGTGGTAAAACGCATCGATAGATCCAATAGAGAAAATATTGTATTCTGCGAGTTTTTAGATGAAGAAGGCTTAATCAACTTAAAAGAAGACATAGAGCGGCGACCTTATCAATTTGTTGCTCAAGAAAAAATATCCTTCTCCACAGCACCTAATTTTTCCAATGGATTATTGGAGCCTAGAAAAATGATGTTTCGAACTTTTGCAGTTGCTCATGGCGATAGTTATACAACCATGGCTGGCGGATTAGTAAGAGTTGCTCCAGAGCGTGAAACACTCTTTGTTTCCAATCAACGTGGTGGTATTAGTAAAGATTTTTGGGTAGTTTCAGATAGCTTTCAAAATCATTTACAAAACTATTCTTGGGGTAGTTTTTGCAATATTACCATTTCAGATATTAACGATTTACCAAGTAATACCGCAGAAAACCTCTATTGGTCTGGGCGTTATCTTGGGCGCGCGCTGGTTACTGCACGATACTTACGCATGGTTTTAAATAGAATGAACCAACAGCAGTATAACAACAGAAAGTCGGAATCTGAGAGTTTAAATATATTGTATCAATCTATTACAAATATTACATCAACATTTCCAGGTTTTGTGGGCAAAGGAGCGGAAAAACGTCTTGAAAACCCGCTAGACGAAATAGTTTCGCTAATGGTCGATGAGAAACGCTGGGGCAGTTTTGCACAAACACTTTCTAGCTTTAATAATGCTTACTATTCGTTAAGAAGTCTTTGGTCTAAAGATATGTGGCGTGTTTTTGATAGCATAAAAAAGCAGTGGAAACTAGTTAAGGAAACCAAACAGCACTCTGTAATAAACTTATCCAAAGCCTTGGATAGAATTATCACAAGACTCATCGCTTTCATGGGTTTAATCGAAGAAAGCATTTTAGTGAACCAAGGTTTATTGCTATATTTTATTGGCTTACAAAGTGAACAAGCTATGATGAACATTGCAAAATGCAGAACTTTATTGGTTGTAAATCATCAAGAGCATGTACAATATGAAATATTAGAATCCCTGTTAACCAGTCATGAAAGCTTAAATATTTACCGTTACAGTTATCGCTCTTATTTGAGTTTAGAAAATGTGCTCAAACTTATTTTACTGGATAAAGAGTATGCAAAATCATTAACTTATCAAGTAAAGCGTATTAAAAAAGATATTGATAGATTGCCATTTTCAGAAGGTTCTGAAACGATATCCTTGTGTCAAGAAAAAATAGCAGAGGCTTGTAATTCGGTAAATAACTTAGAGTTAAGAAAACTTTTGTTACTTGATGATAATTATGTGTTGAGACAAGCGTTGGAAGAGGTACTTTCTGAATTGAGCGATACACTTCATGATGTATCCATGGCTATATCAGACACTTATTTTAACCATGCTTATATGCAGAAGCAATTGGCAAACCAAAATTTTCCTTTTGTATAATGCTTTATAAGGTTTCACATACTACTAGTTATAAATATGAAAATGGGGTAACGTTTTGCCACAACATTGCTACAATAAAACCAAAAACTGTCTTGGGTCAGAATGTAGTAGACTATAATCTAAAAATCAATCCTCAGCCTACTGAATTTTCGGAAAGAAAAGATTTTTTTGGAAATACCATAACCCGATTTTCTATTCAAGAACATCATAAAGAGCTGCTAGTAACTGCTGAAAGCACCATTGAGAAAGACTATACCTTAGTTCCTGATATCAAGCAATCTATTTCGGGTTTAACTATTACTTTAGAAGAAGGGAAATCATATTTAAATAAACAAACGCCTGAACTTTTAGAGATACGTCAATTTATTTTGGAATCTATTTTAATTGCTAAAATAACTTCAGAAATTAGAGCTTACGCCGCGGTATCATTTAAGCCTAATCGCTCAATTTTTGAAGCTGCATTTGAATTAATGCAACGTATTTATACAGATTTTGAATTTAATCCTGATGTAACTAATGTTGCCACACCTATTCAAGAAGTCATGACCAAAAAGAAAGGCGTATGTCAAGATTTTGCCCAAATAGCTATTGCTTGTGTGCGTGCTGTAGGGCTGCCTGCAAGGTATGTAAGTGGTTATATTGAGACGTTACCACCTCCAGGAAAAGAGAAGTTGGTTGGAGCAGATGCTTCACACGCATGGTTTTCGGTGTATATTCCAACATTTGGTTGGGTGGATTTTGATCCTACCAATAACCAAATACCAAAAAACCAACACATTATTACGGCTTACGGACGAGATTATTATGATGTACCACCATTGAAAGGCGTAATTTTTAGTTCAGGCGACAATGAATTGGATGTGGCGGTGGATATTCGAAAGATATAGTCTTATTTTCTACTTTTTAAATTTATGAAACATCTCTTCGCATTCCGGTAGAACCATCTTCACTGGGCACCAATTCATAAATAAAATCAGGCTTTATATACTCTTCTTTTCTATGAGATACATAGATTATGGAAGTATTACTTTCTTTGGCAATTTTGTTCACCAACTCTGAAAATATTTGCGCATCATGATCATCTAGACCATTGGTGGGTTCATCCAAAATAAGCAAAGGTGGATGTTTAACCATTGCCCTAGCTATGAGTACCAAACGCTTATGTCCGTTTGATAGAAAATGAAAACTTTTATCTTTTATTTGTTCCATTTTTAAAAGACGTAACCAAGCACTTGCTATTTTAAGCTGCACATCAGTTGGGTACACATACAAACCGATAGAATCCACAAAACCAGAGATAATCATACTTTCAATAGTATCTCTTCTCTTGAATCCTCTTAGCATTTCAGAAGAATAAAAACCTATGTGCTTTTTTATGTCCCAAACGGTTTCACCACTGCCCTTTTTCATACCAAAAAGCAACATATCCTGCGTAAAGCCTTTTGGATTATCACCAGATATTAAGGATAAAATTGTACTCTTACCAGAACCATTTGGCCCAATAAGTTGCCAAAATTCATTTGGTTTTATTTCCCAAGAAATATCTCTTAAAATAGGTCTTTCTAAATAACTAAGGTTAATTCGGTTAAGACGAATTAGAGGATTATGTTCTCCAAATTTATTTTTATGAGGTTTTGGTAAATCCTCAATAAAATAATTTGAATTATTTACGGTTGAAGTGATGTCCAAAGGTTTAAGTACATCTTCTTGAATGCTAAAAATTTCAGTAATAAAAGGTAGAATATCACGTTTTCTTGCCGCAATTTGAATGATATTTACCTTTTTACAAAGTTCTGAAAGTAAATTTTGAATATTGATTTGAGACTGAACATCCAAACAGTCAAATACATTATCCAGTACTAAACAGTCTACCTGGGTATTTGAAAGAATATGCTTTAATAATGCTCTTTTCCGCTCTCCTTCAGAAGAATTTTTTAGACTATTATTTGTTTCAGTTTTAACTTCAAAATAGCCATGACGCGTTTCTTCTTCAATGTATTTATTTAATGTTATTTCTGAAAAAACAGCACTTTTTTGAGAAGCTAATTCTGGAAAAAAATCACCGTTTACAATACGCTTTATAAGCTGTTTTTTATTTACATTATTTGAAATATATACAGCTCGATGTTTTGGCAAGGTAATCTTTCGTTTAATTAAAACTATAAATTTTTAATATGATAAGGTATTAAACCATCAATTGGGCGGCGTTCAAAATTACCTACTTTAAAGCCCATTTCCTCTGCAACTTCATGAATTTCATTTTGAGAAAAGAAGGCAATAGAACCTGCAAAATGTACTGGCACCGTTTTTAGTTCTTCCTTGAACTGCATAATCATATTTTCTGCAAAAAGACGTATGCCTTTTTTGATGAGATTAATAGTGTATTCTGAATCCTTTTGTAAAAACATGAATTCCGCAAAATTTGCTAAATAGGCATTTGGATTTGGTTGCTTGTAGATGTTATATTTTATATAATCTGCCTCTAAATTATATTTCGTCTCAAATGCAATCTTTATATTTTCTGGCATTTGATTAAAATAATAGTCACGTAACAATTGTTTACCGTAATAATTACCCGAAGCGTCGTCCATAATAATATAACCTAAAGATTGCACCGCTTGATGTAAGGTGTTGCCATCATAGTAACTACAATTGGATCCAGTACCTAAAATGCAAACCACAGCAGCTTCCGCATCGTGATTAATAGTGCCATAAACTGCAGCCAAAGTATCTTCCTCTACCGTAATTCTTGCTTTAGTAAAAACATCGTCTAGTGCATTAAACACCATTTCCTTGCCGCGTTCTGTACCACATCCGGCACCATAAAAAAATACGTCGGTAACTGTATCTTTATGCGTTCTTAAATCTGGATGTTTATTTACTATCTTTTTTAGTTTTTCTTCAGAAAGAATTTCAGGATTCAATCCCTTAGTACGCATCTTTTCAAGAAGCTTATTTCCTTCTTTATCTATTGCTATCCAATCGGATTTAGTAGAACCACTATCAACTATTAAAATCATAACTATAGTAATAAAAAAACTCCACAGACTACTGTGCCAAAACACAATAACTCTGTGGAGTTATTAGTAATTTATCTCTATCTTAAACTGTAGCGATATACTGAGCTAAATCAACCAGTTTCGTTGAATATCCAAACTCATTATCGTACCAAGATACTAATTTAAAGAAATTATCATTTAATGCAATACTAGCGTCTGCATCAAAAACACTTGTCATAGATTCTGAAACAAAATCTTGAGATACCACTTTTTCCTCAGTATATCCTAATACACCTGCTAAAGGTCCATCTGCAGCTTCTTTTAAAGCAGCTTTTACCTCATCCCAAGATGCGGACTTTTCAGTTCTAACGGTAAGATCTACAACAGAAACATCTGGAGTTGGCACTCTAAACGCCATACCTGTAAGTTTTCCATTTAATTCTGGAATTACTTTACCAACAGCTTTTGCTGCACCTGTAGATGAAGGAATGATATTAGCCAATGCACTTCTACCACCTCTCCAGTCTTTCTTAGAAGGTCCATCAACTGTCATTTGTGTTGCAGTAGTGGCATGTACTGTTGTCATTAATCCTTCAACAATACCAAATTTATCATTAATTACTTTGGCTAAAGGTGCTAAACAGTTTGTAGTACAAGACGCGTTAGATACAATTGTATCTGCAGCAGTAATTTTATCATTGTTTACACCCATTACAAACATTGGAGCATCAGCAGAAGGCGCAGAAATTGCCACCTTTTTAGCTCCAGCTTTAATGTGTGCTTGTGCTTTATCAAGAGTTGTGAAAATACCTGTACAATCAAGTACAACCTCTGCACCAATAGCATCCCATTTTAAATCTTCTGGGTTACGTTCTGCAGTAATTCGAATTTCATTTCCATTTACTACTAAATTACCATCATTTACATCAACAGTTCCTTTAAATCTACCGTGAACCGAATCGTATTTTAATAAATATGCTAAGTGCTCAACATCTAGCAAATCATTAATTCCAACTATTTCAATATCAGGTCTATCAACCGCTACTCTAAAGGCAATTCTACCTATTCTTCCAAATCCGTTAATTCCAATTTTTAATTTTGACATGTTCTTATTTATTAATGTTATGTGCTCATGATGTCTGAGACACGAAGTAATTCTAAGTTAATTTTTGTTTTTCCTTTAATAGCTTGTTCTAACGGTGTTAATTCCATTTTGCTATCTAAAAGGCCAACCATATAATTTGTTTTTCCTTCTAAAAGAGACTCGACCGCTTTAACCCCCATTCTACTGGCTAAAACCCTATCAAAACATGAGGGAGCCCCACCACGTTGCATATGACCTAATACAGAAACACGAACATCGTAACCTTCCATGTTTTCATCAACATACTCTTTAAGTTGGAAAATATTTTTACCAATTTTATCACCTTCAGCTACCACTACTATACTTGAAGATTTTCCTGTTTTTCTACTTTTATTTAAAGACTCTACTAATCTATCTAGACCTAAATCTTCCTCTGGAATTAAGATTTCTTCGGCACCACCTGCTATTCCTGTATTTAAAGCAATGTGTCCAACATCTCTACCCATCACTTCAATAAAGAAAAGTCTGTTATGAGAACTAGCGGTATCCCTAATTTTATCGATAGCTTCCATTACGGTGTTTTGGGCAGTATCAAAACCTAAAGTGTGAGTCGTGCCAACAATATCATTATCAATAGTACCAGGTATTCCCATCACTGGAAAATCAAATTCCTGATTGAAAATCATGGCACCAGTAAAAGTTCCATCACCACCAATAGCAACCAAAGCATCAATGCCAGCTTCCTTCAATTTATCATAAGCTTTTTGTCTGCCTTCTTTAGTTCGAAACTCCTTTGATCTTGCAGATTTAAGGATTGTTCCTCCCTTATTAATGATACCCCTAACACTTCTTGGTCCTAAAACCTCGAAGTCTCCATTCATCATCCCTTCATAGCCCTGATAAATCCCAATACATTCAATTTGGTGGTAAGCGCATGTTCTAACAACGGCGCGCACTGCGGCATTCATACCTGGAGAATCTCCACCAGAGGTGTAAACTCCAATCTTTTTAATTTTTATTGCCATTAAATCAGAAATTATCAGTCAAAATTACTAAACAAAAACCATATTTTTATAACATCCGTCATATTTTAATGATATATTAAAACTATAACGTTTTAGTTAACATAAATTCAATAATTGTTAATAAAACTGGTGCTTTGGAGATGCCTTAGTTATTTTCCTCTGAGGTTTTTACCGAAATAAAATTGGGCAGTGCGGTTGATTCATTTACTTGCGTTTCTTCTACCTCTTTTTCAACTGTTTTTTCTTTCTTTTTAAATAGGCTTCGTATTAATTCTTTGAAGGTATCAAAGTCTACATTATACGATAAACCAACACCTTGCGTATAGCCAATATCTTGACCAAAACTTTGAATATTATTTTCACGGTTAAATACTTTAGCAGATAAAGTACCGTCTTCATTTAATAAAAAATCAATTTCCAAGTCTCCCGCTACGACAGTCTGTGTTTCACCAGCACCACCAACAGGCACACCAACCCTACCATTAAAAAATACTCTATCATTCAGTTGTGTTTGGAATGTGGCCACTACTCTATCATCGGTTTGATAATCGGGTCGATTTTGTCCAGCCTCATAATTAAAACCAAAATTAATTTTACCGTCATCTGAAGTAAAAATACCATTAACAATGCCATTTAAACGTTCTGCAATTGTTCCAGATACATTTAAAGAGCCATCTCCTCTATTCTGAAAAGAGCCACCTGTTGCTAAAAAGTATAAAGCTTGATCACTTCTATCTGATTCTGATTCCAACCTATATTGTAACTCAGATTTAATAGTAGAATTAGCGTTTGGAAACTCAAAATCAAAACTAGGTTGTGGTCTTTCTAATTCGCCATTTAAAGTAATATTCAATTCTACTGGAATACTTCTATTAATCGGGTTATCTAAAAGCGGTGAGGGGTTGCTTTGTGTTTTATACGTTGCCAGCATATTTATTTGGGCTTTTAAAGGATCGCCTTCCCAGTTTACGGTACCACCAGGTTGCACAATAAATTGCTTTTGCACCAAGCCACCATAGGCAAAATTATATACACCCTCAAATACAGAGAAATCTCCCCACATATCAAATTTACCATTGGTGTTTATTTCTACAAGTAAACCACCTACACCCCGACCTTTCAAGGCGTGACCAGTTTCTTTGTTTATAATAATTTCTAGTTCTGCGTCTTGTGTGACATCCAAATCGAAATCTAATTCTAAACCTTGAACATCTTCCAAAACATACTCCTCTCCTTTTTCTCGCGCCTCTTTTTGTTCTGGGGTAATAAACTTTATAAAGGTATTATCTCCAAAAGACTCGGTATCTTTGAGAGGTATTTTAAATACCGTTCCCGGTTTGGTTTCGCCAACAACGCTTATAACCAATTGTTCTGTAGGGCCATAAATATTTGCAGTACCTCCAATAAAGCCTGTGCCGTAGTATAATGATTCTTCCGTTTCTTTAGTATCCAGAACCAATAATCTATCTGTTGAAATACCTATACCTAATCTCCAATCTGATAAATTAAAGTGACTAAGCTTACCATTTAATTCAGCTTTAGAATTATACTTAGTATCAGTCAATTGTATTTTTTTAAAATTGAAACTCTGATCTGTTAATCCAACTTTTACATCCTCATTAAACTGATAATCCACATTTAAATAAGGAATTGTAAAGCCGCCACTATTTACTTTTAGCTCTCCAATAATATCTGGCCGATTTAAATCGCCCACAACATTGGCTATTCCAGTAACATCTCCACGGATATTAGACAGAACTCCTGATAACAAAGGATTTAGAGGTTTTAAATTAAAACGATCAAAATCAAGATCAACATCAATTTTTGCATCATTACGTTTCACATTAATATCACCAATGGCCGTAAATGTGCTTTTAATATCGTCGATAATACTTATATCAACATTGTACTTACTCAAATCTTCATTACCAATTATTTGCGCATTAAAATCACCTAATGGAAAATCGTTTACCTTAAAATCCTGAACAATTATGGTGGAATTCGGTAGATAACTTCCGCTTTTTTGAAGAATATTTAGCTTTCCATTGATGCGACCATTCAATTTTAGACTATCAACATCAGGGATTATTTTTGAAAGGCGAACATCTTTAAACTTGAGACTCAAATCTTTTTCCGTAGAGTCTTTAAAGAAGCCCGAAAGTCTGACTTCTTCCTTACCATGATTTATTTTAAGACAATCTATATTGAATTCTGATAAATCTTTTGTGAATGAAATTTTATTAAACTTATCATCATCACCATTTATAAACCATTTGTAGTCCTTCACAATTACATCAGAGGTTTTGAAACCGATAACTGAGTTATTCTCTTCATTTATAGTATGATAGAAACTCAGGTTGTATTTGTCATTATTACGTTTACCTCCTGAAAATTCTGAGCGCATAAATAATGTATCGTTTACAGTAACATTAATAAGGCTAAATTGAGAGGCGTTGTAAAACTTTGTATTAATGCTATCAACTTCTACATAAGTATTGAATAACGGATTGCTATTATCAACTTGCAATTCAATATTTTTTGCAAAATTATTCAGGACTTTAATTTCTGGTGATTTAAAAGTAAGTTTGAAATTTTTCGCGTCACTCTCAATTCTTCCTCTAATGAACGTGTTTTTTCCTAACTCAACCTCAGGAAAAATTACTTCAATAATTTTATTATAGATTTTGAAATTAAAATTTAGGTTTTGATTAGCACTAACTTCATGAGGTTTATAATTCGTATAAATATTACCCACCGAGTTCTCAAGTAGCTTTACAATATCTTTAACTTTAAATTCACCATAAATACCACCTTCTATTATATCAGGAGAATCAATTTCAACATATCTCGTTTTTCCTTGAAATCTTGAATCTATTTTGAACTGTTCAAAAGTGAAAGTATCATACTCGTTCTTGTAGGATGTATTTCTAAACGTAATTCTTCCGTAAGCATCATCAACGCTACTACTATTCATATTCATATTTACTCTACTTTTGAATATGGATATACTGTCTTTTTTAACGAAATTAAGGGCTTTTAAATCGGCATAATCTACCTCAGCTTCAAAATCATATTTATTAATTGTTTCAGAATAATCGATAAGTCCATTAAATTTCAATTTTAAATTATCATCATTTACCAATAGAAAACCATCAAATATTTTATTTCGAATTTTCCCCGAAACTTGTGTCTTTTTGTAATTGTAATTATTATAATTTAAAGCGTAGACGTCTCCTGCCACTTCAGTATCAATAGTTTCGGCTACAAAACCATGACCATCAACATCAAGATTTAGCGATACCTTGCCTACTTTGGGATCTTCTATAAATGTACCCAAATCAAAAGTATCTAATACTATTTTACCTTTATAGAATGCATTGTCAATATCATCAATTTTGGTAATGTGTAAATCAGAATTTATGAAACCTAGTTCTGTATTTATCTTAATGTCAGCATCCACAATAGAAGATGTTACTTGAGAATTACCAGTAATTTTAAATGCGCCCAATCTTTCAAAAGAAGAAGGTATGGCATTACCCAGAACATTTGGCAACAACGCGGTTAAATCTCTATAGGTAGAAGATAAATTTATAAAATTCCCATCCATAGAAAAATCGTCTTTAGCCTTACTGAACAGATTTTTAAAATCTAAATCGCCAAATACTTCGGTTCGTGTGCTTGTAGTTAACTCTAAATTTTTTGCATGTAAATCATTCAAAGTCCCTGAAAGCGTCACATTGAATTTGGTATTCTGGTTTTCACCAAATTCATCGTAAAACGTGTTTAATTCATTTAGTAACACTTTAGAGTCTTTAAATTCAGCTTCAAGAGTTACCTTATCTGTAAAATATTGTAAATCCTCACGTTCGTAAAAAAACTTAAGTTGCCCTTTTAAAACCGAGTTTTCCGTTTTTATTTCTAACTGATCAAAGGTCATTCCCGTTAAGGTATACGCAAAATTGGTCATCATATTTTTAACCGCAACACCTCTACTATCTCTAAAGGATAATGTATTGATACGTGTACTAACATCACTACCTTTAATTAAGAAGTTAGTAGCATTTATATTTAAATTTTCTAGCTCAAGAACCTTGGTAGTTTCTCTATTTTCATCCAAAAGTCTAAACATACTGTCGTAGATAGAAACATCACTGGAGGATAATAAAAAACTCCCATCACCTTTGGTTGGGTTATCACCTTCTAATTTAGCGACAAAAACATCAAGGTTGGTATCCCTATAATCTTTATAGGTTTTAATGTTGAATACCAAATCCATAATATCAATATCCCCAAATACCAACTGGCCATTAACCAAGTTTGAAAAACTAAGGATAGACGTATTCAATTCGCCTATGCTTATTAGTGTATCCTTTTTAAAATCTTCTATAAAAATTTCTTTCAGCTCCACATCCCCATTAAATTGCAAGCCAATTTTCTCAATATTTATGTTAGTTTTAAACTCCTCGTTTAAGCGATTTGTTGCATAATTACCCAAACTGGTTTGAACTGAGGGAATGGAAAGTACAAGCACAAGAATTATAAAAAGCAACAATACTATTGCTAAAACTTTATACAGTATTTTAAGTGCTTTTTTAATGTTTGGTATAAATTAAATGAGGTAAAACAAACCTAAAAACTAACTTTACTTTACAGTAAAATAATGCCTAGTTTTGTATTTACGCTTTTTAGTTGAAAACAGACTCCAATTTGGATTCAAAATTAACAATTATTGTGCCTAATATTAGATAATGGCAAAACAAAATATTTTTATTCTGGGTATTGAATCTTCTTGCGATGATACATCTGCAGCTGTATTACAAAACGGAAAGGTTTTGAGTAATGTTGTAGCTAGTCAAAAAATACATGAAGACTATGGCGGTGTAGTACCCGAACTGGCTTCTAGAGCACACCAACAAAATATTGTTCCTGTAGTACATCAAGCCCTAGAAAAAGCTGGAATTAGCAAAAAAGATTTGAGCGCTATTGCCTTTACACGAGGCCCTGGTTTAATGGGGAGTTTGTTGGTAGGCACCTCTTTTGCAAAATCTTTGGCTTATGGTTTAAACATTCCTTTAATTGATGTAAACCACATGCAAGCGCATATTTTGGCTCATTTTATTGAAGAAGACAGTTTTAAAAAACCACCCTTTCCGTTTTTGGCTATGACCATTTCTGGTGGACATACGCAAATTGTGAAAGTTGATAATTATTTTGACATGACCGTTATAGGTGAAACTATTGACGATGCGGTTGGTGAGGCTTATGATAAAAGTGGAAAAATTTTAGGGTTAGGTTATCCTGCAGGACCAGAAATTGATAAACGTGCCCAAAATGGAAATCCCAAAGCATATCAGTTTACAAAACCTAGAGTTGATGGTTTAAATTTTAGTTTTTCAGGATTAAAAACCGCAATACTTTACTTTATTCAGAAGGAAACTAAAGCAAACCCTAATTTTATAGCAGAAAATTTAAATGATATTTGTGCGTCCATTCAATACACTATTATTGGAATTTTAATAGAGAAACTAAAAAAAGCCTCTAAAGAAACAGGTATAAAACACATAGCTATTGGAGGTGGTGTTTCGGCAAACTCAGGCATTAGAAAAGCGCTGAAAAATGGCGAACAAAAATTTGGCTGGACCACTTACATCCCTAAATTTGAATATACTACTGATAATGCTGCTATGATTACTATCGTAGGCCACTTAAAATTTTTGGAAGGTGATTTTGCAGAACAGAATGTAATGGCTTCGGCGAGATTGAAGATATAAATGAAGTTAGATAAGGCACATATCTACTTTTGGATAGTTGCATTAATTTGCTTTGTAATTTCAATTACTTTTTTTGACTCTGATGCTGCTCTTGATATAAATGTACATGATACTTACTTTATAATTGCATATTTCCATCTAATATCTCTACTATCAACTGTCCTAGCATTTATAGGGTTAATCTATTATTTCCATTTTAAATTTGATGTTAACCTAAATAAAATATTAACAAAAGCACACCTGGTTGGTTCAATAGTTGTATTAATTGTTTTGATGTTAGGGTCTTTATATTTTGAAATCAAACCTTCCAATCCTAATTTCCCTCTGTTTGATGATTTTTCAAATGAAATACTTTTATACAGTTTGTCCTTTTTAGCCTTTGGTGCCTTGCAAATCTTTTTCGTTTTAAGTTCTATTTTCAGTACAATTAGATATTTCATTAAGAAATAAGTTTTAAACTTTTTTATCTTCGTTTCATGCAACTCTTCTACAATCCTGAAATCACTGATAACACTAAACAATTTACCTTTCCTAAAGATGAAAGCAAACATGTTGTGAAGGTGCTTCGTAAGAATATTGGCGATACGTTACACATTACAAATGGTAGAGGTTGGTTATTTGAAGCTGAAGTAACACTTCCTAACGTAAACAAATGCTTGGTTACCATAATATCTAAGAAGAAACAACCAAAACTTGATTATCAATTACATTTAGCTGTAGCTCCTACCAAAATGAATGACCGCTACGAATGGTTTTTAGAAAAAGCTACCGAAATAGGAATTGATACCATCACGCCTATTATTTGCGATCATAGCGAACGTAAAATCATCAAATCAGAACGTTTTGAGCGCATTTTGCAATCTGCCATGAAACAATCTCTAAATTGTTATTTACCAAAACTAAAAGATGCCATTAGTTTTAAAGATTTTATTTCTAAGGATTTTAATGGACAACTATTTATTGCGCATTGCGAAGAATGGGATAAAAAATCCTTAAAAAAAGAGCTGTCTCCAAAAACGGAAGTTACCATTTTAATTGGTCCTGAAGGAGACTTTAGTCTAAAAGAGATTGAATTAGCGATTAAAAATAACTTTATTCCTGTAACTTTGGGTGAAACGCGCCTACGCACAGAAACTGCAGCCATTGTTGCTTGTCATTCTGTAGCATTTGTAAATGAATAATAAATCATGAAACATCTTATAACATTAATTTTCTTTTTGCTAAGTGCTACCTCTTTTTCCCAAGAACTAGCAGTACTAAAATATAAAGGCGGAGGAGATTGGTATAGCAACCCTACGGCTTTACCAAATTTGATTAAATTCTGTAATGAAAACATCAATACTAAAATAAAGAAACAACCTGAGACTGTTGAGACAGGAAGTACTGATATATTTCGATATCCACTCTTGCACATGACAGGACATGGCAATGTGTTTTTTACCGAAGATGATGCTGAAAATCTTAAGAACTATTTAGTTTCAGGCGGCTTTCTGCATATTGATGACAATTATGGTATGGAACCATTTTTGAAAAAGGAGCTTAAAAAAGTATTTCCAAATAAAGAGTTGACTGAAATTCCCGCTTCGCATCCTATTTTTAATAGTGCTTATCAATTTCCTAATGGTTTACCTAAAATACATGAACACGATGGTAAACGTCCACAGGCGTTGGGTATTTTTCATAAAGACAGATTGGTATTGTTATTTACGTTTGAAAGTGACTTAGGCGATGGTTGGGAAGATCCTGAAGTGCATAACGATCCAGAAGATGTTAGACAAAAAGCACTACAAATGGGCGCAAATATTGTGAAGTATGCATTTGAAAATTAGAAAACCTTCAACCCCCCAAGGCGGACCTCCAACCTCCAACCTCCAACCTCTAACCTCTAACCTCTAACCTCTAACCAAAGTTGCAAATCAACCACTACAACACTAAATTTATTCAAAAGTCCTTCCCAATAACATTAGTTTGCGATAATGTAACAAATGCACCAAACATTGGAAGTTTATTTAGGATATCAGATGCTTTTGGAATAGAAAAACTTGTGTTATGCGGAGACAACATCTCGTTAGGTCGCAAAATGATGAAAACATCAAGAACAACCGAAAAGGTAGTAAACTTCGAAATCGTTGATTCTGCTTTTAAGTTTATTTCTAATTTGAAGGAAAGTGATTGTTCAATCATATCTCTAGAAATTACTTCTAATAGTCTACCAATTAACACCTTTAAATTTCCCAAAAATAAGCCTATAATTTTAGTGGCTGGCGATGAAAATTTTGGAATTTCAGATGATATTCTTCAACTTTCGGATGAAATAATCCATATTGAAATGTTTGGTCAAAACAGCAGTATGAATGTAGTTCAAGCCACAAATATTGCGCTTTATGAAATTACAAAACAGCTCATTTAAAAACTTATATCTTGTATAGTTAGCGTTTCAGTATCAATAGCTATATTTACTTCATGAAATCTAATCACATTACCAACGGCATTCTCAAAGCTGTGGCTATTTTAGCTAGTATTGCGTTATTATTGTATTTTCTGTATTTGATACAATCTGTAATAACCTATGTGGCTATTGCTGTTGTTATTTCTTTAGTGGGGCGTCCAATTGTGTTGTTTTTAGAGCGTAAGCTTAAATTTAAAAACACCCTTGCCGTGATTGTTACAATGATAATATTATTAGGGTTCTTCGTGGGTTTAGCTGGTTTATTTGTCCCTTTAATTATAGAACAAGGACAGAATTTATCACTCTTAAATATAAAGGAGTTAGAAGCCAATGTAGAAGATTTATACACCCAAATTATAAACTATTTTGATTTACATCGCATCGATGTTGAGCAATCTATTAAAGAATCTGGTTTCCTTTCGAAAATTGATTTTGGTTTAATACCTAACTTTTTAAACTCTGTGCTAAGTGGCCTAGGCAGTTTTAGTATCGGTTTATTTTCAGTGCTGTTTATTTCTTTCTTCTTCTTAAAAGATAGTAGACTATTTGAAAGCAGCTTGCTAACATTAGCACCAAATAACAAAGAATCTAAATGGAGTACCTCTTACACTAAAATTAAAGACTTATTGTCAAGATACTTTGTTGGCTTAATTGCACAAATAGCTATTCTTTTTATTATTTACATGATTGGGTTATTAGTTGTGGGTGTGGAAAATGCTGTAGTTATTGCCTTTTTATGTGCACTTCTCAACTTAATTCCATATGTGGGGCCAATTATTGGAGCCTTTTTGATGATAACATTAACGATGACGAGTAATTTAGGAGAAAGTTTTAGTGATGTTATACTTCCAAAAACATATTGGGTCTTGTTAATTTTTGCCATCGGACAGTTAGTAGATAACTTCGGAAGTCAACCCATTATTTTCTCTAAAAGTGTAAAATCGCACCCATTAGAAATTTTCTTAGTAATTTTAATTACAGGAATTTTATTTGGGGTTGTTGGTCTTATTGTTGCGGTGCCTGCTTACACCGCAATAAAGGTGATATTAAAGGAGTTTTTATCCGAAAATAAAATAGTAAAAAAACTCACCAAAGACTTATAGTTTTTATTTGAATAAATTAATTCTAAATACTGAAATTCAGGAATTTATAAATTCAAACACGAATTCTGATATAAATAAAATTCTTCTAAAAGGTACTGCTTTTGAAGAGGTTTCAACTACCGAAATTATACAGCAAATTGAAGCCAAAAAACGCTGTCAAAAGAAGTTACCTTCTTGGTTTAGAACCAAGAAAATTTATTATCCCAATAAGCTCAATATAGAGCAAACATCTTCTGAAATAACAGCTAAACACAAGTCTGAATTAATTAGTGGAAATACTATTGTAGATCTTACAGGAGGCTTTGGTGTAGATTGTTTTTACTTTTCTAAACGCTTTAAGAAGATTGTGCATTGTGAAATAAATTCAGAATTATCAGCAATTGTAAAACACAATTACAACGAACTTAACATCACAAATATTGAAACGGTCAATACAAATGGTTTAGAATTTTTAGAGCACTCTAAAGAAATATTCGATTGGATATATATTGACCCTTCCCGAAGGCATGATAAAAAAGGCAAAGTCTTTTTCTTAAAAGATTGTCTTCCTAATGTTCCAGCCAATTTAGAAGTCCTATTTCAATATTCTAAAAACATTTTAATTAAAACATCACCTCTTTTAGATATTACTGCGGGAATGAATGAGTTAAATCACGTCAAAGAGATTCACGTAGTGGCAGTAAATAATGAGGTAAAAGAATTGCTATGGGTTTTGGAGTCGGATTTTAAAAGTAGTACATCTATCAAAACCGTTAATATCAAGAAAGACACCAATGAATTTTTTGATTTCAATATTTTAGACACACAAAAAACCTCCAATTATAGCCAACCACTCACGTACCTTTATGAACCCAATGCTGCGATTTTAAAATCAGGTGGATTTCATGAAATCACCAATCAATTTGAAGTTAGCAAACTTCATGAACATTCACATTTGTACACTTCAGCATCACTTGTTGAAAATTTCGCAGGAAGAACTTTCAAAATAGAAAAAACATTACCTTATAATAAAAAAAATATCAAATCTTTAGGTATAAATAAAGCAAACATAACAACAAGGAATTTCCCAGAAAATGTAGAACAGTTACGAAAAAAATTAAAAATTCGCGACGGCGGAAATATATACTTATTCTACACAACAAACCTAGTTGATGAAAAAATTGTAATTATCTGCTCTAAAATCTAACACTGTCTTTAATATAAAGACAGCTTTCTTTCTTTAAAAACAACTAGATTTCAACTTATCTTTTGCTTCAAAATTTGAGGCTAGAAAATTTGTTATATATTATAACCTATTATTCTTCAAGCTAAGAAAATAATACTAGTACTTTTAAGTAGTTTTCGTGGTTTTCTTTAGGAGAATTTAAGAAGCTTTTTTAACTATGCTTAAATTAAATCGAAGCGAACTACTAAATTAAATAATTTCTTAAATGAAAGTCTTTTTTTCATCATTAGCATGCATAATTTCTTGTGTAATATTGACCGCTCAAGAAGTTGATTTCTCTTTCTTAGATCATACTTTACCACTCGAACAACGGGTTGAAACCTTGGTTTCACAAATGACTGTTGAAGAGAAAATAAGTCAGTTAACCAATGATGCAGCAGCCATACCAAGATTAAAAGTACCAGATTATAACTGGTGGAACGAGGCTTTACATGGTGTTGCCAGAAATGGTAAAGCCACCATTTTCCCTCAAGGTATTGGTATTGGTGCTACATTCGATCCTGAATTGGCAGAACGTGTGGCATCGGCAATATCTACTGAGGCGAGAGCTAAATACATTGTATCTCAAGAAATGGGTAACCGAAGTAAATATGCAGGATTAACATTCTGGACGCCCAACGTAAATATTTTTAGAGATCCACGCTGGGGCCGCGGACAAGAAACTTATGGTGAAGATCCGTTACTTATGTCAGAGATTGGAAAAGCCTTCGTTCATGGTCTTCAAGGAAGAGATTCAGTATACTTGAAGTCGGCCGCTTGTGCTAAACACTTTGCTGTACATTCAGGTCCTGAAGAATTGCGACATACGTTTAATGCAGAACCTAATAAACAAGATTTTTACGAAACCTATATGCCCTCGTTTGAAGCTTTAGTAAAAGATGCTAAAGTTGAAGGTGTAATGGGAGCCTACAATGCTGTTTATGGTGTGCCTTCAGGAGCTAGTGCATTTTTATTAGATGATATTTTAAGAAAACAATGGGGTTTTGATGGTTACATTACATCTGATTGTGGGGCGATTAATGGTATTGCTTTTAGACAAAAATATGTAGGCACACTTGAAGAAGCTGGAGCTGCAGCACTTAAGGCAGGAACAAATCTTAATTGCGGAAAAACCTACAGGAAACTTAAAAAAGCCTTAGATAAAGGATTAATTACAGAGGAATTGATTCACGAGAGAACAAAACAGCTTTTTAAAACCAGATTTCGTTTGGGTATGTTTGATGAAAATGTAGATCACCCCTACTTCAACATGGGTAGAGATAAAATTCATTGTGAAGAACACGTGGATCTTGCACTTGAAGCCGCCAGAAAATCTATCGTTCTTCTAAAAAACAAGAATAACACACTTCCGCTTTCAAAAGATATTAAAGTGCCGTATTTAACTGGTCCCTTTGCAAATTCAGCAGACATGCTTATGGGAAGTTATTATGGTGTAAGTTCTAATATGGTAACAATTTTGGAAGGTGTTACCGAGACTATTTCGTTAGGATCATCTTTAAATTACAGAAGTGGTGCGCTTCCGTTTCATAAAAACATCAATCCAAAAAACTGGGCTCCCAACGTAGCTAAAGAATCTGATGTTACCATTTGTGTGGTGGGTTTAACCGCCGATAGAGAAGGCGAAGAAGTTGATGCAATAGCCTCTGCAGATATTGGTGATAAGGTAGATTTAAAACTCCCTGAAAACCAAATAAATTATGTAAAAGAGATGATTGAAAAGAAAAAAGGTCCATTGGTACTAGTTATTGCCAGCGGAAGCCCAATTTCTCTAGAAGGTATTGAGGAAGGTTGTGATGCCATTCTACAGATTTGGTATCCTGGAGAACAAGGTGGTACTGCAGTTGCCGATGTGCTTTTTGGTAATGTATCGCCTACCGGCCACTTACCTATTACATTCCCAAAAAATGTGGCACAATTGCCTCCTTATGAAGACTATTCCATGATAGGACGCACGTATAAATATATGACACAAGACCCCATGTTTCCATTTGGTTTTGGTTTAACATACAGCCAAACGAAAATTGATAATTTGGTTGTAGAAGATGTAACTCTAAAAAAGAAACAATCCTTAAAAGTATCTGTCAAAGTAGCCAATACCGGTGATTTTGATATTGACGAAGTAGTACAGCTTTATGTAAATCCTGAAAATGCTACTGGTGGTATTCCATTAAAAAGTCTCAAGGCTTTCCAAAGAATCTCGCTAAAAAAAGGTAAAAAGAAGACCGTTAGTTTTGAAGTCGAACCTGAAGATCTTATGGTCATTAATACCGAAGGTGAAAAAGTATGGCGTAAGGGAAAATACAATGTTGTAGTGGGTAATGCATCACCTGGAAGTTTAAGTGAAAATCTAGGTGCAGTATTTGCAAATGAAATTATCATCACTCTAAAATAAAGATTATGCAAAGACTACTTGTGGCTCTGGTTTTGTGTTTCTCAGCATCATGGTCTTATGGCCAGATTAAAACATGGGAAAACCCAAGAAACAATAAAACCTATGAATTGGTTCAGTGGGAAGTGGCTGACATAAGCTATTCCGTGAGAGGAAATATAGATAAACCTTTTCAAAAAGAAGTATTTGCCATTGTTACAAATGCAGAAAAGTCTCAAAAAATTCCTCTATTCTACAATGGAAACAATACATGGGTGTTGCGATATTCTAGTGCAATTAAAGGAAGAAAAACATTTAAAATTAAGTCTGAAATAAAGGGGCTTGATGGAAAGAAAGGTAAATTCTTAATTACAGAAAACAACAAAGAAGACAGACACGGTGGTATTGTTTTAAATGAAAAGGATCCGCGTCATTTCTATTATGAAGATGGCTCGCATTACTTTAATTTAGCTTTTGAGTGTGATTGGTTATTTGCCTTAGATTATGGGGATGATGAGCTAAAAAAAACCAGTCACTTACTTGATTTGATCGACGAAAACGGTTTCAATCAAATAGTGATGAATGTTTATGCTTATGATCCTGATCTCGATTGGCCAAAGGATGAGCTTTTAAAACAAAACCCACAGCATGATTATGGTGCAAGAGAAGATATCTTTCCATTTTTAGGCTCTAATTCAAATCCAGATTATAGTTCACTAAACATTAACTTTTTCAAACATTTTGATAAGGTTATTGCAGAAATGCATTCTAGGGATATTATCAGTCATTTAATGATTTATGTTTGGAATAAACGTGTATCATGGCCAAAAGCAGACTCTCAAGCAGATAATATGTATTATGATCATATTATTAAACGCTATCAGGCGTTTCCCAATATTATTTGGGATGTATCCAAAGAAGCTACTAATAAAATTGCTGTAGCACACAACAAAAATGTAGTGCAACACATTGAAGATCGCATTAAACGCACCAGAGAATTAGACGCTTTTAATCGCTTACTTTCCGTACATGCTTACAGTTTTTGTAAAAGTCATAAAGATGATGTAGACTTTATTTCCACCCAAGATTGGAAACTCTCCATTCATGAAAGTATGCTAAAAGCCTACAACTCTTTTCCAAATAAACCTGTCTTCAATATTGAGCATGGCGGTTACGAGGAATCACCTTATAATGTCTTTCCTGGTGGCTACTCCAATGCAGAGATTTGTTTAAGACGAAACTATTTATGCTTATTCGCCGGTACTTACACTACCTATTATTGGCAAGGTACGTCATGGAATGCAGTCATTCATAACCCTTTTGAACAGCCTGATGACTTTATTAAACCTCACTTAGAGTATTTTAAGCACATGAGTGATTTATTTAAGACTGTGAATTTCGCAAACTTTAAACCCGTATCTAAATATAATGTTAGGTCTTATGTATTAGCTAATTATTCAGAAGGACAGCTCATGCAATATTTTCCGAAAGAAGTGCATAGTGACGATATTAAACGCTTTTTGAATAATGAGTTTAATTATGATGAAGCAACAAGGCAATGGTTTAACACATTAACAGGCGAATTTACTGAGCAGGAAGAACTAGTATTTCCACATAAATATGGCTTTTGGGATTACCGTCCTTGGCGTAATGAAGCAGATGCAATTTTAATTATCAAAAATTTAAAGAAGAAAAACTAAATCAACTATGTCTAAATACTTTTCATCTTTAGCGTTACTATTTCTGTCAACATTTACTTTAACGGCGCAGTCTCAGAAAGCAAAACCTTTTTCAACTCCAGAAATTGAAGCCAGAGTAGATTCCATTATGTCTTTAATGACAATGGATGAAAAGATTGCGCAGATTACAGGAACTCGTTTACGAGATATTATGGAAGATGGTAAACTGTCAATTGAAAAGTGTAAATCACATATTCCTCATGGTATTGGTCACTTTTGTCAGTTTTCATCAGGTTTAGAATTAGAAGCTGAGGAACTCCGTGATTTAGTAAGAGAAATTCAGAATTATTTAATGACAGAAACCCGTTTAAAAATTCCAGCTATTTTTCACGAAGAAGCTATTACGGGGTTTGCAACAATGGGTGCCACAACATTTCCTCAGCAAATTGGGATAGGCTGTACTTGGAATCCAGAATTGGTTGAAAGAAACACTGCTTCAACAGCAAGAAATATGAGAGCTGCAGGAGCTACTTATGCCCTATCACCTATGTTAGATTTGAGCAGAACTGCACATTGGAACAGACACCAAGAAAGTTATGGAGAAGATGCATATTTAACATCTAGAATGGGAGTTGCTTTTGTTCAAGGTCTACAAGGAAATGATTTTAAAACTGGTGTAGCCGCAACTGTTAAGCATTTTGCAGGTTATGGTACTGCAAATAATAGCGAAAAAGTATTATATGAGGAATACCTAATGCCCCACGAAGCTTGTATAAAAGTTGGTGGTGCAAAAAGTGTGATGCCTTCCTATGGTGTTTATAAAGCATTACCTATATCTGCAAACCCAACAATGCTTGACCAAATTTTAAGACGCGACGTTGGTTTTGACGGTATAGTAGTAAGTGATTATGGTGCAATTAATCAAGTTTTTAAAAAATATAAACGTGCGCAAGACCTTACTACAGCGGGCGCCATGACTATGAATGCAGGTGTTGATATAGAGCTATCCTCACCAACTGCATACCCTTATTTGCCAGAAGCCATAGAAAAAGGATTAGTTACGGAAGATATTGTAAACGCAGCAGTAAAGCGCTCCTTAATAATGAAAGTAAAACTAGGTTTGCTAGACGAGACACCTATTATTGGTAAAGATGGAGATTTAGATTTTGACCCCAAAGAAAATCGTCAACTTGCCTATGATGCTGCTTGCCAGTCTTTAGTTTTATTAAAGAACAATGGTATTCTACCATTGAAGAAAAACGTTAAAAAAATTGCTCTAGTAGGACCTAACGCAGCTACTGTGTTTGGCTTAGTTGGAGATTATACCTATCAAGGAATGCGATCTTTTTGGTACCGGTCAGAGTTTGATAAAAATAATCCAAAACTAGTTACAGTTAAAGATGGTTTGGAGAATAAGGTTGGTAAGAAAGTTAAAGTTTTATATGAACATGGATGTGACTGGAGTGCCGCTTTAGACGCCAAAATTGATACCACAAGTTTTGGAGATGATCGATTAAGTCAGTTGAAATTAAGAACCATCAAAGATTTACCCCAACCTAATCCAAAACGCGCTTTAGAATATGCCAACGAAAGCGATGTGATCATTGCAGTAATGGGTGAAAATCTCTATTTGAATGGCGAAGGACGTTGGAGAAAAGGCATAAGACTACCTGGTGAGCAAGAAGCATTCCTTAAAAAATTAATAGGCACTGGAAAGCCAGTTATTCTTGTAAATTTAAGTGGTAGACAGACTGTTATCAGTGATTTCTCAGATAAACTCGCTGCTGTAATTCATGGTTGGTTTCCGGGGGAAGAAGCTGGAAATGCAATTGCAGACGTATTATTAGGCTATGTTAACCCATCAGGTAAACTTTGTGTGTCTTACCCTAAAACAGAAAAGGAGGTAGAAATAAATTATCAGGACGGACCGAATGAAGCTTTAGTGCAATATCCGTTTGGTTACGGCTTATCCTACACCAATTACACCTACAATGATTTCAAAATTGATGCGAAAGCCGACATCAATGATGAGTGGTTTGAGGTCTCTTGTAAAGTGAAGAATACAGGAAAATTTAACGGTTCTGAAATTGTGCAATTATACGTATCCCCAAAAAACGAAAACACTACCATGAAATCTATTCTATTGAAAGGGTTTAAGCGAGTAAATTTAAAATCTGGTGAATCAAAAACTATAACATTTAAAGTTTCACCGCAACAATTAGTGGAATATAAAAATAGACAATGGATCATTGATGCGGGTACTTATGAGTTCAAAATTGGTGCCTCTTCTGAAGATATTCGTCTTAAAGGGTATATTGAAATAACTGGAAAAAATGTTATCCTTCAAAAAGGACGGGAAGTTTTCTTTTCTAAATCTGAAATAAGTAATTAAAATGCGAAAAAAAATCAGTGGGATATTGGTCATATTATGTTGTTTTGGTTCTCAACTATATGCACAAGAAAAACCAAATTTTATTGTAATTGTTGCAGACGATTTGGGATATAATGATGTTGGTTTTACTGGATCGACCGAAATTGAAACTCCAAACTTAGATAAGCTAGCTAATAATGGGGTTATTTTTAATAATGGGTATGTCACGCATCCTTATTGTGGGCCTTCAAGAGCTGGTTTAATTACAGGTAGATATCAAGCAAGATTTGGACTTGAAATTAATTTGACTAACTCTCATTTTGATGCTCATAACGGACTACCAATTACTGAAAGAACCTTTGCGAAGCGTTTAAAAAAATCTGGTTACAGAACTGGAATGATTGGTAAATGGCACTTAGGGGCTTCCTATCCCTTCCATCCCAATAATCGTGGTTTTGATTATTTCTATGGTTTTCTATCTGGTGGACACACATATTGGCCAAAAAATGTAACCACCACCCATCCTTTGTATTTAGAAAGCGGAAGACCACATTATTCTGCTAATGAAGGGGGCTATTGGCCATTGTTAAGAAACAATAATGCAGCTGAATTTGATGAATACCTTACAACCGCATTAAGTAAAGATGCCGCAAATTTCGTTAAAGAAAGCAATGAACCTTTTTGCCTGTATTTAGCTTATAACGCACCACATGCACCATTAGAAGCCCCAAAAAAATTGATAGATAAATACGCCCATATAGAGCATAAACAACGTAGAATTTATGCTGCAATGATTGATGCTATGGATTCGGGGATTGGTTTGGTTATTGACGCATTAAAGGAATCAGGAAAGTTGGATAATACATTGATTTTCTTTCTCTCAGACAATGGCGGAATAGTAGATAAATCTAGAAAGGAATCTGCACCAAGAAAAATTAATAAAGATTGGGGAGATAACTCTCCATACAGAGGAGGAAAAGGCAGTATGTTTGAAGGTGGACATAATGTGCCTTTTATAGCTCATTGGCCAAAAGGTATTAAAGGTGGTACTACTTACAATATGCCAATTACAGCTTTAGACATTGCTGCTACTTTGGTAGACTTGGGAAATGGCGACACTTCAGGACATAGTATTGAGGGGGTAAACCTTATTCCTTATGTAACTGGTGAAAACACAAATGCTCCACACAAAGCATTATTTTGGAGAATGGATAGCGGCAAAAAATGGGCTGTTAGAACACCAGAAGCAAAGTATTTTTTACCTAGAGATGAAACTAATTTGAAAGGAGGTTTCCTAGTTGATATGATAAATGACCCATACGAAAGCAGCAATATTATTAATGAAAACCCAGAGCTAAGAAAAAAGCTAGCTAAACTATGGAATGAATGGAATGCTAATAATGAGCCCAATAAATATTTACAAGCCAATGCCTACCAAAAAGTGCGTTTAAAGTTTTACAAAGAACTTAGAGAAAAATTGGACAAAGAAGCTAAAAAAGAAAAACCGATAGTAATTGATTAAATGCAAAACATGAAAAACACACTACACTTTCTACTTTTTATAGTTTTTACAATGTTTAATGGTTATGCTCAAGACCAACCAAATATCGTTTTGCTTTTTGCTGATGACATTAGCGCCAGAGAACTACCAATATATAGCTCAACTGTTTGGAGTCCGCCTAAAGGAGGTGATACTTCTGATATTCAATATAGAGCGAAAACACCAGTGTTAGATAAAATAGCCAACGAAGGCTGTTATGTTAAAACGGCTTGGGCCTCTACTGTCTGTGGCCCTAGTAGAGCAATGATGATGACGGGTAGATATGCACATTTGCATAAATGGTGGCATAATAAAGATAAAGGTAAAGCACCTAACAGAAAAAGCACATGGAATTTGTATGACAGTTCACCTTACACCATTGCTCATGTAGCAAAAGCAGGAGGTTACGCTACATTTTGGGCAGGTAAGACCCAAATGAAAATTGATGGTTTTCCTTTTGATGAAGGGTGTTTTACCCCTGGTGAGGGCTCATACAATACTCCTATTCATACTACAGATTTTAGATTGGAAACTAGGAAAGTAGATGGAAAGAAGGTGATTTTTAATGCTGACACTGATAAACCCATTCATAAAAAAAGCTATGTGCAATCTGGTTGGTACTGGAAACCTCATGTACAGCTAATGAATCATCCTTCTAATTCCCAAAGGCTAGAATGGTGGCCAAATAGTGATGCTTCAAAAGAACAATTTGGACTCAATACATTCGGACCCGACGTTGAATTGAAATTCACTTTTGATTTTATAGAACGAAAAGTAAAAGAAAATAAACCCTTCTTTGTGTATTATACCAGCCATTTAGGGCATGATGCATGGGATTTTTTAAATCCGCTCTCAGGAAATAAATGGCCGGGGACACCAAAAATAAATTGGGACGGAAAGACTTATACGCGTTTAGAACCAAATGTAACTGGAGACGATGGTGTTTATGATACGCACAATACAGTAACAGAAAGTGGTATTCATCATCATATTAATTATCTAGATTATCAGGTATGGCAATATTTAAACAAATTCAAGGAACTCAAAATAGAAAACAATACCATTTTCATTTTTTGTGCTGATAATGGCACAAGTGGTTATGGTAAATCTAGTCCTATATCGCAAAAAGGAACTCATGTTCCATTAATTATATACGCCCCTGGAATGAATTTGACCAAAAAAGGAGCGCAAGGTGTATTGGCGAATATGTCTGATATGATTCCTACAATTGCAGAATTGGGCGGTGTAAAAATTCCTGATTCTTATGAAATTAATGGAGAAAGTCTCATCCCTTTCTTAACTACTTCTAAACATAAGCATAGAGCGTGGATATATGGTTATCATAAGGAGACAACCATCATTCGCGGTGATTTGGTAATGAAAGATGGCAATAATGTTTGGTACGATGTGAGTGCATATCCTGAAGATTTAATCAGCTTTCCAAAAATTAAAGATTGGAGTAAAGTTTCTGAAGCACATCGAAAGGAAAGAGATGAATTACAAAAAATTGTACCCAAATTTGATTTGCATGCTACTTCACACGATGCGCCCAAAATTGGTATTGGTAAAGAAGAACCCTTAACTAAAATTTAAACAAACTAAACACACAAAAAATGAAACTAAATAAAACAACAACTTTATTCACAGTAATACTGGTTGTCTTCATAAAATTCACTGCAATAGCTCAAGAACAACAACCAAATATTCTATTCATTGTTACTGATGATCAGAGGTATGATTCGGTTAAAACCTTTAACAAAGCCATAGATGGTAATGAAATGAGTGCTTTAGGTTACATTGAATCTCCTGAAGTTGACAAACTTGCAGAACAAGGCACTACTTTTATAAATACCTATTGTCAAGCTACTGGCTGCGCTCCTTCAAGAGCCGTAATGCATCAAGGGCGCTACACCTTTAGATCTGGGGTTTATGAATTTGAATGGCATAATAACAAAGCGGAACATATGGAGCCGTCATTACCAGAGCAGTTGGCAGATTTAGGCTATCAAACATTTCACGTTGGTAAATTGGGTTATAGACTTAAAGGATTGGATGAACAAGGTAACGCTAAAGGACATAAGGTATATCAAACTGATATTGATTTTAGAAGGTTAGGTTTTGAAGGATTAGCGGATCACACTTATGGAAGTATTAGTGAAATAGACGGGGAACTTCTAAATCCAAAAGTTAACAGAGTTGAATTATTTATTTCTCCTGAAGGTACATTTGAATATGTATGTCAAGATTTGATAGACCAAAAACCAGAATATCAACAAGTTGCTGAAGATATCACTAAGAAATACGATTTAATAAGATACTATAAAAAGAATGGCGAAAAATCCCTTTCAGAAGGTATGGTAGTTTCTGGGGTGAGTCCGCAACCTGCAGGCAAAACTAGAGATGGTTATTATGCTCATTTTTTAAATGAATATTTAATCAATGAAAATAAGGCGTTTAATGCTGGTAAATACAAGTTTAATGGCGTAAATCCCAAAAAACCCGTATTTGCACATATAGGTTTCGATTTTCCACATACTCCTGTCTTACCCCCTGCAGATTTTAGAGAACGCTTTCAAAAGCATACTTATAAAATCCCAGAGGTAACCGAGCAAGAATTAGCTTCAATGGCTAAACAGATGAAAAGACAAGTTGGAAGTAAGTATTCTGACCACTTTACTCAAGAAGAGAAACAAAAAATGATCCAAGATTATTATGCATTTTGCGCTTATGGTGATCAATTGGTTGGTAAAGCTGCAAATGATTTCATAGCTTATAGTGAAAAGAATAATCAACCTTGGTTAGTTATTTACGTATGCGGAGATCATGGATGGAAATTAAACGAACATGGTGCAGTGTCAAAATTCACACCTTGGGAATGGGATAGTCATAACCCTATAATTGTAGTATCTTCAGATAAAAAGAAATTTCCCGCTGGAAAAATTGTTGAAGATTTTACAGAGTTTGTGGATATTGCCCCAACTGCTCTAAGTGCCGCTGGAGCAGATTTAACAGAAAAGAAATTTCAATATTTAGATGGTTTAGATTTTGCTAAAACTATCACCAAAGAAGCACCTATCAGGGACTATATTATTGGAGAAAGTCATGCTGTTACTGGGCCTCGTGCTTATATAAGAACTAAAGATTATGTGCTTTCCTTAAAAACAAGACCAACAAGAACTGAAGGCGAAAATATGTTATGGGCACTATCTGCTTCATGGGAAGATTTAGATCCTGCACTTTATGATACTAAAAAAGATCCTCAAGAAATTAAAAATATTGCGTTTGACGCAGCATATAAAGACATAGCCCAAAAAATGAAAGAGAAACTTTTGAATATCGTTTTAGGGGATAATCGTGTGGAAATAAATTGGGGTAGACAAGGCGATGGCACTAAAATATTCCGAAGCAATTTTGCACCTGGTGCACACGACTATAAACTAAAAATTTAGAAGTATGAAAAAAGTATATTTACTCTATTCTCTACTGGTATTCAGTGTGTTTTCTTGTAATCAAAAAAAACAAGAAGAAACATTACAAACAAAGGAGCAACCAAATATATTATGGATTGTTACCGATGACCATCGATATGATGCTATTCAAGCTTTCAATAAAATGCTAACAGGAAATGAAATGAGCCAATTGGGCTATGTCGAATCTCCGAACATAGATAAACTTACCACAATGGGAACAACATTCGTTAATTCCTATTGTCATGCCCAAGGATGTGCACCTTCAAGAGCTTCAATGCATTTGGGCAGATATCCATTCCGATCAGGGGTTTATCAATTTGAGTATTACAATAATATGGCAGAACACTGTGAACCCACATTACCAGAACAACTCGCTAATTTGGGATATCAAACAACTCGTATCGGTAAATTAGGCGTAAGACTCAAAACTATAAAAGATGGCAAGTCTGCAAGTCATAATATCTATCAAAATAACTTTGATTTCAAAAAACTTCGTAAAGAAGGATTCACAGGTTGGGGTAAAGATTGGTTTCATGAAATAGATGGTGCAAAATTGGAAAAACCTCTTAAATCTGTTCGTTTTTTCGTAACACCTGAAGGTAAATTTGAATATGTTTCTAAGGAATTAGAGGAGACCAAACCAGAATATGCAGGTACCGCTAAAATGACAATGGAGAAGTATGACTTGTTACGTCATTACAACAGCAAGAAACCAAAAAGTGATTATGAAGGTGGTATTTTGGCAGGAGTAAGTTCAAGAGAAGCAGGTGAAACCAGAGATGGCTATTATGTAAAAATTTTTGATGCTTATTTGAATAATTCAAATGAGCAGTTCTCATTTGGATCGCAAACTGTAGAGCATATAGATGAAACCAAACCTCAATTCTTCTATTTAGGATTTGATTTTCCGCATACTCCAGTGTTGCCGCCAGCATCTTACAGAGAACGTTTTCAAAAGTATAATTACAAAGTGCCCACCTTTGATGAAAAGGAACTAAATACAATGCCAAAACAGTTGAAGAAATTAGTGACTAATGGCTACACAGATCATTTTACAGATGAAGAAAAGCAGAAAATGATTCAAGACTATTTTGCATTTTGTGCTTATGGTGATGATTTAGTTGGAAAAGCTGTAGATGCTTTTATTGATTACAATCAGAAAAAAGATAAACCTTATCTAATAGTTTATGTTAATGGAGATCATGGTTGGAAACTGAATGATCATGGTTCTGTCTCAAAATTTACTCCTTGGGATATTGATGCGCATAACCCCATTGTTGTAGTTTCATCTGATAAAGAAAAGTTTCCTGCTGGTAAAGTTGTAAAAGAATTTGCAGAGTTTGTCGATATTGCTCCTACTATTCTTTCAAGTGCTGGAGCTGATTTATCAGCCGAAAAATTTAAATATCTTGATGGTTTAGATATGGCTGAACAAGTATCAGGAAATGCCATAAAACGAGATTATGTGGTAGGTGAAAGTCACCATGTAACAGGACCACGAGCATTTATAAGAACAAAAGACTATGTGTTTTCCATTCAAACAAGGCCCAATACTAAACGAGGTGGAGACATGCAATGGGCACTTAATCAAACTTACGAGGATTTAGATCCTGCTTTATATCATATGCCATCAGATCCTAATGAAATGACTAATCTTGCTTTTGATGATAATTATAAAGACATCGCCTTAAAAATGAAAGAAAAACTATTAAACATTGTTTTAGGCGATAATCGTATCGAGGTTAATTGGGGAGCAAAAGCAACTGGTACCGAAATATATAGAAGTAATTTTGCCACAGGTGCTCATGACTATAAGCTAGATATATAAGAAAATTAAAAACTATGAAAAGAATTATTACCACATTACTTATTGTCGTTAGCCTTAGTATTTCTGGGCAAACCGCATTTGAAGAAAATTTTGAATCACTAGCAAATGGTTTGGATCTAACCACTGAAAGCTATGTACTCTCAAAAAAATCTAGCTATTCTGGAACTATTACTGCAGTTGTAAATGAAAGTGCTGGTAACAAATTTGCAAGAATGGTTGGAACGCCAAACGGTTCAGCAGGTATGCAAATCACTAAATCCATAACTGTCGAAGCTGGAAAATCTTACACCTTCGAAATGGAATCTAAAGGGCCTTTCAAACGACAATTAAGAGTGCTATCATCCTCAGATGTTTTAATGCAGTCATCAACTGATTATAAACCCAATACATCAGCGGAACAAAACGCTTGGTATAAACAGGAAGTGTCTTTCTTTGTTCCTTCAGGAGAAACAAGTGTTAAAATAGCATTTCATCATTATTGGTCGGGAACAATAGATTTAGATAATATCAAAGTAGTTGAAATCGAAAGACAGTCAGAATACTATGTAAGTAACTCAGGGGATGACAGTAATGAAGGTACAATGACCTCGCCTTTCGCCAGTTTGAATAAAATAAGTAACATAACCTTATTTCCTGGTGATAAAGTTTATTTCAATAGAGGTGACCGTTTTGATGGACATTTTGTAATAAATGGCTCTGGCGAAGAAGGGAATCCCGTTATTATTACATCTTATGGCACTGGAGATCAGCCCATAATTTCAGGAGAAGTAGGTGCTTCAGGTGGCGGAGATTATAAAGAAGCGATACTAATTGAAAATCAGGATAATATTACCATTGAAGATATTGAAGTAAGAAATGATCGAGTAGCAACACGCTCTGGAATTGCAGATACCGATGGTTTTGGCATTTCAATTCATAACGGTAGCGATGCCATTATGAGTAATTTCACCTTCAGAAACTTAACTATAAAAAATGTTTTTGCTGTAGAACCAATTTTAGATAGAGACAGTTTTGACGCCATTCAAGTTTCTGGCATCCGCTTTACGTGTTCCAAAAATACTGAAGTTGGCAAAGAAAAGAATATACAAAATATCTTGATCGAAAATTCATATTTTGCCAATTTACAACGCTTAGGTATTCAATTTAAACATAGTGGTGGAAATAGTGGTATTGGAAATGATGCTATAAATCGTAATAAAGATATTATTGTTCGAAATAACGAGTTTTATTACAATGGTGGTACAGCGGTTTTACCTAACGCCACCTATAACTGTCTAATTGAAAATAATATTTTTGATCACCCTGGTGCTTCAACAGACCCTAGAATGCCTGCGAGAGGAAGTTCCGTTTGGAATATCAATTCCATAAATACAGTAGTGCAATATAATATCTGCCTAAGTACGAGGGGTTATCTAGATTCTTATGGTATTCATATTGATGTTAGAAACGAAAATACATTTGTACAATACAATTATATGGACGATTGTGAAGGTGGATTTGTAGAAATTCTTGCTGGTAATAAAAATGCCGTTTACAGGTTTAATGTTGATGTTAACAGTGGATTTAGAGTATCTAGTTGGAATAATGCCAGTAGTACAATTTACGTATACTCGGATCGCTGGAAAGAACCAAATCAAGCAGCTTTAGATTTATGTGATGGTGTTTATATTAACAATAACACCATAGTTATAGATAAAGGAACCAAAACAAACGGAGACCCTTATACTACCGCAGTTACATTCGATGCAAAAAATACTTACGTTTACAATAACATCTTTTCGTCTACAGACGGTGCAGTTATAGGTGGTCGAAATTTTGCAATAAGAGACAACAATACAACATTCTTAGTTTCAAACAATTTATTTGAGGGTACAGTATTGCAAGATTGGGTAAATATGGATACGAATTCTCAAATAGGTGCTAGTTATTTTACCGAATCTGGTAATGACCAGTTAGGATATCAAGTGTTTGAAAATAGTCCTGCCGTAAACAATGGAACACCCATTACGGGACCAATATTACCAGGGGCTGGAACTGGGGTTTTTGCAAACGTTCCAGCATATCCCAATGTAGATTTCTATGGAAATCCTATCGATTTATCATCTGGAACACCAAATATTGGAGCCTACAACGGTAAAACTAATGCAGCTATCTTAAGTGTAAAAGAAAATAAACTAGACACAAGTAATCAATGGATTGTATATCCAAGTGAAGATTATCAATTCTTAAATATTTTAGATAAAACAGAATTATCTGGTGGAATATTAAAAGCAGAATTGGTTAATATTAAAGGGCAACTTATTACATCTCAGAAGTTGAACCTTGGACAAGCTAACAAAGTATATGCTCTTAAATTACCGACAAATCTAAAAAATGGAATTTATGTACTTAAAGTTTCAAAAGACGGTAAATCACATTCCAGAAAACTAGTATTACACAATTAAAATGAAGTATTTATCACTTAAGGTTATTCTAGCATTGTCTTTGGTGCAACTAGGTTTTGCGCAAAAAGAAAAAAATGGTGTTTGTTTTGCACTTTATACGGTTCATGAAAATACTCTTAAACTAACAGCTCAGTTTTATCCTATTAAAAATTATGATCCTTTTGAAGCAACGCTTCAAATACAGGAAAATAATGAGTGGAAAACGATTCAAAAATCAGACATAATCTATCCTGGTTATACAGCACATTTTAGAATTGAAAATTGGGATGACAGTGCAGAAAAGCCATATCGGGTTTTATATAAGAAGAATTTAACTTATGACGGTATCATTAGAAAAAACCCAAAAGATAAAGAAGAAATAGTAATAGCTGCTTTTTCTTGTTGGTCTACCTACCAAAAGCATGGCGGTGCTGGTGCAACTGACATTACAGATAATCTTAAAAAACTTAAACCAGATGTATTGTTCTTTGCTGGAGATCAAGTTTATGACCATAGTGACCATTATGGCAATTGGATACTTTTTGGTGAAGTTTTTGGAGATATTATAAAAAACACGCCTACGATCTGTATACCGGATGATCACGATGTTGGTCAAGGAAACATATGGGGAGACGGTGGCAGAAAGAGCAATAGTAGAGATGGTAATAAAGGCGGTTATTATATGCCCGTATCTTATGTAAAAGAGGTAGAACGAGCACAAACCAGTCATTTACCAGATCCGTACGACCCCACTCCTATTCAACAAGATATTGGCGTATATTATACAGGTTTAACTTGGGGCGGTATAAGTTTCGCAATTATTGAAGATAGAAAATTTAAATCTGGTCCACGACGTGTTTTGGATAAAAAACAGTACAAAAATACTTTGGGTATGGATGTTGAAGAAGCCACCTTATTAGGGAAAAGACAACTTGAATTTTTAGAAAATTGGACAACTGATTGGAAAAATGCTGAAATGAAAGCTGTTCTATCCCAAACCATATTTACAAATTTAGCAACGCATTCGCCAACTATTGAAAGGAAAATGAATTATAGTGTAGACTCTAATGGTTGGCCACAAGCAGGAAGAAACAAAGCACTTTCTGTTATAAGAAAGAGTTTTTCTTGTATGATTGCAGGAGATCAGCATTTAGGTTCCGTAGTTCAACATGGAATTGAAGACTGGAACAATGCTGGATACTCTTTTGCTGTTCCAGCGGCTGCCAATTTTTGGATGCGTTGGTGGAATCCAGAAAAACCGGGTAAAAACAGAAAACCAAATTCACCCGACTATACAGGAGAATATAAGGATGCTTTTCACAATAAAATAACGGTACACGCTGTAGCTAACCCAACACATAAAGACAATAAACCAAGAACAGATTTGTTGGATGGTAGAGCTGCGGGTTATGGCATTATAAAATTCCACAAGAAAGATAGAAACATCACCTATGAATGTTGGAAACGCAACGTAGATATTACAAATCCCGAAAGTAAACAATATGACGGTTGGCCAGTAACGTTCAACCAAATGGATAATTTCCATATTGATAAAGGTTATGTTCTACCTACTTTAAAAATATCAAAACCAAATCAAGTGGTAACCTTAAAAAACAATTATACTAAAGAGGTCATCTCATCATTACGAATTAATGGCACATCTTACGCACCTAGAGTAATGTACCCAGGGATGTACACTATTGAAGTAGGTGAAGGACAACTAGTAAAAAAGTATTTTAATATTGAAGCTCTTAAAAAAAATAAACAAACTATAACTATCACATTATGATTACGAGAAGATTATTAACAACTTTAATTCTTGTTTTAGGCTTTATTTTGAGCATAACAGCACAAAACACCAAGTCTGGTCCGCCAAAACCACCTGTTGGAAAACGTTGGGTGCTAAACCCCAATTTTTCAGACGAATTTAATGGTACTCAACTAGACCAAACTAAATGGTTAGATCATCATCCCACGTGGAAAGGAAGAGCACCAGGGTTATTTTTACCATCTCAAGTTTCAGTTAAAGACGGTTATTTACAATTAAAAGGCGGTAAAATGGAAAAAGACACCTTAGTTGGTAATCAAAAATTCAATATCAAAGGTGCGGCAGTTGTATCCAAAAATAATGCACTTTTCGGTTACTATGAATGTAGAGTAAAAGCCGCGGCAACAACAATGTCAACTACATTTTGGTTTTCTGGTGGCGGCGGTGTAGGTCCTAAAAGTTGTGATAAATACCATCAAGAATGGGATATTCAAGAATGCATTGGACGAGAAGGAGATTTTAAAGGCAAGTACTTTGCAAGTGGCATGCATTCTAATGCACATTATTGGTACACTGAATGTAATGCAAAAAGACACGATTATAGAGCAGCGCAGGTAAGATATGAAGATAATGAGGTTGCCTCTAAAAATTTTCATGTGTATGGTGGTTGGTGGAGAGACGAGATTTCCGCAAGTTATTACTATGATAATCGGGAACCTAAACACCAAAGATTTTTTGATTCCATTACTAAAGCTCCAATGGATAAACCAATGTATATGCGACTAGTACACGAAACCTATCCGTTCCCTTGGATATCTTTACCTACAGACGAAGAGTTAGCTGATGATACTAAAAACACGGTTTACTATGACTGGGTACGTGGTTACAAATTGATAGAGGTGGATGAAAAAAATGAATCTCAATTGGAGTCTGAAATCAGTCTATATGAAGAAGGCGTGTTTTTTGAAAATTCTACTTTAGTGGTGAAATCAACAAAAACCATTGAAATTCCCCTAAGCTATAAGGCTAATTTGGATAGAAATATCGTCTTTACTTTAACTGATAGATCAAAAAAAGTTATACAGAAAACAACATTAAAAGCGCTTGCAGGTTATGCTAACTTGAAATATGAGTTACAATTAAACTCAACTCTTGAAAACGGTAATTACAAATTAATAACTCATTTACTACCAATTGATGGAGATAAAAAAGATTTGATTGACATCAATTCCTTAATTTTTAAACTTAATTAATAATTACTGAGATCAAGCAGTTTACTTATTAATGCTTCCAAGATTTTATAGATAACAAAAGATGACATTAAAAATTACTAATGATGGTATTAAGGATAATTAATTTATTACATCTTTCATTCTTATTTATTGGTTTGAATTGCTTTGGTCAGAATAAAAATAATAAACCTAACATTATCATAATTCTTACAGATGATCAAGGTTATCAAGATGTTGGGTGTTATGGCTCAACGGATATATCTACTCCAAATTTGGACAAAATGGCCAAAGAAGGTATGCGCTTTACCGATTTTTATGTAGCCGATCCTGTTTGTTCTCCTTCCAGAGCAGCTTTGTTAACAGGATGCTATCCTAAAAGAGTTGGTGTATCAAAAGTATTTTTCCCTAACAGAAAGCCAGAAGGATTAGATACTAAATATACCACTATTGCAGAGGTTTTAAAATCTGCCGGATATGCAACTAAAGCTATTGGCAAATGGCATTTGGGTGATAAAAAACAATATCTTCCAACACAGCATGGTTTCGATTCCTATTTTGGTATACCCTACAGCAACGATATGATGCCTGCGAAAGACATGGATTATTCAAAAGATTGCAACTTTAGAGAGGGAATTACACTTGATTCTTTAATGAATTCTTTGGATGAATCGGTAGTTCGAAAAGGGCATGTAATGAATGCTAGAGTACCATTAATGGAGAATGAAGAATGTATTGAATTTCCAGCAGATCAGTCCACTATAACACAAAGATATACTGATGTAGGCTTGCAATTTATTTCCAAAGAAGCCCAATCTAATCGACCTTTCTTTTTATATCTAGCACATTCAATGCCGCATGTACCTTTATATGCATCTGAGAAGTTTAAAGGGAAAAGTAAAAGAGGTTTGTATGGTGATGTTATTGAAGAAATAGATCACAATATTGGACGTTTGTTAAAACACCTTCAAAAAGAGGGGATTGATGACAATACCTTGGTTATTTTCACATCTGATAATGGGCCTTGGTTGACTATGGGAAAAAATGGAGGTAGCGCTTTACCATTATTTGAAGGGAAATTTACATTTTTTGATGGTGGACTAAGGGTGCCAACTATTATGCGATGGCCTGATGTTATTCCTGAAGAAAGCATATGTAATGAAGTAGCTTCCACTATAGATCTTTTGCCTACTATTGCAAACATTTCCAAAACTAAATTAGACATTCCCTACTCTACAGATGGTAAAAACATCTTAGATTTAATAAAGGCCTTACCAAATGCTTCCTCACCTCATAAATACTTTTTTTACCGCGATTACGCAGTTAGATGGGGAGATTGGAAATATCATAAGAAGCAAATATATAAGGTAAAAAAAACAGAGCGTGATAATAAAGGTGAAGCGCTATACAACATAAAAAATGACGTTGGAGAACAAATAAACCTTATTGTTCAATACCCGGATATTGCTAAAAAATTGAGAACGGTTCTGGACAAACATAATCTAACCCTTATAAAACAATAGAAATCCCTAACAATACCTATAGCTACGGAATATCAAAACAAAATATAAGGTCTAAAATAAACCGAAAGTTCAACTCCAAATTTATTTTATTAACCATAATAAAACTTTTCGGTTTGTTTTAAACTACTTTTTAAAAAATATTATTAATTCTTCATTCAAATGATTTACAAAAATATTGTAATCAACTTCTGCATACCATTTAATCAATAAACCTTAGAATTAAATTACTGAATCAATTCAGTGTTCTCTAAAAAACTTACTAGTATATAGTTTGTATAATACTATATTTTGATTTTAAGAAAACATTTTATTAAAAATTTTTATTATGGAAGAAGCGTAAAAAGCACTAATTCATTTGTTATTCAAAAAAGAACTTTAGGATAATCAAATTTTTATTCTTAATTATAATTTTGACTAAAACGAAAAGGATTATTATGAGAAAAATTAATTTACACTCAAAACCATATTATTTAATGGTTTTAATGTTTTTGTGGGTATTAACACTTGTCTCGCAAAATGAAATTCATGTATATTCTATTGAGATGCCATGGTCCAATGAAACTGTATCGGAAGATCCTAGCAAAATTTATTCTATAAATCAGGCCATAAGTCAAGCAACAAGCGGAGACATTATTGTCATGCATGAAGGAATCTATAGGGAACGCTTAGCTATTAACAAAAGTAACCTTACCCTTAAGAACTACAACAATGATTATGTTTTGGTTACTGGAGCGGACGTTGTAAATGGTACATGGGAGGATGCTGAAGGTATGACAAGCGGTGTTAAAGTTATAGATATCTCTGGTATAAGTATGGAAACTGACTATAGCCAACTATTTGTAAATGGTAAAATTCAAAAACTAGGAAGACATCCCAATCGGAATATCGATCAAATGATGGAAGTGATATATCCTAACAACGATGGTGGATATGCACCTTTAATTAATGGTTCTAAACCTGAGGGTGCCGATGCAACTGGAGAAATTACTTTTGATGAAACAACTTTACCAAATGTTGATTTAACTGGAGGTATTATTAGAGCAATGACCGGTAAAATGAGACGTTACGTTTATGGAGATATTGTGGCGAACTCTGGTAACACCGTGTCTTTTAAAGCCATTAACAATAATACAGACTGGAAAGCTGCTGGTGCAATTCCTACTTCTAGATTCAAGTTTAGTTGGGGCTATGTGCTTCACAAAAATTTAGTGGATACGCCAGGAGAATGGTTTATTGACGAGAATAAACTGTACTATTACCCAAAAGAAGGTGAAGTATTGGAAGAGAGCCGCGTAGAATTACAAACTAGAGAAAGAGTATTAGTTTTAAACAATACTTCGGGTACAAATATTACAGGAATAAATTTCGTTGCAGGAAATGTTGATGCCCAATCTACAAACAACACGCTTGTTGATAATTGCTCTTTTAGATACCTATATCCGTTTTGGACACCTACTGGTTATGGCCAAGGAGATACAGATAGAAAAGGAATATACCTTAGTAACAGTTCAAACAACACTTTCCAAAATACCTATATAGGCCACAGTTGGGGGAATATGGTTGCATTAAGGTTTGGACAAAACAATACTTTTGAAAATTGCATCATTGAAGATTTTGGATGGGTAGGAGTATTTACTTCTGGAATACATATAAACAGATCTGATAATACTAGAATTAGTAAAAGTACATTTGGTGAAGCTTGTAGATTCCATATTAGAATTGACGGAGGTGATGCTAAAGTAGACATTTTAGATTCTGACTTCTATGGGGCAATGAAACTTGGAGAAGATGCTGGTTCTCTTCAAGGTACAAGTACTGGTAGAATTGGTTCTATCGATTTAAAAGGAAGTGAAATCGCATACAACAAGGTTCATGATGTTAAAGGTTTACCAGTTTCAGATGGTAACTATAATAAGGCAAAAATTGTAGCTTTCTACATGGAGGATATAGAAAATTATACCGCTCACCATAATTTGATTTATAATTTCAAGGCAGACAATTACAATGGTTCAGTTGAAATTGAAGAAGTTGGTGAATTTCTATATTTAGGCCCACGCTATAATAGAATGCAAAACCCTGTAAATTATTATAACAACACTGTTTGGAATTATGATGAGTTTTGTAGTGTATGGAATATTGAAATTGACAACTGGGAAGAGTTAGGTCTGGCAGAGGAAGATGCCTCTGGAAGTATGGAAGATGGCCATTTTGCAAATAATGTTTTCATAAATCAATCTGTTTACAGACTAAGTTATGTTAGGCAAGTATTGAGTCCTACTGGAGGTAATCTCGGTTGGGTTAGCCTTAATCCAAGTCCTAGTTTAAACACTCAAGATTGGGATCAATATACAGCTCATTGTGCCAATTACAATTACAAATTCAATCCTCAAAATAATGTTTTGCTAGATTTTTCAAGTCAAAGTAATAATTTCGTGGATGCAGCCAATGGTAATTTTACTTTGTTAAGCAATTCACCCGCTAAAAATGCTGGCATAGCAATTCCTGGCATAACGAGTTCTACTAATCCAGATTGTGGTGCACTAGAAGGTAGTGATAGAGTTTTGAACGCTGGTGCAGAATTGATAGAGCCTATATTTCTAGAAGAAACGTCTTCCGTATTAGATGCTCAGTTCGCAATTGCCGTAACTTCTGAAACTTGTCCAGATACTAATAACGGAACTCTAAGCATTATCGCCAACAGAGCAGCTGATTATGAACTAACTTTTGATAATCAGGATTATACGTTTGATAAAGAAAAGTCATTCGAAGGTCTTACACCTGGTACTTATCAATTATGTATTAGTACTAAGAATCGTTCAGACGAACAATGTTTTATGATTGAAGTTACCGAAGCTAGTAGCATTACCACCAAAACAAAACTAAACCAAAAGGATCTTAATGTTACAGTAACTAGTGGAACCGCACCATTTAATGTTTATGTCAATGATGTAAAAGTGTTCAATACCAATTTAACATCGTTTAGCGTTCCTGTGTCGCAAGGTGATGTTGTAAAGGTAAAATCGGATAAAGCATGTGAGGGTGAATTGATTCAATCTATCGATTTTTATGCTAAC
>JBMHCT010000019.1:0-5805 GCA_049889775.1 Jejuia sp.
TAAATAGGCAGCGATTATGTATATTTCTTTAATTTCGCTGTATGGTTTTAGTTACTGGTGGTACGGGATTGGTGGGCGCACATTTATTGTATAAATTGATCTCTAACAATGAAAATGTTAGGGCTATCTACAGAAATGACCGCAAACTTAAAAATGTAAAAAATGTTTTTGCCTGTTATGGAGAAACCAGTGATACTTTATTTGATAAAATTGATTGGGTTAAGGCCGATATATTGGATATTCCTGCCTTAGACGAAGCATTAAAAGGAATAAAATTTGTGTACCATTGTGCGGCTTTTGTTTCTTTTGAACCTAATAAATACAATCTATTAAGGCGTACAAATATTACAGGTACGGCAAATGTGGTAAACCTGTGCATCTCTAATAATGTAACTAAACTATGCCACGTAAGTTCCATAGCTGCTATAGGAAATTCAATCAAAACTGAAACAATTACCGAAAATAATGTGTGGAACCCCGAAGAAGACAACAGCGTTTACGCCATAACCAAATACGGCGCAGAACTTGAGGTATGGCGTGGTACACAAGAAGGTTTAGACGCGGTAATTGTAAATCCTGGAGTAATTTTAGGCTCTGGTATTTGGCGCTATGGTTCTGGCAATATTTTTAAAAAGGTATATGACGGCTTGAAATATTATGCAACAGGCAGTGTTGGTTTGGTTGCAGTAAGCGATGTTGTAAAAATAATGATAGCGCTTTTAAATAGCGATATTAAAAACGAACGCTTTATTCTGGTTGCTGAAAACTGGTCGTACAAAGATTTTTTTCAGGATATAGCAAAAGTCCTAAATGTTAAAGCTCCTTCTAAAGAAGCTCACCCAAATCTACTAAATATCGCATGGAGATTAGACTGGTTAAAGCAAAAGCTATTAGGAAAGCGCAGAGTTCTTACCAAACACATTGTAAAATCTCTAACTACCATTACAAATTATGATAGCAAAAAAATTGTAGATACTTTAGATTATAAATTTGAAGCTATAGAAAATACCATTACAAAGACGTCTAATCATTATCTGAAATCGCTTCAATAAGTTCAGATTCTAATTCTTCATCCAATTCTTTATTTAGCTCCCATTTGTTGAGGCCTTTTTCCAAGCTTTTTAAGGAATCTCGTTTTTTCTTAGCAATTCGTTCTTCTTCAAGAGCTGCCGTGTAATGCTCTTTTAATTTTGAAAAGCTATCCTTAACCTTGGTGAATATCTCTTTATAGTCTTCCAAATAATAAGAATAGTAGGCATTATTCTCTTTAAACTGCACACTATCTATACCATATTTCTTTTGAATGTATCTGTATGATGTAATATGCGCACTATCTAAAACACGCTTGTCCTTTCCTTTAGCTTCTGCAATAAGTTTTAAATCTAATAGAACATGAAACATTTCTTCTTTGGAAAGCAATCTTTCAGGTTTCTTAGGGGTATTATATTGATAACAAGACCCTAAAACACTACAAACACAAAATATGAGTATAAGATTTTTAAGCATTATCTATTAAACGTTAACCTTTTGGCTGCCTTAATTTTATTGAACTTAAAGTTTTCATACACCAAACTACCATTTAAAATGGTATGTGTAATTCTAGATTTAAATGTGGAGCCTTCAAAAGGAGACCAACCACATTTATATAGAATATTATCTTTTTTCACCGTCCAAGGATTATTTAAATCCACCAATACCAAATCTGCATAAAAGCCCTCTTTAATATAACCTCTTCTATCTACTTGAAATAAAATAGCAGGATTGTGACACATTTTTTCCACTATCTTTTCAATACCTATTTTGCCTTTGTGATACATTTCTAACATAGCAGGAAGTGCATGTTGTACTAAAGGCCCTCCAGAAGGCGCTTTTGTATAAACGTTTTTTTTCTCCTCCATAGTATGCGGCGCATGGTCGGTAGCAATTACATCAATTCTATCATCTAAAAGTGCCTCCCATAATTGGGATCTGTCCGAAGCTGTTTTAACCGCTGGATTCCATTTTATTAAAGTGCCTTTTTTCTTGTAATCCTCATCAGAAAACCATAGGTGATGAATACAAACTTCAGCTGTAATTTTCTTTTCTTTAAGCGGAATTTTGTTGGTAAACAAATTTGTTTCTTTTCCTGTGGATAAATGAAATACATGCAAACGGGCACCTGTTTTTTCGGCCAATTTTATTGCTGTTGAAGAGGATAAATAGCAGGCCTCCTCACTTCTAATTATTGGATGCTTTTCAATAGGAATATCATCTCCATATTTATCAATATGTTCCTGTAAATTACTTTTAATAGTACCTTCATCTTCGCAATGCACAGAAATTACCATATTGGTACTCTTGAAAATCTTTTCTAGCACTTTTGGATCATCAACCAACATATTACCTGTAGAAGATCCTAAAAATAATTTTAAACCTGCAACAGCATTTTCATCAACCTTTAAGATTTCATCTAAATTATCATTAGTGCCACCAAACATAAACGAGTAGTTGGCAGAAGATGTTTTTGCTGCCATCTCAAACTTTTCTTCCAGTTTTTCAACCGTGGTAGTTTGCGGATTTGTATTTGGCATCTCAATAAACGACGTAATACCACCCGCAATAGCCGCTTTAGATTCGGTTGCTATGTTGGCTTTATGGGTTAACCCCGGTTCTCTAAAATGTACTTGGTCGTCTATAGCACCAGGGAGTAAATACTTACCTTCGGCATCAATAATTTTTACATCGGCCCATTTCGCGCTTATTGATGTATCAACCTGTTTAATAAATTCGCCTTCAATTAATATATCTCCACTAAAAATTGTGCCTTCATTCACAATTTTAGCATTTTTTATCAGTGTTCTTTTAGTTTTCATTCCAAATCTTTTCGATTAAATAAACTTCTAATTTTTAGGGATATTACCCCAAAAACAGCTTCAGAAATAATACCTGAGCTTAACTTAGATTCCCCACGCGTTCTATCTGTAAAAATAACTGGAACCTCAACAATTTTAAAGCCTCTCAAATAAGCTTTAAACTTCATTTCTATTTGAAACGCATACCCAATAAACTTAACTTTTCTAAGATTTATTGTTTCTAATACGCTACGCTTATAACATACAAAACCAGCAGTTGTATCATTAATTTTCATCCCAGTAATGAGCCTCACGTATTTTGAGGCTACGTAAGACATTAACACCCTACTTATTGGCCAATTCACCACATTAACACCAGTGATGTAACGCGACCCTATAGATACATCAGCACCACCTTTTGCACACGCTTCATATAACTTTTTTAAGTCTTTCGGATTATGAGAAAAATCGGCATCCATCTCAAAAATATATTGATACTTTCTTACTAAACACCATTTAAAGCCCAAGATGTAAGCTGTACCCAATCCTGCTTTTTCTTGGCGTTCTTTTATGTGAAGTCTACCTTCAAAATTGGTTTGTAATTCTTTTACCTTATCAGCAGTACCATCTGGGGAATTATCATCTACAACGAGAATATGAATATTTCCTGATTGCGAAAACACTGCTTTAATGATTGCCTCAATGTTTTCAATTTCGTTATAGGTTGGAATTATAACAACAGCGTCCTTCATCTGTAATATTATATCGACAAATGTACAGTATTACGATGTTCTTTTTTTTAAAAATTCCACAATATTTCGGGGCATCTTTAAAATTTATGATAATTTTAACCCATGCTTCGAGAAGTGCCTTCATATACATTAATTACCGTTTTAATGCTCATTTCTTTAACGGCTATTGCGGCTGCCAAACGTATAGCACCAAAACGTTTTAATGAATTTATATTGGTGATAGGGAATTCAAAATATCTGAAAATATATGGTAAAGACCAGAAGTTTTTGGATTACTATGACGGTCTCCTTTTTACAAATCTCGTTATTTCTGGAGCTATTTTCGGCTTATTGTGCATTCAAAACCTTAATAAAACTGTTTCCATCAACACAACACTTACAGTAAAGTTTATTGTGGGCATCGCAGTTTTTGTTCTTGTAAAAGTGCTATTAGAACGATTAATTGCTAGCCTTTTTCAAATTGATGCCATTATTGATGCTTACCTTTTTCAAAAGATAAGTTATAAGAATTATTTGGGCCTATTATTATTACCAATAAATGCCATTTTACAATTTGGAATTGCTCCAACAAAAACCATTTTATATGTAGTGTTTTTTGTGCTTTTAATCGTAAATATCAGCGGTTTAATAACCACTTACAAGGCCTATCAAAATGAAATAAAAAGCCACTTTTTCTATTTTATTTTGTATCTTTGCGCTCTCGAAATTGCGCCGTACGTAATATTGTACTCGCTTTTCAGTACTTAAAATTATTTTGAACTATGAAAGTGAAGACCATTTTAGTATCTCAACCAGAACCTAAAATTGAGAATTCTCCGTACTTTGATTTACAGGAGAAAAAGAAAGTTAAAATAGACTTCAGACCTTTTATACACGTTGAAGGTGTTTCAGCTAAAGAAATACGTCATCAAAAAATTGATTTAAGTCATTATACAGCAATTATCCTTACAAGTAGAAACGCAGTAGATCACTTTTTTAGAGTAGCTAAAGAAATGCGTTTTAAGGTACCAGACACTATGAAATATTTTTGTCAGTCTGAAGCAGTTGCTTACTATTTGCAAAAATATGTAGTGTACAGAAAGCGTAAAATTTATGTTGGAAAACGCACATTTGCTGAATTATCGCCTTTGATTAAGAAGTATAAGGACGAAAAGTTTTTATTACCTAATACAGATAAAGTGAAACCACTAGTTCCTGAGACTTTAGACGGACTTGGGGTGAATTGGAAACAAGCCACATTTTATAAAACTGTGGTAAGCGATCTGTCTGATTTGGCTGATGTGTACTATGATGTGTTAGTGTTTTTCAGTCCTTCGGGAATAGAATCCTTATTTCAGAATTTTCCAGATTTTAAACAAAATGATACACGTATTGCGGTATTTGGAAATACTACAATTAACGCTGTTAAAGAAAAAGGATTACGTGTTGACATTGCAGCACCAACACCCGATACACCATCAATGACAATGGCTTTGGAGAAGTATATTGACGAGGTCAATAAAGGGAAATAAGCAACACGCCATAAAATATTTAATAAAGGGAAGTCAAAAAAAGATTTCCCTTTTTTTATGCACTATTATTCCGAGAGGTAATTGATAGCCACCTGCTCACTTTCTTGAATTTTCATGTAGTTGCCATTGGCAATAATTAAAACCCCAATAATTAAGACTCCTAAACTTATACACAACATAGTTTTACTTCGCTTTGAAGCACCTTTCCACTCTTTAGTTAAAATACCATTTAATGTTGCTACCATAATAGCTCCTGTCTCTAGAATTGCAAATCCAACAGACGTTCCAAGTTCACCTAAATGATACGCGGCTAATCCATAAATTACCAAAGCAGAATCATGGAATACAGCCATTATTATCACCAATACAATGGCCACTAAAGCCCCTTTTTTGGTGTAGTTCCCCCAAGTTTTGTTTTTAGTAAGTCTGTAGCTAAAAAACAATGTTGTAGATATAGTAGCTCCCATAAAAATGGGTAACAATACTGCTAATCGCGCAATCCATGGTTCGTTACCAAATTGCACCTCTGCCACCTCGCCGATACCACCTAAATTGTTTCCTGTATGGTAGGATAAATTAAATCCCGCGGCACAAATAGCACCTAACACACAAAACAGAATACCTTGCCTAATGGTTTTAGTGTCTTTTTTATCATTGTCTTTACCTTTGCTTTTATCCCTTAAAATTCCAGCATATCCATTTAAAGCAATT
>JBMHCT010000020.1:0-335614 GCA_049889775.1 Jejuia sp.
TCTGCAAGACACTCTACTGTAGAACCGCTATTGGCAGGTACTGTAGGTGCAGTAGTAAGATCGATAGTATATGTGTAAGTGTACACAGAAGTATTTCCAGCACAGTCTGTATATGTAAATGTGTAGATTTTATCACCTTCACAGGTAGGATCAGCACTTTCAGTAATTACAGGCGTAATATTGTTGTCACAAGCATCGGTTACGGTTGGAGCCACAGGTTGTGTAGCATCTGCAAGACACTCTACCGTAGAACCGCTATTGGCAGGTACTGTAGGTGCAGTAGTAAGATCGATAGTATATGTGTAAGTGTATACATAATCGTTATTCGCACAGTCCGAATAAGTAAAATTGTAAATTTTTTGGCCTTCGCAAGTAGGATCAGTGTTTTCAGTGATTACTGGTGATACGTTATTACCGCAAACATCAGTTACCGTTGGAGCCACAGGTTGTGTAGCATCTGCAAGACACTCCACAGTAGAACCGCTATTTGCTGGTACGGTTAAAGTGGATTTATTGCTTCCTGAGTAAGTAATCGTTTCATTAAGTAGTTCATTACTAGATGCATCAACTACTTTGTAGGTGTAAGTGAGTGACCAACCGCAATCATCACCAATTAATTCCGTATTGGTAAGTTCGATAGATAATATACCATTACAATTATCGGAGTAATTGGCTAAAATACTTGAACCGTCAAACGGGTAGGTTGATAGTACGTCGTCAAAACATAAATCAATATCGGTAATTCCTGTAGGTGCTGTTCCGATGGGAGCTTCGTCATCATTAATTAAAATAATTGGATCAACAGATGACGTATTTATACAATTAGTTCCCTTATTTCTTACAATTAAACCATAAGACCCTTCAACTAAACCAGTAAAGCTTGTACCGTCTTGATAGTTTGACCCACCATCAATTGAATATTCATATTCCGAAGGAGGAGTCGTATTTAAATCATTAAGCGGACTTAAAACATTAATTGTAAAATTATCATCACCTAACCCGCAATTTATTTCGAAAGTTGGTTCTGGTGGTAAGTCAACGTACATTAAAGTCACCTTCCCTGTATCACATACACTTGTATTAGGAGCAGGTAGACATAGTTCATAACTAAAGTCAACATCGCCAACAAAACCGGGAGCTGGAACGAACTCATACGTTCCATCGAAAGTACCATTACCATCTAAATTAACGTTAAGTATTCCAGCAGAGGCCGGATTTGGAGTTGATGTAATAGTATACCTCGAGCCTGTAGGGGCATTATTTAAAATATTTAAATCCCCCATGTAAGTTTCATCCAAGCACTCAATTAATTGTTGGTCAACAGCATATTTCTGTAGCAAAAAGAATTTACCATCACCATGATCGGCTGTTGCACCAACAAATTCAATGCTTGTAATATGAGAACCATTTGGAGCAATATCATCTAAATAAAATAAAGCTATGGCGATGGATTGTCCATTATCATTACATCGATCTGATTTCCAATAATCTGTGTTAATATTTGGCGGTGCCGCAGCAACACCACAGTCACTGAAGTAATTTACTCCACCGTTTCTAACAAATGTTTCGCCCAGTTTTACTGGTGTACTGCCTCCATTAGGATCAACGCCTACAGGGTAACCCCATATTTCAATATAATAACAGTTATTTCCTCCTCTTTCCGTTACAGCCAGTACACCGCCATCATTTGAAGGAATGGCCACGTTATATGATATGGTTTGCTTTTGAGCAGTAGTTGTTGCAATTGCAGTAAAATCGTTACATATGTTAGCCCCATTAGGATTAGAAGCAAAATAATGATTGAGGTTTTTATCCTGAAATGCCGCTAAGGCAGCACCATCCCAACCAGCACTGTTGGAATTGGTAATAACAGGATTACCATTTTCTCTAATTTGGTTTGCTGATGGTGTGGATCCAACTCTATCCAAACTGTAAGATGATGGAATAACAAAAGTATTATATAGTATTCCATCTATGGTAACAGATTTAATAGTAGCAGGCAGATTGTCATTATATGGAGGTATGTCCTATTCATCCAACCAATCAAATTGAACGTTAGTCCGTATCGAAGGTGCTTGAGTTTGAGCAAATGCTAGAAAAGGAATAACTAAAAGTAGTAAGAGTATAAATATTCCATTTTTGTAGCCTATCTTAGAAATATTGTATTTATTTTTCATACGAAGGATGAATAAATTTATATCGATTTGATGATCTTATAGAATTGGTTAGTTGCTGTAGTTTAATTCAGTATAATTTTGTTTGCTTGCAACTAATGCAATATATCTTGAGCTTTTGAGGGGAAAACTGAGAGAAAGGTCGGTGACTTTTAAAGTCAATAATTTTGAATAATTTTGATTTGGGGTCATTATTTCAAAGTTTTATAGGTATAACAAATAGACATATTACTCCATTTTTATTCAAATAAACAGGTTCAAATGTCATTATAATCGACAAAATCTATGTTGTTGTTAAAGGTTATTCATAATCAATGCAAAATCAGTCATTTAATAATTATTAAAATATATCTGTTTAGATTAGTTATAGTTTTCTAAATACTATTAAATTTAGGAGCAAATAAACTGTTTTTTATCGATAAAAACAACATTTTAACGATAAAAAATACTTTTCATCGAGTGTTTATGAAACAAATAATCCTAGTAAGACACGCCAAATCATCATGGGAATATGATGTAATTGACCATGAAAGACCTTTAAAAGAGCGCGGTTTTAATGATGCCAAGTTAATTGCTAACAAATTACAATCACTTAATTTAACAATTGACAAAGTATTGATTAGTGATGCTAAGCGAACAACCCAAACTGCTGAAATTATCTTGCCAGCAATTAAAGTCCCTGAATCTGTTATAGAGTATAGCTATAATTTATATGACTTTGCCGGATACGATTTAACTCAAGTTATTAAGAGCTGTGATAATAATATTGAAACACTTATGATTTTTGGACACAATCATGCTATTACCGCATTTGCAAACACTTTTGGTGAAAAGTACATTAATAATGTTCCTACTTGTGGCGTGGTAGTCATAGACTTTCAAGTTTCATCATGGTCTGAAATAAGCAATGGGCAAACTACACTTACTATTTTTCCAAGAGATTTAAGATAAGCTTCAATTTTTCAGTTCTAATTAACAGTATTTTAGGATGGAATTTTCTTGAGTTTGGTTGAATTTTTAATACTGATTTCACATCAATTTTGCCTCAAATAGAATATATTTGTTAGCATAACTAATTTGAAAAAAATGACAAAACCTGACGCCATAGAGGATAGATATATCAATAGAGAAATAAGCTGGTTACAGTTTAATGGTAGGGTTTTACAAGAGGCTTCAGATGTGCGTGTACCACTTATTGAGCGCTTAAGATTTCTTGGAATTTTTTCAAACAATCTGGATGAATTTTTTAAGGTGAGATACGCTACCGTAAAACGTATTGTGGAAGCTGGTAAAGGCGGTAAAAATGAACTAGGGGGAATAAAAGCTAAAGAACTCCTCGAGATTATTACGCAAATAGTAATCCATCAACAAGCCCGCAGTTTAGAGGTACTTGATGAAATAGATGAGTCATTAAAAGACGAGAATATTTTTGTAATTAATGAATCGCAACTTTCGGAGAAACAAAAAGAATTTGTAAAAACCTATTATTTTCAAAATATAAGTACGGCTTTAGTTACCATAGTTCTAAATGATTTAGTAGTTCTACCAAATCTAAAAGATAGTGCTGCTTATTTGGCTGTAAAGATGGTAATGAAAAATGATTCTAATCAATATGCTCTTGTAGAGATTCCTAAGTCGGTAGATAGATTTGTAGTGTTGCCGCAGGAGGGTGAAAAGAACTTTATCATAATGGTTGATGATTTATTAAGATACTGCTTAAGTGATATTTTTAACATTTTTGATTACAAGTCCATTTCAGCACATATGATAAAAATTACTAGGGATGGTGAATTAGATTTTGATAGTGATTTAAGTAAGAGTTTTGTTGAGAAGATATCTGATAGTGTAAAGCATAGAGAGGTAAGCGAACCCGTTCGTTTTGTATATGATAAAAAAATTGGGAAGGATACGCTTGAGTATTTGATGGAAAAAATGGGAATAGATAATACGGATAGTATTATTCCTGGTGGAAGATATCATAATAAGCGAGACTATATGGGCTTTCCGAGTTTGGGTAGAAAGGACCTAATGTATGATAAAATTTCAGCATTACGTGTTAAAGGTTTAAGTCTTGAAACGAGTATTTTCGATGCTATTGCGAAAAAAGACTATCTGGTCCACGCGCCATATCACACGTTCTCTTATATAGTTAAGTTTTTAAGAGAGGCGGCTTTAGATCCACAAGTGAAAACTATAAAAATTACTATTTACAGGCTGGCTCAAATATCGCATGTCGCTAGTTCATTAATTAATGCAGCAATTAATGGTAAAACCGTAACGGTTTCCATAGAGTTAAGAGCACGCTTTGATGAAGAGGCCAATATTAAGTATGCAGAACAGATGAAAAAGGAGGGAGTGAACCTCATTTTTGGTGTTCCAGGACTAAAGGTACACAGCAAAATGTGCGTTATAGAGCGGGAGGAAGGCAAAAAAATAAAACGCTATGGTTTTGTAAGTACTGGTAACTTCAATGAATCTACGGCCAAGATTTATACGGATTACACACTCTTTACCTCTAAACAAGCCATTCTTAAAGAAATAAATAAGATTTTTAGTTTCTTCGAAGCAAATTACCAGGTACACACTTTTAAACATTTAATTGTATCTCCTCACTATACTAAAAAGGCGCTTTTTAAATTGATTGATGCTGAAATAGCTAAAAGTAAAAGCGGTAAACCGGGGTATATAAGATTGAAATTAAATAGCTTATCAAGCTATGAAATGGTAGATAAGTTGTACGAAGCAAGCAATGCAGGAGTGAAAATTGATATGATTGTTAGAGGTATTTGCTGTTTAATTCCTGGTGTCAAAGGCATGAGCGAAAATATCAATGTCATCAGTATTATAGATAAATTTTTAGAACATCCAAGGCTTTATATTTTTGGAGAAGATACGGAGGCTAAAATATATATATCTTCAGCAGATTGGATGACTCGAAATATTGAAAACAGAGTAGAAGTAAGTTGTCCTATTTATGATGAAGATATCAAACAAGAAATAATTGATAATTTTAATATTTGTTGGAGCGATAACGTAAAAGCGCGATTAATCAATACTGAAAATGAGAATGAGTACCGCGTAAATGATAATCCTAAAGTGCGTTCTCAAATTTCACTATATAAATATTATTTAGAAAGGCTAAATGGGTAGTACACTTTCAATAAAGAAGTTTGCGGCGATTGATATTGGATCAAATGCAGTTAGGCTATTAATTTCCAATGTAATTGAAGAAAGAGGAAAACCGACAGTTTTTAAAAAAAATTCATTGGTTAGAGTACCTGTTCGTTTAGGGGCTGATGTTTTTATAAAAGGTCGTATTTCAAAAGAAAATAGGCAAAGAATGTTAGATACTATGCTGGCATTTAAACTGCTAATGCAAACTCACAAGGTAGTTAAGTATAAGGCCTGTGCTACTTCTGCAATGAGAGAATCTAAAAATGGGAACGAAATTGTTGATGCTATTTTAGAACATTCAGGAATTCGTATTGATATTATTGATGGTGAGGAAGAGGCTGCAATTATTGCGGCTACCGATTTACAAAAATTTATAGATCCTAATAAAGTATACCTGTATGTAGATGTAGGTGGTGGAAGTACTGAATTTTCAGTGATAAAAAACGGGGAGCGTGTGATATCCAGATCTTTTAAAATTGGAACCGTACGTTTACTGAATGACATGGTGAAGCGAGATGCTTGGACAGAATTAAATATTTGGATTAAGGAGCATACGAGTCAATATGATAAGATTAGTGTTATAGGTTCAGGTGGGAATATCAACAAAATTTTTAAAGTATCGGGTAAAGTCATAGGTAAACCATTGACTTACTTCTATTTAACCACTTATTATAATACGCTTCAAAGCTATTCTTACGAAGAAAGAATAACAGAATTAGAGCTTAACCAAGATAGAGCTGATGTAATTATTCCTGCAATGCGCATCTACTTGTTCGCTATGAAATGGAGCGGTGCCAAACATATTTACGTACCTAAAATTGGTCTTGCAGACGGTATTATAAAGAGCATTTACCATAATACGGTTTCTAGTAATACACAGTAAAATTCTGCACTTAAACTACAATTTCTGTATTTGTTTAAATTTATAATATATATTCGTAAGCATATTTTTATGTAAAATATTAACCCAAAACTATTCAAAATGAAAAAATTAGCAGTTTTAGCTATTTTATTTAGCCTATCTTTTTACGGTTTTTCCCAAAGTGGAACGTATGGTGTGCGTGCTGGTTATACCATTTCAAATTTAGACTTTACATCAGGTGTTTCTGAGATTGAAAATAAACACAGAAACAGTTTTTATATTGGATTTTATGGAGATTTCAGATTGTCTAATGCTGTTTCAATTATTCCAGAATTACAATTTTCTCCAGAAGGTGCGGATGATGAAAGATTGCATTTAGACTTAATTCAAATGCCTATACTCTTCAAATTTCGTTTAAATCAAAGATGGCGTTTCGGTTTAGGCCCGCAAGCCGCTATTAAATCTCACAAAACAGGTGATGGTGTAAAAAACTTCCATTATTCAGGAATTGCAGGTTTAGAATTTAAACTAAATCAGATGTTTTTTATTGATTTAAGATATAGCTATGGATTATCAAATATTTTTGATGATATTTTGGCTACCGAAGCACGAAACACTAACATACAGTTTGGTGTAGGTTATCAATTTTAACCGTGTATCGCTTCTGAAGTCCCTAAATTAGACATTATTTTAGCTTCATATTCAAGAAGTTGCTGCCACTTGGTATCAACTTCTTTTTTATTGCCATATTGTCTCGCAAACCCCAAAAACATGGTGTAATGGTTGGCTTCACTTACCATTAAATTTCTATAAAACGTTCGCAATTCCTCATCTTCAAGCTCCTCGGACAGTAATCTAAAACGTTCGCAACTGCGGGCTTCAATTAAAGCGGCGTAAAGTAATCGATGTACCAACTGCGTAGTTCTGGAACCTCCCTTTTGGAAGAATTTCATGAGTTCAATAACATACTCATCCTTTCTATCTCTGCCTAAAGTCCAACCGCGCTCAATAATTTTATCGTGCACCATTTTAAAATGACTGATTTCTTCTTTCACCAAAGCAGTCATTTCTTGAACCAATTCTGTGTATTCAGGGAAACTTACAATTAATGAAATAGCGGTGCTCGTTGCTTTTTGCTCACAAAATGCATGATCGGTTAATATTTCCTCAATGTTCTTTTCTACAATATTTACCCAACGTGGATCTGTTGGCAATTTAAGTCCTAACATAGTCATATGGTTTCGTCAATATTAGAAAGGTCAGTTATCTCCAATCTTCCCTCTGTATCGATTTTCAAATCGTAAAACAGATTTTTCTTTTCTTTAAGATACGCCAACCCTGTATGTAATATGATGTAATCATCTGTATTTTTATAGTGATCAGTATATAAAGCAGTATCCAAAACAATGCAATTAGATAGTTTTTCACTATCCAAATGCATATGTTTCTTAAAAAAAGCATCGTCAATAATTTCGCTAAAAATTAGTATACCTTCTTTTTCAATCTTTATTTCTGAAATCCATTTTCGATGTATCTCGTTAACTACTGAAACTGAATCCTTGGTTTTTTCAAGTACAACACCTTTGTTTATATCGGTATACGATTTGATGCGAACGGTGATGCCGTTGGATAAAATAGTATCTGTCTGTTTTTCAGAATAGCCGTTGGGAAAATATTCAACAAATTCAATAGGCTCTACCGTATTTTTAAATTTTGAGACCGCTTGTTTTAAACTATCGCGTTTTGTGGTTCTATTATTGCAACTGGTAAAAGCGACAATACCTATAAAGACTATGAAAATGATGTGCTTCATGCGTTAAATATCTAAACCAAAGGTTTTCTTTAAAACTTCAATATTAGGATTTTTCTCTTTTAGTTTTTCGTATTTCTCAGCTGTAGTGTACGCATATTTCTTGCTAACAGCTTCGTTTACCGTAATTTCTAAGTTGATGTCGTAGTTTTTTAGCTCTCTGCGTAAAAATGATAACAAGTCGTATTGTTGACGTTCTAATTCAACTTTATTCGTTTCATTAGGGAACTCTAAATAGATTAAATTACCTTTTAATTTAGGTTTGTCAATAGCAAGAATAGAAGCTAAATTATGCTTGCCCTGTTGTTGTGTTTTTTGAGTAAAGGTATTCCAGCATGCAATCAACTCTTGTTCTGTAAATTCTTCTTTTGGCAATTCTTCTTCATCTACAATCACCTCCATTTGTTTGATTTGATGCTCCTTTTTAGCTTGAATGCTACTTAAAGATAGTCCGGAGGTTCTTTTATTATCTTGCTTTAATTGAATTTTTGGAGGCGCCTTAGTTTGAAATTTTTCTATGACTTCGGCATTTCCTGAAACAGAATCTTTTTCTGTTTCCTTTAGATGAGTTTCTGAATTAGTCTTAGTCGCTACTTCAGGAGTTTTAACAGGAATAGGGGTAATGCCTTTTTTCTGAAAATACGATGCAGGAATTATGAAACGTTTACTGTTTTTTTTTTCTCCATCAAAAGTGATAGAGGCAAGTTGCATAAGGCATAATTCAACCAATAAACGCTGATTTTTACTGGTTTTATATTTTAAATCGCACTCGTTGGCCAGATGGATCCCTTGGAGTAAAAATTCTTGGGAAGCTTTTTGAGATTGTTGTAAGTATTTCTTTTTTATTTCATCCCCAACCTCAAGTAATTCAATAGTACTTTGGGTTTTACTTACCAATAAATCTCTAAAGTGCGATGCTAAACCAGCAATATAATGATGTCCGTCAAAACCTTTGGACAATGTATTATTGAACTGTAATAGTAATTCTGGGATTTTATTTTCTAGAATTAAATCTGTACTTATAAAATAGGTTTCGTAATCTAATACGTTAAGGTTTTCGGTAACCGCTTGTCTGGTTAGATTTTTACCAGAGAAGCTTACTACACGATCAAAAATTGATAGTGCATCACGCATAGCGCCGTCAGCTTTTTGGGCGATGATATGCAATGCATCATCTTCGGCGGTTACACCTTGCTCTTCTGCGATATATTTTAAATATTCTTTGGCATCTTTAACCGTGATGCGCTTAAAATCAAAGATTTGACAACGCGATAAAATGGTTGGGATAATTTTATGCTTCTCCGTAGTGGCTAATATAAAAATGCAGTGTTTCGGTGGCTCCTCTAAGGTTTTTAAGAAGGCATTAAACGCCGCTTGTGAGAGCATGTGTACCTCGTCAATAATATACACTTTGTATTTACCAACTTGTGGCGGAATACGCACCTGATCGGTTAAACTCCTGATATCATCAACCGAGTTATTGGATGCCGCATCTAGCTCAAAAATATTAAAAGCAAAATCTTCGTCTTCGGTTTCTGTACCGTCACTGTTAATCATTTTAGCCAGAATACGAGCACAAGTGGTTTTACCTACACCACGCGGACCTGTAAACAATAAGGCTTGGGCTAAATGATTATTTTCAATGGCGTTTAGTAAGGTATTTGTAATAGCCTGCTGCCCCACAACATCTTTAAACGTTTGTGGGCGGTACTTACGGGCTGATACTACAAAGTGTTCCATTGAAATTTACGTCAGTTTGAGTGATTTTCGATAGAAAATTGTATCGAAAATCAGTAAATTTTGCTTTTTAATGTTTCTCGATACATTCCGAAACAAGTTCGGAACACTCGAAATGACATCCTTAAACAAATTTAATTATCTCGTTTCAAAATTCAGAATTCCGGATTCAGAATTTGATAGGAGTTATTAACAAATACGAAAGCCATAATTTTTGAATTTGTCAGAAAATTTATTGAAATTTGATTTGAATATAAATGGCAAGTAAGTCAGTATAAGTGTAAGTCGTTCGAATGAGTAAGAAGCATAACTATATTCATAGTATTGGTCATGAATTTCAACTATCTAATTTAAATTATCCAGTTTTAAAGGTTTATGAAAGATATCATGGAGGTTTTGGCGAAGTATACTTACTAAAATCTAAGGAAAAAGACACAGAATTTAAATTAGCTGCTAAAACGCCAAGAAAAGATATTGATTTTTCTTCAGAACAATTCAAAATGTTTCAAAATGAAGCTAAATTATGGATAGAAATTCCTCCTCATGAACATATTCTGCCGGCTTATGATATAGCAACATATAATTCAAGGCCTTATATCCTAATTAAATATGTTCAAGGACCCAATAACCTTTTAGGGCCGACTCTAGCTGACTGTCTTGAAAAAAGTAATTTATCAATTAGGCAGGTTATTCAAACACTTTACTCTTTATTAAAAGCTCTGTCTCATTTGGAAGAGAATATGACTAATTTTACACATGGAGATATTAAACCTTCAAATATTCTTTTGCATGATATAAAGGAACATGGTGTCCTAAATTTATATTTGACAGACTTTGGGTTAAGTAGATCTCTTAAGTCGTATGAAATTAACAAGCAAACTTTTACTGGTGATATTTATCATCTTCCCCCAGAGGTGTTTTTAGGACAAAAGAGTAATATGTATTCAACTGACATGCATTGTTTGGGAGTTACAATATTTGAATCTCTTTTTGGTTTTCCACTGTTTTATATTAATGAATTTAATGGACAAAGGAAATATACATTTAACATAGAAAGAATTACTGACTCTTCTGAATCTACTGGAGCCCCGAATTGGTTATTAAAATTAATCCGTCGCTTAATAGATCCAAACCCAGCCAAAAGACCTCTTAGTTTTAGACAATTAAAGGAAGAGGTTTTTATGGAGAATAAGGGAACAGGAATAATAAAAGAGTATTCTCATAATCCATACAAAAATAATTTTGTAAATTCTAAAGGAAATAATTCAGAAAACGATATCAAGCTAGATGATTTATTGATTAACCGAGGTTATAAAATTGACAGAGTAAGATATTTACAAGAAGAACTATACAACATTACTGATAATATTAATTTAAAGAAAAGTAATATTGATTTAAAAATTTTTGAAGAACTTCTAGATGAATTTCGAAATATTGGGATAATCTATTTAAAAAAAGGAGTAGTCTTGTATTTACAGAATGACTTTAAAGGTGCCCTTTTTATGTATCTTAAGGCTGTTGATATTTACAACAAAGATATTGAACAAAAGAATGCAGATATTTTATCTTATTTTGATGCTACATTAAATGCAAGTCAGTTTCTTTGCGATTTAAATGAAATTGAATGTAGAAATAAAGCAAAGAAATTGGCGCTATCTGCAATAGAAATATTTCCAAATAATGTTCGAGCTATAGCTTCTTTAGGAAAAGCTTTAATAGCAAACGGAGAAATTAAAAATGCAATCAATATATTGGAAAAAGGGTATTCTATAGACCGAAAGCATGTTTTAGTTCGTCTATTATTGGCTGTAGCTCGTTCCAGTTTATCTAGTGACATAAAAAATGAGGTTGAAATACAATGTGAAATTCTAAATTTAGATAATAATCAAAAAAAATCAATTTATTATTTTTTGGATTCTTTATCAGTTTAATGTAAATTTTTTAAACAATTAATTATGAGTGGATTAGATGCGTTCAATGTAATAGCAGGATTAGTGACTATTTGTTCAGCTGCAATATCAATATGGCTTTTTGTAAGGAAAAAAATGACTGAGACAATTGAAAATGAAAAAAATAAACTTCGTTTTGAGCGGTATTATGACATTAAATCTAGATTGAATGCTATAAGCAAGAATACAACGATGATTGCAGCCCTTTCCGACCGCGAGGAGGTAAGTAAGAAAGAATTGAAACATCTTGCAATTTCACAACTAAATTATCTAGATGAACTGAGTCAGACACTAGAAAGAGGAGAGCAAGAGATTAAATCTTGGAGTTTGGGTATTCCAGACGATTATGTGACATTGTCTGTATCAACAAAAGAGAAAAAAGAATCTAAATCTTGACTATAATAAAACTAAATTGATTTCATTTCTATAAAGTAATTGTACTTTTGCCTGCGAGTAAATCGCCTTATCGCTCTTGTATTGAATTTATTTCAGCACTTGGGAGGAAAGTCCGAACACCATAGTGCAACATAGTGGTTAATAGCCACCGGCCGATAGGTTAGGAAAAGTGCAACAGAAAGTATGTACGGGTAATGCCGTAGTGAAATCAGGTAAACTCTATGTGGTGCAATGCCATGTATACCAGCGTTTGAAAGCGGCACGTTTGATTGCTGGAGGGTAGGCAGCTAGAGCGTAATGGCAACATTGCGCCAAGATAAATGATAAGGGTTACGCCTTGGGCGTAATACAGAATTCGGCTTATAGATTTGCTTAAACATAATAAACCCTTCCTGAATTGCTCAAGAAGGGTTTATAGTTAAAAATTGGTTGGTTGTGTGCTTTTAGCTTTTTTTTGGTAAATAGGATAAATCTGGACGCATTCTTCCTCTGTGTTCTACCCAATTTTCTACGTAAGCCATTACTTTATCGAAGGTTTCGTAACGGTCTGGACCTAGTACTTTTTGATTTTCTTTTCCGCGAGTTTCGCTGTCCACACCATCTTTAGCTGCAACCGAAACTAAGAAATAGTTTTCCATAGTGCCAAATCCTGTATGATATACATTGTAGTACTCTGTGGAGCCTTTTTCTTCAAACATTGCTTTAACGGCTTTCATGCCTTCCATTAGTTTTTCCTTGTTCTCAGATTGATAATGCAACTCGTACCATGCGCGGTAGTTTAAATCTGATCTGTCTGTCCCCTCTGGCGCTTTGTAACTCAAATCATCTACAGCATACATCATGTACGAACCTGAAGTTGTTGTACATTTATCCATTTCCATTAGCATACTTTTGAATTTATCACCCATTGCCTCTGCCATTTCTTTCATGGGTTGTTCGTCAAGCTCAGCCATTTTTTCTATTGGAGAAATGTAATAGTAGGTGAAGTCGTCCTGAGAGGCAGCTTGCCAATAGACATCCACTTCATGTTCAACACAGGCATCATTATATGCCTTTACAGTTTTCTCATAATCCATAACTTTTGAGGGCATCACATTGTCTTCAAATACTATAAACATTTGTTGTGCATATGACATGCAAACTGTTATACACATAGAAAGACATGTTAATAAAATGGTTTTGTTAGTTTTCATAATTACATATGGTTTTAAAGGTTAGTATTCTTACTTAAAAACCATAACCGCTTTAAACAAAAAAGAAAATCTTTTTGAATTCGAGAGCAATGTGCATAGAGCTTGGGACTCTAAGGGAGAATCCTAATGTACTGAAAAAAAAACACTTACGAGTTAACAAATGTTAACTACTATATCTTGAAAAAACTAAATACGCTACCTCCATAACTTTTTGAAACGTCGAAATTATTTATGGTAGATAGGTTGGTGTGTTTTGAATGCTCTACAATAAGCACCCCGTTGTCTTGAAGTAATTCTTGTTGAAAAACGAGCTGGGGAATACGCGCAAAGGTTGCTTGTTCAAAATTATAAGGAGGATCTGCAAATATAATGTCAAACTTTTGTCTTGTGTTTTCCAAAAATTTGAACACATCACTTTTAATGGTTTCTATTGGCATATCAAATTTTTCGGCTGTTTGATTTATGAACTTAATACACCCGAGGTGTTGATCTACGCATAAGATATGCTCAGTGCTTCTAGACGCAAATTCGTAGCTTATATTGCCTGTGCCCGCAAATAAGTCTAAAACTGAAACTTCATCAAAATAATAGGTGTTATTAAGAATGTTAAAAAGCGATTCCTTCGCCATATCTGTAGTAGGACGAACGGGCAGTTGCTTAGGTGCCACTATTTTTCGGCTTTTAAATTGTCCAGAAATGATGCGCATTAAAAACTATGTGTAATAATGAAACTTGATTGGTCTGTTTCCCCATTAATCATAAAACCATAACGATCATTATATTCTGAAATACTAATATGCCTTATGTATTTAAAAGCTATTTTATAAAGACTAGAATCTTTTGAGATATTTCCAAGCAAAACTACTTTAGTAGTCTCCACATCTAGCTTTAACTGCTCCATCGTAAACAACACATAATAGATAAAATCTTCATCATTGTTATATTCAAAGGTGTTGTAAAGTAATAGGTTTCCTTTTTCCGTAATTATTATTTCAAAGTGTTCTTTACTGATATGAATATAAAGTCTAGGAGATAGTATGTTGACTTCATTTTTTAAAATTTCATCTATTAAAATAGTTGAGAAATGTTTAAAGGTAAAGGCTCCAAAAGTTTCGTAGATGTAATTATTGACGTTTACATAGGGCACATAAACATTTACACTTTCGTTACGATGTATAGTGTCGTAACTTATAAAATCTGATTTTAAAATTTTAGAATTGAACTTTAGGTAATCTGCTAAATAATCTTCGTTAAATAAGGCTTTTGGTACAAGTGTGGAAAGATCATTTTCATGAATTACCAGAATATCATCAAACTGTATTTGAAGGTACTCTCTAGTATCAAAAAAATGAATTAAGCGTTCTAGTGCTTCAAAAGGATTTAACTTTTTATCAAACTCAATTTGCTCAAAAGCTTCCACCTTTGACGTAATGGTGTTTAGGATACAAAAAGAAAGTCCACTCAAACTAATTTGAATGGACAGTTTCTTGTACGTCTTTATTTCAGAATTTTTATTTCTTTTTTGTGCCATATGTTTTTGGCCAGTTTCCTATAGTTTTTACTTCATTCATAGATCCTACTTTAATAGCGTCTCCATTTACACCTTCTACAGAAACCACTTCGTTTTCTTGAGATACTAAATCTTTTGGTTGATCAAAAAGAACAACGTCTTTCTTAACTGAAGCTTCAAAAACAGGAATCTGTATGTCGTTTTGTTCCAAAAAGCCAGCTTCTAATTTAAATTTCGCACCTTCTTCTCCAACAGGAAGATTCATCATTGTTTTGTATCTGTCTGAATTTTTAAATAACGAATCTTTTACTGGTTTAAAACCTAAAGTATCTATAATAACAATGTCTTTAAAGGTTTCAACACCACCATATCTTTTTGTTAATTCTTCGTCAACAACACTCGAATCTCTTCGCTGTGTTAACGTAAACTGAGCCGTATCAATAAACTTAACCAAATCATCCCATTTACCAGCAAATTTGCCTGTTACCGTTCTGTGCGCTAATTGCGCCTCTCTAATATCTTCTAAATTCTCAATAACCTTGGCGTAACGTTTTTCTTTTTCCTGATTAAATAAAATAGGGTTGTATACCGACATAAATGTTTGGTAAGCTAAAACACCAATTAATACCCAAAGGGCTATCATTAAAACAGGTTTAAATTTTGAAGGTATAAATTTATCTACAAGTTTTACCAAACCGATAGTTAGCAAAATAACACCAACTACAACGATAATTACTGTGAGCATAGTCTTTTAATTTGAAATAAGTTTATTAATGGTCTTTCGCAAATCTACAATTTTTTTTTAATGGTTAAAACTATCTTAATGAAAATCATTTCTATCTTTGAATAATTTCTAACACTTGTATTTTTTTAATGATAGCCGCTGAATTTTATGCCTTGATAAAGCAAGATTTTCCCTTTCAGCCTACATTAAAACAAGACATCGTTTTACAGCAACTTTCAGAATTTATTCTCGGTAAATCAGCAAATGCAATATACTTGCTTAAAGGTTACGCCGGTACTGGTAAAACGACTATTATTAGTAGTGTTGTTAGCAATTTATGGAAAGCAAAAATGAGTGCGGTTTTGTTGGCGCCGACGGGTAGAGCTGCAAAGGTTATAGCTAATTATTCTAAGAAAGAAGCCTTTACAATTCATAGAAAAATATACTTTCCGAAAAAAACTTCTGGTGGCGGAGTCTCATTTGTTTTACAACCCAATAAGCATAAAAATACGGTATTTATAGTTGATGAATCTTCCATGATTCCTGATACTCCTGGAGACTCTAAATTGTTTGAAAACGGATCGCTTTTAGATGATTTGATGCAGTACGTTTATTCTGGTTTTAAATGTAAATTATTGCTTATTGGCGATACCGCGCAATTACCACCTGTGAAACTGGATATTAGTCCTGCTCTGGATGAAAACAAATTATCACTTAACTACAATAAAGAAGTAAAACGTATGGAACTTGATGAAGTAGTTCGTCAAGAAAAAGGTTCTGGTATTTTGTTTAATGCTACGGCTATAAGGGAAGCTTTAAATCATGAAATTTTTGATACTTTTATCTTTCAATTACAAGGCTATAATGATATTGTAAGACTTACAGACGGCTACGAGATTATGGATGCCATAAACGATGCTTACAGTAATTTAGGTAATGAAGAAACAGCCATTATTGTAAGAAGCAACAAGCGCGCTAATTTGTACAATCAGCAAATACGAAGTCGCATACTTTTTAATGAAAATGAATTGACTGCGGGTGATTATTTGATGGTGGTAAAGAACAATTATTTTTGGTTGAAGCCCTCAACTGAAGCTGGATTTATTGCCAATGGTGATATCATTGAAATACTCGAAATATTCAAATTTATTGATTTGTATGGCTTTCGCTTTGCGGAAGTAAAAGTAAGAATGGTGGATTACCCGAAAATGAGACCTTTTGAAACCGTGTTATTGTTGGATACTATTCATGCTGAAACCCCAGCGTTGTCGTATGACGAATCTAATAGATTGTATAAAGAGGTAATGCAGGATTTTGCGGATGAAACTAGCAAGTACAAAAAGTTTTTAAAAGTGAAGAATAATAAATATTTCAATGCGCTGCAGGTTAAATTTTCGTATGCTATTACCTGCCATAAATCTCAAGGAGGGCAGTGGCATACTGTTTTTGTGGAGCAACCTTATTTACCAAATGGTATAGATGTTGATTATATGAGGTGGTTATATACCGCAGTAACTAGAGCCAAGGATAAATTGTATCTTGTTGGTTTTAAAGATGATTTTTTTGAGGATTAAAAACGTATAATTATGACGCCAGAAACTGTTATCAGCATCTGTCTTGGTATTGGATTATCGGCCTCCGTAGGGTTTAGAGTATTTTTGCCATTATTTGCTTTAAGTTTAGCCTCTTATTTTGATGTATGGCAACTTAATGAGTCTTGGGAATGGGTGGGAAGTATACCTGCACTTATCACTTTAGGTGTAGCTACTTTGGTTGAAATTTGTGCCTATTTTATTCCATACATAGATAATTTATTAGATAGTATAGCTATACCATTAGCTGGTTTAGCAGGCACTGCAGTCATGTTATCTACCGTTGGAGATTTAAGTCCTGTAGTAACATGGTCTCTCGCTATAATTGCAGGAGGAGGAACGGCGGCAGCTATTGCAGGAACCTCGAGTGCCACACGTTTAACGTCAACGGCAAATACTGCTGGTTTAGCTAATCCAGTGGTTTCAACTATAGAAACAGGTTCTTCGGTTGTCATGTCTATTATCTCCTTAGTTTTTCCTTATCTAGCTTTAATATTGGTTGTACTTCTTCTAATTATAGTATTCAGATTATTTCTTCGTTTCAGAAAAAAGAAGTCCACCGTTGATTAAATTATTGGTATTTTTGAAACTCAACCAAAAGCAATAGATGAAAATAATTTCAATGATACCTGCCCGCTATAGTGCCTCTAGATTCCCAGGAAAACTAATGCAAAACTTGGGAGGGAAATCAGTGATATTGCAAACCTATCAAGCCACTGTTGCGACTCAATTATTTGATGATGTTATAGTAGTAACGGATAGTGGTACTATTTACAATGAAATTGAAACTAATGGCGGTAAAGCCATTATGAGTAAAAAGGAACATCAATCTGGTAGTGATAGGATAGCAGAAGCGGTAGAACATTTGGACGTTGATGTGGTTGTAAATGTACAAGGCGATGAACCGTTTACCGATAGAAGTTCATTGGAAAAACTTATTGATGTTTTTAAAGCTGATGTCAATACGGAAGTAGACTTAGCTTCATTAATGGTGCATATTACTGATAAGGAAGAAATTGAAAGTCCTAATGCCGTAAAAGTAGTGGTGGATCAATCCAATTTTGCATTATACTTTTCCCGAAGTCCAATTCCCTTTGCAAGAGATTTAAAAGTTCCTGTGAAATTTTATAAGCACAAAGGGGTTTATGCATTTAGAAAGCGAGCGCTCATGGATTTTTATCGTTTACCCATGGTTACTCTAGAGGCCGCCGAAAAGTTAGAACAATTACGTTATTTGGAATATGGTAAGCGCATAAAAATGGTAGAAACCGATGTAGAAGGTGTTGAAATTGATACTCCTGAAGATTTGGAACGCGCAAAGAAGTTATGGAAATAGTAATACACTGAAGGTATTTGTGGCAATCCATTAGTTGAATGAAAGAAGATTATAAAAACATAAAAGTAATTGGTTTTGATGCAGATGATACACTCTGGGTAAACGAAACGTATTTTAGAGAAGCCGAGGAAGAGTTTTCTAAATTGTTATCAGAATATGAGACTCCAAATAAAATTGATCAAGAACTTTTTAAAAAAGAAATTGGTAATTTGGGTTTATACGGGTATGGCATAAAAGCGTTTACTTTATCCATGGTAGAATGTGCTTTAGAGTTATCAAATTACACGATTTCTAATGCCAAAATTGAATCCATTATCAACATAGGTAAAGCGATGTTGGATAAACCAGTAGATGTATTAGATGGTGTTGAAGAAGTCCTAAAAAAATTATCAAAAGATTACCGCCTTATTTTAGCAACCAAAGGCGATTTATTGGATCAAGAGCGTAAGCTCGAAAAATCAAGATTAACATCTTATTTTCATCATATTGAAGTGCTTAGCGATAAGAAGGAAGAAAATTATTCTAAGTTGTTAAAGCACCTTAAAGTAGAACCTTCAGAGTTTTTGATGATTGGAAATTCTCTAAAATCTGATGTTTTGCCATTGGTGAATATTGGTGCAAATGCTATTCATGTGCCGTTTCATACAACATGGGCGCATGAAATGGTTACGCAAAAAGAAACAAACGGAAAAAAATATAAAACAATACGCACGCTAAGAGAAGTGCTAAATTTATTATGATTTGTGTAGGAAATACATTTGTAAAGTTTCAAATGTATTTCATCTTAAAACATAAAATAATACTATTTTTACACTTCCTAAAAAGAAAACACACTGCATGAGTTATAAAAACTTTCCAATGGTACCAAGAGTAATTTTTGGTCGAGGTAGTTTCAATCAGTTAGGTGAGTTACTGGCCCCAAATCGCTTGAGTAATAACGCTCCTTTTATCTTTTTGGTGGATGACGTTTTTCGCTCTGAAATTGGTATCACTTCAAGGATACCAGCGTCTTATGATGATAAAATAATATATGTTTCAACCATCGAAGAACCTAAAACAGCACAGGTTGATATATTGGTAGAGAACATCATTTTAACTTCAAAAGAAAGACCTTCTGGTGTTATTGGCATAGGTGGCGGTTCTATATTAGATTTGGCTAAGGCAGTGTCTATAATGTTAACTAATGAAGGGAATTCTGAAGATTATCAGGGTTGGGATTTGGTGAAGCATAAAGCTGTGTATCATGTCGGTATACCAACAATTTCTGGAACCGGTGCAGAGGTGTCGAGAACAACAGTTTTAACAGGGCCGAATAGAAAACTAGGGATTAATTCCGATTATACACCTTTCGATCAGGTGGTTTTAGACCCTGAACTTACTAAAGGTGTTGAAAAAAATCAATGGTTCTATACGGGTATGGATTGTTTTATACATAGTGTAGAATCTTTAAAAGGTACTTACTTAAACGCTTTTAGCAAAACTTATGGTGAAATGGCTTATAGTTTGTGTAAGGAAATTTATCTTGAAGATGGATTATCAACAAAGGAAGCCCAAGACAAACTCATGATGGCGTCATGGCATGGAGGCATGAGTATTGCGTATTCTCAAGTTGGTGTTGCGCATGCTATGAGTTATGGTTTGTCTTACCTTTTAGGAACCAAGCATGGTATTGGTAATTGTATAGTTTTTAATCATTTAGAAGAATTTTATCCTGAGGATGTTACCTTGTTTAAACAGATGATTGAGAAACATCATATAGAACTTCCGAAAGGTATTTGTGCAAATTTGGGTGATGAAGATATTGATACCATGATAAATATAGCACTAGGCTTAGAACCTTTATGGGAAAACGCTATAGGTAAACATTGGAAAAAACGCATTACCCCAAATAAGTTGAAAGAGCTCTATTTAAAAATGTAATATGCGTCAAAGGCTTGCTAAATTTATCTATTACAAGTTGTTGGGTTGGCAGGTTGATGGTCATTACAAAATACTACAAGAAGAGCTAAAAAAAGCCGTAATAATTGCCGTACCTCATACCAGTTGGCACGATTTCTACATAAGTGTTTTGGTGCGCACTGTTTTGGGAATAAAAGTGAACTTTATTGGTAAAAAGGAATTATTTGTTTTTCCTTTTGGCTATTTTTTTCGCGTATTGGGTGGAAGACCCATAGATAGAAAAAACAAGCATAATAAAGTTAAAGCTATTGCTCAATTATTTAAGGAAAATGAAAATTTTAAAATGGCGCTAGCACCAGAGGGCACCCGAAAAAAAGTAGAAAAATGGCGCACTGGGTTTTATTATATTGCAAGGGAGGCCAAGGTACCTATTGTGATGTTCACTTTAGATTTTGAGAATAAAAAGAACACCTTCTGTAAACCGTTTTATCCGACAGACGATATTGAAGCAGATTTTAGTTTTATGCAGAATTTTTATACAGATGTAAAAGGTAAAATACCTGAATATTCATAGTTAAATCAATAAATTTGGCATAAATTTTGATGTTCTATTGTTGATTAATGAAACATAAAGTAAACAATTACTTGTCCCTAAAAAGAAACATTAAGCGCATAAAAAAAGCTACTTTTTAAGTAGCTTTTTTAGTTTTGAACCGAATTACTTCAATTACTTTATTTCAACTCTTTTAAACCGTTATCAATTAACGTTCTTAAATGTTCTTTGTGTGCTCTTGAGGCTATATTGCCAGAAGGAGCCGCCATAGTTTTTATGCGCTTTAAATTGTATAACGCCATAGATTTGGCATTGTGGGTGTATCGTGAGCTAGATTTACCCGTAAGCATATTTAGTAACATTTTGGTGTACTCTAACTGTAGATTTTGCCTGAAGGTATTAACACTACCATAAATATCCGCTTTAAAAATAGCATTGTTTAAATCTGTCATCATAGAGGAAAGGGAGTAATCATTTCCGTAAAGTTCAGAATCGCTTATTCTTTGCAATGTGTTGTAATGCAATAAATGATCCAATACGCGCTTTTGTGTTCTTAATGCAGAAGCATGAATTTTAGGGTCTTCTGGACCAGAGAAAAAATTAAAACCCCTTCTTTGTCTCGCTAAATAATTATACAAATCATTTGGGGCATCAAAAGCATCTGGCGCAAAAAGGTATTTTTCTAAAGATCTTATAGCTCTTTTTTGATCTGATAAACTTACAGGTGTATAAGGTTTAGTACTTCCTTCTTGTCCTGCAACAGCTCTATCTACGTACACACCACCTATATAGCGTGAAATAACCCCTGTTGCTGTTGCTTTTTGTCTGCTCAAAGTACCAAAAACTCTAGTAAGTTCTTGATAGGTTTCCCCATCCTTAATAAACTTACTTTTAAGTGTTTTCATCATATCGTTTGATAATTCAATTCTATCAATGGCATAGGTAATAGGATCACTAGACTGATCAAAAATCATTACTCTCGGATCTATAGCCTTTCCTGGAGAACGCATGTCATCAGCGTCATTGCCGAAAATATGTTCTGGTTTAGTAGACTCATTTAGTAGCGCTTGACGCTCCGATTCAGATTTAAAAGGAGTATAGCCTAATTGAATGGCCCAAATATCATAGGGCCCCACAGTCATATCATCATATTGTCCTTGCTTGCTTCTATCTCTAGTTACATTTGTAATAGCATAATCCATAATAGATGCAGTTAAGCATTTACCTTTTATAAATTCAGAATCTGCAAGTTGCTCTGGTGTGTATAATTGACTCGCCTTCATATTATGGTTCAATCCTAATGTATGCCCTATTTCGTGAATTACAACAGCAGTTAATACTTGTTTTTGAATCTCATTTAATTCAAATTCTGTATCACCGAAAATTTTTGCTGTTGTTTGTGCAAAATGAAGGTTTTCTTGCATGCCGTGTGCTAAGGTGCAATAGTTGTGTGCATCAAAAACTTCCATAGTATCATGGGGACTGTAAAGTAAATCTGCGCTATCAGCTTCGTATACCTTCGAAATAAACTCACCACCTGAAAACACATTATATTCCATCATAATATCAGCGCCTAAAATTTCACCCGTTCTCGGATTTGCAAGTCTGGGGCCATAACCTCCAAAGGGAGGCCTTGGTGAGGACGTCCAACGCATCACATTATATCTAATATCACCCGCATCCCAATCCGCGTCATCAGGTTGTTGTTTTACCACAATTGCGTTTTTAAAACCTGCTTTTTCAAACGCTTTATTCCACTGCAAAATTGCGGTTTTAATAGTTTCTCGCCATTCCACAGGTGTTGTGTTTTCCATCCACCAAGTTATGGGTTCAATGGGCTCTGAAATTTCAGCTTCTGGATTTTTTTTCTTCAAGTTCCACCTATTAATCACATCTCTGTAAGGCGCTCCAGTAGTGCTGGTTTGGTCATTTACTTCATTAATAAAATAACCAACTCTAGGGTCGTCATATCTCACCTCGTAATCATCATCTGGCATTGCAATAAGATTGTGGTTTACTTTTATGCTTACATTTCTAGCATCAGTAACGGCTTCGGAGCCACCATTAAATATAGATGATTTAGAATACACATATTCTACAACAAGGTTAACATTATCGGTGTAATTCTTAATAAAATTGATTTTCGTCTTATTCTTATCAAGATTACCTAGGGAAAATGAAGTAGGAGAACTACCGGGAAATTTAGGTGGTTTGACTTGAATAAAAGTCTCTTTTAAAAATAAATCGTCAGCTTTTATTAAGTACAGCCCTTTTTTATCATCTGTAGCTTCAATTTTTATACTTGCAACATTTCCGTTGGAGATGTTGGCATCTTTTGCTTTTGAAATAGCACTTTCTGGATTAAAGTAATAAGATGTATTTTGTTTAATAAACTCAATTTTATTATAGTGTTTGGTAATTTTGAAGATTCTTGCTCCTCGATAAGAACCTCTATATCTTCCGGCGTCGACAACACCATCGGAAATTTGCGAAAAGTGAATAAATTCTTTGTTTAAGTCATCTTCTGAAATTTGCATTTGTAAAGAGCCAGTAATAGTGTCTCGATAAAATGTAAAGAAGCCTTCAATTTTTTTACTGGATTTTGTAAGTGAAGCTATAGATTTCTTTTTTGAAGGTTTTTTTATAGTTACAGGAGCCTCAGTTTTAGCCTTCTTTTTCTTGTCTTTTTTCTTGTTTTGAGCCTGAAAGTGTTGCGGAAGAATGAGAAATGCAATGAAAAGGGGAAATAATAACACTTTAGTTCTTAGCAAGCAATTTGTTTTCATAAAGAGATTTTAAATAATTAATATTCAGTTACAGGAATTAGTCTCTGTAAATTTAAATATTAATCAATTTAAAATTTCAATTTAAAATGTTAAATCAAGCTAAATGAAGGAAGATTTACGGAAAAACCACATGTAGGTTATTTTATGAAGTTGTTTTTCGGGTTTTTATTAAAATTTGAAAGTTATTTTCGGGTCCTAAAAAAGTATAATCAGCATATTATTAAAAGATCCATTTTCTAGAGCTTGATTTTTCCGTTTTTGGAAAGTCATTTGGAATTTCTTGCGTAACACTACCCGTAGCTGCCCATTCTGAACCACGTTGTAAAGTGGTTATAAATCCTACACATTCCATAGAATAATCAGTGTGTCCCAAAGTAGTATGAAATACGCGTCCTTTACCATATTCAATAGTCATTAGCATGGGTTCGTGTCTTCCAGTACGTTTTTCTCCGTCTGCTTTATCGGAATAAGCCGTTGCAAGTATTGTCATGTTTTCTGCAGGTCCTCTTAATTTTTCATACAATTCGTCTTTTGCATGAAGCCACTCTTTTGGTAACCCCTTCATAATTGGGTGTTCTGGCGTTCTAGTAGTAACTATAAACTCACTCTGTTTACCATGTTGTCCACAATTTCCTTTTGAAGGATCTCTAATTATTTCATTGTTATCGTTGTAAAAAACATATGGGCCTGTTATCTCATTTCTGCCGCCCCAGCCTCCAAGACCAATCATTTTATTAAATTCATCCCAATTGCCCCAAGAATTATCGGCAGCATGAATAACAACCAGTCCACCCCCGTTTTTCATGTAGCTTTCAAAGTTAGTTTTAGTTTCTTCAGGGAGTTCTGATGCTCTCCAACCTAAATTTGATAGTACAAGGTCATAATTTTCAAAGTTTGGTTTAAAATTAGGGTCGAATTTAGGTTTCTTAACAGGTGTAGTCTCAATGCGAAGACCAATAGGGAATTGTTTAATTAGTTCTTCGCCTTTCCAGGTGTAGGCTTTTCGCATAATATCTACTTCAAAAAGGCCTGTTTCTTGCAAATAACTTTTAATCATCAACGTGCTTTTAGGCCATATTGCATGATTATTCTCTCCATCCATTATTAAGACCTTAAGTTTCGCATTATTATTTTTTGAAGTATTACTGGAAGATTTGCAATTTATAGTACAAATAGATACACAAATTAAGAAGAGTAGTTTACGCATTTTACTTAGATATTATTTTTTTGATTAGAAATCCATTTTGTAGAAATAGACATTTCTGCGGTAGGAAAGTTTTCAGGAATACTTTGCGTTACATTTCCTGTAGCAGCCCATTCTGCACCTCTTTGAAAAGTAGTTATAAAACCAACACATTCCATAGAATAATCCATATGTCCTAATGTCGTATGAAATACTCTCCCCTTGTTATAATTTACTGTAATAAGCATAGGCTCGTGTCTTCCAGTGCCTTTTACATCTTTTTTCCATGGCGGAGCATTACCTTCTAAATCTGAATATGCTGTTGCTAAAATTGTCATATTTTCTCCGGGGCCTCTCATGCGGTCGTATAGCTCATCTTGAGCATGCAACCATTTTTTTGGTATGCCTTTCATAATAGGATGTTCTGGAGTCCTAGTTTCAATATGAAATTCATGTTGTTTTCCATGTGAAGCACAAATGCCCTCAGAAGGATCATGTTCAATTTTACCTTCATCATTATAAAAAATGTAAGGACCATTTGAAGCATCTCTACCACCCCAAGCACCTAAACCAATCATCTTATTGTATTCATCCCAATCACCCCAAGCATTATTTGCAGCATGAATTATAACCAAACCACCGCCATTTTTCATGTACTCCTCAAAATTTTTCTTAGTTTGTTCTGGCCATTCAGAGGATTTCCAACCCAAATTATTCACAACGACGTCGTATTTTGAAAAGTCAGGATTAAAATCAGGATCGAATTTAGTAGAATCTAGAGGGATGCGCTTAATTCCATCTTCTAAAGGATATATTGATAATAGTTGTTCAACACTATCTAAATTTTTGACATTGTGATGTGGGCCAACCCATAAATATTTTTTTCTTTGAATATCCACCTCAAAAAGATCTGTTTGCTCTAAATAGTCTTTCATCATAAATGTGCTTTTAGGCCAAATGCCATGATTGTTTTCACCATCTATAATGAGCGCTTTTAGCTTTTTTGGATTTTCTTCGGGTGCTTCAATTTTACCTTTACAATTATAAATTAGAAACAGTAAAAGGGATATAATAACAACATTAAAAAGTCTCATTTGGTTTAGTTTTGCACAATTGCTGTCAAGATATGAAAAAGTGATATAATTATATTTTTAAAATGTGGCATTCTCCTCTAAATAGCGAAACTTTTAAGCAGATTATTTAAACGAAAAAAGCACCCATAAGGTGCTTTTAAATTAAATATTAGAATTTTTTAGAATCTATATCTGATACCCAGTGCAATATCAAAATCCAAATCATCCGAGAAATCTCCAAAACCTAAAGTTGGTCTAAAATCCAGCGATAGCATTAATGGAATATCAAAATTATACTCTATGCCAACATTCCCCGCAGCAAAAATTGCAGTTTCATCAGTCCCATTCAATCTGTTTTTGCCGTCAAAAGCAGCAATTCCTCCACCAGCACCAGCGTACCAATTAAAGTCACCATCAAGTAACCATACCCATTGGTAAAGTCCAGTTAGTTGGAATGCGTTATAGTCGTCACTGTTTCTCCAACCTAAATCGACTTCAAGTCTGTTTTCTTGCCCCAATGCACGCTGATAAGAAATTTCAGCACCAAGACCATTACTGTCCCCTAGGCGTAGACCAATAGCATTTTCTGCAATGTCTTGTGCGTTTGATGCAAATGTTAAGCCCAAGAAAGCTAAGGTTAATAAGAATAATTTTTTCATAAGTTTTTAGTTTTTATTTGATTAATGATATACGATCTAAATATACTTCTTAGATCATTTTTATGATTCTGTTAAACTTTACAAAAATAACGCCAAAAATGTATTTATATTTACTTTTCTTGAGATTTAAGCGTAACTAAACATGGAAATGGACTTAAAGGCTTTACAATCAAAACTGTCAGGAGAGTTGTTTTTTGATGACTTGGTAAAGTCTATTTATGCTACTGATGCCTCTGTCTATAGAATGTTGCCTTTGGCTGTGGCTTATCCGAAGCATAATGAAGATATAAAACAATTGATTCGTTTTGCAAAAGCAAATAACACATCATTAATCCCAAGAACAGCAGGAACTTCATTGGCTGGACAATGTGTTGGTGAAGGTATTGTTGTGGATGTGTCTAAGTATTTCACTAAAATTATTAATCTAGATGAAAAGGCAAAAACCGTGAAAGTACAACCAGGAGTTGTTCGAGACGCTTTAAATAATTTTTTAAAACCTTACGGATTGTTTTTTGGACCGAATACATCAACTTCTAATAGATGTATGATTGGAGGTATGGTGGGAAATAATTCATCTGGAACAACTTCGATAAAATATGGAGTTACTCGAGATAAGGTTTTAGAAATGAAAACCATTTTGAGTGATGATAGCGAAGTAGTGTTCGGTGAAATTTCAAAAGAGGATTTCATTAAAAAGTTAGATTTAGATACTTTGGAAGGTGAAATTTATAGAACAATTTATGACGAGTTAAAACCAGAAGCTGTTCAAAAGGAAATACAATCTAATTTTCCAAAACCTGAAATTCATAGGAGAAATACTGGATATGCGATTGATGAATTAATCAAGTCTGAGGTGTTTTCGGATTCCTCTGACACATTTAATATATGCAAACTGCTTTGTGGAAGTGAAGGTACATTAGCATTTACCACTGAAATTACTTTACAATTAGACGATTTACCGCCTAAATTTCGAGTAATGGTTCCTGCACATTTTGAGTCTATTGAAAAATGTTTACAAGCTGTAGTGCCTGTAACGAAGCACAACTTGTACACCTGCGAAATGATGGATAAAACTATTTTAGATTGTACAAAACGCAACAAAACACAACAAGAAAACAGACAATTTTTGGTAGGTGATCCTGAAGCGATATTGATGTGTGAGGTGAAATCTGATACTTTGGAAGATGCCAAATCACAAGTCCAAGAATTGATTCAAACTTTAGAAAAATCAGGTTTAAGCTATGCGAATCCAGTTTTAATTGGTGATGACATTGATAAAGCAAATAATTTAAGAAGTGCCGGCTTAGGACTTTTAGGAAATATTGTTGGAGATAAAAAAGCTGTGGCATGTATTGAAGACACTGCTGTGGTTTTGGACGATTTAGCCGACTATATTTCTGAATTCGCTGCGTTGATGAAGTCTTACAATCAAGATGCAGTGTATTATGCTCATGCTGGTGCAGGTGAAATTCATTTGCGACCTATTTTAGATTTAAAGCAAAGTGAAGATGTTGCACTATTTAGAAAAATAACAACTGATGTTGCGCATTTAGTAAAAAAATACAATGGCTCATTTAGTGGAGAACATGGTGATGGTATTGTGCGTGCAGAGTTTATTCCTTTTATGATTGGTGAAGCTAATTATGAAATTTTAAAGCGTATTAAAAATGCTTTTGATCCCGACAATATCTTTAACCCTGGCAAAATTGTAGATGCTTTTCAAATGGATGCGTCTTTACGCTATCAACCCGATAGAACAGAGCCAGAAATTGAAACATTACTAGATTTTTCTAAGTCGCAAGGTATTCTTCGTGAAGCCGAAAAGTGCAATGGTTCTGGAGATTGTAGAAAACTACCAGAATTTGGCGGTACCATGTGCCCAAGTTACCGCGCTACTAGAAACGAAAAGGATACTACAAGAGCTAGGGCAAATGCATTGCGAGAGTTTTTAACCAATTCAGATAAGGTTAATAAATTCAATTATAAGGAATTAAAAGACGTTTTCGATTTATGTTTAAGTTGTAAAGCTTGTGCAAGCGAATGCCCAAGTAGCGTGGATGTAGCGAGTTTAAAAGCTGAGTTTCAATACCAGTATCAAAAAACTAATGGCTTTAGCTTTAAAAACAAGTTCTTCGCGAATTCCACAAAATACAACAAGATAGCTTCAAGAGCTCCGAAGTTTTATAATTGGTTATTTCAAAATGGTATTACGTCTCCTTTAATAAAAACATCTTTAGGTATTCATGCTGAGAGGAGTTTGCCAAAAGTAACTAGATCGTTCAAATTTAAATATGCAGGAAAAAGAAAGAATAGAAATACCATACCTATAAAAACGGTTTATTTGTATGTTGACGAGTTTATCAATTATTTAGAATCTGAAATCGCTTTAGACAGTTTGGTTGTGCTGGAAGCTTTAAATTATAAAGTTATTCCTGTTTCTAATTTAGAGTCAGCAAGATCTTATATTTCTAAAGGTTTTTTAGAAGAAGCTAAAGACCTTTCAAAAGAGAATATATCCTATTTTAAAGATTTAATTTCAGAAGACACTCCTCTTTTAGGTATCGAACCATCTGCAATTTTAACCTTTAAAGACGAGTATTTAAAATTAGCAGATGATAAAGCATCCGCAGAAAAAATCTCAAAACATACGTTTCTAATTGAAGAGTTTTTACATCAAGAAATTGAGGCAGGTAACATTACACCAGAACAATTCACTTTGGAGCATAAGGAGATTAAGTTCCACGGACATTGTCACCAGAAAGCCTTGAGTAATCAGTTATCAAGTTTTTCAGTATTAAATCTTCCGAACAACTATAAAGTGACTATTATTCCCAGTGGTTGCTGTGGGATGGCTGGAAGTTTTGGCTACGAAAAAGAACATTACGAAGTCAGTATGCAAATAGGAGAACAAACCCTTTTTCCGGCAGTTAGAAAAGCTTCAGAAGATGTTATTATTTCAGCAAATGGAACGAGTTGCAGACATCAAATTAAAGATGGTACAGGAAAAATTGCGAAACATCCAGTTACTATTTTGAAAGAGGCGCTGATTCAGTAGGCAGTAAACAGTAAACAGTGAACAGTAAACAGTATGCAGTTCTAAGTATTCGGTCAAGACCACCGTTTAAGAGTTCTCCCTTGGAGGGCTAGGGGGCTTTTTTATCAACAATAGTAATTGCAGCAATCAAATCTTTTACTTCCATTTCTTTTACTTCTTCATCGGCAAAGAAAGGCGAAAGTTTATCGTTATTGTAATTATAGATTTTCCAACGTTTAAACTGATATTCCAAAGCCGTAAAGTTTTCTACCCAATCTCCAGAATTTAAATACATGGTTTTACCGTGCTTATTCTCTCTAATTTCCATTTTTGGTTGGTGAATATGTCCGCAAACAACGTAGTCGTAACCATTATCAATAGCTAAATCCGTAATGGTTTTTTCGTAATCTGCCATAAATTTTACGGCACCTTTTACACCATTTTTTATCTTTTTAGAGAGTGAATAGCGCTCTTTTCCAAGTTTGGAAAGGATCCAATTGGTCAATCTGTTTAATAGAATTAATAAGTCATAGCCATAACCACCTAGTTTAGCCAACCATTTGGCATTTTGTATAGAAACATCAAACACATCGCCATGAAAGAACCAGCCTTTCTTTCCATCTAAATCGAGAACCACTTTATCAACAATAGAAATATTACCTATTGACGTATCGCTAAATTTACGCAACATCTCATCATGGTTGCCTGTAATATAAAATACTTCAACACCATCTGCCGCAAAATCCATTATTTTCTTAATCACTTTTAAATGTGATTTAGGAAAATAACGCTTACTGAATTGCCAGATATCAACAATATCTCCGTTTAGAATCAATTTCTTCGGATTGATACTATTTAAGTAGGTGAGGAGTTGTTTGGCGTGACAGCCGTAGGTGCCTAAATGCACATCAGAGATTACAGCAATTTCTACTTTTCGTTTTGTTTTCAATGGGGTAAAAATGGTTTGTAAATTCGTGGTTTTTCACATTACAAATAACTAGTTTTAGTATTATGTGAAGTTTACTATTTAATTAACTAATTATAAGGTTATTGTTAGGTTAATGTTATCAATTCTTACAAGCTGCAGTTTGTAAAAAATTAGTGTATTTCAAGCTTAAAGATTATTTTAGCCAAAAATTTTGAAAATGGCTGGTAATTCCTTTGGAAAACTCTTTAGTGTATCAACGTATGGTGAATCTCACGGACCTGCTTTGGGAGGTGTTATTGATGGTTGTCCTCCAGGAATTGAATTGGATATGGATGCCATTCAAAATGAATTAAATCGCAGAAAACCTGGGCAATCCGCTATTGTTACGCAGCGTAAAGAACCAGATGGCGTAAAGTTTTATTCAGGTATTTTTGAAGGCAAAACTACGGGTACGCCAATTGGTTTTGTTATTGAAAACACCAATCAGAAATCTCACGATTATTCTCATATAAAAGATAGTTACCGCCCAAGTCATGCGGATTATACGTACGACAAAAAATATGGCTTTAGAGATTACCGTGGTGGTGGAAGAAGTTCTGCAAGAGAAACGGCATGTCGTGTGGTAGCAGGTGCAATTGCAAAACAGGTGTTGAAGGATGTTGAGATTTGCGCTTATGTTTCGAGTGTGGGTACTATTAAATTGGATAAGCCTTATACTGAAATAGACCTTACCCTTATAGAATCTAATATTGTGCGCTGTCCAGACCAAGAAATGGCTTCAAAGATGGAGCAATACATCAAAGAAGTACGTAGTAAAGGTGATACCGTTGGCGGTGTTATTAGCTGTGTCATCAAAAATGTTCCAGTTGGTTTAGGAGAACCTGTTTTTGATAAGTTACATGCCGAATTAGGAAAGGCCATGTTATCTATCAATGCTGTAAAAGGTTTTGAATATGGCAGCGGTTTCCATGGCAGTACTATGTATGGTAGTGATCACAACGATGCGTTCAATACAGACGGTAGTACAAAAACCAATTATTCAGGTGGAATTCAAGGAGGTATAAGCAATGGTATGGATATTTACTTTAACACTGCGTTTAAACCTGTGGCTACCTTAATTCAGAAATACGAAACCATCGATAAGGAAGGTAAAGTGGTGCAAATGCAAGGAAAAGGACGTCACGATCCTTGTGTTGTACCGAGAGCTGTTCCTATTGTTGAAGCAATGGCAGCATTAGTTTTGGCCGATTTTTATTTGATGGATAAGATGTATTCGTAAAATTCCTGTGAAAACAGGAATCTTTGGTGCAAATATTCCAGCAATTTTTTTCAGGAGCTATTTCCCGCTTTCCGCAGTCGCTTTTTTGTGTTGCATAGGCGCAACAACACAAAAAGAGCTTCAACAAATGCTTCAATCGGGGCTAAACCTATTTGCCAACGTATGTTCTTAATTCATTTTGAAAATACTTATCTTCACATTTCAATTATTAATTCTTAAAAGTTCCTCTCTAACTTGTATTGAGCGCAGTCCAAATAGGAGAGGTTAGAAGAGGCTTACTTATGAAAAAACTAGCACTACATTGGAAGATTATTATTGGAATGATTCTCGGAATCATTTTTGGTTTTATAATGAATGGTGTTGATGGCGGAAAAGGTTTTGTAACCCATTGGATATCACCTTTTGGAACCATCTTTATCAATCTATTAAAACTAATTGCGGTACCGTTAATTTTAGCGTCATTAATAAAGGGAATTTCAGATTTAAAGGATATTTCCAAAATTAAATCTATGGGATTGCGCACTATTGGTATCTACATGACAACCACATTAATAGCTGTTATTATTGGCTTGCTAATAGTAAATATTGTGAAACCTGGTGACGGCATGCCACAAGAGACTTTAGAAAAAATTAAAGTTAAATACGCCAATGATTCTGGGGTAACAGATAGAATAGCATTGGCATCCGCTCAAAAAGATGCTGGTCCGCTGCAGGCATTAGTAGATATTTTTCCGAGTAATATTTTTAAAGCCTTTACTGATGCTTCCATGTTGCAAATTATATTTTTTGCACTTTTTGTTGGTATTTGTTTATTGTTAATTGGTGAAAAGAAGGCAAAACCCCTAGTCAAATTCTTCGATTCGCTGAACGAAGTCGTCATGAAAATGGTAGATTTAATCATGCTTTTTGCACCTTATGCGGTTTTTGCACTTTTGGCAAATGTTATTATTGCTTTTGATGATACTGAAATACTAGTAAAACTGCTGTATTACGCCATTTGTGTTGTAGTTGGCTTAATTTTGATGATAGTCGTCTATCTTATACTCGTTAGTATTTTTACAAAAAAATCGCCTATTTGGTTTTTAAAAAAGTTGAGTCCCGCACAATTACTGGCATTTTCTACAAGTAGTAGTGCTGCAACTTTACCTGTTACCATGGAGCGCGTAGAAGAACATTTGGGGGTAGATAAGGAGGTTTCGGGTTTTGTATTGCCTGTAGGTGCCACAGTAAATATGGATGGTACCAGTTTATACCAAGGTATTGCGGCAGTATTTATTATGCAGGTTTTATGGCCAGAAGGCTTAACGTTTACGAATCAATTGGTTATCATAGGAACCGCTGTACTAGCCTCTATTGGTAGTGCTGCAGTTCCAAGCGCTGGTATTGTTATGTTGGTAATTGTTTTGGAATCGGTTGGTTTTCCAGCAGAGTTTTTACCAATTGGTATTGCGCTTATTTTTGCGGTGGACAGACCTTTAGATATGGGAAGAACGGTTGTAAACGTTACTGGAGATGCAACCGTATCTATGCTTGTCGCAAAATCTCTAGATAAGTTGCATGAGCCAAAACCGAAAGAGTGGGATGACCATTATGATGAGGTGAAGTAAGTGCCGTTTGCAAGTATGCCTGCGTTAGGGATTGCAGAGGAAAGCCCGCAGCGTAGTCCCGATAGTTATCGGGACGGAGCGAGGACTTGTAACGGAAAGCCCGACCCCTTGTGGGTAACGCCCAATAAAAGAACTTCAACTGTCTTTTTGGGATGTTCTGAAAATGTTTTTAAATTTATATCAATCGAAAAAAATAGAGCATGAATATTTGTTTCATAATGTATCCTTGGGAAAATATTGATCCTGAAAACGATACAACCTTAGCACTAATTAAAGAATGTGTAAAGCGTAATCATGGGGTAGCTATGTGCGTGCCAGCAGATTTAACAATACGAAATAGTGTGACTACGGCGAATTGTAAGGTGATTAGCCGCATGGATAAAACGCCTTCGTCGTTAAAATCGTTTTATAATAAGGCTGAAATTCGTGAAGAAATGCTACCGCTAGCGGGGTTTGATGTGATTTTCTTTAGGGCGAATCCGCCTTTAGATCCTATTATGTTGAATTTCCTGGATTCCGTGAAGGATGATGTGTTTATTATGAATTCCTTACAGGGAATGCGTGAGGCGAATAACAAGTTATATACGGCGGCTTTTGGCGATGCGCATAGCAATATTATTCCGGCTACGCATGTATCGAAGAGTAAGCGCTACTTGATTAAGCAGATTAAAGAGTCGAAGGCTGATAAGATGATTCTGAAACCACTGAATGGTTTTGGAGGATCGGGTGTGATTTTAATTGAAAAATCGGCGATGAGCAATATTAATTCACTATTGGATTTTTACATTACCAATAGAGATGGTTCTTCAAGTTACGTGATTTTACAAGATTATATTGAAGGGGCCGACCAAGGTGATGTGCGTATTTTAATTTTAAACGGAGAGCCTGTTGGGGCTATGAAACGCGTTCCTGGAAGTGATGATCACCGTTCTAATGTTTCGGCTGGCGGAAGTGTGCAAAAGCACAACTTAACCAAAGAGGAAAAAGCGCTTTGTAAGCAAATTGGACCTAAACTGGTAAATGACGGTCTCTATTTTGTCGGTATTGATGTGATAGGTGGTAAGTTGGTTGAGGTGAATGTGATGTCTCCTGGAGGCATTACTTATATTAACAAAGTTTACAAGTTGAAAACGAAAATCGAGGAGAAGGTGATTGATTTTTTAGAAATGAAAGTGGTAGACAAATTACAAGCTTTTGATAGAAGAACGCGACTGCGTAAAGCTGTGGAAGATGCTTGATTAGTGCACAGTTTGCAGTTTTAGTAGGCAGTTAAATAAGGAATAATAATTTTTTCTATGCGCCTCATCGTCTTTGCGATAAATAAACCAAATACATGAATGTTAAATTAACATCGCCCATAGTTTCGGTAGAATGGTTATATGAGCATTTATCTTCGGATAACCTCATTATATTGGATGGAACGATAGCGAAAGAATTTGATCCTCTATCAAAACAGATTACCTCTGCGCGATTTTTTGATATCAAACAAAAGTTTAGTGATACATCTAATCCATTTCCAAGTGCTTTTCCATCAGCATCTTTATTTGAAAAAGAAGCACAAAACTTGGGTATCAATACTAACAGCGCTATTGTAGTTTATGATGATAAAGGTATTTACTCTAGTGCCAGGGTTTGGTGGCTATTTAAAGCATTTGGTTTTGACAACGTAGCTGTTTTAGATGGTGGTTTTCCGGAGTGGAAGAAGAACGATTATCCAATAGAATTTATGTCGCCTTACGAAGGTTACAAAGGTAATTTTATCGCAAAATTACAATCTGGTTATATGATGTTTTTTGATGACATTCAAAACGCATCGAAAAACGAAACACATAAAATTATAGATGCACGTTCTTTGGCAAGATTTAGTTGTGAAGTTCCCGAACCCAGAGAGGGGCTGCGACGTGGTACAATCCCTAATTCGGTTAATTTGCCTTTTACCAATTTGTTGGAAGATGGTAAGTTAAAATCTAAAAAAGATATTGAGAAAGCTTTTTATATGGTTGCAGAGAAAGATGAGGCTATTGCTTTTTCTTGCGGATCGGGAATTACAGCTTGTGTTTTGGCTTTAGGTGCAGAAATTTCGGGGTATAAAAACATTTCAGTGTATGATGGTTCTTGGACGGAATACGGGGCTTTAACTTCTGGAAATATGGATGAACCCAAAACGTGGACTAAAGATGAACTACTTACCTATATTTTGATTTACGTGGCGCATTCCGATTTAAAGGAAACTTGGAACGAAAGAGAATATATTTTATCCCGTGTAGATAAAGACGTATACCAACGTGTTGCAGAACAGTTTGAAAAAGACAATGACTATCAAAGTCTTCAAAATGTTATTGAAGCAGTTAAGACTCAAGACTATTTGCGCAATGATTTAGCGGATTTATTTGCAGATATAAAGTTAATGGCATTTGCTGATGGAGCGTATAGCGATATGGAAAAAGCCTTGTATTCCTATTTGAAAAAGATTTTGAAGGATGGATAGATTATCAATTTCAGAAATTATTACCAAGATTCAAGCCCAAGAAACTTTTGAAGCTGTTAGTGAAGATTATGCGTTTACCATAAAAATTGAAGATTATGTACCCTATGCCTGTGCTGCAATTCATGATGGGCATCAATTTAGAAAAGAACTTTGGGAAAATTGTATCCATACAGAGTACGAACGCTGGTACGAGGAAGATCCTGAAACCAAAAATATGGTACAATCGCATCCAATCGTCATAGCAGGTTGCGATTCCCGTTTTGAGTACGATTTAAACCGCGCGCCAGAAGATGCTGTTTTTGTAACTGCTTGGGGTAAACAATTATGGCATGAACCACTTTCTGAAGACATGAAAACCAAAAGTTTACAGAAGCATGCTAATTTCTATAAAGTAGTACATGCTTTAATTAAAACCTTAGAATCAAAATTTGGATTTTGTACTGTGTATGATATGCACAGTTATAATTGGAAACGTTGGGATAGGGAAGTGCCTACTTGGAATTTAGGCACTAGCAATGTGGATAACGAACGATTTGGAAACGTTATTGAAGACTGGCGACAAAGTCTTTCTGAAATTAAGTTTCCACACGATATCAAATCCACTTCTAAAATTAATGATACGTTTCAGGGAAATGGTTATTTCTTAAAATATATTACCAAGAACTTTAAAAATACCTTAGTTTTGGCGACCGAAATTGCAAAGGTGTATTGCGATGAATATGAGCATGTTATTTTTCCTGAAGTGGTTAAATCGGTTGAAGAAGCATTGAAATTTCGTATTCCAAAACATGCAGAAAAAGTTTTTAAACAATTTAGATAACCCGAAGATTAGATTTTAGAATGAACGGTTTTGTCATTCCGCACTAGATGCGGAATCCAAATTATCTTAGGCTGTAGGTTTAGTATAATGGATCGCTGTCTTTCTAAGAATGACAAAAAAATACGTAATATGATTGATAACAGCACAAGTACAAAAGCTTTATTAGAAATTGACAAAAGTGTTGATGCTCTTGTCAAACAAATAGAGTTATTGAGCTACGTCAACCCAATCAATATAGAGTCAGAAAAGGAACGCTTCTTTGCTTCAAAATACCTTACCGATCCTGTTTTCAAATACCCGAATATCAACTTTGATAAGTTTAAATTACATAGAGAATTGTTCACGCAACCTTTAGAGGAAATTGAGGATTCTGAAATTAGGGGCTTATATCAGGATATCATTTATGCCTATTCAGGATTGATTCAATGTATTGAAAATATAGGTAATGGAAGACAATTCTATTTTGATAGTTTACACTGTTTTGGTACACCGACAGAAAATGATGTGGATAATGCTAAATTCATTTTGCATTTTGAAGATGAAAGTTTAGATGAAGAGCGTTTTCAGCCAAAATATAGCGCAAAAGACTCCGAAGTATTTTTTAAAGACTTCTCCAAGAAATACGATTTCAGTTATAATATTCAATTTTCGGACAAGATTTCGGCAATTGCCATGGTTTTGAATAATGTTAAGGCCCTTGTATTGAATACAAACCATACTTATTCTGATAATGAAATTGCGGTGTTGACCAATCATGAAATTGGGGTGCATATGGTAACCACAATGAACGGGCTATTACATCCACTTAAGATATTTTCGCATGGTTTTCCAAATAATGAAGAAACTCAAGAAGGACTAGCCGTATTTTCAGAATATATGAGTAATAATTTAACCGTTACGCGTTTAAAAGAACTCTCTTATCGTGTAATTGCGGTAGACAGTTTAGCCAAAGGTTACCCGTTTTCAAGAACATTTCGTTTACTACACAATAATTACGATTTAGATCGTGAAAGCGCTTTTTATATCACTTTACGAGCACATCGTGGTGGAGGTTTTACAAAGGATTATTTGTACCTCTCTGGATTAAAAAAGATTTACGATTACTACCATTCTGGTAAAGATTTGAGTTTGCTCTTAACAGGAAAGGTGTCTTTAGAGTATGCCGATGAAATTCAATCTCTTATTGAAAAAGGATATGCCGTTGCACCAAAGCACATTACAGATTCTTATGCTGAAAATAAAAACACTAATAAAAAGGTTGATTTTATTCTACGGAGTTTAAAGTAAATCAATCCAAAAACTTGCTCTTTAATTCACGTGTTGGAATCATACAAGCGTCTTTTTTTCCATACCACCTGTAACGGTTTTTCGCAATAAAATCATAAACCCAATTACTAATAAATGATGGAATAATAAGAAACACCGATAAAATGTTAGTTGGAAAACCCAATTGCGAAGCAACCATTAAAGCTGCAGTGCTTTTAGAAACAATGCCTTTTTCGGGCGAGTACAATAAAATAGAGTCTACTTTTTTGGTATCAATTTTAAAATACTTGATGATTTTTTTACCCGTTTCACTTTGCAATGCGGTAAACATAAAACGATTTTTATTATCGTGTTTAATCACGAATTGCACTGAAGAATTACAAAGGTTACAAACCCCATCAAACAGTATCAATTTTTTATCTTTTGGCACTCCAAAATCCATGATGCAAAGATACGCCCTTTACAAATCACTTAAAAATTGGTTGAGGTCGGTTTCCTTATCCAGATTAAGCTTCTTTTTAAGTCTGTATTTGCTTTTTAAAACACTTTCTGGCAATACATTAAGCATTGAAGCTATTTCCTTAGTAGCCAAATTCATTCTTAAAAATGATGCTAAACGCATTTCCTTTTCTGAAACCTCAGGATATATCTCTTTAATTTTATGATCGAAGTTGTTATGTACTTCGGTAAAGTAAGACTTGAAGACTTCCCAATCTTTATCCTCAGCACTTTCTTTTTTAAGTAGCATTACAATGCGTCTAAATTCTACTTTAAAGAGTTCTGGCGAACGTTTTATCTTTTCTAAATTATCTTTTAATTCTTGAATAAAGGTGTTTTTTTGGACTAAATGCAAGGTTTGACTCGCTAATTCCTTCTTCTTAAATTCTATTTCTTGTTTGTAAATTTCTTCTTGTTTTTCACGCTCTATTTTATTTTTCTTCATGCGCTGCTTGAAACTAAAATATATTAAACCTGCAATAACGATAAAAGAGAACATCCCAATACCGTAAAGTGTTTTGGTAAGTTTATCATTTTTGGCTTCGGTATTTAAAGTTTCTATTTCTTTTTTCTGGAGTGCAATTTCTGCTTCTTTCTGTTCAGATTCGTATATCGCCTTTAATTCTTCTATTTGTTGCGACTTTTTTGTTGTAAATAAGCTATCATTTATGGTTTGATAGAGTTTTAAAAACTCAAGAGCATCATTGTTTTTATTTAAGCCTTCTAAAAATGTAGAGCGATTTTTATATAATGAAGCTAGATGAGACATTGCTCCCAAAGATTTTGCTAGGGTAATAGCTTCTTTATTATTGTCCAATGCAGCATTATAGTTTTTATTCTGAAAATCGATTTTTGAGAGACTTTCTAAAGCGTTAATAATACCTAATTTTAAATTTTCCTTTTCAGCAATAATCTTTGCTTCTTGAAGAATAGGAATTGCTTCGTTAAAATTACCCTGAAGTCTTTTAATTTCACCAAGGTTATGCAATGCATTGGTAGTTCCTAAATTATCTGCTACTTTTTTGGCATTATCAACAGCTAGATTGAAATACGTTTCAGCTGATCTGTAGTCTTCTAGATTTTGATATGAAATCCCCAAAGAGTTTTGTGTGTAAGCCACATAAAATGTTTCTTCATAACGTTCGTATATTTCTAGCGCCTTATTGAAATAATCTATAGAAGATTCATGGTTCTCTAAACCGCTTTCAATATCACCAATTTGTTTTAATGCGTCTGCCTTTCGTGTTTCATGATTAATACTTTCAAAACTTTCTAAGCCTTGAAATGCGTAAATTAAAGCAGTTTTAAAATTCGCCTTTTCAATATAGATATTTGCTAAAGACACATATTGAGCGCCTAAAAATTTTGTTTTAGCATCTCCTTTTTTTTCGTGAGTTTTAATAAGATCGATGTTCTCTTTGGTAATAGCAACTGCTTTATCTAGATTACCATTTGAGCTTTCAATTGAGGACAAAGAATGATTCACAAAAATGAGTCCACGAGTACTGTTCGCTTCTTTAAAGAACGTTTTTGCTTTATCGTAATAGAATAGGGCGGAATCATTTTCAGATCTATTAGCAAAGTAATCAGCACGATGCATGTAACCTACCGCAATACCTCTAGTGTAGCCTATTTTTGTTGAAATTTCAAGACCTTTTTCTGCATAAGTCTTAGCTTCTTCGGGTTTTGAGAACATCAACTTTTCATGAAGACGTGTTAGGATCATCACTTTTATAGAATCATCTTCTTTTCTATTTGACAACTCTTGTTTTAAACTATCAATAAGTTTGGTGTTTTGAGCAAATCCGAACGAAGAAGCACATAAAAGAATAACGATTAAAAAGATGTTAGGAGTTTTCATTTGATATATGAGTTGGCTTTTGCTAAATTACCAATTAAAGCGCTTGATTTTACTCAATTGAATTTTGAATTCACCCAAAGTATTTGGTTTGTCCATTTGAATTTGAGATATAAATAAACATAAACAACTTAAAAACAATGAGTTATATGTAAAATTTTTTTAGAGTGTCCTGTGGAAGTGGTAGTTTTTAATATGAGTAATGTCCCCTTTTTGTCCACCAAAAACAGGAATTCAAATAGGCTTAAAATGAAGTTAAATTTTAAGATTTAGATTTAAAAAAGACTATTTCTTCGCTTCAACAAGTTCCAATAAATCTAGGGCGACATTAGTTGTAAACATACCATAATTTACGTTGGCTTTATTTTTTTCTATACTGTCAATACTGCCAACAGCTCTACCATCGCGCATGCGTACACGGTCACCAACTTTTAATACTGGTTTTGGTGGTACAGGTTTTTCTAATTCTTTTTGTTTAGCGGCTTTTTTCTTTTTACGTATGACTTCCACCTTTTTCTCGGCTTCTTGTTTTATCTGTTGTTCTTTGGCTTTTTGGGCGCGCTTTTGTTTTGCTGAAATCTTTTTACGCTTAGAGTTTTCAATTTGTATTAGTTTGAATAACTCTGCCATCAATTCGCGTTTCTTTTTATTATCAAAATACTTTTCGGCAATGTCGTTCACTTTTTGTCCTAAATAAATCAGGCGTTGGTTGCTATCGTATAGCTCTTGGTAACTTTCTAGTTTCCTTTGAATTTTTGCGTTTATTTCTTCTAATTTGTCAGCTTCCTCCTCTTTTTTACGCTCATTTGCTCTTAAGGATTGTCCTGTTTTTTCTAATCTAGAGCGCTCCTTTTGCAGTTTTGCAATAGTAGCATCAAAACGTACTTTACTGCGTTCAATCTTCTTTTTGGCCCGATTAATTAAGGAATAAGGTATGCCATTTTTTTGAGCTACTTCAAAGGTAAAACTACTGCCAGCTTGCCCTACAACTAGCTTAAACATAGGCTCTAAGGTGCGCTCATTAAATAGCATGTTAGCATTAACCATATGTGGCAATTCGGTTGCTAAAATCTTTAAGTTGGAATAATGTGTTGTAATGATTCCAAAAGCTTCGCGATGATAGAACTCTTCTAAAAATGTTTCAGCTAGGGCGCCACCTAACTCTGGATCACTTCCCGTACCAAATTCATCAATTAAAAAGAGGGTGTTTTTATTACATTTCCGCAAAAAGTAGTTCATTTGTTTCAAACGGTAGCTGTACGTACTTAAATGATTTTCAATAGATTGATTATCCCCAATATCACTTAAAATTCTATCAAATAAACATACCTTACTGCGCTCATGCACTGGAATTAGCATACCACTTTGTAACATTACTTGTAATAAGCCAACAGTTTTTAAAGTGATACTTTTTCCACCAGCATTAGGACCAGAAATCACGATAATTCTGCTGCCATTATCTAAAGAAAGCGTTTGTGGAAACGTTTTTTCTTGTTTTTCTAAGTTATTTAAATAGAGCAGAGGATGGAAGGCATCTCGCAAATACATGCTCTTATCTTCCGAAATTTCAGGAAGGATAGCATTCATGGATTTGGCATATTTCGCCTTTGCAGAAATTACATCCACATTAATCAAAAACTTTTGATAATCTTTCAGAAGCGGTAAAAACGGGCGCATAAAATCGGTAACCTCCTTTAAAATAAGAACTACTTCCTCCTTTTCTTCATACTCTAAATTATTAAGTTCTCGGGTATATTGAAGTGTAGTTTCAGGCTCAATATAAACGATACTTCCTGTTTTGCTTCCGCCCATGATGGCGCCTTTTACTTTACGGCGGTACATAGCTTTTACTGCTAAAACACGACGGTTATCTACCACAGATTCTCTGATATCATCCAAATATTCGAGATTGTGGTAGGTGTTTAAAGCTGATGCGAAACTTTGGTTGATTTTACCTTTAACTTTGTTGATAGATTTTCGTAAATCGTATAAAGTGTCCGAGGCATTGTCTTTTATATCCCCAAAACGATCTACAATGGCATCAACGCGTTCAATCAAGATTTTTGTTACTTCAATATGAGATGCAAATTGATTTAAAGTGGGGTAGTATTCTTCAAATTTATTTAGAAAAGTGACAATGGTATTCACAGTTAAGGACATCGAAACTATTTTCTTTAATCCATGAACCTCTAAAAACGTGTTTTCAATATTTAGAAGCTGAATCTCTTTTGAAATGGTATCAAAACCATGATTTGGTATACGATTATCGTTATAAAAAGAAGATACGTATTCATTGGTGAGATTTAAATAAAACAGCAAATCCTCTTTATTTTTATAAGGAAGAATTTCGAGTGAAGCAGCGTTTCCTAAGGGCGTAATACACAGCTCGCTTACCTGATGTAATACGGTTTGAAATTCTAAATCTTGTAATGTCTTTTCGTGAATATGTATCATTCTTCTTGTAACAGCAAGCTTTTTTTGAGATTGCAAAGTTACAGAATCTATTATTTACAAAATGCTTATTGTAAGCCTGAGGATTTGGATTTCTGTATCATTTTACCGACCAACTAGAAGTTTAACACTAAGAGATTACACTATTGGTTATACTGAAACTCATTATCCAACTTAACGTTTTCAAAAGTTTCGTTTGAAGGTAAATCAAATTGATATTTTGTTTTTTGGTCGACCTTAATATCAAGAGCGCCTGAAGATGTAAACTCCATAACATGACCTCCCCATTTTTTATCATCACTTATAAAATGAAAATGATGCCCCTTTGCGTTGATATTTCCGATGTATTCGGGACAATAAAAACCGACCAGAGTCCCAGAAATATTGGTGGTTTCAAAAACTGGTCGGTTAGGAATTAGTACATCTAAACCATCATTAAATGGTGGACTTACTTTAGGGACACCGCCAAGTTTTATATGGCTAAAATTACCATGTATCTTATACACATAAAAATAGTGAATGGAGGTTTTCTTTTTGTCCAATATCGAGGCTAAATTCTCGAATTTAATCACTTCATCAATGGAAAAGGAATCTTTTTCATGGAAGAATGCCGCATCGGCGTAAACAATTTCATCCATATCTTCACCCACGCTAACTTCTCCATTTTCTCTAATACGATAAGGAACTCCATCCAACATTACCAATTCACCATCTAAAAAATCGAAAGATCCTAATCCAACATCACCATGTGTTTTAAGATCCTTAACTTTTAAATCGCCATCAAAAACTTTGTTTACAAAAGCAAACCAAACGGAGTATTGGTAAAATGTGTCATCGCTTTTAATGGCATCTTCAGTTTGATTCAAAGTTTTCTCTATAGCAACTTTAGTTTCAGTTTGTTTTTTACAAGAAACACATAGAAAAATGGCTATAATGCCTAAGCTATACTTAATAAATTTCATACTTTACTGTAATGTTAAGAGGTTTGCAAAAGTTTAGTTATTAAAGATACATAAGATTATTAATAAAAATTAAACTTCATTTGTCAACCTAGGACATTGTTTGTTAGATTTACGAAATTTTCTATTTGAGTGCTGAAATTGTAACATTTTTGCATTTTTTAGACTAATGCTAAAAATTAAATTGATATGAATTTTATAAAGAGGGTGTTTTCCACCGTAGTAGGAATTTTTGTGTTTTTAGGACTTTTTTTTCTTGGTATAGTCATACTTATTACAATTGGATCTCTGTTCAGTGGCTCTTCAGAAGAAGTTATTCAGGTTAAACCTAATTCTGTCTTAGATTTTAAACTGAACTTTCCTATTAATGATTATGCAGGAAAAACCGTTTACGAAGACTATCCTTTTTTAAATGAAGACGATAAAAATGGCTTATTCAATTTGGTGGATGCTATAAATTATGCAAAAACAGATGATAAAATAAAAGGTGTTTCCATTGATAATAATTTTATCATGGCAGGTATTACGCAAACAAAAACGTTAAGAGATGCCCTTTTGGATTTTAAAGATTCTGGCAAATTCATTGTGGCGTATGCTGATATTTTTACACAGAAGGATTATTATTTAAGTTCGGTGGCAGATACCGTTTATATGAGTCCTGTAGGCATGATGGAATTTAAAGGATTGTATACAGAGCGTTTGTATTTTAAAGATTTTCAAGAAAAGTCTGGAATAAAAATGGAAGTGGTGCGCCATGGAAAATACAAAAGTGCTGTAGAACCATTTTTGGAAAATGAAATGAGCGACAATAATCGCGACCAGATTTCGGTATACCTTAACGGTTTGTGGTCTGAAATTAAAAAAGAAGTTTCGGAATCTCGTAATGTAGATATTGAAGAGTTAGATCGTATTGCTGATAGTCTGTTGGCAAGAACTCCTAAACTAGCCGTGTCTTCTAAACTAGTGGATAAGATTGCATATCATGATGAATATATTGATGGTTTAAAAAATGCACTGGAAATCCCATCAGACAAAAAATTGAATACAGTAAGTATTAAAGACTACACTAAATATGCTGCGCCTAAGGTAAAAATGAGTGCTAGCAAAAATAAAATAGCAGTTATTTATGCCGAAGGCGATATCATTTACGGTGAAGGTGAAAAGGGCAGTGTGGGCCATATTACGACTAATAAAGCAATACAAAAAGCCCGAGAAGATGACAAAATAAAGGCCTTAGTTTTACGTGTTAATTCTCCAGGTGGATCTGCCTTAGCAAGTGAATTGATTTGGCGTGAAATAGAACTAACAAAACAGATGAAACCAGTAATTGTTTCTATGGGAGATTTGGCGGCATCTGGAGGCTATTATATTGCCACTAATGCAGACAAAATTATTGCAGAACCAACAACAATTACAGGAAGTATTGGTGTGTTTGGAACCTTGCCTAATTTTAAAAATCTAGCGGATAATATGGGCATTAATGCAGAACAAGTTGCTACTAATGCAAATGCCGTTACTTACAGCGTTTTTGAACCTTTAAATGAAAATCAACACCGATACATTAAAGAAGGTGTTATTGATGTCTACAGTCTATTTACGAAACGTGTTGCTGAAGGAAGAAATTTAACCGCAGAACAAGTTGAGGAAATAGCCCAAGGTCGCGTTTGGACAGGTAATGATGCTTTAGAAAAAGGTTTAGTTGATGAATTGGGAGGTTTGGATTTAGCATTGCAATATGCGGCTGAAGCTGCTGAAATTGAAGATTACAAAATCAAAGAATATCCTGTTTTTGAAAAGAATTTGGACGAAATGTTAGAGGCTTTTGGACTTGCTAAAGCCAAAGAACAAATTCTAGAAGAAGAGCTTGGAGCAGAAAATTACAAGTTGATCAAAGAGGTAAAGCGGTTATCTCAGAAAAAGGGCACACAGTTGTTGTTTCCTTTTAGTACGGAGATTAAATAGTTAATTCTATACGATACATAGTAAAGGCGAACTTAGGGTTCGCCTTTTTTTGTTTACTCATTAAAATGTAGTGTTCACTCATTTTAGATTTTATGTGAATGTAGTTGGTTTTAGTTTTATGCTAAACTTTAAAATCGACTATTATGAAACCTGTTTACATTCTCTACATCTTTCTTATCTCTTCTTCGTATTGTTTTGCACAATTTATTCCTGAAGTAAAACTAAAAGACAATAAAACGTTACAATTATCTAAGCTTCACATTGAAACTAACATCACTGGAAATATAGCTTTAACTACTTATATAATGAAGTTTTACAATGAAACTAATAGAGTTTTAGAAGGTGAATTGGCTTTTCCATTAGGTGATGGACAATCAGTAATTGATTTTGCGATGGATGTAAATGGTGAAATGAGGCATGCAGTTATTGTTGAAAAAGAACTAGCCAGAGTAGCTTACGAAAATACAATACGACAAAGAATTGATCCTGGATTACTGGAAAAGACCAAGGGTAATAACTACAAAGCCAGAGTATATCCTATTCCAGCAAAAGGGTATAAAGAATTACTTATAACATATGAAGAAACGCTTATTGCTAACGACCAAAAGCATAAATATACTTTACCCTTACAATTTACAGAATCTATCTCTGATTTCTCAATAGCTATCATAGTTCATGATAAAGAGCAAGTACGCGTTATGAACAACAATCGTTATAAACCTCTTAAGTTTTCAAAAAAAGATAAAACAAGAGATATATCTTTTAGCAGAAAGAATTTCATCCCTAACGAAGATATTCAACTTGAAATGGAGTTGGAAGCATCCGAAAGTATATCGACTTATAATAGTTACTTCAATATTTATAAATCCTTTACTCCCAAAACTAGACTAAAAAACAAACCAAAAACTATTGTCTTATTTTGGGATGCATCATATTCTATGGAGTTTAGGGATCTTGATAGGGAAATTAAGCTTTTAAATAATTATTTCGATTATTTACGTAATGTAAAAGTAAAATTGGTGGTTTTCAACATTAACACAAAAAACGAAGAAACCTTCAATATAAAAAACGGTAAATGGTCTGCTTTGAAAAAAAGGCTTCAAAATATTGTTTACGATGGAGGCACTTCCTATAGAACCCTATCAAATTATAAGGCTGATGAATATCTCATGTTTACTGATGGAATGTTCAATTTAGGGGATTTTGATTTTGAGGACAAAAACTCAGTATATACTATTAATGCTGTAACCTCTGCAAACCATAATTGGATGTCTCAAACCGCCACTAAAACTGGTGCTAATTATATCAACTTAAAAAATAAAACTGTTGAAACTGCTTTTAATTCACTTACTAATCAAACATATCAATACTTGGGAATAATTAGTAATACTGATGTTTACGATGTTTTTCCAAAAAAGAATTATAACGTTAATGAAGATTTTTCATTAGCTGGAAAATTCTCAAAGAATACGACTTTGCAAATGCTGTTTGGTTACAATAATAGGCCAGTAGATACACTAAAAATTAAAATCAATAAAGGTTTTAACAATGCTATGGTGAAGCGTTTTTGGGCAAAGAAAAAACTAATTGAATTAAGTGGTAATTCAGAAGAAAATAAAGAAGAAATTATAAAATTGGCTAAGAAAAATCATTTGATAACATCTTTTACTTCAATGATTATTTTAGATAGAATAGAGGATTATGTAAGATATAGAATTGAACCTACAGGTGAATTAAAAACCCAATATAAAGCATTGGTGCAAAATGATGAGCGAAGAGAGAAAGAAAGGTTAGAAGAAATTGAGTCGAGAAGGGAGGATTTATATGATGATTATAAGTCTCTTTTAGCATGGTACAATACAGATTTTCCTCTTCCAAAGAAAAAGAAAATAGTTTCGGAAACAACTGGTAATCAAGCTGAACAAAACTCAACACAGGTTGTAAATTCAATTACTCAAAATACAGAAACCTCTACTCAATCAAATTTTAATAGAGGAATTGAAAATGGTATAGATACTTCAAAACGAATTATTCGAGGTAGGGTTGTAGAAAATGGTCAACCATTACCAGGGGCAAATGTATTTGTATTAAATAAGAATAATGCTGTGGTGACCGATTTTGATGGTAACTACGCCATTAATGCAGAGTATGGTGATAAATTAGTTTTTTCCTTCGTAGGATTTGTAACTCAGGAAGTCACTTTAGGAACAGATAATGACATAAACATTAATTTGCAACAAGACGCATCAATGCTTGACGAGATTGTGGTTGTTGGTTTCGGTACTTCAAGAAAAGAATCTATTACTGGCTCTGTTTCACAAGTCAAAGGAGAAGAAATTCTTAGAGCAGGTACTGTTACCACAGTTGCTGAATCTCTTACGGGTATAATGCCTGGGGTATCTGTACAACAAGCGGCTGGACAACCAGGTTCTTCTGCTAAAAATATTGTAATTAGAGGGTCGTCAAGTTTTAGTAATGAGAACAAACCACTCTTTATCGTTGATGGTGAAGAAAAAGACTTCAATACGCTAGATCCAGATGACATAGAGTCCATTTCAGTGATAAAAGATGCAGCAGTTAGCGCAGTTTTTGGTGTTAAAGGCGCCAATGGTGTTATTCTTGTTACCACAAAAAGAGGTGAAGCTCAGAATAGTGAAAAAATCAAAGAGTTTAATGAGAGTATTGATAAAGCAATTAAGTTTAAGCCATGGTCAGCAAAATCAAATTACCTGATCAAACTCTCAAAAGCTGAAACTGTTCAAGATGCATATAAAGTTTATCTGGACTTGAGACCATCCTATAGGAACACACCAACTTTTTTCATAGATGTTGCTGAATATTTTGAATCAGTTAATCACAAAGATTTAGCTTTACAAATCGTGTCAAATCTAATAGAGGTTGAAATTGATAATCATGAATTAATTAGGGCTTTAGGTTATAAAACGGAGTACCTAGATTCATTTGAATTAGCAGTCTATGTTTATGAAGAAGTTTTAAGATTAAGACCGGAAGAACCGCAATCATATAGAGATTTGGCATTAGCATATGAAGAAATTGGAGAGTATCAAAAGGCATTTGATTTATTTTATAAAATTATAGATGGTAATCTTTTAGAGAAAGATGATGAGGAGCGCTATTATGGAATAGAACATCTAGCTTACATAGAGGCTTGTAATTTAGTCGCTTTACATGGTTCTAAACTGGATTTAACTAAAGTTCAAAATGATTTTTTTAAAGAGTTTAAAGTTGATTTACGAGTTGTTATAGACTGGAATCATAATAACACAGATTTGGATTTATGGGTAGAAACCCCAAAATCTGAAAAAGTAAGTTATCAAAATACGGAATCTGATGATGGTGGGAGGTTATCCGAAGATTTAACAGAAGGATATGGACCAGAGGAATTTATGATTAAAAAAGCTTCAAAAGGTGAATATGAGATTTTAGTTGATTATTTTAATGATCAAGTTCAGAAAATTTCTGGTCCCACAGCTCTAAAGGTGACTATTTATACTGATTTCGGAACCAATAAGCAAAAAAAGGAAATTAGAATATTAAGATTGGATAAAGAGGAAGACGAAATAGAAGTAGGGCTCGTTAAAATTTAAAAATATATGTTTCGCAAGAATAAATTAAAAGGTCTCTTAATTGAGGCCTTTTTTACTCACCAAAAACCATACTTCACTCAATTAGGGTTCCATAAATTACTTTTTGGTAATAACTTTAAAGTAAACCACTTAAAGCCATTATTATGAAAACTATTTTAAAAACAACAATTATTATTGCCCTTTTGAACTTTAATCTATTGATCTGTCAAGAAAAGAATATAGAAACACACTCTGTCCAAATTGATAACCTTATCTCCTACATCGTAGAGAATTATGAAAAAGATGGAGAGGATTTATATAATTTAACGTTTTTAATTCAAACTTCTAATGTTGGATATTCATTGGAGGATAAAGTTGTTTTGAAACAAGCTTTCAGTTTATTATCTAAACGAATGGGAGAAGATAATACTATTTCTATTTTAGGGTATTCTGCTTTAAATGGGGCTGCGTTAGAACAAAAGTCAGTTAAAGAGATAAAGAAGATCTTGCATGTTATTAATGATATCAAATCGAATATTAAAGAATTTCATGAAGATGGCATTACGTTTGCCTATGAATACGCCAATGAAAATTTTGATGATGAAGCTATAAATCGTGTTGTAATGATAAGACTTCCAAATTCATCCAATGTGGTTAATGAGGTGTCAATATCAAAACAAGCAAAAAAGAAAAATAATGCTATTGTATTGACAGCTATAGCATTGCTTCCAGAAATAATATCGGTATTAAAAGATTAAACCTGTAATACCCCCAAATTAAACGGTTTTTCAATAGGAGCACGATTTGCAGCTTCAATGCCCATGGAAATCCAAGTTCTAGTATCTAACGGATTAATAATGGCATCTGTCCATAATCTAGCTGCCGCATAATATGGAGATACCTGATTATCGTATCTCGCTTTAATTTTATTATAAAGGGCTTCTTCTTTTTCCTTTGTGAATTTTTCACCTTGTTTTTCAAGAGAAGCCTTTTCAATTTGTAATAATACTTTGGCTGCAGATTTTCCGCTCATTACAGCAAGTTCTGCACTTGGCCATGCGACAATCAATCTGGGATCATAGGCTTTTCCGCACATAGCATAATTACCAGCACCATAGCTATTACCTATAACTATAGTAAATTTAGGAACCACAGAATTACTCACCGCATTTACCATTTTAGCGCCATCTTTGATAATTCCGGAATGCTCACTTTTGCTACCTACCATAAACCCAGTAACATCTTGTAAAAACACTAATGGAATTTTCTTTTGGTTGCAATTGGCAATAAATCGTGTAGCCTTATCCGCAGAGTCGTTGTAAATCACGCCACCAAATTGCATTTCGGTAGGTTTTGTTTTTGAGCCTGTGGTTTTCACGATTTGCCTCTGATTTGCAATTATACCAACTGCCCATCCATCAATACGCGCATAACAGGTAATAATGGTTTGTCCGTAACCTGCTTTATATTCTTCGTATTCTGAATTATCTACTAGTCGCTTAATGATTTCATACATATCGTACTGGTCTGCACGACTTTTGGGAAGAATACCAAAAATATCCTCTTGATTTTCAGAAGGCTTTTTGGGGTCAATACGGTTGAACCCAGCCTTGTCATAATCACCAATTTTATCAACTATATTTTTTATTTTATCCAATGCATCTCTGTCATCTTTGGCTTTGTAATCCGTTACTCCAGAAATTTCGCAATGCGCAGTTGCGCCACCAAGGGTTTCGTTATCAATACTTTCTCCAATTGCTGCTTTTACCAAATAGCTTCCAGCTAGAAAGATGCTCCCTGTTTTATCAACAATTAAAGCCTCGTCACTCATAATAGGAAGGTAAGCACCACCCGCAACACAGCTACCCATTACTGCCGCAATTTGTGTAATGCCCATGCTGCTCATTATGGCGTTATTTCTAAAAATTCGTCCGAAATGCTCTTTGTCTGGGAAAATTTCGTCTTGCATCGGTAAATAGACCCCAGCAGAATCCACTAAATAAATAATAGGTAATCTATTTTCAATAGCAATTTCTTGAGCACGTAAATTCTTTTTGCCTGTAATAGGGAACCATGCACCGGCTTTAACGGTAGCGTCATTCGCCACAACAATACATTGTTTGCCTTTAATGTATCCAATCTTTACTACGACACCTCCTGACGGACAACCACCATGTTCTGGATACATATCTTCACCAGCAAAGGCTCCAATTTCAATGGATTTAGCTTTGGCGTCCAACAAATAGTCAATGCGCTCTCTTGCAGTAAGTTTGCCTTTACCATGCAGTTTTTCAATACGAGATTTTCCACCGCCTAAACTTACTTTTGCAAGCCTTTTATTGAGTGCAGAAACTAAAAGCTTATTATGATCTTCGTTTTTATTGAAGTTAATATCCATTGGTATATTTTTAGGATAACGAAGTTACGAAACCATTTTAGCTCAAAAAAGTTAAGTCTTTCTTAAAATACATAACATGGAAATATATTCCTTGGAAAATAAATATATTTGTTGTAGATTTGTATCAAACAAAATGAAAGATGAAAAAAATAATAGCCTTCGCGGGAAGTAATAGTAAAACATCAATGAACAAACAATTGGCGGTGTATGCATCAAGTTTGGTTCAAGATGTAGAGGTATCGGTTCTTGATTTGAATGACTACGAACTACCTTTATACGGCATAGATTTAGAAAATGAGATGGGTATACCAGAAAATGCTCAAATATTCTTAGATGAAATTAAAGCCTCGGATGGCATAGTACTATCTTTAGCAGAGCATAATGGTGCATACGCTACCGTTTTTAAAAATTTATTTGATTGGATGTCTAGAATTGAAGGTAAAACATTTTTAGGAAAGCCTATGTTACTGATGGCAGCGTCTCCAGGAGGAAGAGGAGGGGCTTCGGTTTTACAAATTGCTCAAGATCGTTTCCCAAGGCACGATGCAAACATTGTTGAAGTATTTTCATTACCAAATTTTGGAGCCAATTTTTCTGACGAGAAGATTATCAATTCAGAATTGGATGCAGAAATAAAAGAAAAAGTAAATACGTTTCAAAAAGCATTATAAACCATGGAAATTCAACATGAAGTGTTAGGCAAAAAAGGACGTTTCTATTTTGAAATGAATGGTGTGCAAAAAGCTGAAATGACCTACACTTATGCCGGAGATAACAAAATAATCATTGATCATACTGAAGTCGACCCGTCTCTAAAAGGGCAGGGTGTTGGTTATAAATTGGTTGAGACGGCGGTAGTTTGTGCACGCGAGAAGGATATTAAAATTTTACCATTATGTCCTTTTGCTAATGCTGTTTTTAAGAAGAGAAAGGAATATCAAGACGTATTGTTTTAAGATAAGATGGGAGATTTATCAAAAGATATCAATTCTACATTTGCCAACAATAGAGTAAAAGCACTTTTGAACATTATATATACGGCGAATTGGATAACAAGCCATCAAAATGAGTTTTTTAAAACTTATGGCATTTCTCCTCAACAGTATAATATATTAAGAATTTTAAGAGGAGCAGATGAACCTTTAAACGTGCAGACCATAAAAGATAGAATGCTAGAGCGTGCACCTAATGCAACAAGATTGATGGACAAGTTATGCGCTAAGAATTATATCGAACGTTGTCCGTCTGAACATGATAGACGTGTGGTTAAAATAGCAATTACAGATGAGGGCAAAACGTTTTTAGAAAGTATACCAAATAATTTCAATAAAGAGTTATTGAATAATTTGAATGAAGAAGAAGCAGAACAATTGAGTAATCTGCTTGATAAAATGCGATAAACGTATTTTTTTAATTAAATATTTTCCATGGAAAATAAAAAGAAAGGAGTTTTAAAATGAAACTAAATAGTATTAAAACAGTAGGGCGAAGTGATTTCGTAAATATGGGGCCAATTAGATTACGGCAACCCATACCCACACGGCAAATTGAAAATATAGATCCGTTTATATTATTACATCATTATGGGCCTTATGAAATCAATGCAAAAAGTAATCCCTTTGATTTAGGGCCACATCCACATCGCGGGTTTGAGCCTGTGACATTTTTGGTGCAAGGAGAGCAGTTGCATCGAGATTCTTTGGGTAACGAAAGTATTGTTAGAGCAGGGGATGTACAGTGGACAACGGCAGGTAGAGGTATTGTGCATGCCGAAGGACCAACCAAGGATTTTGTAGAAAAGGGTGGTGTCATTGAAGGAATTCAATTATGGTTGAACTTACCAGCTGAAAAGAAAATGATTGAAGCTAATTATCAGCACGTAAAGCATGAAGATTTCAGAGTTGTGAGTTCTGATGATGGCAAGGTCAACATTCAAATCATAGCAGGTGAGTTAAATGGTGTTTACGGTCGCATCCAGACCCAAACCTCGATAAATGCTTTTATGATTGATGTTGAAACTGATGGAAGCTTTGAAATCAATGTACCAAGTTCGCATCAATCAACACTGTATTTGTTGAAAGGTGATGTAACAATTAATGATTCAGAGCACTTAAAACTGAATGAAAACCAGTTAATCCAATTCAATCAAGATGGAAATGGTTTTTTGATTAAAGGAAATGCAGAGAGTAAGTTGTTATTTCTTTCTGGAGAACCTTTTAATGAACCTATACAAACTTATGGCCCCTACGTGATGAATACGCAAACAGAATTACTTGAGGCCATGAGAGATTATCAAATGGGGAAAATGGGGTTTCTAGCCCCCTAACCCTCGAAGGGGGAACTCGTTCTCCTGCAAGGTTTTAAAAACTTTGTAGGTTTGAATCAGGTAAGATTAAGCACATAACAGTGGCGCGTTAGGGATTGCAGAGGAAAGCCCACAGTTACGCCTTAAAGCGTAACGAGGACTTGGAACGGAAAGCCCGACCCCTTGTGGGTAACGCCCAAATAATAATTATAATAAAGACAAATTATGAAAACAGTAATTCACAAAGCAGATTCTAGAGGATTTGCAAATCACGGATGGTTAAAATCACACCACACATTTAGTTTCGCAGGATATCAAGACCCGGAGCGAATGAATTTTGGAAAATTACGTGTGTTGAATGACGATGTGGTACAACCAACAATGGGCTTTGGTACGCACCCACACCAAAACATGGAGATTATTTCTATTCCTTTAAAAGGAGCGCTTTCGCATAAGGATAGCATGGGGAATAAGCGTGCAATTGAAGTTGGCGAGGTGCAGGTGATGAGTGCAGGCACAGGGTTAACACATTCCGAATTTAATGATAGTACTACAGATGAAGTTAACTTTTTGCAACTTTGGATTATACCAGAGGAAATGAGTGTAAAGCCTAATTATGAGCAACGTAAATTTGACGCTACAGAACGACAAAATAAATTGCAAACAGTGGTTGCACCTAAGGATAAGTTGGAAGGAGATGCATTACCGATTAGTCAACAGGCGTATATATACAGGTCAGAATTAGAGGAAGATAATTCTTTGAAATTGAATCCAAAATTGTCAGGTAATGGATTTTATGTATTTGTTACTGATGGCGAGGTTGAGGTTTCTGGGAACACTTTAAGTAAACGTGATGCCATAGGTGTTTGGGATGTTGGTGATTTGGAAATTTCGGCTAAGGACAATTCCGAGATTATTGTGATTGAAGTTCCTATGAACTAGTAGGTTATTTTGATTAATAGCGAAGAGCACCCTATTCAGGGTGCTTTTTAATTGAAATGAATTTTTAGGAGGGAAAATGAAATTTTATTGCAGTTCATCGTTAAAAATGGCCTGTTTTTACGAGGCAAAATCCATTGGTCGATTAAAAAATAGAGATTGAAGTTTTTTTTATTACAAAATCTTTTTTCAACAGAAATTTGTTTTTAGAAACCCAAATCTATTAAAATGAAAACGCTTAAAAATGGTATTATACCATTACTTCTTCTGTTTACTTCTATTTCACTTTTTAGTCAAGAACCTGTATTAACCAAAAAGGATTCCACCGTGGTTAGTTCATGGATGTTTGGTATTGGTTATCATTTTATTGATGACTCTGGTGATGTTTTTGATGCTGTTTTAGATATTGATAAATCTTGGCATGCTTTATCTTACCCAAGTAGAATAAGTATTGGAAAGTATTTTAAGAATGGCCTTGGTGTTGAAGCTATTGGTGCCTACATGAAATATAAAGAGGGCAAAAAAGTAGATGGATTGTTACTTTCTAACGATGTTGATTTTTGGTCTCTGGATGCCAGATTGAGTTACGACCTTAATAAAGTTGTAGGCGAAACAGGGTGGTTTGATCCTTATATTGGAGTTGGCGCAGGTTATACCGATGCAAATAACCTATCTAGAGGTACGTGGAATGGTGTATTGGGTTTTAGAACATGGTTTAATGATAATATTGGTTTAGATATCAATAGTTCGGGTAAATGGTCTATGAATGGCACAGCGACCAATTATATACAACATGTAGTGGGAGTTGTTTTTAGATTTTCAGAAAAGAAAGACCTCACCAAAAAGGGAAGAGAAAAACTAGAACTAATAAATCAATTAGAACAAGAGAAAATAAGGGTTAATGACTCTATTAAATTAGCAGCTCAAGCAAAGGTTGAGCAGGAGATGATGGCTCAAAAGCAAAAAGAAGAAGCTGAAAGAAAAAGACTTGAACAATTAGAGAAGGAGAAAGAGGCTGCTAAACAAAAGAAAATAGCTGCGATAAACGAGGATATTAAAGGTTTAGAGAAATTATACTTCAGTTTTGATTCATCAGGACTTAGTAGTGCATCAAAAACTGTTCTTGAAAAATGGTTGAGTATATTGAGAAAGTATCCTGATGTAACTATAGATATTAGCGCACATACAGACTCACGCGGTAGTGCAATTTACAATAAAAGGCTTTCTCAAGAACGTTTCAAAACTACCGTAGAGTATCTCATTAAAAATGGAATTGCAAAGGATAGGATAACCGGAGACGGCTACGGAGAGGAGCAACTAACCAATGAGTGTGATGATAACACTAAATGTTCTGAAGTAAAACACAAAGAAAACAGAAGATCAGAATTCAAAATAAAAACCAACTAAAAAAACTAATACTTTAAACTTGTAGCCTATTGTATCTATGTACTCAGATGCAATAGGCTTTTTGTTGCCATTTGTATTTATTTCTAATTATTATTTTTGGTAGTTAAAGGTTTTAACTAAAAATGCGATATTTGTCGTTCGACTAACCAATAAAAAGAAAGGATAATGGCGATGAATAAAAATACAGTTTTGGCATGGGCAACAATTTTAATGATTATAATGGGTGTTGTTTTAATTTTAATGGGAGCCTACAGGTATGATGATGTAGCAGGTTGGGGCTTCGCAACTGTTGGTATTGGTTTTTTTGCAATTGCTTGGGTATTTAATGCTTTAAAAGGAAGGGTCTAAAATATTATTCAGTGGACAGATGCAGTAGGCAATAATACCAATGATGTCCAGTTATTCTAATGACTAAAAACTAACGACTAGTAACTAAAAAATGAGTGACGATAAGAAAATAATCTTCTCAATGTCTGGTGTAACAAAGACGTTTCAAAGTGCAAATACACCAGTTTTAAAAAATATTTATCTAAGTTTTTTCTATGGAGCCAAAATTGGAATTTTAGGTCTTAATGGTTCTGGAAAATCAACATTATTAAAGATAATTGCTGGTGTCGATAAGAATTACCAAGGTGATGTGGTGTTTTCTCAAGACTATTCTGTGGGCTATTTGGAGCAAGAACCTATTCTAGATGATGAAAAAACGGTTCTAGAGGTTGTAAAAGAAGGTGCGGCTGAAACGGTTGCTATACTTGACGAATATAATAGAATTAATGAGCAATTTGGTTTAGAAGAAATTTATAGCGATCCTGATAAGATGGAGAAGCTCATGAATCGTCAAGCGGAATTACAAGATCAGATTGATGCGGCAAATGCTTGGGAGCTTGATACAAAGCTTGAAATTGCCATGGATGCTCTAAGAACGCCTGATGGTGATAAAAAAATAGGAGTGTTATCTGGTGGAGAGCGTCGTCGTGTGGCTTTATGTAGATTATTACTGAAAGAGCCAGATGTATTGCTTTTGGATGAGCCTACCAACCATTTAGATGCAGAATCTGTACATTGGTTAGAACACCATTTAGCGCAATATAAAGGAACAGTAATCGCCGTAACGCACGACCGTTATTTTCTAGATAATGTCGCAGGTTGGATTTTAGAATTGGATAGAGGAGAAGGCATTCCTTGGAAAGGAAACTATTCCTCATGGTTAGACCAAAAATCTAAACGAATGGAGCAAGAAGGAAAAGCTGCATCAAAACGTCAAAAAACATTAGAACGAGAGTTAGAATGGGTGCGCCAAGGTGCAAAAGGACGTCAAACAAAACAAAAAGCACGTTTAAAGAATTACGATAAATTACTAAGTCAAGATCAAAAACAATTAGATGAGAAGCTGGAGATATATATTCCTAACGGACCGCGATTAGGTACTAATGTTATAGAAGCTAATGGTGTGGCCAAGGGATATGGAGATAAGCTATTATATGACGATTTAAATTTTAACTTACCTCAAGCAGGTATTGTTGGTATTATTGGTCCTAACGGTGTAGGTAAGACCACCATTTTCCGCATGATAATGGGAGAAGAAACACCAGATAAAGGAGAATTTATTGTTGGTGATACTGCAAAAATTGCATATGTAGACCAGAGCCATTCTAATATTAATCCAGAGAAAACCATTTGGCAAAACTTTAGTCATGAACAGGAATTGGTAATGATGGGAGGAAAACAAGTAAACTCTAGAGCATATCTAAGCCGTTTTAATTTCTCTGGAAGCGAACAAAACAAAAAGGTAAAACTACTGTCCGGAGGAGAACGTAACCGTTTACACTTAGCCATGACCCTTAAAGAAGAAGGCAATGTTTTACTTTTGGATGAGCCTACTAATGATCTTGATGTGAATACATTACGCGCTTTAGAAGAGGGTTTAGAAAACTTTGCTGGATGTGCAGTTGTAATTAGTCACGACCGTTGGTTCTTGGATCGCATTTGTACGCACATATTAGCTTTTGAAGGCGATTCTCAAGTATATTTCTTTGAAGGTAGTTTTTCAGATTATGAGGAGAACAAGAAAAAACGTTTGGGTGGTGATTTAATGCCTAAGCGTATAAAGTATAAAAAATTAATTAGGTAAAGAAGGTATTAAGTAGGACTAAAAAGCCCACTTTTTTATAAAGTGGGCTTTTTTTCTTAGATGCTCTTTTTCTATTTGTAAATACGGCCGTTTCCTAACTTAAAATAAGAATTTTCAATGTTTTCAAAACTCTTGTTTGTAGCCTCAAACTGATGTAACAATGTTCTTTGCTTTTTCATATTTCTAGAAATTAGAAAAAGAAGCGCGAAGATAGGAGTTACCAAGAGGATTAGTATAATCACTTAAATTTTACTTATTATCATACATATGTCCTTCCCTAAAATCCTTGTATGCTTTTTCTTCCTCGTCATTTTGGGAGGTGTTAATTTCACTTAATTTATCATTTTCCTTTTTCAAGACATAAGATTTTCTTACACCTAATATTAATAAAATTAAAAAGAAAATAACAACAATGGAGAGAACTGTGACTATCTGACTCTGACTAATCAATAGTTGAAAGGCACAAATGTAAGAGACTATAAGAGACATTGCATATCGATTTGGGTTAATAGCTTAGCAAATATAAGTGATTTTAAATATTAATTGCCTACAAATGAACTAAATAATTAATAGTTAATTAACATATGTTAATAAATTTTAACCATAAATTGCTCAAAAACAAGGAGTTTAACCAACTTTTTTTGTTGTTATATCTTACAAAATTTAACTAATTACTGTTTGGTTTGTAACAAAAATGCCATGAAATATACCTATAAATTAAAGGTAATATAAATTTTAAAAGTCATCTTTTTTAACGAAATTGCTTACCCTTTAAAATGTTCAACTTTAAAACACTACATAAACCATGTCTGATGATTTTGACTTATTAGAAACCAATTCCAATGAAAAAACCGAAAAAGTAGATGTCAATTGGGGAAAAGCTATTGATACCATGAAGTCTAAACTGTCGCAAGAAGACGATCCTCAGATGCGCCAGAAAATATTAAATGCAACATTGGATGATGTTGTTACAATGGCTGAAAAGGATAGAACAACACTTTTAGACGCCATAAAAGATTTAACAGATTATCAAGATGAAGTAGGTATATTATTTGAGAAGTTTTCATCGCTTAATGCTACCGAGCAAAAAGTAATTGACGATGCACAAAAAGCTTTAGAGCGTGCAAAGGTTGAATTAGAAGATGCCAAAGCAAAACCAGATACATGGTGGAACAACCTTTGGGGCCGTAAAAGTAAAATTGCAAAAGCAGAACAAGCCTTAAAAGATGCCGAAAAGACAAGATCCGCTGCCGATAACAAAGCGAAAGCCATGTTTCAAGAGCGTATAGAAAATGCTGACGTGCAAACACTTTTAAAAGAACTTTCCTATAAATCGCAAGCGGCGGTAACGAGATTAAAAAATCGTGAAGTAGAGATCAAGGAAGTAGAGGATAAGTTGCAGGATGCTATTGTTGAGGCTACAAAAAATCACACTAAGGCCTTAGAGAAGAAAAAAGAAGTTGAAGCTAAACTAGAAGAGCAATATGCGCTTCTAAAACAAGCAAGACAAGAACTTGAGGACATTGCCGATAAACAATCTGCTGAATATGCGCAGGCTATAGGTAAAGTAACCAAACTTGAGCAAAAAGTGGAGGAATTAGAAGGGTTAAAGAATGCCTACACCACTTTGGCGGCAAGTAAGGATAGCTTTGTACACAAGCATAACTTAACCATTAAAGTACTAACATCGCTTAGAAGTAACTTGCAAACGCATCGCGCTAAATTAAAAAGTGATACCGAAGAGCGTCTAAAATATTACGATGGTTACGTGGTGGCGCTTAAAGCCAGAACAGATCAGGAGTTTGCTGCTATATTGGAGCACTTAGGAGTAAAAACCGATGAGCACATTGGTGAAACCCTTGCTGCAATGCACACTGCAAGTGCTAAGGCACGTCAAGACATGATGGATAACATACCAGTTCACGAAAAAGTAATGCAAGGTGTGTACAGTAGTTATGCTGAAGCTTTACAAGAAATTCGTGACAAGGACGTTGATATTCAAAAGAATTTTGCGGAGCGTTATGGTATCGACATGAAGGAAATCTTTGAAGAGTATTATAAGGCTGATGCCAATGCGCCTTCAGGCGATGGTGAACCAGCAGGAGCGCCGAAGCCAGAAGCCAGCGACGACGATTTGTTGTCTTAAAATAATTGGGGCGTTACCCTGCGGGTCGGGCTTTTCGTTGCAAGTCCTCGCTCCGCCTAGGGCTGCGCTGTGGGCTTTCCACTGCAATCCCTAACGCGGTGTACTTGCTAACTTATTGATCAACCTAGGGTTCGTGATGGTTAAAAAAGGTCAATTCAATTTTTAAAATATCCAACAAAAAGCAATACACTTGAAGTTAGCCGAATCTGCGTTAGGGATTGAACGGCATGTTTGAAATCCCCGACGTAGGATGGATTGAGTAGTGAAAGCCCGACCTTTTGTGATCCTGCAAGGTTTTAGAAACCTTGTAGGTATGAGCAAAAGGTAACGCCAAAAAAGAGAAAAATAATTTTGCAAACTGCGACTGAGACTGAAAACTGAAATATGTCAATTAACCAAATAGTTACACCTTTAGATTCTGCAGTTTTAGATTCCAAAGCACATTACACCTTTTATCATAAAATGATAGATTTTGTGTTTAAGGAGTTGATTGTGGCTGTGCAACGCGAAAAAATTTGTAATAATGCCGAGGTAGCCATGTTCAAGCAATATTGCGATTTATTGTTGTATTCCATTGAGGCGATGCGCATTAAGTATATGTACGATGAAGAGGATAACATGAAAGTAGATTTGACAGAATCTGGATTTCCCAATTATCTGGAATTCAGGTATTTGTTTAATGATTTGGAGCTTAGAGATGAATATTTAGGTAGATTGACACCAATCTCTACGCTAAAAGAGGAGTTTTTAGATACGTTGATGCGCAAAAAGCAAAATGTTAAGAAGAGTAGGTTGTTTCAGGCGGCATCAATTGTATACTACGCTTCGGTAAATAAAAAATATATTTTTAATCGTTTTGTACAAGGAAAAATTGTGAGTGCGCCAAAAGATTCAGGTGTAGATTTGTTGACGAGTTGGAGCTTTTACGATGTGATAAAAAATAGACCTTTTATATGCTTTATGTATTTCAATTATGATGGTAATCGTATCGATGATTACAAAAGTGAAATTTATGAAGTGCTTAAAAATGTGGCGGACCGTGATATGAATTTAGATACAATGGCCTATGCTATTGACAAAAAGCTGCCAAAAGTGTCACCAAAAATCATTAAGCGTGTGGATTTGGGGCCTGTACACAATATGTTTACAAAAGATGAAAATGTTTTGACCCACACCGTTTTAGAAGCTATAAGCAAAAAAACAATTCCTTTGGAATCTTATGCAGTATCGCTAAAAGTCACAGAAGTAGCTTCAAAAAGTGAATTTAAAGAAGGTAGCTTTTTTAATAAGCAAATTTTTCAAAATTGGGGTGACGTATTTCAACAAAAATATGTGTTGGCGCCACATCGTGTCATCCAATTATTATATAACAAAACTCCAGATCTTATGAATGGGCTGGCTAAACCGCCTATTGAGATTGCTGGGGTAGAAATAGAATTAAAATAGGTAGCATTTTAATGCAAAATGATAAAGAAAATAGTGCTTATGGAGTTAAAGCAATTATCTTAGTAATTATGGCAATCTCTATTGGATACTTTACTATTAATTACAGAAATAATAAATCATTACAAAGTAATTATGATGTTACAGATGGAAAAATTGTAAGCTTCGAATACAATAATTATGCATATTGTTTGGACTATGAATATTCAGTAGAAAACAAAAATTATAAGAATTCTATTTGTGGGATGTCAAAATTTTATTCAAATGACAGTGTTTTGGGCTGTGTAGGAGACAATTTTGAAGTTAAATATTCAAAGTCGAATCCTGAAATAAGTGAAATAGACTTAAAGGGATTTAATAGATATAAACCATTTAAACCTTAAATAAGAAAATATACAGTCGCAAAAAGTAGTTCTGCAAACTGTGACTGCGACTGAATACTAAAACTATGGAACACAATTCAACTTTCCCAATAAAATTATCAGAATTGGATATGCTTCGTGATGAAGCATCTTCTTATCTAAAAAGTGTACAATGGGAGCAAGGTGCTCGTGCAAAAAATAGAGATAAGGATGCTAAAGATGAATCTATTTTATTGTATTTATCGCGTGCTAATAATGGCTCTAGTGCTACTGAAATCACATCGGTTTCTAAAACTATTCTAGCGCTTAAAAAACGTTTGCTGCCAGATTCTGTGGCAATTCCCATTTACTTGAACCAAACATTATATGCAGTTCAAGAAGGGATTACCTTGGGAATTTGGATAAAGGATAGCTATTATGATGCTTCTGGTTTGTCCAGTTTAAATGAGAATAAATCAGCACTTGATAGGAACGGACAGAGAGAATTTGAAAGTAAAATGCATACGGCTACAGCATTTATGTTGTTTTCAAAAGCCTACAAAATATTACACGATTTAAAACCACATGCTTCGGACGATTTAAGTGTAATGAAACAAAAGTTTGCAGGTATTCCTGAGGTGTCTTTACTATCACCTATTAAAGGAATTTCATGTAGCTTGTTCTATTATGACAAATATTTAGGACATCCTGAAATTATTAAGTCTGATAAAGATGTTATCGATTTCACGGTAGTATATTTTGAAGCTTTAATTGATGAAATTCAATTACGTAAAAGTTCTCTAGAGTACACTGAAACTATTGAGGACAGAACGTATAAACTGGAAAACTCCGAGTTTGCGGTTTCTGGTTGGAACAATGTATTTCAAGGTACAGCAAAAAGCGTAGAGTTCAATAAAATTCAGTTTGAACAAATTGTTGGTAACCGAGATGCGAAACATTTTGCACGCCGTTTAACCGAACGTTTGTTGAGCTATGATTTTACGGCTAAGAAAAACCCATTTCAAGAATTAGGTGGTTTTATGCCGGTATTTATGGGTTATGGTATTCCTGGAACTGGTAAAAGTATGTTGATTGCCGCAATTGCTACAAGATTAAAAGAGCATTGTGACACTTTGGATATCCCGTTTTTGTTTCACCCAATGCCAGATACATTAATTTCTACTTTCCAGGGAGGTTCTGCTGAAAAAATGGTCGAATGGATGAAACCGTTACAAGATCCTTCAAAATTGATTTTTGCACCGATTGATGATGCAGAAAACAATTTACAAGAACGAACAGCCCAAGGGGTTTCAGCCGGAGTAAAAGAGGTGATTGGTGTATTTTTAAGATATACAGAAGGCGCTTATGCGGTGAATTATGGTAATAGTTCTATTGGGTTGTTTACAAATCTGCCAGAAATGTTAGATAAGGCTGTGATTTCGCGTGTACAGGGGCGTTTTAAAATTGATGGTGCCAGAACAGAGCATGATTTTTTAGATCAAGACCATCTGTGGTGGCGTAAAATTCAAGATACCATGCCTGATTTTGTAAACATGCAGGGACCTGAGAATTATAGTTATCTCCAAGATCAAGGGTTGGCAAAAAATATGGGAGACATTTTGAAAAGTGTTGAAAAGCCAACAGAGGAGCGTGTGCATGAGGTTTATGATAAAGTAGAACAGCAGTTTAAAACGAACCAACATTTGTTTTATGCCAAATTGTATAAGGAGATGCAAGCCATATTTCCATTCTTTTCATCGCGTGATGTTCGGAATATTCAGTCAGCTATTTCATTGCGTTTAACAGATTTTGATTTAGAAGAAGATTGGTTTGAAAATCCAAACATCTATTTCAAACAAGACTATGATACTAAGTTTAATATGCTTCAAGAACTAATGCGTGCCAATATGAAGGGGCTGGATTTCTCTGAAATCCGCCGTCAAGAAGTGGTGCGTTATTTGGATAATGTGGCAACCATTGCAGATACCGATTTTAAACGAAAAGTAGATGCTAGAGTGAATCAGTTAAATATTGAAATGGAAGCGAGACATACTTTTGAAAATAAAAACTAAAAGACTGTCAGTTCGAGTGATTTTGAGGTACGAAAAATTGTATCGAGAACCTTTGTCAGAATATAATGTAAAATGAGCAATAAAAAAGTCAAAAACATAGAAAACACGCTCCTTTCAGATAATTATTATATCCTAAAAAAGTACAATTTTGATTATTTGATGCCAAATGGGAAATGGGTAAACCAAATGAGAGAGGTTTATAATAGAGGAGACGGGGCTGGAATTTTGCTTTACAACAAAAAAAAGAAAACAGTTATTCTAATAAAACAATTCAGGATACCAACCTATTTAAACGATAATGAAAACGGTATGCTCTTGGAAATAGCAGCTGGTTTGTTAGATAAAGACAATCCAGAAGAATGCATTATCAGAGAGACAGAAGAGGAAACTGGATATCGTTTAAAATCTGTTAAGAAAGTTTATGAAGGCTACTCGTCCCCTGGTGTGATGACAGAAAAGATGTACTTTTTTGTTGGTGAGTACTCGGATGACATGAAAGTAAGTGGAGGTGGAGGACTGGATAATGAAGGCGAAGATATTGAGATTATAGAAATACCTTTTAAAAAAGCTGTTGAGATGTTACATAATGGTGATATTGTGGATACGCGAACCATTGTTTTGTTGCAGTATGCTATAATTCATAAACTAATAGAATAAAGTTGAAAAATATGATAATTGATCTTAGCCTTGACTCGTAAAAATCAGAAAATAGTTGTTGGAATAGGTTTTCTTTTATTGATATTATTCGGTGTTTTTAGGAATTCAAATGAAGAATATGAATTGAGAAAATATGGTAGAATCGCAGAGGCAAAAATTATAAATTATGGATATGCATCAGGAGCGTCTAGTTTTATCGATTATGTTTTCTATGTCAATGGGGAAAAATATTTTGGTACAAGAAAGGTTTCTTCATTTAAATGTGATGATGGGAAAAAAGGATGTGTAGGAGAAAAATTTAAGGTTATCTATTCCTCTAGAAATCCTGAAATTAGTGAAATCGATCTTGGAATTTATAATGATAAAAAATTGAGTAAACCATCAATTGATTTTAGTCAATTTAAATAAAAATCACCTTTTATTCAAATAATGATCATTAACAATAGATAATAATATTCTTATCTGCACAGGAATAATAAAAATGAACAAACTAAAACAAGCAAACCTATATCGAAGCGAATTAATTCCAGTAAGTGGAAAGTTGGTCGAGCGTTACAACAAATGTTTAGTGAAACTTGGGTTTACCAAAACTAAGCTTAAAACCTTTCATATTGATGGTATTGGTTGGAGCCCTGAAATTGCTAAAGAAAAAGACGATACAACTTATCTAAATAATGGAGAAGCAAATCCACACGGTATTATCATTTCTCCACTTCAAAAAGGGAAACCTGTCTATTTACCTTTTCACACGTTTGATAGGGACATGATGAAATATGTCTTTAAGATTCATGGTGCAAAAATAAAAGACATAACTAGAGATTCGGCTATTTGTTTAGATTTTGATCAAGGTATTGATGCGTTTTATGAGCCTCTAGATGTTCTGAAATATAATGAAGTTACTATTCATTTTCATTTGATCGACAATCTAGATAAGGTAAAAGAGGAGCAGTTACAACTTGTTGAAGAATTCAATAGAGGCAATAATTTCATCAGCGAAACCATGCACCAAAAACTTTTGGATTCTGCCAAGGCTTATGGTGACTTGCGTCATCGTAATTTGGATTTGCATGAGTTACAATATACCACAGATTCCTTTTACACCAGAGCTTTTGGCGGTGTTTATCTATTACGAGATTTCATAGTGCCTATTGCTGTTTTTGAAGATGAGGAATGGCATAAGGAAGCTATAAAAGATACCACACATGATGTGTTGATTTATCACATTTCCCAACCTGAGTTAATGGATAAACTAAGAAGTCATTCTATTGTCGATTATGATTTGCATTCCGAAGTGAAAACAGACCGTTATAATCGTATCAAAAAATTTGAGCTGTTTCAGAATCTAAAAAAGACACAGCATCCCATAAAAGAGATTTTAGATAATCCTATCCTATTTAAAAGTTATTTAAACAAATTGGATATCAAATCTCGAAAAAAGGTAATGAGCGTAGAGCGTTATTTGGAAAAGATTGAAACCAGCAATCAATTCAAGATTGCTGATATTGTAGATCCACAATTGTTTTTAGCGCTCCATCATCCGCATTCATCCCTAGAACCTAAACATCAAGATTTAATTTGGAAGCTTTTGGTGAATATTGCTCCAAAAGATGTATTGTTTTGGTATTGGTATGACAAACCAGATTTTTATAAATCTTTTGAAACTTGGGACGATTCATTTAAAGACTGGGTGGTGGAGACGATTAGTAACAATATTTAAGTTTTTTAGACTAATTTTATAGAAACACTTTTATCATGGGATTAGAACTTGTAATTTTTATTGCCGCAATTTTATTTGGGATTTTTATCTATTGGAGAGAATCTCAAGGTAATAGGCTGTATCGATTTTTTAATAAAATCTTTAATAGTAAAGAGTTGCAAATGAAACCCTCAGAAAAGAAAGGCTTTGTATTTAAGCAATCCTTTCTACCCAGATTGGTATATGTAGTTGGGTTTTATTTGTTAATCGGATTAATTGTTCAATTTTTATCGCCTTTCCAAATTTTTACGAGTTACAATGGAATATCTGCATTTTCATCGATAGCAGTTGGTACTCTTATCGGGACTTATGTCGCGAATTTTGTTTTGAAATCAGGAAAAGTTATTGAAGAAAAAAGCGATGTGGTAGAAGATATGGTGCAAGATACTATAGAAAAAGGAAAAGACTTTATTGAAGATTTAAAAACTAAAGATGCCGAAGATGTAGTGGAAATTCCAAAAGAAGAACCCAAGGGTGATGGTAAGAGCGCTAGGGAACGCTTAAAAGATAAAGGCTATTTGAAGTAGGAAGACTTTGCAGTAGTCGCTATGCACTAAATGATTATAAATAACAAAATACAGTAAACCTCGCTGTGAGTTTCCTCCCTTTGGGAGGATTAAGGAGGGCTTTTTTATGATAAGAAATTACTGGAATAAAGGAGGAAAACAAAAGAGAGTTACTATTCTCATAGGGTTAATTTTATTGATTCTACTTTTCGTTTTACGAGATGACTATCAACCAGCGCTTTTATTTGTTAGAAAGTTCATTTTTATCATTCTATTGAGTGGTTTGGTATTGTTTTTTGGATTGCGAAAATTCAGAAAATCTGCAAGTACAGGAGGCAGGTTAGGAATCCTTGGAGTTTTGTTGTTGTTTTTTGGAATTTTATATGTGGTAGGTTGGCACTTCAAAATGTACGATTATATGAAAACGTATAATGTCTTCAACCATTTGAATAAAGTTGAAATCAATGAACTTCCGCTAACACAAAATGAACGTATTCAACCTTTAAGAAATATTTTCTCAATGGCTAATGAAAGTGTTGGAGAAACTAAAGATGTATCATTACCACATTTGGTTAGAATTAATGATGAAAACAAATGGACTATGGCTATTCAGCCTACTGAAAAATATGTTTGGCAAGGTATAACGGATAATACTGAAGAAGTTTTTGCAGTATCGAGTACGACACCCTTTCCTAGGTTTTCAAGCGAGAATAGAATACCTGTTACATTTTCTATCGGGGAATCTTTAAAATTTAGTAGAAACACCTATAATGCTGTAGTGCAACGCTTTAATTTCTTTCAGTTGTTTACAATGGAACCTAGTGATACTTACTACATGAAAAATGACAAAGGGGCATGGGTTCAAGTAGTAAGTTTAATCAAATGGAAAGGTTTTCTATTTCCCTATCCAACATTTGGTGGTGTGATGGTTATTGATAATGGGGAGCATGATTTTAATGATTATATAGAGCGTATTTTAATAGGAAAAGGTACTTACATTAGTCCTGAAGATATGAAAAACCATGACTATTTAATACGCCAAAACACGCTTGCCGAAAAAGTATCGCAACTTCAAGCGGAATCCCTTAAGTTCTTAGGAGGATTTAGTGACCCGTTACCTTGGAATATGGAAACAGCGGTTAAAATTCCTGAAATGCCAAAAGATCAAAACCAACAACCTTATGTTACCGATTTTGATTTCTCTGGAACTGAAGTTGATGCGTATAGTGGTTTGTACCATTGGTTTGGTTTAGAGCCAGTAGGAGAGGAACGCACCAGTTTAAGTTTTAGCGTATTTGTTCCTGCTGATGGTACAGATAAATTGTACTACTACAATCACGCCGCAAAGAAACAAGGCTATGCAGGAGTTTCAGCAATGCCTTTAAAAGTTAAGGAATCCAGAAAGGAGTATGACTGGACGGCGAATACGCCAGTAGAATTTCGTCCCTACATTAAAAATATTGCGGGTAAAAAACGTTTGTTTTTTATGGGAACAGTTTCTGCGATTAGTAAAACTAACTCACAACAGTTTGATGGTGCAGCAACCCCAGATTTGGTGTTGATAGATAGCGAATACCGCGATGTGGTTTGGATAGATGTAAAACACCCAAGTCAATGGGATAAATCGGTATACGATCAACTAAACGAAGCTTGGAGAGCCAGCGAAAAGATTGGCTATTATTTTGTTGAGGAAACAAAAGATATCGATATAGCTGAGACAATTAAAGATTCCATCAATACATTTATTCCTATTCAAGATGATAAAGCAGAGCTTCTTGAAAAACTTCAAAAACAAATAGATTCTCTTAAAAGTGTAACAGATTAGTTTATTAAAAACAACAAATGTTCTATGTTTAGTTCTAGTCAAGTTGTTGTGGTGTACCAGCATTCATTTTAATTTATCTTTAATTCGAAAATGAAATTAAAAAAGTTATGTTAAAAAGAATTGCTTTAAATCGTCTACAAATGATCTTGTACTTTTGTTTAATACTTATGTTTATGTCATGCGGTGGTAATGATTCACCTGCACCAGAACCGCAGCCACCTGCAAAACAAACACCAGTTGCTGCTGATGATTCGTTGACTGTACAAGAAGATAGTAGTAGCGGCATATCAAATCAAGTAAATGTTTCTTCCAATGACAATATTGGTGACGCTGGAGGTGACGGAGATGATTATGCCTTGTTGGACAATGCGGAAAACGGAACGGTTACTGAAGTTAGTGACGGGGTGTTTGAATATATACCGAATTACAATTATGATGGTAGTGACTCTTTTACCTATGAAATTATAGATTCGGAAGGTGATAAAGCAGCGGGAACGGTAAGAGTAACTGTAGAGGCTTTTGTCCCTTCTGCAGACGATTTTAATAATATTGATCCTAATTTCCCTTCATTCACGTCTATTGATGATACAACGCCATTAGGAAAAAAATGGGTGAAACTAGATGCCATGTCTGATGAATTTAATACTTGGGATAGCAGTAAATGGTTTAAGTCTAATTGGGATTATGGTGAGCCGGTTAACGTAATTAGCAATAACGTTAATTCTGGGGTTACAGATGGTAAACTATGGATAAAGGCTACTTTAAATGACGCAGAGGTGCGATGGTTCGAAACTGCACGCATTCATTCAAGAGCAGAAACAAGTTATCCAATGTACACTGAGGCTAGTATTAAAACATCTCATATTTCTGCCTATAATACGTATTGGTTGAATAACGGAGATATTAATAATAGAGATGAAATAGATATTATTGAGAACAACTCTAAACCTTCTTGTACAAGTTGCGAAGCAGAAGTATTTCCTCAAAGGATGAACTCACAGTATTTTCAAGCTGATGAAAATAAGGTGCCACCAACCATTAGAAATAAAGGCAACTTTATGAGGTCTGATCTTTCTTCTGAAAATCCGCTAAGAAATGTTGGTTGGAATGAGGGATATCATACCTACGGTGTTTGGTGGAAGGACTCAAAAAATGTTCAATTCTACTTAGATGGCGAGCCTGCGGGAAGTGTTGTAGTGGGAGAGCATAATGATGGCAATACATATGATAGAGAGTTTACTAGAGAACTTGAAATTATATTTGATGTATGGACCAATGAGGCTGGCTGGTTAGGTGGGCTGCCACCAAAATCTGATTTAAATGATGATACGATAAATACAATGCGTGTAGATTGGGTTAGAACTTGGAAACTTGAAGACAAGTAAGAAAATTTAATTTTCTTGAAAAATATTTCAAGGAGGGTGCATTTGCACTCTCTTTTTTTATCCTGTATAATTTATTTGTTATCACAATAAACTGTTATTCAGCATATTAATTTATTGTTTTGAGAAAATTTAATCCTTAAACATCCGAAAAAACTTAACTGTCGTATATATTAATGTAGACAGGGTTAAACATAGATATCTATCAAGAAATGACCTAAAAAAAGTCATAAGTATTAACAAAAAAAGACAATAACTATTATGGAAAATAAAAGCAACACAGGTTTAAAGGTGGGATTAGGAATAGCCCTTGTATTATTTATTGCAACTGGGTTTTACACCATGAATCTTTACAAGGAAACTAGCGATAATAAAAAAGAACTCCTAGCTGAAAAAGAGCTAGTAATGAATGATTTAAACGCAATGGCAAAGCAATATGATGAAGCCATTGCAGAAAATGATATTGCAAATAAAGATTTATTGGAAGCTAGAGAGCGCATACAAGGATTGATAGATTCTTTAAGAATTTCTGAGACAAACGTAAAAAGCTTATGGCGTTACAAATCGAAGTATAAAAACCTACAGAGAGAAATGGACGTTTTGTTAGCACAGAATGATTCTTTAAGAATTGAGAATTCCTATTTAGCCACTTCTTTGGATAGTACAAGAGTAAGATTGGAAGAGCGCACCATGTTTACTGATTCTTTACTAGTTCAAAATACTGCTTTGGCAGAGGTTGTTGAAAATGCTTCGATTTTAAATACTGTAGATTTGAAAGGTTTTGGAGTAATTGAAAGAACTTCTGGAAAATTAATTCCGACAGAAAGAGCTAAAAGAGCTGATAAAATTAGAGTATGTTTTACTGTGGCTAAAAATACTTTAGTGCAAGCTGGAGATCAGGAGTTGTATGTTCAGGTAATTGATCCGAATAGCAATATTTTAGGTTCTAATGAGCAAGTAACATTTGATGACAAAACGTTGAATTATAGTGTTGTAAGTAAGTTTAATTATGAAAATGCCAACCTTAATGTTTGCGAATTTGTAACTGCTAACGGTGACAATGATTTTGAGAAAGGTCGTTACATTGTAAACGTGTTTAACCAGAAAGATTTAGTTTCTACCTCAGAATTTACACTCAAGTAAAAATATTTGTATAGAATAAGAATAGCCCAAAGTCCTAATAACCTTTGGGTTTTTTTTGTGTATATATTTTTATAATAGCTTTATACAGATTTTTTTTCTTTTTTAGGTAAACAAATTTTATATTGTAATACCAACCAATCCCTCTTAGTCGTGCAAAAAGTCATAGAATTTCTTAGTTCTCATGGAGAAATACCCTTTAGTACACTTTTAAAGCTTCAAGACATAGCAGAATTTAAAACTGTTGGAGCTAACGTACAATTAGATAAATTTGGGAAGATTCCTTCCAAAATTTACCTTTTATTATCTGGTACAATGCGATGCTATATAACCTCGGAATCAGGAAAAGAACATAATAAAAACTTTTTCTTTCCTTTTAGTTTTGCTGGTTCACTTACAGCTTTGATTAAAAAAGAACCCGCTAAAATTGCTTACGAAACATTATCAGAATGCACATTATATGAGATTGATTTCTATCAATTTATGGATCTGTGTCAAAAAGATAGCAGTATTAATAATCTCTATGCCAGATTATTAGAACAGACTTTTATTAAATACGAAAAACGTCAATTAGAACTGATTTCTATGGATGCATCTCAGCGGTATAAAAAGTTGAAGGATGATATCCCTAATATTGATAAATTAATTCCACAATACCATATTGCTTCTTATCTGAGTATCACACCTGTACAGTTAAGTAGAATAAGGAAAAAGTTGAAATGATGTGTGATTTTAACATTTGTTAATTTGTGTTAAATCAGATAATTATATATTAGCGGTCGGTCTTCTAAAGATGAAATTTATTGGAGGATTAATAGCTAACCAACCAAAAAAAGCAGGCTAATGCCTGCTTTTTTTAATTGTATTATTTTCAAATAAGTTATTTCAAAGATCCTACCATATCTTCTGGCTTTACCCATTCGTCATATTCTTCTGCAGTAACATAACCCAGATTAATCGCTTCTTCTTTAAGTGTTGTACCGTTTTTATGTGCTGTATTTGCTATTTCAGCCGCTTTGTAATACCCTATTTTGGTGTTTAAAGCAGTTACTAGCATTAAAGAGTTGTTAAGCAGTTCTTTAATTGTTTTATGATTTGGTTCTATACCAACTGTACAATTCTCATCAAAACTTACACAAGCATCACCAATTAATTGCGCAGATTGTAAAACGTTATATGCCATTACAGGCTTAAATACATTAAGTTCATAATGTCCTTGAGTACCTGCAACAGATACGGTAACATCATTACCAATAACTTGTGCACAAACCATAGTTAGTGCTTCACATTGCGTAGGGTTTACTTTCCCTGGCATAATGGAACTCCCTGGTTCGTTTGCTGGAATAATGATTTCGCCAATACCAGAACGCGGTCCAGAAGCCATCATTCTAATATCATTGGCAATTTTATTTAAGGAAACAGCTAACTGTTTTAAAGCACCGTGTGTTTCCACTAAAGCGTCATGAGCTGCCAATGCTTCAAATTTATTTGGAGCAGTTACAAAAGGTAAGCCTGTAAACTCAGCAATAAACTCAGCTACACGCTTGCTATAACCTTTAGGCGTATTTAACCCAGTTCCCACAGCAGTTCCCCCTAAAGCCAATTCACTTAAATGAGATAATGTGTTTTCTAAAGCTTTAATACCATGGTCCAACTGAGCTACATAACCAGATAGTTCTTGCCCTAAAGTTAGGGGAGTGGCATCCATCAAATGTGTTCTACCAATTTTCACAACATCTTTAAAGTCGTTAGATTTTTTGTGCAGCGTATCTCTTAGTTGCTTCACACCCGGAATTGTAGTTTCAACAATCTTTTTATAAGCCGCAATATGCATTCCGGTAGGGAAGGTGTCATTAGAAGATTGCGATTTATTCACATCATCATTAGGTTGAATGGTCTTTTCACCTTCACCAATTACCTTTCCAGCCAATTGATGGGCTCTATTAGCAATCACCTCATTAACATTCATATTACTTTGAGTTCCAGAACCTGTTTGCCAAACCACTAAAGGAAACTGATCATCATGCTTTCCTTCCAAAATTTCATCACAAACTTGCCCAATGTAATCTCTTTTTTCGATAGGTAAAACTCCAAGTTCGCAATTGGTATAAGCCGCTGCCTTTTTTAAATATGCAAAACCATACACAATCTCTAATGGCATTGAAGCACTAGGGCCAATTTTAAAGTTATTTCTAGAGCGTTCTGTCTGTGCGCCCCATAGTTTATCAGCGGGCACTTTTACCTCGCCCATGGTATCTTTCTCTATTCTAAAACTCATGTTGTTGGTTTTTAAAAGTAAGGCACAAAGTTACTTTATTTAAAGCGGTTATAAATATGATTTTTGTTAGTTTTTTGGATGTGTTTTTAACAAATAAATAACGAATTTAATTAGGTGCAATCTTTAAAACCTATTAATTTAGTAGGAATTAAATTTGATATAAAATAACTAAATAAATCCTGACTTGTATTTTGATTAAAAAATTAAATCAGAATGTCAGTTCGAGTGATTTCGAGGAACGAGAAATTGTATCGAGAACCATTTAGAAGACTAAAATTCTTATTCTCGATACAAATTTTGGGCATTACAATCGCAAAATCCACTCGAATTGACAGAATTTTATCAAGAATACAGTACGGGATAAAAAAACAATAGTATTATGGCAACAATTAGACTAGGAGACGTAACTCCTAATTTTACAGCACTATCCACAGAAGGCGAAATTAATTTCCATGAATGGCTAGGGGATAGTTGGGGCATTTTGTTCTCTCACCCTGCAGATTACACACCAGTTTGTACAACAGAATTAGGTACTGTAGCAAAATATACAGACGAATTTAAGAAGCGCAACGTAAAAGTGTTAGCGCTAAGTGTTGATGGATTAGAATCTCACAAGGGATGGATTGGAGACATTAATGAAACCCAAAATACCGAAGTTAATTTCCCGATTATAGCCGATGAAGATAGAAAGGTTTCTGAATTGTATGATATGATTCACCCAAATGCAGATAGCAAACTAACCGTACGTTCTGTTTTTGTTATTGGTGATGATAAGAAAGTGAAGTTAATCATTACATATCCAGCGTCTACAGGACGGAATTTTGATGAGCTATTGAGAGTTATCGATTCTTTGCAATTAACGGCATATCACAAGGTAGCAACACCTGCCAACTGGAAACATGGTGAAGATGTAGTAGTGTCGCCATCTATCGCTACAGAAGATATCCCAGAATTGTTTCCAAAGGGGCACACCGTGGTTAAACCTTATTTACGCACAACGCCACAGCCCAACTTAGACTAGAATAGCACTAGTTAAAAAAACTGTTAATAAATTTTAATTTGGTATTGTAAAACAACACGCTTTACACTAACTTTGCAAAACATTAATAAAACGCTTACAATGTTATTCGAATTTGACCAATATTTAGGATTTTTAGCTTTCTTAACCATATTAACAATAGGTTTTTGGTTAATGATTTTCTTATTAACCTTCGTTATCCCTTATTGGATTGGAGGTTCTTTAATCGAAAGACTAAAAGAAATAAGAGAAGAAAAGAAAGCAAAGCGTTTACAGAGTTAGACATAACGAATTGATATATTTAAAAAGGGAAGCATGTATATGTTTCCCTTTTTTATTTGGGCGTTACCCAAAAGGGGTCGGGCTTTCCGCTATATCTTTTTAAAACGGACTACCCCAAACGTCATTGCGAACAAAGTGAAGCAATCTCCTTCACCAAAGAGATTACTTCGTCGTACCTCCTCGTAATGACGGCTTATCTATAAAGTTTTAAAAAGATATAGCGGAAATCCCGACCCGAGGACGGATGTTTCTTAAAACTTTCGGCAGTTTAATGGAGGGGAACGCCCAAATAATTATAAAAACGAAAAGTTTATACCATTTACAACTTGAAATTACCGTAATAAATCGCGCTTTTTTCCTTTCTATTTCAACATAAAAAGAAACCGTAACTAAGGCTATGCTTTATTTTTCTGTTTTATATAAAGAAAAAAATCATCAATTTCTTTTACAATAATTTCAAATTATAACTGGTATTACATTTCCATACCGCCACTATCAAAGTCTCTTTGGCGCTCTCGTTTTTTCTTCTGGTTGAATCTGTAGGTAAACGCTAGATTGTATATGCGACCGCCCCTAAATTGAATTTCTTGATATGCGGTGAATGTTGAGGCCGTAATATCGTTGCTGAAAAATCTGGTATTGAACACATCTTGCACGTTAAAGGCAATGGATGCTTTTTCTTTAAATAAATCTTTACTTAAGGCTACATTGGTGCCAAATACGCCTCTTCGGTTGTTTTGTGCATCTTGTGAAGGTCCGCGGTAGCTTATGTTGGTTTGCCAATCGATACTATAAGGCAGGGTTATTTTGTTATTGATTCTGGCTGTCCAAGTTAGGTTATTGGCACTAAGGTCTATACCGTTAAAAGTACCATCGCGCTCAAAATTAAAAATATTAAAATCGGTGTTGATGCGCCATTTTCTTGATGGGTTGTAGTTAACGTTTAGCTCGAAACCGTAGCGACGGTCTTTTCCTAAGTTTACCGGTCCGCGCTCAATTACAGGAAATTCTTCTCCGGCAACAGTAACGGTTTCACCGGTTTCTCTACTTACAAACGTCATGATATCCTTAGAACTTTGATAGTATATGGAAGACGCGATAGTAACTTTATCTAGTCGGTTGAGATAACCAAGCTCAAATGTGCCTGCAAAGGTTGGGTTGAGCCCTGGGTTCCCTTGGAATACATTGGTAACACTAGAGCGGGAAGGGAAGGGGTTAAGCATAAAACCTCTTGGTCTTCTAATACGTCTGTTATATCCTAAACTAAAACTTTGGGTTTCGCTGACTTCATAATTAAGGTTAACGGTTGGGAATAGTCCATTTATCTTTTTTCTTTCAAAATCGCCAGTTGTGGGTTGGTCTAAAGTAATTCTTGTGTTTTCCATTCTTAGCCCAAGTAGATAGGAAAATTTGCCTATTTTGCTACCAAATTGTGTGTAAACAGCGGTGATGTATTGTTTAAAATTAAAAACATTGGTTAGGTTTCTATTGATTTCGAAATTTCCAGAATCTGGATTAAGAATAGATACTTCAAAATCGGTGGAACGGGTACTAAAATCTCCACGATACCCCATTTCAAACTGACTCATTTCTCCGATAGGTACTACATAATCCGTTTGAAGTAGAATGTTTTGCTGATCTTCTAAAGTATTTACAATTTCAGAGTCAATGCCATTAATGGTGATAAGAGAATTTTGATCTTCATTACTGTCTTCATATTGAAAATCGGCCGTTAACTTATGATCGGTTTTTTCAAAATTTTTGGTGAAGTTTAGCGCATATTGCACCGTTTTACTGTCTTGTTTTTCAGGATCATTTCTAAAACTCTCACTCGTAGTGTTGTTAACTTTATTGATTTGTGTTAAGGTGTTTACAGAGTTGTTCAGGTTATCACTATCTCTATAGACTATAGAACCTATTAAAGAGGCGGAATCATTAATATACCATTCAACACCTGTATTTGTAGTGAATCCTTTCCTGGTGTCTGTCCAACGGCGTCTTTCATTTAAATCTGGGGTGTTGATATCAAAATAGCTTACATCGTTAAACCAGCGTCCGAAACGTTTTCTGTCATTATAGGCCGTGGTATTAAAAAAGTTGACATCTCCAGTACGATAGTTAATATTTCCATTAATACCATAGGTTTCTGGGTGGCCAATATTGGTGGTAATGGAACCATTAAGACCTTGGAGTTTGCTTCGTCGCAAAATGATATTTAAAATACCCGCAGTTCCCTCTGCTTCATATCTTGCGGAAGGGGAGGTGACTACTTCTACTTTTTCTATAGCTTCTGCAGGTAATTGTTGTAAAGCTTCCGCAGAGTTTAAACCGACTAATCCGGACGGTTTTCCGTTTATTAAAATACGAACATTATCGTTACCACGTAATGCTACTGTTCCTTCTGCATCGACAGAAACCGATGGTACATTGTCTAGCACATCACTAACAGTTCCACCACTTACGGTTAGGTCTTTACCAACATTATATATTTTTTTATCTAAACGGACTTCTACAGTGGTTTTTTCTGCAATAATTTCTACTGCATCAAGTGTTTCGGTGTCTAGTTCCATACTAAAGATGCCAATGTTTTCAGACTTAGTGAGTCTTTTATCTGGAATGGTAATGGTTTTAAACGAAATATACTCAATGGATATATCGTAAAGTCCAGTATTTACTGGAATGCTAAAGTTTCCCTCTAAATCGGTAATACCACCTGTTTCAATTTTGTTTTCTTTTTTATTGAAGAAAGAAACTGTGGCGTACTCTAAGGGTTGATTGGTTTCTTTATCAAGGACTTTTCCTGAGATTTTTACTTCTTTTTGAGCTTGAACCGAAAAGCCAATGAAGCCTATAAATAAACAAACTAAGAGTTGTTGCATGTAGTGTTTCTAATTTTTGTGCAAAATTAGAGGTTCAACAAGGCTACAACGGTTAAAAGTATGTTAAAAGAAATAATGTAGAATGAGTTTAAAGTATCTCAAGAATTTTTTGTGGCGGTCTACCAATAACGGCGGTATTGCCATTAATTACAATAGGTCGCTCAATCAACTTTGGGTTTTCTACCATAGCTTTAATGATAGCATCATCCGAAAGTTCTTTTCCCTTGAAATCTGATTTCCAAATGGCTTCGTTTTTTCTAACGAGTTCTATGGGTTTAATGCCTAGTTTTTCAATAATTGCTTTAAGCTCTTCTTCTGAGGGCACATCTTCTAAATATTTTACAACTTGAAATTCGTTTCCAGAATTTTCTAGTATTTCTAAGCCTTCACGAGATTTTATACAACGATTATTATGGTAAATAGTTATCATTAGATGTGAATATTAAATGTTTTTAATTCTGAAATCAATTGTTCTGGAGATTTGAATTGAATGCCATGAATTCTAAGGTTATTAGAAGCTTCAATATTCCTTAAGTTATCATCAATGAAAATTGAATTTTCAGGTTTAATATTGTATCTCTTCAAAAGAATATCAAAAATAGGTTTATAGGGTTTTCTGGTTTTTTCGTCGCCAGAAACCACAATACCCTGAAACCAATTTAAAAAATCGAATCTTTTTTTTGCAATAGGGAAGGTTTCAGCACTCCAATTGGTTAAAGCTACAATTTTGTAGGTCTTTAATTCTAATAAGGCTTTTAGGATATTTACAGTTCCTTGTATTGCGCCACCAAGCATATTTTCCCAATCTCCGTAATACATACATATATAATGTTCATATTCTGGAAATTTTGAAACTAAATCTTCCGTGGCTTTTGCAATGGGGTAACCAGCATCTTGGTTTTCGTTCCAATCCATGGTGCACACATTATCAAAAAACCATTGCATTTTTTCTCTATCTCCATTAAAGGCATCTAAGAATACATATTCCGGATTCCAGTCGATTAGAACGCCACCTAAATCGAAAATAATGGTGTCTATTTTTGTCATAGTTGGCTATTGTCTTCAACTTTTTGCCCCATCATCATTAAATATGCTTTCAAAAACGCTTCGATATTTCCATCCATAACAGCATCAACATTTCCTGTTTCGTGATTTGTCCTAACATCTTTAACCAATTTATAAGGATGCATCACGTAATTACGTATCTGACTTCCCCATTCAATCTTCATTTTACTTGCCTCAATATCTTCGCGTTGCGATAATTGTTTTTGCAATTCAATTTCATACAATTGGGACTTTAACATCTGCATCGCTCTTGCTCTATTATCATGCTGAGAGCGGGTTTCAGAACATTGTATTTGAATCCCCGAAGGTTTATGAAGTAGTTGCACCTTAGTTTCTACCTTATTTACATTTTGTCCTCCAGCACCGCTAGATCTTGCTGTAGTAATTTCAATATCTGCAGGGTTAATTTCAATTTCAATAGTGTCATCCACCAAAGGATACACATAAACTGAAGCAAAACTGGTATGTCGTTTTGCGTTACTGTCAAAAGGGGAGATCCGTACCAAACGATGTACACCGTTTTCTCCCTTTAACCAACCAAAAGCAAAATCGCCTTCAATTTCCAAAGTCACCGTTTTTATACCGGCAACATCACCTTCTTGAAAGTTAAGTTCCTTTACTTTTAGTCCGTTCTTTTCAGCGTACATCAAATACATACGCATCAACATGCTTGCCCAATCGCAGCTTTCGGTACCGCCAGCACCTGCAGTAATTTGCAATACAGCGCTTAAACTATCACCTTCTTCAGAAAGCATATTTCTAAATTCGATATCTTCTAAAAGAGTTGCTGCTTTGTCGTATCTATTTTCAACATCTTCCTGCGTAGCTTCACCTTCTTTAAAAAACTCGTAAATAACTTCTAAATCTTCGGTAAGTGTTTTAACGTCTTCAAAATCTTTAACCCATTTTTTCTTAACCCGAAGAGATTTCATTATCACTTCAGCAGCTTTTGGGTCGTTCCAGAAATTAGGGTCGAAGGTTTGTTCCTCTTCGTTTTGTATTTCTATAAGTTTGGCATCTATGTCAAAGATAGTGCCTTAGTTTGTCAAGGCGGGTGTTAAGATCTTTGATATTGTCTTGTGTTATCATATTAAAATTTTGTTCATCACAAAAATAAGATTTGTAGATTGATATGAAAATAATATGTAGTTTTATGAGTAAAAATTAAAATGAAAAAACTTCTACTTTCAATTTGTCTTTTAGTTCTAGCTCTTTTTGGCTTTTCTCAGGAAAATAAAAAGGAAGACACCAATAATTACAAGGGTTTTTTTAATTTTTCATATGACGAAAAGTTAGATAAAATCTATCTTGAGGTTAAACATTTAAATAAAGAATTTTTATATGTCAACTCCTTGGCAACAGGAGTTGGTTCTAATGATATTGGGCTGGATCGGGGACAATTGGGGAACGAACGTATTGTTAAGTTTCAAAAATACGGCAATAAAATTCTTTTAGTTCAACCTAATCAAAAGTATAGGGCTATTTCAAATAATAATTTGGAAAAGAAAAGCATTGAACAAGCTTTCGCAAAATCTATTTTATTTGGTTTTGAGATAATTGAAAAGAGAGGTGAAACTTTTATAATTGATATGACACCTTTTTTAATGCAGGATGCCCATGGAGTGTCAAATAGATTGAAAATTAGAAAGGAAGGTAACTACGATATAGATTTGTCAAAAAGTGCACTATCTCTTGCTAGAACCAAAGCGTTTCCTAAAAATGTTGAGTTTGAGGCTTTATTAACATTCAAAGGTAAACCTTCTGGTAAGAATTTAAAAACTGTAGTGCCTACCTCAAATCTAGTTAGTGTAATACAGCATCATTCGTTTATAGAACTACCAGATAATAATTATGAGCCAAGGGTTTTTGATGTGCGCAGCGGTGCAATACCTATTACTTTTTTAGATTATGCCGCACCAGTTCAAGAAGAAATTAAAAAGCGATATGTAATAAGACATAGGTTAAAAAAGAAAAATAAATATGCTGAGATTTCTGAGCCTGTAGAGCCTATTCTTTATTACTTAGATTCAGGAACTCCAGAACCTGTACGTTCAGCGTTGATTGAAGGTGCTTCTTGGTGGAACCAGGCTTTTGAGGCTATTGGTTATAAGAATGCATTTCAAGTGAAAATGCTACCAGTACAAGCAGATCCAATGGACTGTAGATATAATGTAATTCAATGGGTTCATCGGTCAACAAGAGGTTGGAGCTATGGAGCTAGCGTTGTCGACCCCAGAACTGGAGAGATAATAAAAGGGCATGTAAGTTTAGGTAGTTTAAGAATTAGACAGGATTTTCTAATTGCACAAGCTTTATTAAATAAGCCTTTTGCGGTAAGTGATGATAATTATGAACCTATGTTGGAAATGGCTCTAGCAAGAATTCGTCAACTAGGAGCGCATGAAGTTGGGCATACACTTGGTTTTGCTCATAATTTTGCAGCTAGTACAAATGATGATGCTTCCGTGATGGACTACCCACATCCGCATATAAAAATAATAAAAGGAGAAGTGGATATCAGTAATGCTTACAGTGAAGGTATAGGAGCATGGGACAAGGTTTCGGTAGCTTACAGTTATAGTGACTTTGACAGTAACGAAATTCAAAAAGAAGCATTGTTGAAGATACTTGATGGCGCTACAGAAAAAGGGTTACGGTTTATTACTGATAGCGATGCAAGAGCCATTGGAGGTGCTCATGCTTTGGCTCATTTATGGGATAATGGAAGAAATGCTTCTGAAGCTTTAGATCATATTTTAAGAGTTAGAAAAATGGCAATTACCAACTTTTCTAAAGACAACATTAAAAATAATGTGCCTTATTCACAACTTGAAGATGCTTTCGTGCCGTTATATTTTTTACATCGCTATCAAATGGAGGCTACTACTAAGTTAATAGGAGGTTTAGACTATAATTATGCTGTAAAAGGAGATGGAAATTTTACTACTAAAGCTATTGATTCTTACAAACAAAGAGCTGCATTAAGATCCATTTTGGCAACACTTTCAGCTGAAGCTTTAGCTATACCAAAAGATAAATTGAATCTTTTTCCACCAAGAGCTTTTTCTTATCCAAGAACTAGAGAGTCTTTTCAGGGTTTAACTGGAGTGAGTTTTGATGCGTTTAGTGCAGCTTCAACAGCTAGCGCACTAACATTAAGATTATTGTTACATCCTGAGCGGATGAATCGATTAATTCTACAGAAAAGCTTAGACAATAATCAATTAAGTATTCAAGAAATGCTTGAAATTTTAATTAATAATTCATTTAAAATCAATTATCAAGATGACTATCTTAATGAAGTGCAGCAAATGATTAATGTAGAAGTATTAAAACACATTATGAATCTATCCGTTAGCGACAAAACATTTTTTCAAGTAAAATTTGAAGCGAACAAAATGATTGATAATATATCAAAAGTACTTTCAGTAAAAGAAAGTGCCAGTAAATACGCAAGTCAATATCAATCAATGATTTCAGAGTTTAGAAATTATCCCGAAAAGTTTATGTTAAAATATCCCCCAAAAATACCTGACGGATCCCCCATAGGTTCAGATATTTGTACTTATGATTTAAACGAGAGATAATGATTATAGATCTGCGCAGCGATACGGTTACCAGGCCATCCAAAAAAATGCTCAAAAAAATGCTGAAAGCCCAAGTTGGTGATGATGTATTTAGAGAGGATGATACGGTAAACGAATTAGAATATCAAGTGGCTCAATTATTTGGGAAGGAAGAAGCGCTTTTTTTTCCAAGTGGCACTATGGCGAACCAGACTGCCATTAAATTGCATACGCAACCTGGAGATCAAATAATTTGTGATAAATACGCTCATATTTTTAATTATGAGTCTGGTGGAGCATCCTTCAATAGTGGCGTATCCTGTAATCTAATTGATGGAAATCGCGGCATGTTTACAGCAAAACAGGTTGAAAATGCGATAAATCCAGATGCGTATTATTACAGTAAGACTAGCTTAGTTGAAATTGAGAATACTGCAAACAAAGGAGGCGGTGCTTGCTGGGATTTTAACGAAATTACTCGGATTCAACAAGTATGTCATGAGAATCATCTTGGTTTTCATTTAGATGGCGCCCGCTTATGGAATGCGCTAGTCGCCAAAAGGGAAACAGCTTTGCAATATGGTAATGTGTTTGACACAATTTCGGTGTGCTTTAGTAAAGGATTAGGTTGTCCGGTAGGTTCCGTGTTGGTTGGTGATATTGAAATTATGCAACATGCTATTAGAATCAGGAAGATTTTTGGGGGTAACATGCGGCAGACAGGTTATTTGGCAGCGGCGGCATTATATGCTTTAGAACATAATATAGAAAGGCTCGCAGACGATCATCGTAGGGCCAAGGAAATAGGTGAAATTTTGGGTACACGCTCAATTGTAAAGCATGTAGAAACTATTGAAACCAATATCATAATTTTTGAATTACATGCAGATGCCAGCGAGAAAGCTTTTATTCAAAAACTAAGAGAAAATGATATTTTGATTATAGGCATGGGCGGTGGTAAACTGCGCATGGTTACCCATATGGATTACACCGAAGCTATGCACGATAAGTTAACTAACTTTTTGAGAAACTACTAAAATTATTTAAACATGTCCATACCTGGAATGTTAGGCATGCCTTCTTTTGCTACAGCCGCAAGTTCAGTTTCGTTTACCTTTGTGGCTTTTTCGATAGCTTTATTTAAAGTAAGTATAAGGTAATCTTCAAGTTCTTCCTTATCCTCTAAAAGAGTATCATCTATCTCAATAGATTTTATAGTTCTATTGGCGGTAAGGGTAATTTGCAATTTACCATCATTACTCTGTTCATCAACCAAAACAGTGTCAAGGCGTTTTTTTGTTTCTTCAACTTTTTTTTGGGTTTCTTTTAGTTTACCCATCATATTCATCATATCTCCAAACATAATCTGCAAGTTTTGTTAAACACAGGCAAAATTATTAAAACCTAACATATTTTTGCATCAAAAAAAGTTAAAGTGAAAAAACAATACCTCATTTTCATCTTAAGCATTATTTTTGCTGCTTTGTGTAAAGAAGAAAGACAGATGAAAAACGTTGTAGATATTTCAAAACCTCCTATAGCCAAAAAAATATCACATGAGCTTGTGATGCATAATGATATTAGAGTTGATAATTACTATTGGTTAAATCAAAGAGAGGATAAGGCCGTTATAGATTATCTACAGGCTGAAAACGCGTACACTAAAACCATGATGCTGCATACTGAAGCACTTCAAAAATCATTGTTTGAAGAAATGAAAGGGAGAATTAAGGAGGATGATACTTCGGTGCCTTATAAATTAAATGGTTATTGGTATATAACTAGGTTTGAAAAAGGAAAAGATTATCCTATTTATACACGTAAAAAGGGGGATTTAAATGCAGAGGAAGAGGTGCTATTTAATTGTAATGAAATAGCTAAGTCTTTCGTGTATTTCAAGTTAGGCGGTATTTCAATAAGTACAGATAACACCATGGCTGCTTTTTCAACCGATGTTGTAAGTAGAAGGCAGTATACTATTCAAATTAAGAATCTTAAGACTGGAGAGGTTTATAAAGATGAAATAAAAAATACTACTGGGAGTATTACATGGGCTAATGATAATAAAACCTTGTTTTATACAAAAAAGGATGAAGTTACCTTAAGATCTTTCAAAATATACAAGCATATTTTAGGTACTAAAGCTGAGGAAGATGTGGAAGTATATCATGAGGAGGACGACACGTTCAATACCTTTATTTACAAAACAAAATCAAAAAAATATTTAGTTATAGGTGCTTCAAGTACACTTTCAACGGAGTATAGAATCTTGAATGCCGATAATCCTAGTGGTGAATTTAAAGTATTTCAAGAGAGAAGCAAAGATTTGGAATATTCTATTGCACACTTTAATGATAGCTTTTACATCATCACTAATGCAGACGGGTCTACTAATTTCAAAGTTTGTAAAACTTCTGAACGTAATACTTCAAAGGAAAATTGGGCAGATATTATTCCTCATAGAAAAAATGTTTTGGTTGAAGATATTGAGATTTTCAAAGACTATTTAGTGGTTAATGAGCGTGAAAATGGTTTAAATAACATTAGAATCATGGGTTGGAGTGAAAATGAAGACTATTACTTGCCTTTTGATAATGAAACCTACAATGCTTACATTGGAAACAACCCAGATTTTGATAGTGAAACATTGCGTTTCGGGTATAATTCACTTACCACACCAAGTTCTGTAATAGACTATAATTTTAAGACTAAACAAAAAGAGGTTAAAAAAGAGCAGGAAGTTTTAGGTGGACAATTTAAAAAAGAGAACTACGAATGTAAACGTATCTGGGCAACAGCTAGAGATGGGGCAAAAATTCCAATTTCTATTGTGTACAAAAAGGGAGTTACTCTTGATGGGGCAAACCCGCTTTTGCAGTACGCTTATGGTTCTTATGGATCGACTATAGACCCTTCATTTTCTAGCATAAGATTAAGTTTATTAGATCGTGGTTTTGTTTATGCTATCAGCCACATTAGAGGGGGAGAGTATCTTGGAAGAGATTGGTATGAAAACGGGAAACTACTCACAAAAAAAAATACATTTACCGATTTTATAGACTGCTCAAAATATCTAATTTCCGAAGGATATACTTCAGAAAAACATCTTTATGCCTATGGCGGTTCTGCAGGTGGACTTTTAATGGGAGTTATCATAAACATGAATCCAGAGTTGTATAATGGGGTAATAGCCGCAGTGCCATTTGTTGATGTAGTTACTACGATGCTTGACGATACCATTCCTTTAACGACTGGCGAGTATGACGAATGGGGGAATCCGAATGAAAAAGTATTTTATGATTATATGAAGTCTTATTCACCCTATGACAATGTTGTAGCGCAAAACTATCCAAATATGTTGGTAACTACTGGGTTGCACGATTCTCAAGTACAATATTGGGAACCGGCAAAATGGGTAGCTAAATTAAGAGATTTTAAAACTGATAACCACAAATTATTGTTGCATACAGATATGGATTCGGGACATGGTGGTGCTTCAGGGCGTTTCGAAAGTTTAAAAGAAGTGGCTAGGGAATATGCCTTCTTATTAGATTTAGAAAGTATTAGGCGCTAACAAAAAAAATACTTACTTTTGTCTTGTTTAAGTGGCGTTTTTTATTCGATACTCAACGTGCTTGAAAATTACATTTATGAAACAAAGAAATCAAGTTTTTGACAATGTATTAGATTTAGTAGGCAACACACCGCTTGTTAAACTTAATCGAATCACTTCAAAAATAAAGGGTCAATTTTACGCAAAAGTAGAATCATTCAACCCGGGGCAGTCTTCAAAAGATAGAATAGCACTTTACATTATAGAACAAGCTGAAAAGCAAGGTATTTTAAAACCTGGAGATACGATTATCGAGACAACTTCTGGTAATACAGGATTCAGTTTGGCAATGGTAAGTATCATTAAGGGTTACGATTGTATTTTGGCTGTAAGTTCTAAATCTTCCGCTGATAAAATTGATATGTTGAAAACTATGGGGGCAAAAGTTTATGTTTGTCCTGCTCATGTTAGTGCAGATGATTCTCGTTCGTACTACCAAGTAGCAAAACGTCTGCATGAAGAAACAAAAGGTTCAGTTTATATCAATCAGTATTTTAACCAATTGAATATTGATGCGCATTACGAGTCAACAGGTCCTGAAATTTGGGAACAAACTGAAGGCAAAATAACCCATTTAGTAGCTTGTAGCGGAACAGGAGGAACTATCTCTGGAACTGCAAAATATTTGAAAGAGCAAAATCCAAATATTCAAATAATTGGTGTGGATGCTTACGGTTCTGTGATTAAAAAATATCATGAAACTAGAGAGTTTGATGAGAAAGAAATTTATCCTTACCGAATCGAAGGCTTAGGAAAAAATTTAATACCAACCGCTACAGATTTTGAAGCCATAGATGAATTCGTTAAGGTTAATGATGAAGATAGTGCGCATACTGCAAGGGAAATAGCGAGAACTGAGGGTATGTTTGTTGGGTATACTTCAGGAGCTGCAGTACAGGCCATAAAGCAATTAGGTGAAGAAAAACGGCTTAAAAAGGATGATTATGTCGTAGTTATTTTCCCTGATCATGGCTCAAGATATATGAGCAAGGTGTATAGTGATAAATGGATGAACGATCAAGGCTTTTTTGATGCAATGAACGCTGAAGCTTCTCAAAAAATTGAGTACATAAAATAGAATATTCTTTAAAAAGATATAAAATGGTTTTTTGTTCTATTACAAAAAACCATTTCTTTTTTATTATTGTCAATAATACAAGGACAAAAATTGTGCATAAACCAGATAAATATTTAATTTTGCACAAACTAACTAAGAACTAAAAACTTCATATCCAAACATAAGAACTTCTTGTTAAAGGAAAAGTTATGTTTAAATTTAAGTGTTTATATTAATAGTAAATGAAAGATTTATTTGATAAGATTTATAAGGATAAAGGGCCTTTAGGAAAATGGGCTTCCCATGCAGAAGGATATTTTGTTTTTCCAAAGCTTGAAGGGGAGATTTCGAATAGAATGAAATTTCAAGGAAAGGACGTTATCACTTGGAGCATTAATGACTATTTGGGGCTAGCTAATCATCCTGAGGTTAGAAAAGTTGATGCTGAAGCTGCAGCAGAGTATGGATCTGCTTATCCAATGGGTGCTAGAATGATGTCGGGACACACTGAAGTACATGAACAGCTTCAAAATGAATTAGCTGAATTTGTTAGTAAAGAGGCAGCTTATCTGCTAAACTTTGGTTATCAGGGTATTATGTCAACAATTGACGCGTTGGTTGCTAAGGACGACATAATTGTATATGATGTTGATGCGCATGCTTGTATTATTGATGGTGTTAGGTTACACATGGGTAAACGCTTTACTTATAAGCATAATGATGTTGAAAGTCTAGAAAAAAATTTAGAGCGCGCTACAAAAATGGCGGAACAAACAGGAGGAGGTATACTCGTTATTTCTGAAGGTGTGTTTGGTATGCGTGGAGAGCAGGGGCGCTTAAAGGAAATAGTTGCTTTAAAGAAAAAATTTAATTTTCGACTATTAGTAGACGATGCGCATGGTTTTGGTACGCTTGGTGCCACAGGAGCAGGTGCAGGTGAAGAACAAGGTGTTCAAAATGATATTGACGTCTACTTTGCAACATTTGCAAAATCTATGGCTAGTACAGGGGCGTTTATTGCTGGTGATCAAGAAATAATAGATTATTTAAAATATAATTTACGCTCTCAAATGTTTGCAAAATCTTTGCAAATGCAATTGGTAAAAGGCGCTTTAAAACGCCTAGATATGCTGAGAACGATGCCTGAGCTGAAACAAAACCTTTGGAAAATTGTAAATGCATTACAATCTGGATTAAAAGAGCGAGGTTTTGATATAGGAACAACTCAAAGTTGCGTTACGCCTGTTTACTTAAAAGGGAGTATTCCTGAGGCCATGGCATTGGTTAAAGATCTGCGTGAAAATTACGGAATATTCTGCTCTATAGTGGTTTATCCAGTGATACCTAAAGGTTTAATTCTACTAAGAATGATACCAACAGCGACACATACTTTAGAAGATGTAAGAGAAACTCTTGACGCTTTTGACGCTATTAGGGAAAGGTTACAAAATGGAACTTATAAACGCTTATCTGCAGCCGTAATGGCAGCAATGCAAAGTTAATTTGTTGTGAAATTCAATATATACAGAAAAGGTTCGATTAAATATCGAACCTTTTCGTTTTACAACAGTTTTTTATATGTTTTTCTTTTCCTGAAGACTTCAGGATTAAAATGCTTCCATATTTTATGGATGGCATGATTATCTTCTAATTCAGGAGTGCGATAGCACATTTTCACACCTTTTTCTGTAAAAACATTGTAATATTCATTAAATATAACCGCATGTACACCTTTGTTTTGATATTCGGGATGGATGCCAATTAGGTAAAAAATAACATCTTTACTATGCTTTCGCGCTTTAAAAATATGACTAAACCCAAATGGGAATAATTTTCCATTGGCTTTTTTTAGTGCTTCTGCATAAGCGGGCATTACAATAGCAAATCCTATTAAATCATCATTTTTATCAACCACAAATTTGATGTATTCGGGATTAATAAAACTTAAAAATTTCTTTTTGAAGTATTCTTTTTGAATATCTGTAATAGCAACAAAACTAGATAGTTCTGAGTATGACTCGTTAAAAAGATCAAACATTTTGTCCGCATAGGGCATGACTTCACTTGTTTTAGTAAATTTCAATGCCTTTAATTGATACCTGCGTTTAATAAGTGTTTGGGCTTTTTTAAAGGAATTTGGGTCTACGTTTGAGAAGGGAAATCTACTTTCTATATACTTTTTTGCTACTTCATACCCAAGAGTCTTATAGTGTTTTACATAATACTCGTGATTGTACCATGTAACCATTGGTGATAATCCTCCAAAACCTTCATCTATAACGCCAACTTTATCAAGGTTTGAGAACCCCATAGGGCCTTCAGTGAATTCCAAATTATGTGCTTTTCCAATTTCCTCAACCTTATTCAATAAAGCTTTTGATACATCCGAATCATCAATAAAATCAAACCATCCGAAACGCATTCGCTTTTCTTCCTGTTGTTTAATTTCTAGCCAATTGGTAATAGCAGCTACGCGACCAACAACCTCATTGTCTCTATAGGCTAAGAACAGTTGAGCATCGGCATCTTTAAATACAGGATTTTCTTTTTTGTCAAAGGTTTTTAGTTCTTGACTGATTATTGGTGGCGTCCAATATTGAGATGACTTGTATAGCTTGAAAGGAAATTTTACAAACGTTTTTAAGTCCTTTTTAGAAGTTACTGCTTTAATGGTAATCATTTAGTAATTTGGTTGTGTTAATTGTCAAAATCTTCATCTTCTCGCTTTTGCTTTTTTACCTTCTGCTCGCCATCTTCATCCTTGTTTTTTCGTTTTCTTTTGGATTTTTTTCCTTTTGATTTTTGTTTTCTAACATCATCAGCAGAATTTCCGTTATCGATTTCTTTATCCTTATGAAAGTCTAGTCTGTAAGAAGCTCCAAAAGTAATGTTGAAAACTGAAGGTGTATCTTTCGTATTAAACGTTAATGCCGTATCTAGTTGAAAATTTTTACTCCACAAATAAGCGCCTCCAAACCTTAAAAGGTTGTCCGCATAAAAATCACTTCTTACACCTTGAGTTTCACCAAAAACAACCCATTTCTCACTAATTGCATGCGTTAGAGTAAGAATATAAATAAAATCTGATTGATCCGTACCAATACGATCCTTTATTAAGTTCATTACAAAAACCCATCCACCATTAAAGTTGTTTTGAGTGGCTAGCATTACTTTAGGACTAAAACCTTCAATACCGGAGGCATTAAAAGGATTTGGATCTGCCGAATCAAAATTTGCCCCAGCGTATAGCGCTACAGCTGGTATTAAAGACTTCCATTTAAATTGTCTATTAGCTTTCCAACTGTATAAATTAGGCTTCTCGTCTTCAGAATTTTTATAAGGATCAAATATTAAATATTTAGCTCCAATGGTAAAGTTTTTAAAGTTAGCACGAGGCGTTTCCGCATCTATAGAAGAACGCTTTTCAATAAAATTATCGTTCTGATATGTGCCTTCAATTTTAAATTCTAACTGTTCTAATAAAAAACCATATCTCAACGCAAAATCGGCACCCCATCCTGATACTTCTTCTTGTAAAAGTGAATGTTCTTCATTAACTAAATATGGGCCTATTTCAAGTTGTAAAACATTCGTCCCAACTGAAAATGCACTTCTAGATAACCCAGGTCTGTTAGAGTTAATTACATCTGTATATTGAGCTTGTAATGCTAAATTAAAGGTTAAAAGAACAACCGTAAGACTTACATATTTACTAATTTCCATAGAAGAGCTTTAGGGTGAAACCTTTGTTAGTGTTATGGTAAAGTTTGATCTCATATCTTATCAAATATAGATATTTTATCTTTTTTTTATGTTTTTTGAACGTTTTTTAAATCATTAGAATTGTATTTTTGTTCAAAATATTTTTTATGCTACAAGAAGCTTCCGTTGTTGGGCTTATTCGAATCTTACTCATTTTACTGCTTATTTATTTTGGGGTTAAAATCTTAGCGAGATTATTTGCGCCTGTTCTTTTTAAGTTTGTAACTAAGAAAGCAGAACAAAAATTTGGTCAGCAGTTTAACAACAAAAACTATGAGACTACTAAGAGGGAAGGGGAAGTAAGCATTGATAAAATGCCAAAACAACGTCAAAGTAATAAAGATGTTGGAGATTATGTGGATTATGAAGAAATTGACTAATTTAAGCCCTTTGTTTTAATTCATTTTCATGCAATCGCAATTAAAGAATTCTCTTTCGCACATTCTTGTTTTACTCGGGTTTGTTGTTGTTTCCCTAGCTTACTTTAGCCCTGTTCTACAAGGAAAGCAAATTTATCAGAGCGATATTGTACAGTATATTGGAATGTCCAAACAACAAAAGGACTACGAAAAAACAACAGGAGAAGAAACCTATTGGACGAATAGTGCGTTTGGTGGCATGCCTACGTATCAATTAGGGGCAAGATATCCGCATAACTATATTAAAAAACTAGATTTAACACTCCGCTTTTTACCAAGGCCTGCAGATTATCTGTTTTTATACCTCTTAAGTTTTTACATTCTAATGTTAGTGCTTAAAGTAGATTTTAAATTGGCAGCACTTGGGGCGTTAGCCTTTGGGTTTTCAACATATTTGATTATAATACTTGGGGTAGGGCATAATAGTAAAGCACATGCCATTGCGTATATGCCATTAGTTTTAAGCGGAATATTGTTGGTGTTTCAAAAGCGATATATACTCGGTTTTCTTTTGACAGCTGTTGCAATGGGATTGGAGTTGGTTGCTAACCATTTTCAAATGACATATTATTTATTGTTGTTGGTTATAGTGTTAGGGATGGTTTATTTAGTTGATGCCATAAAGAAAAAGGTGTTGCCGCATTATTTTAAATCGATTGCTATACTTGTTGCGGCTGTTGTACTTGCTATTGGTTTAAATGCGACCAATGTGCTAGCTACTCAAGAATATGTAAAGCATAGCACAAGAGGTAAAAGTGAATTAACCATTAATCCTGATGGTTCACCAAAGGATGTAACTTCCGGACTAGATAAAGACTATATTACACAATTTAGTTATGGTTTTGCCGAAACCTTTAACTTGTTTATCCCTAGATTTATGGGAGGCGGGAATGCTGAAAATCTAGGAAAAGACTCCGAAACCTATGAAGCTATTAGAAAATTAGGAGCGACACATACCCAGGCATTAGAACAAGCTGAACATGCGCCCATGTATTGGGGTGATCAGCCTATTGTTGAGGCACCTGCATACGTAGGAGCAGTTATTTTATTTCTTTTTGTATTTGGGCTTTATCTAGTCAAGGGGCGCTTAAAATGGTGGCTTGTGGGTGGTGTTATTTTATCCTTACTACTTTCTTATGGTAAGAATTGGTTTTTTGTTACAGATCCACAGCCTGATAGTAATCCAATTACTAACTTTTTTATAAACTATATCCCCCTCTACAACAAATTTAGAGCGGTAACATCCATACAGGTAATATTAGAATTATGTATTCCAGTTTTAGGTGTTTTTGGTTTAGTTAGGCTGTTTAATGATTTTAACAAAAATGAAGAAAAGTTAAAGGCGCTTAAATATGCAACTGCAATTACAGGAGGTATTGCTTTAGTTTTCTTGTTATTTGGTAGATCTCTGTTTGATTTTGTGGGCACAAATGACGGCAGATATATTCAATCTTTAGGGCAAGATTTTATAAGAGCAGTTAGGGATGATAGAAAGGCTATATTTACTTCGGATACAATTAGGAGTTTGATACTAGTTTTACTTTCAGCAGCTTTAATTTTTGGTTACTTAAAACAAAAAGTGAAACAAAATTGGGTTATTGCAGGTTTTATGGCTCTTATCTTGTTCGATTTGGTTGGTGTAAACAAACGCTATGTTAATGAAGATGATTTTGTGTCATCTATACAAATGTCTAAACCTTTTTCTGCTAACGAAGTTGATACTCAAATTTTAAAAGACACCACTCATTTTAGGGTTTTTGATTTGGTGTCGGGGCCTTCCAAACCATCTTATTTTCATAATTCTTTAAGTGGTTATAATGCGGCAGAATTAAAGCGCTACAGAGAAGTTTTTGACTGGTATGTCTCAAGAAACAACCTTAACGTTTTAAATATGTTAAATACTAAATATATTATTGCTCAAGATGAAGAGGGTAATATTTACCCCTATTTAAATGATGAAGCAAATGGAAACGCGTGGTTTGTTAAAACAGCCAATCAGGTATCATCTGCAAATGAGGAGATAATAATGCTTGATAGTTTAGATACCAAAAACAGAGCCCTATATTCAAATAATACGAAAGCGTCTAAATCTTTAGAAGATAACTATATAGTAGATTCTACTTCAGTAATTACTTTAGAAACTGTTAAGCCTAATTATTTGAAATATATGACATCCAATACGCATAAAGGTTTTGCTGTATTTTCAGAAATATATTATCCAAAAGGTTGGAAAGTGACTATAGATGGCAAGGAAACTGATTTCGTGAGGGTAAATTATATTTTAAGGGGAATGGAAGTTCCTGCTGGACATCATGTAATAGAATTTAAGTTTGACCCCGAGGTAGTAAAAACGGGAAGTACTATTTCTTTGGCAAGTTCAGCTTTATTTGGGGTTTTGCTGCTGATTGGTTTGTTTTTTGAGTTTAAGTCAAAAAAGGATTGAATAAAAACGCCCTCATAGTAACATATTATTGGCCACCTGCGGGTGGACCAGGAGTGCAGCGCTGGTTGAAATTTGTGAAGTACTTGCCAGAATACGGCGTAAATCCTGTTGTATTTGTTCCAGAGAATCCAAATTATCCAATTGTTGATAAAAGTTTAGAAGACGATGTTCCAAAGAATGTCGAGGTAATTAAACTCCCTATCAAAGAGCCATATCAGTTTGCTAGACTATTTTCAAAACAGAACGCAAATACTATTAGTAAGGGTATAATCAGAGAAAGCGAGCGTCAATCTGTCTTAGAAAAGTTAATGTTGTACGTAAGGGGTAATTTTTTTATCCCAGATGCAAGAGTGGGCTGGGTAAAGCCTGCTGTTAAGTTTCTTTTGGGTTACCTTTCAGATAATAAGATAGAAACCGTTATAACAACTGGTCCTCCTCATAGCATACATCTTATTGGAATGCAATTGAAACAGGAATTAGGTTTAAATTGGATAGCAGATTTTAGGGATCCATGGACAACCATCGGTTATCATAAACAATTAAAACTTTCAAAATCTTCTCAATTGAAGCATAAAAATTTAGAGAAGCAAGTTCTAAATAGTGCTGACCAGGTAATTGTAACAAGTGATGTTACGAAACAGGAGTTTTCTAAAGTTACCAATAAACCTATTGATGTAATAACTAACGGGTATGACGATGAAACATCTAAGAAAATTGCATTAGACAAAAAATTTACGGTATCCCATGTGGGGTCATTTTTATCTAAGCGAAATCCTAGAATATTATGGAAAGTTTTGTCTGAATTAATAGAAGAATCTTCAGATTTTAAAAAAGACTTTCAATTAAATTTAGTGGGATATGTTAGCGATGAAGTTTATGCAAGCATATTAGACTTTGGTTTAAGTGAATATATAAATAATACAGGTTATGTATCACATGAACAGTCTATTGACTTTCAAAAAAAATCGCAATTACTGCTTTTGGTTGAGATAGATTCCGAAGAAACTAAATGCATCATTCCTGGCAAATTGTTCGAATATATGGTTTCAAACAGGCCTATTTTAGCCATAGGGCCTGATGGGTCGGATGTTGAACAGATTATAAAATCTACGAATACAGGATTCTATTATAATTACAACGATTCAGAATTGCTAAAAAAAGCTATATTAGAGTGTTATAATCTTTATAAAGATGGAAATTTAAAAACTTACCCAATAGGTCTTCAAAAATACCATAGAAAGTCTTTAACAAAATCATTATCCCAACTTTTATAATGGGTATAGTCGCTTCTCAATCCTTTAAAAATATAATTTCCACCTACACTGGTTTTTTTATTGGGGCAATAAATACCCTCTTTTTGTATACCAATTTTATGAGTGATACCTATTATGGCATGGTGGGTTATATGTTGTCTGCGGCTTATGTTATTATGCCGTTAATGGCATTTGGAGTGCACAACACACTTGTAAAGTTTTATTCCTCCTTTAAAACAAGAATGGCTTTAAATAGCTTTTTAACATTAATGCTTTTTTTGCCAGCTTTAATGGCTATTCTGCTTGCATTTGTATTGTATTCTGGTTATAGTACTATCGCACTTTATTTGTCTTCGGAAAATGAAATCATCAAGGATTATTTGTGGCATACTTTCATAATTGCTTTTGCTCTAGCTTATTTTGAAGTGTTTTATGCTTGGGTAAAGGTTAATATGAAGACGGTATTCGGTAACTTTATGAAAGAAGTCTTTCATAGGGTGGGAAACACGGTTTTATTGTGTCTTCTTCATTTTGATTATTTAAATATTGAGCAATTTATGATTGGAATTGTAATAATTTATGTAGTAAGAATGTTAGTAATGCTGTTGTATGCGTTTAGTGTAAAAATGCCTGTAATTCAATATAGGAGAATTAAGAATTTGACCGATATTTTAAAATACTCCTCTTTAATTATTATAGCAGGATCTATTGCTACAATTTTACTAGATGTTGATAAAGTAATGTTAGGAAAGTATATTCCAATAGAAAATGTTGCTTATTACAGCGTTGGGGTATTTATTGCTACAGTAATTGCAGTGCCGCAAAGAGCAATGCATCAAATATTATTGCCATTAACAGCAAAATATTTAAACACAAGAGATTTTGAAAGTTTAAGTGATTTGTATAAGCGCAGTTCCTTAAATCTTTTTGTCGTTGGAGGATTGATTTTTCTGCTAATTATATTAAATGTCAATCAATTATACAGTTTAATTGATGAAAGTTATCGAACTGGTTTGTATGTGGTATTGTTAATTAGCGGATCTAAACTTTATGACACCTTACTTGGAAGTAATAATGCAATTTTGTTTAACAGCGATTATTATCGGGTTGTACTTTTATTAGGTGTTTTTCTAGTGGTTGCGATGGTGTTGCTAAATATTATTCTAATTCCAATTTTTGGCATAAATGGTGCTGCTTGCGCCACATTTACGGCGGTTTTTCTATATAACACAGGTAAAATAGTTTTTGTGTACAAAGCATTTAAAATATTACCATTCTCTAGCAATACATCGAAAGTCGGACTTTTGATTTTGGTGTTAGGTTTAAGCGGTTATTTTTGGGATTTCAATTTTCATTATATATTAAATATTGTTTTAAAATCTTTCCTAATAATTGCCGCGTTCTCATTTCTAGTTTACCGTTTTAAACTATCTAAAGATTTAAACAATGTTATTAGAAAAAATCTTTTCAGCAAATAGAAAAAGAAAACCCCACGATGCTGCTTTGAGGCATACAAATCGCAGGGCTTCCCAACTAACCAACCAAAATTTATTATCGTCTATTTCTAGTAGTGTTTGACGATGTATTATTATTTCTAGAGTTATTTCTATTCTGTGTAGCTCTAGAATCTACTTTTCTTGTGCTTCTAATAATGCTTGATGCAGGTTTTTGACTACTTCTTGAACTTATTACAGTTTGAGAAGACTTTCTTCTAGTGTTACTGTTATTATATATACGATTATTGTTCGTATTTGGTTTTCTTGTTACCGTTGCCGTACGCGTCCTAGTTACTTCCTTAGTGTTAGTCACTCTTTTAGGGGCTTGTCTTTCAACTCTAGTATTTGTGCTTCTGTTATTGGAATATCTAGTGTTATTTCTATTGTCAATATTCCCTCGATTAACAGTGCTTTTACGATTTATTTCAGAATTGCTCGCAATTCTTCTAGTGTTATTATTTCTAAAAGCTCTATCATTTGAAGCATATCTAATGTTATCTGCTTTACGATTTATTCTTGTTTTATTTCTAGCACTTCTATTTACGGTTGCGTAATTTCGGTTTCTGGCAATGTTGTTGCCTCTTCTAGTAGCAACGGACGTTCTAGGTCTAAAGTTGTTGTAAAATGGCCTGTTGTAGACGTGTCTTACTGGCTCATAAAAACGTCTATAAGGTCTATTGTAAACTACACAATAATCAAGTGCAGGTGCACTATAAAATCTATGCCATGGTCTGTAAACGTAAGATCTGTTATACACATTAATAAACCCTGTATAGTGCGAAAATCTGTTAAACCTGTTGTAGTGTACAAATAACCCGCCAACTCTTGCAACTCTACCAAAGTTGTTGTACTGAATGTTTACGTTTCCAACCTGAACAACGCGTCCGTAAAAATCATAAAACACAGGTGTATTTTCAATTTGGATAATCGCTCCAAACTCATCGTACTGTACATAAGCATTGTAATTGAAACCTGAGTTAAATGTGAAATTTGAATTTCTATTACCAAAAGATATGCTCAAATTTGGTTGATGTCTTAATATATTGAAATCAAACTGTCCATCAGGAAACACAGAAAACTCAATACCATTTTCAACAAATATGAAAGAATTGCCATAACCTCTGTAAAACGTTGAAAGGGTATTGTTCTCTAAATTGGTTGTAGTGGCTGAAGCAGAAAATCCTCCTAGGATTATTGCTGCGACTAAAAAAATAAACTTCTTCATAATTGTAAAATTTTATGGGTTCGCTTATCTTATTTCAAACAGTGTGCCAAATTTATTTTTAATATATAAAACATTGATTATTAATCACTTGCTGTGTTATTTAATAAAAATTAAATGTTCGTTTGTGTTTTTGTCAAGTTTATATCGTGTTAATTCTTAAAAAATACATATCATTTTAAGTTCTAGTCTAGTTGAAATCAGCCAGTAGTAGTGTTAGAGCAATAATTTTGTAGAATAACTATTAAATTATTTAACATTATGAAAAAAATTACTTTTCTTATCTTTTTATTAGGTGTTTGTCTTGGCAATGCACAAACAATTGCTATTAATAATTTGGGTACCATTGGTACAGATTTTTATCAAGGACAAACTATTAAAGTGGAAGTTGTTCTTACGGGTGTAGATGGTAACTTTGAAATTGGATTTACTGGCGGGCCAGATTTAGCAAGTTCTTCAGTAGTAATTGACGCTGCCAATACTACAACAGACCTTGCTGCCTTTGTTGGAGGCTTTGGTGATAACGCTGGTTTTACAAATACCTTTATTAATCTAGCGGGTAGAACTGTTAATGATGGTACGGTAACTTTAGATATTTTAGTGCCTTCAGACTTTACTTTCGCTTCTGGTATTTCTAGTGTAGACGTTCAACTGGTAACGGTTTTAAATGGCGGAAGCGCGAATTCTTCGGATGATATTACAATATTTGTAGATCAAGCTGCTTTATCAACTAAGAGCTTTGAAAAGTTCTCCTCTTTCTATCCAAACCCTGTGAATGATGTGATTTATATCAATAATGACGTACAAACTAAATCTTATAAAGTTATTAGTATCACAGGAGCCCTTTTAAAAGAGATTGATGGCGAAGCAAGAAGCATTGATGTTTCAGATCTTAAAACAGGTATTTATTTCTTATCAACTGACGACCGCGTAGGTAAGTTTGTTAAGGAGTAAAACCATAAACAGCCATATAATAAAAGAGTGTCTACCTTAGACGCTCTTTTTTTTTTTGACCTCAATAAAAATCGGTGGGAATATTGTGATGTTTTCAGTTAAGGATAAAAGTATAGTTTTTGTATATCGTTTAATAATTTCTGTATAGCAAATGTATAGTGATATTGAATTTTCAAACTTTGTTTACGGTTTTGTTAATTCTACTTTTATACTTTATTCATTTAAACTAAAATATTATGAAAAAAATTACTTTGTTATTCTTACTTATTTTCACGGTAGTGAACGTTTACTCACAATCAATGTCCATGTCGAAAGTAAATGGTGTCGATGCAGAAACATTTTGGACGAACAGAAACAATGAAATTGTTGCTGGAGAAACTTTGGCCATTGAACTAACATACGACAATTTGCCAGATGCAGGAAGCGGAAATGCTGGGGTTAGAGGTAGAACCAGAAACGATGATAATGGAATTAATGGAACAAATATTAATTATGATTTGGTGGGTACAACAGGAACCGCAACCATAAATTTTGTAGTGGAAGATGTTCTTAATGGAAATGCTTCTGTGAACGCTACAATAGTCCTTTTTGTAAGATTATTATCCTCTGTTAATGTTAATAGTGATAGGTATACACTTGTAAGTCAATTAACATTAGATACTCAAGAATTTGACAAAAGCAAGTTGGATGCATATTATAAAGCAGACGAGGAAACAATCGTATTGGCTGATAGATTGGAAGCAGGCTACTCTATATACAATTTGATGGGGCAGAAAATGGTTTCTGGTGAAACTGATGATAAAGAGATTAAGGTTGAAGGTTTAAAATCAGGTTTATATATTTTAGCTACCAATGAAGGCTCTCTTAAGTTTGTTAAAGGAGATTTATAATACGGAAGGGTTATTTTAAAGCAGATTTCTACTTTAAATAAAATAATCTTTAAATATTATATTAATATACAATGAAACATATGTTGCTAAATTTGTAACATATGTTTTGTTTTGTGTTTGTTTGTATAATAATTGAAGTGTCCTTTTTTTTAATTTGCAACAAATTAATTTAAACTACAATTATTATGAAAAAAATTACTTTAATCTTATTCGCAGTATGCGTTGTTTCATTAACCTATGCGCAAACTATAAACGTTATAGGTTACCCAACTGAAGTGGCACTAGATACTGGGACGGACTACATGCCATCAGTAGGTCAAAATCCATATGTTATAGTTTGTACGGATATGCCTGCTGATTTGCCAGTTTGGTCGCCAACTATTCCGTTAGCGCAATATGACTTCCCAGACGGAACAATAATGGCTAATGGAGAAACACCTTCGAGAAATGGTGCCGGAAACATTGGTACATCAACAGGTATGCATAATTTTATTCCTGCTCCAGGTGGAGTGGCTGCAAGTAATAGAGTTATTGATGTGTCCTCAAATACAGATGGTACAGTAAACTACACATTGATTGCTACGAAATGGAGCTTTGCGAATACTCCAGATTCTGGTCCTTACTCTACTCACTTTAGATATTTTGCTCCTGTAGGAAAATACTTTACTTCAGTTGCGCTAAAAAGCGGTAGTACTACAGAATATGAGATAGTTGGTTTTACATATAATTCATCTGCAACAGCAGAAACTGAGGCTAACTTGATTGCTAAAGCAAATACGCTATTGGACGCTTACAAGTTATCTACAAACGATTTTAGTAAGGATAAATTAGAAGCATATTATAATGCGGGTAGAGATGCCGTTGTTTTGTCTAATGAAATTGAAGGTGGTTATTCTATTTTTAACATAATGGGACAAAAAATGATTTCTGGAGAAATTGAAAGTAGAGAAATTGATGTTGAGACTTTAAAGTCAGGCCTATACATTCTTGCTACAGAAAAAGGATCGCTTAAGTTTGTGAAGTAATTCACAGAACAGTAAATATTGTTTTAAAAAGACACCATGTGGTGTCTTTTTTCTTTTACATAACTTTTTTATCTTTAATCATCTAAATAATTAAAGGTATTGGAGACCTGCAAAAATTGTAACAAAGAGTTTGATGAAGCATACAACTTCTGTCCCCATTGCGGACAGCAGGCTAAAGATGATTTAACGGTTGGCGTTCTTTTTTACAACACTATTAGCAACTATTTCTCCTTTGATGCACGTTTTTTTAAAAGCTTTTTTCCATTATTATTTAAACCTGGTTTTATAGCCAGAAAGTTTGTGCAGGGTAAGCGCTTAATGTATTTACACCCTGCACAAATGTATTTATTTATTGCGGTGGTGTTTTTCTTTTTGTTTTCGTTTGTACAACGCAGCCAAGTGGAAGATTTAAACTCAAAACTTGCCCGCACATTAACGGCTGAGGATGATAATGAATCAGTTGTTAGCGTTTTTAAGGACACCTTAACTAAAGCTATTTCAAACAGTAAGAGTATAAAAGACTCCATTGTCAAAGCTGAGATTAAAAAAACTTTAGGAGAAAGCCAATTAATTTCAAATGAGCAAGAAAAGGAAGTTGATTCTTTATTGAAAGCGGAATCTGTAGAGCAAAACGATATGATGTCTTATGAGTTTGATACAGCGGCAGTCGATTCCCTAATTGAAATTAATGCACCCGATACTGAAATTTATAAAGCCATGGGCTTAAATAAAGACGCAGGATTTTTTAAAAGGCGTTTATATCAACAAGGATTACGTTTTTATAAATCTAGGCAAGGCGGAAATATACTTCAGGTTTTTTATGATGCTATTCCCGTTGCAATGTTCTTTTTGTTGCCCATATTCGCACTTATATTGAAGCTATTGCATTTTCGAAGAGGAGCATACGCGCATCACCTAGTATTCAGTTTTTATTACTTTTCGTTCTTGTTTACTGTTTTTAGTATCCTTCTTGGAGTGAATTTTATTATGGATATTCCAGATTGGCTTGATTTCCTTATAATGCTATCAACATTTTTCTATTTAATAATTGCTTTAAGGCGGTTTTATATTCAAGGTTGGTTCAAAAGCTTATTTAAAGGTGTAGTTGCCACATTTGTTTTTTTATCCATTGTTGCACCAATAACACTAGTTATACTGGCCTTTTTTGCCTTTTTGTTTTATTAACAAAAATAAGGTGCGTTAGAGTTTTGCTTTTAGGAATTCACCAGTAATAGAGTTAGGATTCTTACAAATATCCTCTGGAGTACCCGTTGCAACTAAATTACCACCTTCTTCACCTCCAACTGGACCTAAATCAATAATATAATCGGCACATTTTATAAGTTCTATATTATGTTCTACTACAATTATAGAATGTCCTTTATCGATTAAAGCATTAAATGAGGTTAGTAATTTTTTAATATCATGAAAATGAAGCCCTGTAGTAGGTTCATCAAAAATAAATAAAGCTTTTTCTTTTGTGTTTCCTTTTCCTAAAAACGTAGCTAACTTTATACGTTGCGCTTCACCACCCGAAAGCGTAGAAGAGCTTTGTCCTAAAGTAACATAACCTAAACCAACGTCTTGTAGTGGCTGTAATTTAGTTTTGATTTTGGTTTCATTATTAGCTTCAAAAAAACTTATGGCGTCGTCAATGGTAAGATTTAGAATATCATCAACAGTCTTATTGGCAAAGGTAACTTCTAAAACTTCCTTCTTAAAACGTTTTCCTTTGCAGGTTTCACATTCTAAATGCACATCGGCCATAAACTGCATTTCAATAGTTACTTCCCCTTCACCTTTACAAGTTTCGCAACGACCTCCGTCCACATTAAAAGAAAAGTGTTTTGCTTGGTAATTTCGTATTTTACTTAATTTTTGTTTCGAAAACAAAGTGCGAATATCATCATAGGCTTTAATATAAGTAACGGGATTTGACCTTGAGGATCGCCCAATTGGGTTTTGATCTACAAACTCTATCTGGCTTATGTTACTAAAATTCCCTTCCAAACTGGAGAATTGCCCCGCTTTATCTCCAAAATCGGTTAATTTCTTCTGAAGCGCAGGGAATAATATCTTTTTTACCAAAGTGCTTTTTCCGCTCCCAGAAACCCCTGTTACAACAGTAAGCATTTCCAAAGGGAAAGTAACATCTATATTCTTTAAATTGTTTTCTCTCGCGCCCTTGATATCAATTTGGTATTTTGATGTCCTTCTTTTTTTAGGGACTTCAATTTTGAGTTTTTCTCCTAAATAGTTGGCTGTTAAAGATGCGGAATTTAAAATATCATTATATGTACCTGCTGCTACAACTTCGCCACCAAAACTTCCTGCTTCAGGACCAATATCAATAATCGTATCTGCTGCTTTCATGATATCTTCATCATGTTCAACAACAATAACAGTATTACCAAGATTCTTTAAGGATTGCAATACCGAAATTAAACGTTCCGTGTCTTTTGGATGCAGACCAATACTGGGTTCGTCAAGTATATACATTGATCCTACTAAACTACTACCTAAAGATGTTGCCAAATTGATACGTTGGCTTTCACCACCGGAAAGGGTGTTAGATTTTCGATTTAAGGTTAAGTAATCTAATCCTACATTAACTAAGAAAGAAAGTCTGTTATTAATTTCCTTTAACAAGCGGTTTGCTATGTTTAAGTCATTATCGTTTAATTCTAATTCTTTAAAAAACTGAACCAATTTTTTAATTGGCATTTCAACTAAATCGGTTATGGTGACTCCTGAGATTTTCACATAGTTGGCTTCAACTCTAAGTCGTTTGCCATTGCAAGTTTTACATTTTGTTTTACCCCGATATCGCGAAAGCATTACCCGGTTTTGAATTTTGTAGGCTTTAGATTCCAATTCTGCAAAAAACGAATTCAACCCCTCAAAATATTGATTACCAGTCCAAACAAGATGTTTTTGTGCTTCGGTTAGTTCGAAATAGGGTTTATGAATAGGGAAATCAAATTTATGCGAATTATTCACCAATTGGTCTTTGTACCAACTCATGCTTTCACCGCGCCAGGGAAAAATGGCACTTTCGTATATGGATAATCCTGTATTGGGAATAACCAAATCTTCATCAATACCAATAATATCGCCATATCCTTCACATTTAGGACAGGCACCATATGGGTTGTTAAAGCTAAATAGATGGACGTTTGGCTCTAAGAAAGACATGCCGTCCAGTTCAAATTTATTGCTAAACTCCCTGTTTTTATTATCTTTTAGGTCTTCAACCATACATTCACCTTTGCCTTCAAAAAAGGCAGTTTGTATGGCATCGGCTAACCGGTTTTTGAAATCCTCTTCTGTTTTAACAATAATACGGTCTACTACCAACGAAAGACTATCTTTTTCTGAGATGGTAGATAACTCATCAATTCTTACTACCTCGCCATTAAGCTTAACACGTGCATAACCTTGATTATTTAGGGCTTTTAATTTGTCTTCAATTTTTCTACCTTCTTCAAGGTGAATTGGAGCAAGAAGCAAGAGTTTGCTTCGTTCTTTATGAGACAAGATGTATTCTAAAACATCCGAAACTGTATTTTTTTTGACCTCTTCATCTGAAATGGGAGAGTAAGTTTTGCCAATTCTAGCAAAAAGTAGTTTTAAATAATCATAAATTTCAGTGCTCGTACCTACCGTAGATCTAGGGTTTGTAGAATTCACTTTCTGCTCTATGGCTATTGCAGGGGCTATACCCTTTATATAATCTACCTTTGGTTTATTTAGTCTCCCTAAAAATTGACGAGCGTAACTAGATAAACTCTCAACATAGCGTCTTTGTCCCTCTGCATATAAGGTGTCAAAGGCTAGGCTAGATTTTCCAGAGCCAGATAATCCTGTAATTACAACTAGTTTGTTTCTGGGAATTACAACATCAATATTTTTAAGGTTATGCAATTTTGCACCTTTGATGATGATGTTTTCTTTTGGATTAACTTCAGAAATAGCAGTATTCATAGGCTTTTTAGAGGAATAATTTTGCAAAGATACTATAAGAAATTGAGCTTGAAAAATAGGTTTTGGTTAACAAAATTGTTAAAAAAGTTGAGATTTTTTGTTTTTTAGGAACGATTGTTGTTATATTTGGAACGTAGTAAATGATTAATACTCTTGCCTATAGCATAATTTTACTTTTAAACTGATAACCCCAAGCCTCGAAGCAACACTTCGTGCATTAAAAGTAAAAATTATGCAAAAAGAACTTCAAACTGATGCTACTTTAGTTAGTAACTACATTAACGGACAAGAAATAGCTTTAGAAATTTTAATTAACAGACACAAACAGAAAGTTTACAGTTTTATTTATTCTAAGGTTTTTGATAAAGATATTTCTGAAGACATTTTTCAAGACACATTCATTAAAGTAATTAATACACTCAAACGCGGTGCTTATAACGAAGAAGGTAAATTTTTACCTTGGGTGATGCGTATTGCTCATAATTTAGTGATAGACCACTTTAGAAAAAATAATAGAATGCCAAAATTTGATAACTCTGGTGAATTTAGCATTTTTTCGGTACTTAGTGACTCTGCCTTAAATGCAGAAAAATCCATAATCAAAGAGCAAGTGGAAAGTGATGTTAAACGTTTAATAAACGAATTGCCCGAAGATCAAAAGGAAGTATTGGTAATGCGTGTTTACAATGATATGAGCTTTAAAGAAATTTCTGAAAGAACGGGAGTAAGCATCAATACTGCCCTAGGGAGAATGCGTTACGCTTTAATTAATCTGAGAAAGATAATTGATAAACATAATATAGTTTTAACCAATTAATCGTCAGATGATAATTTGGGCATTCCCCTCGATTAAACTTTGGAATGTTTAAAGAAAATTACAAACTCGGGTCGGGCTTTCCGCGCTACACGGTAGCTAGCTACAATCCCTAATGCGGAATTCGTCTGATCAATAAATAAACGATTTATAGTTTTAATTCGCTATAATTAAGTAAGTTACTGTTTTAGGTGTTTGCTCTTTTTTACGTTATACAATATAAATATATAAATGCCGTTATTAATTTGGATTAACTTTTAAATTAGTAAAATGGCAAAACTTTACTCTGAAAATTCTTTAGAAAAAACTAAAACTTTAAGCCCTAAGGATGAAACTATTAAACTCTTACTCGATTATTCCAAGGCTTATAAAGTTATAAAAGGAAAACAAAAGCATTACGAAATGCTACTTAATTAAATGTAAAAATCCTGATTTTATAAATCAGGATTTTTTGTTTTTCAAATAGGCGTTTATAACAGATTTTCGTCCTATTGTTTTGGTGATAATATCTTTTTCCAAATCCCAACCACGTGCAGGGGAGTATTCCCTTCCATACCAAATAATCTGAAGGTGCAAATCGTTCCACAGTTCCTTTGGGAATAGTCGTTTCGCATCTTTTTCTGTTTGAACCACGTTTTTACCAGAGCTTAAATTCCAACGGTACATCAGTCTATGTATATGGGTGTCTACAGGAAAAGCAGGTACACCAAAAGCTTGAGACATAACAACACTTGCAGTTTTATGCCCCACTGCAGGTAAGGCTTCCAATGCTTCAAAGCTTTGTGGGACTTTGCCATTATGCTCTTCAATTAAAATTTTTGACAATCCATAGATGCCTTTGCTTTTCATAGGTGATAGTCCCACAGGCTTTATGATTTCTCTTATTTCTTCTACAGAAAGTTTAACCATATCATAGGGGTTGTCCGCAATTTCAAATAACAGCGGAGTTATCTGGTTTACTCTTACATCTGTACTTTGGGCAGACATTAAAACCGCAATTAAAAGTGTATAAGGGTCTTTGTGGTCTAGAGGTATAGGAATATGAGGATAAATCTTATTTAACGTTTCTATAACAAAGGCTACATTTTCTTGTTTAGTCATTTGGTTGTATTTTTGTGAAGCGAATTTAATAAATTATTAAACAAAAATTGTTATGACTACATTAAAAGCAGGAGATAAAGCCCCAGATTTTAAAGCACTAGATGAGCAGGGGAATACTGTTCAATTAAGTGATTATACAGGGAAAAAGTTAGTGGTTTTCTTTTATCCAAAAGCAAGTACACCTGGTTGTACTGCAGAAGCTTGTAACTTAAACGATAATTTTGATCGTTTTCAATCTCAAGGCTATGAAATTTTAGGTGTCAGTGCAGATAGTGCAAAAAGGCAACTAAATTTTAAAAACAAATACGGTTTTAGATATCCACTACTTGCCGATGAAGATAAATCAGTAATTGAAGCTTTTGGTGTATGGGGACCTAAAAAGTTTATGGGAAAAGAATATGATGGTATACACAGAACAACCTTTATTATTGATGAAAATGGGGTGATTGAAGAGGTTATTTCAAAAGTAAAAACTAAAGAGCATACCTCTCAAATACTTGACTAATAAAAAAAGAGCCGATAGGCTCTTTTTTTATTTCTTCTTAGTCGTTGTTCTTCGCTTTAATGTTAGTGGCTTAAGTGGTCTTCTCGTGTAGCCAAAAAGCCTGTAGTCTTTAATTAAATCTGCTGTTCCTTCTGGTAGCATGCTTTCCCAACCTGTTTCTCCCTTTTCAATCATTTTAAGTACTTCTCTAGAGAATATATTCATGATATTTTCATCATAATCTTTAATATCATTCACCTTCCCGTTATACTTAAAGAATTTGTATAATTCCTTCATTCTAGGGTAAACTTTAAGGTTTTCACTGTTGATAAGTTCACCTGTTTTAGGGTCAAACATTGGGTATAAGTACACCTTTAAATCTTTAAAGAATAATTTACCAAAGGCTTCGAGTATCCCTCCACTTATATGGCGATAGTATTTTTCATCAAAAATATCAACTAAATTGCTCACACCCATTGCAAGTCCCATTCTAGCTTTTGTGTAGTTTGAGAAGTATTCAACAACTTTATAGTATTCTTGGAAGTTAGATATCATAACCGATTGTCCCAAAGCGCATAACAAGTCTGCTCTATCGATAAAATCTTGCTCATCAATTTTACCTTCAGCCCTTAAATTTGAAAGTGTAATTTCAAATACAACAACCGTTTTATCAGTATTTACCTTATTCTCCTGAATAAACATTTCATACGACTTCTCGAACATAGCCATATTCACCTTTGTTACAGGTCTAAAGCTTCCACGAAGTGCTAAAATATTCTTCTTGTAAAAAATTCTAGCGGGAAGTACATTGTTGCCGTCTGGTCCGAATACTACAGCATCTGTCATTCCATTTTTTACAAGTTGTAAACTCATTAATCGGTTGTCCACATTTTTAAATACCGGACCGGAAAAATTTATAGTATCAATTTCTAATTGATCTTTATCTAAATGATCATATAAATATCTAAGCAGCTTTTTAGGTTCATTATATTTGTAGAACGCCCCATAAATAAGGTTTGTACCTAAAACACCTAAGGTTTCTTGTTGTAATCTGGCATCGGTTTCTTTAAAACGAACATGCAGAATAATTTCGTTGTAATCCGCTCCAGCTTCAACTTGATATTTTATGCCTACCCATCCGTGTCCTTTAAATTGTTTGGCGAAGTCGATTGTGGCAACTGTATTGGCGTAAGCAAAAAATATTTTATCTGGGTTTTTATCACGAGTAATGCGCTTCTCCATTAACGACATTTCATGAGAGAGCATTTTCCGTAATCTAGATTCTGTTACATAACGTCTATCATCTTCAATTCCATAAATAGCATCACTAAAATCCTTGTCATAGGCCGACATTGCTTTGGCTATAGTGCCAGAAGCACCACCTGCCCTAAAAAACTGTCTAGCGGTTTCTTGACCCGCACCTATTTCAGCAAATGTGCCGTAAATATTTTCATTGAGATTTATTCTAAGGGCTTTAGATTTTAATGACGGGATATCATCAAATTCTTTATCTCCGTGTATGCTGATTTCCATAGGCACTATAGGTTATGTCATTTTGCAGTAAAGATACCAAATAACCATAGTTTACAAAAAAATAACCCTATTTTTGTCCAGTAAAATTAATCGTTTTGAAGGTTACTTTTCTTGGTACTGGCACTTCTCAAGGCATTCCAATAATTGGTAGCGATCATCCTGTTTGTTTGAGTGAGGATATTAGAGATAAGCGTTTGCGGACTTCAGTTTTAATCGAGTGGGAGAACTATAGTTATGTAATTGATTGTGGTCCTGATTTCAGGCAGCAAATGTTACGAAGTAATTGCAAACGTATTGACGGCATTTTGTTTACTCATGAGCATTCAGATCATGTTTTGGGATTGGATGACATAAGACCTTTTTACTTTAGGCAAGGGGCTATTTCTTTATACGCTCATAAAAGAGTTATAAAGTCTTTGAAGCGAAGGTTTGATTATATTTTTCAAAAAGAAAATAGATACCCAGGAGCTCCTTCTGTACATATTGAACGACTTAAAAATAAGCCATTTCAGCTTGGTGATATCCAAGTGGTGCCCATAAAGGCGCTGCATTACAAACTTAGTGTTTATGGTTTTAGATTTAGCAATTTTTGTTATACCACGGATATCAAGTCCATAAAGGATAAGGAGATTGAGAAAATAAAAGGCGTGAAAGTTTTAGTAGTAAATGCGTTAAGAATTGAACCACATTATTCCCATTTCAATTTAGAGGAAGCTCTTGAATTTATTGCGAAAATAAAACCCGAACGCGCATATTTAACCCATATTAGTCATATGCTGGGGTTTCACTCAGAAGTTGAAAAACAATTGCCAAAAGGTGTGTTTTTGGCTTATGATAATTTAAAAATTGAAGTATAGATATGAAGCAGCGTATTTTTATGTATTTGTTTGTTTTTGCGATGTTATTGATAATTTACCAATACGCCAATGCCAAACGTATTTTTGAAAATCAAGAATCTAAATTGGAAAATGCGTTGAATAAGGTTGAAAAATTAGAGGATTCTTTAGTTGTAATGCAAGAAGAGGTTGTGAGTCTATCTCATTTTAGTTTAAACAGAAATGAAGATGCCATTAGTTATTTTGAAAATGATGGTTTTAAAGCAAACGAACTCTTGCCTTTGATAAAAGATGAAATCTATAGTACAAATGAGATTGCAGGAGAACATCCATTAGTGCCCTATGCGTCTTCGGAAGGAAAAAAAATGCTTATTAATACAGTAAAGTTGCTTAATCACAAATGGGGAATTGCAGACTTTTCAGATGGCCAATATTGGGGAGAAATATTTTTTACATATACAGTTAATAAAGATAAGTCGGTAGATTTTACTTTAGTAGAGTCTTTTTTGTATCCTTTTTATTAGCTTTAATTAGCTAAGTAAGCAACGCCCTTTTGTTTTTTTACCTCTCCAACATAAGAGTATTCAAACGTGTAAGACGAATCTGTTGTGGTTAATATTTTTAGATGAATATCCTTTTTTTCTGCCATATTTTTAGGGTTTATAGTCTTAAAAATAACTTCACAATCATTAATCCATCTTACTTCCGCCGAATCTATATGGTTGTCGTAAACCTCAATTTGGATATTTTCTGTTCTAGAGAAATTTGATTTGTAAAGTACGTTATTAATGGTTGTTTCACTATAGAAATTTCCAGTTTTAAAGTCCGTACAATTTCTTTCAACTTGAAAACATGAGAAAGATAAAAATATAGATGCAATCGCAAAAAGCTTTTTCATAAAATCGATTTAGTGCAAAATTAAGCAATCGTAAAATTATTTTTCAAAGTTTTCGAAACTTCCATCAGAATAAAAAATAACAATTCTTTTAATTTTTTTCTGATTTAAATTTTTGGATGAGACTAGTTTTTCTTCGGTAGAGAAAGTGGGAGTGAAGGCGTTTTTTTCAGTCTCATTTGTAGTGTTTGGGAAGCTGCCTTTGCCATTCAATAACCAATACAATTCAACTTCAGGAAATGCAGAAAGTATCTTTAAAACAAATTCTAAACTAGGTTTATTTCTTCCAGAAAGAATATGCGAAATACTAGAACGTTGCACATTGATTTTTTCAGCAAAAGAGGAAGCAGATTCACCGTAATATTCAATTACTTTTTGAAGTCTTTTAGTGAATTCTTGGCTGTTTATCATTGTAAATTCAGTTTGGTCTTGTAAAACCGTTACAAATGTATAAAAAAGTAATATATGAAAGCTTTTTAATTGATTGAATTTGATTTAAATATTAAATTTTTGCATTAATTAATAAGTCTTAAAATATTGATATTAAAATTTTTAAATAATAAAAATTAATTTATGAATTATTGATCTCGTTTATTGTGCTAAAAAGCTTGTTTCTTGTTTAATATTGTTAACGTTTTGATTAGTTTTATGTGTTTACAAATGTGAAATTCGAAATGTTTACTTTTGCATTTTAAATTGACACTATGAATATTAAAGAGCTGCAATTACTGTTTGAAAAGAATAAAGAAACTAGCTTGTTTGGAAGGTATATTACCAATGAAGATATTAAGCCATTATTCAATAAAAAAGCATCTAAAAAAATAGATATTAATGCGATTGGAAAGTCAGTTTTAGGAGATGATATTTATAGTATAAAACTAGGTAGTGGTCCTAAGAAAATTTTAATGTGGTCTCAGATGCATGGAAACGAATCTACCACTACTAAAGCAATTTTTGACTTCATTAATACGTGTATTTCAGGGAGCCACATTACTGAAGATATTTTGGTAGGATGCACAATTCTAATCGTTCCGATTTTAAATCCCGATGGAGCGAAAGCTTATACAAGGGTAAACGCTAATTTGGTCGATTTAAATAGAGATGCTCAAAATTTAACACAACCAGAAAGTGTTGTGTTGAGAAATATTTTTAAATCTTTTAAGCCTGATTTTTGTTTTAACCTTCACGGACAAAGAACGATTTTTAGTGCAGGGAACAAACCCCACTCAGCAACGGTTTCGTTTTTAGCTCCAGCTCAGGACGAGAATTGTACTATTACTGCTAATCGAAAAATAGCGATGGCAATTATTGCCAAAATGAATGATGGTCTTCAGAAAATAATTCCTAATCAAGTGGGTACTTATGATGATGATTTTAATCTAAATTGTGTTGGAGATACGTTTCAGAGCAAAAATGTACCTACCATACTTTTTGAAGCAGGCCATTATAAAAACGATTATTTCAGAGAGAAAACTAGAGAGTTAATTTATGTCTCTTATATTATTGCCTTGTCTGTTATTGCCATTGATAAAATTGACCCCAGTTGTTATGAGGCCTATTTGAAAATCCCTGAAAATCAGAAACTATTTTTTGATGTAATTATAAGAAATGCTAAACATACTCCTGAATCTGAAGATGCTGTGGATATTGCTTTTCAATTTGAAGAAAGACTAATTGATGGTTTATTGAAATTCGTTCCAATTGTTTCAAAAATTGAAAGATTAAACACTTATTTTGCCCATAGAGAAATTGATGCAAATATGAAAGTAGTTTCAAATTTGGATGATAAAGCGCTCAAAATAAACGACGAAAACGTTTTCGTAAAGATAAATAATGAGAAAATCGCATTATTTTCGAAATAAAGTGCATTATTTATGCGTATTCATTAGTGAAAATGTATTAATTTTGATTTTTATTTAAGAAAATCGAAATTATGGGGAAAATTAAACTAGACGAAATCGATCACCAAATTCTTGATATGTTAATTGATAACACAAGAATTCCATTTACGGACATAGCAAAAAAACTTTTAATTTCTGCGGGAACAGTACATGTAAGAGTTAAGAAGATGGAAGAATCGGGTATTATTAAAGGTTCATCTCTAACGCTTGATTACAAAAAATTAGGATATTCTTTTATTGCTTACGTTGGTGTTTATTTGAACAATACCTCTCAAACACAATTTGTTTTAGAGCGTATAAACGAAATACCTTTTGTTACAGTCGCCCATATAACAACAGGAAAGTTTAATATTTTTTGTAAAATAAGGGCTAGAAATACTGAACATGCCAAAGAAGTGATTTTTAAATTAGACGAAATAGAAGGTGTGTATCGCACTGAAACTATGATATCCTTAGAAGAGAGCATTAATGATAAAAAGCGCTTGATGCATTCTATTTTTAATGAACTTTAAATATATTAATTGTCAAAATAATGAAAGCTCCTTATTGAAATGGAGCTTTTTTTATTGTATGAGATCTCATTCGCAGAGATACACAATAATATTACGCTAGCTAAATACAGTATATTATTACAAGTTAACAAAATTATATAGGAGTTTGTCTAAGAGTTGCTGTGTTACATTCTATTTTTTTCTATTTTCGAGCAAATTCTAATCATCTTAAAAATATGAAGGCCCCAATCTTTAAATTTTCTTTTGTTTTATTTATTGTAATCATGACTTCTTGTGTTACCAAGAAGGATGTGGTTTATTTTCAAAACGTTGAAAATTTTGAAACCAATCCAGCTATAGATACCTTTGAAGCTAAGTTAAAAGTTGGAGATATTATTAGCATTTTTGTGTCCACATTAAATCCTGAAGTAGCAGCACCTTACAATCCTGTTCTTCCTGGTGGTGTAGGCCAAAGTGTTGATTATTTGATTGATGTTGAGGGAAATATAGATTTCCCAGTTCTCGGCAAAATAAAATTTTTAGGTCTTACAACCGAGGAGGCGAAACAGCTTTTAAAAACAAAGTTTGAGCAAGGGCAGTTGTTGAAAGATCCGGTGATTATTATTAGAATTTTAAATTTCAGAGTTACTATTGAGGGTGCGGTTAATGCGCCAGGTGTTTATCCTGTCACAGGTGAACGTATTTCAATACTTGAAGCTTTGGGACTTGCTGGTGATTTAAGCATTAATGGTAGGAGAGATAATATTTTGGTTATCAGAGATTTTAATGGAACAAAAACATATACAAGAATTGATTTAACGAGCAAAGAGGTTTTTAATTCTCCTGTTTACTACCTCACTCAAAATGATGTGGTATATGTAGAACCAAATAATTCAGCGATTAGCAATGCTTCTGGAGATTCTAGGATTGGAACAATTATAAGTATTACCTCTTTCCTCTTAACTACAGCTTTAATTTTTGTTACAAGAAACTAATTGTGTCATTCATTAATTTCTAAAAAATTAAAATAAATTCTTTTATGTTTTTATTGAACATAATAATTAAAAGCTGCATAAATTAAATCTTCATCAACCAGACAATCTATTTTAGTTTTGCCAATATCTTCTAGAAGCACAAAGTTTATATTTCCATGGGAGTTCTTCTTGTCGTACTTGAGTAAATCAATAATAGGCTGATAATCATCTTTGTCAAAAGAAATAGTGCCGTAATATTTCTTAAATAGTGTTTTAATTGTTTCAGCTTTTTCGCTGGGGAAGCCTGAGAGTTCTTTCGAAATATACAAGGCTAAAATCATTCCAATAACTATAGCTTCACCGTGTAACAGATCTTTTTTCTTAGGATTACTAAGAAAATAGGATTCTATGGCGTGTCCAAGAGTGTGCCCAAAATTTAAAGTTTTTCTTAAGTCATTTTCAAAAGGGTCTTTATCTACTACTTCTTTTTTGATTAATACCGACTCATAAATTAACTCGTCTAAATCATCTAAAGTAAGTTCAGGAAAGTTCGTAAATTTATTCCAATAGCTTTCTCCACTAATAAGTCCGTGCTTTAACATTTCAGCTAAACCAGAACGCATTTGCTCTTTTGGAAGTGTGTCCAAGTATTTAGTGTCAATCAACACAATATCAGGTGTGCTAATCACTCCAATTTGATTTTTAAGAGTGCCTAAATCCACACCTGTTTTACCTCCAACAGATGCATCTACCATTGCCAAAAGCGATGTTGGAATATTAACATAAGCAATACCTCTTTTGAAAGTAGAGGCTACAAACCCTCCTAAATCCGTCACAACGCCTCCACCAATATTTATTAACAAACTTTTCCGATCTCCGTCTAAATCAGATAACGTATTCCATACGCCAACGCAAGTATCAATAGTTTTGTGTATTTCTCCCGCTTCTATTTCGATAATTTCTATGCTTCCATCGTATTCAAAATTTGATAGAAAATATGGTAGACAATGTACGTTTGTATTTGAATCAACTAGAACAAAAACTTTAGAAAAATTGTTTCTAACAATGTGTTTATTTAATTCGATATAACACTTTTCATTAAAGTGAATTATGCCATTGTTTGCGGTTATAGAATCCATAAAAATCGTTTGGATAATTTGCTGCGAAATTAAGGAGATTTTAATAAAATCTATAGTACAACAATAATTATATTTGTTGAAATTAGATTGATATGCAAGTTTTTGATAATACTGAAATTGCGTTTTCTTTAAAGAGTGATTCTGAACTTGAACGGGCTCATTTTCTATTTAAAATGATATCTGTAGAACCCCTAGTTAAAATTGGTACAGCAGCTACAAACTTGGCTTTAAAAGCTAAGTTACCGATAGAAGGGTTAATTCGTTCAACTGTTTTTGATCATTTTTGTGGGGGTGTTAATGAAAAAGATTGTCTGCCTGTGATAGATAAAATGTATGAAAAAGGGGTGAGTTCTGTTTTAGACTATTCTGTAGAAGGTAAGGAGAATGAAAATGAGTTTGATAATGCATTAAAAAAAGTATTGCACATTATAGAATTTGCAAAAGAGAAAAAAGCAATGCCCATAGCTGTTTTTAAGCCTTCGGGCTTCGGAAGATTTGGTCTATATGTTAAGGTAAATAGCAATGTGGAATTAAACGATAAGGAGACAAAGGAGTGGTTACGTATAGAGTCTAGATTTGATATTGTATGTAAAAAAGCAAAAGATTGTGATGTTGCCCTTTTAATCGATGCTGAAGAAAGTTGGATTCAAGATGCCGCTGATGCACTGGTAACAAGAATGATGAAGAAATACAATACAGAAAAGGCTATTGTTTTCAATACTTTGCAAATGTATCGGCATGATAGGATGGAGTTTTTAATGAAGGAACATGCTATAGCTAATTCTGAAGGTCATTTTTTGGGTTATAAACTGGTGAGAGGAGCGTATATGGAGAAGGAAAATGATAGAGCGGAAGAGAAAGGTTATATTTCTCCTATTTGCAAAAACAAACTTGCAACGGACCTGAATTTCAATGAAGGATTAAAATATATTATAGAAAATATAAATACAATATCTGTTTTTGCAGGTACACATAACGAAGAAAGCACATATTTGCTAATGCAACTTATGAAGGAGACCAATATTGCAAATAAAGATTCTAGGGTTTGGTTTGGGCAGTTATATGGTATGAGTGATCATATTAGTTTTAATTTGGCAAACTTGGGATACAATGTAGCGAAATACGTTCCCTTTGGTCCTGTAAAAGATGTGATGCCTTATTTAATTAGAAGGGCTGAAGAAAACACTTCTGTAGTTGGTCAAACAGGAAGAGAACTTATGCTTTTAAAAAAAGAGAAAAACAGGAGAAGGCTGGTTTAATAAATCAAATACAACTTCCGTTCATGGTTTTAATAGCTTCATAAGGATAATACTTAACTAAAGAGAAGCTCCTAGCCTTTAGGTTACGACAAGAAATGCAATGGTGGAGTTGGGTTATGTTTATTGAATATAGAATTTATAACTTATAACAATTTCGTCCCTAAAATAACTAAACATAAATTCAATAGTTTGATTATTTTGAATTTCTTATTAATTCTTTAAATCCAATATGAATGATATCATTTTTCATAAAAATAAATAAATTTTGTCTGAAGTTATCAATTAGAATACAACTATTTTGAAAAGCTTGTTTAGGGTCAACAAAATAAGTTTTATGTCAAGACAAAAACTTTTCTCTTCTAAATACCTTTTATTAAGTCTTAATTTATCTGGAATAATTTCATTTATATAATAGGCTTCAGCATTAGTTGAGGCTTTTATTAATTCAGACTCATTAATGTACTTTAAAGTGGCAATACCTGTAATACTTGGTTTTAGTTTTAATACCTCAAAGTCTTCATTTTTGTAGAAATTTACAAAATACCGTAGTTCTGGTCTAGGGCCAACAAAACTCATATTACCTTTAATTATATTGAATAATTGAGGGAGTTCGTCAAACTTAAATTTCCGAAGGAAAGAGCCAACTTTTGTAGTTCTAGAATCGTTATTTCCAATTGTAAGCAATCCCTTTTGTTGTGAACCTTCGTACATGGTTCTGAATTTATAAAGATTAAAATCTATATTATTTTGTCCGACACGCTCTTGAACAAAAAATACAGGTCCTTTCGATTCAATTTTAATTACAATGCTAATAATTAAAAAAAAAGGCAGTAGGAGTAGAATTCCAATTATTGCAAAGCATAGATCGAAACTACGTTTTATCATCTTTTAATAACGCTCATAATTTTTACCAAGCTATCACAATTTTGAACTGAGACTTCAATCCTTTTATTATTTAAGTCGCCTTCAATAATGTAAATTGCACAAGGTGTCTTTCTTGGTGTACTCTTAGAAAAATCAACATTACCATTTTGTAATATTGTCTTTATACTTATAGAATCCATTTGAGACAGAGCATTTTCAGAATATTGTAATGGTTTAGAATTAATGTTTTTGATTACTCTAGCTTCTGGACCATAAGCGCATGATGTTTTTTTTCCACTTAAAAAAAAAGCTAGAATAACTAGACCAATTGAAAAACCACCAAGGTAGTAACCAATGCGTTGAATTAATTTCATTCTTTAGTAAAATAAATGTTTTGCCAGTTTAAAAGATAAGTAGATTAATATCGCTGTGCTTTAAATCGAACCACTCACCAACAGATCTGTTTGTCAAAATTCCGTGGTAAAAGTACAATCCATTTTTTAAACCTTTATCAAATCTTAATGAATTTTCAATACCTCCATCTTCGGCAATTTTCATCAAATATGGTGTAAATATATTACTTAAAGAGATTGATGCAGTTCTTGAGTACCTAGCTGGAATATTGGGAACACAGTAATGAATAGCGCCATGTTTTACAAAGGTAGGTTGTTTATGGGATGTAACTTCACTTGTTTCAAAGCATCCACCCATGTCGATACTCACATCAATAATTACCGCGCCTTTTTTCATATGTTGAACCATATCTTCTGAAACAATAATTGGGGCTCTGTTTATACCGCGTACTGCACCAATCACAACATCACAACGCTTTAATGCTTTTAGTAGGTTTTTAGGTTGGATAGTTGAGGTGAATAAAGATCGACCAAGGTTAGTTTGGATACGCCTAAGTTTGGTTATAGAGTTGTCAAACACTTTTATACCTGCGCCTAACCCCAAGGCACTTTTTGCTGCATATTCACCTACTGTTCCTGCTCCCAAAATTACAACCTCTATCGGAGGCACTCCACTAATATTACCTAACATTAAACCAGAACTATCTTTACCTTTAGATAATAGTTCGGATGCTATTAGTATGGATGCAGTTCCTGCTATTTCACTTAAAGACCTTACAGCAGGATATGTGCCATCTTCATCTTTTATAAATTCAAAAGCTAGAGCTGTTACTCTCTTAGCAGCTAACGCTTCAAAGTATTTTTTTGTCTGTGTTTTAAGTTGTAACGCTGAGATTAAAATCGCTTGCGGATTTAATAGTTTTATTTGTTCTAAACTGGGTGGTTCAACCTTTAGAACCATAGGACAGGAAAAAACTTTTGCGGTATCATTTGAAATTTCAGCTCCAGCCTCAGTGTAATCCTTGTCGCTATATCTTGCTGCTTTACCTGCTCCAGCCTCAATTAAAACTCTATGTCCGTTGCTTACAAGTGCTGATACAGCGTCGGGTGTAAGACAAATTCTGTTCTCTTGATAGGTTGTTTCTTTTGGAACACCAATATAGAGCTGCCTTTTGTGTTTTAAAATTTCTAAGGTTTCTTCTTGCGGAAGTAATTGTTGCTTGGTAAATGGCGACAATGATTCTGACATAAATATTATTTTTCGAATTTGAAATTACAAATAATTTTGGGTTTCTGTAAGATTTGTATGTTCAATTTATAATAAATTCATAGGGATTATAAAATTGTTTGTACGAAAATATTTTTATTTGATGAGGTTTCAACGTATCTGCATGTCATTAAATTATTCTAAATTTACTGGCTATACAATTTTTATGCGCTGCCATAGTCTTTTCTATTTACTTTTTCTTTTTTCATTTTATGGGTTTTCCCAAGACTTTTATATTGATGGTTTTGTTAAAGATGAAGCACATGAACCTATCACCTATGCCAATGTGGTTTTACAAGATGTTTTAGATGCTTCAGTTGTTTTTGGAACAACGACAAATGATGATGGGTATTTTAAAATTGAAGACCTAAGTAATTCTACCTATAATCTTAAAATTAGCTATTTGGGTTATAAGGTTTATGATATTAAAATACAGCTTACCAATAAGTTGTCGTTACAAGAAATTGTGCTTCAAGAACAACTAGAAAGTTTAGAGGGTATTGTTATTACAGCAAAAAGACCAACGGTTAAGCGGCTTGTAGATCGTCTTGTTTTTGACGTTGAAAATTCTACATTATCAAACAATAATGTATTAGATGTTTTGAAACAGACACCTGGAGTTATTGTTAGAGACGGCTCAATTTCTGTAAAAAATTCAACCCCAGTGGTTTATATAAATGATAGGAGAATCAATCTATCGATGGATGAAGTGCAACAGCTTTTAGACGCTACGCCTGCAAATAACATAAAATCTATTGAGGTCATAACTAATCCTCCCGCCAAATATGATGCTGAAGGTGGTGCAGTTTTAAATATTGTTACCAGTAAAAATATTATAGCGGGTTATCATGGAAGTATTTTTGGTAATTACCAACAAGGTTTTCAGTTTCCCAAGTTTTCAGCGGGTACAAGTCACTTTTTTAAGTCCAAAAAAATAAGTGCATATATCAACTATAATATTAGCCCTCGCAGAGATTTTATAAATAATTTAGAAGAAATTAAATTTATAGAAAATAATGCTCTCGGGTCTACTTGGGCAACAGATTTTAAACGAGAGCGTAGGTCATCTAATCAAAATATTACGGGAACTATTAATTATGATTTTGATGACGCCAATTCTTTAACTTTTACAACCAACACACTTATTGCTCCAAGAGATTTTTCTAAAACACAAGTAAACAACTTAACCGAGATTTTTGGAGCAGATAAAGTGCAGGATTCATCTTTTAGAACATTTAATAATTTAGTTTCAGAAAAGTTTAACCTAGCCTTTTCGTTAGGCTACATTCATAAGTTTAATGAAGAGGGAGAAAAAATATCTGTGGATTTACATCATACAAATTATGATTTTTCAGAATTTCAAAATGTAGATACTGGTTATTTTTTACCGAATGCACAGTCATCCTTTAGAGATAATAGATTTCAAACGTTTTCAAGTCAAGAAATTAAATTAAGTACAGCTCAAATAGATTATCAATTGCCTTTAGGCGAGAGCGCAAGTTTTGAAGCCGGCGCTAAATTTGTTACTATCGATTCAGATAATGTTTTAGATCAATTTAGTTTTGAAAATGGAAATAGAGTAGAGAACTTGAATAACTCAGATATTTTCTACTACGATGAAAAAAATTATGCTGGTTATATAAGTTATGAAAAAGAGTGGGAACGATGGAGTTTAAAAGCGGGTTTAAGAGTGGAAAGAACCGAAACGACAGGTGTTTCACTATTAACAAACTCTAATAACGTAAATAATTACACCAATTTGTTTCCTTCCTTCTATTTGCTTAATAGACTAAAGAATGAAGATGAAATATATTTTAGTTACAATAAGCGCATTTACCGTCCGAGATATAGAAAACTAAACCCTTTTAAATATTTTTTAAATGATAATACTTTTATATCAGGAGATCCTGGATTACTTCCTGAAATTGATGATAGTTTTATTTTAGGTTATACCATAAATAATACATTTACTTTTGAAGCTTACTATCGTTATGAAAAAAATCCTACCTTAGAGTTACCAGTTCAAGATAATGAAAATAGGCTTTTACAATATATCAATACTAATACTGATCATAATAAATCTTATGGATTAGATTTTACAACTTATACGGGGATAACTAAAAATTGGAATCTTTATGTTTTATCCTCACTCTTCTTTTATGAGAACAATTTTTTTGCAGTAGGTACGGATAACCAGCTTTTTAATAATGAAAGGTGGTCTGTTTATGCCAATATTATAAATTATTTTAATCTTCTAGAAGATAATAGTTTAACGGCTGATATAGGTTTAGATTATTTAAGCCCAATGTTTAATGGACCTAGCGATATTACTAGTAGAATGGGATTAGATTTTAATATCAATAAAACACTCTGGGATAATAGAGCATCCTTAAATATAGGAGTAAGAGATATATTAAATACAAGAAACTTTGATCAAACCACAAGATATCTAAATCAGGATTGGTTTGTAGCAAGTAATATGGAGAACCGCCTGTTCGTTGTGGGTTTTAATTATAAGATTGGTAATTATAGACTTAAAAAAGTTAAAAAATCCATTGAAATAGAGGAACGAGATCGATTGCTGGAAGAGTGATCATCAAAAATACTGCTTGATTTTATCCAAGAAATTTTTAGGACTCATCTTTAATTCATCTTCCAACTCTTGCATACTTTTTGTGGCTTCATTCATTTTATTGAATAGTCTAGCTCTGATCAAATATATAGAAGGAATTACACCTGCCATTATTGGGACCATATAAATTAATTGCAACTCATCAAAAAATTTGCTATCATCATTAAAAAGCGCAAAGATTTGATAGATATACATAAATATTGGAACAAGTAATGCGTGATACCACCAATGTCTACAAGTAAAAAACCAAATAAAAATAAGAATTAAGGGAATGATTTTACTGGTAAATATCCACATTACCAAACGGGCGTCTTCCCATACTTTACTATCATAAGTAAAAAAGAAAGTGTTCCACGTTTTAGTCTGTGGAACACTTTCATAAAGAGAAAATAAAAATGGAGTTATAGCTAATATAGTGGCTATAAAACTACCAAGTACTAGACTCTTTTTATCCTCTTGAAGGAATTTCGAACTTTTTCTTTTCGATTTTTGCTGTTTCAGCTCCATCTACGTTATATGTGTTAGCAGCATTTGCTAAAAACAACATACCTCCGAAAATTGCTAATGCAATTACATACTTTTTTGTTTTCATAATTTAAGGGATTTAATTAATTAATTACACCCCAAATTTATGTGAAGACTAACGTTAAGTAGATCAATAAATGTTAAAATTATGTTAAAAGCGTTGATTTTTAAAAAATCCGCTGTGGCTTTCCCGTAATCTTCAAAAAAAGTAGGTCGGTTTATAGTTGTTTATGCATTAATTGCTCTATTTAGGTTAAACTTAATTATCTTTTTTTATTTCTAGTTTTCGTATTTCTGGAGATATTTCGGTTATGTAAACCTCCTGGTACTTATCTTGTAAAATTGGTTTTATTACTTCGGGCCACTCAATAATAATCCAGTTGTCTGAATAGAGATACTCTTCTACACCAATACTGTAAGCCTCTTCAATATCATTTATTCTGTACAAGTCGAAATGATATATACCATCCCCATCTAAATCATACTCATTAACAATTGAAAATGTTGGACTGCTTACTTCATTTCCAGAACCTAATAATTTAACTAGGCTTTTAATGAGTGTCGTTTTACCAACTCCCATATGGCCATGAACAAGAATAATTTTTGAATTAACATTCTTTAAAAGCTCTTTAACCACATCATCAATCTGCGATAAGCCATAAGTTATTTCCAATTCATTAAAAATATTTGATACAATATTAATTAAAATAATTTAGAAATACTAGAAAAAAATGCATTTCATCGATGTTATTTGTATTACAAGGATTTATTTAGGTAAGAAAACGGTAAATGGAATAATCATTTCTTCAAGTGAAACTCCGCCATGTTGATAGGTACTTCTATAATAACTGACGTAATGATTATAGTTATTTGGGTATGCAAAAAACAGGTCTCCTTTAGCGAAAATGAATGAACTACTCATACTTATAGATGGTAGATGAATATCTTTTGGATTATCAGCTAATAGAACATCCTTTTTATCGTACGTTAAGCTTCTACCAGTTTTGTATCTCAAGTTCAGGCTCGTATCTCTATCACCAATAACTTTTGAAGGATTCTTAACATTAATTGTGCCATGGTCTGTGGTCAAAATTAATTTGAAACCTAAACTTTGTGCTTGCTGAATCATTTCCAAAAGTGGTGAATTTTTAAACCAGCTTAAAGTTAAAGATCGGTAAGCTTTATCATTTGATGCAAGTTCCTTTACAACTTCCATTTCTGTTTTAGAATGAGAGAGCATATCAACAAAATTGTATACCACAACTGTTAAGTCATTATTCTTGAGGTTTTTGAAATTTTCTACGAGTCGCTTTCCAGATTTAAGATTGGTTATTTTGTGATATTCATAATTTAAATGTGTGAGTCCTAAACGTTTCATTTGCTCGTTTAAAAAATTCCCTTCATGTAAATTTTTCCCACCTTCATCGGTGTCGTTCTTCCAATATTGAGGATATAACTTTTCCATTTCGCTTGGCATAAGACCAGAGAAAATAGCATTTCTGGCATATTGCGTGGCTGTTGGTAGAATACTAAAAAAAGCTTCTTCCAATTCTTTTTTGTAGTAATTGTTAATCGTGCCTTCAAAAGCTTTCCATTGGTCATATCTTAAATTATCAACTACAACAAGCAGTGTCGGCTGTTCTTTGCTTATTTCTGGAACTACTTTTTCTTTAAATAATGTATGAGACATTATAGGAGCATCTGCATTTGGCAGAAACCAATCTGAATAGTTTTTATCTATAAATTTCCCAAATTGTATGTTTGCTTCGGTTTTTTGCGATTCCAGAATTTCAAACATTCCTGCATCTTCAATATCCTCTAATTGAATTTCCCAATAAATTAACTTTTGATACAAATTAACCCATTCTTCATAGGAATTAACCATAGACATATCCATTGCTATTTTCCTAAACTCCTGCTGGTAATTTGAAGTCGTTTTTTCAGAAACCAATCTTGAAAGGTCTAAGTTCTTCTTCAAACTGAGCAGAATTTGATTAGGATTAACAGGCTTAATCAAATAATCTGCAATTTTATTACCAATGGCTTCCTCCATAATATATTCCTCCTCGCTTTTCGTAATCATTACAACAGGTAAACTATCACGTTTCTCCTTAATTTCATTTAAGGTTTCCAAACCTGTAAGCCCTGGCATATTTTCATCTAAAAAAACAATATCAAAATTAATATCTTCAATACAATCAATTGCTTCTGTGCCGCTATTACATGTTGTAACCTTATAGTTCTTTTTTTCTAGGAATAAAATATGTGGCTTAAGCAAATCTATTTCGTCATCAACCCAAAGAATATGTATCATACTGGCTTTTATTTGTTGGAGGTCCACATTTTGGACATCATATATTTATATTTGTAAAAATGTAATGCTAAAATTTAAAGTTTGAACAAACTTAAAATCTTAAACGACCCAATTTACGGATTTATTACAATTCCCAATTCGTTAATTTTCGACCTCATTCAGCATAAATACTTCCAACGTTTAAGACGAATTACGCAAATGGGCATGTCTTATTTGGTTTATCCTGGAGCGCATCATACAAGATTTCATCATGCCATTGGATGTGTACACTTAATGCAGAAAGCAGTGAATATACTTCGCTATAAGGGAGTTACAATTTCTAAAAGGGAAGAAGAGGCACTTTATATTGCTATTTTATTACACGATATTGGTCATGGTCCGTTTTCACACGCCATGGAACATAGTATTGTAAATGGTGTTTCTCACGAGCACATTTCGCTACTTTTTATGGAGCATTTAAATATAGAGTTTAACGGAAATTTAACGCTCGCCATTCAAATTTTTAAAGGAGAATATGAACGCCCATTTCTATGCCAATTAATATCAAGTCAACTTGATATTGATAGAGCAGATTACCTAAAACGTGACAGTTTTTACACAGGAGTTGCAGAAGGTAATGTAAATAGCGAACGTTTAATTACTATGCTAAATGTGGTTGAAGACAGTTTGGTGGTGGAAGAAAAAGGTATTTACAGTGTAGAGAAATTTTTGATTGCAAGACGTTTTATGTATTGGCAAGTGTATTTACATAAAACAGGTTTGGTTGCTGAACAATTATTGATGCGAGTGTTAAGTAGAGCTAAGGATTTGACACGAAAGGGTATAGAATTACAAGCGAGTAGTGCACTACTATTTTTTTTAAATAACGATATTTCAAAGCACAATTTTGCTGTTACTACTTTGGAGGTTTTTTCAGATTTAGATGATATTGATATTATTTCGGCAATGAAATCTTGGAAAGATCATGATGATTTTGTTTTGAGCAATTTATCTTCTATGATTATAAATAGAGAATTGCTTAAAATAAAAATCAAGAAAAAGCCTATTGCTAAAGACCGCCTTAAATATCATATTAGCGAGTTAAGGGAGAAATATGATATAAGTGAAGAAGAGGCGAAATACTTTGTATTTACTGGTGAAATATATAATCAGGCATACCAAACAAAGCAACAGAATATTAATATTTTATACAAATCAGGAAAGATTCAAGATATTGTTAAGGCTTCAGATCATCTAAATTTAAGGGCATTATCAAAAACAGTTATAAAATACTATGTTTGCTATCCCAAACAATAATTTTTAGTTTCTATGAGATAAATATGGTTGTTCATAACCATTGAATATCGTCAATTAAGTCGCGTAATAACTTTGTTACATTTTTCCTATTTTTGCTCAAATCAAACAAAAACTACTAACTAAAGACGCTTGGAATTTACAGCACAACAAATAGCAGACATTCTCGAAGGAGATGTTGTTGGAGATGCAGATATAAAAGTATCTAAGCTTGCAAAAATTGAGGAAGGGGTAAAAGGAGCATTAACTTTTCTTGCTAACCCTAAATATACCTCATTTATATATTCAACAAAGGCTTCAATCACAATCGTAAACAGATCTTTTCAGCCAGAAGAGACAGTCTCAACTACCTTGATTAAGGTTGATGATGCTTATAAATCATTTTCAAAATTACTAGAGTACTATAATCAAGTTAAACTCAATAAATTTGGAGTAGAACAACCTTCTTTTATTTCTGAATCTTCCAAATATGGAGAAAACATATATATTGGAGCATTTTCATATGTTGGAGAAAATGTAATAATTGGAGATAATGTGAAGATATTTCCAAATTCCTATATCGGTGATAACGTGAAAATAGGAGATAACACTATTATTTTTGCAGGTTCTAAAATTTATTCAGAATGCATCATTGGTAATAATTGTGTGATTAATTCTGGAGCAATAATAGGAGCCGACGGTTTTGGTTTTGCACCAAACGAAAAAGGAGAATACCAAAAAGTACCACAAACAGGCAATGTAGTTTTGGAAGATTTTGTTGATATAGGTGCTGCTACAACTATTGATAGGGCAACTCTAGGATCAACTATTATAAGACAGGGTGTAAAGTTAGATAACCAAATTCAGATTGCCCATAATGTTGAAATAGGGAAAAATACGGTCATAGCTGCGCAAACAGGAATTGCAGGATCCACAAAAATTGGAGCGAATTGTCAAATAGGGGGGCAAGTGGGTATTGTAGGACATATAACTATAGGTAATAATGTACGGATACAAGCACAATCTGGTATTGGTAGAAATGTAAAGGATAATGAGGTTTTACAAGGTTCTCCTGCACTTGCCTATGGAGACTATAATAAATCCTATGTGCATTTTAAGAACTTGCCCAAAATCATCAAAAAACTAAATGATATAGAAAAAAGCTATGGCAATAGTTAATACTGAAAACAAACAGAAAACTATTAAAACCGATGTGTCACTCACGGGAGTTGGCTTACATACAGGAAAAAACGTAACCTTGACATTTAAACCGTCAACTGCAAATTCTGGATTAGCCTTTAGAAGAGTAGATTTAGAAGGAACGCCATTAATTGAAGCCGATGCCAACTATGTTACAAATACACAAAGAGGTACCTGCTTGGAGAAAAATGGTGTGATGATACAAACTTCTGAACATGTATTGGCGGCTTTAGTAGGATTAGACATAGATAACGTTATTGTAGAACTTGATGCATCCGAGCCTCCAATCATGGACGGTTCTTCGAAGTTTTTTATTGAAGCTTTAGAAAAAGCTGAAATTGTAGAACTAGATGCTACAAGAGAAGAGTTTGTAGTCTCTGATGTTATCTCATATACCGATGAGGAAAGCGGAAGCGAAATTTTGGTAATGCCTGCCAAAGAGTATAAGGTTACCACCATGGTAGATTTTGGCACAAAAGTTTTGGGTACACAAAATGCCACTTTAAACCATATTTCCGATTTCAAAAATGAAATAGCCAATTCTAGAACATTTAGCTTTCTTCATGAAATTGAAATGTTATTAGAGCATGGTTTGATAAAGGGAGGGGATTTAAATAATGCAATTGTTTATGTTGATAAAGCCTTGTCCCCTGAGACCATGGAGAAATTGCGAAAAGCGTTTAACAAGGAGACCATTGCCGTAAAACCTAATGGTATTCTTGATAATTTAACGTTGCATCATCCCAACGAAGCGGCGCGGCATAAATTATTAGATGTACTTGGAGATTTAGCGCTGATTGGAACACGAATAAGAGGTAAAGTTATTGCCAATAAGCCAGGACATTTTGTAAATACGCAATTTGCCAAAAAGCTTTCAAAAATAATAAAGAACGAAAGACGTAATAACGTACCAAATATAGATTTGAATCAAGAGCCATTGATGGATGTTACTCAAATAATGGCCATGTTACCCCACCGCCAACCGTTTTTATTATTGGATAAAGTCTTTGAATTAACGGATAAGCATGTTGTAGGCATGAAGAATGTCACTATGAATGAGGAGTTCTTTAAAGGGCACTTCCCTGGTGCACCGGTAATGCCAGGAGTTCTTATTGTTGAAGCTATGGCGCAAACAGGTGGTATATTAGTGCTAAGTACAGTACCAGACCCCGAAAACTATTTAACATTCTTCATGAAAATGGATAATGTGAAATTCAAAAGGAAAGTTTCTCCAGGAGATACTTTAATATTTAAGTGTACGTTGATAACACCAATACGCCGTGGTATTTGTCATATGCAAGGTTATGCCTATGCAAACGGTAAATTGGCTGCAGAAGCGGAATTGATGGCGCAAATTTCAAAAGTGAAGTAATAACAAAACGTATGAATCAACCTTTAGCATATGTGCACCCTGGTGCGAAAATCGCAAAAAACGTGGTGATAGAACCTTTTACAACGATTAATAATAATGTTGTAATTGGCGAGGGCACTTGGATTGGGAGTAATGTTACCATCATGGAAGGGGCTCGTATTGGTAAAAACTGCAATATTTTTCCAGGTTCTGTAATTTCTGCAGTTCCGCAAGATTTAAAATATAATGATGAGGATACAACTGTTGAGATTGGTAATAATGTAACCATAAGGGAATGTGTTACTATCAATAGAGGTACTGCAGATAGGATGAAGACTGTAGTAGGCAATAATTGTTTAATTATGGCTTATTGTCATATCGCGCATGATTGTATTGTTGGAGACAACTGTATTTTTTCAAACAATAGCACGCTTGCTGGACATATTACCGTTGGAGATTATGTTGTTTTAGCAGGTATGACAGCGGTTCATCAGTTTGTTTCTGTTGGAAATCATGCCTTTGTTACTGGTGGTTCTTTAGTTAGAAAAGATGTGCCTCCGTATGTAAAAGCAGCACGTGAGCCCTTATCTTATGTAGGAATTAATTCCGTAGGATTACGTCGCAGAGGCTTCACCACTGAGAAAATTAGAGAGATTCAAGATATATATAGAATACTCTATCAAAAAACATATAATAATTCCCAAGCGGCTGATATTATTGAAGCAGAAATGGAAGCCACACCAGAGCGTGATGAAATTCTTCAGTTTATTAAGAATTCACATAGAGGAATTATGAAAGGATACTTTAAATCAAATTAAAAATAGCTGTAAAATTATATGGTAACTACGAGTGATATTAGAAACGGATTATGTATTAGATATAATAACGACATTTATAAAATAGTTGAATTTTTACATGTAAAACCAGGAAAAGGACCGGCATTCGTTAGAACAAAGCTTAAAAGTGTCACCAACGGAAAGGTAATTGATAACACGTTTTCTGCGGGACATAAATTGGAAGATGTGCGTGTTGAAACGCATAAGTTTCAATTTTTATATAATGATGGTGAATATTATCACCTCATGAATACTGAGGATTACTCACAAATTCAGTTGACAGATGCAGCTTTAGACAATCCAGGACTAATGAAGGAAGGTGAAGTTGTTACGGTTTTGATAAATACCGAAGACGATATGCCATTGTCTGTAGATTTACCTGCTAGTGTAGTTCTAGAAGTTACCCATACTGAACCAGGTGTAAAGGGAAATACCGCTACTAATGCAACAAAACCGGCCACTGTTGAAACAGGTGCAACTGTGAATGTGCCATTGTTTATAAATGAAGGTGATAAAATTAAAGTTGAGACTGATAAAGGTACATATAAAGAACGTGTAAAAGAATAAAATGTCATTCAGAGCGTTAGCGAAGAATCTATGAAATTTCCTCAACCAAAATCCCTTAAAAATATTGCGGAACTCGTCAATTGTGAATTTGTTGGTGATGCCAATTTGCCTGTTTTGGGAATGAACGAAATTCATGTTGTACAACCTGGTGATATTGTTTTTGTAGATCATCCGAAATATTACGATAAAGCATTGCAGTCTGCTGCAACCATTGTATTAATTAACAAAAAAGTAGATTGTCCAGAAGGAAAAGCACTTTTAATAAGTGATGATCCGTTTAGGGATTTCAATAAATTATCAAATCATTTTAAGCCCTTTCAACCTTCAAATAAATCAATTTCAGACTTAGCTGAAATAGGCGAGGGTACCATTATACAGCCCAATACATTTATTGGCAACAATGTGAAAATTGGAAAGAACTGTACAATTCATTCAAATGTAAGTATTTATGATGATGCTGTAATAGGTAATAACGTTACCATTCATGCAGGAACTGTTTTCGGTGCAAACGCTTTTTACTATAAAAACAGACCCGAAGGCTTTGATAGACTAATTTCTTGCGGTCGCGTGGTTATTGAAGATAATGTTGATATTGGTGCTTCATGTACGATAGATAAAGGCGTAACTGGAGATACCACTATTAAAGCGGGAACTAAAATTGATAATTTGGTTCAGATCGGTCATGATACTGTAATTGGTAAAAAATGTTTAATAGCATCTCAGGTTGGAATTGCTGGCTGCGTTGTTGTAGAGGATGAGGTTACCATTTGGGGGCAGGTTGGTATTACTAGCGGCATTACTATTGGTAAAAAAGCTGTGATTTCTGCAAAAGCAGGTGTAAGCAAATCTTTGGAAGGAGGAAAACACTATTTCGGAATTCCGGCAGATGATTTCCGTTCAAAATACAAAGAAATAGCATCTATCAAGAAAATTCCTGAAATCTTAGATATTTTAAAAAATCAAGACAAGAAGTAGTTTAATTTTTCTTCAAAATAAATTACTTTTGTGGCACTTAAAAATTCACAAGAAAATCATCACATATGAGCGTTTTAGTAAATAAGGATTCAAAAATTATTGTTCAGGGTTTTACGGGTAGTGAAGGTACATTTCATGCAAGTCAAATGATTGAGTATGGAACTAATGTAGTTGGAGGCGTTACCCCAGGAAAAGGCGGTCAAACCCATTTAGATAAACCTGTGTTTAACACCGTTGCAGAAGCTGTTGATAAAGTGGGTGCAGACACTACAATTATTTTTGTGCCACCTGCGTTTGCGGCAGATGCGATTATGGAAGCTGCGGATGCCGGTATTAAGGTAATTATAACGATTACTGAGGGGATTCCAGTTGCCGATATGATTAAAGCTTCAAACTATATAAAAGACAGAGGTTCAAGATTAATTGGCCCAAACTGTCCTGGAGTTATTACTCCTGGTGAAGCGAAGGTTGGTATCATGCCAGGTTTTGTTTTCAAGGAAGGAAAAGTTGGCATCGTATCTAAATCAGGAACGCTTACCTATGAAGCTGCGGATCAAGTTGTAAAACAAGGTTTAGGAATTACTACAGCCATTGGTATTGGTGGAGATCCAATTATTGGAACCACAACCAAAGAAGCTGTAGAATTGTTAATTAACGACCCTGAAACTGAAGCTGTTGTCATGATTGGTGAAATAGGCGGTCAGTTAGAAGCAGATGCTGCAAGTTGGTACAAAGAAAGTGGAAGCACAAAACCTATTGTTGGTTTTATAGCTGGTGAAACTGCACCTGCAGGTCGTACTATGGGGCACGCTGGTGCTATTGTTGGCGGTAGTGATGATACTGCTCAGGCCAAAAAGAAAATAATGAGAGCATGTGGTATTCATGTTGTGGATTCACCAGCAGAAATTGGTAAAAAAGTAGCAGAAGTATTAGCTTAAGAATAAGATTCAAATTGTTAAAACCTTGCAAATATTGTGAGGTTTTTTCATTTAGAGGAGGTTGTATTTGTTATATTTGAATAAACTCATAAACTAATTATAACTAATGAAATTATTAGAAGGAAAAACAGCTATAATCACAGGAGCGAGCAGAGGCATAGGAAGAGGGATTGCAAAAGTTTTTGCCGAACAAGGTGCACAAGTAGCATTTACATATAGTTCTTCCGTTGAGGCTGCAAATGCATTAGAAAAAGAACTTCAAGATGCTGGTGTTAAAGCAAAAGGTTATCAAAGTAATGCGGCTAGTTTTGAAGAAGCTCAAAAATTAGCGGATGATGTAGTAAATGACTTTGGTAGTATAGATATTTTGGTGAACAATGCAGGTATCACGAAGGATAATTTGTTAATGCGCATTTCTGAAGAAGATTTTGATACAGTTATTGAAGTTAACTTAAAATCTGTATTTAATATGACCAAAGCGGTGCAGCGCACCATGTTAAAACAGCGCAAAGGCTCAATAATTAATATGAGTTCTGTAGTTGGTGTAAAAGGAAATGCAGGACAAACTAATTATGCAGCTTCAAAGGCAGGTATTATAGGTTTTTCTAAGTCTGTTGCCTTAGAATTAGGTTCAAGAAATATTAGAAGCAATGTTATAGCTCCAGGCTTTATTGAGACAGAAATGACAGCAAAACTAGATGAGGAAGTTGTGAAAGGCTGGAGAGCAGGTATTCCTTTAAAACGAGGTGGTACACCTGAGGATGTAGCTAATGCTTGTGTGTTTTTAGCAAGTGATTTGAGTGCTTACGTTACGGGACAAACTTTAAATGTTGATGGAGGAATGTTGACTTAATATCAGATATTCTTAAAGGCTTTAAATGCAAACTGAAATAGTTTTATACATTATACTATCTGGAATAATAGCGCTACTTGTAGCGCTTTTTCAGTATAAATATAAATCAAAATACAAAGGGAAATTATCGCTTTGGTTTACATTACTACGTTTTCTTTCAATATTTGCAATTTTACTGTTATTAATCAATCCAAAATTTGAACAAATAAAGGTTTATACCGAGAAACCTAAATTGGTTGTAGCGGTTGATAATTCGAATTCCATAGAACATCTAAAGCAAGATAAAATGGCGTTGGAAAATCTTCGTCTTTTGGAAACAAATGAAACTCTAAATAATGCCTTTGATTTTGAAGTGTTTACTTTTGATGAAGATATCACTAAAGCGGATAGCATAAGTTTCAAAGCAAGATCAAGTAATATAGATAAGGCCTTACGACAAATTTCAGATGTTTATAAAAACGATGTTGCTCCAGTAGTTTTAATATCAGATGGTAACCAAACGTTCGGAAATGATTATTCTGTTTCCAAAAGATATTCTCAACCAGTTTATCCTGTGGTTTTAGGGGATACGATTACATACACAGATTTAAAAATTCAACAACTAAATGTGAATAAATACGCTTTTTTTAAAAATCGTTTTCCTGTTGAGGCTATTTTAGTTTATCAAGGAAAATCGTCTGTCAATTCAAAATTTGAGATTAAAAATGGTAGTGCCGTTTTGTATTCTCAGAGCGTAAGTTTTTCTGAACAAAACAATTCAAAAGTTATTAATTTAACACTTCCCGCAAATTCGGTAGGTGTAAGAAGTTTTAAGGCTTCTTTAGAACCGCTATCAAGCGAAAAAAATACAAGTAATAATACACAGAATTTTGCGCTAGAAGTTATCGACGAAAAAACTAAAATAGCTTTAGTTAGTGATTTTCCCCATCCAGATTTAGGAGCCATAAAAAAGAGTATCGAAAGCAACGAACAACGTTCTGTAAGCATTTTAAACCCGAATGAAATTATAAATCAAATAAATGATTTTCAATTAATTATATTGTATCAGCCAAATAATAAATTCAAAAAACTATACGACACTATTGAAAGTGAAAACAAAAATAAATTTATTATAGTAGGTTCTAAATCAGGTTTGGGATTTATTAATTCAAACGAAAAAGTATTTAATATTGAGTCTACTGGTCAGTTTGAAGATTTTCAGGCTACTCTAAACTCAAGCTATAATCCTTTTTTAGTTGATGATATTAATTTTGAATCGTTCCCACCTTTAAAAGGTCCTTTTGGCGATGTGACTTTTACAAATTCCGCAGAGACGCTATTGGAGAAAACAGTGTTGGGTATTTCAAAATCGCAACCATTATTAGCAACTTTTGAAACCGAAACTAGAAGAGAAGCTGTGTTATTTGGTGAGAATATATGGCAATGGCGTGCACAAAGTTTCCTAAACGAGGAATCATTCAATCCTTTTGATGATTTCATTGGGAAATTAGTTCAGTATTTAGCATCAAATAAAAGAAAAAGTAGGCTCACCATTGATTATGAATCATTTTATAAAGGAAACAACAATATAGTAGTTAAAGCCCAGGCTTTTGATAAGAACTATCAATTTGATGCTAGACAATCTTTGGAATTATATCTCGAGAATTCCATTTCAAAAGAAAAAAGTACGTTTCCATTCATTCTGAAAAACAATAATTATCAAGTTGATTTGAGCGGATTAGACGCTTCAAAATATAGTTTTGTGGTTCGTTCAAAAAATGGAGATATATCTAAATCAGGTAGTTTTGAGGTTTTGGAGTATAATATTGAGCAACAATTTTTGAATGCAGATGTAACAAAACTAAATCAACTAGCTACAAACACCAAGGGTAGGATGTTTTTTTCAAACGATTTGAGTGGTTTAATTTCTGAATTGACGACAAATGAAAACTATAAGCCCATTCAAAAAAGCAATAAAAATACCGTACCTTTGATAGACTGGAAATACCTTTTAGTTTTGATAGTTTTAACCCTATCGGCTGAGTGGTTTTTAAGAAAATATAACGGATTAATCTAAATAAAAAATTATGGAAAAATTACCTAAAGTAGCATTACCAATTATAATTGTAGTTGTGATATTATTTGTTTTGCTTGCTAAATCTGCCGTAACAATTGGTTCTGGTGAAGCAGGTGTGTTATACAAGACCTTTGGAGGAGGTGTGGTTACAGATGAAGCTCCAATGGGTGAGGGATTTCATATAGTTGCACCTTGGAACAAAGTATACATTTATGAAGTACGTCAACAAGAACTATTTGAAAAAATGAGAGTACTTTCATCAAATGGTTTGGAAATCCAAATTGATGGATCCGCTTGGTATCAACCTGTGTATGAAGATTTGGGGAAATTACACCAAACGCTAGGTGAAAATTATTTGCAAAGAGTGATACAACCAGCCATACGAAGTGCGGCCAGAAGTGTTGTTGGTCGTTATACACCAGAGCAACTGTATTCTACGAAAAGAGATGCGATTCAGGATGAGATTTTTGTAGAAACGAAGAAAATTTTAGAAAAACAATATGTACAACTAAATGAGGTTTTAGTTCGCGATGTAACATTGCCACCGACTATTAAGGAGGCGATTGAACGTAAGTTAAAACAAGAACAAGAGTCCTTAGAGTACGAATTTAGGTTGGTAACTGCTGAAAAAGAGGCCGAAAAACAACGTATCGAAGCCCAAGGTAAAGCAGATGCTAACAAAATTTTAAGTGCATCTTTAACTGATAAGATTTTGCAAGATAAAGGTATTGAGGCTACCATGAAATTATCTGAATCACCAAATAGTAAGGTCATTGTTATCGGCTCTGGAGATAGCGGATTACCAATAATACTAGGAAACCAATAAATTAAAATTTTAGAGTATTGGATATATTCTTGAATTAACAACAAGAAATAGTAATCAAAATTCAGTAATACTCAATAGTTCTAAAATTTCCATTTATTATTTGTAGTTTTAATTAGATTTTTTTGATATTTGCACCAAATAATAGAAATGACCATTACTCAAACACATCATCATTTTTACATTTGCTCTCAAGCGAAGTAAAAATGTATTGAGTAATATCAACATATATTTTAAACCCGTTTGAGACAATCAAGCGGGTTTTTTAATGAAACTCAATTTGAAGAAGTCGCAGATGCACTTGAAATTGCAAGTTGAATTAATCCCTTCGAGGAGTAGGATCAAAGATTTATCCTAAAAACGGATAACGTAACTAAAATTGAAAATGAGTAAACTAAAAATTGCGGTACAAAAATCAGGACGACTAAATGAAGAGTCCTTACACTTATTGAAAAGCTGTGGTATTTCCATTGACAACGGAAAAGACCAGTTGAAAGCCAATGCTAGAAATTTCCCGATGGAAGTATTGTATTTGAGAAACGGTGATATCCCTCAATACTTGCGGGATGGGGTTGTAGATATAGCTATTTTGGGTGAAAACACCTTGATAGAAAAAGGACAGGATCTACCAATTGTGGAGCGCTTAGGTTTTTCTAAATGTAAAGTATCTATTGCGGTACCTAAAGATACCGAGTATAGTTCAATAAAGGATTTAAGAGGTAAAAAAATCGCGACCTCTTATCCAAATACGGTCAATCAATATTTTGAAAAAAAGGGTGAAACCGCAAATATTCACATTATTAATGGTTCTGTAGAAATTGCACCAAATATTGGTTTATCAAGTGCTATTGTTGATATCGTATCTAGCGGAAGTACCTTGTTTAAAAACAATTTAAAGGAAGTGGAGGTGCTATTTAAAAGTGAAGCTGTTTTGACCTCTGCTCCAGAACTGTCAGAAGAAAAACTCAAAATTTTGGACACTCTTTTATTCAGAATCAAATCAGTGTTAAAAGGGAAAAATTCAAAGTATGTTCTTTTGAATGCACCGAATGATAAATTGGATAAAATTATTAGTTTATTACCCGGAATGAAAAGTCCAACTGTATTGCCATTAGCTGAAAAAGGGTGGAGCTCCGTACATTCTGTGATTAGCAAAGATGAATTCTGGGAAGTTATTGATGAATTAAAGGTAAACGGAGCCCAAGGTATTTTGGTTTGCCCAATTGAAAAAATGGTACTGTAGTCATGCAAATCATAAAAAACCCAAATAAAAGCGAATGGTCTGAAATTTTAAAAAGACCTACGCAAACCGTTGGAGATATTGAGGGCACTGTTAATTCTATTTTTCAAGATGTTTCAGAAAATGGTGATAGTGCAATTCAGAGATATACCAGCGAGTTTGATGGCGTTTCTTTAGAATCCTATGAGGTGACTTCTGAAGAAATTGATGAGGCGATTCAGAAAGTATCACAAAAATTACAGGATGCTATTAAACAAGCCAAAGAAAATATTGAAGTTTTTCACGAAGCACAAAAAACACCAAAAGTAGAAATTGAAACTACAAACGGTGTCCAATGTTGGCAGGAAAAAAGACCAATTCAAAAGGTTGGGCTTTATATTCCTGGAGGTACTGCTCCCTTATTTTCAACAGTTTTAATGTTAGCTGTTCCTGCGCAAATTGCGGGTAGTAAAGAAATTGTATTATGTTCGCCACCAAATAAAGAAGGGAATCTCGCCCCTGAAATCTTATTTGCTGCGCAAATTTGTGGTGTCACTAAGATTATTAAAGTAGGAGGTATTCAAGCTATCGCAGGATTAACTTTTGGAACAGAAACTATTCCGAAGGTATATAAAATTTTCGGACCAGGAAATCAATACGTAACAGTAGCAAAACAGATAGCAACTAAATATGGTGTGGCGATTGATATGCCAGCAGGCCCTAGTGAATTGTTGGTGGTGGCAGATGCGTTTGCAAATGCTTCATATATTGCATCAGATTTATTAAGTCAAGCGGAACATGGAACGGACAGTCAAGTAATTTTGGTTTCAACTTCAGAAAGCATTATCGAAGCGGTTGCAGATGAAGTAGAACAACAATTAGACGTGCTGCCACGTAAAGCCATTGCTGAAAAAGCTATTGCGAATTCTAAGTTAATTTATGTTGAAAATGACAATATAGCTTTAGAAATGATTGACGAATATGGACCAGAGCATTACATTATTTGTTGTGAGAATGAGGATTTATATGTAGATAACATTAATAATGCAGGTTCTATATTTATTGGCGATTACACACCTGAAAGTGCTGGCGATTATGCCTCTGGAACTAACCACACGTTACCAACAAATGGATTTAGTAAAGCGTATTCTGGTGTGAATTTGGATAGTTTTATGAAGAGTATGACTTTTCAAAAGATATCAAAAGAAGGTATTCTTAATATAGGTGAAACTATTGAATTAATGGCAGAAGCAGAAGGCTTACAGGCGCATAAAAATGCAGTGAGTATTCGTTTAAAGGATTTGATAAAATAACTTTTGTCATGCTGAACTTGATTGAGCATCTTAAGATTATGATAGATATACAAGAATTAATAAGACCAACGGTTAAAGCACTTAAGCCATATTCTTCTGCAAGGGATGAATATCAAGGCAATAGTGCTGATATGGTGTTTTTGGATGCGAATGAAAACCCTTTTGAAAATGGTGTAAATCGTTATCCAGATCCTCAACAGCGTACTGTAAAATCTTTGCTTTCAGAAGTAAAATCTATTCCTCAGAAGAATATCTTATTGGGCAATGGAAGTGACGAAGTTTTGGATTTAATCTATCGTGCCTTTTGTGAGCCAAATCAAGATAATATCATTACACTACCTCCAACATACGGGATGTACAGTGTTCTGGCTAACATCAATGCTGTTGGGATTAAAAGTGTGCAGTTGGATGATAGGTTTCAGCCTAAAGTAGATGAGATTTTAGAAATAGCAGATCCAAATTCAAAATTGCTGTTTTTGTGCTCACCGAATAATCCAACGGGCAATAGTTTTGAAGCAGTTGCCATTGAAAAGTTAATCATAGCCTTTAAGGGTATCGTTGTTATTGATGAAGCTTACATTGATTTTTCAAATGAAGAAAGTTGGGCGAATAGATTGAGTGAGTTTCCAAATTTGATTGTGACGCAAACCTTGTCCAAAGCATACGGAATGGCTGGAATTCGTTTGGGTATTTGTTATGCTTCCGAAGAAATAATTTCGGTTTTAAATCGTATTAAACCACCATATAATGTCAATGAGTTAACGCAACAAAGGGCTATTGCTCAGTTGGAACAAAATGAATTAACCCAAAAACAGGTTGATGAAATTTTGAAGGAGAGGGACGCTTTGGTAAAACAATTGCTGAACGTTGACTTTGTGGCAAAAATTTATCCAACTGATGCTAATTTCGTTTTGGTCAAGGTGGATGACGCTACAAAACGTTACAACGAGTTAATAGAAAAGGGTATTGTAATTAGAAATAGAACAACCCTACCAGGATGTGAAAATTGCTTGCGTTTTACGGTTGGTACGTCCGAAGAGAACAAAATATTATTAGATGCTTTAATATCAATAGGATGAAAAAAGTACTATTTATAGACAGAGATGGCACTCTAGTTTTAGAGCCACCAGTAGATTATCAATTGGATAGTTTAGAGAAGTTGGAGTTTTACCCCAAAGTATTTCAATACATGGCAAAAATTGCGAATGAATTTGATTATGAATTGGTTATGGTGACTAATCAAGATGGTTTGGGGACGGATTCATTTCCGGAAGATACTTTTTGGCCTGCACAAAACAAGATTATTGATGCCTTTAAAAAAGAGGGTGTTGAGTTTTCTGCAATTCATATTGATAAAACCTTTCCAAACGAAAATGCCGATACTCGTAAACCAAGAACAGGTTTATTAACTCAGTATTTTTCTGAAGCATACGATTTGGAAAACTCTTTTGTTTTGGGTGATAGGATTACTGATATGGAATTAGCTAAAAACCTTGGAACTAAAGGTATTTATCTATCGGAAGATCCAGATTTAGGAGCCGATGAAATTGAAGCTTCAAAACAAGAAATTATAGATTGTATAGCACTGACTAGCACCAATTGGAAAGAAATATATGAGTTTTTAAAACTTAAAGATAGGGTTGCTGAAATTACTCGTAATACTAATGAAACTCAAATATATATCAAATTAAATCTTGATGGCTCAGGTAAGAATGATATTGATACAGGATTGTCATTTTTTGATCATATGTTAGATCAAATTGGGCGTCATGGTGCGATGGATTTGACGATTAAAGTGAACGGTGATTTAGACGTGGATGAGCACCACACTATTGAAGATACTATGATTGCCTTAGGTGAATTGTTCAATAAGACTTTAGGTAACAAGCTAGGTATAGAGCGTTACGGATTTTGCCTGCCTATGGATGACTGTTTAGCCCAGGTTGCGGTGGACTTTGGAGGAAGAAACTGGCTAGAATGGGATGCAGAATTTAAACGTGAAAAAATAGGTGATATGCCAACAGAAATGTTTTTTCACTTGTTTAAATCATTTACCGATGGTGCCAAATGTAATTTGAATGTAAAAGCCGAAGGCACCAACGAACATCATAAAATTGAAGGTATTTTTAAGGCCTTTGCTAAAGCGATGAAAATGGCAGTAAAAAGAGATCCTAACAAGATGTTTTTGCCAAGTACAAAAGGAATGCTTTAAAAGTTCCAAAAACAAAATTCCAAATATCAATAAGTTAGAGTGAGTTTTGGAATTTAGAAATTGAAAATTGGATTTTGTAATTAGAAGTTTCAGAATCTAAAACTTTAAAATATAAATGAGAATAGTTTGAAACTTGTAATTATTGATTATGGTGCTGGAAACATTAAGAGTATCCAGTTTGCCTTTAGTCGTTTGGGATATGACGCGATTTTATCTAATGATCCTAAAGAAATAGAATCAGCAGATAAAGTCATTTTTCCAGGAGTTGGAGAAGCAAGTTCTGCAATGAAAATGCTTAAGGAAAGCGGGTTAGATAAATTGATTCCTAAACTTAAACAGCCTGTTTTAGGAATTTGTTTGGGTATGCAATTGATGTGCTTACATACCGAGGAAAATGATACCGAAGGTTTGGGTATTTTTCAAACGAATGTAAAATGCTTTTCAAATGAAGTGAAAGTGCCACAAATGGGTTGGAACGTTATTAAAGATTTAAAATCTGATTTATTTAAAGGTATTAAAGAAAGTGAGTATATGTATCTCGTTCATAGCTATTATGCAGAACATTGTAATGAAACCATTGCAAAAACAGATTATGGTATCAATTACGCCTCGGCGTTACAACACGGGAATTTTTATGGCACCCAATTTCACCCAGAAAAAAGCGGTAATGAAGGCGCTAAAATATTGAAGAACTTTTTAGAATTATAATATGCGAATTATACCCGCAATAGATATTATTGAAGGCAAATGTGTAAGATTGTCTAAAGGTGATTACAGTACTAAAAAAGTGTACAACGAAAATCCTTTGGAAATTGCCAAACAATACGAAGATCACGGCATAGAATATCTGCATTTGGTAGATTTAGATGGCGCTAAGGCAAGTCATATTGTAAATCATAAGGTTTTAGAGCAGATTGCTACAAAAACCAATTTAAAAATTGATTTTGGAGGCGGATTAAAATCCGATGAAGATTTAAGAATTGCATTTGAATCTGGTGCTGGTCAAATTACTGGAGGTAGTATTGCTGTAAAAAAACCAGCGGTTTTCAAAAGTTGGTTATCCAAATTTGGAGCTGATAAAATCATTTTAGGAGCTGACGCTAATAATGAAAAGATTGCGATTAATGGATGGTTAGAAGAGTCTGATGAAGAATTAGTTCCTTTTGTAAAGAATTATATGACTGAAGGCGTGTCTTACGTAATTTGCACAGACATTGCTAAAGATGGTATGCTTGAAGGCCCTTCTTTTAATTTATATGAAAAGATGTTGGCCGAATTAAAAGGTGTTAATTTGATAGCCTCAGGAGGAATTTCAAAATTTGATGAACTTCCAAAATTAGCAGAATTAGGATGTGAAGGTACTATTATTGGGAAAGCCATTTATGAGAATAAAATTAGTTTGAAACAATTAGAAAATTATATTGTCAATGCTAACTAAACGAATCATACCCTGTTTAGACATCAAAAACGGACGCACCGTAAAAGGGGTTAATTTTGTGGACTTGCGTGATGCGGGAGATCCCGTGGTGCTAGCAAAGCAATATGCAGACTATGGAGCTGACGAACTTGTCTTTTTAGACATTGCTGCCACTTTAGAGAATCGTGGGACTACACTAGATATGGTGTTGCATGTAGCAGAACAGGTGAATATTCCATTTACAGTTGGAGGAGGAATTTCTTCTGTAGAGCATGTAGATGCGCTATTAAAAAATGGAGCGGATAAAGTTTCCATTAATTCTTCGGCAGTAAAACGACCTGATTTGGTGAATGAATTGGCCGATAAATTTGGAAGTCAATGTGTTGTAGTGGCTATAGATGCGAAACAAGTAGATGGCAATTGGAAAGTACATTTAGCCGGAGGCACTATTCCAACGGAAATAGATTTGTTTGAATGGGCTAAAGAAGTTGAGCAGCGTGGTGCAGGAGAAATATTATTTACTTCTATGGATCATGATGGAACAAAAGCAGGTTTTGCTAATAAAGCATTAGCTAAACTATCAGATATATTGAATATTCCAATCATTGCCTCTGGTGGTGCTGGAAATGTTCAACATTTTGTAGATACCTTTAAGGAAGGAAAAGCGGATGCAGCATTGGCTGCGAGTGTGTTTCACTTTGGTGAAATACCAGTGCCAGTTTTAAAAAAAGAATTAAAGAAACATAATATTGAAGTACGACTTTAAGATATGGAAATAAAATACGACGTAAACGGATTAGTCCCAGCAATCATCCAAGACGCAACCACAAAGAATGTCTTGATGTTGGGCTATATGAATGAAGAAGCTTATCAAAAAACGTTAGATACCAAAAAAGTAACCTTTTTCAGTAGAAGTAAACAGCGTTTATGGACAAAGGGAGAAGAAAGCGGCAATTTTTTGAATTTAGTTGACATCAAAAATGACTGCGATAAAGATACTTTGCTTATACAAGTTAATCCTGTTGGCCCTACCTGTCACACTGGCACAGATACCTGCTGGAAAGAAGAAAACACCCCTAATTTTGGATTCTTTTCAACCTTAGAGAATGTGATTGCAGAACGTGTAGCTAATAAAGACACCTCTAAATCTTATGTGGCCAGCTTATTTTCAAAAGGTATTAACAAAGTTGCACAAAAAGTAGGAGAGGAAGCCGTTGAAACTGTTATTGAGGCTATGGATAATAATGATGAATTGTTTTTATATGAATCAGCTGATTTATTATTTCATTATTTAATGTTGCTTAAGGCGAAAGGTTTTACCCTTAAGGATATAGAAACCGAACTTAAAGGAAGGCATAAATAACAAAATGGCATTAGAAAATCTAATGCCATTTTTATTTAAAAACATTCTTCTCTTATCATGACAACCACCCATTGGCCTCAGATTTTCTTGCAAACCATACAAAAAACAAGGCAAGCACAATAATCATAATTGTCATTCCTACACTAGAAGCATATGCGTTAATTAGAATATATCCCATTTGAGCAAGAACTGCTAAAAGTGATACATACCAGAGTTTGACAGACCAAGATTTTTTAAGTATTAATCCTATCGCAGCTAAAACACCTCCAAAAACGGAGATGGCGAATGCAGCAGTGACCCACGCAGGCATATTTGCAACAATTTCAAGTTGTTCTGGTGTGTACATTGCCTGATAACTTTCAGTGTTATATGCTTGTATTAAATAATGATAAGCTCCCATGCAATTCCAAATTAGGGCGATAATACTTATAATCCAGAACCAAATTGGAGCTTTATTTGCTGCAGAATTAGACATAATTTTTAAGTTTTTAGTTAGTAAACCGTAATACAATTTATAAATTTTTTGTCACAATTGATAAATAGATTACTTTCCAATTTCTTTTTAAAATAAATGAAGAAGTACTTTTACGTCATAAATATTCAATATTTAGGGTATCGTTTTCACGGTTGGCAAAAACAGCCTAATGTAAAAACATTGCATTTGATGGTAGACCGTACCCTCAACTATATCATGGAGGGTAAATATTTTAAAACACTTACTTCTGGAAGGACAGATGCTATGGTTTCGGCAGAACACGCGGCTTTTGAGTTGTTTCTAAAAGAACCTTTAGAGGATAAAGATGCGTTTTTAGCACTATTTAATTACAATTTACCACAAGATATTAGGGCCTTGGCTATTAAAGAAGTAGATGCTGATTTCAATATTATTCAACATTCTAAAATAAAAGAATATCTATATCTATTTACTTTTGGGGAAAAGTGTCACCCGTTTTGTGCCCCAATAATGACGACTATTTTAGACGATTTAGATGTCAACATCATGAAACAAGGTGCAAAACTATTTGAAGGAGAACACTATTTATGGAGTTACTGCTATAAGCCCACAGAAAATGGAGTGTATACTCGTGAGATTTTACAATGCGAATTAGTTGAAAACGACATCTATACGGCTAATTACTTCCCCGAAAAATCTTATGTGCTAAGAGTAAAGGGCAAAGGGTTTATGCGCAATCAAATTCGGTTAATGATGGGGACGTTGATAGATTTAGGAAAAGGCAAGCTATCACTTCAAGATATTAAAGAAAGCTTGGTGCCTGATAGTAAAATTAAGATGGATTATATTGCACCTGCTTCTGGTTTAATTCTAAATCATATCGAGTTTGAATAAATATTTGGGCGTGCCCTCCGCTAATACCTACAAGGTTTTTTAGGAAACCTTGCAGGATCGCTTCGGTCGGGCTTTCGCTACTCAATCCCTCCTGCGTCGGGGATTTTAAACATACCGTTCAATCCCTCACGCGGGCAAGTTCAGACTATTTTGTTTAAATTTCTAATGCAGAACGTTTTCACAAAATTTCGTCAATTCGAGTGGATTTTGCGATTGTAATGAGCAAAATTTGTATCGAGAATAGAGGTTTTGGTCTACGTAATTGTTCTCGATACAATTCCGCCTCTTGCGGAATCACTCGAACTGACATAGGGTCTACCTGATGAACTTTTTGTATTTTGGATGCTCAATTCATCAACTAAAATTATGAGCGTAACTGTACCAAAATCCGTCTTCCCATTTTTTAAAAAACTAGAAAAGAACAACAACCGCGATTGGTTTAATGAACACAAACCAGAGTTTAAGGCCATTGAGGCTGAAGTGAAACAGTTTTACAATGCCATTTTTGAAAACCTAAACAAGCACGACGAGATTGATAAACTTAAAATCTTTAGGATTTACCGTGATGTCCGCTTTTCTAAAAATAAATTGCCCTATAAAACGCATTTCGGAGGTTCGTTTCATAGGACAAAACCACGATTAAGAGGCGGTTACTATTTGCATATTCAGCCGAATAACGAAAGTTTTATTGCTACAGGATTTTGGCAACCAGAACCTGCTGATTTATTACGCATCCGAAAAGAATTTGAAATGGATGATGATGAAATACGTGATATTTTAGCGGATAAAAACTTTAGTACTGTTTGGGGCGATACCTTTGTGGGTGATGAAGTAAAAACCGCGCCAAAAGGCTTCAGTAAAGAACATAAAGCAATTGACCTCATTAAAAAGAAACAATACATTTTCACTAAAAAATATACGGATAAAGAGGTATTGGATGCTGGTTTTTTACAGGAAGTTGATAATGCTTTTAAAGCCATTCGCCCATTTTTCGATTATATGAGTGATGTGTTGACTACGGATTTGAATGGGGTTTCATTGATTTAAATCTTTAACGGGACGTTTTCAACAGTAATTATTACTTCAATAATTAAGTCATCAGGCATTGACTCTTCTGTTTTTTGAATGTGTTTTGTTTCTATATTAATATTTTCAAACTTAATATTGATATCCAGCACTTTAAATGTATTTTCATTTAATTGAATGTTGTCTCCAATTTCGATGAACTCCATGTTGTCGCCTTGTAAATCTTTTGCACCACTTAACTTAGAATACAAGTCCCTTTTATCTATGAAATATGCAAAATCACTGCCATTGGGACTAATAATTCTAATATTTGTAACTACTCTAGACATTTATTTAAATAAAATTAATTTTAAAAATTAACTAAACCACCGCCAACAACTCAGGCTTTTCAAATAACTGAATATGACTAATCAATCGTTGCTTTACAATATTCATCATACGCTTATTTAATGCCGAAGAATTTTGGATGTAGATTTCATAATCTTCAACCGTAAACAAACCAATAATCATCCCTTTCATGGAGTTCCGTAGTTTCATATCCTTTTGAATGGCATTCTCGATATAAACAATACGCTTTTCAACAGATAAGTCGTAAAATACCGATTTGTGTTTTTGAATGTAATTCTTAAACACAGCAATCAATAAATCGTTTTGAAATTTGATAATCGGACGTAGTACAGTATTCTGGAAACGCTCATCAGTACTCATGTTTTCGGTAATTGTAGCTGATGCTATTTCGGGCTTGATACTTTTTAATTGGGCGTGTCTTGAGTTCATGTGTAGAAGATTTGGATTTAAATTTATTTAAATATAGAGTTTGATTGTTAACAGGCTATTTCGAGTTGTTAACCGTTTTATTAACAAAAAGAGTTGATATCATTGAATACCAACCCTTTAAGTGTTTTTGCTAATGGATGTTTAAATCTGACTCAATCCACCGTCAACTTCTAAATCAATACCATTTACATAGGAAGCTTCTTCAGATGCTAAAAATAATGCGGCATTGGCAATTTCTTCCGAAGCTCCAAAACGACCAAGAGGTACTTGTTGTGCAAAGCCTTTGCCCATTTCTTCTAAAACTTCTTCTGGTAAGCCCATTTTCCCGTAAATAGGAGTTGCAACTGGTCCAGGTGCAATAGTGTTCACACGAATACCTCTCGATTTAACTTCAGAAGTTAATACTCTGGCATAAGAGCGTAATGCGCCTTTACTTGCGGAATACACGCCTAAACCATCAAACCCTTTTTGGTGTACGATAGATCCTGTAAATAATATAGAACCGCCGTCATTAATATATGGAAGTGCTTCTTTTACTGCTAAAATTGGCCCTTTTACATTAATATCAAAAATATAATTATAATGTTCCTCTGTTACATCCGTTGTTGGTGTAGGAGGAGCAATACCAGCATTTAAAAATAAGATGTCAATTTTACCATAATTAGCAACAGTTTTCTCAATAAGTGTTTTGTTATCACTTGCTTTACTAACATCTGCTAAAACGGTTATAAAATCACCACTTAGTTCTTTGACTGCTTCGTCTAAGGCTTCTTGTCTGCGACCGGAAAGTACAACTTTGGCACCTTCTTTTAAATATAGTTTTGCGGTGGCTAATCCTATACCGCTATTAGCTCCTGTAATTACTGCTACTTTATTTTCTAGTTTACTCATAATAATAAATATTTATTTGAAACGTTCGTTTCAAATTAGATTAAAAAAAATTTATGTTAATGTTTGTATAATAGTATTCTTGATACTTTCTAATTCTGTTTTATTCGAAATTAATATCCCCGTCATTCTAAACCCTTGCATGTTAGAGTAGAGGTATAGCGCGTATTCTTTTGCTGTTTTTTTCTTATTAATAAGCTTGCTTTGTTGACCTTGCGCTACTAAATCTTCAAGAAACTGTAGGGTGTCATTTTGATTTTTACATAAAAATCTGCTGATGGCGTCGTCTTGATTTGCCATTTCCGAAGTACAATTCACCAGTAAACATCCTTTATCCTGTTCATCTTTATTAATCTCCTTCAGATAGAATTCAAAAATCATCTTGATAGATTCTAACGGATTTGTTGCTACACCAAGTTCTTCGGATAAAATCGTCCCAAATTTGTCCTTATAGGTTTTTAAACACTCTAAAAACAAATTATACTTACTGCCAAAGGAGTTGTAAATGCTAGAGCGATTTAAACCAGTCGCATCCACAATATCTTGCATAGAGGTAGCATTAAAACCTTTGTCATGAAACACATTGGTTACTTGCGCAACTACTAAATCTCTGTCGAACGTTTCTACTTTTGGCATTTTATTTGAAATGAACGTTTCAAAATTAAAAATATTTCTCAAACCGTAATGTTAAAATTTAGTTATTTTTGAAAAAAGACCTGTTTTTATGAAATTTGGTAGCGTTGATAACCCACAAGATATAGATTTTACTTTTCCTCCTGATCATCCAAAAACAAAGGAAGTTTTAAATAAAGTGAAGGATGATAATGTGCCCGAGATTTATGTAGGATGTGCTAAATGGAATAGGGCAGATTTAAAAGGGTTTTACCCTAGAGGCACAAAAGATGAGCTAGAATATTATTCATCTCAATTTAATTCCATTGAGTTAAACGCAACCTTTTACCGAATTTTTCCTGCGGAACAATTTTCCACTTGGTATAACAAAACACCAGAAGGGTTCAAGTTTTTTCCAAAGTTGAATCAGGAAATTAGTCATTGGAAACGTTTGAACGACACTAATGAGGTTGTAGAGCATTACTTGTATAACGCTTCAAATTTGAAAGAGAAATTAGGAACGGTTTTTCTACAGATGCATAATAATTTTGCCCCAAAAGATTTTGACAGAGTGGTGAAATTTGTTAAGAGTTGGCCAAAAGAAATTCCTTTAGCTGTTGAGTTTAGACACACCAATTGGTACAATGATGAAGTTATTGCAGAGGATTTGTATCAATTACTGGAGGAGAATAATATTTCCAACGTTATTGTAGATACAGCAGGACGACGCGATTTAATGCATATGAGACTAACTAATCCGACTGCTTTTGTTCGTTACGTTGGGGCAAACCATGAAACGGATTATACTCGTTTGAATGATTGGGTGGAACGTTTAAAACTTTGGAAAGATCAAGGTATCAAGGAAATAGATTTCTTCATTCATCAAAATATCGAAAAAGAATCACCTTTATTGTCGGCTTATTTTATAAAAAAACTCAATTCAGAATTGGGTTATTCCCTTAAAGTGCCTAACGAAGAAGAGGAACAGCAAACACTTTTCTAATTGTTAAAAAAAGTTGTTGGAAAATTATAGCCATTATTCTCATTCTTTTGAATAAAATTCAATTAATGATGTATGCATTGGTAATTTTATAAAAATTCAATAACTAGTAAGCGGAAACTTTCCTATAACTGTAATTAAATATAACTTTGTTTCCTGCTATAGCTTTTGGGGTTAGGTGGTATTCACTTTTTCAAAGTTACAGCTTAGTAAACCTTTATTATTTATGAGTAAGACATTGTTTGACAAGGTGTGGGATTCACACGTTGTTAGAAAAATTGAAGATGGACCAGACGTGTTTTTTATAGACCGTCATTTTATACATGAAGTAACAAGTCCAGTGGCTTTTGTTGGGTTAAAAAGTCGCAGTATTGGTGTGATGTATCCAGAAAAAACCTTTGCTACGGCAGATCATAACACACCTACTTGGAATCAGCATTTACCAGTTGCAGATCCATTATCCGCAAACCAGTTAGAGGCTTTAGCAAATAATGCCGCTGAATACGGTATTTCTCACTGGGGCTTAGGACACAGAAATAATGGTATTGTTCACATCGTAGGACCTGAAAACGGAATTACGCTTCCTGGATCTACTATTGTTTGTGGAGATTCCCATACATCAACACATGGTGCTTTTGGTGCCATTGCGTTTGGCATTGGTACGTCTGAGGTAGAAATGGTACTATCTACGCAATGTATTATGCAGCCTAAGCCAAAGAAGATGCGTATTAATGTGAATGGAGAGTTAGGTTTTGGTGTAACGCCTAAAGATGTGGCCTTGTATATTATTTCAAAACAAACTACTTCTGGAGCTACGGGTTATTTTGTGGAGTATGCAGGTGATGTTTTTGAAAACATGACGATGGAAGGGCGTATGACGGTGTGTAACCTTTCTATTGAAATGGGAGCCCGTGGTGGTATGATTGCACCAGACGAAAAAACATTTGAATATATTAAAGGAAGAAAACATACACCAAAAGGCACAGAGTGGGATAAAGCTATGGAATATTGGCAAACCCTTTACACTGAAGAAGGTGCGGAGTTTGATGCTGAATTTAATTATAATGCTGCGGATATAGAGCCAATGATTACATACGGAACAAATCCAGGTATGGGAATTGGCGTTACAGAATCTATCCCAATGGCGGAAGATATTCAAGGTGGTGTAGCTACTTATAAGAAGTCTTTAGGGTACATGCACTTTAATGAAGGTGAGGATATGATTGGAAAGCAAGTAGACTATGTTTTCTTAGGATCTTGTACTAACGGGCGCATTGAAGATTTTAGAGCCTTTTGTTCTATTGTTGAAGGACGTCAAAAAGCGGATAATATTACAGCTTGGTTAGTGCCTGGGTCACATAAAGTGGTGGATCAGATTAAAGAAGAAGGTTTAGATAAGGTTTTAGAAGCTTCTGGATTTGTATTGAGAGAACCTGGTTGTTCAGCGTGTTTAGCCATGAATGATGATAAAGTACCAGCAGGAAAATTGGCGGTATCAACATCAAACAGAAACTTTGAAGGACGCCAAGGTCCGGGCTCAAGAACTTTATTGGCATCGCCTTTGGTAGCTGCAGCTACAGCTGTATCAGGAGTTGTTACAGACCCAAGAACTTTATTGGAAGAAGTTACTGCTTAAAAATTATTAATGAATTACTGCCAACTGAATACTGGCAACTGAATACTAGAAAAATGGCTTACGATAAATTTGAAGTATTAACAAGTACAGCATATCCATTACCAATTGAAAATGTGGATACTGACCAAATTATACCTGCTCGTTTCTTAAAAGCGACAGAGCGCAAAGGATTTGGTGATAATTTTTTCCGTGATTGGAGATACGATTCTGAAGGGAACCCAATTGCAGATTTTCCTTTGAATGACGCAAAATATGAAGGTTCTAAGATTTTGGTAGGAGGAAAGAATTTTGGTTCTGGTTCTTCTAGAGAGCACGCAGCATGGTCTGTTTACGATTTTGGATTACGTTGTGTGATTTCTTCATTCTTTGCAGATATCTTCAGAAATAACTGTTTAAATATTGGTGTTTTACCCGTTCAAGTTTCTGCTGAATTTGCTCAAAAATTATTCGATGCAATTGATGTTGATCCGAAAGCAGAGATTGAAGTTGATTTACCAAACCAAACGGTAACTTTGTTGTCAACTGGAGAGTCTGAACCTTTTGATATCAACGGTTATAAGAAAGGAAATATGTTGAATGGTTTTGATGATATAGACTATCTTCAAAATATGAAAGATGAGGTAAGAGCCTTTGCAGAAACAAGACCGTTTTAAAAGCATTCAAAAAATAAAATTGTCAACCTGAACTTGTTTCAGGTTCTTTTGTTTAAAGTTAATACATTTGCGAGATTCTGAAATTAATTCTGATTGACAAAAAGGAAACCATCAATGACTAAGCGACGGATAGAAATAATGGACACGACACTGCGTGATGGCGAACAAACCTCCACGGTGTCATTTTCTGCATCAGAAAAACTAACTATTGCCAAACTTTTATTAGAAGAATTGAAGGTAGATCGTATTGAAATTGCATCAGCTAGGGTGTCTGAAGGAGAATTTCAAGCGGTAAAAGATATTACAGATTGGGCTGCTGAACATAATTATCTCGATAAAGTTGAAGTCTTAACTTTTGTTGATAAGGGCGTCTCTATTGATTGGATGATTGAGGCAGGTGCAAAAGTGCAAAATCTCTTAACTAAAGGTTCGTTAAACCATTTAACTCACCAGCTTAAAAAGTCACCAAGTCAGCATTTTAAAGAAGTTAAAGAAACGATAGATTTAGCTACTGAAAAAGGAATTACTACCAATGTGTATCTTGAAGACTGGAGCAATGGGATGCGAAATTCTAAAGACTACGTTTTCGAGTTTTTAGAATTCTTAAGTACTCAAAATGTGGCAAGAATAATGCTTCCTGATACTTTAGGCGTACTTACGCCTGAGGAATCTTTTTCGTTTGTTAAGGAAACAAAAGACAAATATCCAGATTTACATTTTGACTTTCATGCGCACAATGATTATGATTTGGGCGTATCAAATGCTATGGAAGGCTTAAAAGCTGGTGCTGATGCATTGCATTTAACGGTTAATGGTATGGGAGAACGTGCGGGAAATGCACCAATGAGCAGTACCATTGCAGTAATCAATGATTTTATGCCTGACATTGAAATGGGTGTAAATGAAAAAGTCTTATATACCGTAAGCAAGCTGGTTGAAAACTTTTCTGGAGTGGTAATTCCTGCCAATAAACCAATAGTTGGAGCCAATGTTTTTACGCAAACAGCGGGAATACATGCGGATGGTGACAATAAAAAGAATTTATATTTCAGTGATTTAATGCCAGAGCGTTTTGGTAGGAAACGCCAATATGCATTAGGAAAAGCATCTGGGAAGGCCAATATTCAAAAGAATTTGCAACAATTAGGATTGCAACTTAACGATGAGGACCTAAAAAAGGTTACCCAGCGAATCATTGAGCTTGGTGATAAAAAACAAGTAGTTACCAAGGAGGACTTACCATATATTATTTCAGATGTTTTAGATAGAAACTATGAAGAGAAGGTGACTGTAAACTCTTATGTTTTAACCCACTCTAAAGGGTTGAAACCTTCTACAACAGTTTCAATAACGGTTTTAGATGAGACTTTTGAAGAGCATGCGCAGGGTGATGGACAGTATGATGCTTTTATGAATGCTCTTAAAACCATTTTCAAAAAGAAAAAAATCACATTACCTAATCTTATTGATTATGCAGTAAGGATTCCTCCTGGAAGTAATTCAGATGCTTTATGTGAAACGATTATTACTTGGAAAAATTCTGAAAAAGAGTTCAAAACACGTGGCTTAGATAGTGATCAAACAGTATCTGCTATAATAGCTACAGAAAAAATGTTAAATATTATTGTTAATTAGGAATACAAACTAAACACATGAAATTAAATATAGCGCTTTTAGCGGGAGATGGTATTGGTCCAGAAGTAATAGATCAAGCAGTAAAAGTAAGTAATGCTGTGGCAGCAAAATTTGGTCACGAGATTAATTGGAAACCTGCATTAACGGGAGCTGCTGCAATTGATGCTGTTGGTGAGCCTTATCCAGATGAAACACATGAGATTTGTAAAAGTTCTGACGCTGTATTATTTGGAGCTATTGGTCACCCAAAATTTGATAACGATCCTTCTGCGAAGGTACGACCAGAACAAGGATTGTTAAAAATGCGTAAAGCGTTAGGATTGTTTGCCAATGTGCGTCCCACGTTTACATTTCCATCGTTATTAGATAAATCACCATTAAAAAAAGAACGTATTGAGGGTACAGATTTAGTGTTTTTACGCGAATTAACTGGCGGTATTTACTTTGGAGAAAAAGGAAGAAGAGAAGAGGGTGAAACGGCATACGATAATTGTGTTTATACTAGAGCAGAAGTACAACGTTTAGCAAAAAAAGGCTTTGAATTAGCGATGACACGTGGCAAAAAGTTATGTTGTGTTGATAAAGCCAATGTTTTAGAAACCTCTAGACTTTGGAGAGAGACAGTTCAAGCTATGGAAAAAGATTATCCTGAAGTTGAAGTTTCTTATGAGTTCGTAGACGCAGTTGCAATGCGCTTGGTGCAATGGCCCAATAGCTATGACGTTTTAATTACTGAGAATTTATTTGGTGATATTTTAACAGATGAAGCTTCGGTGATTTCTGGGTCTATGGGATTAATGCCGTCTGCGTCTTTAGGATCTGATATTGGATTGTTTGAACCTATTCATGGTTCTTATCCGCAAGCAGCTGGTAAAAATATAGCGAACCCAATGGCTACAGTGTTATCTGCAGCAATGATGTTTGAAAATTTTGGTTTACAAGAAGAAGGTAAGGCTATCAGAGAAGTTGTAAATAAAGCGTTGAATGAAGGTATGGTAACAGAAGATTTGGCTGATGGCGGTAAATCTTATGGTACTTCTGAAGTTGGAGATTGGTTGGCTACTAATATTTAACATTAAGATATAGTCCAAAATATAAAGGTTTAGTAGTTTTGCTAAACCTTTTTTATTGCTTATGAACAGGGCGTTTAATGTTTGTGCTTTCTTTTTTTTAAGCTGTCATTTTTTAGTCAACGGTCAAACATCATTGAAAGGAAATATTACTACACTTGCTGGTGTGCCAAATTTGGGTGTTGAACTTCATTTGAACAACCATACTACGTTTCAGATAGATGCTATGGCTTCTTTCTGGACTATTGATGGTGTGCCCTATAAATTTGGAGTATTGTTTCCAGAATTTAGATATTACACTAAGAAAGCAGGTTTGGGATTTTATTTTGGAGGACACATTGGTGGTGGAACTTTTAGACTTCAGAAATGGAATCAGATTGGGAGTTATCAACGAGGTATTTCTCTATTATTTGGAGTTACAGTAGGTTATCAATTTGAGCTAAACAAAAGGTTGAATTTGGAGCTGTTTTTAGGAGGAGGCAACCAGCAAGCCAATTATAAAGGATATTTCCTTGCAACAGGTGAAAGAGTGGATAGCGCGCGTAATTACAACAAGAGTGGCGAATGGTTACCCTATCGAGGAGGACTTATGTTGGTTTATAAGCTCGAAAGAAAAGAAAAAGAGTAATTCCTATTTTTTTGAAACCAAATTACTTGGGTATTCAAAAATCTCCAAATCAAAATAGGGGACTGCCGCTAATACATGATCGAAAATATCAGCCATTATATATTCATAATTCACCCAACGCTTATCACTACTAAATGCATAAATCTCAATAGGTAAACCTTCCGCAGTAGGAGCCAGTTGCCTTACCATGATGGTCATGTCTTTATTTATGGCCGAATGGTTTTCAATATAAGTTTGTACATATTTTCTAAAAACACCAATATTGGTAAGATTTCTGCCGTTTATTGAGATAGATTTATCTACATTTTTTGAAGTATTATAGTTAGAAATATCGGCTTGACGTGTTTCTAGATATGACTTTATAATATGAATTTTTTTCAGTGCTTCAATATCCTCGTCAGAAAGACATTTAATAGAGTCTTGTTTTATGCTAAGCGAACGTTTAATGCGCCTACCTTCAGAGCTTGTCATACCTCTCCAATTCTTAAAAGATTCAGAAATTAAAGCATACGTTGGTATGGTTGTAATGGTTTTATCCCAGTTTTGAACTTTTACGGTTGCCAAAGTGATTTCAGTAACATCTCCATCTGCTTCATATTTTTCAAAAGTTATCCAATCACCTATACGCACCATGTCGTTTATGGAGACTTGAATACTCGCAACAAAACCTAAAATTGTATCACGAAACACTAATATAATAACTGCGGAAATAGCTCCCAACCCAGTTAAGAACTTTAAAAATGGAATATCTGTAACTATAGCAATGGCAGACATAATGCCACCTAACCAAGCGAAAATCATAAAGACTTGAATATAGCTAGCTATTGGTTTATCCTTAAGCCTGGGCAACGTTTTTAAAAAATCTTTTAAGGTGTTTAGAAGGCTTCTTACTATCCAAAGTGTTAATACAATAGCAAAAACTTTTAAAGCTTTTTCTATAATAATTTCAAAATCATAAAAATCTGCAAATACATCTGGAGCAAATTCCAAAGCAATAAGCAAAGGAATGATGTGAGCCACATTACGTGGGACTTTGTTCGAAATTAAAAAATCGTCAAAATTGGTTTTTGTACGTTTTGCAAATTGGGTAAAAGCCTCAATAAGAACGCGTCTTATAATAACGTCTATAATTAAAATGAATATTAGCAGAGCAGCTAGTAAAATGACCATGTTTAGATATGCCGCCGCATCTTCAGAAACACCAAAATCAATCAGTTTATTAAAAACCCAATGCTTTAAGTTAAATGACTTTTCTTCCATAATTACTAGAATGAATTATTTAACTGGTTTTAAGTATTTCCTGTCAATATAAAACGTACCAAAAGGAATTATGGCTGCTAATAGTACATAGGTAAATTCTTTGCTATTCCAGTTAAATTCTGGTTTAATCAGGAATGCCAAGGCTATATATGCTACAAATAGCAGACCGTGAGGCATTCCCAATAATTTAACATATTGTGGATCATCTGCTAGGTATTTTATTGGGGTTGCGATAAAAAGTAAAAGTATGTAAGAGAGGCCTTCTAAAAAGGCCACAATTCGAAATATATTGAGCAATGAGAGCATAGATTTATATTTTCTGCAAAATTAGAACAGACAAGGCACAAATAACTATGTTTTAAGAATTTTTTATAAAGCGTTAAAAATGACCAATCCGTAAATAACGAAGCGCAATAAACGCAATGCTCCAAAAAGCACAACAACTCTAAAAGGAAATTTTATAATACCAGCGGCAATACATGAAATAGAGAAAGGTAAAGGCAGAAGCGCCCCTACAATAATTAAAAACCCTCCCCATTTTCTAGAATTTTTCAACTGCTTTTGCATTTTAATTTCCAGATATTTATGAACGGAAGGTATTTTAGTAATCATTTGCCCGAGCCAATATGATAGTAGACCTCCAGTATATGATAAAACCGCTAGAATGCTTAAATAACCCCATGGGTGAGACATTTTACCCGCCCAAGCAATGAATATTTCAGGTGGAATTAATCCTAGAAGTGTTTCAGATATAAAGAAGAAGGCCAGAACACCATTTGAAGGCAATACTTCTGTGAGTCTTACTAAAGCTGCATTTATGTTGAAAAAATAATTTACGATATAAATAAGTGCTACAGCACCAATAATATAAGGTAGAGCCTTCTTTACAGCGGCCCAAACAAAAGAGTAGAAACCAGTATAACTATAATACTGATGCAATAGTTGCAGTCTAGTCTTACTGTTTTTTACTTTAGATTTTGGTTTCATTCTGTAGATTGTAGGGAACGCAAATATACGGCGCAATTACATAACAGAAAAAGTCTAAATAGTTAATTACATATAATTTAACTTTTCAAAATATGTCCAAATAAAAAACCACCTAAGTTAAGGTGGTCTTTCGTAATTAATATGAGTTAGTCACTCTTAGTTAAGCTTTCTTGCTAGTAATATTTACTTTTAGCTCAATATCATCATTGATAAACTTATCTCCTAAATCGCCAAATATAGATTTAGATTTATATTTAATATCCCATTTCGTTCTGTCAATGGTGAATGCTTCACTAGTTAATGTCATGGTATCATCAGCAGTAGCTGTAGTTACAGAGAAGGTAATGTTTTGGGAAATACCTTTAATCGTTAAATTTCCAGAAAGCATTGTTTTGCCCTCGGATTCACTAATACCGGTTATTTCAAAAGTTGCACTGTTATGATTTTCCACATCAAAAAAATCATCATTTTTAAGATGTCCTACTAAATCGGCATTTCCTTTTTCTTCTGCTGGAATATCAAGAACAGTAATAGTAGTCATATCTGCTGTAAAAGAACCACTAGCAATTTCACCGTCATTTACTTCAACCACACCAGATTCTAAAGTAATCGTTCCATTATGAGAGCCAGCAGGTTTAAAACCTTTCCACTCAATTACCGATGCCTCTGCATCAGCAATGTACTTAGTGGTTTCAACTTTTGCTTCTACTACTTCCTCAACTGCAGTAGTTTCTGCTTCTTTAGCTTTATCCTTACAAGCGACCGTAATGCCCGCAATAGCGAAAATGCATATTATCGATTTTAAATTCTTCTTCATTTTATGATGGATTTTAATGTTAAAGTTCCAAAAGTACTATTTTGTTTTACATAATAAAAAAAAAGTTAAACAAAAATTTTGTTAAAAAAGTGAGTGACAATATGGCATTTTAGTAATAATGGCAGTACTTTTGCCAACCACAAATAGCAGTATTAATTGAACGCAAATGAGTAAAAAAAATAAATCAAAAGATACAGTAAAAGAGCAAGTTGACGGTTTAGAGAAAGAAGCCGTTGCAGTTGAAGAGCAGCAAAAGCAAGAGGTTGTAAAAGAACCATCTGCAGAAGAGAAACTGCAGGAGGAATTACAAAACGAAAAGGATAAATTTTTAAGGCTATTTGCTGAGTTTGAAAATTATAAAAAAAGAACGTCTAGAGAACGTTTGGAATTGTTTAAAACTGCAGGTAAAGAGATAATGATTGAGTTACTGCCAGTTCTAGATGATTTTGAGCGTGCACTTACGCATATTGAAGAGGATAAAGAAGCGGAAGAATTAAGAAAAGGAGTGTTATTAATTTACCAAAAGTTATTGTCTACACTTGAGAAAAAGGGACTTTCCGTTGTAGAAGTGAAGCATGGAGATGTTTTTGACGCAGAAATTCACACCGCAATCACTCAAATTCCGGCCCCAAGCGATGATTTAAAAGGGAAAATAATTGATGTAGTTGAAAAAGGCTATAAATTGGGTGATACCATTATCCGTTTTCCAAAAGTAGTTGTTGGGCAATAAAAATACATTATGGCAAAGAGAGATTATTACGAAGTTTTAGGAATTAGCAAAGGTGCGAGCGCTAGCGAGATTAAGAAGGCGTATCGCAAGAAAGCCATAGAGTTTCACCCTGATAAAAACCCAGACAATAAAGAAGCAGAAGCAAAATTTAAGGAAGCAGCGGAGGCTTATGAAGTTTTAAGTGATGCCGATAAGAAAGCGCGTTACGATCAGTTTGGTCATCAAGCATTTGAAGGCGGTGGCGGCTTCGGTGGTGGCGGCATGAATATGGATGATATCTTTAGTCAGTTTGGAGATATTTTTGGTGGTGCCTTTGGTGGCGGTGGTTTCTCTGGGTTTGGAGGTGGAGGCCAGCGCCGTGTAAAAGGTAGTAACCTTCGCATTCGTGTGAAGCTTACTTTAGAAGAAATAGCCAATGGTGTTGAAAAAAAGATAAAGGTAAAACGTAAGATACAAGCACCTGGAACAACTTATAAAACCTGTTCTACATGTAATGGAACAGGACAAGTTACTAGGATTACCAATACTATTTTAGGAAGAATGCAAACCTCTGCACCTTGTAATGTTTGTGGTGGTGCTGGACAAACTATCGATAGAAAACCATCTGATGCAGATTCACAAGGTTTAAAAGTTGCTGAAGAAAAGGTATCTATAAAAATTCCGGCAGGTGTTGTAGATGGTATGCAACTTAAGGTTTCTGGTAAGGGCAATGAAGCACCTGGAAATGGAGTTTCTGGTGATCTATTAGTGGCTATTGAAGAAATGGAGCACCCAAATTTACAACGTGAAGGAGATAACCTTCATTACGATCTGTACATTAGTTTTCCAGAAGCCGTACTTGGCACATCTAAGGAAATAGACACAGTTACTGGTAAAGTGCGTATTAAAGTCGAGTCTGGTGTACAGTCTGGTAAAATTTTACGCTTACGTGGAAAGGGCATTCCAAGTATAAATGGTTATGGTAAAGGCGATCTATTAGTGCATGTAAACGTTTGGACACCAAAGACCTTAAGTAAACAGCAACGTCAATTTTTTGAGGATATGCAAGGTGATGAGCATTTTTCACCTAAGCCTGAGAGTTCCGACAAGTCTTTTTTTGAGAAGGTAAAGGATATGTTTTCTTAGATTAAGAAGTCTCAAGGTATGTTTGTTATATGAATATTCTTGAAACACTACCTTTTTCTTTGAATTTTATACAAATATTAGCATATTTTTAAGTAAAGCCTGAAGATAATTTAAGGTATTAGGAAATTCTATAGTAAAATTGAATTTTTTAATACTAGCAACAACTTATCGTAATAGTTTTGCTTTTAGTTAAGAAAAAAAAACTATCTTTGATTATCGCTAATTCGTATTAGTGATAATTTTTCTTTTTCATAGCAATTTTTTTCCCATCCTTAATTTTATTGAGGGTGGGTTTTGTTTTTGGGATAATCTTACATATCATATTGTTAATCTTTATTGAGGTTAGGTTTGATTCTATGCAAGACGATTTAATTTGAAATAACGTGAATCTCAGATAAGAAAATTTGTGTCAGTTTGAGTGACTTTTGTAAAAAAAATTATCGAAAACAAATAAATTTTCGTCTATTAATGCTTCTCGATACAAAATTCTTCCAGAATTTCACTCGAATTGACATCTTAGGATTTTAAGCAAGATTCACGTTAAAATAGTGTGTTTTTTAACTATTAAAACAGATAAGTTTATGCTTTTTCGTTTAATTAATTTGATGTTTTCATCTTTCATCGAACTAAGAACATTTAATATCTTTACAACTTTGTATGAATTAAAAACGATTAATGGATAACTTACTTGAAGTTAACGGCGCGAGCAAAAAATTTGGAGATTTTACTGCATTAAATAATATCTCTATTACTGTGCCTAAAGGCAGTATTTATGGGCTCTTAGGTCCCAATGGAGCAGGCAAAACTACTTTAATTCGAATTATAAATCAAATTACCTTACCAGATACAGGCTCTGTTTTTTTAGATGGAGAGGCTTTAAAACCTTCGCATGTAAAGGATATTGGATATTTACCTGAAGAACGCGGCTTGTATAAATCTATGAAAGTTGGTGAGCAAGCATTGTATTTGGCGCAACTTAAAGGGTTGTCTAAATCTGTTGCGAAAGAACGGCTTAAATATTGGTTTGATAGATTGGAAATTGGAGATTGGTGGAACAAGAAAATCCAAGAGCTATCCAAGGGTATGGCGCAAAAAATACAGTTTGTTGTAACCGTTTTGCACGAGCCCAAACTTCTTATTTTTGATGAACCATTTTCTGGTTTTGACCCTATAAATGCAAACATAATTAAGGATGAAATACTTAGACTGAGAGAAAACGGCGCAACCGTTATCTTCTCTACACATCGTATGGAATCTGTGGAAGAATTATGTGATGATATTGCATTAATCCATAAGTCCAACAAAATTTTAGACGGGAAAATACTGGATGTAAAACGCGCTTATAAAACCAATACGTTTGAGGTTGGTATTAAAACCGATAATAGGGCAACTTTGAAAGCTGAACTAAAGCAAAAGTTTGAGACTGCACCCGCAAGTTTTAAAAGCTTAAATGATGAATTAAAGTTAAATATAAAGCTAGGTAACCACCAAAATGCCAATGATTTACTAAGCTATCTCATCGCCCAAGGCGAAGTGTCTCATTTTGTAGAGTTAATTCCAAGTGTTAATGATATTTTCATTCAAACCGTAACCGAAAACAATTTGCAATAGTAATATGAATCATTTACCACTCATTATAAAGCGTGAATATCTTTCAAAGGTGAAGAACAAGTCGTTCATTATTATGACTATTCTTAGTCCGCTTATCTTTATTGCATTAATCACCGTTGTGGCGTATTTATCGCAAATTAATAATGATAAAGTACGTGTGATTTCAATTTTGGACGAATCTGGGCAAGTACAGGATATTTTTGAAAACTCTGATAATACAACATATATTAAATTAGTAGACAAAACCTTAGATGAGGCTAAGGAGTTTGTTAACGAAACATCTGGTTATGGGTTGTTACATATTCAGAAAAAAGAACAGATAACGGATCTTTCAAAAACCATAAAATTCTATTCAGAAGAAACCCCTTCATTAACGTTAATTTCTAAGTTGGAAAACAAGCTCGAAAAGAAGTTAACGCTAATTAACTATGAAGATGTGGGTATTGATGTAGATAAAATTGAAGCTTCAAAAGTATATGTTGATATTTTTCAAGAGAACTTTTCTGGAGAAGCTTCCTCAAAAACAGACAGTATCATAAAACTTATTTTTGGAGGGGCTGCAGGATATTTACTTTTTATGTTCATCATTATTTATGGTAACATGATCATGCGTAGCATTATTGAAGAAAAGACCAGTAGAATTATTGAAGTTATTGTGTCCTCCGTAAAGCCTGTGCAATTAATGCTTGGAAAAATAATTGGAACTTCTTTAGCAGGATTAACACAATTTGCTATTTGGATAGTTTTGGGAAGTATCCTAATGGCAGTGGTTTCTGCAATTTTTGGTATTGATATGGCGCAAATGCAAACACCTCAGCAGGAAATTCTTCAACAAGCCATGGAAAATCCAGAAATGAACGATAAAGTGCAAGAGATTATGCAAGGCTTTTTTAATTTGCCTTTAACCAACTTGATTCTGGCATTTATCCTTTTCTTCATTAGTGGATATTTGTTGTATAGCTCTCTGTATGCTGCTATTGGTGCAGCTGTTGATAATGAAACAGATACGCAACAATTTATGTTGCCTATTATAATGCCATTAATATTGGCAGTGTATATAGGGATATTCACGGTTATTGAAGATCCGCATGGCACCGTATCAACCGTTTTTTCTTTTATACCTCTAACATCACCAGTTGTCATGCTAATGCGTATTCCGTTTGGTGTTCCTATTTGGCAGCAATTATTATCTTTAACCTTACTTATTGCAACATTCGTCTTTACAGTTTGGATAGCCGCAAAAATTTACAGAGTTGGTATTTTGATGTATGGTAAAAAACCAACATACAAAGAGCTTTTAAAGTGGATTAAATACTAGAATGCAAGAAACTACGCCTGAAAATACACAAAATGAAACGAATGCTATAGAAGAAGTTTTACAAGGCTCTTCCTTTGGTAAAGCATTACAAGAATTTTTAGATTTCAAGATTGTAGATTTTGAGTATGGTACTGGTGCTGATGCACATCAAATTGTACTAAGAGTTAAATACGTAGTTTTGGTTGTTCTGGTAATGATTTTAACTACTTTTTTATTAAGGTGGACAAAGCGAATAGTCACTAGACGAATGCCCAAAGAGGATAAAGTAAAGTTTAATACTGTATTTTCTTTTACGCGCTGGATTATTTATTTAATAGTTATCCTAATAGTTTTAGATGCAAGCGGTTTTAATGTAACTGCATTTTTTGCTGCATCTGCGGCCTTGTTAATTGGTGTTGGTTTAGCGTTGCAAACCCTTTTTCAAGATATCATTTCTGGAATTTTCATATTGATTGACAGATCTGTGCAAGTGGGTGACATTGTGGAGTTAGAGGGTAAAGTGGGTAGAGTAGAGGAGATTAAACTACGCACAACCAGAGCGGTTACCATAGATAATAAGGTCCTTATCATTCCCAACCATCAATATCTTAGTAATAGTCTGTACAATTGGACTCAAAATGGTAAAACAACGCGCGAACACGTTAAAGTGGGAGTCGCATATGGTAGTGATACTAATTTGGTTAAAGAATTGTTATTAAAAGCAGCCACATCTCACGAGATGGTATTAAAGAACCCCGAACCCTTGGTACTATTCGAAAATTTTGGGGATAGTGCGTTGGAATTCCGATTAGTTTTTACGTTGAACGATAGTTTTATTGGTGCCATTCCTAAAAGCGATATTCGTTTTGAAATCGATAGATTATTTAGAGAACATAATATTACAATTCCATTCCCTCAGAGAGATATTCATATTATATCAAACCCTTCAGACAATAAATAACCCTGTATCTGTATGAATCGTTTAAAAATTAGGGTATTTTCAATAATATGTACTTTTTTATTCATACAGCATACTTTTGGACAGTTGGCTGATTTGGCTAGGGTAGAATACTCTTTCATACCTAAAAGCAAATCAGAAGACAGGTATACCAGACTGAGGTTGCTTTTAAATTATCCGATAGAAACTAAAAAAGATTGCTATGTAGTTGTAGGTGCAGAATACAACAGCATTTTTCTAAATCTTGAAGATGATTACCCTTTTGAAGTTAATAATTTAGATTTGGTTCATGTTATAGATTTAAATCTGGGCTATACGTTCAAAAGTAAAAACAATTGGAGAGTAGGTTTAAATTTTAATCCAAGAATAGCTTCAACATTAACAAGCATTATTACTAAGGATGATTTCTTTTTAAATGGAGGTGTGTTTTTTATAAAGGATGAAAAATGGAATACCAACTTAAAAAGACCGTACAGTCTTATTTTGGGCTTAACGTATAACGCTACAACGGGTATACCATTTCCTTTGCCATTTATAAGTTATTCCAGGGATATCAACGAGAAATGGGGCTTTAGTTTAGGCGTTCCAAAATCTAATTTAAAGTATCTTCTAAACCAAAAAAGTAGCCTACAGGTTTTTGGGAGTTTGGATGGTTACTTTGCCAATATTCAAGAACGTTTTGTTGTTGATAATACGGATGTTAGCCGCGTATCTTTGTCAGTTCTTGTAGGTGGTTTGGGTTACGATTTTAAGTTTACAAAACATTTGGTCTGGTATTTGTACTCTGGGTATACATTTAGATTAAATAATGTTTTACGCGATGAAAATAGAAATGAAGTTTTTAAATTAGATGATTTAAATGCATTTTATTTGAGAACGGGTTTAAAATATAAATATGCCGAAATTATTAATTATTGAAGATGAAGCTGCCATAAGGCGTGTGTTGGTTAAAATACTATCTGAAGAAAGCGATACGTATGAAGTTGAAGAAGCCCAAGATGGTCTGGCAGGAATGGAAAAAATAAAGAAAACAGATTACGATTTAATTCTTTGTGATATAAAAATGCCCAAAATGGATGGTGTTGAGGTGTTGGAAGCTACCCGCAAAATAAAACCAGAAACACCAATTGTAATGATTTCAGGTCACGGCGATTTGGATACTGCTGTAAATACCATGCGTTTAGGGGCTTACGACTATATTTCAAAACCACCAGATTTAAACAGACTTTTAAATACGGTTAGAAATGCGCTTGACAGAAAAGAACTTGTCGTTGAAAACAAGATTTTAAAGAAAAAAGTAAGTAAGAAGTACGAAATGATAGGGGAGAGCGACTCTATTTCTCAAATAAAAGAGATGATCGACAAGGTGGCTCCAACGGATGCTAGGGTTTTAATTACTGGCCCTAACGGAACAGGAAAGGAGTTGGTAGCACATTGGTTGCATGAAAAAAGTGAGCGCGTAAAAGGCCCGATGATTGAGGTGAATTGTGCTGCAATACCAAGCGAATTAATCGAGAGTGAATTATTTGGGCATGTTAAAGGTGCGTTTACCAGTGCAAATAAAGATAGAGCAGGTAAGTTTGAAGCGGCCAATGGCGGTACTATTTTTTTGGATGAAATAGGAGATATGAGCTTGTCTGCACAGGCCAAGGTTTTACGTGCATTACAAGAAAGCAGAATTCAGCGTGTGGGTAGTGATAAGGATATAAAGGTAGACGTGCGTGTGGTTGCTGCCACTAATAAAAATTTGAAGAAAGAGATTGAAGACGGAAAGTTTAGGGAAGATTTATACCATAGACTTGCTGTAATTTTAATTAAAGTACCTGCGTTGAATGACAGACGTGATGATATCCCGTTATTAATAAATCATTTTGCAAAGAAAATTGCAGATGAGCAAGGAACAGGGCAGAAAAGTTTTTCAGATAAAGCCACGAAGTTACTTCAAGATTATGATTGGACAGGAAATATTAGAGAGTTGCGTAATGTTGTTGAGCGCCTAATAATTCTCGGAGGTGCAGAGGTTAGCGAACAAGATGTGAAGCTTTTCGCTTCGAAGTAAGTAGTCTTTTTTAAAACTGAACTCGTTTCAGTGTCTCATTTTACTTGATTTGAGATTATGAAACGGGTTTTAGTATAACAAGGAATTTCATATTGTCTTTCTTACTTTTTCCATCAATGTTTTAAGCCTATTTATAACTTCAGTATCTAATTCGCCATTCGCAACGTACGCATGCGTATCACCAATGTAATTCATGCCTAAATAATTAGCAGATTCCATAAAGGGCATTGTAAAACCTTCCTTTAAATCATCATGATTGCTAATACTAATCATGGCCATACGTTTACCTCTTAGTTTTCTGCCCGTGTCTTTATGTATGCGTAACAGATCAGAAATTCTATCAAAAAATACTTTTAAAATACCGCTCATACTATACCAATACACTGGTGTAGCAAAAATCAAGATGTCATATTTTTTTATAATTTCTGTTATCAATTCTAAAAAATCGTCATCCTCATTGTTGTAGTCGTAGTCATAATGCCCAATAGATTTTGTTTTTAAGTTTATAACATAAATGTCATATTTTGATGCTACATATTGCACAACTTTACTGGTATCTCCATCACTTCTGGAACTCGCTTGAATAATTACGGTGTTTTTCATATTACAAAGCAACAACTTAAAGTCTACTGATTTTCTAGTTTCATATAGAAACATACAATGTTGAAGAAGGTAAAATCGATTGCATTTTATATCTTTAGTATTTCTAATATGAAACTATGAATAACTATAAAGTAACGTCACCAATTGCATTAAAAGAGTCGCAAACCAAAGTTGTTATCGAAGATGCAAAGAAAAAACTAAAAGATACTCGAAAAGAATTGGGTGAATTACAAGATACGCTTTACGCTCATGGTAAATATTCGGTTTTAATATGCTTACAAGGTATGGATACAGCCGGAAAAGATAGTCTAATTCGCGAAGTGTTTAAGGATTTTAATGTTAGAGGGGTTGAAGTACATAGTTTTAAAGTGCCTACGGAGTTAGAGTTAAAACATGATTATTTATGGCGACACTATATTGCGCTACCACCACGCGGAAAATTTGGTGTATTTAATAGAACACATTATGAAAACGTATTAGTTACCCGTGTTCATACGTATTACATTATGGGTGAAAATATTCCAGGAATAGATGCTGTTGATGATATTGATGACGCATTTTGGGAAAAACGTTTTGAGCAGATTAATAATTTTGAAAAGCATGTTGCCGAAAATGGCACTATTATTTTTAAGTTCTTTTTGAATTTGTCCAAAGATGAACAAAAGTATCGTTTGTTAAGACGCTTAAGAAAACAAGAAAAAAACTGGAAGTTCTCCGCTGGTGATTTAAAAGAACGGAAGTTGTGGGATAAGTATCAAGACTGTTATGAAGAAGCCATAAATAAAACTTCTAAACCACATGCGCCGTGGTACAACATTCCAGCAGATGATAAGCCCAGTGCAAGATTAATTGTTGCACAGATATTACTTGATACTTTGAGGCAATACGAAGATATTAAAGAGCCGGAATTAGACGATGAGACCAAAGCAAATATTGGGTTGTATAAGGCGCAGTTGGAGAGTGAGTAGAAAATGCAATGCCAAATTTGTTTTTTTACTTTTTCTCGTTTTCTTAGTGCTATTTAATAATTGCCAGAATTTCGAATGCAACTATAAAGTTCTTTCAAATCAAGAATTTAAAACAATTGAAAATTTAAACTATCATAGAAATAGGGATACAATAGACACTATTTTTAACGATCCTTGTCTGAAAGGATATTTACAGATTCATATCAGAGAAAAGAAGAGTGGTTTAGAAATTGAGAATGAGATAAAAATTATCATGGATGACTTAAAGGCAAAAAGACTGAATAGAGATATCTGGGTATTCAACAATAAAGGGGATTTCCTTAAACGGTTTTTCTTGGTCAAAGATGATTTGTTCGAAAGTAAAAAGCAATATGTAAATCAGTAAAAAAAGTACCTATTATTCCTCCTCTGGAAACGTAATATGTTGATACGCCCCAATATCAGGAGTAGTGGTTCTGTTTACATTCAAAATATCTGTTGGTACTTCAGAAGCAAAAGTATTATTGCCTTGTCCGTTTGCTGCAGAATCGTCACCAATTATCATCATATGCATACTAGGGTCTTTAAAGTCAGGGTTTTGATTAAAAATTACATTTTCATATAAACTAGGATTATCAAAATCAAAATTGGCGCCCGTAAAGTTATCGTTCCTGTCATCAAAACGCACTAAACAATTGGTTAGCTTAAAATTAAAACTTACTGCATCATCTTCAATTTCATCCACTAAAAATTCAGGGTTATCGTTACCGTAGATGATACAATTGTTAAAATTGGCTTCTATTAAATCAGTTACAATAGCCGTTTCTTCTTCACCAACAATAAAATTATTAACCAAAACAGATGGTATTGGTCTTGGGCCATTCGTCCAATAATTGGTTAGCGTACAGTGCGTAAAGTTGTATTTACCACCAAATGTAGCGCCTAAAGCTGCCTGACCTGCATTATTAACCACTAAATTTTCACCTTTAATTGAGGTGCCACGACCCAATATGCCAAAACTCCCTGAATTATAAATTTGCGAGTTGGTAATAGTCAATTTATCTTCAGTAGCTGTAGCTTCACCATCACACAAAATACCAACCAAAGCATTTTTGATGGTTGTGTAATTAAAGGTGTTGTTAATGCTGCCTTCCAAAAGCCAAATGGTGCCCCATTGCCCTGGGCGATTTGCAAAACTAGGCTCTAAACGGTCTCCCTCAAGGATAACTTCGTTTTCTAAAACCTCTTGATCGCTGCTTAACTCACCATTCACATTTATAGATGCCCCAGATTGTACAATAATGCCAGAGTTTTCATGAAAATGCAATCTTGCACCAGCCTCAATAGTTAAGGTTTCTCCAACAGGAACCGCCAGAAAGCCATAAATAACATAGGGTTTTTCGTTAGTTAATGTGAGCTCAGATGGAGCTAACTCTCTACCTTGTAATTCAGTTTCAACAAGTTCGCCATCAATATTTATAGAAAGCTGATTCACTATTTTTGTTGTACCATCTCTTTCAGGAAAAAGGAAAGTAGCGTCTTTTACTAATGTAACCAACTCTACTTTTTGCAAGTTACTGCCAGCATCAAATTCAATTTGATCGGTGTATAGAAACTCTCCATTCGTACTAGAAAAGTCGTTAATATCAACCGTGTTTTCAACAAAAACAAACAGGCTATCATTTGCTAAAAGTTCAATATCCTGAAATGTCTTTCCCGTAATACCATCAACATTTAATCTGTATTGAGAAGATTCTCCTAGCGCTAATCGTACAGATGGAATAATAATATCTTCATCACCTCTGTTGTATACTTTAAAATTATAAGTACTGGACCCAATATTGGTAAATATGGTATCTAAATACAGGGTATCTTGCGAGAATTCGAGAGAACCCGTACTTGGCGTAAACTCAAAATCTTTTCTGCAAGAGCTCCATAGAGAAATTAAACAAATAGTAAGTAAAAGGTAAATGAGACGCTTCATTATCAATAACTATAAATATGGCTAAAAATATAACTTTTGAAATGAAGAATTAGTATGAATCTAATTTTTTAAACTTAGACTATCTTTTGAAGTTTCGTATTCTTTAGTGATTTTTAAGAACTCTTTGCTGAAATTAACCATAGAATCGAGTAAAACCACCTTGTTTTCCTCGGTAATCATTGTTTTGTTTAAGTTTTTGTTTTCACAGTAATCTAAAAAAAGGTTGGCATATTCCTCAGGGATATTTAAGTCTTTATGCAGAAGTGAGAGCGTAAATAGTTTGTCGTTTTTAAATAGTGAATCTAAATCTTTAAACTTAACGTATTCAACTGGCTTTGGCTTGTTTTTCCTCTTAAAAAGACTACCGATGAGTTTGGCAATCGCTATGAAATTCATCCCATTAGAATAGGAGGATTGCGGTATGTATAAATGTGTATTTCGCTTTAGGTCTCTTGCCATGGCGTTTTCCGCAATTTCAATGTACTCTAAAGGATTGAAGCGTTCTGTATCTTCATTAGAAATCAGTACTTCTCCAAGTGCATTAAGTGTTTTTTTTAGCTCAAAAACGGTTACATCTTCAAAATTTATTTTTTTTAACTGTATATATTTCGGTTCATGAAACAAGGATTCAAAAAATAATGTGTCACTTACTTTAGCAGAAATAATAAAATTACCTTCTTCATCAGTATAGGTTTTTATCTTTTGACTGACATTAAATACTTTTATACCTTTTACGGTAGATTCATTATCGTAAACTTTTCCATTGATATTTTGAGATATAAGGGAAAAGGGCAGTAGTAAAAAAGTAAGGTGTTTTATAAGGGTATTCTTCATGTACATCAAATTAAGTGGTTTTTTAAGAGAGGTATGTTATAATTATGACAATTTAACATTTTGACAAAAGTCGTGACTTACTGAAAATTAAAAAAGCCTGATAAGTTAATATCTTATCAGGCTTGAGCTATACATAATCAGTTGCTTACAGCAGTGCTTTTATCATTTTAACGGCACTTTCAGGAGTAATATCACGCTGTGGAGTACCGAACATTTCGTAACCTACCATAAATTTCTTTACAGTAGCACTTCTTAGTAATGGCGGATAAAAACTCATATGCCAATGCCAATGTGAGTTATCGTTGTCATCCGTAGGTGATTGGTGTATACCGGCCGAATATGGGAAAGAGGTGTTAAATAATTTATCATAAGCCTTAGTTAAAACAGCAATCGCTTCAGCATATTGGAAGGTTTCTTCATCAGTCATTTCCGAAATACTTATCATATGTCGCTTTGGAATAATCATTGCTTCAAACGGCCATATAGCCCAAAATGGAACTAAAACAACAAATCCTTCATTTTCATAAATAATACGCTCTTGTTTACGCAGTTCTTGCTCCAAATAATCTCCAAGCAAACTGCTGTTGTTCTTACCAAAGTAATTAAGTTGTTGGGTGTTTTTTTTTGCAACTTCGTTTGGTAGGGTTGATTGACTCCAAATTTGCCCATGAGGATGAGGGTTACTGCATCCCATTACAGCGCCTTTATTTTCAAAAATTTGAACGTAATTAATTTTAGGATTGCTTCCTAGTTCTTCATATTGTTCTTGCCATACATGCACTACTTTTTGTATTTCAGAAGCCGACATGTCTGCAAAACTTTTGGAATGGTCTGGACTAAAACAGATCACCTTACAAATCCCAGTTTCACTTTCTGCAATTAATAAACCGTCGTTTACTGAGAAACTCGGTGAGTCGTTTTGTAAAGCGGCAAAGTCGTTCGTAAAAACAAAAACGTCTTTATAATCTGGATTTACTTCTCCATTAATTCGTGTATTTCCTGGGCATAAGTAACAATCAGGATCGTAAGAAGGCCGTTTTGCATTGTTGACGGCTTCATTTTGTCCTTGCCATGGGCGTTTTGCACGGTGAGGAGAAACTAAAACCCACTCACCAGTGAGTATATTATATCGTTTATGCGAATAATCTTGTAAATATGTATTTTGCATTTTAATTAGTTTATTTGGGATTTATTTAACAACATGAGTACCATCAGACAATTGAATGAAGTACACAGAGCATTCTTTGTCAAATTTCTCTTTGTAGGCTTTTGAAGCAACTTCGGCAAAACTTTGCGCTTCACTTTTAGCAATTAAGTTGATGGTACAACCACCAAAACCACCGCCCATCATTCTTGCGCCTAACACGTGTTTATTCTTTTTAGCTTGTGTTACAAGAAAATCAAGTTCTTCGCAGCTAACTTTGTACTGATCAGATAAACCAGCATGCGACTGGTAAATTAGTTTTCCTAGTTTTTGTAAGTCGCCATCCTCAATAGCTTTCGCCGCTTTTAGAGTGCGTTCGTTTTCTTGAATGACATAAAGTGCTTTTTGGTAATTCGAAGGTGTTACCTTATTTATTATGGTTTCTAAATCTGCTTCGGTCGCATCTCTTAAAGCTTTTACTCCTAGTAATTCAGATATGCTTTCGCACGCAGAACGTCTGTCATTATAGGCGCTATCAGAAAGACTATGCTTTACATTGGTATTGATAAGCATTAATTGATGGTCTTTAAAATTTATCTCATAAGGTTTAGATTTCACCGTACGGCAATCCAAATGCAGCGCATTGTTTTTAATGCCAAACATGCTAGCGTATTGATCCATAATACCGCATTTTACACCAACATAATTATGTTCTGCCTTTTGCGATATTAAAATCATATCATGTTTAGATAACCCCAAATCGAAAAGTTCATTTAAGCCATATACCACACTGTTTTCTAGCGCAGCAGAAGATGACATACCTGCACCACCCGGAATATTACCTTTAAAAATAATATTGAAATCGCCCACAATAATATTCCTATTCTGAATTTCGGCTACAACACCAAAAACATAGTTTTCCCAACTGCCTTCCTTTGAAGGTTTCAGTTTGTCCAATTCAAATTCAATAGTACTATCTAAATCTAAAGCAATAGCAGTGCTTTTGCCTGTATCGCTTTTTTGAATTGCAGCTGCAATACCTTTGTCTACAGCAGCTGGAAATACAAATCCATCGTTATAATCTGTATGTTCACCTATAATATTTATTCTTCCTGGGGAGAATATCAATAAAGGTTCTGTTTTAAAGGTTTTTACAAATGTTTCTTTAACATCTTTAATTAATAGTTTGCTCATTGTTTAATTAGTTTATACTTAAAGTCCATGTTATACTGTATGTGTCTTTCGGATTAAGAGTTTCTAATCCAATTTTATTATTGAAACTATCTGAAACACCAGTTGTAGGCTCGATGGCAATGGTATTTTCTCTTGGTGGTATGTAGGCTTGTAAAAAGTTATTGTCCCCTGTAGCGCTAAATTTTAGATGATATTCTGGAGTTTTAAATTTGACTTCGTCTGAGTTCAAAACCCAACAATCATCAAGTGAAGACACATTAAGAGTTAAAGGGTTGTTTTCTATAGTTTCAGTACCCGTAGTAATGTTTCTTTCGCCCAAAACCACTTTTTCTGTACTGTCAAAAGTTAAACTGCTCTCCTTTAAATTAGAGCTAACAAAATAAGGATGCCAACCTAATGTAAAAGGAAACTTTTCATTTCCAGTATTGGTAACATTCACTTTTAGGGAAAGATTACCATCACTAAAAACATACTCTAATTGAATTTTAAAGGTGAAAGGAAATCCTTTAGAAAATTTAGTTTCGTTATATTCTAAAACGATTTTTGCATGCTCTTTGGATAGCTTTTCATCTACAATATTGAAAGTTTTATTATAAACCAATCCGTGAAGTGCATTTTGTTCTTCTTGTTGATTTTTTTCTAATTGAAAGGTATCGCCATCAAAGCTGTATGTGCCATCTTTTATTCGATTGGCAAACGGAAATAAAATAGAGGAAGCATATGTATCTGCATATTGCAAAGGAGATAAATCTTGGATGATTTTATGTTTACCAAGTGTTAATTTCTGTAAACTTGCCCCAGCGTTTAGATGGATTTTTCCATGTACAGTCCCAGATGTGTTTTCAATTTCTAGAATACCTTGATCTTGATTATGTTTAGTAGTATACAATGTAATTTAGTTTATAGTGATTGTCTGATTATTAATTTGTTAGGATTTTCTACTTGAAGTGTTTCATTATTTTGAATCATTTGTGCTAATCGCTCACCCATGGCGGTAAAATCTGTTGAAATAGTAGTGATGCCATCCGCAACAATTTCTTTAAGAAGGGTGTCATTGTAAGATATGATGCCAATATCTTTTGAAAGTTGTAAGCCTTCTACTTTCATTTTTTTTATAATCCTTAAGAGGTTTTTATCATCAGGAATAATAAATAGTTCACCTCTCTCAGGAATCTTTTCCTTTGCGGTTTCTAGAATCTCAAATAAAATATTATGCTCATCACAAAATTTAATAAAACCATCTTTCATGCCTTGGGGTTGTTTCTCAGAAGAAGAAATTAATACTAGTTTATCGTATTTCTTAATGGCATCGGATGCTTTGGATAAGTTGTTATAAATATCCTTCTCAAAATTTTGAAAAATACCTGGATAATTTTCCAATTCTTTTGGCATTTGATCTAGAATATAGACTTTGTTAGAAGGTAATTTTTTTAAAACTTTTTCTGTTCCCTTTAGATTTGCAGGCATTATAATATAATGATTGTAGTCACCAATATTATTTTCAATTATCGTGCTGAAAACTCGATGATTAAAGTGGTGAAAATAAATATCTACTTCAATACCTTCTTCAAGGTTATTGATAAAAGCATTGTATAAATCTTCTTTGAATGAATTGAGCTCGTCAAACAACAGCAATACCTTTTGCTTTACGTTTATGTTTTCGCTTGTTACATAGTAGCCTTTTCCAACAACTGATTGAATAATACCTCTACTTTTTAATTCATTAAAGGCCATTAATACCGTATCACGAGATAAATTGTGTTGTTCTTTTATGGTATTTATGGAAGGAATTTGATCACCTTTTTTAAGCTTACCTCTAATAATTGCCTTTTCAATGGAAAATACAATTTGCTGATATCTTGGTACACCTATTTTTTTATTCACATCAATCATGGGCGTAAATATAGTAAAAATTATAGAAACACCCTACTAGACCCTACTAGTTTGATTTTTGGCCTATTTGTTGTGTTTAAATGAAGTTTAATCGTGCAATTCTTAAATATAAATGTATATATTTGGAACTTTAATTAACTAAACTAATATAAAATATGACAGCAGGATTTGATACGTGGGATTACATAATTTTTGTTGCTTACGCTATTTTAATTTTAGGTGTTGGTCTTTGGGTTTCAAGAGATAAAGACGGACACGAAAAAAATGCGGAAGATTATTTTTTGGCTAGTAAATCGCTACCATGGTGGGCCATTGGTGCTTCATTAATAGCTGCTAATATTTCTGCAGAACAGTTTATTGGGATGTCTGGAGCGGGTTTTGCCTCAGGTTTGGCAATTGCCTCCTATGAATGGATGTCTGCATTGACTTTAATTATTGTTGGGAAATATTTCCTTCCAATTTTTATAGAAAAAGGACTTTACACAATTCCAGAGTTTGTTGAAAAAAGATATTCAACGAATTTGAAAACTATTCTTGCGGTTTTCTGGATTGGACTCTACGTTTTTGTTAATCTAGCTTCGGTTCTTTATTTAGGATCTTTAGCTCTTCAAACTATAATGGGTATTCCGCTTATGTATGGCATAATTGGATTGGCATTATTTGCGGCGGCATATTCTTTATATGGAGGTTTGTCTGCTGTGGCATGGACGGACGTTATACAAGTGATTTTTTTAGTTTTAGGAGGTTTAGTAACTACTTATTTAGCTTTGAATACAGTGTCTGGAGGAGAAGGTTTTATGGCTGGATTAACCACTATCTACGAAACTGTCCCTGAAAGATTTGAAATGATTCTTGATGAATCTAATCCTGAATATAAAAATTTACCTGGTATTGCTGTTTTAGTAGGTGGAATGTGGGTTGCAAATTTATATTACTGGGGTTTTAATCAATATATTATCCAAAGAACGCTTGCAGCAAAATCATTGAAGGAGTCACAAAAAGGAATTTTATTTGCTGCTTTCTTAAAACTTCTAATTCCTCTAATTGTAGTTATTCCAGGAATAGCTGCTTATGTTATAATTAACGATCCTGAATTGATGTCAGGACTGGGTGATATAGCTCTTCAAAATTCACCACTTGAAAAAAAGGACAATGCTTACCCTTGGTTGTTGCAATTTTTGCCAGTAGGTCTTAAGGGTGTAGCTTTCGCAGCTCTTGCTGCAGCCATTGTATCTTCTTTAGCATCTATGCTGAACTCCACTTCAACCATATTTACCATGGATATTTATAAACAGTATATAGATAAAAATGCAAATGATAAGAAAACTGTGAATGTAGGTAGGATTTCTGCAGCAGTCTCGTTAGTTATCGCTTGTATTATGGCACCGTTATTAGGGGGTATTGATCAAGCTTTTCAGTTTATTCAAGAGTATACGGGTATTGTAAGTCCAGGTATATTAGCGGTATTTTTATTAGGTTTATTCTGGAAGAAAACTACTAACAAGGCCGCTATTGTAGGGGCACTGGTGTCCATTCCAATTGCCTTGTATTTTAAAGTGGCTCCTAAAGGTTGGTCGGAATCCGCGTTTTTCGTTGATGTGCCATTTATGGATCAAATGGGGTATACGTTGCTTTTAACAATGTTAATAATTGCTTTATACAGTTATTTTCAACATAAAGGCGCTGACGATGATAAAGGTATACCTGTTACTAAAGAATTATTTAAAACATCACCATTATTTAATATTGGAGCTTTCGCGATAATGTTAATATTAGTGGCTTTATATGCCGTATTCTGGTAATATACAGTTGTAATCATAAAATAAGCCTCACATTTGTGGGGCTTTGTTTTTTAAAACAGTTTGTTGCATTAATTAATTCTTTTGTTACTAAATAAATCTCAATTAATAATTAAGTTTGTTTCAATAGAAAACTAAACTAAATTTTGAAATAAATAAACCATGTATAAATATCTGTTAGTATTTATATCATGTGTAAATCTTTCCTTCTCTCAACAGGCTTACACAAACGACTGGGAATCCTTAAAAAAGCATGATGCCGTACCAGAATGGTTTGCCAATTCTAAATTAGGTGTGTACTTTCATTGGGGCGTTTACTCCGTTCCTGCTACCGACGGTGAGTGGTATCCACGTTGGATGTATGTACCCGATAGAGAGGATCATCTTTGGGGTGGAACGGTCTATGAAAAACATCGAAAGAATTACGGAGAAAATTTCCATTACCACGATTTTATCCCTATGTGGAAAGCTCCTAAATTTGACGCTAAACAATGGGTAGATATGTTTGAGGGTATGGGAGCTAAATTTATTGGTTCTATTGCCGAACATCATGATGGTTTTTCACTTTGGGATAGTAAAATAAATGAATGGAATTCGGTTCTTAAAGGTCCACAAATAGATGTGGTAAAAGCTATTGCAGAGGAAACTAAAAAACGTGATCTGAAATTTATGGCCACTTTCCATCATGGGTTTCATAATGTATTTTATCCCAAACCTGATTTGTCATATTTACGTCCCGTTACCTTAAACAAGTATAGCTACGTTTACGAAAATTGTGAGGTACCCCAAGAGGACGTCTATAAAAACCTGTATTGTAATTTAGACTATGATGATGCTCAGAATTTATGGTTAGGTAAGTTGAAAGAAGTGGTAGAAGCGCATTGTCCAGATTATATTTGGATGGATTTCGGGCAACGTTTTATATCGGAAGATTATAGGAAACAATTTTTAACTAAGTATTTCAATACTGCTCAAAACCTTGGAAAAGAGGTTGTCGTAAATACCAAAGGAGATTTTTTTCCAACAGAATTGGCTGTGGTTAATGTAGAGCGGGCCACAATGGAAGATATAACTCCAGAGGTGTGGATTACCGATTTTATTTTAGGTAGTAATTGGTGCTACAATAAAGAAAAACGAACTGCCATCGATTCAGGAAAAGCGATAAGAATGTTGGCTGAAGTGGTAAGTAAAAACGGAATTATGCTTTTATCTGCTGGCCCTATGGCAGATGGAACAATGCCAGAAGAACAAGTGCAGGCAATGGAAGGCATAGGGGCTTGGATGATACTTTATGGAGAATCTATTTATAATACAAAACCGTTTTTAACTTTTGGAGAAGGCACTACCATTTTAAAGCGGGATGCAAAGGATGATTGGAATGCATATGGTGCTATCAAAAAGGGTTTGGATAAACTAAATGCCTCAGATATTAGGTACACCAGAAAAGCTAATGTTGTTTACGCCATACAATTAGGTTGGAATACAGAGAAACCTGATCGAGTTTTAAAAGTTTTTGCTGAAGAAGCAAAGGGCTTAAAGATAAAAAGTGTATCGGTTTTAGGAAGTAAAGAAAGAATATTTTGGAAAAGAACCAAGGAGGGTTTGTTTGTAAAACAGCCTGAAGAAAAACCAAATGAGGCAGATAAAGCACTCGTATATAAAATAGTACTTAAATAGTTAAAAAAATGAGATTCCTTTTATTTTATGTTTTGTTTTTAGCTTTTTTATCGTTGGAGGCTCAAGAGAAACCAAACATTATTTGGATTTTTACAGATGATCATTCCTATCAGACCATTGGAGCATACGGTGGAATATTGCAAAGTTTAAATCCAACTCCAAATATTGATAAGTTGGCTTCCGAAGGTATGATTTTCAATAAATGTTATGTTGAAAATTCCATTTGTGCTCCTAGTAGAGCAACACTGCTAACGGGTAAAATGAGCCATATGCATGGTAAATACAATAACAAACAAAGTGTTGTATTTGATCATAACCAACCTCAGTTTCAGAAGGTACTGCAAACCAATGGATATCAAACTGCCATGATTGGTAAAATTCATTTAGATGGTAATATGCAAGGGTTTGATTACTGGGATGTTTTAATACGGCAAGGCGAATATAAAAACCCTAATTTTTTATCAGAAAACGGCGTTGAGAAAACAAACGGTTATGTTACAGACATTGTAACTGATAAGGCATTATACTGGCTGGGAGAAGAAAGAGATCAAAACAAACCTTTTATGTTAATGATTCATCAAAAAGCACCTCACAGACCTTGGGTGCCAAAAAGGGAATTTATGAATTTATATGAAGACGTTGCTATTCCCGAACCTGAAAACTTGTTTGATGATTATAAAACAAAAACAACTGCTGTTAAAGAACAGGATATGACAATTTCGGAGACCATGCTAATGGATTCCGATTTGAAGCTGAAGCGACTTTCCCAAAGAAAAGAACGTTATGAAAAGATAGGATTAGACGATCGTTTTAATTCTAGAAAAGAAAAATATAAAAATTTGAACTTATCTGGTAGAGAATTAGTGAAGTTTAAGTATCAAATGTATATGAAAGATTACCTGCGTTGTATTAAATCTGTAGATGATAATATTGGTCGTGTTTTAAAATATTTAGAGGAAACAGGTTTAGCCAAAAACACAATAGTAATGTATTCGTCAGACCAAGGTTTTTATATGGGAGAACATGGCTGGTTTGACAAACGTTTTATGTATGAAGAATCCTTTAGAACACCTTTGATTGTGAAATGGCCAGGAGTTACAAAACCAGGAAGTTTAAATTCAGATTTGGTTCAAAATATCGATTTCGCAGAGACCTTTTTAGAAATGGCAGAAGCACCTATTCCTAAGGATATGCAAGGTGAAAGTTTAGTCCCTCTTTTAAGAGGCAAAACCCCTAGAGCATGGCGAAAAAATCTTTATTATCATTATTACGAGTATCCAGGGCCTCATTCTGTAAGGCGACATGAAGGTATGGCCAATAAGCGTTATAAATTAATTCGATTTTATGGAGAAGATGTGCCTAATGGAGAAGAATGGGAGTTTTATGATTTACAAAACGATCCGTCAGAAATGAACAATCTTTATCCAAGTTTAAAAAATAAAAGTCGTGTTTTAAAAATGAAACAAGATCTAATTAAACTTAAAAGGCACTACCAAGTACTTTAGACAAATCAAACAAAAACAGTATTTAAATATTTCAGATGAAAAGAGTAGTAGTAGTTTTAATATCATTATTCACAAACTATTTATTAGCCCAAGACTTAAATTTTAATAATTCTTGGAAGTTTTTTAATGATAAAGTGGAAGGAGCGGAAAAAGTAGACTTCGACGATTCCAAGTGGAGAAATTTAGACTTGCCACACGATTGGGCGATTGAAGGCCCATTCGATGTAAAGTATAATGCAAGAGCTGGAGGATTGCCATTTCATGGCACAGGTTGGTATCGTAAACACTTCAAAATGGATGCTGAAACCAAAGGAAAAGTGGTTCGACTGGAGTTCGAAGGAGCAATGTACGATGCTCATGTATGGATTAACGGAGAATTGGTAGGGAATCGCCCATACGGCTATATTGGTTTTGAATTTGACATTAGCAAATATTTAAAATATGATGGCTCTGATAATGTGGTAGCGGTTAGATTAACACCCGAAGATTTATCTTCAAGGTGGTATCCTGGAGCCGGAATTTACCGATCAGTTTGGTTAAAAATTGACAATCCAGTGCATATAAAACAATGGGGGACTTATTTTACAACACCTACCGTAACTGAAAAATTGGCAGTTGTACAAAATGAAACAACAGTCGTTAATACAACAGTATTACCCGTTTTTGTTAATGTGAAGCACGATTATTATGCGCCTTCAGGAGAAAAAGTAGCGTCTATTGATGAGGATATTAAAATTGAAGCAGCATCTGAAGGTATTTCTATGACATGGAGTAATATCGAAAATCCAAAACGCTGGGATATTTATATGCCAAATCAATATAAAGTTGTTACAACAGTTACGCAAAATGACAATATTGTTGATGAATATGAGACAAAAATCGGGTTGCGTTCAATTTCATACACTAAAGATGGTTTTTATCTAAACAATAAGCTGGTTCGTTTTAATGGTGTTTGCCTACATCATGATAACGGATCCCTAGGGGCTGCGGTGTATAAAAGAGCCGACGAACGCAAATTACAAATCATGAAAGATATGGGCGTTAACGCTATTAGAACAAGTCATAATCCGCCGTCTGGAGAGTTTTTAGAGGCCTGTGATGAACTAGGACTTGTTGTTTTGGATGAAGCTTTTGATGTTTGGGAAATGCAAAAAGTGCCCAATGGCTATAATAAATATTTTGCTGAATGGTCGGAGCGTGATTTAAAAGACATGATTCTGAGAGATAGAAATCACCCTTCGGTAATCATGTGGAGTACAGGTAATGAAATTATTGAGCAGCGGGATAAAGAAAATGGTTGGAAAGTGGCAAAAATGCTTCATGATGTTTGTAAAGCCACAGATCCTACTAGACCCAGCACTATGGGAATGAATAACTATATTAACCCTTACACTTTTAATTTTGCACAACAAGTGGATATTGCAGGTGTAAATTACAAGCCGACAAAGTATAGCGAATTAAGAGAGATGTTTCCGGAAATGCCTTTGTACGGTTCAGAAACTTCAAGTTGTACGAGTAGTAGGGGGATTTATCATTTGCCAATTGAAAAGTATAAAACCCACGAATCTAAGCATGTAACAAGCTACGATTTAATCGGTCCGCCTTGGGCATATCCACCGGATGTTGAGTTTCATTTTCAAGAACAAAATCCATACGTCATGGGTGAATTTATTTGGACAGGATTTGATTATTTAGGCGAGCCCACACCGTATGGAGGAAAAGATAATTCTACTAATGGGTATTGGAATGCCGATTGGCCTTCACACAGTTCTTATTTTGGTGCTGTTGATTTATGTGGCTTTCCAAAAGATAGATTCTACCTATATCAAAGTCAATGGACTACAGAGCCCATGATTCATTTATTGCCGCATTGGAACTGGAAAGGTATGGAAGGGCAAACTATACCAGTATACTGCTATACCAATTGTGATAGTGCTGAATTATTTGTGAATGGAAAATCCATGGGTAAAAAGGTAAAAGGTGAAGATTTAACCGAACTAAAAGTAAATTTCTTACGCTACGAGCCAAAAACTTTTCAGTCCAAGTACCGTTTATCTTGGGATGTGCCTTATGAAAAAGGTAATATAAAAGTAGTAGGTTATAAAAATGGTGAGCAGGTTTTAGAAGAACAAATTAATACTGCTGGAAAACCTGCTAAAATTAGTTTATCAGTTGACCGAAAAGAAATTAAGGCTGACGGTACAGATTTAGCATATGTAACGGTTAGAGTCGAAGATAAATATGGCAATTTGGTACCAAATGCATCTAATCAAATTTATTTTTATACTAAAGGCCAAGGCGAGCTTTTAGCTGTTGATAATGGAGATCAGACCAGTTTAGAATCTTTTCAGGCTAATCATAGAAAAGCCTTTAGTGGTATGTGTTTAGCCATCTTAAAATCCTCTGATGTAAAGGGAAAAATTAGATTATATGCCAAATCAAAAGGCTTGAAACGAGCAACAATAGAAGTAAAAACAAACTAAACCTAGTATAAGTATGAGAATTTTGAAGTTATTAACGTTCTTATTAGTCATTTGTTTTAGTACTATGACTAACGCACAGAGAAGTCCCCACTTTCAAAATGGTGAGGATCCAAAACCTGAAGGTACCAAATGGAAGTTGGTAAAATCAATGTCAGATGAATTTAACAAGAAGGAAGTTAACGAAAAAAAATGGCAGATTTCTGGACAACGTTGGAAAGGTAGAGTGCCCGGGCTTTTTCAAGCGGAAAATATTAAACAGAAAGAAGGCAAACTTCAAATTACTACTAAAATGCTTGAAGAACCCAAAGGTAAATTTACACATGGTGGCGGTTATGTTGGTTCACGAGAAGCTATGAGATATGGGTATTACGAATGCAGAATGAAAGCGAATAAAACCTTTATGTCGTCGACATTTTGGTTAATTACCGATAGATCTCGTGCAAAAGGATGCGATAATAGAACAACAGAGTTAGATATTCAAGAGTGTGTTGGTGAAATTGTGAGTAAAGCAGAGTGGATGGTGAATTTTGACTCAAAAATGAATTCAAATACCCATAGTAGAGATATTAAAGAGGGTTGTGATATTGCCAAGGGAAGCGTTAAATCTAGTGCTCATGCTGGAGGTAAGGTATACGATGATTATCATGTTTATGCGGTTTGGTGGAAAAGTAAAGATGAAATTTTGTTCTTTTTGGATGGTAAGTTCGTAAATCAGGTAAAGCCTGCTGCGGATTTTGATTTAGATATGCACTTAAGAATGGTAGTTGAAACTTATAACTGGAATCCTGTGCCAGAAGATGGAGGTATGAATATGTCTGCCGAAGACAGAACCACATATTATGATTGGGTAAGGACTTGGGAATTAGTTGAGTAATATAAAAATAACACCATGAAAACAGTAAGTAAAATTTTAATATTGGCCTTGATCGGTTTGTTAGGATTAGGCTGTAGTCAGTCTAAAATACAACAGCCTTATTTTGCTGAGGGCGCGGATCCTAAACCTGAAGCTAAACAATGGATTTTGGTGGATGAATTATCAGACGAATTTGAAGGCAATACGTTAAATGATGCAAAATGGACATTAACAGGACAAAAGTGGATTGGTAGACCTCCTGGGCTATTTGTACCTGAAAATATTAAAGTAGTAAATGGCACCATGCAGGTTACCACGGTAAAATTACCGGAGCCAGTTGTAAAGAATAATCAAACCTTTACCCATGGTGGAGGCCATGTTATGTCTAATAACACGATGACGTATGGTTATTATGAATGCAGAATGAAAGCGAATAAAACTTTTATGTCCTCAACATTTTGGTTGTATAATTCAAAAGAAGATGGGGAAGGTTGCGACCGAAGAAATACCGAATTGGATATTCAAGAGGCTGTAGGCCAAATAGTAAGTGAAAAACCTGAACTACAAAAGTTTGATGATCATATGAATTTCAATACCCACAGTAGAAATATAGAAGAAGGTTGCGATATTCAAAAAGGCATCATCGGAGGAAAGGCTCCTGTGGGCGCTAAAGTTTATGATGACTTTCATGTGTTTGGAGCTTGGTGGAAGAATAAAGATGAAATTCTGTTCTTTTTGGATGGGAAATTTGTTGAAAAAGTAAAACCTGCTGCAGATTTTAACCTTCCCATGCATATAAGAATGGTAGTTGAAACCTACAACTGGAATCCGCCACCTGCAGATGGAGGAATGAATATGCCAGCAGAAGATAGAACTACCTATTACGATTGGGTAAGAGCCTATAAACTGGTAGATTAACAGCCTTTTTTACTGATAAAACTATCCTAAAGTATTTCTCCTTTTTTTTAAAAGTGGTATTTTGGCACGGTTATTAGTTAATCAGACATAATAATCTTGCTTAATTAATCCCCTATGCGCCATATCTTTTTTACCGTTTTATGTTTTTATTGTTGCCTAAACGCGCAAACACCTGCACAGCCTCTTAAAACTATTGATATACAAGCCCAAACTAAATGGGTAGATAGTGTTTATAGTACTTTATCTCTTAAGGAAAAAGTTGGGCAACTTTATATGGTTCAAGTCATGTCCAACCAAAATATGGCGACTAAACAGGCTATAATCAAATTAATAAAAGAGCATCAAATAGGTGGTATTATTTATTCAAACGGAGGGCCAAGGCGTCAAGCTATTTTAAATAACGAACTACAATCTTTAGCCAAAATCCCAATGCTTATTGGAATGGATGCAGAATGGGGGCTAAGTATGCGACTGGATTCCACATATGCATTTCCATATAACATGGCCTTGGGCGCAATAACAGATAATAAGCTAGTTGAGAAAACGGGTAAACATATTGGGGAGCACTGCAAACGCCTAGGGGTACATTTCAATTTCGCTCCTGTTGTAGATATCAATACCAATCCCAAGAACCCTATAATTGGCAATCGATCATTTGGTGAAGATAGAGATAATGTTACCGAAAAAGGTTTGGCCTTTATGAAAGGTATGCAAAATGCTGGAGTATTGGCAAATGCTAAACATTTTCCAGGTCATGGTGATACAGAAACTGATTCCCATTTAACCTTACCAACTATTAATTTTAGTGAGAAGCGTATTGATTCGGTTGAGTTATATCCTTATAAGAAACTAATTAAAGAAGGTTTATCTAGCGTAATGGTGGCTCATTTAAATGTACCAAGTTTAGAAACAAGAGAAAATTATCCTTCTTCTTTATCCAAGCATATAGTCACTGATATTTTAAAAGAGAAACTAGGGTTTGAGGGGCTTATTTTTACGGATGCCTTAACTATGAAAGGTGCTGCAGATTTTAGTGAGTCAGGTGATATCGACTTAGCAGCATTTAAAGCAGGTAATGATGTAATGCTCATGTCGGAAGATGTAGGTGTGGGTATCTCCAGAATAATGAACGCTTATAATAATGGAGACATATCAGAAGCACGATTGGCGCATTCTGTTAAGAAAATACTCATGGCAAAATATAAAGTGGGTTTAAATGAGTATACCCCTATTGAGTTGAACAATCTAGAAGACGATTTACATCGACTTAAAGATGATATATTGTACGAACAACTTTTTGAAAATGCTATCACAGTTTCTAAGAATTATAACAATATTTTACCTCTTACAAGTCTAGAAACTAGGTCTATTGCTTATGTGCCTTTTGGGGATAACGACGGTACGCCGTTTTTCAGTGAACTAAAAAAGTATGGTAAAGTACATAAAATCGAAGCTGAAAAACTGAATGTACTTATGAGTAAGCTTCAATCTTACAATACCGTGATTATTGGGTTGCACCGTTCTAGTGCTAACCCTTGGAAATCCTACAAGTTCACAAAAGAAGAGTTAGTTTGGTTAAATGAAATATCTCGAACACATGACGTTATACTGGATGTTTTTGTAAAACCTTATGCCTTGGATGAAATAAAGACGATAAAGAATATCGAAAGTATTATTGTAAGTTATCAGAACAGTGCTGTTGCTCAGCAAAAATCAGCGCAAATCATTTTTGGAGCCTTACCTTCAAAAGGAAAACTGCCAGTTTCGGTAGAACAGTATTTTAAAGCAGGTGATGGCGTACAATTAAAGGCAATTAAGCGTTTGGGGTATACCGTTCCTGAAAGAGTTGGTATGAGTTCTGAAAAATTGAAAAAAGTGGATTCTATTGCAAATGTAGCTGTGGATTCTATGATGACGCCTGGGATTCAGTTATTGATTGCCAGAAAGGGGAAAGTTATTTACAATAAAAACTTTGGGAAGCACACTTATGAAGGTAAAAATAAAGTGTCTTTTGATGATATTTATGATTTAGCGTCTTTAACTAAAATCTTAGCCACGTTACCATTGGTGATGGAATTAGAAGAACGAGGTGAAGTGTCTCTTGATACTCCATTGTCAGAAATTCTTCCAGAATATAAAGATTCTAATAAAGCGAATATTACGCTCAAACAGATGTTATCCCATTATGCACGTTTAAGACCTTGGGAACCTTTCTATTATCATACATTAGATTCCGTTACAAAGCGCCCAAGTGATACATATTATCGCACTTCAAAAAGTAAAAAATTCAATATAGAAGTAGCCGAAAATTTATATTTAAGAGCTGACTATCAAGACTCTATACAGAAGATTATTAAGGATTCAGAGCTATTGGAGCGTTTGAGATATCGTTACAGTGATTTTCCTTATTACATTTTAAAGAAATTTATAGAACAATACTACGACAAAGGTTTAGACGAGTTGGTTCAAAGCCATTTTTATCAACCCTTAGGAGCTAATTATACTATTTACAACCCATATCGGAAAATAAGTAGTAAACATATTGTTCCTACAGAAGTTGATGATTATTACCGATTCCAAAAAGTACACGGATATGTGCATGATATGGGCGCAGCAATGCAGAATGGAGTTGGAGGGCATGCCGGCGTTTTTAGTAATACCAATGATGTTGCTAAAATTATGCAGATGTTTTTACAAAAAGGCTATTATGGCGGGAAACGTTATCTAAAGCCTGAGACTATTGATAAATTCAATACCTGTTATTTTTGCGAAAAGGATAATAGGAGAGGTGTTGGTTTTGATAAACCGCAGTTAGATGAAGAAGGGCCTACTTGCGGTTGTATTTCTATGACCAGTTTTGGACATTCGGGTTTTACTGGAACCTACGCATGGGCAGATCCAGAGGAAGAAATAGTTTATGTGTTTTTAGCAAATAGAACATACCCAGAAGCAGGCAGAAACCGCTTACTAAGGGAAAATATTAGGACAGAAATTCAACGTTTCATATACGAAGCGATAATAGATTAGAATAAAGATGTAATAATGATAATAGGAATTGTTTGTTATCCAACGTTTGGAGGTAGTGGTGTTGTGGCTACGGAGTTAGGTTTAGAATTGTCTAAACGAGGTCATGAAATTCATTTTATTACGTATAATCAGCCAGTACGTTTGGAATTAGTGAGTAATAATGTGCATTATCACGAGGTAAACGTTCCCGAATATCCGTTGTTTCATTACCAACCTTATGAACTGGCTTTATCTAGTAAGTTGGTTGACATGGTAAAACTCCATAACATCGAAATACTACATGTACATTACGCCATTCCGCATGCCTATGCTGCATATATGGCCAAAAAAATGCTGCAAGAGGAGGGTGTTCATTTACCAATTGTCACAACACTTCATGGTACAGATATTACTTTAGTAGGTAGCCATCCATTTTATAAACCTGCCGTTACTTTTAGTATTAATAAATCTGATGCGGTTACTGCAGTGTCTCAAAGTTTGAAAGATGATACCTTGCGCTTATTCAATATTAAAAACGAAATTAATGTAGTTCCAAATTTTATTGATTTGGACAAGTATAATCATGCTTTTACAGATTGCCAACGAGGTATGATGGCTAATGAAAACGAAAAGATTATCACCCATATTAGTAACCTACGCCCCGTAAAACGTGTTCAAGATGTAATTAAGGTGTTTGATGGTATTCAGAAGGAAATACCCGCAAAATTAATGTTTATTGGCGAAGGACCTGAAAAGGAAGCTGTTGAAAATCAGTGTAGAAAATTAAATATTCTTGATAAGGTAATTTTTTTCGGAAGAAGTAATGAGATTGATAAAATACTATGTTTTAGTGATCTATTTTTATTACCATCTCAAACAGAAAGTTTTGGTTTGGCCGCATTGGAAGCTATGGCATCGGGCGTTGCCGTGATTTCTAGTAATACGGGAGGTATTCCAGAAGTTAATATTCACGGATATTCAGGGTTTTTGAGTGATGTTGGAGATACAGATGATATGATAAAGAATGCCTTATGTATTTTGAAGGACGAAAACCGGTTAAAACAATTTAAGGATAACGCAAGAAAACAAGCTTTAAAATTTGATTTACATGCAATTGTACCTCAATATGAAGCTATTTATGAAGATACATTATCTAAATGTTTAGTACTTTAAATTAATCCAATTTTATGCGCTTGTTTCTATTGGCTAATTCCCATGCCGTATAAAAAATAAGTTTGGCGCGTGACTCTAAGAAATCATAATTAATTTTATCGGGAGTATCCGATGGTCTGTGATAATCTTCATGTGTTCCGTTAAAATAGAAAATAACTGGAATATCATGTTTGGCAAAATTATAGTGATCGGACCTGTAATAGAAACGATTAGGATCATTCTCTTCATTAAAGGTATAATCAAACTCTAAATTAACAGTAGCTTTATTTATAGAATCTGAAACTTGATGTAATTCTGTGCTTAATCGATCAGAACCTATAAGGTATAAATAGTTCGATTGTCCTTGATGTTTTTCATCAACCCTTCCAATCATATCTATATTTAAGTTGGCTACTGCGTCTTCCAAAGGAAAAATCGGATCTTCATCGGCATAATATCGAGACCCAAATAATCCAATTTCTTCTCCTGTAACATGTAAAAACATAATACTTCGTCTTGGGCCATTTCCTTCAAACTCTGCTTTTTTAAAAGCTTCCGCTATTTCTAAAATAGCAACTGTACCCGAACCATCATCATCGGCACCATTATTAATATCTCCAGATTTTGTAACACCAATGTGATCTAAATGAGCAGAAATAATAATGTGTTCCTCGGGTATTTCTGTTCCTGTAATATAGGCTATAACATTTTCCGAGGCGTTTTCTGCTCTTCCGTTAAAATATTCAGTAGGTATTTCTTGGAAATAATCATCTTTTGCAATTGGAGACGCAATTTTATTTTTAATGTAATCTGCTTTAATAAACTCTATCGCTTTTTTTTGACCAGACTCCCCCGTTCTTCTACCTTCAAAATCATCAGAGGCGTAAACGTATAGCATTTCCTTTAACTCCTTTGCTGTTATGGTTTCGGCGTAAGGTTTAGGGTTAGCAATTACGGTTTTTGGTGTAGTTTTCTTTTCTTTAGAATCCAAACATGCGGTGGTGAAGCAAAACGTAATACAGATAAGTGCTAGAATAAACCTCATTCTTGTTTTTTAGTTTAAAAATACATTATTTTCATCAATGGTAACACGTGTTTCTTGATTTACCAGTTGCCAAGTAGTGGCAAAAATTAATTTGGCACGTTTCGCTAGTAAATCATAATCAATTTTATCTGGAGTGTCGGTGGGCTTATGATAATCTTCATGTTCACCATTAAAGTAAAAAATGACTGGCACATTATGTTTTGCAAAGTTATAATGATCAGAGCGAAAATAGTACTGATGAATATCGTCTAAAGAGTTGTATTTATAATCCAATTCAATATCTACAAATGCATCTCTTACTTTTTCTGACGTATAATGCAATTCACTGCTTAATCGATCAGATCCAATGAGATAAACGTAGTTTGTGTTATCCTCGTGCCTTTCATCTACTCTTCCAATCATATCAATATTTAAATTGGCTATTGTATTTTCAAGCGGAAAAATGGGATGTTCAACATAAAATTGCGACCCTCTTTTTCCTATTTCTTCTGCTGTAAAATGTGTAAACAATATACTTCGTTTTGGTGGATGTCCTGCTAAAGTAGCCTCTTTAAAAGCTTCTGCAATCTCCATAATGGCTACAATACCAGAACCGTCATCATCCGCTCCGTAATAAATCGTTCCATTCTCGGCACCTAAATGATCAAGGTGCGACGATAACACCAATACTTCTTCGGGCTTTTCAGAACCCTCTATATAGGCCAATACATTTTGAGCTACCTGTGCGCCTTTTGTAAGATAGTCTTTGGTAACTGTTTGGAAGTAATCGTCCTGTCCTTTAGGGGACTTTATCCTTTTCTCTATGTAATATTTTTTTAGAAATTCGGCGGCCTTACGTTGCCCTGGCTCTCCTACTTTTCTTCCATTAAACTCTTTTGAAGCGAACTGATATAATTGTACTTTCAATTCTTGTGGAGTAATTGTTGCGGCATATTTAGTAACAAGGGTACTATCTACAATTGTAATGTTATTTTTAAGGTTGGTTATTCTTGTAGAGTATTTTGGTGTGGCACAAGTACCAACAAGAGAGAGTAATGAGAGAATACCAATAAATTTCATGTGTATTTTTTTAGTCACATGATACTTGCGAAAAAGAGTTTTCTAGGGTAGAAAGAACTCTAAGCTAGTTCCATATAAGACAGCGTAAATATATGAAAATATAGACAAAAGTTACATTGTTTTCACTCAATCTCCTCCAAATCCAATCCCTCTAACTCTTCAATTGCTTCTTCCTTAGAGGCTTCTTCTTTTTCTACTAATTCTTCGGTATTTCCAACTTTAGTTTCTGTAAAAACAGCTTTATAAGTAGTTATGCCCAGGGCGATAATGGTTAAAAAGAAGCTAAACTGAATAATCTTTTTGACTTGCCCTGTCTTTTTAGACAAATAAAAGGCTAAGAGTCCAAAGACTAAAGCTGCCAAAGCTGGAAAAATAGCCAAGTTTGAAATTGGGAGAACTGAAAACATGATGGCTAGTAAGGCAGAGATTAAAGCTAAAATTGTAAATAATTGTTTCATAATACTATATTTTAATGCATTAGGCCTGTAGCCGATTTAATTTTGAGTTCACCATTTCCAACAGGAATTTTAAACTTACCATAGACCATAATTTTGTTATTGTCCGCAGTTAACCAGACGTCACCTTTTAGCGCACTACTTTCGGTACTACTCAATTTTAATTTATAACAGGTTTTATTTCCAATTGAAGTATTAATCGACTCTTTACCCAAGTATGTAATTTGTGCTTTTTTTTCTTCACGATCAAAAATAATGGAGACTGTTTTTTTTACTCCAACCTTCATGGATTCGTAATCCAATAACCTTATTTTATACAAAGTAGAAACGATATCTTGGGTTCCTGAATTTATCTTGATTTCCTTTTTTTCAACCCAGTTATTTTTCTTTGTTTGAACCGATTTTACCGTATTGGTTTTATGGTTAAAGGTGTATTTCATATTCTTGAAATAGCCACCTTCATTTATATCGCGTTTATATAAATACGGCAATAGTGTTTTTGGGGTAACATAGCTTTCGTATAAATCCCTAATTTTAAAAAAATTATCCCATTTGGTATACGTAACAGCTTTACATTTTAAGTGTAAAAGCGTTGCTTTTGAAGTTTTTACATTACTGGTTTCTAAAGTAACTTGGGCAATATCATTTAAAACACCAGACATATTATAAGAAGCTGCGTACACCAATTTTTCTCCTGGAGCAATTGCCGTGTTTTGAGCTTGAAATAAGAAAGTCATGAGAAATGCAGAAGCAAACAAAAGGTGTTTCATGTAGTTTGGTTTTGTGTTTATAACGGAAACAATAACATTTATTGTGCCGAAAATACAACGACCAATAAAATCTTGCAATTTTTATTTATTTAGTGTAACATTCAAAAAATATTAGCGTCATATAAATATCAATCATATATAAATAACCATCATGAAAAGAGAAGATAATCAATTAATAGTCGTAACCCATTTAAGTCAGCTTATTTCGTTGGTAATAGGGTTTGGTAGCTTAATAGTCCCATTAATTATATGGGCAACCCAGAAAGAAAAAATATATAAGTTAGACGAGCATGGTAAAAACATCATCAATTTTCAATTAAGCATACTTATTTACTGCCTTTTGTGTATACCGCTAATTTTATTATTTGGCTTAGGTATATTAGGCTTTATAGTTTTAGGAATTATTTCTATTGTGTTTCCAATTATAAATGCCATTAGAGCAAATAATGGCGAAACGCCAAAATACCCTTTATCTCTTAATTTTATTAGTTAGTTAGAAAAAATGAGATGAATTGAACGCTCACTATTAAAGGTGGGCGTTTTTTTTAATTTGGGCGTTACCCACAAGCGGTGGGGCTTTCCGCTATATCTTTTCGCGAAGCGTCCTGAACTTGTTTCAGGATCTCATCACATCAAGACCAATTTCTAAACACTTTAAAAACTATTTAATTTTAAAAGCTCCGCAAAAAGGATGCCGCTGCAATCCCTAACGCGGGTGTGTTTGCTAGTATCGGTCTAATTCATGATGTTGACTCATTTTAAAGAGCTTTATTATATCCGCTACCGCTAAGCTCTGCTTAGTGGCGTCATCAGCAAGTAACAAAACTCAACCTAAAAAAACCTATGTCATCAATCTTTAAAACAGTATGATCGTCTTGAAAATTTTTGGCACTAGAATATTTCCAGTGCGTTGGGTCGGTAACCAAACCACTTTCTACAGGATTATTATGAATGTAATCTATTTTCTGTTTTATAACAGTATTGGTCCAAAGTTCAATTGGTTTATTGTGATGTTGCCAAAACTGATATTTAGAACTATTGCTTTTCTTTTTTGCTGCCCGTTCAAAAAACCATAACAAATATTCCTTTCTACTTTCTAGTGAATTCGTTTCAATAGCTTTAATCAAATTTTTAGCAGTAAAACTTTTAAAATCTCTTAATAACCCACCTGGCTCATTGTAGCCTTCCCTAAAAATAGGACAGTATAAAATTCGAATTTACTAATTTTAAATTTTAAACTGTCAGATGAAAAAAAGCAAATTTACCGAGACACAGATTGTGAAGATTTTAAAAGAGAACCAGCAAGGCAGGAGTGTTCCTGAACTGGTCCGAGAACTGGGAATCGATAAGAGTACGATTTATTATTGGCGCAAGAAGTATGGAGGTATGGAAGCCAGTCATTTAAAACGCCTCAAAGAGCTTGAAGAAGAAAACCTCAAGCTCAAGCAGATGTATGCTGATGCCTCTCTTGATATTCGGATGCTAAAGGACGTACTGTCAAAAAAGTTCTAAGGCCTTCCGACCAGCGATTCCGTGCCAAATATCTAATCAAACACTACGAAGTGTCGATTAAGCGAGCTTGCGGAGTTATGGATCTGACACGTTCGATGTGGTATTATCAAAGGAAGAAAAACGATAAAGAGGTCATTGATAAGCTCTCTGAACTTGCCCAGAAATTACCAACCAGAGGTTTTGAAGAGTATTATAACCGAATCCGTCGCGAAGGTCATAAATGGAACAGAAAACGTGTACTGAGGGTATACAGAAATATGAAGCTTAAATTAAGGCGCAAGCACAAAAAACGTTTGGTAACAAGGGTTAAACAACCCTTAGATGCTCCCATGTCATTAAACCTTTGTTGGAGTATGGACTTTATGAGCGATGTCCTTAGTGATGGCAGAAAAGTACGGGTATTAAACGTTATAGATGATTGTAACCGTGAGGCATTACTGGTAGAAGTCGGATTGTCCTTTCCAGCCAGAGCAGTTGTAGAAGCTTTAGAGCAACTTAAAGAAGAAATTGGTGTCCCTAAGTACATTAGATGTGATAATGGTCCTGAGTTTTTATCAAAGGTCTTTACTCATTGGTGTGAAAAGAACTTTATAGAAATCAAGTATATCCAACCAGGAAAACCAATGCAGAATGGATATATTGAAAGGTTCAACAGGCATTACAGAGAAGACATACTGGATGCTTATTATTTTGATGACATCTATCAACTACAAAAGTTAAACAATCAATGGAAGCACGATTACAACAACAACCATCCGCATAAATCCTTGGGAAACAAATCCCCTGTAGAATTTATGCCCAGATTTGAAGATGAAATAAATTTAATCTCCAAATCCGAGCGAGAAAACAATTTTTTGTCGAATTTAGAGGTGTCATAAAAAGGGATAGGCTACAAGGTTTGTGATAAAAGAAATAGAAGCCAATATCCTGACGGGTCGCAATCATTAATTTGATTCTTCTTTTCAATTCTTTTCTTGTCCAAGTCAAATGGATGAAAAAAATCACTTAATGTCTTTATATTTTTATCTAGAGAATAATTTTGAAATTCTGGTAAATTGCTTTTTAAGAATTTCCATTTTGTTGCTTGAGCATTTAGTTTCCATTCTTTTAAAGTATCGTTCATGCTTAGGTTTATCAATAATCCTCAAAAACAAAGATAAAATTCCTCTTCTAAGGAGCGCATTAACTAATATAATTCCAAATATTCTTATACTTCCCCAATTGGCTATAGGTATTCAAAATAACTTGGTTTTCAGTGGTTTTTAAAGATGGGTCTGCGCGTAATACCATTTGTGCAGAGTGTCTTGCTTGTTGTAAAATGGCTTTGTCCTTAACAATATCGGCAATTCGTAAATTGAGGACACCACTTTGTTGTGTGCCCATAATATCTCCTGGACCACGGAGTTTTAAATCTACTTCTGCAATTTCAAAGCCGTCGTTGGTGCGCACCATGGTTTCTAAACGGGTTTTGCTGTCGTTACTCAACTTATGGCTCGTCATTAAAATACAATAACTCTGTTCTGCACCACGACCTACGCGACCGCGTAATTGGTGTAATTGTGATAGGCCAAAGCGTTCTGCGCTTTCTATAATCATTACAGAGGCATTAGGTACGTTTACACCAACCTCAATAACGGTAGTAGCCACCATAATTTGGGTTTCACCCTTAATAAAACGCTGCATTTCATAATCTTTATCGGCAGGTTTCATTTTACCATGCACAATAGAAATTTGATATTGCGGTTTAGGAAAATCACGTTCTATACTGTCATAACCATCCATTAAATCCTTATAATCCATCGCTTCGCTCTCTTGGATTAATGGATATACAATGTATACCTGTCGCCCTTTTGCTATTTCATCACGCATAAACTTAAACACGTTTAAGCGATTCGCATCATAACGATGCACCGTTTTTATGGATTTACGGCCCGGTGGTAATTCATCAATTACAGAAATATCTAAATCGCCATAAACGGACATGGCCAAGGTTCTAGGAATAGGAGTAGCTGTCATAACCAACACATTAGGAGGGAACTTATTTTTATGCCAAAGTTTACTTCTTTGTTTGACTCCGAAGCGATGTTGCTCGTCTATTATAGCTAACCCTAAATTTGCGAATTTCACTTTGTCTTCAAGTAGTGCGTGAGTGCCCACCAAAATCTGTAATTGTCCGTTTTCTAGGTTTGCATGAATTTCTTTTCGTATTGAAGTTTTGGTTGAACCTGTTAATAGTTTTATACTTATATTCAATAATCTACACCATTCTTCTAGTCCTACAAAATGTTGCGTTGCTAAAATTTCTGTTGGTGCCATTAAGCAGGCTTGATAACCATTATCTAAAGCTATCAACATACTCATAAAGGCGACAATGGTTTTACCAGAACCTACATCGCCTTGTAATAATCGGTTCATTTGGGCGCTACTTCCTAAGTCCGCTCTAATTTCTTTTAAAACGCGTTTTTGGGCATTGGTGAGCTGAAAAGGTAAATGGTTTTGGAAGAAGCCATTAAAATAGTCTCCAACGGTATCAAACTGAAACCCTTTGATTTTTGACTTATGAATTAGGTTTTTTAGAATCAACTGTAGTTGAATATAAAACAGTTCTTCGAATTTTAATCGGAACTGCGCTTTTGCCAACAACTCCTGACTTTTAGGAAAATGTATGTTTAATAGGGCCTCGGACTTTGAGATTAATTTTAACTCGGATAAAATGGGTTTGGATAAGGTTTCAACAAAACGTCCCTTACTTTCCAAAAATAATTGTTGTACTACTTTACCAATCACACGATTGGTAATGCCCTTGTTAGTAAGTTTTTCTGTAGAAGGGTAGAGTGGTTGTATACCAGAACTTAGTCCTTTTTTATGCTCATCCATAGTTTCAATATCTGGATGTGGCATATTGTATTTACTACCAAACTTGCTGGTTTTTCCAAAAACGACATAGGGTGTGTTAAGTTTTAGTTTTTCACGAATCCACTTTTGCCCACGAAACCAAACCAATTCCATCGTTCCCGTATCGTCTTGGAATGAGGCGACTAAACGCTTGCCTCGCTTTTGAGCAACTTCTTTAAATCCTGTAATTTTTCCAATGACTTGAACTTCGGCATTGTTGTTTTGAAGTTGATTGATTTTATAATACTGCGTTCTGTCTATATATCGGTTCGGAAATAGATTTAGAATGTCTTGGTAGGTGTGAATATTAAGCTCCTTACGCAATAAATCGGCACGATTTGGGCCCACGCCTTTTAGATAATCGATTGGAGTTTGGAGGTTAATAGACATAGAGCGAAATTAAGGAAATGAGTGGAAAATTGGAAGCTAAAAAGGTTCTCGATACAATTTCTCATGCTTCGAAATTACTCGAACTGACATGCAGATAAGTTTTAGGTTAAAACTAAAATTAGTAAGTACACCCGCGTTAGGGATTGCAGCGGCATCCTTTTTAAAATTTTTGCAAATACCCCGTCATTACGAGGAGGTACGACGAAGTAATCTCTTTGTTTGAGGAGATTACTTCAATTTGTTTGCAATGACGTTTTGGGTAATCCATTTTAAAAAGATATAGCCCTTCGACTCCGCTCAGGATAAACTCCAAGCCCGACCACTTGCCCTGAGCGGAGTCGAAGGGTTGTGGTAACGCCCAAATAATTACCCAAAATTGTCTGTTTTTATTAAGAATGGTTAAATTTGACCCTTTAAAATTGTAAGCCATTATTTGATGAGAAAGCTGAACGAATTTATTTGGGAAACGCACGGGATACATGCTGGGACGGAGCAAGACCACGTAAAACACGGGATTGATAAACTTGAGGATATTATTGATAAGGCTATTGAAGCGGGCAACCCGAGTATTACGTTTATTATTCATTCGCCACGATTGACGAGTTTTAGGTATACGGCTGAACGTGAGACGAATGTGAAGTTTATTCGCGGGAATCGTTCGTATTTGAATTACCCGAAGCGTATTGCAAATTTACGTCAGAAATACAATGGTAAAATCAATATTAAATTTGGTGTTGAACTGGAATGGATGGGACCAGATTTGGGTTTGCAATGGAGTAGATCTAAGATATTTCAGGCTGAAGATGCCGATTATGTGATTGGTTCTGTACATTTTGCACCTGAAGGTTTGCCGTATGATGGGTCGAAAGAAGAGGCGCAAGAGTTATTGAAACTTCGCGGGAGTTTGGAAGCTTATTGGGATGGGTATTTTAATGAGATGATCCAGATGATTGAGAGTTTTGGTGATATGATTCAGATTATTGGTCATATTGATTTACCAAAACTAAATGTGGATATGCCCGAAGCTTTGGTGAATTTTGAATCTAGTGATCATCCGTTAGCCAATAAATTTAGAACACTTTTAGAACTGATTGCCGATAGAAATTTATCGCTCGATGTGAATATGGCAGGTGAATTTAAAGGTGTTGGTGTGTATCCGACCCAGAGTATTTTGCGTTATGCCAACGAACTGCAAATTCCTGTTTGTGTAGGAACAGATACGCATCATGTACGCTACTATGGTTTGAATTACAAGGAGAGTTTGGAATATATTCAAAAGGCTGGATACGAGAGCTATGTGAGTTATTCTAAGTTGATTCCTGAAAATCGTACCATTTATGACGACCACGACTTAAAGGTAAAATATACCATTTTGAATAAGGGTATTGAATTGTTGAATCAGCGTTTGGATGATAACCAACGTCGCATAATTCCAGATTTTTCTTTTGGCGGCTCGTTTTCTGAGTTTGTAGACTTATACAGAAGTGCTACAAGCATGGGTAATTATAATGCCATCCGTATTAGAAAATTTGGAAAATCGATTACGGTAACAAATGAAACGCCTAAGTATACCAAAAAGATTTGGAACGGTTTGTTTTCGGAACATTTAGACCAACCTGGTGTGATTTCTTCTTTGTTTAACACCTTGGCTTCTGAAGGTATTAATGTGGAGACGGCGCGTTTAAAGTCTAACAATGATGGTACCGCTGTAGCCTTTTTATCTATTGATAATTCCAATGGAAAGGTTAGTGATGCTATAGAATTTGTTCATGGGACTGATAAAGGCACGTTTAAGAAGTTGGAATACAAAGAGAATGAAGTTTTACCTAACTATTACAGCGAAGGTGTTTACCTTTTGGAAATGGACGGTGTGAAGCTGAACTTAGCACTTAGTCAAAAAGTAATTTTAACCAAGCATAATAATGCGCCTGGGGTTTTATTGATTCTATTATCTGCTTTGGCTTCCAAAAATATTAACATCAAAGATTTGCGTTTAGGTCATTTAAACAACGTCGGATATTCTGCAATTGCTGTAAAAGGTGATAGTAATATAATTAGAAACCTATTGACTAAGTTGGGTGACCAGTATTATGAGGCTAATTTGATTGAGTTTCATAGTTTTTAAATTCTTTTTGATTTTGGAGTAATCTTTGATAGCTTTATCTGCATGAAGCGCATCCTGGTTTTATTATGTTTTTGTGGTAATTTTTTATTGGCGCAACAAATAGAATATGTTGATTTTAAAACTGCGAAAGCAAATATCACTATAAATACTACTAACAAAGAAGTTAGTGGAAGAATTGAGTACACATTCGAAATTTTAAAATGCGTTGATTCAATATATATTGATGCTCAAAACATAGAACTTGTTGACTTTCAATTATTAGAGGTTCATTGCCATGTGCATACTCAATATATTGGGATTGCGCACAGAAATAATTCGAACCAAATAATAATTTATAATAAGTTCAAAAAAGAACAGATTTTTGAGTTAATTTTGAATTATTCTGCTACTCCTAAAAAATCTTTATATTTCATTGATTGGGAATTCGAAAATGGTAATAAACAAGTATGGACCCAAGGTCAAGGCAAATACACTAGCAATTGGTTGCCTTCTATTGACGATATGAATGAAAAAACCGAGTTTGATTTGTCTATTACATTTGATGAGGACTACGAGGTTATTTCTAACGGTAAGTTAACAGATAAACAAATTGGCGATTCCACGATTACATGGCACTACAACATGAACCAACCAATGCCTAGTTATTTAGTAGCGCTAGCTATAGGTAAGTATGATAAAAAAGTAGAATACTCTAAAAGCGGAGTTCCTTTAGAAATGTATTATTACACAAAAGACTCTCTAAAGTTTGAGCCAACCTATCGCTACACAAAGCAAATCTTCGATTTTTTAGAAGAAGAAATTGGTGTGCCTTATCCTTGGCAAAACTATAAAATGGTGCCCGTTAAAGACTTTTTATATGCCGGTATGGAAAACACAAGTTTGAATATATATTCCGATGGGTTTGTAGTTGATTCTATTGGGTTTGTGGATAAGAATTTTGTAAATATCAATGCGCATGAGTTGGCACATCAATGGTTTGGAGACATGGTTACAGCTACTCATGGTACACACCATTGGCTTCAAGAGGGGTTTGCTACGTATTATGCCCTTTTAGCTGAAAAAGAAATTTTTGGTGAAGATTATTACTATTGGCGACTGTACGAATATGCCGAGGAATTATTGGCACAGGATAAAGCGGGAAAAAGCACATCGCTGCTAGACCCAAAATCAAGCAGTACCACATTTTACAAAAAAGGCTGTTGGGTATTACATATGCTTCGCGAAAAAGTTGGAGATACAGCTTTTAGGGAAGCAATTAAAAATTATTTAGAGAAGTATCAATTTAAAAATGTAGAGACAGATGATTTTATTTCTGAAGTTGAGAAGAGTAGTGGGGAGGGTTTGAGTGAATTTGTTGAAAAGTGGTTTAGCAATAAGGATTTACATTATGATGAAATGATAGAAAGACTTAAAAAATCATCATTTATTCAGGAATATTTAATGGTAGATTGCGAAGTTAAAACCTCAAAATGTAAAGAGTATTTAACATCATGGATATCTGATGAAGCAAAATATAAAATCATATCTCAAAACAGTGAACTAATAAATAAAGAGAGTTTTAAAAACAGCAAAAAAGTTAGAAAATCCATTGCTCAATTTCTCAATGAAATACCTGTTGTATTAAAAGCAGATTATGAATCGCTTCTAAACGATAAATCCTATATCACTATTGAAACAGCATTATTCAATTTATGGCGTAATTTTCCAGAAGACAGAACCAAATATTTAAATCAAACTAAAGACATCATTGGTTTTAATGACAAAAATGTGAGAACCTTATGGTTGACTTTGGCATTGATTACAGTGGATTTTCAACTTGAAAACAAACGAAAGTATTTTGAGGAGTTAACGGATTACACAAGTCCGAAATATGGTTTTGAAGTACGTCAAAAAGCATTTCAATATTTAACTCAGATACAAGCGTGCAATGATGATTGCAAAGCCAATTTAAAACAAGCCGCTTCTCATTATAATTGGCGTTTTAAGAAGTTTGCTAAATCATTATTGGAGGAAGGTAATTAATTCATTTTAATTATGATGAGATCCTGAAACGAGTTCAGGATGACGAAACATCACTTTCTACGTTCTAATCTTGCTGGATCTCTACAGATTAAACATCCTGTTAAATAAGTAATAGATATTTCATAAACACCGTCTGTTCTTCCAATATTAGAGGTATTGAAATCATATGAGAATCCAAATCTTAAACGTTCCAATTCTACTCCAATTAAAGCATTTACAGAGGTTAACAAATGACTATTGCCACTGTTTTTTGCAGGATTAGTTACTGCCATTGCTCCAACAAACACCTTACTCAATTTCACAGTTGCTGATAAATCTAAACGGTTGTAACGCCCTTGTTGCATATAATTTACCGATAGAATCATATCATTATAATCATAATAAGGAAAACGATAACTTCCGTGAACGGTATAAAAAATATCCAATGGCACATTACCTTCATCAAAAAATGAAATATTGGGTTGGTTTAAATGTTTTATGGCTGCTCCCAACCAAATATCGGTATCATTACTTCTGTTTTTCTTGTCAAACACAAAGCCAGCAGTAAAATCTATAAATCCAATATTGTTGTTTGCATTCATAGCAAAAGGATCAGAACTTACGGGATTTACAGTTCCAGCATTAATATTTATTTGATCAGATAGTACTAAATTTCTGAAGTTAAATGATTTCATCCCATACCCAACTTCTATTGCTGGTCTAAAAAACCAATCATTGTTTAAACCAATAATATAGGTGAAATTTCCATTAAATTGAAAGTGATTATATCCAGTTATGTTTTCGCGTTGATTTAAAAAACTAAATCCAATACCAATACCATCTTTGGCATTCTCCAACCATGTATTAAAAAATGCATAGTCTGTATCCACTTGTAAATCTAAATATGGCCATTGGGTACGATGAATAACCCCGAAATACGTAGCCTGTTCAAAACCAGAAAACGCTGGATTTAAACTTTCTGGTACCATCATATATTGTGAAAAAATTGGATCTTGCGCCTTTGCCTTAAAACAAAAGCAAATCACTATAATTGTTATATATAATCTTACTTTCATTTCTTTATTTTATTAAAACTACAACACCTTTACTTTCTATTTTCTTTCCGTAAAATGTTACTCCTGAAAACGTGTAATAGTAATTTCCATTTTCTGCATCGTCTCCTTTAATTTTACCATCCCATCCTTCAATACTTTCGCTATCTTCTTCAGAGTAAATCATGCTTCCCCAAGTGTCATAAATTTCTAATTTAAGGCTAGATAGCGCTATTTGGGCTGGAAGGAAATAATCATTTAAATTATCATTATTGGGAGTGAAGGCATTTGGCATAATCAAACTATAACCTTTTTCAACTACCAAACTGATAGTTCTTGTATAAACACAATCAAAGGGATAAACTACGGTTTGGGTAATTTCGTATGTTCCTACTGCTCTATACGTATGAACGGGATTTTCTTCGTTTGAAATACTGCCATCTCCGAAATCCCAAGAAACACCAATATAGCTGCCTGAAGACAGATTTGTAAATTGAATAGGATCTTCAATGGAATAGAATCCGTAGTTATTTAGGGTTTCTGATGATATTGAAAAATCAGGATCTCCTAGAACTGGAATATCTACATTATATGAAAATGAATCGTTACACCCTAAAGCATCTGTAACATCAACAATAAACAAACCGTTTACATCTGTTTGCATGATTTCATTATTGTTACCGCTAATTGTTCCGCTAGACCAATTGATTTGATATGGAGGTACACCACCACTGGGTTGGGCGACAAAGGACTGCTCTACTGTTTTTGCATTACAATCATGCATGGTAATGACCTCAACATCTAATTCCAACGGATCAAAACGATTCACAATAAAACTTTCTGATATTTCACAACCATTTGCATCAGTAATGTTTAAAGTATATGTTCCTGGTGGAATGTTGTTTAAATCTTCCGTGGTTTCACCATTCGACCATTGATAGGTTAATGGTAAAGTTCCTCCAGTTATAATGGCATTTATTGATCCTGAATTGGCGTCATCACAATCCAAAGCATCTGTCGCAGTTCCCGATACTGTTAATTCGTCTGGTTCGGTGATAACAAACGTCTCCGTTATAGTACAAGGTTTACCATCAATAATAGTAACTGTATAGGTACCAGGACCAATATTATTGCGTTCAACACCAGCAGAAGGATCATCATCCCAACTTAAAGTTACAGGTTCTATACCACCTTCCAAATTCAAAATAATTCTTGCATCGTTAGCCCCAAAACATGATACATTCGAAACTTGAGGTGTTATCCTAAAAATAGGTGGAGAATCGATAACTACGGTAGCTTGCTTTACACAATTAGTGGCATCTGTTACAGTAATTACATAACTTCCAGGGGAAAGATTGGTTTGAGACATTCCAGAACCCAAGTTACTCCAAGCAATGGTGTATGGGGCATTTCCACCAGTAATCGAATTGATTATAATTGAAGCATCATTGTCATTATAACATTCGATTTCTGTTGCAGTGTAATCGATAATTATTTCGTCTGCTTGGTCAATAATAACCTCTAAATCGTCTGTACATCCAGATCTGTCAGTTATGGTTACATTATACGTTCCAGCAAATAATCCTGCTAAATTTTGATTAGTACTTGCAAACCCGTTTGGTCCCGTCCAACTATAGGTGTAATCAAAAACTCCTGGAGAAGTTTCAAATAGTCTTCCTCCAATTATATCAATATCTATTTCGCCTGTGGCTTCTCCAAAACAAATTACATCTACTTTACTATTTAAACTTGCTTGTAGTTCCGCAGGCTCTATAATATCAAAAGACTCTATAATTGGAGTACAATTATTAGCATCAACTACGGTGATTTCATATAACCCAGGAGGAAGATTACCTAAATCTTCATCAGAACTATATGGCGCCCCGTTTCTGGTCCAATTATAAGTGTAAGGTTTTGTACCTCCAGCAACGGTAATATTTATCTCTCCATCATTGGCGCCAAAACAAGAAATTGTTTCAGGATCAAAATCAATAGTACTAAAAACAAGTTCATCTGGTTCGGTAATCGTGAATGTCTCACTAAAAGGGCAACCGCCATCATCTAAAATATCAACCGTATAATCGCCTGGTGCCAAATTAAAGATATCTTCATCTGTACTTGAATATCCGTTTGGACCAGACCAATTAATTTGATATGGATTTCCACTAGAAAAAGGAACACCACCAACAATATCAATTTCTAAAGAACCACCATTATCTAAATAGCATAAACTATTATTTTGTATAGCAGTAATACTGATAGATGGATTTACTGTTATTGCAACTTCAAAAGCATTACCAATACAAATACCTAAAGTTGGAGTTACCGTATAAGTTACTGTTGCTGGACTAGTAGTGGTATTCGTTAATGTTTGACTAATATTAGTCTGAGGTGTATTTTCTTGAGACGCCCCATTAATTGTTCCTACTGGATTAATTACAGGGTTTGTCCAAGTGTATGTTGTGCCAACTGGTGCAATATCACCTCCTGAACTGTTAGGTGTAATAGTAAAAGTATTGCCACTACAGATGATAGCTGATTTATTACTAATATTCGGAGTTTCGTTTACTCTAAGTTCTGCAACTTGAGAAATTATTTCTGTGCATCCTCCTGAAGTAAAAGTGATAATAGCGTAATAATATACTGTACCAACTGTTCCTGAAGGTGGAGTAAAACTATTAGAAGTCTCACCTGCAATTGGGTTTCCAGAAGTACTATCATTTACTGTATTGCTATACCATTGATAGGTTGGGGTGCCAACACCGTTAGAAAAGCTAATATTAAGTGTGTTAAATGAATTGCCAAAACAAATGGTTTCTGAAGTTGGCTGACTTGTAAAACTAGGTGCAGGGTTTATATTTACCTCAGATGCTTGACTTGTTACACTACAACCAGGTTCGTTTTCAATAACAATAACATAATAGTATGTTGTGCCAACTGTTCCTGTTGGAGGAGTATACATTGAATTTGTAGCTCCAGGAATTAAAGTTCCACTAGTATTTGAATTTGTAGTATTACTATACCATTGATAGCTGTACCCAGAACCTATACCTCCATTTGCAATAACTTCTAAATCTTGTGGTACTGTGCTCTGACATAACGTTTGTGTTGTTAATGGCTGTGTTGTAATTGTTGGATCATCAACCACTATTACTTCTGAAACATTACTGGCTACAGGTGAACAACCGCTTCCGCTTGCGGAAACTTCAACATAAAAATAGTAAGTACCTGAAGTTGTAAAAGCAGGAGGAGCGTAGGTTGCATTTGTGGCTCCTGAAATTGCGGTTCCTCCAGTAGTCGTATTTGTAGTGTTGCTAAACCATTGGTAAGTTATTGTTCCTGTTCCTCCTGAATGGGTTATGGTTAAATCAGTATTTACAATGCCATCTAAACATAAGCTTTGTGAGGGTATAGGATTTGTATCGATTTGAATGTTTTCGACTACTTCAATACGAGCAGTATTAGAAATAATCTCATTACAACCTGCCCCCGAAGTAAATGATGCAATGACATAATAATAAGTGATGCCTACAAGATTATTTGCAGGTGTAAATGTATTGCTTGTTTCTCCAGCGATCATCGTTCCAGAAGTCGTATTGTTCGCTGTATTGCTATACCACTGGTAAGTTGGTGTTCCCGGACCATTAACATTTACCGACAAGTCTGCAATAGGACCATTTAAACAAATAGTTTCGTCTTGTGGCTGACTTGTAAATTCTGGAGCTGGGTCAACTGTAATAACAAAATTTACAGGTGCACCATCACAACTACCGTTAAATGGTGTTATCGTATACGTAACATCTTCTGAAGTTGTATTGGAATTAAAAATGTTTTGAGCAGGTATTGTATCGGAATTGCCGCTTGTAATAAAACCTGTAACTCCAGGAGGGGCAGTTGCGGTCCAGTTATACGTGGTTCCTGAAATATCTGAAGTAAGCACTAGTTCCGTAGTTTGCGTCCCAGAGCATATAGTTTGAGATAAATCTGTATTTGTTATTGTTGGTATTTCAAAGATTTCAAACTCTTCTGTAGCAGAAACAGTACCACAACTTGTTGTAACGCTTAATGAAACTTGATATACCCCAGGAGTATTATATGTAATAGTACCTGGAATTAAGGCATTTGATGTTGCTGGTGAGCCTCCAGTAAAATCCCACGCATAGGTTACAGTTTCAGTTAATGGGGCGCATGTGTTAACAATAGCAGTAGGATCTATAGATGCTGTTCCACAGAAATCTGGAATATTATTTATGGAAACTGTGGGTGGGCGCTTTACTTCAACAGTTTGTGAGGTAACGCTATTACCACAAGTATTGGTTGTTGTTAATTGTAAGGTATAAGTACCAGCACTTACAAATTCAAATGAAGGTGAAGCTGAATTTTCATCTGTTCCATTTGTAAAACTCCATTGGGCAACTCCCGAACCGCAAAATCCAGCGGAATAGAATACCTCCCATAGATACGAAACACCACCACAGCTACCTGTTAAATCTGTCGTATCCGTGGCTTGAACATCAAATGGCGAGCACCCATTATTATCGTCTAAGGTAAAATCAGCAACCAACTCTGGTTCAATACAGATGGTTTTTGTTACTGTATCTGTAACACCACACGAATTTTCGGCATATAATGATACCGTAAAATTGCCAATAGTGGTAAATGTATGGGTTGGATTTCTATCAGTAGAAGTAATACCATCACCAAAATCCCAAAAATACCCATCATTTATGCTGCAGTTATTGCTATATCCGTCTAAAGAGGTGTTTTTAAAAGCAACAGGTGTATTTACACAACTATTTGGTGGATCTTCAAAAGCAACTTCAGGTTTGCGCAGTATAATAATTGGGCCTGCTGTAAGATTGGTTTGTCCGCAAGAAGTAAATATAGATAGGAATACCGTATAAGAATTAGGGCAACTTGTTTCAGTATACGTATGAGGAATAGGAAAATCTTGCGAATTTATAGGATCTGCACTATTGAAATAGGGAGAACTCTCCAACTGATTTTGAGTGTAAGTTTCTATAGTTCCATCGCCATAATCCACAAAATAATTAGTGTCTGGTGGATTAGTTGCCCAAGAACCTATTGCAAATTCTATGGGGTCTACTGGTGTACATAGGTTTACAGTATTACCAGGGTTTACAATAGAACCTGTAGGATTACTCGAATTTTTGATAAGATACGTTACTGTATTATCACAATTCGTCCCAATACCTGTAATTTCCATATTGAAAGAACCTAATTGGGTATACGTATGTGTAGTAGGAAATGTAACCCCTGTTTCAACGGCACTACCATCTCCCCAATCTACATTATAGGAGCTAATACATGTTGATACATTATCTACGCCAACATTTATGGTATATGAAGGATCTGTTGTATTATTACCACAATTATTAAAAGGATCGAACGGACTATCTACATCGCGAAAATTCAAAATAGGTTTTTGCCTTACTGTAATGGGGCGCGTTATCGAATTTACACAGCCATTCGCGTCCGTCACAGTAAGGGTTGCATTAAATATTTGATTACCGCATCCTAAAGATTCGTAACTATGAGAGGCATTTGAATCCGAAGAAGAATTACCGTCACCAAAACTCCAATTATAACTAAAGGGTGCAGTCCCAGTAACATTTGGTATAAAATTAATAACGGTGTCGGAACATGTATTATCGTTATCAAAAGAAAAGTTGACTGTTGGCAAATCATTCACCGTTATTACTGCTGTTCCACTTGCAGTTTCATTAGCACCACTACCATCTTCAACCGATAGCAGTTCATAAGTAAATGTACCTGCGGTTGCGGTACTTGCAAATACGTTTAGTGCACTGTTTGAACCTGCTGTAGTTGCAGTTTGATTAGCGCCCCCGTTAATACGATATGTAAAAGTATAGGGTGTAATACCACCAGAACCTACAAAACTTACTGCCGGCATCGCACTATTTAAACAAACAGAAGTGGTTCCTGAAATTGAAGCTGCTGGAGGTAAATTAGAAGTTTCTAATAGGCTAAAACTTTTTAAACCATTTTCAATTTTTAAAGCAAATAAAGAGGTAACAATAATAAACAGGAAGGCTGCAATAAGAATAGGTTTCTTTAGCATATGTTTAAGTTAGGTTAATAGCCATACTAAAATATATATTCTTTTTATTCGATCTCTATAAAAGCAGAAAAACAGATAAATTTTCTTCAAAATACCAAATAAAGGGTATGTACGGTTAATATAAGTTGCCTGATATCAATCTAAAACCTTATTCCTATATTTACTATTATGAAAGCTTTAGTTATATCAGGAGGAGGAAGTAAAGGAGCATACGCCGGTGGTGTTGCTCAATATTTGATGGAAGTTGATAGACGCGATTACGATATGTTTTTGGGTACATCAACAGGAAGTTTGTTAGTGCCGCATCTTGCTGCTGGTGAAATTGAGAAGATTCATAAGGTTTACACTAATGTAAAACAGAGTAATATTTTTAGTGTGAATCCCTTCACAATTAGAAAAAAAGGAAAGCGCGAATTCGTTTCAATTAACTTTCTAAACACACTTTGGCAATTTATAAAGATGAAACGGACGTTTGGAGAGAGTAAGGCCTTAAAACGATATATTAAAAAGCATTTTACCAAAGAAGAATATGATAAAATAAAAGCCACTAAAGATGATGTAGTAGTAACCGTATCTAATCTTTCTAAAAATAGGGTGGAGTATAAGTCTATTAAAGATTATGATTACGATGAGTTTTGTGAATGGATTTGGATTTCCTGCAATTATATTCCATTTATGTCTTTAGTAAAGAAAAACGGATTTGAATACGCCGATGGAGGTTTGGGTTGTATTATACCTATACGAGAAGCGATATTGCGAGGTGCCACTCAAGTAGATGCCATAGTTTTAGAATCAGAATCTATGGAATACAATAAGGCTTTAGGAAAAAATCCTTTTTCTTTAATGATTAATCTTTTTGGACACCTATCTGATCAGATAGAACGCAATGATATTACTATTGGTAAACTAGCGGCAAAAAATAGGGGAGTTAAACTTAATTTATATTACACACCTTCTAAACTAACGGAAAACTCATTAATTTTTAATAAGAAATTAATGGCGTCTTGGTGGCAGCAGGGTTGGGATTATGCGAAGAATAAATGTGAACAAGCACAATCTAATGAATTGAGGTTTGATAACGATTCTAAAACAACTCCCTAACTTCCTCCTTTAATATTGAAATGGCAGCATCGCTTGGAGAGCTACGTTCCATCATTTCAGTTAAAATTACTTCTCGTAATTTATCAGCGGAATCTGTTTTTTCAGATAAATTAGCCTTTCGAATCAACTGAACAGTTGCTGCTTTTGCCGTAGTAATTACACCCCAACATTTCTCGCTAACATAGATTTGCTGGGTTAAATTATGTTCCATTTCCTGTTGAATACTTTGTATCAATAAAGATTCATAATCTTCTTTATTTGAAGACATTGGCTTCACTCTTAATAATAATTTATTAGGTGAAATGCGCTCTAAAAACAACGTTAAACGCTCATAAGCTTGTAGTCTTAGAGGAAGAGATGTTGCCTGCAAATCTTTCTTCAAAAGAAAGCGTCTTCTACCATCTTCATTTTCAGTGTGAGTTTTAAAAAAATAATAGGCTATTACTCCAGTGATTAAAGCTGGAAGTGTAAACAAAAACAAATCTATAATTCTACTTGAATCCATATAAAGTGATAGTTTATTGCGTTTGGAGCTCTTTTTTGTTTCCTCCCAAATATACGCAATCTTTCAAATGCTGCATACTTTCAAAAGGAACTGGTGTTTTGTTATACATATAGGCCTTATCCAGTTCTTTAGATAAATTATGATCATCTACATTCATTTCAATATCACTCATTTTGAATTGACAAGGATGCTCATAACCAGCAGCATGTGTAATTTCAATCAGTTCTTTCCTAAATGTTTTAAAATATTGCGCTAGTCGTACTGATTTTAATGAAGTATCGATACCATTTTGCAACCATTTACTTTGTGTGGCAATCCCTGTAGGACAGCGGTTTGTATGACAGATTTGAGCTTGTATACATCCAATACTTAACATCGCTTCTCTTGCTACATTAATGCAATCAACACCCATTGCAAATGCCATAGCGGCTTTAGCAGGGAAACCTAGTTTTCCACTTCCAATAAAAACCACACGTTCTGTTAAACCTTTTGATTTAAATAATCTATAGATATCGGCAAAACCATAAACCCAAGGCAAAGACACATGATCCGCAAAACTTGGTGGTGCAGCACCAGTACCACCTTCACCACCATCAACGGTAATAAAGTCTGGTCCTTTGCCAGTTTTTAGCATTAAATCTGCCAATTCTTCCCATTGGTCCAATTTTCCGATAGCAGCTTTAATACCGACAGGTAAGCCGGTATTTTCAGCGATATCTTCAATAAAAGTCAACATCTCGGGAACATTAGAAAATGCCTTATGCGTTGGTGGTGACAATACTGTTTTTCCAACTTCAACGCCTCTTATACCTGCTATTTCCTTTGTGATTTTTTTCCCAGGTAGCACACCACCTTTTCCTGGTTTGGCTCCTTGGGATAGTTTCACTTCAATAGCTCTAACAAATGGGTTGTCTTTCACCAACTTTACCATTTTTTCTATAGAAAAATTTCCATCGTTTGATCGTACTCCAAAATAACCTGTGCCAAAATGAAACATTACATCACTACCATTACTGTGATAGGGTGATAATCCACCTTCTCCTGTGTTATGATATGCATCTGCCAAAGCTACACCTTTGTTTAATGAGTCTATCGCCTTTGCGGAAAGTGAACCATAACTCATAGCAGAAACATTTATAATTGAAGCCGGCCTATAAGGTCTTTTACGCTTATTGTAAGCACCAATAACCTTTGCACATGGTAAAAATGCGTTATCTATTGCATTTGGGTGGCCTTCTTCTAACCTAAACGGCATCATCGCATTATTGATAAAAATATGCTGGTGCTCATAAATATCTCTATCGGTTCCAAAACCTTCATAGTTGTTTTCCTTTTTTGATGAAGCATAAACCCATCCACGTTCAATACGATTAAAAGGTAACTCTTCTCTATTATTAGCAACAAAGTACTGACGCATTTCTGGACCGATACTTTCCAATAAATATCTGAGGTGCCCGACCAAAGGGAAATTATGAATTATGGTGTGTTTTTTCTGGAAGATATCACGAATAGTGACTAATGCTAAAACAATAATAACCCACAACCACCAAGGGATCACAGATAAAAACTCTAAAAAGTTATGCATGATTTAAATTTGAAAATATGCCTAAATATATTTAAAAATATATTAAATGAATGTTTATAATTAATGATAATTCAGCCTTAATATACCGTAAACAATGGTTATTTTCACCTATTGAAAAAGAGTAACCCTTGGAAGAATATTTAGACCAATTAAATAGCGCACAACTAGAACCCACCATTCAGATTGATGGCCCCATGATTGTAATTGCGGGGGCTGGTTCAGGGAAAACCCGTGTATTAACGTATCGTATTGCTTATATGATGAGTAAAGGGATTGACCCCTTTAATATCTTGTCGTTAACCTTTACCAATAAGGCAGCACGCGAAATGAAAGAGCGCATTGCGTCTATCGTTGGTGCTAGTGAAGCTAAAAACTTATGGATGGGTACATTCCATTCAGTTTTTGCCAAAATTTTACGTATTGAGGCAGACAGATTAGGCTACCCCAGTAATTTCACAATTTACGATACGCAAGATTCCGATAGATTGATTGCTTCCATTATTAAAGAAATGAATCTGGATAAGGATATTTATAAATACAAACAGATTCGGTCTCGTATTTCTTCTTATAAAAATAGTTTAATAACCGTTAGAGCTTACTTTCAAAACCCTGAACTTATTGAAGCCGATACTATGGCACGCAGACCAAGAATGGGTGATATCTATAAAGAATATGTAGAACGCTGTTTTAAAGCAGGAGCAATGGATTTTGATGATTTATTATTGAAAACCAATGAATTGCTGACACGTTTCCCAGATGTGTTGGCTAAATATCAAAATCGCTTTAAATACATTTTAGTAGATGAGTATCAAGATACAAATCATTCTCAGTATTTAATTGTAAGAGCATTATCGGATAAGTTTCAGAATATTTGTGTGGTAGGTGATGATGCACAGAGTATTTATGCGTTCCGCGGAGCGAACATTAATAACATTTTAAATTTCCAGAAGGATTATGATGATGTGAAGGTATTCCGGCTTGAACAGAATTACCGTTCTACTAAAAACATTGTAAATGCTGCAAATTCAATTATAGATAAAAACCAGACTAAACTTGATAAAATAGTTTGGACAGCCAATGATGAAGGTGGCAAAATTAAAGTAAACCGTTCGTTAACCGATGGTGATGAAGGACGTTATGTAGCAAGCACCATTTTTGAAACAAAAATGCAAGAGCATGTTCCCAATAAGGATTTTGCTGTATTGTATAGAACCAATGCGCAGTCTCGTGCCATTGAAGATGCCTTACGAAAGCGAGATATAAAATATCGCATTTATGGAGGTTTATCCTTTTATCAACGTAAAGAAATTAAAGATGTGTTATCATATTTACGTTTGGTAATTAATCCTGCGGATGAAGAGGCTTTAAAACGTGTGATTAATTTTCCACCTCGTGGTATTGGTCAAACAACTGTGGATAGACTTGTGGTTGCTGCAAATGCCTATGGTAAGCCTATTTTTGATGTTATTAAAAATTTAGACAAAGTTGAAATCAAGATTAACTCGGGCACCAAAGCGAAGCTAGACAATTTCGCTACACTCATTGAAAGTTATCAGGTGATGAACCAAACTGCTGATGTATTTGAACTAGCAGAACATGTTACCCGAAGTAGTGGTTTGATAAGAGAATTCAATAAAGACGGCACCCCAGAAGGAGTAGCTCGTATGGAAAATATTGAAGAACTTTTAAATGGTATGAAGGATTTTGTGGAAGGGCAAAAAGAATTAGCAGATGCCACAGGTTCTTTAGCTGAATTTCTGGAAGATGTAGCCTTGGCAACAGATTTAGATAATGATAAAGGTGATAGCGATCATGTAGCGTTGATGACCATTCACTTAGCCAAAGGTTTAGAGTTTCCTTATGTGTTTATTGTTGGTTTAGAGGAAGATTTGTTTCCTAGTGCTATGAGTATGAATACGCGCAGCGAGCTAGAAGAGGAGCGCAGATTGTTTTATGTGGCATTAACAAGGGCAGAAAAACAGGCTTATCTAACCTACGCCTTATCACGTTACCGATGGGGAAAATTAATAGATGCCGAACCTAGTCGTTTTATTGAAGAAATAGATGAACAGTATTTAGATATTGTTACGCCAATTGAAGAGCGTCGTTACAATCCGATGCTAGATGCTAGCATTTTTGGTGATGTGGAACCGAATAAAGTAGCTCCACCAAATAAAATACGCTTTAAACCAGCAAAACAATTTCAACCTAAAAAAGGAATCTCTAGAAAAGAACCTGAGAAATTTAAGGCTACAACTCCAAAGAATTTAAAACCTGTATCAAAAACAAGTAATGTAGCATCTAATTTATTTGATAGTAAACTGGCTGTTGGTAATATTGTAAAACATATTCGTTTTGGAAAAGGCGAGGTGCTTAAAATTGAAGGTAAGGGTGCCGATACCAAAGCTGAAATTCAATTTGAAACTGGCGGAAACAAAAAGTTGTTATTGCGTTTTGCCAAGTTAGAGGTGATTGGGTAATTGATATTTATCAACCAAGAAATGCCAGAAAACATAATGCTTTTTATTCTACAATAAACTTGTGTGTTTCCACTATACTGTCTGCTTTTACTTTCAAAATATAAATTCCAGAAGCATAATCTTTAGTGGATATTGTTGTACCGAACCCTTTATAGATAAGCTTACCAGTAAGCGTATAAACTTCCGTTTTAAATTCTTTTAAATTATTTGTCACGGAAATGTTTAAATTAGTTCCCGATGAAATGGGGTTAGGATAAATACTTGTAGTTTTTAGTATCTCATTATCATCAAGACTTAAAGTACAATTAGCTTCAAAGGAGTTGTTTGATTGATATTGTGCTATGGAATTCCCAGTAGGTATATTAGTACCAGTAAACGCATTCGCAGCAGTTAGTCCATAAAACTCATTATTTTCAATAGTCAAATTAGTAGAAACTGTCTTTAAGTCAATATCACTGGTAGTTTGATTACAACCTTGAAACGTATTATTTCTAATAGTAGTTTCTTGAATCTGTGCACCAAAATCAAAAGCATTTGTCCCGTCCATTCCAGTAATGGTGTTATTTTCAATAAGGTGCCAACCAAACGGATACATTCTTGGTTTATTGCTAGTAAACTCAAAAGCTTCAGCAGGAGGATTAGTTATGGCATTATCACTGACTGTAACACGTTTCCATGCTTCGCGCAGTTGTATCCCACCATTGTCTATTTCATTATCTGCAATTGTAAGTTTTTCATCTAAATCGCTATATGTACCAGTAAGTAAAATATCAGAATTTAGAATGGTATTGTTTTCAATATCTATTAAACGGCTATCTGCAATCCAAATAGCAGGGTTTCTGAGTGTTGTATTTGGATTAGAACTTTGAGAATGTCTTAAAAACGTATCTACATGGTTGTTTTCAATTAAAAAATTCTGACAATGTTCTTCGATATGAATGGCATGATTAAAGGTGTTAAATCCTAATTTGCTTCTGCTATAAAATGTATTCCCTCTTATAATTACATTAGTTATGCGAGCAAAGGCAACAGAAAAATGCGAAAACTCCAAAAATTGATTGTTCTCAACCAATATGTCACTGATATTTGAGGTTTGATCAAAACTAATATTCCAGTGATTTGGCCCATTAAAAGTGTTGTTTCTTATAGTTATATCATGTTGATTACGCTGTCCTTTAGTAACTATCCCACGCATTAAATCGTTAAAAACATTGTCATGAAATAGAATATTTGAGATATGGCTATACATTCTAAAACAAACACCATTTCCTTGCTCTTGAAACGTATTAGGATTGACGGTGTATGCTCCTGTAAATTCTGAATTTTTGACTACTATATCTCGAGCATTATGATCTATCATAATTAATTCGTGATAATAACTGCTTATACTAGAGCTATTAGTACTTATGTTATCTAAGGTATTACTTCCTTTTAGTCTCCAACTTTTATTTTGAGTTAGCTTGAACAAAGGTTTGGTAGTTCCAGTGCCTTTAAGAGATACAAACCTAGGAATATTTACATTGGTAGCCGTTGAATAGTAAACGCCTTCAGGTATTTCAATAGTACCACCACTGGGTAAAGCGGCTATTGCTTGTTTGAGACCTGCACTTCCGTCTGCACTTACATAAGGAGATGCATCTGTACCCGCACCAGTAACATATGAAGTTAATTGCACTGTTGCTGTAGGTGACATATCAGCATAAGTTTGTGGTGTAACTAACACATCATGCGGGATGGACAATGTATCGCTTTGCGGATGTTGGAATTCTGAAGGCACAGTAATATTAGCACTTACCTCATTAATGCTATTTAAGTGTGTTAATGTAACCCTAGGTAGAAGCACCAAATTACCATTGTCATAAATAGGGTATTCATTATTGTTATTTGTAGGAGTACCTCTAAAATCCATAGCAACAGTCTTTCCTAAATATGTCTTAGGGTTGAAGTTCCAAGTGCTTAATGCTCCAGTGTTTTGTGTAGAGTATGAGCCAAATGTTATTGGTGTCATTGTTCCATCTGCCTCTATAAGCAAGTAAAAGGCCCTTGGCATATCAGTAGCATGTTCTCTTACGTAAACTCGAGAGAGGTATCCTGTTTTAGAATATTCAGTTTGAGCTTGTAATGAAGTTAATGTTAAAAATAATATGAAAATAGTAAGGGTAGTTTTTCTCATTGCAAAAACATTTTCTTCAAAATAAAAAAATGCATGCTATAAATAAGGCAACTATTGATTATAAATTGGACATTTATATGTGAAATGTAATATATTTCAAAACCTATCTAAACCTACTTAACCATGAAAACTGAATTTATATTTCCTTTCCCATCATATTCTTGAATAGGATTATCTGGATCGGTCATCCACTTACCATCAACAATAAATTTGTAATGATGTTTTCCACCAGACAGGGGAATGGTGCATACCCATGCATCAGTAGTTTTTTTCATTTTTAAATCTGACTCATTCCAATTATTAAAAGAACCCGCAAGTATCACTTTTTTGGCATCGGGAAAGCCAACCAAAGCAAATGTGGTATATTCTTGTATATCAATAACCGAGTTAAACTCATGAAATTCGTTTGGGGTTTTATTTGGATTATGTGGGTCTTCCATCCATTGGCCATCAACAATAAAACGATATTGGTATACATCTGGTTTCATTTGAAGTGTCAGTTCCCATCCAAAATCAGTTTTCTTCATTTTGAAAAGACTCTCATTCCATTTATTAAAAGAACCAGCAAGAATTACCTTTTTAGCGTTTTTAAAACCGTTTAATCTAAAATAAGCATTACCGTTTTCCGTTGGATAAGCAGTATACATTTTTAGATTATAGACGCCTCGAAGTTTATGACCTTCTTTAACAGCTTTAGCAACGTTACCATCTCTTTTAGAAGGTTCAGCCCAATATGCATCATTGATGACGTATTTAAACTCCCAAGCAAAAGCATCAGCAAAATCGTAAACACTCTTCTTGAGTTCGTAAATATTTTCATTTACTTTTTCCATTTTCCAGCCTTCCCTAGACCAAAGGTTGAATTCACCAGAAACAGCAACTTTCTCTATATTAAAATCTGAAAATTCTAAGCGCTGTACGGTATGCTCTTGGGTGAATTTGGAATAATCTCTAACATCAAATCTGAACGTTACCGTGTCATTTTCAATTTTATAACCTTTAAAAGCATTCTGTTGAGCCTGCATTTCAAAAATCATAAAACTAAAGATAAATAAAATTGAAAATGTTCTTAGTAGCTTCATTTCGTGTTTAGCGGATAATCTATAAAATACAACTTTTCCTTTTTATAGTTGATGATAGTGCGCTTTTGAGCAAAAAACTCATAACCTAAGATACCATCTAACTGCGTACCGAAAGCCTCGTTAAGTTGACCTAGATTAGTTAAAACAGTATACATAGGACCAAAGTAAATAGATTCACTCAGTTTTACACGGTGCAATTTTCCTGCCAAAACGCGAATACTTTTGTCACTAGCACCATGAAGTTTTAATCGTTTTTTTGGTATGAAGTAACGCAATGCCTTTTTATGTATAGTTTTATTAATTTGATTGAACTCTGCAGCGGTATCAATCCCTAATTTTACTTTTTGGTTATTAATAAAACCGTCAACAACAATAGTGTGCCTTTTCAGTTTAAAATCCAGACTGTCAACTATTGTTTCTAAATAAACTTTGTTACTCAATAGATTTCCACTTTTATCTGTTTTAGTTAAAGTGATTTGATTCAAATATAAATCCACAAAAACCTCATAATCTTTAAGTACATCATACCCAATAATTCCTAAAAGTTTAATTTTTTTGCTTTGTTCAATATGAGATAAGTTGATAACATCTGAAATCTTGTTTTTAAGCTGAAAACCGCTAATGTCCATACCGTCAATTCGCCTTTCGTAAGAGTAATCCAGTATTTCATTTACACCAGAAACGCTGTTATTTTTCTTTTGAAACTCATAAAAATCATCAAAATGAACCTGATTTAAAATCATAGCCTCAGAACCCGTATCAATAATAAAACTTCCTTTTCTATTATGGAGTTCTGCTTGCACTACAATTAAATGATCCACAAGTTTAAATGGAATTCTTGTGGTGTTTTTATTTAAAATTTCAGCATTATTAAAAATAATTGTAGGGTTCGCTTTTCTAGAGTTTGAAAAACCAAGTATAGGTAAAATTAAAAGTATATCTATTATAAAACGTTTCATGCTTAAAAGACTCCCTATAAAAGGAAATGTTACACCCGAACATCTATAAATGTGTTTCGGAAAACAGTTTTAATTTAGCCCAGGTATCCAAAAGCTCTAATCCAGTCCAACCATGACCAGCGTTTTCGTATAAGGTAAATTGATGTGTTACGCCCAAGTTCTGTAATTTATCTCTCAAATCTGTACCCTGCGTCGTTGGAATTAAAGGGTCTTGTCCACCATAAAACAATATTGTTGGTGGAGCGGAAGCTTTTGCTTGATGAAATGGACTGACTTCTTCAAGAAAATCTGTTGTTGCCTCAGCAGCAAAGGAGTTAAGTAATTGCTGCAGTAATGGGTCGGTATTATTTAAATATGCTGGGTCGGTAAAATTAGTTGGCCCAACAATGCTACACACCAAATCTACTTTACTATTAGTATCAAAAGCATAACTCCAAAGTAAAGCTAAATGCCCACCCGCACTAGTACCAATAAAACCTATATCTTCAGAAATAGAGTATTTGGATTTATTTTCTTTTAGAAATTCAACCGCCTGTGTTATGTTATTAATTTGCATGGGGTAGGGAGGATTTTCATCGTCAGCCAACCTGTAATTAATATTAACAATTGCCAAATCAGGTAAGTCGTTTCTAATCAAAAGTACTATCGGATCCATGGAACTTTTGTCTCCTTCAGTCCATCCACCACCATGAATTAATATCATAGTCTTTGTTGCACTTGTTCTGTTAGCGGGAAGATAAATATCTAAAACCTGTCTTGGGTGATCGCCATAAGCTACATTCTGTGCTTCATAAGGTTGAGATGTATCTATTTCGTTGTTTTGCGTTTCATTCTTTACACTTTCATTGGAGCAGGATACAAACAATAGAATGAAAATTAATTGAAAGAGTTGAAGCTTTGGGGTTTTCATAAAATAAATAGTTAATTTGTAAACGGAGTAACAAGATAGTTATTATGGCTGAGTTTTTAAGGATTTATGAAGAAAACCCAAATCCACGTGAAATAGAAAAAGTGGTTAATGTCCTAAAAAAAGGTGGTCTTATCATTTATCCAACCGATACCGTTTATGGCCTAGGCTGCGATATTACAAACATGAAAGCCTTAGAGCGTGTAGCTAGGATTAAGGGTATAAAGGCAGAAAAATCAAACCTTTCCTTTGTTTGTCACGATTTAAGCAATTTAAGCGATTATGTTAAGCAAATAGATACTGCTACTTTTAAGATATTGAAGCGAGCGCTTCCAGGAGCATATACCTTCATTTTACCAGGCTCAAAATCGTTACCAAATCCTTTTAAAAAACGTAAAACAGTTGGGATAAGAGTTCCAGATAACAACATTGCATTAGATATTGTAAAACAACTGGGGAATCCTATTATATCAACTTCCATTCATGATGAGGACGAAATTTTAGAGTACACTACAGATCCTGAGCTTATATTAGAGAAATGGGATAATCTGGTAGATCTAGTTATTGATGGAGGTTATGGTGGTAACGAACCCTCCACCGTTATTGATTTATCCGAAGGAGAAGTTAAGGTTATAAGAGAAGGAAAAGGGAGTTTAGAGATTTTTTAGAATAATTTAGGCGCTACCAAAAGAGTCGCGCTTTCGCTACTCAACTCCTAGCAAAAAAGAAACAACGATCTCAATCCACAACTTACCTTTCTCTTGAAATAATTAAATATGGCACAAAAAAAACCAACTTTTTCAGTTGGGTTTTCTTATTAACTTTTATAAATATCTACTAGTTTCCACCAGCTTCTAAGTTTTTCATTTCCTTCTCTACAAGATCGTAGAACTGGTCTAGTTTTGGAAGTACTACAATTCTTGTACGTCTGTTCGTCGCTCTGTTTTCGGCAGTATCATTGTCTACCAAAGGCACGTACGAGCTACGTCCAGCAGCTATTAAACGGCTAGGATTTACATCTAAATCCTCTAAAACACGAATGATTGAAGTTGCGCGTTTTACACTCAAATCCCAGTTATCTAATAAAACACCGCTAGAATAAGATCTGCTATCGGTATGACCTTCAACCATACATTCAAAATCAGGTTTAGCATTAACTACTTTTGCTACTTTAGCTAAAACTTCTTTAGCTTTATATGTTACATTATAGCTTCCGCTTTTAAACAATAATTTGTCTGAAATTGAAATAAACACAACGCCTTTTTCAACATTTACTTCAATATCAGGGTCATTAATACCAACTTCTCTTTTAAAGCTTGTTACCAAAGCTAATGTTACACTATCCTTCTTTGTAATGGCATCTTGTAAACGTGTAATTTTTAAATCTTTTTCTTTAAGACTTTCTAAAGTTTTTTCAACATTGCTGGCACCTTTAGCAGAAATAATTTGTAAGTTATCATTATACTTTTTCAAATCTTCTACCTGACCTTCTAAAAGTGTAACTTTAGCAGTTGCTGAGGCTCTTTCCTCTAAACACGAATTCAATTTTACTGTTGCAGAATTTAATAAATCTTGTGTTTCCTTTTCTTTCTCTTGTAGTGCTAAAAATTCTTTTTTAGATACACAAGAACTTAACACAAATAATGCCGAAAGGCTAAGTAGTATTACTTTTTTCATAATTAATTATATAAGGTTTGTTGGATTAACTAATTCTCGAAATTTCGAACAAAAATATAGAAAAAACTATCGATTTCCCTAGAGTTAACAAAACTTTTGCTATCAAAATTATAAACTCTTAAAATACTTTTTTTTATTTACGAAATATGACCAAACTATGGATGTTTTTTGATAATACTTTATTTTGTTTTTGGTTACTTTTCGTTGTTTAAGTAGCACTGGAAGCTGCGCATAAAAACTAAAGTGCGCTTTAATAATTGCCCAAAAATGTCTAAACTTTAGCTGAAGTAAAAATTGAATGCCTGCTATACCATCTAAAACCAAACGTGCAAAGACTATTAAAAAAAGTGGTCCTTTTCCATTTTTTACAAGAGTGTAAAGACTGTTTCTAAAGTTAAGAAAGGTTTTTTTAGGATTAGAGTTGTTTAAGGAAGCGCCTCCTACATGATATACCGTAGAGTTGCCATTATAAAATACATTGTGCCCTTTGTTTTTTGCACGCCAACATAAATCAATTTCTTCCATATGAGAAAAAAATGAGCTATCAAATCCCTTTAATTCATAAAAAACATTGGTTCTAATAAAAAAGCATGCTCCAGATGCCCAAAAAATTGGAGCCACATCATTGTACTGATCTTTATCTTTTTCAATAGTATTAAAAATACGACCTCTACAATACGGATAACCCAATTTATCTATAAAGCCACCGCCAGCACCTGCATATTCAAAATATTCTGGCTTATTATAATCTAAAATTTTAGGTTGAATTATGGCTATTTCAGCATGTTTTTGAAAAGTTTCTTTTATAGGATTGAGCCAATTTTCGGTAACTGCGACATCACTATTTAAAAGACAAAATACATCTGCCTTTACATATCTCAATCCCTCAGTATAGCCTTTTGCAAATCCGTAATTTTCTTCATTTTGAATTACTTTTACTTCTGAAAAGTTAGCTTTTAATAATTTTAAAGAATCATCAGTTGAAGCATTGTCAATCACATATATATCTGCATCTTTGGATGATTTAATAACCGAAGGTAAAAATTGCTCTAAAAGCGATTTTCCATTCCAATTTAATATTACAACTGCAATCTTCATCTCTTATAAACAGGAATGTCTTTCAAAAAACGATAGCATTGGTTTTCTAAGTCCATCTGGCAATAATAATGATTTAAACCATTAGTTACCATTAGATAATCTGCATTAAGTGTTAAATTATATCTTGCAATTTGATCAAAAGTGCCTTGATCGATGGATATGCTAGCAGCCTTACATTCTACAATAAGTTGTATCTCGCCATTGGGTTTGAATACAACAATATCATAGCGTTTTCGTAAATTACTTACTTTTAGCTCCTTTTCAACATTAATTAAGGATTTAGGGTATTTTTTGTCTTGAATTAAAAATTGAATACAATTTTGACGCACCCATTCCTCAGGTTGAAACACAACGAATTTTTTGCGAATAGCATCAAAAATTAAAAGGTTATTTTCGCTATTTTTGAATCGAAACGGGTATGTTGGGAAGTTCAATTTATCCACTTTGCAAAAGTATTACTATAATGGCATTTATGAATGCGTATCATTGAAATTTTCATTTTTGGACGAGGTAAAACAGTTAGTTACAGATATTAAGAACGGTAATTTAAAACCCATTTATTTTTTAATGGGAGAGGAGCCGTACTATATTGACAATATATCAGATTTTATTGAAAATACTGTTTTAAACGAAACAGAAAGAGGTTTTAATCAAATGGTGTTTTATGGAAGAGATATTTCGGTAGAGGATATAGTAAGTAACGCAAAGCGCTATCCAATGATGGCGGAATATCAAGTTGTGATTATTAAAGAGGCTCAAGATTTATCCAGAACAATAGAAAAGCTAGCGAAGTATGCTGAAAACCCACAAACCACAACCATTCTTGTCGTAAATTACAAATACAAAAATATTGATAAGCGTAAAGCGTTGTACAAAGCCATAAAAAAAACAGGGGTGGTTTATGAAAGTAAAAAGCTTTACGAAAATCAAGTTTCAGATTGGATACGTCGCGTATTATCACCAAAAGGTTACACCATTACACCGAAAGCTGCACAAATGTTGGTGGAGTTTTTAGGAACGGATTTAAGTAAAATAAATAATGAGCTAGAAAAGCTTCAAATTATTTTACCAAAAGGGCATCAAATTACCCCAGAAGCGATTGAAGAAAATATAGGAATTAGTAAAGACTATAATAATTTTGAGTTGCGAAAGGCTATTGGCGAGCGGAACTCAAAAAAAGCATTTCAGATTGTAAATTATTTTGGAGAAAACCCAAAAGATAATCCAATGGTGGTTACTGTGTCGTTGCTGTTCAATTTCTTTTCTCAATTGTTGCACTTTCACGGATTAAAAGATAAGTCACCTAGAAGCGTGGCTTCCGCCCTAAGAATAAACCCTTACTTTGTGAATGAGTATGTCTCTGCAGCTCGAAATTTCCCTATGCGAAAAGTAAGTGAAATTGTTTCTGTATTAAGGTCTTTTGATGTTAAAGGCAAAGGCGTTGGCGCAAATGCAGTACCACAAGGAGATTTGTTGAAAGAATTATTGGTTAGAATTTTAAGTTAGATGAATGTAAATATTAGCAAAAGCTGGAAACCTTATTTAAGTAAGGAATTTGAAAAACCATATTTTGAAGCACTCGTAAATTTTGTAAAAGAAGAATATAGTAATTATAAGTGTTTCCCTCCTGGAAAAGAAATTTTCAATGCCTTTAATTTTTGCTCTTTTGAGGATTTGAAGGTGGTGATAATTGGTCAGGATCCCTATCATGGCCCTAGTCAAGCAAATGGTTTATGTTTTTCTGTACAAGATGGTATACCTCATCCACCTTCACTAATTAATATTTTTAAAGAGATAGAAAATGATATGAGAATACCATATCCGAAAAGTGGCGATTTAACACGTTGGGCAAAACAAGGCGTTTTATTGTTAAATGCTACATTAACCGTTCGGGCACATCAAGCAGGGAGTCATCAAAAGCAAGGTTGGGAAGAATTTACAGATGCCGTTATCCAAATAATCTCTGAAAAAAAAGAAAATATTGTTTTTTTACTTTGGGGAGGGTATGCCAAACAAAAAATAAAACTGATCAATCCGAATAAACATAATATATTAACCAGCGGACACCCTTCTCCTTTAAGTGCCAACAGAGGCTATTGGTTCGGTAACAAACACTTTAGTCAATGCAATTCAATCTTAAACTCTAAGCAACTAAAACAAATTACTTGGTAAGTCTACTAGCTTCCAGTAGGAGCTAATTCTTCATCGAAATCTATACTACTATTTAATCTAGATTTTAACAAAACAGGCTTTTTGTCTTGTTTAAGTGTTTTTTCAGTTTTGTTGCAACTGACTTTAAGTAAAATCAGATTCAGACTTACCAGTCCAAATAAAATAAGTGTAATTGTTAATAACATAGGCTGCTCAGATTTAGATCGACAAACATACTAAAAAATACGATGAAATGCAAATCGTGAGGGGTTTAGTATAATTTTAACCCTAAATTAATAAAAAATATAGTACAAAAGTAATTCTATATATAAGCCTTCCTATTTTTACTAAATATACAAAATAATATCAAAATTTTGTTAATATGATGAAATTTCCCCTTAAAATTAAAATTTCATTAAAGCTTAATTTTAAGAGAATATCGCTTATTTTTGATGAAATTTTTTTCTATGAAAGAACCTAAATGGGTCACCATTAAAAGTTACGAGGATATCACTTATAAAAAGTGTAATGGTGTAGCAAGAATTGCCTTTAATCGTCCAAATGTTCGTAATGCTTTCAGACCTAAAACTACCAGCGAATTGTATGATGCTTTTTATGATGCCAACGAAGATACATCTATTGGAGTTGTTTTACTTTCTGCGGAAGGCCCATCAACCAAAGACGGTGTATTCTCGTTCTGTAGTGGAGGAGATCAAAAAGCAAGAGGTCATCAAGGTTATGTTGGAGAGGACGGATATCACCGCTTAAACATATTAGAAGTTCAGCGGTTAATACGCTTTATGCCTAAAGTGGTTATAGCTGTAGTACCAGGTTGGACTGTAGGTGGAGGTCATAGTCTACATGTGGTATGTGATTTAACTTTAGCAAGTAAAGAGCATGCTATTTTTAAACAAACTGATGCCGATGTTACTAGTTTCGATGGTGGTTATGGATCTGCTTATTTAGCTAAAATGGTAGGACAAAAAAAAGCAAGAGAAATATTCTTTTTAGGCAGAAATTACTCCGCGCAAGAAGCATATGAAATGGGAATGGTAAACGCGGTAATTCCGCACGAAAAGCTCGAGGCAACTGCATATGAATGGGCACAAGAAATTTTGGAAAAATCACCAACATCTATCAAAATGCTCAAGTTTGCTATGAATTTAACAGATGATGGTATGGTAGGCCAGCAAGTATTTGCAGGTGAGGCTACACGACTAGCGTATATGACAGATGAAGCAAAAGAGGGTAGAAATGCGTTTTTAGAAAAGCGTAAGCCCAATTTTGAGAAAAAATGGATTCCATAATGGAGAAAATTTTAGTTTGGCTAGCCGCTATGCGGTTAAGAACCTTACCGCTTTCAGTATCTGGAATTGTTATTGCCACTAGTTTTGCTTATTACAATGGACATTTTGAGTGGAACATATTTTTATTAGCAATTTTAACTACAATAAGTTTACAGATTTTATCAAACCTTTCGAACGATTATGGTGATGGCGTAAAAGGAACTGATAATGATGATAGGGTTGGCCCTGAACGTGCAATTCAAAGTGGTAAAATTACTCCAGCAGCAATGTTTGAAGCCATAAAGATTAATATCTTAGTTTGTATTGTATGCTCATTTATTTTGATTTTCACTTCATTTGGATCACAACATTTTTTCTTAACCTTAGTGTTTTTTGTGTTAGGTATTGGTGCCATTGTAGCGGCAATGCGATACACATTAGGTAGTAAGGCCTATGGCTATCGTGGTTTGGGAGATCTTTTCGTTTTTATTTTTTTTGGATTGGTTAGTGTTGTTGGCTGTTATGTGCTTTACGCTAAAAAAATAGATCACGTTGTTTTTTTACCTGCCGTTACAATTGGCCTATTAAGTGTCGCAGTTTTAAACCTTAATAATATGCGCGATATAGAATCTGATAAAATTTCAGGAAAAGAAACCCTTGCTGTTAAATTAGGTAACAAAAATGCAAAGACATATCATTTTTTTATTGTAATTGCCGCAATAGTGACATCAGCCGTATTTGGAATTTTATATTTTACATCGCCTTATTGTCTTTTATATTTTATAGCATATATCCCGTTATTTCTGCATTTAAAGAGAGTAAAAGAAATTAAAAACCCTAAAGATTTTGACCCTGAGTTAAAGAAGGTTGCACTATCAACGTTTTTATTGGCAACACTTTTAGCAATTGGTCATTTGATATAGTTTATATTTATCTTCCAATAGCACTTACTTCAAAAATCATTATTTTAGTAAATAAACTTCAATGATATGAAAATCACATTTTACGGTCATGCCAGTTTAGGTATCGAAATTGATCAAACCAATATTTTAGTAGACCCTTTTATATCTGGAAATCCAAAAGCTGATAGTATTAATATCGATACTTTAAAGGCAGATTATATTCTGGTTACACATGCACACCAAGACCATATTTTAGACGTTGAAGCTATTGCTAAACGAACAAATGCTACTATTGTTTCCAATTATGAAATTGCTACATATTACGGAAATATGGGCTTAAATAACCATCCAATGAATCACGGAGGGAAGTGGGGATTTGATTTTGGTATTGTAAAATATGTCAATGCCATTCACACTTCTTCTTTTCCGGATGGAAGTTATGGCGGGCAACCAGGTGGTTTTATAATTAAAACAGCTTCAAAAACTATCTATATTGCAGGTGATACCGCGCTTACTTACGATATGAAATTAATTGGCAAAAATTACGATTTAGATTTAGTTGTTTTGCCTATCGGAGATAATTTCACCATGGGAATGGATGATGCACTAATCGCTTCTGACTTTTTAAAGTGCGATAAAGTTCTTGGCTATCATTATGACACCTTTGGATATATTGAGATTGATAAAGTAAAAGCGAAAGCAAAATTTGATGCAGAATTAAAAACATTAAGACTTTTGGAAATTGGACAATCCATGGATGTTTAATTACCTTCTTCAATATATATAATGCGTAATATTCTAATACTTCTTTTTTTTACGAGTATTTCTTTTTCAAGTCAATCTCAAGTTGAGAAGTCCACCACTGGTGCTTGGTATATGTATTTTTACAACCATCAATTTAAGGATAGTCAATTTGGTATTCAAGGTGACTTGCAATACCGAAATTGGAATATCTTAGGAGATTTGGAACAGTTATTAATTCGTTCGGGCATAACTTATAAACCAAAAAATGCCAATATTCTTTTCACTTTGGGTTATGCCAATATTACCACAGGAGTTTTTGGGGATAGTAAAGCCACGACGGGAGAAAATAGAATATACCAAGAAGCCTTAATACCTCAAAAATTAGGTAGCCGTTTTCTTTTAACACACAGATTTAGGTATGAGCAGCGTTTTGTTGAAAACCAAGACTTTAGAACGCGTTATCGCTATAACTTGTTTTTAAATGTTCCGCTCAATGATACAGCATTAACCACAAAAACAACCTACATAGCACTTTATAATGAACTTTTTATCAACGGTCAGACCGATATAGGCGATGGCAGAACGGTGCAATTATTTGATAGAAATAGAACGTATTTAGGTTTAGGTTATGTTATTAAAAAAGGTAAGCGTATACAGTTGGGATGGATGAATCAAAAAACTGTAAATTGGGGAAAAGGTCAGCTCCAACTAAGTTTTCATCATTCTTTTTAAATATATGAAAGCATATTTTGAGCCGTATTCATTAAAGTTTAAACAGGCTAGTGGCACCTCTAGAGGCGTTTTAAAAACCAAAGAAACTTGGTTTTTAATTATCGAAAACAATGGTAAACGAGGGGTAGGAGAGTGTGGTATGTTTAAAGGGTTGTCTGTTGATGATAGACCCGATTATGAAAAGAAACTTCAATGGATATGTGATAATATTAATCTTGGACTCAAAGTATTACTTTTAGAATTGCAGCAATTTCCAAGTATTCAATTTGGATTAGAAATGGCCTTTGCGGCATTGGAAAGCAACAACGGCTATGATTTATTTCCTTCAGAATTTACTAAAGGTGAAGCTTCAATTTCAATTAACGGATTAATATGGATGGGATCTGAAGAGTTCATGAAACAACAGATTGTTGAGAAAATTAATGCCGGATTCACCTGTATCAAAATGAAAATTGGAGCTATCGATTTTCAAACTGAAATTGACCTATTAAAGTCTATTCGAAACGAGTTTTCTCCAACAGATATTGAATTAAGAGTAGATGCGAATGGCGCTTTTAAGCCAAAAGATGCCTTAGAAAAACTTAAAATACTTTCCGACCTTGATTTACATTCCATTGAACAGCCCATAAAGCAAGGACAAACTGAAGCAATGGCAGAACTTTGTGAATTTACAACACTACCCATAGCTTTGGATGAAGAATTGATTGGTGTTTTTGATGTAACGGAAAAGCAAAGACTATTACAAACAATTCGTCCGCAATACATTATATTGAAACCTACTTTAGTTGGTGGTTTTAATGGTAGTGATGAATGGATTGAAGCGGCAGCTAAAACCAATATAGGTTGGTGGATAACGAGTGCTTTAGAAAGCAATATAGGCTTGAATGCTATAGCGCAATATACATTTACGAAAAATAATCCGCTACCGCAGGGTTTAGGGACTGGTAGTTTATTTACTAATAATTTTGATTCGCCTTTATCGGTTGAAAGCGGATATTTAAAATATGATAAAACAAAACATTGGAATTTTAATTTATAATTATGTACATAGAACAGGCGTATAAAGGACTAACAGATGCATGGAGATACATTGTAGGCGCAATACTAATTTTTGTAGCGTGGCAAATACTAGGAGCAATTCCGCTTATTGCTGGATTATTTATAAAAGTTGATGGCTTGGAAAATTTTCCAGCTGATATTCCTGGAATGGTAGAACTTTTAGGTAATAATCTATTTCTGTTTTTAATGCTAATTTCTTTTGCCATAGGACTTGTAGCTGTTTTTATCGGCTCTAAATATCTTCATAATTTATCTTTGAAAAACTTAACTACTTCAAGGTCTAAGATTGATTGGAAACGGTTTTGGTTTATCTTTATACTATGGGGTGGAATTACCAGTACTTTAGTGGTGATAGATTATCTCTTCATATCGCCTGAAAGCTATGAGTGGAATTTTAAGTTATATCCATTTTTAATTCTTTTAACTCTTGGGATTTTGCTACTGCCATTACAAACCAGTTTTGAAGAATACCTTTTTAGAGGTTATGGGATGCATTTTTTAGGAACTGTATCAAAAAATAAATGGCTGCCTTTAGTTGTAACCTCCATAACGTTTGGACTAATGCATATTTTTAATCCAGAGGTTGCAACATTAGGTCCGATAATTATGGTGTATTATATTGGGACTGGTTTATTTCTAGGAATTGTAACATTAATGGATGACGGATTAGAGTTAGCGCTTGGATTTCACTTTGCCAATAATTTATTTACAGCACTATTGGTAACAGCAGATTGGACCGCTTTGCAGACCGATAGCATACTCATAGATATTAGTGATCCGAAGGAAATGGTAATTTCAGAAATAATTGTTCCTGTATTAATTATCTTTCCAATTCTTTTATTTATTTTGGCTAAGAAATACAAATGGAGCAACTGGAAGGATAAATTACTTGGTCCTGTGGTTGAACCGGCAAAAGAAGATTACAAAATTTTAGAGTAGTACGATTACATGACTCCAGATTACACCAAAGTTCACAACAAATTTAAATTAGAAGGCTTTCACTACAACCATGAAGATTTAATGGAAGTAGCCTACAGTTTTGTAAAAGAAGGGATGCCTTATCAGCAAGAATTAGGGAGTTTTCTTTTAGACTGGTTAGATAACAAAGATTATATAAAAGTAAGAACATCAGGTTCTACAGGAAAACCTAAAGTTTTGAAAATCAAAAAGCAAGCTATGGTGAATTCAGCCATAACTACAGGTGATTTTTTTAAATTGGAACCAGGAAAAAAGGTGCTAAACTGCTTACCTTCAAACTTTATTGCCGGAAAAATGATGATGGTAAGAGCAATTGTTTTAGGTTTAGAAGTAGATATGGTTGTTCCCTCATCTTTACCACGCATTGATTATGAAAAGGATTATGATTTTTGTGCGTTTACGCCAATGCAACTAAAGAATTTCGCCAAATATTTAAAATCTATTAAAACTGTAATTGTTGGAGGCGGTCGCGTTTCTAATCATATTAAAGATTTGATTAGAGATAAAAAGCCTCAAGTTTATGAAACTTACGGTATGACGGAAACAGTATCTCATATTGCCGTTAAAAAATTGAATCACTTATCTGGTGATGACACCGATAAATATTTTACAACATTACCTAATGTTAGCATTTCTAAAGATGAAAGAGGCTGTTTGGTAATTGATGCACCCAACATTTCCGATGAAAAAATTGTGACTAATGATCTTGTAGTTATTCATACGGACAATCGTTTTGAATGGATAGGTCGTTATGATAATATGATAAACACGGGCGGCATTAAAGTGTTTCCTGAACAAATAGAAGCGAAGTTACAGGATAAAATGAAAGGGCAACAGTTCTTTATTCATGGTATTGAGGATGACACACTCGGGGAAAAAGTAGTTATGGTAATTGAAGGGGGAGAAAAGCCAGTTGATAACACTTTATTCGAATCCTTAAGTAAGTATGAAAAACCAAAATCCATTTTCTTTACTAGACGATTTAAAGAAACGGCTTCAGGAAAAATTCATCGTGCAAAAACGATAGAGGCGATACTTAACGCCTCTTAAATTGAAATGCCATTCTGAACTTGTTTTAGAATCTTTTCCCTTTTATATCAGAAGTTTAAATGACTTACTATTATCTTAAAAATTGCAATAGACCATATAGAATAGGCTTATAAAAAGAACTAAGCTGTTTCCTGCATCGTATGATATACATTCTGTACATCATCATCCTCTTCTAGTTTTTCAAGCAACTTTTCAACATCAATCGCTTGTTCTGGTGAAATAGTTTTAGTTACTTGAGGAATACGTTCAAAACCAGAGGACAAAATTTCAATATCGTTTTCTTCTAAATAGGCCTGAATCTTACCAAAACTTTCAAAAGGGGCATAAATCATCACACTATTTACTTCGTTTCCATCTGCATCTTCATCGGTATCTTCAAAAATTTCTTCAACCCCAAAATCAATAAGCTCCAACTCTAATTCCTCCAAATCTAAACCTTCTCCTTTAATTTTAAAGTTACAGGTATGATCAAACATAAATACCACAGAACCTGAAGTACCTAAACTGCCATCGCATTTATTAAAATAACTTCTTACGTTGGCTACAGTTCGCGTATTATTATCGGTTGCTGTCTCAACCAAAACCGCAATACCGTGTGGTGCGTAGCCTTCAAAAACAACTTCTTTATAATCGCCTTGGCTTTTATCTGATGCGCGTTTAATAGCGCGCTCAATATTATCCTTTGGCATGTTTACAGATTTTGCATTCTGTATCACTGCTCTCAATCTGGAATTGCTATCAGGATCTGGACCTCCTTCTTTTACAGCCATTACAATATCTTTACCAATACGCGTAAATGCTTTGCTCATGGCAGACCAACGTTTCATTTTTCTTGCTTTTCTAAATTCAAAAGCTCTTCCCATAATAGTTTGTTTTTACAAATCCCCGATAAGGATATTTTAAAATTAGGCGTAAATTTAATAAAAAACTGAGTTATTCATTAGGTATGTGTTTAGATAAAAACCGCTCGTTTGCTGTGTTTAATTTGTTTAAGGACAACTGCCTATTTTTATTCAACTCACCATTTATTTTATTGTAATCTTTTACACCTTGATTGATTTTTTTGACTTGATTGTTATAGTCATCAATTTGTCGCTTTGTTCGCTTTTTTTCTGGTGTATTTTCAATGGCCTGTTTAATGGTTTCAAAATCTTCATTCATAACTAAAAACTCGATAATTACTGGCATTTTATTATCAGCTTCATCTATAAAAAACTCAAAAGCTTCTTTAGTGGCATTCACAATACTTTTATCTCTTTTATACAATGGCACACTATCCAATAACTCCAAGCCTTCTTTAGCAGAGGCACTTAAAGCGATCGCACTTTGCTCTATGGCACCAACATCATTTTTTTCAATAGCCTCCATAAGATACACCTCATTAATATATACTTTAAAATACTTTAAGTACATATCTTTATAGTGCTTAAACACCTCATTAGAAATAGCTATTTTCTTGCTCAAACCACTTTCACTTTCAATAATGCTTACATTATGTTTGTTAGCAAAAGCATAAAAATTAGTTTCATACTCTAGTTGTGATTCTTCCATCTTTTTATCGGCAAGTTCTTGCGCTAGCATGTAAGCCTCCATATAATCATAAGACTGCTCTGACACTTCCTTTAGATCGATAATTTTAGCGTAATCTTGTCGTAATAAATTAAGGTTGAAATTAAGATGTGCCAATACTTTATTCTTGTAATCATCACCATCAAACCCTTGTGCGCGCTTTATTTTTGCTATTGCTCTTTCTACAGATTTAATAAGTACGCGCCCTTTCGCATCTACAGTTTTATCACTTTTGCTATGTGCCACAGCTTTGGTATAGTTCCACATGCTTTGGGTGATTGTTCTTTGTTCTTTGCCAACAAAATTTAGGTAATCCGTAGCTGTTTTAAACACTTGAGCAGAAGTACCTAAAGATATTGCCAATAAAAGCAAAACAAGTATCGTTCTTAAAATATTCATTGTTGTGTTTGGTTATTTTGTTTTGATAAAATCATGTATTATGAAGTACGCTTCTTCAAGAATTAAATCTTGAGATAATTCTAACAATTTAGTTTTGTTTTTATCCTTTTTTGCTTCATCGTAGCTCAATAATTTTTCTAGGGCAGAAGTGTTTTTAACTTCAATTCTGGAATCAGTATTAACCATTATATTTTGTGTGGCTGTCCACAAATTTTTCATTTTATTGATGTCATTATAAACATACTCTAGAGATAGTGGATATTCTATCTTTTTGTTGATGTAGTCTTCTACTAATTTTTTATTAAGCGTAGAAAGCTTCTTAAAATTGGGGCTATTTGCAATCCGATTTGCACTGTTTTCAACAACTGAATCAATTTTTAATGTCGATAAAGGCTTTGGTTGCATAGAAATAGTAATAGTATCGTTGGGTAGGGCATAGGGTATAAACTGCTCTTGAGATTTAAAATTATCATACAACGATGGTAACGCAATATCTGGAATTACACCTAAAGACTGATGTGTTCTACCTGTGGGCCTATAAAAGCGTTCCGTTGTCAATTTAACAAAACCCGCATCAGGAGTGCGACCAACTGGCATCACAACTTGGGCACTAGACTTACCGTGGGTTGTGCTACCAATAATTATGGCGCGGTTATAATCTTGCATTACAGAAGCAAAAAGCTCTGATGCTGAAGCACTAAACTGATTTACCAAAACAACCAATGGCTTTGTAAAAACAGCACCTCTTTTTGTATCCTTTAGCGTATAGGTTTCATCATTTTTATAACGCATTATGGTAACAGGGCCTCTATCAATAAACAATCCAGATAAATCTACCGCTTCTTTAAGAGAGCCTCCACCGTCAAATCTTAAATCGATAATTAATCCATCAATTCTGTCGCGTTTTAATTTATAAATCTCCTTCGCTACATCATTTGCCATTCCCAAACCGTTGTACTTTTCCAAATCGGTATAAAAACTAGCAATATTTATATAACCAACCTTAGCAGTCTTGTTGTCTTTATGCTCTAAAATGTAACCATTTATACTATTATCTTCATTTTCAACCCGTCCTTTTCTAAGCTTAATGTTTTTAATTTGGCCATTACGCTTTTGTATTTTAAAAGTGGCTTTCTTTAAGTTTTCATCGTTGAGCATTTTCAGTATATCATCATTCGAAATGCAGTAGGCTTCCAAAACACCATCGTTCGTGCTAATTGATTTTAAAACATCATTGGTCTCAATATCTGCACTTTTAAAAGCAGGACTTCCAGGAGCTATGTATGAAATTATAATGTTACCGTCATCATTTTTTTCTGTAGTAATGCCAAAAGACATTTGATTGTTTCCCAATTGATGGTTAAAGAGATCCTTTTCATTGGTGTTAAAAAATATGGAATGTGGATCATGATAGCCCAAAAATGCATTAAAAAATGCTTGATCTACAAATTTCGAAATACCGCCGTCTTTATGCAAAATTTCATCAAGTACGCATAACTCATGATCGATGACCTTTTCTTTTACACCTTCCTCTAAAACTTTAAAGTTGGTTTTAATAAAATCAATATCAGTACTATCTTCAATAAGGGTTCTTAATACATTATAGCGTACTTTTTTTCTCCAATATTTTTCTGCTTTTGCATTACTTTCAAAATGATTAAAATTTCTATTTGCATCGAAATAAAGCGTATCAATACCAGAATAATCAAGAGACATATCTTTAATATCGTTTAAATATGATTTTGAGGTTGCAATACGGTTTACTAAGGCTTGGGTGTATTTGGAAATAAAATCGCATTTACTATTAGAGATATAGTCATCCAACAACAGGCGATCCTTTTCAAATAGATCCATTTCTCTTTGTGTAAAAAGCTGTTTCTTAATATTTATCGTTTCTAAAAAGAGATCATAAACGTGAACTGAAAGACTATCATTTATAGGTTTCGAATGAAAATGATAGGTAGCAACGACATCTCTTAATTTGGATAATTTTTCACAAAAAGAAGGTTCTTGGCTCCAAATTGAAGCATTTGAGCAAATAAAAAAGAAGAAAATAAAAAGGTTTCGGGCTAAAGTGTTTAACAAGATATTACTCGTCAGGTTCAACAATCAATTCAATGCGCTCAGCTAAATCAAAATCCTTATTTGTAACAGCTCCAGCATCATGAGTGGATAAGGAGATGGATAACACATTATAAACGTTAGACCAATTTGGGTGATGATTAATTGCTTCACATTCAAAAGCAATACGGCTCATGGCACTAAAGCAATCTTTAAAATTTTCAAACTCAAATTCGGCATGTATGGCATTATCAAAATACTCCCAATCTGGGAAACGCAATAGCTTCTTTTCAATATCTTGTTCAGAAAGTTTTTCCATATTCAATAATAAGTATCACATTAGATTTAGATATCTAATATACTTAATTTGAAAAGAATAATCAACCTACAGTTTCAATTCATTTAGTAAATCACTACTTAATAATTGAAGGTGTTTTGGTAATTTATTGAACTTAGGAAGAACAGCAAGATATCTATCATCATTTGTTGTATAAACGCGTTTGTATTGCACGTTATCCTGTAATTGGAACGAGTCTACAATTTCCTTAATAAAGTCGTCATGATGCACTAAATCTGTACTGCCTAAATGAAACACACCGTATTTATTTCTATTGATGATGTAATGAATTTGCTGCGTTACTTTTGAATCTGTTGTAACATTCATTATAAGATTTGGGAATATTTCGATAGCTTCCTTGTCCCTTATTTGCTGTAAAATCTCTAAAATTCTAGGAGATTGATTGCCAAAAACCATCGGTAATCTTAAAATAGCCACTTGCTTTTTAGGTAAGCGCAATAGCATATTTTCAATTTTTATTTTGAAATGCCCATAAATGCTGTTGCTCAGTGTTTTATCTTCCTCATAACTTGGGTATTTACTGTAAGCATCAAATACATTGGCTGAAGACAGAAAGAGCAACTTTACTTTATTTATCAAAATATAATCTGATATATGTTGATGGAGTAATACTTGTTTAGAAAAATCGCCCCTTAAAGCAGAAATAATGATTGTAGGTTTAATAATATCCAATATTTCATAAATATCATCTTCCTCAAAATTATATTGAAAAAAATGATGGTTCTTTTCTAATTGCGTATTGGATGTATTGTAAGTTCCGAAAGTTCTAAAATAGGAGCAGAGTTCCTTATAAATAGCACCACCTAAAAATCCGCTAGCACCTAATATTAAAATTCTATGTTTTTCCTTTTCATTCATGACTCATCAAACGTAAAAACAGAAACTAAAATATAGATAATTGTGTTTTTGTGGTAAATTGTTCTAAAGCCAACATGCCTAATTTAGAATTACCACGTTTATTGAGTCCGGGCGACCAGACAGAAATTACAAAATGGTCGGGTAGGAGTGCTACAATACCACCACCAACGCCGCTTTTTCCTGGTAATCCTACCTCAAAAGCAAATTCTCCAGCTTCATCGTAAAAACCGCAAGTCAGCATAATAGCATTAACGCGTTTTACTTTTTGTTCGGTCAGTCGTTTTTTCTTCCCAATGCAATAACCTCTGTTAGCAAACATATGAAAGGCCTTAGAAACCTGACTGCAAGACATATGTAACGCACATTGATGAAAATAGAAATCTAGAACCGTATCTACATCATTTCTTAAATTTCCAAAGGATTTTAATAAGTGGGCAGCAGCAAAATTTTTATACCCCGTATCTTTTTCGGATTGTGCTACTTTAAAATCGTAATTGATGGTGTTATCACCTGTAATGTCCCTAACATAATCTAAAAAGTCTTGTTTAGGATTACTCAATTTTGAAACCAAAATATCAGCAATAACAATGGCTCCCGAATTAATAAATGGATTTCTAGGAACACCATGTTCAATTTCTAAAAGTGCCAATTGATTGAAAGGGTGACCAGAAGGTTCTACATCCAAACGTTTTAAAATTTCATTGTTTTTAAATGAAGATGCCAAAGCCAAAGACAACACTTTTGAAATACTTTGTATAGAAAAGCCTGATTCATAGTTACCCACACCAAAAGTTTTACCCGTATTGGTTTGAAGATGCAAGCCAAAGTTTTGTAAATCTACATCTGCCAATTCAGGAATATAAGATGCGGCCACACCACGATCTTTGATAGACATAACTTGTCCATGAATATCCTCTAAAATCTCTTGGTAGTTCATTAATTCTTGTAAAAAGGTAATTTCACAACAGTGGCAGGAATGGTTTTCTTTCTAATTTGAATATTGATTTTACTACCAGGATCTGCAAAAACAGGAGGGACGTAGCCCATGCCAATGCCTTTACCTAATGAAGGCGCCATAGTACCAGAAGTGACATTTCCAATGATATTTCCATTGCCATCAACAATATCATATCCTTGACGTGGAATTCCACGATCGTCCAGTTCAAAACCAACGAGTTTACGTTCTGGTCCTCGGGCTTTTTCTGCTTGTAACTCATCAGAATTTGTAAATACTTTTGTGAATTTGGTAATCCATCCCAAACCAGCTTCAATAGGCGAAGTAGTGTCGTCAATATCGTTACCATATAAACAATAGCCCATTTCTAAGCGTAAAGTATCACGCGCTGCGAGCCCGATAGGTTTTATACCAAAATCGGCACCAGCTTCTAAAACTTTATTCCAAATTTGTTCAACCTCACTGTTTTTACAATAGATTTCAAAACCGCCACTACCAGTATATCCTGTGGCTGAAATAATCACATAATCGATTCCTGCAAAATCACCAACCACAAAATTGTAGAATTTGATGGCAGATAAATCTTCACTGGTTAAAGATTGCATCGCTTCCACAGCCTTTGGACCTTGTATAGCGAGTAGAGCATAGTCATCGCTTAAATTACGCATGGTGGCACCGACATCATTTTTGGACTGAATCCAATTCCAATCTTTTTCAATATTACTGGCGTTTACCACGAGGAGATAGGTGTCTACTTTAATACGGTAAATAATCAAATCATCTACAATACCGCCGGTATCGTTGGGCAAACAACTATACTGCGCTTTACCAATAGTTAGTTTTGAAGCGTCGTTACTAGATACTTTCTGTATTAACGCTAAGGCATGTGGGCCTTCAATTAAAAATTCACCCATATGCGATACGTCAAAAACACCAATAGCATTGCGAACCGTTTCATGTTCTATGGTAACGCCCTCATATTGCACTGGCATATTAAAGCCAGCAAAAGGGACCATTTTTGCGCCTAAATTTTCATGAACTTTGGTTAAGGCAGTATTTTTCATTCTCAATTGTTTTTAGTCAGAATATAAAGAATGGAAAATACAATAATCAGAATGACAAAAATAGCAATTAGGACATATTTTGGTTTAAATAGTTCAATAATATTCAAACAGAAATTGCCAATACACTTTATAATTCCGATTAGAAAATCCTCCATTTTTAGGAAAACAAATGTATTGAAATTCTAAATAATAGAAACCTATTGAAACATGAAGATAGATTAAGGAATTTGTAAAATTTGAGTCTACAATTATGTTATTTTAAGCAGAAAGGAAAAAGCGGGAGTGATAGTTATGTAAAATACTCTATTTTACATAATATAAATTATAGTACATTTATAGCAAATTAACGGATGCGCGCATTTTACATAATTGCAGATATAATGACACGCTAGTGTTTTATATCGTTAGTAATTATGTAAAAGTTAATTTGCGCCAACGCTCTACCTACTGTATCTATAATTCTACATTATGTAAAATATCCCCAGAATGTTTTGTCTGTTTCATTTATAAGGCGTCTGGAGGTCATTAAACATTTTGCTTTTCTGTTTTTCGTCTACATTGAAAATTACGTCGGTTTGTACTATAATTTGCCGTTATGTAAAATATCCGCTCCCAAGCGCTTTATTGCTAAATAAAATCAAATTGCTTTATGGCAATTTATTTTAACCACAATTTGCCAACGCTTGCCAGCGCATAATAAAAGCTTCGTTTTCGCTTCCAATTATAATTCTCGTAAACGGGAAAATATACGTCAAAAAAAATTTTAAGCGATTCTCGGCTAACGTGCCGCAAGAGTATAAAATTTTCCCTTGCTCAAATCCTAACTTAAAAATTTCTATACACTTGTTCTATGTAAAACTCCTATTCAAGTTATCACAGAATGAACCTTTGGTGAATATTATGTAAAATAGAAATTGAATGATTATTTAGAGTTTACATCTTTTTTTCTTGATAAAAAAAGAAACAAAAAAATCAAGTTTCAGGTATTCTCAATATTGATACTCAATCAATATCTCAAATAGTATATAATTTTGGAAACAATTACGGCTCGCTACGCTATATTTTAGGAAAGTTCTGAACTAGCCAAGATTTATTTAGAATTTTATTTAAAATAATAGAACCTTAAGAACATATAGAACTATCTCCCTAAAAGATGACGCTCCACTCTCCTATTGTTTTGTCCAAAATTTTATGAGGTCAGAACAAATATTCTTTAATAATGAAGACTTATTTAAGAATTAGACTTGACTCACAAAAAAAACAATTGTAAATAATATAACAACTGATAATAGGAAAGGCCAATAAATAATTTTTGCTAATAAGTTATCCTTATAATCTATTATAAGGTAGCGCTTATCTGATAGATGAAAATACTTATTTACAAGAAATGATATCAAAATGATATACAGTAAAAAATAGTAATATTCAATATAAACTACATCATTAACTTGTAATTCATCTCTTAATTTATAATGAGAGAGTAAGAGACTGAAGAAAAGGCCGACAGTTGTTCCAATCACACCTTCTATTCCTAACGTTTTTAGACGTAAAACAATTATAAAAACAATGAATGCTATCACAAAAATAGGTAGAAAATTTGAGATTAATGGCTCAAATAACTCTCTTTTAACAAGCGTTGAGTGAAAAAGTTCGGGTCCAAAAACTATTTCTGAATCACAACTTTTTAATGTATGCGGAAAGGTAGATTCTCTAATTCGGTATGAGCCTTCTAATATATCCCATTCATTGATTTTAAGATCATTACTAAAACCTTGTAAAATATTGGAGAGCATTTTCTCCTTCTCAGTTCTCTCTAATGATTGATTATCATATATATTTACTGCATGTAAATAATAATTATCAAAGTCTGGAATAATTAGTTCTTGGTTAGAAAAATTAGGTTGAATTTTAATCTCAAGAGGTAAAACATCAAAAGGATAATTTTTATAATTTAAATTTTGATGAAGGATTACATTAAAATACCAATTTGAGACATCATATTCTTTTTTTTGATTTCTTCCTTTTCTTGGAATTATTCTTCTATAAGTCGATAAGTGCTCTATTGAATATTCCGAAGTCATATTTGGGAAGTAAAATGGAGGTTTACATTTTTCACTATATCTTCCATTACAAACTAAAGAATTAAATCTAGAAGGATATTTTATCAAAATCTTTCCTGAAACCCTAATTTTATTTGCAGATATCAGATCTATTTGATTAACAGACATTGACCACTGAATTATATTTGTAAGAAGTTCATTTTCATTCTCATTAGGCTGGATTATATCTTTAGAACAAAAATTATCAGTTCCTAGTCTCTTTAATATTTCATCATTTATACCTATACTATTTAAATATTTGGAAGTACCTTCATAGTTGACTATTTTGGTATGACCTTCAGCATGGCTTTCTAGATTTTTATTATCAATTTTATATAAATTAGGCCAAGAATCATTTATTACATAGAGAATCCAAATTAAACCAAACGCCAAAATAAGAGTAACTAATTTACTAAAAACCCATGCATTATTAGCTAATTTATATTTCTTCAAAAATGGTGTAGTAAACGAAAAATGATTTAAAAATAAATATGCTAATGAGGACAAAAGGAGTAAGAGCAAAACTATTTGGAATATTTTGAGCTTAATATATTGGCCTTCTTTGGTGTCAATTTGATCAGTATTGTAAATAAAAGCATATGTCCAATAAGTTGGTTTTATTTTTGAGTATATTCTCCATTCCTTATTGCCTGCTTGAGTAGCATCACCATAAGTCATAATTCCTGATGTATCTCTATTGATTGGTACAATTTTTTCACAGAAATCCATCAGGCTATTTCTATCTTTCTGTGCTTTAGCTTGTTCTTTTAAATCAATCAATGTATTACTTAAATCAAGTCTTTGATTATCATAATATATTACCTTATTCTCCTTAGTAACGATATAATCGTGACTTGTATTTCCTGTATTTGCCTGAGCTAAATGTTGAAAAATTCTTGGAGAATAATCAGCATACACAATACCAATAGTGTCACAATTTGAATTATGATTATCACAGTTTCTTAATATTGGTAAACCGTATTCAAATAACCAATCTTGTGCTCTTCTACCAAAATATGGATGAACCCAATTTTCTCCTGACATGAGTTGATGATACCATGTTGCATCAGGGATATCTTTCCAATATTCATATGGGCGGTCATTATTATTAGGTATAGTGTCATGTAATTGGTGAAATTGCACCTTATTGTTTTTTCTATACCAGTAAGGGCTATACTCAAAAATTTTTTTTGGGTCTAAGCATAATCCTATTCCAAAAATATCTGATTGGGTTTTACTAAAAATGTTCTCAAACATTAACCTAACATTTGATGTGTCTTGTTCAAGCTTTTTTCTATCATTAAAGAATTCATCTAATCTTGAATTAAGATAATGGGTAATGGAATCAAGTGCTTTTAATTTTTTAGATAGAATCTTTGTTTCATCTATTACTTCATTTTTAAGTCTCTCTTTTGTGATCTCTGGGATTGATCTATTTTGATTTATTTTAAAAGTTATAATAATGAATATTACTATTGAAATAACTAATAATATTAAAGAGAAATATTTGGCGAAATATTTGAGTTTTAGCAGAGATTTATCCATAAAAATGATGGGACAAATAATTAATTTATAGTTGCGAAATTGATTTAATTTTTTACACTCAAGGCAGATAAATACTCACCAATTGGTATATCCATAGAAACTCCGATAAATGCATTATTTCCGAACTTTTGATCGTCAATAAATGGAAATCCAACCGTAAAATTAACATCCAAAGAATTATAAAATCTTATACCCGTTCCAATTCCCATATGAGGGAAGTCAAAGTCTTCATTAGTTGTTAAATTTGCTAGTTTATAAAGAATACCTGACCCATATGCCAACATATACCATTGATTTATAAACGGATTCGGTTCCTTAGATCTGTCGTTTCTATTTATTTCTTGATATGCCAAGTTCTTATTTTTCTGATTCCTTATAGTAGCTATTTTGAATTTATAACCAATTTTCTCTGAAGCAAACCCAATTGAGTTAATATTTTCAGGATCACCATTTGTTTGTAAGCTATAGTCAGATAGCAAAAGGTTTTGGCTAAAACCAAGGGAAAAATACAAAGAATGTTTGCCGTATCTACTTTGCTTATTATACTGTTCTATGAAAGTATTAAGAAATGATAGAACATCTATTTCGATAACTTCTTTCTCTTCGTTAATTAGTGTATATTTTTCAATACCATTAACAAGTTTTTCATAAGTACTTTTAAATTCACAAATACCTTTCTTGTATGACGTTTCTTCATTTTCATCACATTCTAGAAGCTGCTGAATAAATTCATGTGATTCATCCAATAATTGTAATATATATGAGAAAGTGTTTGCCTTATCCAGTTTATCGATATTGGTTAAAAAACCTAAAAAAGCAAGTATATCATCATTTATATTTAACTTTTCAAGTTCTAATGGAGTCATAGAATATTTCATAAGTGGGATGATATTATTTGTTGCTTTGATAATATCATCGATAATATCATCAATCTTTTGGTCTGAAACTAAAATTTTAGCCTTAACAAGTTCTGGCATAACAGTGTTTTCAAAATATAAAACGTCATCAATTGAAAAATCTCTCTTTTGAGATAGTTTTCTGGTCTTGACATATAAATCTGCAAAAAAATCAGAATTACGTTTAAGAAAAAGAGTGTCTTTAGTATTGAAATTATTGGAAATCAATGTATCTGAAACACTTCGCATGATGTGTTTCACAAAATCAACATTTTGTTTTGCATTATCTTTTAGTTTGCTTTCGGAGTTTTTGAATTCTGAAGTAAACTTTTTAAAGTTTTCAATGAAGTCTTGTGTAATAATTTGGGTGTTTTTCAATTTTAAAAAATCGTCAATTTTGTTTTTTATTTCGTTAAACAAATTTTTAACATCCGTTAAGCTCAAAGTTTCTTGAATTCTTATATTATTAAATTTATCGGTGAAACTTTTGTATATCCCATTTAATTCTTCATGGTTAATTTTAAGAAGTTCTAGTTCTTGTTTTTTTACTTCATCTTTGAATTGCTTTAGAAATATATTATCCTCGTACAAAATTGGCCATAAATTCTTTAAGTTCCTCATTAATTCATTTATCTCAGTTGTTGTTAACTTTAATGATTCATAAGAGGATTTTAATGATTGAAACTTTAGCTTTAAATCACCAATTTTATTTTCAATTTCATACCTGATTTTATCATCTAGAACGGTCGAATCTGATATATTGATATCAAATTTTTCAAGTTTAGTTTTTGATTGCCGATCATTAAATTCACTTAATCTGACTTTATAATCTTCGATATTCAAGACTAACCTCTCTATGGTAACGGAAGTATTCAAGTATTTAATTAACTCATAGTTTTTAGTATTAATAGAATATGCTTTCAATAAATCATTATTAAGTAATTTACTATTAACTTGGTTTAAATAATAATCATTAATATTTTCTAATTTAGTGTAATCCTCATTTTTTAGGATATCTTTAATATACCTATAGCTTTTCAGGTAAGAAGAAATAACACCATCAATATCCATTTTTAAACTATCTATTGTATTAAGGTTTGGACTTTCATTAATTTTATCATAAAGTTTAGCGTTTTTAAAATTAATTTTTGAATCAAAATCAAAAAAACCTCTTTTCTTAAGATATTTGTTTGAGCTCATTACAGTGCCTACGATATCAATAAATAATTGTCGAGATTCTTTATCTGTCAATGTATCTCTAAAAGATTTGTAGTATTCGGTAATATGATTTTTGTTTTGAGATTTTTTATTAGGATCGTAATAAATAGACTCATATAGTTTGCTAAATCCAATAACGAGAGTATAGTTAGTAACTAATTCCAGAATTTCTTTTTCAATAATATCTTGATTGTGTTCCTCAATTAGTGTAGTTATTGCATTTTGTATAAATAATTTAGTAGTATAATTGTCTTCCGGTAATTTTGAAAAGACAAAGCGCTTTAAACCTTCCCGCTTTAATTCATTTTGTTTTCTAATTATGATTCTTCGTAGAGCATCGACATCAATTGCCCCTTGTTTAAAAGCAAGAGTTTCCAATCCTACGGATAAAGAAGGATCATCGCTTTCTTGCGCTATGCAATTCTCATGCGAAATTATCAGTAAGTACGTAGCGATTGCAATACAAAATCTAAAAAGTTTCATGATTTGTGAATTTTGTAGATATTTAGGATGTAAAATTAATAACAAGCTATTAGTATAAAATACCCAATAAGGGTGATTAAAAATGTTGCTATTATTGTTTAAGGGAAGATATAATAACTGTTCTTCAGTATATTATGTACAACAATATATACAAAATATACTTATTTTAATAATTTGAATACATTTTTAAATTGTAAATAATAAAATGAATTTATAATCTGTTTATAGATAATTTAATAGTACATATTTTAAATAATTCACACTTTTTTTAAATATCACTCCACACACATTCTACTCCTCTCCTATCGTCGCTACGTAAAAAGAGTATTCCATTAACATCGTAAAGAAACTTTTATAATAAATTTTTAAAAAAATTGTAGAAAAGACTTTCGCTTTTATCCAAAGCTCAAGTTACATAACGCGAGAACATTATAGTACATTTATGTTATAGAATTATTTTCGCAATTATTTATCTAACTAAATCAAATTCTAGTTATTAAACCAAAATTAGGAATTGAATCTTCGGCATCTTTAAAATACGCTTTGTACAAATAGGTCTTTTCATTAAGAACTTCAATAATTTCCACGGCAATAGTGCTTTTCTCTCTGTGCTTATCTTTTTCTAAAGACATTTTTACAGCCTGCAACTCATATTTATGGTCATCTGTCCATTTTATTTTATAAACCTGAGTACCACCATAACCGTCTTTTTCAATTTGAAGGTTCTTTCTTCTACTTATTGTTGTCTCACTATAAGCCGGATTCTCATATCTATATTCACCTTGATGAAATGTTTTACATATTGCTTGGTCTCCTTCAGGTAATTTGTATGTTTTATATTTAGAATTAATAAAATAATATACCGATTGCCAGCACTCATTTGTCATTTTCATTGGATACCTTAATTTACCATTTTTGAAATGCTCCAGACAACCTAAACGCCATCCTTCATTTGGATATGAACTCTTATCATTATTTATTTTTATATTATAGCGGTCGCCTTCTTCGTCCACACAATAATCTATTACTACTACCGCAATCCTTTCAACATCATCAACGAAGGTTTGTGCATTCGAAGAAAAGCTGATGATATATAGCAAAACAAGAAAAAGTATATTTTTCATTCTGAGATTAATTACCCTAACTAATATAAATCATCTTTTTTAAACCTTTGTAATATTTAGAATTAATGAAGAAATTAAGGCTTCAACTTCAATTAGAATATCTTAAAAAAAACGAGAACCCAAAATAGGTTCTCGTCACAATCAAAAAAAATCACAATCAAATTACTGACTAATCGCTTTTAAATGTGCATATACAGGGTTACCTTTTACGCGCATTTCAACTTTCCTATTAAATATTTTTATGCCTTTTACGGCATTGAGTTTACCATCAGGTGCGAAGGCCTTAACGGCATAAAACTCGCCATTTTCATTAATAGCCTTTACATTTATAATATTACCAGCGCGACTAACACCCTTAATATCTAGTTTTACACTGTCCTCGGTTATAGCTTTGATGTCATAAATTGTCCCATCAGCACCAATAGCTTTAACTGGTGCATATTCTTCTTCGCTATCCATAATTTTAATTGGTAATTCAGCATCTTCGGATAACGCTTTGATATTTAAAAAACTATACTGTTTGGAATCTTGCGTTGCTTTTACATCTAGTATGTTTCCTTCGGCATCAATGGCTTTAATATCTAAATTTTCACCTTCTGGGGTTACTGCCTTTACATTCCAAATAATACGCTCAAAATTAGGTGTGTATGGTGCTCTGGCAATATTCCGTTTGGGCATTACAAAATTATCCTCATTTGGTGTTGGATGCATTGCCTTTACATGGGCATAAATTTCATGTCCTCTTGAGGTCATTTCCTTATCTTGAGGGTTAATTTTAATGCCTTTAACGTCATTAAGTTCTCCGATTGGTGACATCGCTTTTACAGCATAGAATTTACCTTTATCGGTAATGGCTTTCATCATTACTATATTTCCAAACCTAATCACACCAATAATTTGATGTTGCTCCCCTCCTGCTGCAACCGCCATTACCTTATAGACATCGCCAGTATTAGTAATGGCAACTACAGGACTAAATTGCGTTTTGCTCACCAATATTTTAACGGGTAAACGTTCATCATTCATAAATGCCTTAATATCTAATAACTGATCTTGATTAGAATTTTGAATGGCTTTTACAGGATACCCCTTTCCCGCATTGTCAAAAATTTTAATATCTAAGCTTTTTCCGTTGGGATGAATGGCTTTTACATTCCAAAAAATATCTTCAAAAGCATCAACATCTTCTGTTACAGCCTTATTTTTATCTTTTGCCGCATCGTTACAGCCTATGGCTGCAACAAGTACTAAAAGCATACATAATTTATAAAGCGTGGTGTGGTGTAATAGTTGGTTTAGAGTTTTCATAATAGCTTGAATTTAGAATTGATTAAAATTACAATCACCACCTGGTCTTTTTTATGATATAAGTCATGTATGTAAACTACAGATGTTCTTATGTTTATATAGGCGCTATCCTAGTACATTCTTAGGTATCTGATACAACATTCAACATATTAAAGGCTTCTCGCAAGGTTTGGACAACCTTGTAGGTGTTTTTTACTTAGAATATAAGCCTACAAGGTTTTGAAATAGACCTTGCAGGATTAGAAATTATTATCTTAAAATGATAACTTTAAGAATAGTAATCGAAATACTTTAGAACAAATAACTCAGTTCAATTGACCTGTAAAAAAGGTAGGAATTAACTTGAATTTGATTTAACTCAAAACTTAATTCAAACCCGTCAGATTTAGTGGTTTTTCTAGTAAAACGGAGAAGAATTGTATCGAAATCAAAGGTTTTCGATGAAAATCATTTTTTTTGATACATTTTTGCTAGGGCAAAAACACTCAAACTGACATGCTTTTCTTATGTAGAACTTTCGTTAAATTAAAAAGTCGAACAACCTTGACAAGCGTCAAGATCATCCGACTTACTCACCCAAACATACAATGCTTTTATACTGCAGAACTCATTGAGAATCCTTTAAGGCGCTTGTCTATTTTTCGCTTTTTCACCGTAACTAATTTCATAATTTTCATTAAATACGGATCTCTATTTCTTTTATAAATATCATTTATGGCTAATACTATAGATTTAGCTTCTCTTGATGCTTTTACACGATCGCTTGTACTCATTCTAGCCATACTGCGCTTTTCAAACTCCAATGCTTTTTCTATTAATTTCATGATATATGTGTTTTAAGGTTATGGTACTATTCTTCTGTTTCAATTAAAAATGGTGCTTTTCCATCTGTAATAATAATTTTACTATTAGCCGAATTAGACAGTTTATTGAAGGCTTCTATACTTCTAATTTTAATAATCTCTTTAGTCAACCCCTCAGAAAGTATCTTTTGGGCATCCCTATCACCTGTGGCATTGATGATTTTCCTGTCCGCTTCAAGTTTTTCTTGTTGAATAACAAACTCCATACGCATTGCATCTTGTTCTGCTTGTAGTTTACGTTCTATAGAATTCGCCAAACCTGCTGGTAATTGAATACTTTTCATTAAAACTGCAATCAGTTCTATACCGTCTGCTTGCTTTTCAAGGTTTACCTTCATTTTCTGCTTGATCTCCTCCTCGATGTTGGCACGCATACCAGAGTGCATATCTTTAGCAAAAAACTTTGCGCATACATCTGACGAGGCGGATCTGAATACACTAGTAATAATCGATTCATAATCACGCCCAAGGTTCTCTAAAACAGAAGGGATTTTTTCTTTCTCTAGACGATAAAGAATAGAAATTTCAGATTTAACACTAAGCCCTTCCTTACTTGGTAGATTAAGTATCAGCTTAATGTTATTTGTTTGGGTAGATTCCTTTATGACCTTACTGGTAAAAGGATTGTAGAATACGGTGCCTTCCGTCACTACATCATTTGAGAATTTTCCTAGAGTTTGTTTTACCCCTGCTTCTCCTGGTCGTATCACAGCACAACTAGCAAATAGCAAGATTACCGGAACGAGTAAAAAATTTTTCTTTTTCATAACAATGTAAAGGTGTTTACTTTTTTTTTACTAAGTTACGAAACAAGAATCATGTTTTATTATTTATATTTATAATGAATTACATAAATATATTTTATGATTTTGAATTTTTATTGAGTGCAAAATAGTTTGTATTGTTGAACTCCTAAAATTGAATTTGAGCAGTAATTTTGGTACATGGTTGCATTCCAGTTGTTCCTTATAACAATTATAGGAAGGCTATTTTGGAATTATTCTTCTGCGTCCACAGAACCCTCATCCTCGTCGACATGGTGATGCTCTTCATGTCTTGTTAAATACCTGCTTACAAAAACAAACACCACAAAAGCAATATTTAAAAACACTAGAATATAGAAAATCCAATCCTTAATAGTCATGAAGAATAGTATAGAATTACTCTGTGCAAAGATATCGATAAAACATCAGATATGTCTTCACAAAGAGGACCTATCGCTTCAATAATTTATAATTTAAAATGAAATAAATAATACCACCAACAAGAAAAGAATCTAGGAAGTAAGCGCTTGTAACTTGAAACACTTCTTTAAAGGTTAAGGCTGTAACTATAGAGCTTAATAACCAACTAATAAGCGCATCTTTTTCCCATAAATTAATTTCATTCAGGTTGTATTGCTGACTCTTGATCCAAAAGAAATTGATTATATAAATTGCTGAAATTGATGGGGCAAGAATACCAAGTAGCTCTAAAAAATCAAAAAGATAGGTTGAAAACCCTAACATGGCTAAAATTGTTCCTAGAATGCTAGAAAACACTACAACTGTTTTAAAATTCCAATTCTTATTTAATGTTGAAAACGTTAAGGATGCTGAATATAAATTGGTGGCGTTAGTAACCCAAGTAGAAATAAACAACAAAATAAACGCTGGAATTACCAAGTTGTATTCTGCCATTATTTTAATGATGTCTACTTCTCCTGTTTTTATAGACGGAATTGCACTTAAAATAAGTGCCAGAGGCGTGCCAAGAGCAATACCTAAAACCGCAATTAAACTTTGTTTGTCCGTTTTAATAAATCTAGAAAAATCTGCCATTAATACAGGAAATAAAATGGCTGCACCAATTAAAATTGAAGTAGCTTGAAACAATGTTAAATTTGTTTCTTTCGGTACATAATCAAATAAATCTGAAAGTGTATCTAATTGATTGATTGATAAAAACAGCACATAACCTAAAAAAACAGTTAAAACAGGGATTGCAATGTTAGCTAACTTTTGAATGCTTTTTATTCCGAAAAATGTGGTTGCTGTGATAAACAAACTTGATACTAAAATAATTATCTGTTCTGAAACACTAAAACTAAACGCATCTAATGCTGTATCTTTAATTGCTAAAGCCAAAAGTTCTAAGGCAACGGCAAACCATCCTACTAGGGTGATTCCGAAAATGAGGTTGACGATTTTTGCACCATATTCACCAAAACTAAAGTGTAAAATCATATAGGTAGATAATCTGGAACGATTACCAATTAGCGTGGTAACCACACACATTACTGTAAGGACCAATGTTGATACACCAAAGGCAATTAAAGCTTGCTTTAAACCTAAACCTAAAGCAATTTCAGAACCTAAATATAATGTAGGTAAAGACAAGCCCGTTCCAGCTATAATTAAAGCTACCAACCAACCGGATACAAAATCCTTTGGTTGTACTTTGCTCATAGTATATTGGTTACCAGACTCAGGCATTTTCTGCAGTTAATAGATTTTCCGTTATCAACATCAACTGTTCATGACAAATATGGCCATTGTTTGTGATTTGCGTCTCGTCAAAAAAAATACTTGTTTCGGCCACAACGCCATCAAAATGAGATTTAGCCATTTGTCCGAAAGGAGGCATATCCATAGCACTGGTATGTCCAAATCCAAAATCTACACCACCCCAAATACGTTCATCTTCTACTAACTCTCCAGATAAGCTTGTTACTTTCGGATTTAAACCTATCATATTATGTGATATTTTGTACATGTTTTCATCTTCAAAAGACGCTAAATATTCTTTGAATTTTTTAGCTTCCTTCCCTCCTACAACATCTACAATCTTGCCTTTTTTCATAATAAATTGCAACTGGCTCCCATTTTCTGCATTCTGCAAATGGTCAAAAACAATAATACCACTCATACTATCTAATTTAGGCACAATATTTACAAATCCAGGGGCTGTTCCAAATTTTGGTTGCGAATAATCGCCATCATCGATATCAAAAGCGTAATTTAAATCTATATCATATGAAACATTAGTTCCGTTTTTGCTGGTAATACGCACTGTATTGCAACGCATTACCATATCCTTTACTGCATTTAACAATGTCTTTAAAATCGGCACACTATAACCTGTAAATACTCTTTCCAAGGATTCTGGAGTGCTATCAGCAATAATTAAATAGCGTAAGGCTTTATTTTCGTCCATAGCAGTTTCCCAAATATCAGAATATAGAATAACCATAGATTGTGCTTCAATCCAAACGTCCACATTACAAAGTGCCGCCGTAAGCGCTTTAGAAGGCCAATATTTCATTCCTGCCTGACTTTCCTCCTTTGCGCGAGGTATCCACATTACCAAGGGAATACCTCCCGCATTTTTTGTAGCTTCTGTTAAGGCATCAATAACAATTTTATTGGAACCAGAATCTGCGGTTATAGCTACGGTTTCGCCTTGTTTTAGTTGAAACATGTCTTCAATAAGTACTTTGGAAAATTTAGCAGCTAATTTGTGTTGCGCTTTAGTCATAATTTAGAATTTAACAGCTAAAGTTGTTCCGACGGTTAACGGCTGACCTCTCCAAGCTACATCATCAGGACTTCCAACAAACTCTCCTGGTGAAAACTCTTGATAGTATTGTTGATCTGTTAAGTTTTTACCCCAAATATCCAACTTCCAGTTTTTGTAGGTGAAAGCAATGCGTGCATTCAACAATGAATAAGCATCAGACGTATGCACATCTAAATTACTTTCATGCCAGTAGGTTTTGCCTGTAGTGTCAAGATTTAAAAACCCATTAAATTTAAGGTTTTCGGAAATATCGAAAGCTGATTCTATGCCAATTCCAAAACTGCTTACTGGTACGAAAGGTGTTTTATTGCCATTGTAACTCGTATTATCCGTGGTATCACCATTAGCACCTCCAGTCATACCACCATCAACAATTTCTGCATCAGATAAGCCGTAATTAGCAAAAATATCAAAGTATTTAGATAATCTGGCTCTAGACTCTAGTTCGAACCCAAACACTTTACTTTCATCATAATTATAAACTCCTGCAATAAATGTGTTTAAATCTAATATGTATTGTTGTTGATTGTTCAATCTAGAGCTAAAAATAGAGCCGTTAAAAATTAGTCGATCATTCCAAGAGGTTGTTTTAAATCCGAATTCATAGTTGTCCGAAGTCTCATCATCAAAACTTCTATTGAATAAATCTGTAGCATCTGCGTTAAAACCTCCGTTTCTATAACCTCGTCCATAGTTAGCATAAAACAACACGTTTTTATTTGCTTGGTACGATAGTGATACTTTAGGTTGAAATTCATTATTATCTCTCTCAGAGTTTGTTACGAAAAGAAAATCATCTTGAGTGAATTTGTCGATATCATATCTAAAACCAGCTGAGGCTGTTAATTTATCTGTTAGTTTATAATCAAAGAAACCAAATAATGCAATGGTTTGTGTTTCATTTATGAAGTCTGCCACATCATATTCTGGTGGATCAAAACTAAAATCTTCTCCATTTTGATACACATCTTTTTTGATATTTTGGTAAAATCCTCCCAAACTCCAATCCAACTTCGTATTGTTATTCGTATTATTAATTCTAATTTCTTGGTTGAAGGTTTTTGTAGTAATCTCTTCACCTTGTGTAAATAACTCTAAATCCAGAAAATCTAAATCCCCAAACGTAGAACGCTCAACACGGTTAAAAGACGTGATACTCTGAATTTTGATGTTGTTTAAATTATAATCCAACTTTAAATTTCCGTAGTTGTTTTTCATATCAGAATTTCCTAAAACATCAGAAACAATCACATTATTCCCTTCTTTGGGGTTTGGATCTAAAACGCCACCAGGAAATTCACCTTCAAAGCCAATAGGGTTTACAGAATAATACGTTGCACCGCCTTCTAAATTAAAGTATTGATAAGTTGCTGAAGCAGTAAGTTTACTAGATATGCGTGCTTTAATTTGCCCGCGAAAGTTAAAATCATCAGCAAAATCTACGTTTTGGTTTAAAAACTCATTGGTAAGTACACCATCAAAAGTTTTGTATTGCGTTGAAAAACGGTAAAACACTTTGTCTTTCGCAATAGCACCAGAAGATACAAATTGCGCTTGTAACTGTCCGCCATTTCCTGCGCCGAATAGCACGCGGTTACTCATTTTATTTGTAGGGTCTTTAGTGTAAATATTTACTGCACCACCAATAGCATTCTTTCCATATAAAGCACCTTGGGGACCTTTAACCACTTCCACCAAAGCCAAATCGTATAATTCTTGGCTCAGCAAGCTTGGATCTGGAATGGTAACGCCATCGATAACAAAGGCCAAAGGAGCATCTCCACCTCTTACCTGCGGAATACCACGAACCGTAATAAAATTTAAACCTACAGCCTGTGCAGAATTAAACTTTAAATTAGGAACTAATGTAGAGAAAGAGCTAACATCCGTAACACCAGAATTTTCAATACCATCGGCATTTAAAGCAGTAACAGATTCTGGAGTCACTTGAATGGACTCTGTACGTTTTCTCGATTTACCTACAACGCCTGAAAATCCTTTAATAGTAACTGCATCTAGAGACTCGCTAGCTTCGATAAGCTCAATATTTAATTGGGTTTTACCGCTCACATTAATTTCCTGAGTTTCAAATCCGATATAGTAGATTTCCAAAATAGCAGATTCTGACGCAACAGTTATGGTGAAGTTTCCATTGAAATCGGAAATTACCCCATTGGTTGTTCCCTTTTCTAAAATATTGGTTCCTGGTAAAGGTTCTCCAGTTTCATCTACAACATTACCGTTAATTGTAGTTTGAGCAGAAGCAAATGCACTTAACAATAGCAAAAGAAGGAAGGCTGATTTTTTCATGACTTTAGTAGTTATTTATAATTTTCATCATTCAAATCTACCTTTATAGATATTAATTCCTATTTATTCTAAATACTAAAAATATTTTTAATAATTTTAAATAATTTTTAGGAATTTATGGAAACACACTCAGGTTCAGTTATTTTAACTTCGGAATATTTTAAACTTTTACTTGAAAAGATTCATAGCGAATTTAAGAAAAGACATCAACTTTCAGATTTACCTAAAGCTTTTCAGTTTTATGGCTACGGTGTTTTTGATGAAACTAAACCTAGCTTGAAGCAGGATTTAGAGGAAATAGGTACGGATTTCATTAATGGTAAATACCTCTACGACAAATCAAGAGAGCTTGAAAAAGGAAAATCACTCATAAAACTTAACCAGTACTACAAAACTGTAGCACTCTTATATTTGGGTTATAAAAGTGTGAAAGATTTTATTGAAGACCATAAATTATCTGATAGCGAACACGAAAAACAGCTTGATTTAATTTTTAAGAATAATGATGAAATCACCTATTATTACATCAACTATTATTTTGGTGAAGACAATACGATTTTAAAGGGGCAAACCATTATTTCTAATAACTGGAAGAAGATTCAGCATATTTTTATGTACCCACTTGAAGATGGGACACTTAAAGAACATTACAGCCACGGTAGTATTAAACGACAAGGTGATACTATTACTATAAAAACAAATACGCTCTCTGGAGACAGATATATTGATGGTGCTAGCGAAATTTATTATGTGGGACACAAAGCACCTTCTAACATTAATTACCTTATAGGCACCTACTGCACTTTTGATATTTATACCAATACCGTTGCGGGACGCTCTATTTTAGAAAAGTGCGAGTCTCAAGAAGAAATGGAAGCGAAATCTAAATCGGCCACTATCCCACCCTATATTGCTATGGAAATACGCAACAAACGCATCGTTAATAAAAGTATTGTACCCAAACATGCTTTGGAATTATCCAATAACAGTCCTTACGCTTCCTTATACGGCAAACTTCCTGGAAAATACGAACTCACTTTCAGCTTTGATGATGGTTTTGTAGAAACTTTAAACTTTAAAATACAGCCTTCAAATTATGAGATTATTACCCTTACGGAAAACGTTTATATTGAAAAAGACCGTATAGAATTATTAAACAAGGGTTCTGTGATTAATTTTAGGTTTAATTTCTCAGGAATTATCGCCTTAGAGCGTGTAAACATCTATTTTAAAAGTTATTATCTAAAAACCAATAGTAATACCCAAAAAGGGGTTTTTAGTGGTATTGATAATGAAAATAGGTTGGTAAGTGGTGAAGTAAGAGTTAATTATGAAGAGTATAAAAATAAGCCTATTCTTGAATAAACTCCTCATAATGTTCAAAGCGTTCAAAAATTTGGTTAACATAGTTTACCGGTTCAGTACCGCGTACATAACCATATTTTATAAAAGACTTTTTATAGTTGCCGGGGAGTTTAAGAGCTAAAAGCATCTCTTCTACATTGCCTTCCCAAATATTTGGGTTTAGACTTTTGGTTTCTGCTAACCGTTGTGCGTCCAGTACGTGCCCTAAGCCACAGTTATACGAGGCCAAAGTGAGTTTTATTTTAGTTATTTCATCAGGAACACTTTCAAACGCTTTATAGTTTTGCATTAAATATGTTGTTCCTGCTTTTATACTTTGTTCTGGATCTTTAATATCTGTAACACCTAAACTTTCTGCCGTAGCAGGCATTAACTGCATTAAGCCTTTAGCGCCTGCCCAAGAACTAGCTTTAGGGTCGAACTTAGATTCTTGATATACTTGCGATGCTAGCAGTCGCCAATCCCAATTAATGGTTTTAGCATATTTTTTTATAATGGGGTCGTAGTTGCTTATTTGATTATTCTTTAAGCTGTAATACTCACTTTTAACACGTCGTTTAAAAGACCGTTTGTTCTTAAAGTACTTGTTGTAAATCACAGCAAACTTTGTGGTTTTACGGTTTTTAAGAATCCATTCGTTAACCGCATTCCTAAAAATCTTAGATTTTTTACGTGTTACCCATGCAATGCGTTGCGATAAAGATATAGGCACGCTAACGTCTAGAATAGGCAAGTTAGAGGCGTTTATTCTAGCTAGATTTTCATCCGCTACGGTGTATTTTACTTTTCCTTCGGCCACCATGTCCATGATTTCACCGGTACTTAATTTGCTATCCAACGTGTCAATAACTATTTCACCTCCAATTTCATTAGATAGACTCACTAAACGTTCATAATAGGCAGAGTTCCTGCGAATAGATATGGTGTCTCCAATCAATTCAATAGGATCATGAATCAGTGCTCTATCTAAACGTTTCCAAGATAGTTTTCTAAAATTATCGGGTTTTTTCTGCACTAGTACTTGTTTTGTAAGGTAAAGATATTCGGTAAAATCTACTTCCCATTGACGTTGTTGCGTAATCGTCATGCCGTGTGCAATTATATCAACGTCTCCTCTATTCAATACTTCAAATTCTGAATCTAAATCATTAGACACCACAATATCCAGTTCTAGATTCAAATCTTTCGCTAATAGTTGCAGCATTTCGTATTCGAAGCCCATGGCTTGCCCTTTGTATAAAAAGTAACTTGTGCTGCTATACACTACCAGAGCTTTCAATACACCATCTTTCTTAATATCTTCTAAGTCACGATTGACTGAATTGGCAACAATAGGATTATCCGCTTCATTATCGAAGCTTTCAGAGGGTGTATCTCGATTTTTACATGACATCAATGTGCATAACAGAAGAAATGCAGCAATTAGTTGGTTGGGTTTCATTACTTCTAAATATAGTAAGATTTTACAAAACGAGTTAAACGTATTAATATCAATGATTTATATGCAAACCCCTGAAGATTACCTAAAGTTTATAAAATCATTAAACTTTATAAACCGGCAGCATTAGGACTAAGAAAATGCTGAACTTTGCAAAAAAAAGTAGATATGACAATTTTTGTGGACATGGATGATGTGTTGGCCGATACTTATGGCAAGCACATTGAATGGTACAATCGTGATTTTAATCAAAATTTAAAAAGAGAAGATATAATTTCTGGAGAGGTGCATCAAAATGTACCAATAGAACACCAAGCGAGTATTCGTGGACATGCTTGGACTCCTGGTTTCTTTTTAGAATTAAATCCCATTCCAGGAAGTATTGAAGTAATGGAAGAATTATGCCGTAAACATGAGGTTTACATTGCTACAGCTGCTACGCAATTCCCAAATTCCTTAAGTGAAAAAAGCGAATGGTTATCTATGTATTTCCCCTTTATTTCATGGCAGCATCAAATTATGTGCGGACATAAATTTATTTTGAATGGTGATTTACTGATTGATGATCGTGCTTTTAATTTAGAGCATTTTGAAGGTGATACATTATTGTTTTCCAATCCTCATAATATGCATGAAACTAACTATAGGCGTGTAAATAGTTGGGAGGAAATTGGATCTTTACTACTAAAACCAGAGTATAGTTTATCGAAAGTTTAATTATTGACAAGTTGCAGTACCTTGCTTTATAATCGTGATACCTTCGCCAACAAAAATATCGCCATTTTGTAGTTTATAAATGGGGTAAAATTGAGGGTAACCTGAGGTGGGCTGAAGTTGAATACCATTAACGCCGTTTTGTGCAATAGCCTTCCAAGTGCCATATTCTTGCCAATTCGTTTTTTGCTCATTACCCAAAACTGTCTTCTTTACAGTATTGCCATAAAGCCCATATCCATTAGGGCAATAATGTACTTCGATAAAATAGTAAGTACCATAGATAACTTCACCTTCGCGATAGGTAATTTGAATCTTTTGATTGTAGAAAAACTCATGAATCTCTTTTTTAGAAGCATTGGTTTGTGCATATATTTCAGAATTTCCTGAAAACCCAAATAGAAGGCAGAATAGTATATAAGCAAACAGCTTCATAAAAAAACATTATAAAGCTGTAAGTTATTAATTTTTAACAAGATAAACTATACAAATAGTTTGCTATGAAATAATTTCATCCGTTACACTAAGTAAATCCTGAATTTTAGACGCGTTATATGCATCTGGATGTGCATTGCCAAAAACACCTCTATCATTATCAAAATATTTACCTGAAGCATCTGCATATTTATTTGAAATAGCTAAATCGTATAAAATATCACTCCCTTTTTCCGCAGGAGACCAATGTTGACCGTCAGCCTCATTGGTCATACGTGTATTGAGTAGTGACCCCGGATTTACAGCTACTATAGAAACATCAGGTTCCTGTTTAGCTAAATAGAAACTCCACATGGTCAATGCTAGTTTACTTTGTGCATACGCTTCACTAACAGGTACATTCGCTTTACCTAACAAAGCTCCTTTTTTAACGGCAGATTGCGCCGCAGAACTTAAATTAACCACTCTAGAATTTGTGCCGTTTTTCAATAATGGTAATATTTTATTGGTTAAAACGTAAGACGCTAAATAGTTGACAACAAACCTGATATCTAAATTATCTTTGGTGAAATTAACTGGGCTTTTAAAAACACCGGCATTATTAATCAAAATGTCAATTCTCGGTAAGGCTTCAGCTATTTCATCTCAAATTTTAGCTACAGCTTTTAAATCTGAAAAGTCGGCAACAAACCCATAAATATTTGGGTTATCAGAGTCATTTTTTATTTCAGAAAGTACTTTTGCTAGTTTCTCTGAATTTCTTCCATGTATGTATACATTGTGTCCTTCCTTCGCTAGTTTTAAAGCAACCAGCTTTCCTATACCGTCAGTACTTCCAGTTATTACAATTGTTTTACTCATTTTTAATGTTTATTTATTTCATTTTCACCATCATATCACATTGATTCACTCAAAATTCACCTCCCGAATACAATAAATTAATTATGCAATTGAAAGGCTTTTATATGCACTATAGTAAAACTTTACTAGATTTATTTCCAAGTTACTATATCCTTAAAATCACGTCTTGATTTAGGATGTGCTGGTGCAGCTTTTCTGTAACCAAATGCTGCCATAAAAGAAATGCCATATTGTGAGGTATCTACACCAAACTTTTCTTTTAAAAGCAATTCAACTTTTTCTTGATGAAACCCTTCAATTGGGCAACTATCAATACCTACCAAAGCTGCCGAAGTCATCATATTTCCCAATGCGATATATGTTTGTTTCGAAGCCCAATCAAATAATTTTTTATCTGTATCTAGATTAAAATCATTCTCTTGAAATTCTCTGTAAAATTTCAAATACATTTCAATAACGTCGTCTGGCATTTGCTTTACATCTTTTAACATCGTCATGATGTAATTGGAATCCCATTGTGTTAAAGGAGCTTTCATACTCAAACCTAAAACAAAATGACTTGCAGTGTCTAATTTTAAAGGAGCTCCCCAAGCTACAGGTTTAAGTAGTTCTCTCAATTCTTTATCCTGAACAACTATAAAGTGCCACGGCTCGAAACCAAAGGAACTAGGTGATAAATTTGCAGTTTTAAGTATAAAATTAATTTGATCATCAGTAAGTGTTCTAGCAGCATCAAACTCCTTGCAGGCGTGTCTAAATCGGAAAGCTTCAATAATCTTTTCTGGAGAAATATTTGGTGTTTTCATAAATATATTTTTAAACTATCATTTTTATAGTGACAAAATTAAAAATAGTATTATTGAAACACAATAACGGTCAAAATTGATAGTAGATTAATTTTTTCTTAAACATTTGTAAAACAACATTTTAAAACTTAAAAAAATAACTATAATTTTTATAGTGACTACATTTAGTATAGTTTTATTAAATTTGAAATATATTGTATTTTAAGTTTAACAATGGAACATAAAAAAAGACTTATAAAATATAACGATAAGATGTTTTCTTGTGCAACTAGCATAGCTATGGAGCTTATTGGGGGCAAATGGAAAAGTGTTATTTTAATTTATCTTACAGACGAACCCAAGCGTTATAATGAGTTGCGAAAATTAATTTCTACTATAACAGAGCGTACTTTAAGTTTGCAATTAAAACAACTTGAAAAAGATGGTTTAATTACGCGAAAGGTTTATGCCAAAAAACCACCATTAAAAGTAGAATATGCCCTAACAGATTTTGGAAAAAGCCTTACTCCAGTATTGCAGGCTATAGCCGAATGGGGTATGACGGTTGCCGAAGATAAAGGAGAGGTTATTGAAGGATAATGTTGATTTTTTAAAAGTACTTCTTAGATTTTACAAATTTTTAAAATTTTCCGCAAGATTAATACGCTTTTATTAATTCTAAACAACAACTTTTAGAATGTATCGTTGTAATGCTTAAATTTGGAATTGTCCAACTAAAAGTATTACATTTTATCCCTCATGAGAGTACTGTTTTTTGCTATAGTTCTGTTACTAGGCACTCACCTAAATGCTCAGAAATATAAGTTTTTTCAACCTATTGAAATTGAAATCGTAACTACAAATACTGACACAACAGATGTTGTTCCTATAGATAATCACCAACAACACATTACTGAAGAATGTTGGATAAGGACGGTTTATAACCCTTATAAGGATATTGAAGCGCCCAAGTTTCCATTTCAATTAAATTTTGAAGATTCAACATATCACCCACCTATTAAAAAGCAGAAAGTGATAACTTCCAGATATGGTTGGCGTCGTGGAAGAGCCCACAAGGGTATTGACATAGATTTGATAACTGGTGATAGTGTTTATGCCATGTTTGACGGCGTAGTAAGGATGTCCAGATATACACGTGGCCATGGAAGAACAGTTGTGGTGAGGCATTATAATGGATTGGAAACTGTTTATGCACACCTATCAAAATACGGCGTAAAAGAAAACGATACGGTTGTAAAAGGCACATATTTAGGCAAAGGCGGTGTTTCGGGTAATGCAAGAGGTAGTCATTTACATTTGGTAGTTAATTACAAAGGTATCTCTATTAATCCTGAGTATATTTTTAATTTTGATGACACAAATACCCTAAAATCAAAAGAATTATGGGTGACTAAAAAATGGACACAACCTATTTTACATAGTTCTAAAAGACAAAGTAAAATTAAGCCTTTGCGTTCTGAGGAGGAGGCACTTGCTAGTTTAATCAAAACAAGATCTATTTATATTGTAAAACCTGGGGATACGCTTTCTAGAATTTCTCGGAATAACGAGGTTACCATTGCTTCAATTTGTAAAGTGAATACCATTAGAAGGAATTCTGTTTTAAGAATTGGTCAGCAATTAGTTATTGAAAAATAAAAACTCTTAACTAACTTCTAACTTATACCCTACACCGTGAATATTAGTAAGTTTAATGTTTTCGTCTTTTTGTAGTTTCTTTCTCAATTTCGAAATATAAGTATCTAAACTTCTTCCAACAATTACGCCGTTATCTTCCCATACACGTTTGGTGAGTTCTTCGCGCTTAATGATTTCATTTGGTTTTGAAATGAAAATAGAAAGTAATTCGCATTCCTTTTTAGAAAGCGCAATTTCTTCGGCTTCTTTAATCAATTTGTTTTGATCTGCATAGAACAGAAAACTACCTATTTTTTTGAAATTAGCATTTTCGCCATCTGATTTTTGTTTAACAAACTTTCGTATTATGAAAAGAACAAGTAAAACTATTAAGATTCCCCCTATGTATTTTATACCATTAGCGCTGAAAGTTTGATGCGTTAAAAATTGAATTTGTATGGTATAGCATGCACTTTGAAGCTGTCTACCGCTGCAAGGTATAAGGCTTTCTTCAATATTAAATTTCATTTCATAACTATACGCTACCTCATTGTTGGTACATTCTAAAACTTCGGTAATATAATGCTCTGAAAGGTTAGCTTTATCAAAACTTCTTTTAACAATGTTAACCAAACTATCTGGATGAATGATTAATGGTTTTTCAAATGTTAACTGATAGGTGCTTTCATTAACCGATTTTACTGGTTGTACGACAGAAATGGAGTCGTTATTACTTAAAAGTATTTTGTCTCCTATATCCCGTAAAGCAATTTTAATGATTTTGTCATTCTCACTTGTTGGTTTAGAACAGGATATGCAAATTAAAACTAATGCTATCGTAATAATTACTCTATTCATAGTATTTGTTTCGGCCTACTATTTTGGTGTAAATAACATATATTTTGTTCAATTTTCACACAGGTTGACACTTCTTTTACATTTTTTTGACACTTCCAATATAATACATCTGTAGTTTTATAATCTATTAATTTGAAAATCATCAAGAAATGAAAAAAGTTGTGATCTGTATTTTTTGTGTAGCTTCTATGGGCTACATAGCAATACCCAAAAATGCCATTGAAACCAATACAAGTCCTGAAAAAACCACAAAGTGTAAAACTTATGTGAAACCTTCTAGTCATGAAACGGCTTACAAGTTTATGAATAGTTTTGAGCCATATAACATTTACCTTAATTTAAAACCTGTCAAGGACGATGTCTTTAATTTAGTAATTGATATGCGCTTAAATAACAGTGCGTATTTCGTGTCTCCAAATGCTAAACGAGATTTTTCGGGAAAATTCACATTTATGTTAAAAGAAAACAGTCAGCTTTCATATATTGGTACGCTTTCTGAAAACCCTTTAAGTATTGAGGAGCATGATCCTCACCCATTTGTTAATGGTACGGTAAATTGGGTAAGGCAGAATACAGTTTACACTCAAAAATTAAAAATAAATACCGATGAAGATTTTGTGGTTAATGGGTTTATTCAATTCACTATAGAACCCAAATGTACTTTAGAAAAGATACCTGTGGTAATCTACAGAGAAAAAGACGTATTAAAGTTTGAAATAGATAATTGTTAAAATACAATTATGACAATTTTATAAGTTATCGATGTCTAGTTGAATATTAACTTAAAAACATTTTGAGAATTATGAAATCGTTCTTTTTTGGCCTTTTAGTACTTGTGTCTTTATTTATAACTACCTCATGTTCTAGCTCTGATGGTGATACCATGCAGGAGCAACAACAAGAGCAGCTGGAAGGTGGGTTAGCCAATTTAACAATTAATGGCATTGGACTTAACAATTTTAACGTAGTAGTAGATCGTGCGAGCCTTATAGATGAGGATGATAGCGTTAGAATAGATATTACGAATAATGAAGGTTATAGAATTATATTTACTGTTGCAAAACCTATTATACAAAAACAATACACCATGATTACCTATAATAATACTATGGATAACATATCTAGTATGAGTATTCCTGTAGAAGGTATTTTTCTATCTAAAGCCGGCGGCACTTTAACCATTACCAATATAACTACAGCTGGTGAAGGAACAACCTATTTAGGTAATTTTAATGTAGATTACGACAGACAAGATAATAGTCCTGGAGATATTAATGTTACGGGAACTTTTGAAATAACAGCAAACACTGATTCATAATAATACCCGAATTATCCTTTGAATTCGATGCTATACGACTAAAATTAAGTCTAGTAATTAAAAAATCCTCGAACGTCATTTCCAAATCATGTTACGGGGATTTTATTTACATATAAAAACACTAATACATTTATGAGGTTGGGCTTAAAACGATGTCTCGTTTTCCAATCAATAAATTGTCTTTCTTTTCCAACTTTAATACATTATTTAAACCTCTATCTGCAATTTTCTTTTTACATGATCTCCTTAATAATGGATCGCTATCAAAAACAAAGTGATTTATAGCATATGCTTCAGCTTCATTTGATGTTTGAACTACGGCATGAATTTGCTGAATTCTTCTAGACGGCCAGTATGTGCCTGGAACAAATGTATAAAATGTATAATTTCCGTTAGCGTCGGTCTTGATCCATCCTTGATGTTTTAAAACGCGTTTACCGTTTACTTTCTTAGGATGATAATCTCCATATTCGTCAGACTGACATATATATAAAATGACATTACTTGCAGGTGTTACACCATCACTTTTGTATATAGTACCGATAATTTTTAATTTTTCTTCTTGAGAATCAAACCCAGGTATCGTGTCGGTATTTTTGAGACTATTTTCAGAATAACCATAAAAAGCATGACGCTTCTTAATACTCTTTACAAAATTTTGTGCTTCTAAACCTATAATGGAATTTAAACTAACAATAATTAATAGTGAAGTAAATAAACGTTTCATGGGGCTTTCGTTTTTTATTTGCTTCAAAGCTAGGTAAGTACAGAAGTGGTCTTTTTAAAAAATCGGAAAAAAGCAAAAATCGCGGGTTCATTGAACGAGTACAAATATGAACTGCAAATATTGACGATGAAAAGCCTAAATTACTTCAATTATCGTTTTGTCGGTAAAAGCATATTTTTTAGAATTCGATATTTCACTATTGGAATTTAACCCTGTGAATAAACTAAAAGCAGGTAATACAATCTGATTTTCAGTAATTTGATAACATGGTAACTTAATTCGTTGCCTTCCTCTGCCTTTAATAAAAACTCCCGGATGTGTATGCCCCGAAATGTAGAATTCACCTTCTTCTTTTAACTTTACATCATGCTGAAATTTAAAAGGAGCTACATTCAAAATTTCTTCTACAACTGCAATACCCGTGTTCTCAAAGAATTGGAAATTTCGTTTATCATGATTGCCCTTTACCAGAGTCCACGACATATTCCGAAACTCTTGAATCCAATCTTGAAATAGTTTAACGTCCGGATTGTATTCCGCATGAAATAAATCTCCAACAACAATTATATGCTCAGGTTTAAAATGATCTATAACACTCTTTAAACGTTTCAAATCATTATGCATCAATTCAGAAGTAATAGGAATGCCATTTTTTCTAAAATGTGCTGTTTTGCCAATATGAAGGTCAGACAGAATAAGGGCTTGTTTTGATTGCCAGAATATAGCGCGTTGATTACTTAACGTTAAGGTTTCACTTTTGCAAATGATGTCTTTCGTTATAATCTTCATAACATTAGTTTACTTTCAAGGTTTGCGCCATCATACGCTTTAAACGCTTTTCTAAACTTTCATTACTCATAGAGTTACGAAGACTATCAGCTTTAATTGGGAAACTTAACGGTGTGAATGCTTTGGCTTGTTTAAATATAATTTTACTTTTAGAAATACGCTCAAAAGCCGCTTGTAACCGCACTTCTTCTAACTGTTGATTGAACACTTCCGTGTAGGCTTGTCGTAATAAAAGGTTGTTTGGTTCATAATCCTCCAAAACTCTAAAAATTAATCCAGAGGAAGATTGCAAACTCTTATTGTTCTGTTGACGCCCCGGAGCTGATTGTATCACCAAACCAGCTATTACCGCAATATCCCTAAACTTACGAGACGCCATTTCTGAAGCATTAATACTCGCAGCAACGTCATTCATCAAATTTTCTTTGGAAAGTAGTTTTTTTATAATGTCAATATCTAAAGGAATGGGTTGATCGCTTAATAACTCAAACCCATAATCATTCATCGCGATAGTGAAAGTCAATGGTTTTATTTTACTTAAACGATGTGCAATTAATGCAGAAATTACTTCGTGTACTAAGCGTCCTTCAAACGGATACATAAATAAATGATGTCCATCTTTGGTTTCAATCAACTCAACCAAAAATTCATTTTCCTTTGGAATATGTGAATACTCGGATTGCCTTGACACTAATGGATGTAAAAACTTTAATTCTTTTTCCCGAGCTCCAGGAGATAATGCACCAGCTAACTTCACCCTTAAATAATGACTTAAATGAGAGGTAAGTGAAAGCCTCCCTCCCAACCAACTAGGTGTAATGGCCTTTTTTGCTTTACTGCGTTTTACATAAGCGGTCATATCTTTTATTCGCACCAACTCCAATACTTTACCCGCCAATACAAAACTGCTTTTTGGTTTTAATTTTGAAATAAAAAATTCTTCAATCATGCCGATATAACCGCCCGAAACATATTTCACTAGCATCATCGATTCGCTTATTATTGCTCCAATATTCATGCGGTGCAGCATGCTAATTCGTCTGCTTTTTACCCTGAAAACCTCATCTTCATCCTTAACTACTTTATGAAATTCTTCGTAAGATTTTAAGGTTTCTCCCCCTTGGGTAATAAATCGAATCCCCCAGTTAAATTCATCTTCAGTTAAATAACTAAAAGCATGTGTTTGTTTTAAAATTTGAAAAGCTTCTATTGCGTTAAACCCTTCTCCTGTGGCTAAAGTCACTAAAAATTGAACCATAAGATCGTAACACAACACCATTGGCGAGCGTTCTTCAACATTTAAATCTTTAATAGCTGCTTTTAGCGCCGCAACTTCAATTAATTCTAAGGAATGCGTTGGGATGAAGTAGATTTTTGAAGTCTCGTAGGGTGAATGTCCGCTCCTACCAGCACGTTGCGTAAATCGCGCTATTCCTTTTGCAGAACCAATTTGAATAATACAATCTACAGGTTTAAAATCGACACCCAAATCTAATGACGACGTACAGATGACTGCCTTTAAGTTTCCCTCAGAGATATTATCCTCAATCCAATGGCGCAATTTTAAATCGATAGAGCCATGATGAATGGCTATTAATCCTGCCAGTTCAGGAGCTTCTTCTAACAAAATTTGATACCACAATTCACTTTGTCCGCGTGTGTTGGTAAAAATAAGAGTAGTATTATTTTCATGGATTATCGGTATAATTTTAGAGCTCATGGAGCGTCCTAAATGTCCTGCCCATGGCAATACTTCAACTTCATCTGGCAAAACAGCATTTACTTCTATTTTCTTTTTTTCTGAAGCTTTTATCATGGTTGTTTTGAGTCCAGAATATGGTATCAAAACATCTTTGGCTTCCTCTAAATTTCCTATAGTGGCGGTAATTCCCCAAATTCTTAATTTTGGCGAAAGCGTTATTAATCGTGACAATACCAGTTCAGTTAATACACCTCTTTTATTGCCAATAAGTTCGTGCCATTCATCTACTGCAACACATTTTAAGGATTTAAACCACCGTGAGTTTTTCTTTTGCGAGAATAGCAAATGCATGGTCTCTGGGGTTGTAAGCAACACATCAGGCATTAAACGTTCTTGTTGTCTCCGTACATTTGTAGGTGTATCGCCGTTGCGCACTTGCACTTCCCAATCTAAACCAATCTCATCCACGGCAGTTTTCATAGCTTTTGCTAAATCCTTTGCCAAAGACCTTAAGGGGCTAATCCACAATAACTTTAAACCTTTTTGATAGTGATTTGGGTTGTTTAAATAATCGATAACTACAGCAAGAAATACGGAAAATGTCTTACCAAAACCAGTAGGCGCAACAACTACGCCGCTATGGCCGGAAGCATAACGTTTCCAAGTTTTTAATTGAAACTGAAAAGGGTTTTGTTCTTTTTCAGAAAAGTAATTCTGAATGATTTTGTACCCATCACTATCTTCAAACGTTCCCATTAATTGACGTGTATTAAGCTTTTAACTGAAGTGATGGTGTCGATGTCATTTACAGTTTTATCTTGCCTCCAACGTTTTATGCGTGGAAAACGTAAGGCTACACCAGATTTATGACGCTTACTAAGGGCGATACCTTCAAAAGCAATTTCAAAGACCAATTCTGGCTTTACAGTACGCACTGGTCCAAATTTTTCAATGGCATTTTGATTTACCCATCTTGAAATTTCAGTAATTTCTTTATCTGTTAAACCAGAATACGCTTTTGCTACGGTTACCAAACCATCATCCTTTTTCACCGCAAACGTGTAATCTGTATATTTTGAATTACGCCTTCCACTACCCTTTTGTGCATAAATCATAACCGCGTCAATGGTTAAAGGATCAACTTTCCATTTCCACCAATCGCCTTTTTTTCGTCCTACGTGGTATTCGGTATACTTATGTTTCAGCATTAAGCCTTCAGAATTTATGGAGCGTGATCCTTCTCTAATTGCATTCAAATCTTCCCATGCATTTACTTGAATAACTTCTGATAATTTGATGTAATTTGGTAATTCACTTTCGGTGAAAAATGTTTCTAAAACTTGCCTGCGTTTTGCCATGGTTCCCTGTCTGATATCTTCATTTTCAAACTCTAAAACATCGTATACGTAAAAACCAACAGGAACTTCTTCTAGTAATTTTTTAGATACATTTTTTCTATTTAAACGTTTTTGTAAGTCATTAAATAATAATACGTTACTGTCTTTTAATGCAAGTATTTCTCCATCTATTACAAAATCATGTTTAACCGCTTTAAAAGCATCAGTAAGTTCAGGAAATTGATTGGTTATTAACTCTTCACCACGAGACCAAATGTAAATTTCATCATTGCGTTTGATAATCTGTCCGCGAATACCATCCCACTTATACTCGACTTGCCAATCCTCAATGTTTCCTAATTCATCCAATTCTTTTTCAAGAGCGTACGCCAAGCAAAATGGGTAAGGTTTTGAGTTATCATAATTAATATGATGGCCATTCAATAACGCTTTAAAAGAAATGGAGTTAATATCCCAATTTCCAATGATGCTATGCATTAACTGGTTAGCGTCTATTCCAGAATATTTTGCCAAAGCATTTACCAAGGTTTTTTTAGATATGCCAATTCTAAAACTTCCACCAATAAGTTTGTTGAAAATAAATCGCTCTTGCATGTTTAGACCAGACCATGCTTTTAACACATAGGCTTTCTTTTCTTCTTCAGATTTTGGTTTTAGTCTAATGACGTCTTGCATCCAATCATCCAAAGTTTTATCAATTTTATGCGTTGGTTCTGGCAATAATAGGGCTAGGGTTTCTCCCAAATCTCCGACAGTGCTGTAGCTTTCTAAAAACAACCATTCTGGTAAATCAATTAGTTCCATACACCATTGTTTCATCAAGGTAGATGTAACAGGTCGTGACGGACGTTTGCCAGTAAAAATTGAGATGAGCCATAGTTTATCTTTATCGGATGCTTTTGTAAAATAATCCACTAATGCCTGAATTTTTGCATTAGTTTTATTGGTGATTTCCACCGCGCTAATCAATTCTAAGAAGTCTTTCATGCTGTACTTGCTTTTGCTTCAACTTCGTTTAATTGATCTTCACCATATTCCGTTTTAACTTCTTCAGAAGGAATACCAATTTCATTTAAATATTTGGAAAAAGTGGCTTGAGAGCCATGGGTTACATATACTTTTTCTGCTTCGGTAGCTTTTACGGCACTTAGCAGTCCATCCCAATCTGCATGATCGCTTACGGGAAAACCAGCATCTACGGAACGCCATCGCCTATTCCCTCGTATCTGCATCCAACCCGAACACACTGCTGTTGCTGCATTAGGTATGCGCTTTAACAAACTTGAATCTAAGAGTGAAGGCGGTAGAATTACTATTTTATTTTGAATATCTTTCTTATTGAAATCTGATGTGATTAATCTCGTTGTTGGCAGTTCAATATCAGTAGATACAATGGCTTCGTTTAATTTATGAATGGCATTATGAACGTAAATGTCGTCCACACCTTCAAGCATTTTCATGATGCGTTGTGCTTTTCCCAAGGAATATCCAAAAAATACACTTGTGCGATTATTGGATTGATTTGTAGCAATCCATTGTTCCATCTGTTGTTTTAAGATGTCGTCTGAAAGCCATTTGTATATTGGTAAGCCAAAGGTGCTTTCCGTAATAAATTCATGACATTTTACAGGCTCAAAGGGCACAGTAAGTCTGTCATCTGTTGTTTTATAATCACCAGTAAACACAACTACAAAACCTTTATATTCCAATCTAATCTGCGCTGACCCAATAATATGACCTGCTGGATGAAAACTTACAGTTACCCCATTTATGGTAATAGGTTCATTATAGCCCAAACTTTCAATACTGATATTTGAATTTATGCGGTGCTGTACAATAGGTTTAGAATGATGGTGGCATAAATAATGCTTCATACCCCATCTAGCATGGTCTGCGTGCCCATGAGAAATAACGGCATAATCTACAGGATACCAAGGATCTAAATAGAATTTTCCAGGGATACAATACAATCCCTTTTTCGTAAAACGGATTAATTTCACAAAAACTGCAATTTTTACTAAAAATACGAATTACTTCGTGTTAAGAAGAATAGATGTTTCAAAAAAGCAGCAATAAAAAAAGAGGCACAACGCCTCTTTTTAGTTTTTATGAAAAATTTATTTAGATTCCCAATTACATAGAAATGACAATTTCAATAGAAATCCCAACGTAAGCGTTGGGGAATTCCTTTTGATTAAGAAATCTCAATAACACGAGATGGTTTTGGCTTCGCCTCTTCACGCTTTGGTAAAGTGATACTTAGAATACCGTTTTCGTAATTTGCCTTTATTTTACTATCATCAATAGTATCAGGTAAGGTAAAGGTTCTTTTAAAAGAGGTATACCCAAATTCTCTACGTGTATAGTTTTTATTCTCATTCTTCTCTTCAGCTTTAACTTCAGCAGAAATTATCAATTCCTCATTGTCTAAATCAATATTAAAGTCTGATTTTTTCATTCCTGGAACAGCAATATCCACAAAGTACTCATCTTTAGTTTCTCTAATATTTACTTTTGGTAAGGTCATTCCTGTATTTACGAAAGTTGATGGAAATGTTTCAACACCAAAGAAATCATCAATCCAGTTAGACCAATTTCTGTGAGATAATCCAGTTTCTTTGTGGTTTCCGTTTTTTGAAATATTCATTAATGCACTCATAATACTATAATTTTTAAGTTAAAATTTCATTTTGATTACTAGTGAAGTTTTTGACTTCGCCTGAATAAAAGCAAATGAGATACCAAAGCAAAAAACCGCCTTTTTAGACAGTTCTGACGGATAAAAGAAGACATAATGTCTGCTTATTGAGTTTATTTAATGTCAAAAAGGCAGTTTTTCTATTCAATTGAAGATACGGTACCTTGATAACTTATAAAAAAACGAGAAGCACTGTTAAGTGTAATACGACTTGTTAAATTTGGGAATAACGTAATTGTAACGAGAAAGGGCTCAGCATTACTCTTAGCGTTAAAGGAGATGGTCTTACTCTTATTTCTATTTTCTTTAACCGAATAATCTTTCATAGTACCATTAAATTCAATGGCACTATCCTGTCCACCATACCCTACGTGCATTTGTCGTTCACCAAAATATGGTAGATACGATATAACACTATCTTGTTTGATTTTTAAAAAATTTGAATTACCGATTAAACTTATAGCCCCGGCATTACTCCCTGGTGGCAGCAATTGCGCATCAAAAAGCTGGGAGGTGGCAAACGTAAGTTGAGGGTAGGCTGTAGTAGATTCAATTTCAAAAACCTTTGTTTCAATCAATTTATTAAAAGCCTCCATTTCTTCAGCAGTAATTCTCGACTTAGAAGATTTACAACCAAAAAGACAACCTGTCAATAACACAACTACAAAACTTCTCATGATTAAACAGTTACACTTTGAAGATAGTAATTACGCAAGTAAAACTGTAATAAAGATTCGTTAAAAAAAAGTGAATTACAAAAGGCTTAAATCTTTATGACAATACCTTCTTTATTGCTTCTATACAATCATCCTGAGATTTTACCTTTGTATGAAGTGCTAAACTTCTGTTACCATAAGGGCCATAAATAGCTTGGTTATTCCCAGAAAATAATCCAACAGTAGTCGTCATAGCTGCACTTGCTAAATGCATCACCCCATTATCGGCGGCTATAAAAACGGCAGTATTAGCAAGAACCCCGCCCATTTCCCTAATGTCTTTACTGTAAAAATTGGGAGACTGAAAATTGATTTTTGAGATATTTTCAATGGGTAACATTTCAATAATGTTATAAGTTTTATCAAACGTCTTTTGTAATTTATAGTAAAAGGCTTCCCACCATTCTTCGGAATAACATTTATCGCCAGTAGCGTTCGTATAAATACAAATTGTTGGTTTATCGTTATTAATTAAGTTTTCAAGAATGGACTTTCCTTTGGTAATTTCTTCTGAAGTTAATTTTATATTTAGAAGAGGTACATTGCGTTGCTCATCGGGATAGCCTAATTTTGAAAGATAAAAGCGCAAGTTATAAATGGGATATTTTGAAATATGTTGATAATCAAGGTGTCTGCTTTCAACTTCAGGATACATATCTCCAAAAACTTTTAAAGGCGCTTTGGCTAAATTTGTAAGTAACCGTCCTGATGACGAATTTCCATCGCCATTAATAACGAGGTCATAGCGTTTGCGTGTTATTGACACCCAACACATGGCATATTTAGATAAATTACTAAATGGTTTTCTAGGCAACTTATATATTTTATCTACAGAAGAATAATTTTCAAAGACAGGAAACGCAACACCTCCTTTGGCAAAAATATCAATGTTGCAATCTGGAAATAAGGCCTCAACTTCTTGTACTAATGGTGTGGTGAGCAATTGGTTTCCTAAGCGATGATTTGGTCTTACAATCAACACCTTTTTGATTTTTATTTTTTTTCCAACCTCTGGTGAAGGTTCTAAATGAGAACCACCAACTCTTTTGGTTAATGCCGTCATAAATTTACGACGGTGATGATTTATCCAGTTTTTAAAAGCCATTAACTACTTTTGAAGTTTAGTGTTTTAAGGATCACAAATATATTTCTTAATCTTTAATTCTTTTTGAATTGTTACGGTATTTTAGGTTTAATGAAAGCCCCAGAACGATTAAAGCTATTCCCAGTAGGCTCCAAAAGGAGTATTTTTCACTAAAGATGGTAACCCCAAGTAAAAGGGTAAAAACAACTTCTAAAAATTTAAAGGGCGTAATTTGATTGGTTTGTACACCCTGAAATGCTTTCGTCATATATATTTGACCGAAATACCCGAAGCAACCTAAACTACATAAAAGCCACCAATCCCTACCAACAGGCCATATCCAGTCTTTTATGGCTAATAATCCACCAACAATTGTGGATATAAACATAAAGTAATTGACAATAACTACAGGGTGTTCCTTTTTTCCAATTAAGCTGATAACAACATATACGAGTCCGCTAAAAAACGCAGAAACAAATGCTAAAAGTAAACCGTAGGAGTTAAGATTGTCATCTACTCCTTTTAAGACAACCACACCTGAAAATGCAATTAAAAAGAACAGCCATTGTATGTGTTTTACTTGTTCTTTTAGTAGAAAAATGGCAAATATAGTTGCGAAAATTGGTGCAAGATACCTTAAAGTAACTGCTGTTCCAATGGGTAGATATTTGGTGGACATGAAGAAGAACGTCATTGATATTACACCTACCACACCTCTTAAAACTAGTAGTTTTCTTTTGTTGCCTAAAACTGGAATTTTGTTTTTGAGTAAAAATGCAAACGTAAAAACCAAACAACTTGCTGACCTAAAAAACACAATCTGATATGCATTTACGTGTTCTAGATGTTTAACTATGGCATTCATGCAAGCAAAAGATATTGTGCTTACAAACATGAACAGAATGGCCTTTTTAAGCTCCAAAAATGTGTTTAATAATAAGGTTTACCTAGTTATTCTTCAGGAGCATAACCGTGAATTTCTTCAAATACTTCGTCAAAATTAGATCGTAAATAAGAGTTTAATTTCTTCCGGTATTCTCCTCTAAGCCACTCTACAAAATTATGGGTGCTTTTACTAATGCATTTGGTGTAGCGTTTGATTCTAAAATCAATATCATCACCCAATTTTTTAGCTAAAGCAATAGCATCATACACATCTTCGCTATTTTCAATACAAATTCTGGCATGCTGCGCTATAGAACGTTCCAAAACTACCTTGGTAGACTCTCCTGCCCTAACAGCATCAACATACGTTTTTTGAATATCGAAATGTACATCCTCCGTATTACCAAATTCTGCTCTAAGTGCATCGGGCATTTCATACCTAAAGTTGCTTTCTAATTCTTCGTCGCTTAGCAACGAATCTAAATAGTAATTAGGAGATTTAAATATACGTTGCCAATCTAAATTGTCGCCCCAAGGACCGAATCTGTGGAAATTATTACCCAAATCAATGACTTGAAAGGTGTCCTTGTTTTCAAGCACCCGAGAACCACGACCAATCATCTGATAGTATAACGTAAGCGACTTCGTTGCACGGTTTAGAATAATACTTTCTACTGTTGGTTCGTCAAATCCTGTGGTTAAAATACTTACCGATGTTAAAATAGCATCTGGTGTTTTCTTAAACCATTTTAAGATCATAGCACGTTCTTTTTTAGAATTGGTGTTATCCAAATGCGCTATAGGGTAACCCGCCCTTCTAAACGTATCATAAACGTGTAGCGAAGTGTTTATACCGTTATTAAAAATTAAGGTTTTTTTACCTTTTGAACGTTCTTCATAAGCTCTTAAAAGCTTAGTTAGCATATTGTCATCAGTATACAGGTCTTCAGAAGACTTTACCGTATAATCACCATTGGCTCCAACTACTAAACTGGTTAGTCCTACATTGTAACTAAACATTTCTGCACGCGCTAAAAACCCATGTTCAATCAAAGACTCAATAGACTCACCAACGATCAATTCGTCATAATTATCAGTCATTGGCAATTCCATACTAGAACTTAAAGGCGTTGCGGTAACCCCAAGAACAAAGGATTGACTAAAGAATTTAAATAGTTTTGTAAATGAGTTGTAGTGTGCCTCATCAATAATTACCAAACCAATATCAGAAATATCAAGCTTATCGTCATTTAATCGGTTATTTAGTGTTTCCACCATCGCCACAAAACAACTGTAGTCTGCTTGATCGCTTAAATCTGCCTTACTATCAACCACCTTATTTATTACACCAAATTCAGTTAGCATATTTGAAGTTTGCTTGCACAACTCAATACGGTGTGTCATTACCAAAACTTTTTTCTTTTTGGTAGTAAGATACTGCCTCACTATTTCAGAAAAAATTACAGTCTTTCCGCCTCCTGTTGGTAATTGATATAATAAATGATAATCCGTTGGAGACTCTTCAAACGCTGTAAAAATTTTGTTTATGGCTCCTTTTTGATAACTGTATAGGTCTTTTCCTGTTTTTCTTTCTTGAAGTTCTGTTTTTGAAATCGACATGCCTAAAGTTTGGTAAGTTGCAAAAATAACACCTTTGTCGAGTTATTCCCATATCTTTTGGCTAAAGTTTTCAATTGGATATTAACCAAATAAACTTGTAAAGTCATGTTCTTATTTTAAATCGATTTTATATTTTAGCCGAAACTTCTCAACATTAAAATAGTATGCAAATTAACGATAAATCTGGTGCAACAGAATATTTAGCTTCGACCCATCGGTATGATGCGATGACTTACAAAAGGACTGGTAATAGCGGAGTTTTATTACCCGCCATTTCCTTGGGTTTATGGCATAATTTCGGGTTTGTAGATAGCATACAAAATGCGAGAGAAGTTTTAAGATGTGCGTTTGATTTAGGAATTACCCACTTTGATTTGGCTAACAATTACGGACCACCTTATGGTTCTGCAGAAGAAAATTTTGGCACCATCTTAAAAAGAGATTTTAAATCTTACAGAGATGAATTGTTTATAGCTACAAAGGCGGGATATGATATGTGGCCCGGGCCATACGGCAATTGGGGATCTAGAAAGTATTTAATGGCTAGTTTAGATCAAAGTTTGAAGCGTATGGGATTGGATTATGTTGATGTTTTTTATCACCATAGACCCGATCCTGAGACACCTTTAGAAGAAACCATGGGAACTTTAGCAGATATTGTTAGGCAGGGAAAGGCATTATATGTAGCTATTTCAAATTATAAACCAGCTGAAACACAAAAAGCAGCAGAATTACTAAAAGCCTCAAATACACCTTTTATACTGCATCAAGCAAGATATTCTATGTTTGACCGTTGGGTTGAAGATGGCTTATTGGATACTTTGGAGAACAATGGTGTTGGCTGTATTACATTTTCACCTTTGGCACAGGGAATGCTTACTGATAAATATTTAAATGGTATTCCAAAAGATTCCCGTGCTGCAAAAAATATGACGTATTTAACTTCTGAAACCGTTGAAAATAATTTGAAAAAGATTCAGGCATTAAATGAAATTGCGCAAAATCGGGGTCAAAAACTATCACAAATGGCAATAGCATGGATATTACGTCATAAACAAGTGGCATCTGTTTTAATTGGCGCAAGTTCACCAAAGCAGTTACAGGAAAATGTGAAAGCTTTAGATAATTTGAGTTTTACGCAAGAAGAATTACAAGCAATTGATGTTATTGTGGGTTAATTATTCCTTAACAATATCAACAGAAACTTTTACACCTGCTTCTAAAGCCCATACTTTTTTAGTAATAACCGAACCAAACTCATCTTGAATTTTATACGTAGCGGTGTTTGGTCCTGAAGCACCTGTGTTTATGGCTTGAAAAATGATCTCATTAACACCTTCTTTTAATGTTAATTCAAACCCACTAAAATTACCTGTGAGATAAATTCTTGGTTGAATAATATCGCCGTTTACATAAACTCTTAATAAATCCCCATCAATCGCCGAATAATCTCTGTAAAGTACAGTAACTTTGTTTGATTTGGTTTTATAATCTCCCCAGTAAGCATCATTTTTTAACCCAGAAGTTTCACCGTATCCTTCGGGTAATAATGTTTTTTCAATCTTTTCTAGTTTTTTTGTGTAGAGTTCACCCGGATTTGCAAACTCTTCCTTTGGGAACATGCTAAATTCCTTTCTAGGAAATTCTAACTTACCAACTATATTTGGAGATTTTGCGCCACTTAACTGATCGTTTGGCGTTATTTTTTTTGGAATAACTTTTTGGCTATCAGCGGAGTCTTTTGGAGACTCTACGGCAGGAATAATGGCTCCAGACTGTTTTTTAGAGTCAATCTGTGCCGACAAGGAAAATGTCAGCATAACAATGCAACCAAAGGTTATTAAAGTTTTCATTTTCTAACTAACCTTATTCTAAGTTAGTAAATTACCTCAAAGATATTTGTTTATAATAAAACCTAACATCTTCAATGTATATTTTAGATGTATTTAACAATAACCATACCTAAATAGTCTCTCTTGCACACCTTACCTTTCTTTTTTGTCATGAAAATGTTAAAATATGTTAAATTACTACTTTGTAATGCATAGTACTGTAACAAATTTATTTTACTGTCGTCTATCAAGTATAAATCAATTAAAAAACGAAAAATCATGAGAACTTTAAACAGTAACCAATTATCAGAAACATTACCAGCTTCTAAATCCAATACTTGGAACAGCAAAAGACGATACAGGTAGTATTTTAAACATCAATCAAATCATCAATCAATTTTTATCAATCAAAAAACGTAAAACACATGAGAACTTTAAATTCAAACAGATTAACTGAAACTTTAAACAGTACAAAAACAAACACTTGGAATAGCAAGAGACGTTATAGATAAAAGCGTCTCTGCCATCAAACCATCATCAATCAAAAAAATATGAGAACCGTTATTAAAATATCCAATCGCGTAAAAGGCTTGTCAGAAGAAAGTTCATTTTATTGCAAACGATTATTAAGTTTTCCATCGGATGAAATCCATTGGAAAAGATTACATCATCAAATGCGATAATTCAAAAGATTTTATGGTATTGTTTTTGTGACATCTTCATCATTAACAATAACATAAAAATCATGAAACGAGTAACAGAACGTCCAGAAGTAAATGCGGGGTCTATGGCAGACATCGCATTTTTATTATTAATCTTTTTCTTAGTTACTGCCGTAATTCCAAAGGATACAGGTATTAATAGAAAACTGCCTAAAGAATGTCCGCCTGGTATTGATTGTAATGTGCCCATTCCCGATAGGAATATCTTAAAGATAGCTATTAATGCTAACAATGAGATAATGGTGGACGATGAAATAGTTACGATTGACGAAGTAAAAGATTTGTCTAAAGCATTTATTGATAATAACGGTGACAATACTTGTGCGTATTGTAACGGCGATAAGGTTGCTACATCATCAGATCATCCTACAAAGGCGGTTATATCATTACAAGCAGATAGGAACACGAGTTACAATCAGTTTATTGAAGTACAAGATGAACTCACCAAAGCCTATTTTGAATTACGTAAAGTCTATTGCGAAGAGGTACTTAAAAAACCAATTGACAAACTAACGAAGGAAGAGTTACAAACTGTAAAGGATGCCTATCCCTTTATTCTTTCAGAAGCAGAAACAAGATAATTATTCTGAAACTCGAGTACCATAATCGATACACACCTTTTTTTTGCCCCAATTTTTAGCGGCATCTACATCAACACCCATGTAAATATCAATGCGATTTTTCCAACGGGAGTGCATTTTATCCTTAACTAAATATACCCCTTCAAATCCTTCAATGATTACAGGGGTATTATGTTTTAGTCCTAGTGCCAAAAGATCTCTTGATAGAGCAATACACTTCATTCCTGGTTGCAACGTATCTCCAAAAGCAGTAATATTTGGATTGGAATCTGTCTGATTTTTAAGTGAATTGTATGCTGTTGCAGTTACCGTTTTAGAATGCCATTTGTAGTTATCTAATTCGTCTTTTACATCATTTTGCAGGAAAAAGACAATACAAGAAGTAAAAGACATATGATTCTAAATTTTTCCAAAAGCTATTAATTTAATAGGCTAACAAATCAAGAAGTGCTGATGCAAAACGTTGCTTGGGCAAATATTGCTCTTCTAACGACTTTGTAAACGGAATAGGGGTTTCCAAACTTGCTACACGCTTGACAGGAGCATCTAAATATTCAAAACAATGCTCCATGATTAAAGCTGAAATATCACTAGCAATGCCTCCAAATAACGAATCTTCTTGTAAAATTATCACTTTGTTAGTTTTCTTAACGGAATGAAATATAGTGATTGTGTCCAAAGGTTGTAATGTTCTTAAATCAATCACATCTGCGGCAACTTCAGGTAACCTTTCTAAAGTATCCAAAGCCCAATGTACCCCGGCACCATAACTTATAACTGTAACATCTTTACCCTCTTTAATTAAACTTGCTTTTCCAAAAGGTACCGCATAATAATCTGTTGGCACTTCTTGACGAATACTTCTGTAAAGTGCCTTATGTTCAAAAAACATAACAGGATTAGGGTCGTTAATGGCTGTATTTAACAGCCCTTTGGCATCATAAGGAAATGCAGGATACACCACTTTTAGACCAGGTGTTTTTGTAAACCACGCCTCATTGGTTTGCGAATGAAACGGACCTGCGCCAACATCGCCACCACAAGGCATTCTTATGACTATATCAGCCTGTTGCCCCCAGCGGTAATACGATTTTGCCAAGTAATTAACTATAGGATTAAAACCAGAGGACACAAAATCGGCAAACTGCATTTCAACAACACTCTTTATTCCAGCAATGGATAACCCCATAGCCGTCTCTATAATACCAGATTCACAAATGGGCGTATTCCGCACTCTATCCTTTCCAAACTCTTCAACAAACCCTTCGGTGATTTTAAAAACACCTCCATATTCCGCTATATCTTGTCCCATAATTACTAAATCATGATGACGTTGCATACTTTGTTTTATGCCTTGGGAAATAGCATCTATAAATCTTATATTTTTAATAGTTGAATTAGATTCAAAACTTTGATATTCAAATGGTTTATAAACGTCATTTAACTCTTTTGTTATATCAGGATCTATCATTTCTTCCTTAAAGGCAACTTCTAAATGTTCAGTGATTTCAATATTAATTTTTGAAATAATTTCAGCTTTTTTTTCTTCGCTTAAAATACCTTCTTCCGATAGGAAATATTCATAATTTGAAATAGGATCTTTAGCTTCCCATTCTTCTAAAAGTTGTTTTGGTACATATTTATTGCCACTTGCTTCCTCATGCCCTCGCATTCTAAAGGTTTTAAATTCTATTAAAATAGGTCGCGGGGTTTCCCTAATACTTTTCGCCAAGGCCTTTACTTTAGTGTAAATCTGAATTATATTGTTACCATCGATAATATGAGATTCTATCCCATAACCCAAACCTTTATCTGCTAAATTTTCACAATTGTATTGCTCCTTTGTTGGTGTGGATAGTCCATAACCGTTATTCTCAATACAAAAAAGCACCGGCAATTGCCATACGGATGCAATGTTTAGAGCCTCATGAAAATCGCCTTCACTTGTGCCGCCTTCTCCTGTAAACACAGCAGTTACGGTATTTCTATTTTTTAGTTTTGAAGCTAAGGCTATACCATCTGCAACACCTAATTGTGGTCCCAAATGAGAAATCATACCAACGATTTTGTATTGTTGTGTACCAAAATGGAAAGACCTATCCCTTCCTTGGGTAAAGCCAGATGGCTTCCCTTGCCATTGTGAAAATAATCGGTATAACGGAATTTTTCTTGTTGTAAACACCCCAAGATTCCTATGCATTGGCAGCATATACTCGTTCTCTTTTAGAGCCATAGTAACCCCCACTGCGATGGCTTCCTGACCAATACCCGAAAACCATTTACTTATTTTACCTTGTCTTAAAAGCACCAGCATTTTTTCCTCAATAAGTCGAGGTTTCAGCATGTTTTCATAAAGCTTTAAAAGTTTCTTTTGCTTTAAACCTTGATAAGAAAATTGCATACCAACAGTGATTTTTGAGGTTTTCATAAAATTATCTATCCTGTATTATCAAATATACCTTAATTTAAACTTATCTTTCAGAAAATTGCATATTATTCAATGGAATGTTTTTGTACATTTGTTTGTACTGCTTTTATATTTTTTAGTTATGAATAGTATTCCTAGTGTGGATTTAACTGATTTTATTTCAGAAGACACTTCAAGAAAAGAACACTTTGTAAAATCTATTGGAAAAGCCTATGAAGACATTGGATTTGTAGCGCTTAAAGGCCATTTTTTAAGTGATGATTTGGTTGAGAATCTGTATAAAGAAGTAAAAAACTTTTTCGATTTACCACTAGAAGTCAAGCAGAAATATGAAATTCCTGAAATTGCTGGTCAGAGAGGTTATGTATCCTTTGGAAAGGAAAGTGCGAAAGGGAAAAAAGAGGGCGATTTAAAGGAGTTTTGGCATTTCGGTCAGTATGTTGACAAAGTTGAAAAGGAAAAATATGATTATCCAGATAATGTTGAGGTAAGTGAACTACCAGAATTTAACGAAATTGGTAAGGAAACTTACCAAATGCTAGAGAAAACAGCAAAATATGTTTTGAGAGCTTTGGCATTACATTTAGGGTTGCAAGAAACCTATTTTGATAACTACATTCATAATGGTAACTCTATTTTAAGACCCATTCATTATCCACCAATAAAAGTAGAACCAAAAGAGGCGGTGCGTGCTGCAGCTCATGGTGATATTAATTTAATAACACTTTTAATGGGTGCTCAAGGGCGCGGTTTACAGGTACAAAATAAAAAGGGCGAATGGTTGGATGCTATTGCGCAACCGGATGAATTGATGATTAATGTGGGTGATATGTTGTCTAGACACACGAATAACAAACTAAAATCAACTATTCATCGTGTGGTAAATCCTCCAAAAGAGCTTTGGGGCACTTCAAGGTATTCTATACCCTTCTTTATGCACCCTGTGAGTGATATGAAATTGAATGTATTAGAAAATTGTATAGATAGAGACAACCCAAAACAATTTGAAGATATTACTGCTGGCGAATTTTTAACCGAACGTTTAATTGAATTAGGACTTATTAAAAAGTAGTTTCCAGTCTCAGTTTACAGACTTAATAACAGTTAACTGCGACTGAAAACTGCGACTGCACACTGAATAAAAATGGATTTACAAGACCAATTAAAAAACCTTTTTCCCGATCATATTCCAGAGGAAACGAATCAGGATGCTAGTGATACTTCGGATATTTGGATGCAAGACGATCCCATCCTATGCAAATACGAAAAACGAAAAGGAAAACCCATCACAATTTTAGAGGGTTACACAGGTGCTGTTGAAGATTTTAAAGCATTATCAAAAGAAATTAAAACAAAATTAAGCGTTGGAGGTAGTTTTAAAGACGATAAAATTATTATTCAAGGCGATTACCGCGATAAAATCATGCAAATACTTAAAGACAAAGGGTTTAATGTAAAACGCGTAGGTGGTTAATTTATGTATAAAGATATATTGCACATTACTAACGGTGGTGTTTTAACTGGATATTTAAACGAGTTAGAAATTGAAGGCGAAATTATTACATGGCAGGAAATGCTGTGTGAAGGCCCCACAAAGGAGGTAGTTCATTCAGAGGAATTAATTAAAGCAAGAGGGCAGTTTTTAGGAGAATTCTATAATATTGATTTAGACTTAAATAAAGTAGACGTCGCCCTGAAACAATTGGATAATGCCAATGAACGCTATAAAGAAATTGTGTTGTGGTTTGAATATGATTTGTTTTGCCATATCAATATGTTGGCGGTTATTAACTTGTTATTGCAAAAGAAAATAACCTTACCTTATTACTTAGTATGTAGTGGTCGTGTTAAAGGAAGTGATGTTCTAAAAGGGCTTTCTGAGCTAACTTCTGGACAACTATTAGCACACTATAAAAATAAAGTTTTATTAACTGAATACGATTTGGATTTATCCAAAACCATTTGGGGTATTTACTGTGGTAAAGATCACAATTTATTAAAGCCCTACATCGTAAAACCCTCTTCATTCAAGTACCTTAGTAATTGCTTAAAAGCGCATTTAGAGCGCTTTCCCGATTCTAAAACGGGTTTAAATATTTTGGAAATCAACATCTTGAAAATTCTGAAAGAAAACGAGGTGAAATCTAAACATCACCTTTTGGGTTATGCTTTAAATTATCAAGGCTATTATGGTTACGGCGATACGCAATTAATCCGTATAATTGATAATTTAGAATCATTTTATACCGTAAGCGAAGATAGCATTGAACTGAATAGGAAAGGCCATGAAACGCTCTTAGGGCAACATAATGCATTTGGAGAATTTAAAAATGATATGATTTTTGGAGGAGTAGAAAAAATGAATTTTCAATTTAGTAAAGCCCAAAATAAACTTGTAAAGTCTCCAATGCATGCCAATTAAGGATTCTGAACTTATACTTAATCCAGATGGCAGTATTTATCATCTTAATTTAAAGCCACAAGACATTGGCAATACCATAATTTTTGTTGGTGATCAAGATCGTGTTGATTTAATCTCAAAACACTTTGATACCATCGATTTTCAGACTCAAAAACGTGAATTTAAAACGCATACAGGTAAATTAAACGGAAAAAAACTATCGGTAATTTCCACAGGAATTGGCACCGATAATATTGATATTGTGCTTAATGAACTTGATGCTTTAGTGAATATCGATTTTGAAACCAAAACAATTAAAAAGGATTTAAAAAGTTTAGATATTATTAGAATTGGCACATCTGGAGCATTACAACCAAACGTACCAATTGATTCTTTTTTAATAAGTACCCATGGATTGGATGTAAACGGAATGTTGCATTTCTACAAAACGGATGATATTTCAAACCCTGAAATTGAAAACGCGTTTATCAATCATACAAACTGGGATTTAAAAAAAGCGAAACCAATTATAGTGAAGGCTTCCAACACGTTGATTTCAAACTTTGAAAGTTCAAAAACTTTAAAAGGCTTAACCGCAACAGCTAATGGCTTTTATGGTCCTCAAGGGCGTAATTTACGATTGGAATTAAGCGATTCAGAATTAAATCAAAAAATGAATAGTTTTGAATTTGAAGGCATTAAAATAACCAACTTAGAAATGGAAACTTCAGGCATATATGGGTTGTCAAAGTTATTAGGACATAAGGCTATTTCATTGAATGCCATTATAGCGAACAGAGCCCTTGGAACCTTTAGTGAAAATCCAATTCAAACTATAGAAAATTTAATAAAATACACCTTAGAAAGATTGTAAATGAGGAAAGTAAATATTGGTGGAGTACCAGAACATTTTAATTTAGCTTGGTACCTAACCTTAAAAAATGGTGAATATAAAGACGAAGGTATTAACCTTAGGTGGAAGGATTATTACGGAGGTACTGGTGCCATGTGTAAAGCGCTTCGAGAAAAAGAAATAGATATTGCCATTATTCTTACTGAAGGTATTATTAAAGATATTATTGCTGGTAACCCAAGTAAAATCGTGCAAACCTTTGTAAAAACGCCTCTTGTCTGGGGGGTTCATGTGGCACACTATTCAAAATACAATAAAATTGAGGATTTAAAAGGGACTAAAGCCGCCATTAGTCGGTATGGTTCTGGATCGCATTTAATGGCTTACATCAATGCACAAAACAATAATTGGAATCTTGAAAATGATTTAGATTTTGAAGTGATTAAAAACCTTGATGGTGCCGTTGAAGGTTTAACAAATGGCGCTGCAGATTATTTCCTTTGGGAAAAATACACCACAAAACCTTTGGTAGATGATGGTGTTTTTAGAAGAATTGGCGAGTGTCCATCGCCTTGGCCATGTTTTGTAGTTGCGGTGAGGGGAGATTTTATAGCAAACCACGAAGAAGATCTTAAAACAATTTTGAAAATTATAAATAATACAACTGTGGAATTTAAAAATATTCCAAGTATTGGTCGAACAATTGCCAATCGCTATGAACAAGAAATTGAAGATGTACAAAGTTGGTTGTCAATTACAGAATGGTCTCAGGAATTAATAGACCAAGCTACGATAATGCATGTTCAGAAAGAATTAAAAGCGCTTGATATAATTCCCAAAATTGTGGAATACTCAGATTTAACGTTTGATTTAAACCTATAAACAACAGTTAAACGTTTAGATATCTTTATACATTTATGTATTTTTGATGGACTAACAAATTAATAAATGAAACACCTACTATTTTTATTTGCTCTAGTTTTTGCTTTTGGTTGTAAAACAGAGCCTAAGGACTACGTTACGTTTTCGGGAAAGATCACTAATAAAAACAGCGATTCTTTAATTATAAGATCAAGAACATATTCAAAAACTATAGCCGTAAAAGAAGATGGTAGTTTTAATGATACTTTGAATTTGGAAACTGGCACTTATAATCTTTTTGATGGTGCAGAGTCTACTTCTATTTTTCTAAAGAATGGATTTGAGTTAGACATGACTTTAAATACAGATGAATTTGATGAAACTATAGCATACAAGGGTACAGGCGCAGAGCATAGCAACTTTCTTGCAAAGAGTGCATTATTGAATGAAGAACTTTTGGATTTAGATGTTTTAGGTAATCTAAATATGGATGGCTTAAAAAAGGAACTAGAAAATATTGAAGCAAAACTGACAGAGTTTTATGATGCCAACCCTGAAGTAGATTCATCGATAATTGGAAATCTAAAGAAACAATTAAAGCCAATGTTGGGTTCTTATGAGCGCTTTTTAGCCGGAAGTATTGCCTTAAAAGAAGCTTTGCCAAAAGGTTCTCCTTCTCCATCATTTGAGGACTATGAAAACGTAAAAGGAGGAACAACTTCTTTAGCTGATCTCAAAGGTAAATACACCTATATTGATGTATGGGCCACTTGGTGTGGACCATGTATCGGTGAAATTCCATCTTTAAAAAAGTTAGAAGTAGAGTATCATGATAAAAACATCCAGTTCGTGTCATTATCAATTGATGATGGAAGAGGCTATAGAGGTGCTACAAAGGAAGAATCTGCTCAATTAGCCAAAGAAGGTTGGAAAAAAATGATCACTGAAAAAGAATTAGGTGGTATCCAGATATTGGCACCTGCAGGTTGGCAGTCTAAATTTGTTCAAGAGTACCAGATTAGAGGTATTCCTAGGTTTATTTTAATTGATCCTGAGGGCAATATCGTTAATCCTGATGCGCCTAGACCATCAAGTACTAAAATAGTTGAAACATTTGAAGCATTGAATATCTAAACAAAATTCGATCACAAAGGATAAGAAAAGTCGCTAATTGCGACTTTTTCTATTCTTGTTGATTCTGTTCTTCTTGTTGCGGTGGTTGTTCAGGTTGTTTAAACAAGTCAATAAAAGCTTCTCCTAAATAATCTACTATATGGCTAGCAATTAAACTTTGGTATCCAAAATCTTCAACAGCAATATCTGCAGATTTTCCATGTAGATACATCCCAAAAATAGCGGCTGTTGAAGGATGATAACCCTGAGCTATCAAACCTGTAATAATTCCCATTAAAACATCACCGCTACCAGCCGTGGCTAATCCAGGGTTTCCTGTAGTATTAATAAAGAAGCGTTCATTGAAAGTAGTTATGGTATTTGCACCTTTAATAACCACAATCAATTTATACTTTTTTGAAAAAGCTTTCACTTTTTCAAGCTTTTCAAAATCGTCTTTCCAAGGGCCTATTAGTCGTTCCAATTCTTTTGGATGTGGTGTTAAAACAGAAAATTCGGGCAATAATTTTAAAAGAGACTTCTTTTTAGCCAGTATATTTAAACCATCAGCATCAATGACCAAAGGCAATTTGTTTGATTTTAAAAATGTTTCAAATGCCGAAATAGTTTTAATATCGGTACCTGCTCCTATGCCAAAACCAATTACAGTGGGTTCAATATCAAAATTTAGTGTTGTAATTTTTTCTTCATCTACATCTGTAATTACCATAGCCTCTGGAAATCCAGTTTGTAATGGTAAATAACCACATTTTGGCACATAAGTCGAAACCAAACCTGCTCCAGCAGATAAAGCGCCTCTACTCGCTAAAGTCACTGCCCCTATTTTACCATAACTTCCACCAGCAATTAAAGCATGCCCAAATTGACCTTTATGCGAAAACTTATCTCTCGCAATATAATTTGGCAATACTTCATGCTTTCCAACAAGCTCTACTTCCGTTTGTGTAGTATATAAATATTCTGGATCTAAACCAATATCCAAAACTTCCCATTGAATGGTATATTTAGCGGTTTCAGGCAGGAAAAACACCAATTTAGGTGATGCAAAGCTCAAAGTAAAACCAGCATAAACCACCGCATCAGGATCTTCTATAGCTTGATCAGTATATAATCCTGAAGGAATATCTATAGATAATGTAAAAGCTCTTGTAGCTTTAAAATGCTGAAATAGTTTCTTAACCCAATCTACAACAGGCCTATTTAAACCTATACCAAAAACAGCGTCCACAATAATATCATTAGGATGAATCTCTGGAAAGTCCTCAGTACATTTTAAAAGTGTAGGCCACTTCTTAGTAGTGTTTTTAATGCGGTCGTAATTGATTAAAAAATCCTTAGAACGTTTATCACTGTAATTAATCACATAGGTATGTACATTGTAACCGTGTGTAACTAAATGGCGCGCCAAAACCAAACCATCGCCTCCATTATTTCCAATACCACAAAAAACATGAATAGGTACTTGAGCACCTTGCATCCGCGCATGTATCCAATTAAAAATTTGCGTACCTGCACGCTCCATTAATTCTGTTGATGTAATGTTTTGGCGTTCGGCAGTCAATTTATCGCCCTCGTATATTTGCTCTTTTGAAAATATTTTCATTTCAGGTGTATTGTAGATTTTTCAATTCTTCATTATAATAGTCGTTTTTTTTAAACGAAAATTTACACATTGTAAGAATCTTGCAAAAAAATGGGTTTTGTTTTTTTATTAGGCTAAAAGTAATACATTTGAAATGTTTTTGTGACGAAAATGATTCATATAAGCCAAAATATAACTTTAAGAACAAGCACTTTTTCAACGTGCAATACTTCTATTTTAGCTACGACTACAAATACCACAACCCTTTGGGGTTATTAGTAATATATTATTCCGGCTTTTTGTGTAATTTTTATAATTACATTTTCTCAAATTTTACGTTTAAATTTCAATTTAACACCCAATGAAGGTTTTAAAATTCGGAGGAACTTCTGTAGGTTCTTCAAAAAATATAAATAAAGTCATAAGTATTTTAGAAGCTTATGCAGCAGACAGCAAAGTAGTTTGTGTTGTATCAGCAGTTGGTGGTATTACTGATAAGCTATTGTTGGCTGGGAGGCAGGCTCAAATTAAGGATGAGAGCTATAAAGACACTTTTAAAAGTATAAAATCTACTCACTTCAATATCATCAAAGAATTAAATCCTGATGGTAATACTTCTATTTTGGCTTACGCTGAAGAAAAGTTAAACGAGCTGAAAAGTTTATTGGAAGGGATATTCTTAATTAATGAAATATCACCAAAAACGTCTGACAAATTAGTGAGTTTCGGTGAATTATTATCGTCTTTTATTATTGCTGAAACTATGAAGAATAGAGCCATTTCAGCAGAAAGAAAAAATTCTCAAGAGTTGGTAATCACAAATTCTAACTTTACTAAAGCTGAAGTGGATTATAAAATAACCAACGGTAATATAAAATCATATTTTGATGACGCCACAGAATCTATTACCATTCTTCCAGGTTTTATTGCAAATTCAACTTTTGGTGAGCAAACTACACTAGGTCGTGGTGGTTCAGATTTTACCGCAGCCATTATTGCAGCGGCATTAAATGTTGAGCAATTGGAAATTTGGACAGATGTAAGCGGTATGTTTACTACAAATCCTAAATTAGTAAACCAAGCGCGTCCCATAGAAACCATTTCATATCAAGAAGCTATGGAATTGTCACATTTTGGAGCAAAAGTACTTTACCCGCCTACTGTTCAGCCTGTTTTAGATTTGGACATCCCTATTCATATTAAAAATACAATGGAACCAGAGGCAGTTGGAACCATTATTTCGAAAGACGCTAATGGTATAAAATCGCCTGTAAAAGGCATTAGTAATATTTCGAATATCGCATTGTTAACGCTTCAAGGTAGTGGTATGGTGGGTATTCCAGGGTTCTCAAAGCGCTTGTTTGAAACGCTTTCAAACGAAAGAATAAATGTAATTCTCATAACTCAAGCGTCCTCTGAACATTCTATTTGTATTGGAATTGAAGAAAAGGATATTGAAATAGCAAAAACAGGTATAGATATTACTTTTGAAAATGAAATCGCTTTACATAAAATTGAACCTTTAATTGTTGAAAAAGGACTATCAATTGTGGCATTGGTTGGAGATAACATGAAAAACCACCAAGGTATTAGCGGAAAGATGTTTTCTTCCTTAGGAAAAAACAATATCAATATTAGAGCAATTGCACAAGGTGCTTCAGAACGCAATATCTCTATTGTTATTGAAGAAGGTGATGTTAAAAAAGCACTCAATACCTTGCATGAGGAATTTTTTGAGAGCATTACTAAACAACTTAATGTATTTATAACTGGTGTTGGAAATGTTGGAGAACGTTTAGTGGAACAAATAAAACAGCAGAAGAAATATTTAAAAGAAAACTTAAAAATCAATTTAAGAGTGGTTGGATTATCCAATTCCAGAAAAATGATTTTTGATGGTTCTGGATTGAGTCTTAAAAACTGGAAAACGGACTTAGATAGTGGAGAAACTGCATCTTTAGATGGCTTTTTTGAAAAGGCGAAATCTCTTAATCTGCGTAACAGTATTTTTGTAGATGTTACTGCTAATGCCGATGTTGCAGGTCTTTACGATAAGTATTTAAGAGAAAGTATTGCTGTTGTGGCTTGTAATAAAATTGCATGTTCAAGTGATTTTGAGAATTACAAAGAGTTAAAACGATTATCCCTCAAATATAATGCACCATTTTTGTTTGAAACCAATGTTGGTGCAGGATTGCCTATAATTGATACCTTAAATAATCTGGTAGCCTCAGGTGATAAAGTAACCTCAATACAAGCAGTGTTATCAGGAAGTTTAAACTTTGTGTTTAATAACTTTGATGATTCTAGTAAGTTTTATGATGTTGTAAAACAAGCAGGTGCCGAAGGTTACACTGAACCAGATCCGCGAATTGATTTAAGCGGTGTTGATGTAGCTCGTAAAATTTTAATTTTAGCAAGAGAAAGTGGTGTGGAGCTGAATTTAGAGGATATTGAAAACACATCATTTTTGTCACCTTCTGGATTAGAAAGTGGCTCTGTTGAGGAGTTTTACAAAACCTTAATTGCTGATGAAGCACATTACCAAAGCTTATATGCTTCAGCTAAGGCGAACAATTGTCAACTAAAATATGTTGCAAAATTTGACAATGGAAAGGCAAGTGTGAGTTTGCAAGAGATTCCTGTAGGACATCCGTTTTATAACCTTGAAGGAAGCGATAATATTGTAATGTTTTATACAGAACGTTATTCGCAGCAACCTATGATTATTAAAGGTGCAGGTGCAGGTGCAGATGTTACGGCATCTGGATTGTTTGCTGATATTATACGATTAGGAAATAATTAATCACTATGGAATTACACAAAGAAAGTGACATTTCCTGTTCTAGCGCAACAGAACATTATTTAATTGAACGCATGAATGAAATAAAAATATTTTCTCCAGCAACTGTGGCTAACGTATCCTGCGGATTTGACGTAATGGGCTTCTGCTTAGACAATGTTGGAGACGAGATGGTAATTCGAAAAATCGACAAAAAAGGTATTTACATTACTAAAGTTGAAGGTTTCGATTTACCTATGGAAACAGAGCACAATGTTGCTGGTGTTTCTGCTTTAGCGATGCATGAGGCTATTGATGTTGATTTTGGTTTCGAAATAGAAATCTACAAAAACATAAAACCAGGAAGTGGTATTGGTAGTAGCGCAGCAAGTGCTGTTGGCAGTGTTTTTGGAATGAATGAGCTTATTGGAAGACCTTTCAATAAAACACAATTAACAGAATTTGCCATTAAAGGCGAAGCTTTAGCTAGTAAATGCGAGCATGCCGATAATTTGGCTCCTGCCCTTTTTGGCGGATTTACTTTGGTAAAAAGTGTATCTCCTTTAAAGATTTTGGAAATTCCATGTCCAGATGACTTATATGCAACAATCATTCATCCTCAAATAGAAATAAAAACATCAGAATCTAGAGCTATTTTGCCTAATGAAGTACCATTACACAAAGCTATCACGCAATGGGCTAATTTAGGAAGTTTAGTTCATGCGCTTCATTCAAATGATTATAATTTGATTAAAGACTCGTTAACGGATGTTGTGGTTGAACCATACCGCAGTCAGCTTATTCCTTTATTTAACGAAGTAAAAGTTGCTTCTGTAAAAGCAGGAGCTTTAGGTGCAGGGATTTCAGGTTCAGGGCCTTCGATATTCACTTTAAGTAAAGGCTTAGAACAAGCAAATAAAGTTAAAGAAGCGATGCAAAGTGTGTATGAAACATCAGAAATCGATTTTGATATACATGTTTCAAAAATAAATACTCAAGGCGTTAAAATTATTGGTTAATAATGAAGTACTATTCGTTAAATAAACAAGCACCAGATTCATCATTTAGAAATGCCGTAATAAAAGGTTTAGCACCTGATAAAGGATTGTATTTTCCAGAATCTATAACACCTTTATCAAAATCATTTTTTGATAATATTGATGATTTATCATATTCTGAAATAGCATTTGAAGCTATTAAGCAATTCGTCTCTCCAGAAATTTCTGAAGATATTTTGAAGACAATTGTAGAGGAAACCTTGTCTTTCGATTTTCCTGTAGTAAAATTGAATGATAATATTTCTACTTTAGAGTTGTTTCATGGGCCAACAATGGCATTTAAAGATGTCGGGGCACGATTCATGGCCCGTTGTTTAGGCTATTTTAATCAAGATAATGATAAAGAAGTTACAGTTTTAGTAGCTACTTCTGGTGATACAGGTGGCGCTGTTGCTAACGGTTTTCTTGGTGTGAAAGGTGTAAATGTTGTGATTTTATATCCAAGTGGAAAAGTCAGTGACATTCAGGAAAAGCAATTAACGACTCTTGGACAAAATATTAGAGCTTTAGAAGTTGATGGCACGTTTGACGATTGTCAGGCTATGGTTAAAACCGCTTTTTTAGATGAAGCATTAACAAGCCATATGCAACTAACTTCGGCTAACTCTATCAATATTGCCCGTTGGTTACCACAGTTGTTCTATTTCATGTTTGCTTATAAGCAATTGCATACAACTCATAAAGACATTGTATTTATAGTGCCTAGTGGAAATTTTGGAAATATTTGTGCAGGTATGATGGCGCAACAATTAGGATTGCCAATACAGCATTTTGTGGCATCAAACAATTTGAACAATGTTGTAACACGGTATCTAATATCTCAATTATATGAGCCTAAACCATCGATTCAAACTATTAGTAACGCCATGGATGTTGGCGCACCAAGTAACTTTATTCGTATTCAGGAAATTTATAAAAATGAATTCGAAACTTTAAAAGAAAACCTATCGTCCTACAGTTTTACAGACGAAGAAACCAAGGAAGCCATGTTAGAAATGTATGATGAATACAATTATGTTGCTGATCCTCATGGTGCTGTTGGGTATTTGGGCTGTAAAGCTTACCTAAAACAAAATCCGAATGCGCATTGTGTCTTTTTAGAAACTGCGCATCCTACAAAGTTTTTAGATGTTGTAGAAGAAGTTATAAAAGAAGAACAATCATTGCCAGAGCAAATTCAAGCTGTTATGGGGAAAGAAAAGGTGTCTACCGTGATTTCAACTTATGAAGATTTAAAGGGGTTTCTATTAAGTTAAAGCTCAATAACCGTAAAGTAAGAATTTCAAAAATATAGTTATGGCTGAAATCAAAAAACTTGATTCCAAAGTTGTTTACAAGAACAAATGGATGACCGTTAGAGAGGATGAAATACAAAGAGCTAGTGGAGCTAAAAGTATTTATGGTGTTGTTGATAAATCAAACTTTGTGGTTATAGTTCCTGTTGAAAATGGACGAATTCATTTGGTAGAGCAATATCGCTACCCTGTTGGCGAAAGATATTGGGAATTCCCACAGGGTTCATGGGAGGGTGAGCTAAATGCAGATCCTAAGGATGTTGCTTTAGGAGAACTCAAGGAAGAAACTGGACTTATTGCGAATAACATTGAGCCTGTAAGTTTTCTTTACCAAGGCTATGGTTATTCTAGTCAGGGCTATAATATTTATTTCGCCACTGATTTTACTAAATCTGAAATGGAACTAGACGAAGAAGAGGAAGGTTTAATAACAGCTTCTTTCTCAATTCAGGAATTTGAAGATATGCTCTTGAACGGTCAAATTAAAGATGCAACAACAACAGCAGCCTATGGTTTAGCCAAATTAAAAGGATTCGTTTAAACAATAGTTATAGTACCCTTATTCAGAATAACTTCGTTTTAAATTTTTATATTTAATTGTGCATTTAATTGACTTTGTAAAAAAGTTAATCTACCTTCGAAAAGGATAGGAAAAATTCTTAATGAGCCACCATAATTAATAATTATGACATTTTACGAAGCGCAGTTACATAAAGTAAAAAGTGAATGTTATTCCAACAAAGAGCAACTAAAAACTGTAAAAGCACTTCGCAACTATTTAGAGAATAGCTATTATGATGATTTAAACTTAAATGTTTTGTCAAAGAAGCTATTTACCTCAAAATACCACCTATTAAGACTTTTTAAAAAGTATTACGGACAAACTCCCAGACAATATTTAATGGATAAACGTATAGAAAAATCTAAACAGAAATTAAAACAAGGAATGGCTGTTTCCGAAACTTGTTATGCTGTAGGTTTTGAAAGCTTAGGATCGTTCAGTACGCTTTTTAAAAATAGAACTGGGAAATCTCCAAAAACATTCCAAAAAGAGCAATTTTCAAGAAAAAAATTAGAATAAGATTTCCGAGTTTTGGAATATCAATAAAACAAATACACCATGCGAGTAACAGTCATTAGCATTCCTGTAAGAGATCAGGAGGTAGCTTCAAAATTTTATACTGAAAAACTGGGATTCCTTATTAAAAAAGATGCACCCTTAGGTGGCGGAAATAGATGGCTCACATTAGTATCAAAAGAGGCGCAAGATGGCCCCGAAATACTTTTAGAACCTGCTCCTAATCATTTTGAACCCTGCAAGGTTTTTCAGAATGCGCTTAAAGACGCTGGAATTCCGTGGACGCAATTTGATGTTGACAGCGTTGATAACGAATACGATAGACTGCTAAAGGCGGGTGTAAAATTTAGTGTAATACCCACCGAAATGGGTACGGTTAAATTTGCTGTATTTGACGATACTTGCGGTAACAACATACAAATAGTTGAAACGCTTTAGAATATGTAAAATTAAAAACGCCCCATTTCCATGAGGCGCTTTCTTTTTCATAGCAATTCTGCCACTTAAATTGGCATCACCACTGAATCAATTACGTGAATTACTCCATTACTACCCTTTACATCTGTCATCACAATTTCACTGTAATTTCCGTTTTGGTCTTTCAACCATTTTTTTCCATCTTTTTGCTTAACAACAATATCTTGTCCGTTTAAGGTTTTCAAGGTTACCATACCTTTTCCTTTTTTTAAGGCTGCCACAACATCCTTAGCCTCAAGCTTACCAGCTACTACATGATAGGTTAAGATACCAGATAAAGTACTTTTGTTTTTGGGCTCTAAAAGAGAATTTAAGGTACTAGCATCAACTTTTCCAAAAGCATCGTTAGTAGGGGCAAATACAGTAAAAGGACCATCACCTTGTAAAGCACTTACCAAATCTGCCGCCTTTAAAGCAGCAACTAATGTTGAAAAATCTTCATTTCCAACGGCTACATCAACAATTGTTTTTTGCGCAGTTGCAAATTGACTTACTGATAGAGCAACTACTGTGGTTAAAATAAAAACTAACTTTTTCATAATAATTTTGTGTTTTTGATTAAACTAATTAGCACTACTATTCGTTTTTTGAAGTGCTTTCAGTTATATTTACACAGGGTTGTTTCCTATGGATGAACCTCTACTCTTTTTTGGGAAATATTTAACATTTATGCAAAACCAAGAAGATCTTATTGCAAATCTTAAAAACAAAGATGAAGCTGCATTATCTCAACTTTATGATGCCTATGCTCCTGCTATTTACGGAGTTATTATTAGAATGTGTAAGGATGAACAACATGCCCAAAATATTTTACAAGATACTTTCTTAACCATATGGGATAAATCGTATCAATACTCTCCTGAAAAAGGTAAATTTTACACTTGGGCTTACAGAATAGCGAAGAATAAAACGTTAAATTTTTTAAGGACAAACAAAAACCTCATCCAAACGGAAGATTTAAGTGTATATAAGGATAGAGAGGAAACAGTTAAAACCGATACTGATTTTTTACAGCTTAAAGGGTGTTTAAATCAACTAGAACCTCACCACAAAAAGGCCTTAGAACTGGTGTATTTTAGTGGTTTAACACATCGTGAAGCGCATGAGGAAATGGATGTGCCCTTAGGTACATTTAAGTCGTACATAAAACAAGCGTTGAAAAAATTAAAGCTGAATTACGATAAAACAATGGTTTGGTTATTGCTTTTAATTGAAATGGTAAGATGATGGATAAAACCTACATATTAGAAAACGGTATTATTGAATTGTATTTGTTGGGCGAACTGTCTACTAATGACGCGTTGACCTTAGAACGTTTATTGCTTGAGGATAAAGAGCTAAAAGCGGAATTCGATAGTATTGAAGCTAATTTTGAAGCTTTAGCGTTGGAGAATGCTATTAATCCACCTGCAGCGGTTAAGGAAGACTTAATGAATGCTTTAAGTAAGGATGGCCCAAAAGTTATACTATTACCTAAAAAGAATCCGTATAAATCCTATTTAGCAATTGCAGCTAGTTTAGCAGCCATTTTGTTGATTGCAAGTATCTGGATGTATTCCCAGTGGAATGGCACTCAAAAAAATCTACAAATTGCTACAGAACAAAATTCAAATTTATCTAAGAAATTAGAAAGTTTGAAAGATAATTTAGAAAATTCATCCGAGTATTTGGCTGTTTTAAATTCGGCGGACACAGAGCAATATATTCTTAAGGGTAATGCCCTTTCTCCTTCAGCGAAATTAGTGAGTTATGTCAATCATACACAGAAAAAAGTTATTGTAAATGCAACAGAACTGCCAGAATTAGATGAAAACCACGATTACCAAATGTGGGCAGATGTTGAAGGGGAAATGATCAATATGGGCGTTATTAAAAAAGGAACACCTTTATTAGCAATGAATTATATTGACCATGCAGAGTCTTTAAATATTACAATCGAACCTTTAGGCGGTAGTGATCATCCAACAGTTTCTCGGTTAATTACTAATGTGTATTTGTAATTATTTTAGCAGGTTTTCTAATGCTGGTTCTAAATGGTGAAATTCAAAATTGAAACCTTCACTCTCTATTTGTTTAGAACTTACACGCTGACTTTCGAATAAAATGACATGCATTTCTCCTAAAACTAATTTCATAGCAAATTTTGGAATATTGGGGAGAAACAATGGTTTGTTTAAGACCTTAGCTGCGGTTTTTGTCAATTCTGCATTTGATACTGGATTTGGTGCCACACCATTAAAAACGCCATCTAATTGATTTTCTAAAACAAATAAAAACACATTTGCCAAATCGTTTATGTGAATCCAAGACTGCCACTGCTTACCATTTCCAAAAGCGGCACCAGCTCCATATTTAATGGGTTTTACTATTTCTTTTAAGGCTCCACCTTTATCTGACAGTACCAGACCAATTCTGACTTTGGATACTTTAATACCAAGTTGAGAAAATCCATCTACAACATTTTCCCATGCATGCACTACTTTGCCTAAAAATGAGGTGCTTATCTCTTCATTTGTTTGATCGTAATAATTGGTTAACGAATCGGGATAAATACCAATAGCACTTGCAGATACAATGTGTTTAATGTCATGAGATTCTGCTTTAAGTGTATCAATTAATAATTGTGTACTATCTACCCTACTACTGATAACTTCCTTTTTGTAAGTGTCCGTCCATCGTTTTGAAATAGATGCTCCCGCCAAATGAATAATACCATCAACACCCTTAAAACAATTTGTATCTATCTCCTTAGTATCTACATTCCAGTGAAAACCTTTGTAATTATCGTCTTGAGAAATTTTAGACTTTCGAGTAGTTAAATAATTAACTTGAATGTTTTTTGAATGACAGAGCCTCGCAATTTCTTGTCCAACCAACCCCGTAGCTCCTGTAATTAAAACGCGCATTTTCTTTTTTTGTAAAATTACAAAATGGTAATTGCGCGGTGTGATTATTTAAGTTAGGTTTAACAGAAGGGAGTTTGAAGTTCGAAGCATGAGGCATGAAATATGAAGTCGTTGTAATACTGAAAACTGCAACGAGACCGCCAACTATCTAGTAGCTCTAAGCATTTCACGCTTTCCTGGAGGTCCTGGTAATTTTTCAACTAAAAATCCAACAGATTGCATTGCACGACGCACACTACCTTTGGCGGCATAGGTTACGAGCACTCCTTTTTCCTTTAGGGCATCATACATTTTTTTGAATATGGTTTCTGTCCACAATTCGGGTTGCACTCTTGCTCCAAAAGCATCAAAATAAATAAGGTGATATTGATTTTTATCTTCAATTTCGTGAAATAGTTTTTGTTGTTTAGTTACATTGAAATTGGTGCTTATTTGGTGTTTGTCTTCCCACGAAATATCATGGAACCTTTTGAAAATAAAATCCTTTTTCTCTGCCTTTAATTCTGAAGAATAATTTAGGTATTGAACTTCTTCTGGGGAAACAGGGTATCCCTCTACTCCTACATAATTAATTTTGAGATTTGATTTTTCTGCTTCTAAATAAGTAATGAATGCGTTTAAACCTGTGCCGAAACCTATTTCTAGGATGGATAACTCTTGATGAGATCCTGAAACGAGTTCAGGATGACATACGTGGTGTAAACCGTGTTTTATAAATACGTGATATGCTTCTTGTATGGCACCATGTTTAGAATGGTATTGTTCATTCCAATCTGGTAAATGGATAGTGGTTGAACCATCTGCAGTTGTTATGATTTCGCGTTTCAAAATTCGGGTTTATGTTTGGTGAGGTAAAGGCTTTGGCGGATAGGTGCGCTAGGGATTGCAGTGGTAGCTTTTGCCGAGGCGCGCATCGAGGTAAAACTTTTAACGGAAAGCCCGACCCTTGTGGTAGCGCCCAAATACTTTTACTGACTTACTAAAACACCATCAGCCTCAAAAGAATATGTGCGTTTTGGCTCAATGATGGCTGCAATTTCTTCAGCAGATTTACCTGCATCTTCGGCGTAATGGCGTTGCTCATCTACCGAAACTTCCTTAACGTAAGCCTTTCCATTAACGACTACTTCTTTTCCTGAAATATCTTTGGGCACGAAAAATCCGTAATCCTCGAACTTTACCATGACTTCTTTGTCGTTGCCTAAATCTAAAGTCATCCAACACCCTTTGGCTTGACACACTTTTTTTACGGTAGCCTTCATTTTAGAGTTTATACTATCTCCCTGTTGCATGGTTTCGTAATGGGCCGCCATAGATTTGGCGATTACGGCATCGGCAGATTGTATTTCCTTTCCGAAAGTGGCATAGGCTACATCCTTTGTTTCAGTAGTTTCTGCTACGGATTCTTGGGATTTATTTTTACAAGATGTTATGGTTAAAGTGCAGATTATCAATAGTGTTATAAATCTCATTATTCAACAATTTTATTTATGTAAATATACCGCTTTTTTGAGACTAATTTTTATAAATTTGTAGGCTAAATGACTAAGAAATGAGTGCCATAACTAAAGACATTGAGATTATAAAAACAACATCCAGCAAGATTCATGATGTAGATTTTGATAATTTGGCGTTTGGAAGTGTGTTTTCTGACCATATGTTGGTTTGCGATTACAAAGATGGGAAATGGCATGCCCCTAAAATTATGCCCTATCAGCCTTTAACTTTGGAACCTTCTGCGAAGATTTTCCATTATGGACAATCGGTCTTTGAAGGTATGAAAGCTTATAAGGATGAAGATGGCAAAGTCTGGTTATTTAGACCTGAAGATAATTGTAAACGTTTAAATATATCATCTAACCGTATGGCGATTCCTGAGTTACCTGAGGAATACTTTATGGATGGTTTGGTAACGTTATTGCAATTAGATAAAGATTGGATTCCTACTAATGAAGGTAGTTCCTTATATATTCGTCCGTTTATATTTGCCTCAGGACAAGGCTTTCATGCTTCTCCTGCTGATGAATACAAATTCATTATTTGTACTGCACCATCAGGTTCTTATTTCTCTGGTGAGGTAAAAGTATTGATTGAAGAAAAATATTCACGTTCAGCTGACGGTGGCGTTGGTTTTGCTAAAGCTGGAGGTAATTATGCGGGTCAGTTTTACCCAACACAACTAGCTAAGGCTAAAGGTTACCAACAAGTAATTTGGACTGATGACCATAAGCACGAGTATATTGAAGAGGCTGGTGCAATGAATATTTTTGTGCGTATTGGCGATACGTTGATTACAGGACCAACAAGTGATAGAATTTTGGATGGTATTACACGAAAAAGTATTATTCAATTGGCGGAAAGTGAAAAAATTGCTGTTGAAGTTAGACCTTTGCGTGTTGATGAAGTTGTAGAGGCTGCTATAAACGGCACTTTAAAAGAAATGTTTGGTGCTGGAACTGCTGCTGTAATTTCTCCAATTTCAGGGTTTGGCTATAAGGGAACAGATTATGATTTACCTAAATTAGATAGCACTTACGCCGATTATTTAAAGAAGCGTATTACTGATATTCAAACAAATAAAGCCGAAGATCCTTTTGGATGGAGGTTTGGGGTGTAGAAGCCCTCTCCTATCCTCTCCCAAAGGGAGAGCGATACTCAAACTTATTATGAAAATAGAGAAGCAATTAAATTGCTTCTCTATTTTGTTTTTGTCAACCTGAACTTGTTTCAGGTTCTCATAGTTTATGTGATTCTGAAACGAGTTCAGAATGACCGCAGTTTTTATTTTTCTAAAATAGCTTCAATATTTGGTTTGAAATAGTTTGGACCTTTAAGCACTTTACCATCTTCTCTGTAAATTGGTTGTCCGTCTTCACCCAACTTACTCATATTACTGCGCTGAATTTCTTCAAACACCTCTTCTATTTTATATTGAAGTCCGTGCTCTATTATCGTACCGCATAAAATGTAAAGCATATCTCCAAGGGCATCGGCCAATTCAACTAAATCATTATTGTTTGCAGCCTCCAAGTACTCTTCATTTTCCTCTCGCATTAATTTGTATCGCAATAAGTTCTTTGCTTCTCCTAAATCTGCTTTTGGTGTTTCTCTATGCCCTATTTTAAATGCTGTATGAAATGCTTTTACAGCGTCGATTTTGTTTTGCATGTTTGGTCTTTTAATTAAATTTGCATAAAAATAGCCATATGTTTAGTAAGGGTCAAATTGTTTTTGGAATTATCTTTTTTATTCTTTTCTCCATTATTATTGGCTACACGTATCGCAAAGATTTAAAATTGCATAAACGCTTTTATAAAGGCAGTATCTGGATTTTGCTGGCATTTATTGGGTTTATTGGGTTTATTGCTGCTATTAAGTTTTGGTTTAAATAGAAAATTTGTTTCCTGTAGGTAGGAAAAACAGATTCTAAACTGTTCTATAAAAAAGTTGCAAACCTCGCGCAACCTTTTCAACTAAATAACATCTAACAATTAACATCGGCAGCAACCATGGACATTTTACAAATAATAGGCTTACTCATTATTGTAAATCTAATACTATTAGCTTTTAGTGTTAACAAAAAAACAGAACCTTAATTTGGTTCTGTTTTTTCTTTTTATCTCTTTATTTAAAGCTGTTGTATTTATAAGAAGCTTAAATAATACTTACAGCAAAAAAATGTGTAAGCTACAAAAGTGTAGGGTGTTACTTTTAAACGTTACGGATTAACAGTAAATACGACTTATACCATTATCAAAACAGCAATAAAACTTTATTTTGATTAACGAATTATAAGGTTGGTTTTCAGAAATAGCTATATTTGTTTATACACTATTCAAACCACTTAAAATGAAAGCCTTTAAATACATTGTATTTCTCATCCTTATTGCCATAATTGGGCTCGCTATCTACATCGCGGTACAACCAAATGAATTTGAAGTTAGCAGATCTAAAACCTTAAATGCTCCTGCTGCGGTAGTATACGATAATGTAATAGATTTTAAAAATTGGGAAGCTTGGTCCTCTTGGGCTGAAGCGGACCCTGATATGAAGATAACATTAGCTGAAAATACTAGAGGCATTGGTGGTTCTTACCAATGGGAAGATAAGGATGGTATTGGTACCATGAAAAACACAGCCACAGTTGCGAATGAATCGATTACTCAGGAGATGCAATTTGCTGACTTCCCAAAATCTGATGTTACTTGGCAATTTGCACAAAATGCTGATGGCACTACAGATGCTACTTGGACTATTTCAGGAAAAGATTTGGGATTTGGTTTTAAAATGTTCTCGACGCTTATGGGCGGTATGGAAAAACAAATTGGGCCACATTATGAAAGAAGTTTGGAAAAGTTAGATAGTATTTTAGTTGCTGATATGGCCAAATTTGATATCGCAGTTAATGGAGTTACTGAATATGGCGGTGGTTTTTATGTTTATAAAACAACATCTGCCAATGGTGCAAATATTAGTAACATAATGGCGAAGCAGTATGGAGAGATAGTTGGGTTTATGACACAAAACAGTATTCCATTCAATGGTATGCCATTTACTATTTACAACGATATGAATCCTGAAAACGGGAATATTATTATGAGTAACGCCATTCCTGTTGTAAATAAAGTAAATGTTCCTTCCGATAGTGAAATTTTATGTGGATTTATGTCGAATACAAAGGCGTTAAAAACAACACTTAAAGGCAATTATACCAATCTACCTAAAGCTTGGGAAGCAGCTATGTCGCATTTGGCTAAAAATGGTTTGGAACAGTCCGAGGTTAAGCCCTTTGAAATTTATACCAACGATCCTGGAGATTTCCCTAACCCTAAAGATTGGACTACTGAAATTTATATTCCAATAAAATAGTTAGCTTTTATACTATCAAAAAAACTAACTTTGTGTCACCCTGAAATTGTTTCAGGGTCTCATTGAGATTTGAGATGCTGAATCAAGTTCAGCATGACAGAAGGACCTAGTCTTGAAAGTATGAAACAAGTTTTACTAGTATTTTTGGGTGGTGGATTTGGGAGTGTACTGCGCTATCTTATTGGCAAATTTTTAAATAGCACCGAAAACGGTATTCCTTACGGTACGTTTGCAGCTAATATTTTAGGAAGCTTGCTTATTGGTATTATTTTGGGTTTGGCTGCTAAAAATGAGTCACTTACGCAGAACCAAACTTTGTTATTGGCTACAGGCTTCTGTGGCGGTTTTACAACCTTTTCTTCCTTCGCTTACGAAAACCATGTGTTTTTAAAATCTGGGGATTTTACAAGTTTTGCTATTTACACCATTGCTAGTTTTATTATTGGATTTTTGGCGGTTTTCGCGGGGATGTATTTGGTGAAGTAAGCATTCATATAAGAAACTTTAAATTCTGTAGATTAGCGATATACATATTTAATAATATATTGTAGAAAAAAAATCATGAAAAAAATTCTCTCATTTCTATTTATCGTTATAGTTTTATTTAGCTGCTCAACTAATGATGACAATAATAATGCTAATCAAAATTCAATTTTAGGTAGATGGCATTTAGTTGGTTTTGAAGAAACTGTCATGTATCAATTTACCGATGATAATTTAAGGCATACCCTATACAGTACAGATGGAACTTTTGGAGGTTTAGAAACTGCAATTCCTAATCCAAATTCTTGGAGTATCGAAAATAATAAATTAGTTGTGGACCTTAATTTTGGTAATTCTTCTACAGAATCGTTGAGTTTTAGATGTAATGGCAATGTTGTTGATTTGATTTCGGATAATGGAACATCTAGATTGTTTAGAGAAGGCTATAATATTTTGAATTGTAATGAATAATCAATAGTGTTTCATAAAACCCTTAACCCCCGCCTCTACCCGAGTTTTTAAATAATTCTGCCTTGGAACTATTGGGCAAGAATATTTATCGTTGTATGCACAATACGGATTATAGGCAGTGTTAAAATCAATGATTAAGGTATTGTCTTGCGGAACCTCGGTATTGATGTAGCGACCACCGCCGTAACTTTCTAGTGCGTTGGTTTCGTCTAAAAATGGCAAAAATAGATATGCGTCGTGAGCTTCTTCGGTTTCTTCGGGTAGTTCTTTAAAAATATCGAGTTTAAAATTTTGCTGTTTCAATGTAAAGGTTAACTCTCCATATTTTACATAAATAGGTTTCCGATCTGTGGTGGTTTTCATTTCAAAGGGTTGCTCGTTTGGGGTTCTTTTTAAATTTGCTGTTACTATGTAAGTAGAATCAAACTTGAAGAAATCTAAACCCTCAAAATTTTTAAGGTCTTTCTTTTTTAATGGTGATGTACTTGCGTCTTTAAAAAAAGCATTAAGTTCTTTTTGATAGGGTGTATCACCTTTTAGTGGTCGCTTTTTTTGTGAACAACTAGTAGAGAACAGAGCCAAAACAAGTACAAAAGAAATAAGGTATTTGAAAGTTGTTGGCTGGTATGCCCGCGTTAGGGATTGAACGGTGTGTTTGAGCTCCTCGCAGAGAGCGAGCAGTGAAAGCCCGACCCCTTGTGGGTAACGCCCAAAACAAAACACTTTTAGAAACTTCATTAATTCTGAGAATTAAAAACTGGGTTAATTTTAAGATTCGCACCATACTGTTGAATTAGATCTTCGGTAAAAGTATCGAACGTACTTTTGTCGGCAAAGGTTTTAATCTTTTCGGGATCAAAATTACCTTGTAAATAATATGCGGTGGTTTCGGTTGCGGAACTGTTGAAGATGATAACATCGGTAACTACCACACCTGCTTCTCGAACGGAAATGATACGTGTGTTATCTGGATCGTTTTTTCTGAAAACATCAAGATAACCATTTTTGGCTACGTCGTTTATTTCGGTAATTAATGTTTCACGCTTAAGATTGCTGGTGTTTTCAATTTTAATGAATTTGAAATCAGAAATATTACCTATACTATGCTTAATCTCAGGTGAAATACTACTTAAAACGGCTTTCATAAAACTGGGCACCTGAAACGACGTAGCTCCAATATCTGTTTTATGTTGATCGTAAAATCCTTGAAAACTACTGCCGCAAGATATCAGCAAAAGACTAATGCATATAACAAGAAGTGATTTCTTCATTTTAAAAAATTATTAAGGTAAAAATACAACTTCCAATTATTTTCTCTAGATTTGAGCTATCAAAATAAATAAAATGCGTTACAACGTCACAATTTGTAGAAAACAATGGACCGCTTCCTTAAAGCAAAGGAGTTGGGCTTGTTATGTATTGTGATGTTATGAAATAAACGTTTACAGATATATTAAAAGTCCGACTTCATCCAGTCGGACTTTTTGTTTTTACACACATTTTAAAATAAATCAAAATCAATATATGTAGAAAATTAGAACTATTAGAACTCATGAAAACACTATTTAACAATTACCTGAATACTTTTAAAGGTTTATCAACTGAAGTTTGGTGGCTTGCCTTAATTACGCTTATTAATAGAGCTGGCACCATGGTAATTCCGTTTTTATCATTATACCTAACAGAAGATTTGAACCTTACTGAAGGCAACGTTGGGACTATAATGGCGTGTTTTGGATTGGGTTCAGTAGTGGGATCATTATTAGGTGGCAAGCTAACAGACAAAATTGGCTACTACAAAGTTATGGTAAGAAGCTTATTGAGTACAGGTGTTTTGTTTATTGCTCTACAATTTTTGGATACCTTTTACAGCCTATGCTTAGGTATTTTCTTGGTAATGGTGGTTGCAGATATGTTTCGTCCAGCAATGTTTGTGGCACTTAGTGCCTATAGCAATCCAGAGAATAAAACTAGAAGTGTAACACTTATTCGTTTGGCTATAAACTTAGGGTTTTCGGCTGGACCTGCTGTTGGTGGTATTATTATAACTGCTATGGGGTATAGTGGATTATTTTGGGTGGATGGAGTTACTTGTATTTTAGCAACACTATTATTATTGATGGTATTGAATCCTAAAAAATCTAAAGTTTTGGATGAGGTAAAAGTAGAAAATCCTGAACCTGCTCTTAAGGATAGAGCGTTTATTCTATTCTTATGTGCCATGTTTTTGTTTGGATTTATCTTTTTACAATACTTCTCAACGATGCCTTTGTATTACAGAGATAGGCATACTTTAAGCAAGATTGAAATTGGTTTTCTATTAGGTATGAATGGGTTTGTGATTTTTCTTTTGGAAATGCCGCTTATTAGTTGGTTAGAAAATAGTGGATTAAAAAAAGTAGCACTTATTTTGTTTGGTGCCTTTTTAACTGCTTTGAGCTTTTTGGTATTGAATTTAACAAATTGGACAGGTATTTTGGTTATAGGAATGTTTTTGATGACCATTGGAGAAATGATTGCTTTTCCCTTCTCTAACTCTTTTGCATATGACAGAGCAAGTAAAGGGAACCAAGGCGAATATATGGCATTATATACCATTGCATTCTCGTTATCTCAAGTTTTTTGTCACAAGACAGGAATGGAAATGGTGGCACGTTTAGACTATGATAATACTTGGTATATCATTACAGGAATAGGCGGTATTTGTGTATTTTTATTATTTATTTTGAAAGGCTATTTAAGTGCCAAAAAGAAGATTGCATAAATGATTGATGTTGTTATTATCGGAGGAGGACCTATCGGAATTGCCTGCGCCTTGGAGTGCAAAAAACAAAATTGGAATTATTTGATTATAGAAAAGGGAGCGCTAACCAACTCCCTTTTCAATTACCCAAAAAATATGACCTTCTTCTCTACTTCTGAAAAGTTGGAGATTGACGGCATTCCTTTTATCAGTAAAAATCCAAAACCTAATCGGGATGAAGCTTTGGAATATTATAGACGTGTAGCTACTTCAAACGAAATCAACATCAACCTTTTTGAAACAGTTGAAGAGATTTCGAAAGATGATGGTGTTTTTGAGGTGAAAACCAATAAAGATTCGTACCAATCGCAAAAGTTGATTTTAGCAACTGGGTTTTATGATATTCCGAATTTGATTGATGTTCCAGGTGAAGATTTGCCTAAGGTAACACACTATTACAAAGAAGCGCATCCTTATGCGATGCAGGATATTGTGGTAGTTGGTGCTAGTAATTCTTCTGTAGATGCTGCTTTAGAAATATATCGCAAAGGTGGTAATGTTAGTATGATTATTCGAGGTGAAGACATTGGAAAGCGTGTAAAATATTGGGTACGACCAGATATCATTAACCGTATTGAAGAAGGCAGTATTAAAGCGTATTTTAATGCTGAAATCACCGAAATCAAGCCAAAAGAATTGACTTTTAAATCTCCCGAAGGCATCAAAACTATTCCTAATGATTTTGTGATAGCACTGACGGGCTATAAGCCAAATTTTGAGTTACTGAACCAAATTGGCATAGAGCAAACCGAAGATGAAAAACGTTTACCAAAATACAATCCCGAAACTATGGAAACCAATGTTTATGGTGTGTATTTGGCTGGTGTTATTTGTGGCGGTATGGAAACCCACAAATGGTTTATAGAAAATAGTCGCATTCATGCAAAACAAATCGCAAAACATATCGCTTCAACAGGTGTTAACTTATGAATTTAAATCAAATTACTATACCTTCTTTGGATGTTGAAAAAGCCATTGCGTTTTACAAAACTTTAGGTTTAAAACTTATCGTTGAAGCATTACCAAAGTACGCGCGTTTTGAATGTACAGATGGCGAGAGCACGTTTTCCATTCATAAGGTTGATGCTTTGTCTAAAGAAAATGGTGTTAGTATTTATTTTGAGGACGACAATTTAGATGAAATGGTGAACGCGCTTCAAAAAAAAGGTGTGATATTTGAAAGTCTTCCTGAAGACCAACCATGGCTATGGAGGGAAGCGAGATTAAAAGATTTAGATGGTAATCAAATCATCTTATACAAAGCAGGTAAAAACAGAAAAAATCCGCCTTGGCGTATTGATTAGATTGGTTTTATTTCTTTTTGTTTTATGACTCTTGAAAGCACAATTTGTGTTTTGGACTCGCCATAAACAATTAAATTATCTATGAAGCGTTCTAAGTGTTTATTGTCTTTAAGGACTACCTCCATAACAATGTTTTCATCGCCGGTAATACGATAGCAATTCACCACTTCATCGAAAGATCTTACTTTTTCCAAAAACGGTTTAAGCTTTCCCATGAAAGCTCTAAGTGTAATAATTGCTTTTAATTGATAACCTATTTCAAAAGGGGAAACCAGCGCTTTATACCCTTCAATTATCCCCATGTCTTCCATTTTTTTAATACGTTCGGAAACGGCAGGAGAACTTATACCAACTTGCCTTCCAATTTCGGCATTAGACTGTCTAGCATTTTCCTGTAAACACTTCAATATCTTATGGTTAAGGGTGTCTATAAGCATTTAAAGGTTTTTATTAAATAAAACATTGATTTTAAAGCAAAAATACGATAATACTTTAAATATTAAAGTTGAATCTCGTTTCTTGTAACTAATTTTGAGTTAATTGCTAATGAAGGACAAAAGAGATGCATAATACCCCAGTAAATCTATCGGAATTACCGATTTATCAAAAAGCTATTGAGATTTTTGCATTGTCTCAAAGTATTTCTTCTTATTTAAATGAAGATCTGTCTGTACTCAAACCTGATGGTTCTGAGGACATCAATATTTATTTTTCAGGTGATATTGTGCAACAATCCGTATCACTAGCACCAGAAATTGAAAATGCTGAACGAGAAAGGTATTCAGATAGAAAGTACAGACATGTAGCTTCATTGCGTCGTCTCACTAATATGCTTTATAAAAATTCTTATCGTTTAGAGAAAAGTAATAGTAATGGGAAAGATTTTCTTCCAGTGTTACGTCGAGAATTAAAAAAATTCAAAAAGTTGCAACATAACTGGATGTTGACACTTTAGTCCATCTTCTCGAATTTCTGTCCACAAGGTTCTATGCATTGATACCATAAAATCAAACTACCATCTACTGGCAAATCGAAATAGACTTTCGCTGAACGAGAGTTGCATGTATTTGGTAATATCTCTCCATCATTTTGAGCGTCAGAATCTGTAATAAAAGAGTACGTTCCTGACTCTTTAGCTCCTATATCATTAGACATGTAACATAACACGCCATTTATTTCTACCGTACCATCACTTAGGAATTCAATAACTCTTTCACTTGATATGGGTCGAAAAGTACCGCTTCCGTCACCAGGATCTGATAGTTGTTCTATTAATTTCCATTTTCCAAAAAGCTGCGTCTCTTCTGAAGGCTTACTTTCATCTGAAGAACATGACTGATTGAGAAGAATCAACCCGAAAACAAGTAATATTTTTAAGCAGCTATAATTCATCTTACTGAGATTTAAGTTTAAAAATGGCATCGATAGTTCTTTTTTCATCGCTATAAAATGTCACATCTATATTAATATCCCAAGTATCATCAGATAGTTTTTCCCCTTTTATGCTTCCATAAGGATCAACATTTTTCTCTTCATCATTACCAAAAACACAAAAACATGCTTTAGAAAGAACAGTGTTTGCCTCTACCAAATCATCATCTATTAGTGAAAAATTTTCCAACTCAGGAGAAATCTGAAAACGAATGTATTCAACGTATTCATCGTCTGCAATGTCATCATCCTGTGCCTGTTCAAAACGATAAATAAAAACAGTATTTGAGCCTTCTGAAATAAGCCCATATTTTATATATGAACCATCTAACTGATTAATTTCTAATTTACTGTTTTCAACAAATTCATAACTGTAAGTGTCTTTGCTTTTAGATTCAAAAATGGAACAAGACTGCAATAAAAGATAAAGTATTACCAGAAGATAAATAGGCTTTTTGAACATGAATGACTGGTTTCTTGGTAGATACAGAAATCATTCAAGGGTTGCGTAAACAACTTACATATTTCTACGATACTGCCCTCCTACCTCAAACAACGCTTTTGTTATTTGACCTAAAGAACATACTTTACAGACTTCCATTAAAGCTTCAAAGATATTTTCATTATTAATTGCGGTTTGCTGTAACTCTTTTAATATCTCAGAAGTATCATTCGCTTTATGCAAACTCTCCAAAGTTGTAATTTGAAATTGCTTTTCTTCTTCTGTGGCGCGAATTACTTCCGAAGGCAAAACGGTTGGAGAACCTTTACTACTTAAAAATGTATTTACCCCAATTATTGGAAACTTTCCATTGTGCTTCAAAGTTTCGTAGTACAGGCTTTCCTCCTGAATTTTACTGCGTTGATACATGGTTTCCATAGCGCCTAAAACACCACCTCGTTCGGTAATTCTATCGAACTCCAACAAAACAGCTTCTTCCACCAAATCGGTTAATTCTTCAATAATAAAAGCGCCTTGTATTGGGTTTTCATTTTTAGCTAATCCTAGCTCTTTATTAATGATTAATTGAATTGCCATGGCGCGACGTACAGATTCCTCTGTTGGGGTCGTAATCGCTTCATCATTCGCATTAGTATGAAGAGAATTACAATTATCATAAATCGCGTAAAGTGCTTGAAGTGTTGTTCTTATATCGTTAAAATCAATCTCCTGAGCATGCAAACTTCTACCAGATGTTTGAATATGATATTTCAACATTTGAGTTCTTGGATTTGCATCATACTTTTCCTTCATGGCTTTTGCCCAAATGCGTCGCGCTACACGCCCAATAACAGCATACTCAGGGTCAATTCCATTTGAGAAGAAAAACGAAAGGTTTGGACCGAATCGATTGATATCCATACCGCGGCTCAAATAATACTCTACATAAGTGAATCCATTGGAAAGAGTTAGTGCCAGTTGCGTAATAGGATTAGCGCCAGCCTCGGCAATATGATATCCTGAAATGGAAACCGAATAAAAATTACGAATGTTGTGCTCAATAAAGTATTCTTGAACATCTCCCATTAAACGTAACGCAAATTCAGTAGAAAAAACACAAGTGTTTTGCGCTTGGTCTTCCTTTAAAATATCTGCTTGAACTGTACCGCGAACTAGGGAAATGGTCTTTTTCTTAATTTCTGAATACACTTCTTTAGACAGAACTTGATCACCTGTTACTCCTAATAACATTAACCCTAAACCATCATTACCTTTCGGTAATTCTCCATTATATTTTGGTCGTATTTTTCCTTTATAAAGGGTTTCAATTTTAGCATCTACTTCAGCTTCTAGATTGTTATCCTTAATGTAAATTTCACATTGTTGGTCAATCGCAGCATTCATAAAAAAACCTAAAAGCATTGGAGCTGGTCCATTAATCGTCATACTAACAGATGTCATCGCATCCGCCAAATTGAACCCCGAATACAACTTCTTAGCATCATCTAAACAACAAATAGAAACACCAGCATTACCAATTTTTCCGTAAATATCGGGACGATAATCAGGATCGTTTCCATAGAGCGTTACACTATCAAAAGCAGTTGATAAACGTTTTGCAGGCATACCTTCACTCACATAATGAAAACGTTTATTTGTACGTTCTGGTCCGCCCTCTCCAGCAAACATTCTTGCAGGATCCTCACCTGTTCTCTTGAATGGGTATAATCCTGCAGTATAAGGGAATTCACCAGGCACATTTTCTTGTAGATTCCATTTCAAAAGGTCTCCCCAAGCTTGATATTTAGGCAATGCTACTTTCGGTATTTGTGTATGTGATAGTGACTCTGTATGCGTATCAATCTTAATCTCTTTACCACGTACTTCATAGGAATATACTGGATTTTTATAACGGTTTACTTTTTCTTCCCAACCTAAAATGACCTCCCAATAATAGGGGTTCAAGTTCATTTTCACTTTGTCAAACTCCTTTATCAATAGTTCTACAAACTCATTCTTGTCGTTTTGAACTTTCCTGAGAATCACTTCTGAATTTAAACCCAATTTAGTAAGATACGATTCCTCTCCCGAATCTGAAATTTCTGCTACTGAAGAAATCGTATGGAATATCCCAAAAAGTGTTTGAGCTATATCAGATTGCTCCTTAGCGTTTTTATCATAAGCACGATTTGATTCTGCAATTTCAGATAAGTAGCGTGTTCTTGATGGTGGAATTACAAATATCTTTTCACTAATGTCGTCGGAAGCAGTAAAAGATGATTTCAAATCTGCTTCATATTTTTCAACCAAGACATCCATTACAGCCTTGTAAAGCCTATTCATCCCAGGGTCATTAAATTGAGAAGCTATAGTCCCATAGACAGGTAATTCTTCTTGAGGAGTCTCCCATAAATTGTTGTTACGCATGTACTGCTTTTTCACATCACGAAGAGCATCTTTAGCACCTCTCTTATCGAATTTATTGATAGCTACTAAATCCGCAAAGTCCAACATATCAATCTTTTCCAATTGGGTAGCAGCACCAAACTCCGGTGTCATTACGTATAATGAAACATCAGAGTGTTCAATAATTTCAGTATCGCTCTGCCCTATTCCTGAAGTTTCTAAAATAATTAAATCGTATTCTGCGGCCTTTAGAACTTCTACTGCATCATTGACATGGGCAGAAAGCGCCAAATTAGACTGACGTGTCGCCAAACTGCGCATGTAAACTCTAGAATTATTAATGGAATTCATTCTAATTCTATCACCTAATAAGGCGCCACCAGTTTTTCTTTTGGATGGATCTACTGAAATAATTCCAACAGTTTTACTTGGAAAGTCAATCAAAAACCGACGTACTAATTCGTCAACTAAACTTGATTTGCCAGCACCACCAGTTCCTGTAATTCCTAAGATACAAGCCCCTCCTAACCTCCCCTTGAGGGAGGAATTCTTACTCAAGCCTTCAAAAACTTTATTGAACTCATCATTTCCATTTTCAGCAAGAGAAATCAATCTAGCTATAATCCTAAAGTCTTTATTTTTTAAAGATTTAACAAGTTCTTGATTACTCATTTTTAGTAACCAAGAGATGTCTAAATTATTAACAGTCTCTGTTTTCTTCCCTTTGGGGAGATTAAGAGGGGCTTCAGTCTTTTGTATTAGATCATTTATCATACCTTGAAGCCCCATTTCCCTTCCATCATCCGGTGAATATATTCTTGTGATACCATAATCCATTAACTCCTTGATTTCTGAAGGTAAAATGACACCTCCGCCTCCTCCAAAGATTTTGATATGTCCTACACCTTTTTCCTTTAATAAATCGAACATGTATTTAAAGTACTCATTATGCCCACCTTGATAAGAAGTCATACAAATAGCATTTACATCTTCTTGAATGGCTGTATTCACAACTTCTTCAACACTTCTATCATGCCCTAAATGTATCACCTCCACACCAGTTGCTTGGATAATACGGCGCATAATGTTTATAGACGCATCGTGTCCATCAAAAAGTGAAGCTGCAGTAACTACTCTAATTTTATGTTTTGATTTATAGGGCTTGGGTTGATTCATTGTTGAAAAATAATTAGTTTATCGGTTGTAATTTACGAATAATTCAAAAAAATATTTGAATTTTAAGTTATTTTGCAAAATTTTTAAGATAAATTACCTCAAAACGCTTTTTAGTTATTTTTGATGCGCTAAAGTTTAGAGAATGAACAAGATTACAATATTAATTCACTGTGAAGACCAAACAGGTATTATTGCGGATACTACAAATTTCATTGCGGGTCAAGGTGGCAATATTGTTTACATAGACCAGTATGTTGATCGTGAGAAGAACAGGTTCTTTATGCGATTAGAAAGTGAATTTGGATCTGATAGTTTTGAAACGGATGTTTTTAAAGCATGTTTCAAATCGGACTTAGCAGATAAATTTCAAATGAAATGGCGCATCTATTCTTCTGAGAAAAAGCCAAAAATGGCGCTATTCATTTCTAAATATGACCATTGTTTATATGATCTATTAGGACGGTATAACTCTGGGGAATTAAATTTAGAAATCCCGTTCATCATTAGTAATCATCTCGATTTAAAGTCTATTGCCGATAGTTTTAAAATTCCTTTTCATCATATTCCTGTTACTAAAGATACCAAAAGCGAAGCTGAAGATAAGCAGTTAGAACTTTTGGAAAAGTATAACATTGATTTTATTGTTTTAGCAAGATATATGCAAATTGTATCCAGTAAACTAATAAATCGATATCCTAACAAAATTATTAATATACATCATTCCTTCTTGCCTGCTTTTGTCGGTGCAAAACCCTATCATTCTGCATATAAACGAGGTGTGAAAATTATAGGAGCTACGAGTCATTATGTTACTGAAGAGTTAGACGCTGGCCCAATTATTGAACAAGATGTAACAAGAGTATCGCATGCACATGCTATTTCTGATTTAATATCGAAAGGACGAGATCTGGAAAAAATCGTTTTAGCTACAGCTGTTAAATTGCATGCAGATAGAAAAGTAATGGTTTACAATAACAAAACTGTTATTTTTACTTAAATATTATTTTTAAAATTACTGATTTTTAACGATTTATATTAATTAAGAGTTAATATTTGATAAGATTTCAAAATGTTAATTGTGACTTAACGAATCCGTTAGTGTCTTAACAAATGTATATAACATTAACCGTTAACTAATTTCTTAATTTTTATGAAATCAAATTTTATTTTATGCCTAACCTTGTTATTAGGCTTCGGAATGTCCCAAGCGCAAAATTTACCTGCAAATCCTGATCCAGGAAAATGTTACGTAAAGTGTATTACGAAAGATGAGTTCAAAACTGTAGAGGAAACAATTCAAACCTATCCAGCGTACTCAAAGTTGGAAGTAGTACCTGCAACTTACAGAACTGTTGAGGAGCGTGTTTTAATTAAAGAAGCTTCTAAAAAATTCGTTTATGTTCCTGCAACATACGAAACTATCGAAGTACCTTACATTAGTAAGGAAGGAAGAACTGATTTAAATATCATTCCAGCTTCTTTCGGATCTGACTCAAGAACTTTTGAGACCTATCCTAAAACTTCAGGATGGGAATACAGAGAAACTGCTTGTGATTCACCTAATAAAGAAGACTGTATGGTAGCATGTTTTGTAGAGTATCCTGCGCAGTTCAGAGATGTAAGTTTCACAACTTTATCTAGCGATGCTTCTACTAGTAACGTACCAGTTCCTGAGCGTGGAACAACTTACAAGAAACGTGTAATTAAGACTCCAGCTAGAATGGATGAAATTGAAATTCCAGCTGAGTACAAAACTATCAAGCGTCAAGTATTAGCAACTCCAGCAACTACTAAAAGCGTTACTGTTCCTGCTCAATCTAAAACAGTTACGAGAACTGTTTTGGCTAAAAAAGGAGGTTTAACAACTTGGGAAGAAGTAGATTGTGGATTATTAAATGCTAACGTATTACCTATTTTCTATGAATTGGGTAGCGCAAGAATTACGCCTGCGTCAAAAAAGATTATCGACGAAACCTTATTACCATTGTTAAACAGCAAGCCTGTTAGCATTGAATTAATGTCTCATACAGATTCTAGAGGTAACGACGATTTCAACATGTCTTTATCACAACAACGTGCTAATTCAGTAGTAAACTATCTAGTTTCTAAGGGTATCTCTAGAAGTAGGTTGTCTGCTAAAGGATACGGTGAGTCTAGGTTAGTAAACCGTTGTTCTAATGGAGTAGATTGTTCTGAATCTGAACACCAAAAGAATCGTAGAACTGAATTTAGAGTTATAGGAAACTAAACCTAAATTTTCAATTAACACAGAAAAAGACGCCCATTAAGGCGTCTTTTTTGTTATGATGTAGTTATGATATTCACTGACACGCTTTTCTACTTTAATGCCGTATGTGTCACTAAAACTAGAGATCATTAAATCGAAATATTTATAGTGAATATCCCAATCGTGGAGTTCATTTGCTAAAGTATCGTTATTGGTTATTATTGGTATGTCTAATAAATTTGTGAGTTGATAATTTACTTGATTTAAAGATACGTTATCTGCTTTTATATCAGAATCTCCAATTAAGAAATTAGGACTGTCGTTACCCCAATCTATTTGATTTACGTCCCAAAATCTTGGAGAAGTAATATTAAAAAATAAAACTTCACCTTTTTTATTTTCAGCTTTCTGTTGAAGTTCTAAACTATTTAGTATTACCTGAGTTTTGTTTTCATAAGCATCAGAATCATACTTAAATCGTACCTTATAGCTCTTTTGAAGTAAAGAAGGTAAAGTTATTTGTTTGTGAAACACATTATTCGTGTACGCCAAAATATCCTTTAAATTCCCTGAAAGTTCAAGATAATCTGATTTTTTATCGATAATAAATGTTGTTGTATTATCTTCGAGTTTTACAATATCAAAATCAGTATTCATACCAACCACCTTTGCTGTCTGAACTGGATTTAAGGATTGTAATTTGTACATTTTGCCTACACTAAGTGTCTTCTTGTTAGTACTTAAATAGCCATCTAAATGATAAGTTTTAAAATCTGCTGGATGCCCTTCCCAAAGCTTTTCCCCTTTAGCATTAAATAAAATTCCATAAGGCAGACTTGCTATATTATATTTTGAAAACGTTTCTCCTTTATAATCAATAGCTACAGCTAATTCTAAGTTGTGTTTTTTCATGAAACGCTTTACGATGTCAGGATTTTCCTGACTCAAAGACATGATATGAAACCCATTAGGATACTGACGCTGTAACGAAGTTAAATATTTAGATGCATGAATACACGGTCCACACCAAGTGGCCCAAAAGTCAACAAAGTAAAGTTTGTTTTCATTGGTAGTAGTAAGCTGGGAATCTTGAATGTTTTCGGAAATCTTTATCTGACCGAAAAATAGATTCGGAAGAGACCACAAAATTACAAGAAGCACTAAACTTCTTAGTTTTAATTTCAAATACATAATAAAGTTTCTAAAGCAGTAATAACAATTATTGTGCTAGAATAGTATTTGGTTGGTATTAGTGCAAAATAAAAAAAAATATATAAATGAGTGTGACTCTTTAAATTTTAGTGTGTCTTAATAGTACATAGAGAAACCTAGTTGATTGAGGGATTAATCTGGTTTAGATAAAAAAGACACTCAAATATATTTTTTTGGGTGTCTTGTTTTTTAGTATTCACTATTTTTGAAAATAAAACCCAAATACCATGATACGCAAAATACTTTCTGTTTTTTTAGTTTTTAATCTTGTGGCCTGTGCAGAATTACAAGGTGTTATTGATCAATTACCACAAGGAGGTGTGCTATCCGAAGCAGAAATTGGTTCTGGATTGAGACAAGCTCTAAATTTTGGAATTGACAAACAAGTAACAAAACTTACTCAAAAAGATGGCTTTTTCAAAAATGAATTGGTCAAGATTTTATTACCTGAAGAATTAAGAAAAGTTGATAAAGCTTTAAGAGATATTGGTTTAAGTAAGTTAGCTGATGAAGGTTTAAAGGTATTAAATAGAGCTGCTGAAGATGCTGTAAAAGAGGCAACGCCTATTTTTGTTGATGCCGTAAAGGGTATAACGTTTGCCGATGCGAAAAATATTTTATTAGGAAATGATGACGCCGCAACACAATATTTAACCTCAAGAACACAAACAGCACTCTATTCAAAATTTAATCCCGTTATTAAAAACTCATTTGCCAAAGTTGGAGCTGATGATATTTGGAATAATTTGATAAATAAATACAACGGTCTACCTTTTACCAATGATGTAAACCCTGATTTAACGGATTATGTTACAAATGAAGCTTTGAAAGGCGTTTATACTATGATCGCTATTGAAGAAAAAGAAATCAGAACCAAAATAGGCTCAAGAACTACAGATTTGTTGAAACGGGTTTTTGCACTTCAGGATAGGTAGCCTCAAAAGGTTATTACTGTCATTCTGAACTTGATTCAGAATCTTTTTATGTTCTATTCTTTGGAACCTCTAATAAAATCTGAAATGAATTCAGATTAATAAACATTTTACTTTGTTTTTTTATACAAACCGTCAAAAGCGACGGTAATATCTTTATCGTTTGTGATAGTTTCCCAGTACTGACGTACAGAACCGTCATCATTTAACGTCCAGGTTACTTTATGATAGAAAGGTTCTCCTTTTTGATTTTTAGCCACATCGGTCTTTAAAATCATTTGGTTCCCTACTCTGTTTCCTTTTAAATGTAAGCTCCCGCCTTGGTTATCTACCCATATTTGTTCCCACTGTTTTTTAGTGTAATTATAGAAATTAGTACTCGTACCTGTAAAATTTCCCTTAGCACTTGTCCAATTCTCTCGTAAAATACAATTGTTTTGAATTTTATCTATAACATTTGTGCCAGCTAAAGTACCATCAGGATTAGTAACTATCCATGTACCCTTCCAAAAATCAAATTCTGAATGCTTTTCTGTACAGCAATTGCATTTTTGTTCTTGAGCGACTATTGATAGACTAATTAAACAGAGTAATAGTAAAAATTTATTCATAACTTATTGAATTTCAAATTAATTCATTAAATTTAAACATGTTTCGCTTTAATAAAGGCGATATTAACACAACATTATCAATTGTGTTTTACTGTTGATTTGTTGTAATTAAATTAACTGTTCCCTTAATAACTAGCTTGTTATCAACTCTCAAAAATGACCAAAATAGGATACATAGAGACCTTAACTGAAAATCAAAATGAGCTAGTGAAACAGTATAAAGTTCTTATGGAAAGAGCTTACAATTTAAGACAAACTGATGCGCCTTTAAGTGACTTTTCGGAGTACGAAGCTATTAGGCTTTTGGATAAACTAAACAAGTTAATCTATCTCTATAGAGATAATCAACAAACGGCAGTATAAAGTTTAGCGTTTCTTTAACGTTCACATTACATCCAAATCATAAAATCCCTCGTAATTTATTTAAAACAAGTTTATTATGAGTCCACATTTTTGTAAAGTCGGAAAAATCAAACCAGATGTTAGCAAATTTGTTAGCGTTAAAGAATTGGAAAGAAGAATTAAAAATTTTGTTGATGATATCAGCAAAGTTGAATTTTCTAAAGATGCTCATGGAGCTGTCTAAAGTATTGAAACGCTTTAGTTAATCTTGAACCATACCAAGAGAACATTTCTCCATCTACTAAAAGTATCTTCGCTTTTGGGTAAAATGTTTTGAGCTCTTTTTTATGCTTTTCTCTAAATGGATAAGGCTCGCTGGACATAAATACCAATTCGACATTTTTATTTTCTTTCAGCTCTACTCTAAGGTAACGATTCGTTTTATTAAAGTTTTCAAAATTATTTAGGCGCAGTATGTAGTCTATAAAGGTTTCTTTTCCCGCGACCATTCAAGGATAATTCCAAATTAACTGACAGTGGGATATTTTATTCAATATTGAATTCAAGGACAATCTTGTTCCCTTAAATCAATCAAATACCCCTCAAAACTATCGTTAGATGATTCTACACCTTGAATATAAATACAATCCTCTCCTGAATTTTCTTGAATTTCTAAAATCCGTACATATTCTTCTCTTGTAATAATTCCCAAACTAGCACAACCATCTCCCAAACCTTCGCAAGTACAATCATCTGAAAAAACGATGATGTAAGGGAAACAAGGACCACTTAAATCGGTCAAATCAAATGTAGCTGAACCATCATGATTACAATTAACCAAAGTCAAAAAGATAAAGAACAGAAAAACAAACCTCTTCATGATTCATTAATATTAAATTAGTCATTGTAAGGTACAACTTTTGTTTTTTATAATAACCACCAAACTAAGACTTTAGTTATGATGTTCATAGAATGATCACAACGCTTAGTAACACCAACTAAATTTTCTTCTAACCCTAAATCACATAACAATTCGCTTTGACTGGGCACTAAAGACACAATTCGCTTTGGGGAAACCTCAAAACGAATTGTTCTATTTAACTGATCTTTAATTTCGAATGACATATTTAAACCTTAACAGCTTTCCATTTTCCCTTTTTAAACCAAATGATGGCAATTACGGCAATAAGGACTTCTGCTAATGTAATGGCCCAAAATACACCTGAAGGTCCAAAATCAAGTGTAATAGCCATAACATACGCAAATGGTAATTGTAATAGCCAAAAACAGACAAAATTGATATAGGTTGGTGTTTTTGTGTCACCAGCGCCATTAAAGGCATTTACTACTACCATACCATAAGCATAAAAGATATAACCTGCGGCAAGCACTCTCAAACACAAGCTACCATATTTAACCACATCAGGCGTATCATTAAACAATACAATAATTTGCGGTGCAAAAACTAAGTACACTATCGAAACAATTCCCATAAAAATGGCGCAGTACTTGCTTGTTTTCCAAACAGATTTCTCAGCTCTATCTGGCTTTTGTGCACCAAGGTTTTGACCCACTAAAGTAGCAGCAGCATTACTCATGCCCCAAGCCGGCATTAGCGTGAACATCATTACCCGAATGGCAATAGTATAACCCGCCAATACTTCACTACCAAACTCACTCATAATACGCATTAAAAACACCCATGAAGATGTGCCAATTAAAAACTGTCCTATACCCCCAAGGGACACTTTAATTAAATTCAGCATCACTCCAAATTGTAGTACTAAATCTTTAATTGCGATTTTTATTTTGCTGTATCCAATAAACAACACAACTAATTGAAATACAACCGCTGTTCCTCTACCAATAGTTGTAGCAATAGCCGCACCTTCCACTCCAAACGCAGGAACAGGCCCAAATCCAAAAATAAAAATCGGATCTAAAATAATGTTTAATCCGTTGGATAAAACGAGTGTCCACATAGCGACGGATGCGTCACCAGCTCCCCTAAAAATTGCATTTATCAAAAACAGTAACATTATGGTTACATTCCCACCAAGGAGGATTTTAGTGTAACCGTAACCTTCCGCAATTAAATCAGGTTCACCACCCATCAAACCCAAAATCTCTTTAGGATATAAGATTCCAATAATGCTAATAATAGCCGCAATAGCTATACCCAGAAAAATAACTTGTACCGCAGCATTTGATGCACCTTGTATGTCTTTTTCCCCAACGCGTCTTGCTACAATTGCAGTAGCCGCCATACTTAAACCAATGGCAACGGCATATACCAGTGTGATAACAGATTCTGTTAGTCCTATAGTTGCCACGGCATTAACGCTTACTTGTGAAACAAACATAATGTCTACTAGAGCAAAAATTGATTCCATGAGCATCTCCAAAATCATTGGGATAGACAGCATAAAAACAGCTCGTCTAATGCTTCCAGAAGTGAATTCTTGTTCTTTTCCTGTTATTGCAATTTTAAAATAATTGAGGAATTGCTTGAATGTAATTTTATTTGATGTTGATTGCATTTTGAAAATTTTAAAAATAGAGACTAGACTCAACAGAGAGGTCAAGTCTTTTTACAATCGAGGGAAATTCTCGAAACAGCCGAAGGTAAGCTTATACAATCATAAGTGACAAAGATGTACAATTAAATTCTATTTACAAAATAATTTCTTTAGGTGATTCATTGTGGTTGCTATATATTCGCTAAAATTTTTGATATGCTTAAAGCTGTGATTTTTGATATGGATGGTGTGATTATAAATAGTGAACCTATGCATCACAAGGCCTATCACGACATGTTTGATGAAGTGAATATTGAAGTTTCAAAAGAAATGTATGAATCTTTCACAGGTCAATCCACAATAAATATTTGCAAAAGGTTGTGTGAGCATTTCAATTTGAGCGAATCACCCGAAGCACTCGTAGCATTAAAACGTAAACATTATAAACAGTTTTTTGAAACAGATTCTGATTTAGGTTTGATTGACGGTGTTTTAGATTTGATTAAAAATTATCACGAAAACGGATTAACCTTAGTTTTGGGGTCTTCTGCCTCTATGAGTGGTATAAATATGATATTTGAACGCTTTGATTTAAACCAATACTTTAAATCAAAATTGAGTGGTGCAGACTTAAAACAATCTAAACCACATCCCGAAATTTTCATCAAAGCAGCTGAAGCTACAGGATTTAAGAAAGAAGAATGTTTAGTAATTGAAGATTCTACAAATGGTATAGAAGCTGCAAAATCAGCAGGTATATTTTGTATAGGCTACGACAGCTTTCATTCAAAAAATCAAGACTATTCCAAAGCTGATATGCTCATAAATAATTTTAAGGATATTTATTTTGATAAGCTTAAAGCTATTTTTAATTGATGGACTCCTTATTTTGATTTTAAAAGCGCATTCTGTTCTTCCATTAATTTAGTGAGTTTATCCAATAGCTCAATGTCTTTTGGAGTTACTACAGTCTCATCAGTTGTGTCTTGGGCTTTCTTTTTAAGACGATTCATAAATTTGACCACTATGAATACCGTAAACCCAATAATTAAGAAATCCAAAAATACTTCACCTAAAGCACCGTAACCAATGGCGACTTCATCTTTTAAGCTAGTGCCATCTGAATTTAAAACAGCTTCTTTTAGAATAATTTTTTTATCCTGAAAGTTAACACCATCAGTTAGTAAAGACAAAGGCGGTAGCATAACTTGTTTCACCAAAACATCAATCACTTTGTTGAATGCAGCACCGATAATAATACCAATAGCCATATCCATCATATTGCCTTTTACGGCAAACTCTTTAAACTCTCTGAATAATTGCATAATCTTCTCATTTAGAATTGCAAAATTAGAAGTTTAACTTGGAAAGATTAAATGGAGCTATAAGAAAAACTATTTCTTGTAATACTTAGCATAACCGCGATAAGCCAATGTCCCAAGAATAGCAATGCATACACAAGCAATGGTAATAAACTTTAAACTTACAATTTGGTCACCACTGGCGTAGGAATGTAAACCAGCCAAATAAAAATTAACTCCAAAATAGGTCATCAAAATACTGCCGAAGGCCACAATGGATAACAAATTAAATAACCAACGTCCACGAATCCCTGGAACTAATCTCATATGGATTACAAATGCATAAATCATAATACTAATCAACGCCCAAGTTTCTTTAGGGTCCCAACCCCAATAGCGTCCCCAACTTTCATTGGCCCACATACCACCAAGAAAGTTTCCGATAGTTAACATCACTAAGCCAACTGTCAATGCCATTTCATTGATAATCGTCAACTCTTGAATATTCAAGGACATTTTCTTCTTATTCTTTTCAGTAGTACAAATCATTAGGAATAGTGATACAACTCCCAAAATCATACCTAAAGCAAAAGGGCCATAACTCGCTACAATTACTGCTACATGAATCATTAACCAATAACTATTTAGTACGGGTTGAAGATTAGCAATTGCAGGATCCATCCAATTCCAATGAGCTATCATTAAAATCATAGCTGTTACAAAAGCTGCCGAGGCGACAGTTAAATTAGAAGATTTAGTAGCAAAACCTGTTTTTAATGGTACTACCGAGGCCACCTGAACGTCTTTTAAATGCGCTTTCGGTTTCTTTTTTACTTTACTAATACCAGTAATTAGGCCAAACAACATCGTAGACCAAGCTACATATATCATAGATTCATAAGCATCACTCCAAGGCGCATGACCAGAAATATACCAACGTACAATTAATCCTGCCGTATGCAACAAAAACAACCCAACAATAATCCATTTAAATACATTAACCGAGACATTTAAAAGCTTGTTTTTGCCTGTAAATATCTGAATAATGAGAAGCACAAAAAACAAGGTACCCACATACATATACCAACTAAACAACTTCTTAAAAATGTCGTACTTGTTATAAAGCACTTCGGTTCTGATTTTGTCATCAGAAAGCATAACTTCTGAACCATATTTTTGTTGGGTTTTCTTAAACGCTGCTAGAAGCTTGTCAGGTTCAGAGAAGTCCCCTGTTTGTTTTGCTTCATTCAATTTAAACAAATACGCCCTAAATCCGTTTTTTATAAAGTTGCCGTATAAAGAATCTTTGATTTTGGTATTAAATCCTTCAAAGGTATATTCAAAATTCGAAATCCATTTGTTGTTTTCATCCTCAGGAATAGGAAATATTTTAAGAGAGCGTCCTCTTATTGTATTGTATAATAAATTGACTCTTTGGTCAGTTTCCTTAAACTCTTTTTGAAATCCATTTGGGATTTGAGCTTTATAGGCTTCATCTAAAAACGGCGCTAACTTATATTCTCCTCTATCCGTAAAGAAATCTGCAAGTGTTACATATTTTTCATCCTTTTCTGCACCGATTAAATTTCTAATGGAGTCTCCTTTTTTAAGTTTTAAATAAATGATTGGGACGTTGTACCATAACTGCGGACTTTCTTGCATTGATAAAAACACCTGATTCGCATCAAAATCCTCGTAAGAATCGTGTTTACTCAACTTTCTTAATAATTCTGAGGCATAGGTGTTCACGGGCATCATTCGGCCTCCAATATCTTGAATGACCATATTTCCGAAGGCTTCAGCATGATCCTTTGGGGTAATATTTACTTTTAGAATAGAATCAACTTGTGTCTTTGTGGGACCTACAAATTCGTGTCCATGGTTATGTCCATCATCAGGAGAGTGTTGTTCTTGTTGTGCAAATCCAGTTAATGAAAAGCAGATTAAAAGCATCGCAAGTAATTCCGCTTTTTTAGTTTTTATTTTCTCCAATCGCTTCCTCAAATCCCAAAAGCGTGTGCCTTTGGCAAACATAATGGCCATTAATCCAAAGTACAATAGAATGTAGCCGATATAGGTGATTAATGTTCCCCAATAATCATGGTTCACAGAAAGAATCGTCCCTTTTTCATCAGGATCGAAACCAGATTGAAAGAAGCGATACCCCCGATGATCCAAGATATTATTCATGTAGATTTTATAATCATAGCTTCCCTCCTGTTCATCTACCACTGTCACTTCACTGGAATATGCTGAATATCCATTTTCCGTTCCTGGATAACGTTCTGCTTCAAAATCATTTAATTTCACAGCAAAAGGTAATTCCAAAACTTTTGAACCATATCTAAATTCAAACTCCAAACCACCAACTTCAACTTTCTTGTAGTTGCTATAGCGCCCTTTACCTCCTAATAACCCTAATGTTTTAGTTTCTCCATTAGAAGTGATTTTCAAGACCGCCCCGTCATCATCATTCTTTAATAATTGAGATTTTTGAACGATATCAAAAACACCTTTGGTTACAGGTTTAGGAAACACCATTTGCATATTGCCAATAACATATCTAGAACGCAAATACAAGGGCTGTAAACTATCTTTCACCAATTTACCTTGCGCTCTCGTAGCCATGGTCATATACTCACCTTCAAAAGGCGAATTAATAGTTAAAGAGTCTCCTGCATAAGTAATGTTAATGGCACCCTGTGTTGGTTTATTTAAAGCGAATAATATATTATGAATGCTTGAAACTTGCCCAACTTTTAAAAAGTGATTATGTGGACCGTTAGCACCCGCTTCCACTACTTTTAAATAAGATTCACCATTTTCGTCTGGAACAATGTCTTCTTCAGCTCCACCGATAAATTTTTCCAGTTCAATATTAAAAGGCTGACCATTATACTCAGCATCTAAGCTAAAATCATTGTCTAATCTTGGAGAGAAATCAACTTCTTTTTCAACTGGTAACATTTGATACACGCCGTTTACCTGGTAATCGCCATAAACACGACCTGAGATATATGTTTTCTGAGATAAGAATGTATTTTCCGTTGCACCCTCGCGAATGGCCATCATGCCCTCAAAACTCACATAACGGGTTATAAAAGCACCAAGAAGAATAAAGATGAATGATAAGTGTAAAATCAAAGTCGCCCATTTTTCTTTTTTGTAAAGGCGATATCTGAAAATGTTACCTGCAAAATTCACCAAAAACAACCCCATTATAGCTTCAAACCACCAAGCGTTATAAATTAAATTTCTAGTGTACGGTGTAGGCGAAGTGTCCTGTCCCGCATCCATAAAAGTTCCTGCAGCCATAGCAGCGGCAAAGGCGATAAATAGAATGGCAGTAAGACGAGTAGAAAATAGAATTTTTGCGAGTTTCTCCAGCATAACAAATATCACTTTTTTTGCTCGTGCAAAAATACGGATAAATCAGAATTTAAACCTGCTTTTTAACAGGGTTTAAATACTTTTTAATTGTTTGGACTAATTCTAGATTGAATCAATTAAATTCTTTAACAATTAACCCTCAATAACTTCCTTGTATTCCAAGAAAAATGCTTCAAACTTACTCATAGTCTCATTAAAGAACACCATCACATCTCGCCATGAGTTTTTATTATGAATGGACACCTTTTGCTCCAAAGGCACATAAATTCTAGAAATCTCTTTATTGTTTTCTAAGAAATATTCTTCTTCGTAAATAGCTTCGAGTAAATACTCGTCAGTCAAAATAGACTTTAAAGCTTCTAGTTTTTCCCAGTACTTAATGCGGTGTTCTAAATCGTCTTCTAAATCTAAAGCTACCAATGCTTTTTTCGTGTCAAAATGAAATTTAAAGCTCAAGCCTTTAAGTTTCGTGTTATATAGAATCCATTTCCTAGGAAACGATTTTCCAAAACTCGTCCAAAATTCTTGCCGCAATATTCGAGATTCTTCTTTAGAAAACATACAAGCCCCTCCTTAATCCTCCCCGAAGGGGAGGAAACACTCAAACTTTAAGAATTACTAATTATAATTCTTCATCAAAATTAAAAACAACTCAAAAAATCCTTTGCGACTTAGCGCCTTCGCGAGAGACGCTTCCGCAACAGTTCCCTTTCCTTCGGAAAGGGTTAGGGAAAGGCTTCTTTATATAAAATAAGCAATTCCTACACCCAAAATTATCGCCACAAACTTACTCAGGTTAAACTTATGCCCTTCTCCACTTTCAAAAAGTATAGTTGTAGATATATGGAAAAAGATACCAATTACCACCGCATTTATACTATGTATCACCTGCTCACTTAAATCTGTAGTATTAGAAATTAATGTTCCTAAAGGTGTCATTAAAGCAAACACTACTAAAAATGCAACAATTTGCGCCATACTAAATTTCGATTTAAATAAATACATGCACACCAAGGCCGCAATAGGAATTTTGTGCACCAAAACCCCATACACCATATCATTTTCCTGATGAATTGGGAAACCCTCCAAAAAACTATGAATACACAAACTGATGAACAACAACCATGGAAAGGCTTTAGAATCTTTATCAACATGCACATGCCCATGTTCCGCACCTTTAGAGAATAACTCCAAAATTATCTGAAATAAAATCCCAGACATTATAAATAGTCCAGCAAGCTTTGTATCCAACTCATGGTATACTTCCGGAAGCAATTCAAACAGCGTTAACGCCAATAAAAATGCACCACTAAAAGACAACAACAACTTTGTGTTCCAAGTGGTTTTATTCTTGGTAAGTTTTGCTATAACCACACCAATAATCACCGCGTAAACAGGAAAAAGAAATTTATTCATTTATATATTAAATCAAGCTAAAATTCTGTCAATTCGAGTGTCACGCCTTAGCGTGACGTATCGAGAATAAGAATTTTAGTGTATTAACTTGTTCTCGATACGATTCCAACAAAAAAGTTGGAATCACTCGAACTGACAATCATTTAAATATCATCACTAGCCTCTCAGAGGTTTTAGCATCAAACTTTCGCAATTTATAATCTCCGAAAATATCCAATAAATGCACACCAGCAGCGGCAAACAAGTTTTCAAAATCCGCTAAAGTAAATGCCTTTACCCTCTCCTGAAAATTAAACACCCTACCATTAGCCTCAAAATTAATGTCTTTAATAATGTAGCCATCTTCCACATAACGTCTTTGGTAAAATGTAATCCCATCCACTGTTTTACTGTCTTCAGGCACCAAATTAGCAATCACGTATTCGGTATTCATAAAATCAATCACCCCAAAACCCGTAGCGTTCAAATCTGCTTTAATGGCCTGTATGGTCTTTAGGTTATCGGCATCATCCTCAAAATACCCAAAACTGGTAAACAAATTAAACACCGAATCAAAGCGCTTTGGGTAGGGTTTACACATATCGTGCACCTCAAAACGCAACCTATGGTTCTCAAACTGTTTTGCATGCGCAATACTATTCACACTCAAATCAATCCCCGTTACATCATACCCAATCTTGTTCAAATACCGCGAATGGCGCCCTTTCCCACAAGCCAAATCCAAAATAGTACCACCCTCTGGCAAATTCAAATAATTGGTAAGGTTATCCATAAACACCTGCGCCTCGGTATCATTTCTATCCCTATATAAAATATGGTAAAACCGCGTATCAAACCACGATTTAAACCACGTTGAAGTATCTTCCGTCATATATTCTTTTGGGGGTTCCCCTATCGGGTCGGGCTTGTAGCCTGTCCTGAGCACAGTCGAAGGGCTGTATCTTTTTCGAACTTGTTCTCGATACAAATTTGTTCATGCTTCACAAATTCACTCGAACTGACATTTAAAAAAGGATGCCGCTGCAATCCCTAACCCACTTATTTGCTATGGTCATTTAATTGACCGCAAAATTACACTATTTTTGCAACCTATTGTGTCCCACCCGCAATTTTAAACAAAGTCAAATCCCGATGTCAGTTCGAGTGATTTTGAGGCGCGAAAAATTGTATCGAGAACCATTCATAAGACCAAAATTCTTATTCTCGATACTAATTTTACTCATTATAATCGTAAAATTCACTCGAACTGACAGAATTTTGTTAAAATGCGAAAAGGCATAAAGGTTATTTAATAATTGGACGAAAACTATGGCCGAAAATTTCAATATGGTAGCCAAAACCTTATTTGGTTTTGAAGAGATACTCGAAAAGGAACTCACACAACTCGGAGCAATGCATGTTAAAAAAGGCATACGCGTTGTAGAATTCGTAGGAGACCAAGGGTTTATGTACAAAGCCAACTTAGGCTTGCGTACCGCCATAAAGATTTTAAAACCCATAAAAACCTTTCGTGTTCGTAGTGAAAGCGACTTGTACGAGCAAATCAAAAAAATGCCTTGGGAACAGTATTTAAAACCCACAGGCTCTTTAGCGGTAGATGCCACCATACATTCCGATTTGTTTAAACACTCGCTCTTTATCGCCCAAAAAACAAAAGACGCCATTGTAGACCGTTTTCGTGAAAACACAGGCCAACGCCCTAATGTAGATTTAAAATTTCCCGACCTAAAAATAAACGTGCGCATTTCCAGAAAGGAATGTACCGTTTCTTTAGATACTTCGGGCGATTCTCTGCATAAACGAGGTTATAAACTCGCCACCAATATTGCACCCATAAACGAAGTATTGGCAGCAGGATTGATTATGTTATCAGGTTGGGATGGACAATCGGACTTTATGGACCCCATGTGTGGTTCGGGAACCATTCCCATTGAAGCGGCGATGATAGCCTGTAATATCCCACCAAACTTCATGCGAAAGGAATTTGCTTTTGAGCGTTGGCAAGATTGGGATGTAGACCTTTTTGAAAAAATTGAAGAATCCCTGTTAAAGAAAACTCGAGATTTTCATCACCAAATTATTGGGTACGATAAAGCCCCTAGTGCCGTTCGTAAAGCCCAAGAAAACGTAAAACATGCCAATTTAGAGGATTTTATCACCATAAAGCACGAGGATTTCTTTAAAACCCAAAAAGGCAAACAACAAAAACTGCATATGGTATTTAACCCGCCCTATGGCGAACGTTTAGATATTGATATGCAGCAGTTTTACAAAGACATTGGTGATACTCTAAAACAAAGTTACCCAGGTACCGATGCATGGTTAATTACCAGTAATATGGATGCCCTAAAACACGTTGGCCTGCGCCCTTCAAGAAAAATACATCTTTATAATGCCAAATTAGAATCGCGTTTGGTAAAATATGTGATGTATGAAGGTAGTAAGAAGGGGAAGTATATGAAATAGATGTTTTGAGTTACATTTAATGGGGCTAGTAAATGAAACGTAGCTGATTTGATTCATTAATTTTAAGATTAATAGCCGCATTAAATTTATACAATATCTCTTAAGCGATTAAACCGCTATTCTTTTTATAAGTTGTTGTAGTCAGTGTTTATTCTCCTATCAATCCTTTCCAATGCAATTCATCATTATTTTCTATGTGAGTCAAAAGCTCTTTGACAGCTCCTTCAATTTGAAGTAATTTATCATCGTGACGTTGAACTTTTTCTACTTGATTTTGATGAGAAAACCAATGAAGAAGTTTAGTGTTATGATATGGTCTGTCTGTTGGATTAAATACCTCTTTAACTCTACGGTCGACTTCTTTTTCACTCGGGTATTTCATTAACGTATAGAGTTCCAAAAACCTTCTTACAGCATTTGGTAAAATTAAAATATTTGGAAAATCTTCCTTATCTTCTAATTCTGAGAAAGCTTTTATTATTTCAAATAAACCTACATATTCTGATTTATAGCTACTGAATGCTTTTGGTAACTTCTTTATAATTGCTTTACTTTCTTTTAAACGCTGAATATAGTATAGTGGTCTTTTATTTTCGCCAGCTTCTTTGTTAGTCGGACCAAATAATCTAGTATCTAATAGAACGGATAAAAATTCAAAGCTATGCGTCGAAATAAAAAGTTGCTTAAAACTGTTTTTGGAAAAAAAGTTGTGAATCAAAGACCTAACTTGAAAAATGTGATTGCTATCTAAACTTGATATTGGGTCGTCAATAAATACTATAGTTTTCTCTAGTTTAGATTCTTCATTTAACGATTTAAGCTCTGTTAAGAAGTAGGAAAAAGCAATAGCTGATTTTTCACCCTCGCTTAGATTTGTAGCAGGAAATGTATCTCGCTTTAGAATAAACTTGTCATCCGAAATATCAATTTTTATATCGTCTCTATTTAGCAATAATTCCAAACTTGTATTTAGTTCCTCCTTTCCTTTAACTTTATCGCTTAACTGAGAGTTCAAACTCAAAATTTCATTATCGTTATCAGCTATTCTTGTTTCAATTGTGTCAATTGTAGATTTTGCTGAATTACTCTCTTTTTCTTTGGATAGATAATCTTCAGATTTTAGGTATTCTGCAACATAGTGATTTAACATTTTATTCACCGCTTTCTTTTTTCTTTCATCAAATTCAGAAAGCCAAGTGTTATGTTTTTTGAGAATAGACTCAATATTTGTCACGTCTCTTGTCAAAGCAACTTCATCTATATTTGCTGCTGGAATAGAGTTGAAAATGTGTTTACCTTTTAAATCGAGATCGGTTTTCAGAGTTTTTAGTTGATTTTTATAAGCTTTTAGATTGTTTTTATAAGTAGCAATATTCTCTTGATATTCCTTTCTATATGCCTCTCCTAATTTTAGCTCATTTTCAAATGTTAATGAAACTAACTCTTTTTCATTCTCAATTCTTTCTCTTATACTGGAAATCTCATCTTGAATCGCTTGTAGTTTCTTTGAATAATAAGAGTTTAAATTTTCTATTCTATTGTTAGGTAAACTATTGGTGCAAAATTTACAGTTTTCTTCATTTTTATGCAGAGAAATTCCTTTCTGTACCCAATCAAAAAGTTCCTTATCCTTATCTAATTCTGGAAATGAAATTGCTTTTGGTGCAGAATCTTCTAGAACTTTTTTTACATCGGAAGTTAGTGAAATCAAATTTTCGCTGAATTCGAAATTATCATCTAGTTCTAAGAAAGTATTTTGCGATAATGCTTGTTCTTTGGTTTCATCTTTCTTTATTGAATCCAAAATGTATTTCTCTAAATCGGATTTAACAGTATTCGCTCTAGTTTGGAAATGAGATTTATTAAACTCGTGAGTTTGCAATAATCTTGGTAGATATTCCTCACGAACCTCTTTCGCTTGGTCAGAAAATTTGCCGTTAGGCTTATTATATTCTGAAAATCGATTTACAATTTTCCTGTATCGTTCTTCCTTTATTTTGACAAGTCTTTCATTTTCATTTTCTAGCTTGTCAAGTTTAGACTTAATATCTCCAGCTGGGTCACCTAAATAAAATGAAATGGGCTCAATATCTGAGCCTGGTAAATCCCAAGTAAAAACCCTTTTTATGTATTCTGAATTAAAAACTTTAATTATGAAAGGGCAATCCGTTATGTTTTCTTGATTTACTGAAATTGAACTCTCGTTATGTTCTATTTCAAAGTCAAATTCTGAACCTTGAAAATGTCTTTCAGCATTCTTAAATTCTAAAAGTTCGAATAGTTTTGATAAAGTAGTTTTACCGGAATAGTTCCATCCATATATAAGGTTCTTCTTTTTGAAAACATCCAATTGATTCCAAGAAAAATCCTTGTAAATTCCAAAGTTTTTTATTCTTGAAACTTTATTTATCATAATTTGGTTTGCATTGGCTACATCGGTTGGATATAGTTCCGTTTAATAAACTATTACATTAGACAAACGAAGCTAGAATTTTCTTTCAAATAAATCAATAAGTACTTATACGTAATTATCAACAATTACGTCATTACGAGAAGTGAGGCACGAGCGACGAAGTAATCTCATTCAACCAAAAGAACAATGTGGCGTACTATTAAGGAGATTGCTTCGTCCTTCGTCCTCGCAGTGACGTTATTTTTTTAAAATTTCGAAAAGAAAATCCACCAATCATTACGAAGAAGTGAGGCACGACTGAAGTAATCTCAATTTACAAAATAACAAACTAGTAATCCCTTTAATTAGTTAGTTTGATTTCTTATTTAGTGGTATTTCAATACCAAGCGCAAAAGCACCAACAAACTGTTCTACACTGGGTTGTAAATAATACGTTAAAGCCAAATCGACACTGGAATTTTTACCTAGTTCTAATCCAAGCGTTATTGGAATATGATAAATAATCCCACCTTTGTCAATATTATCAAAGAACGTCATTGTTTCAAATTTGCCAATAGAAGCGCCAATACCTAATTCAATAAACGGACTAACATATGGTATTGGCGCACGAACTCTTGCTTTTCCACCCAGTAAAACCCCACTAGATTCTGCTTTCTCATCTGTTGGGTTATCATTCAAATCCTTTCCATTTGAGTTGGTAAATATAACACCAACATAAGGTCTAAATTCTATCCAAGAAGCAGCTTTCAATATCAACTCTGCTTGAGCAAAAAAACCTTGGTCTGCAATTTCTCCAACACTGTTATACGGTGAGCTAATACCCAAACCAATTTGTGCGTTTATCGCTTTTTCCTTTATAAATTGAGCTTGAAGAAAATTGGAAGTACATACAATTGAAATAAAAATAATTGAGGTTTTACGCATTTTGATTTTCAATATAGTTGTCTAACAAAAGTAGAGTTTTCGTACTTAAAATTAATGAAGAATTGTATGAAATTGTAAACAATTCTGTTCCTGTGAAAAGAGAATTATAAACGACGTGCATAATTTGTAATCAATATAAGGATTGATTGGTTTTACGTCCTTTCAATAATGTAAAATTGAAGTATAAAAAAAGCGACCATAAAGGCCGCTTTTATAAATTTTAAATAGTGGTGGAATTATTTTTTTCCGTCCATTTTATCTTTAAGAGCTTGTAAAGCATCGTTTGCATCACCTAAAGTTGGTTTTGCTTCTGCTGCCATAGCTTCTGCTTTTCTTGCAGCCGCTTTTACGTTTGCAGCTTCTTCAGCTTTGTGTATAGCAGCATGAGAGGCTACTACACGTTTAAACTCTTTGTTAAATTCAATAATCTTGAATTCTGCTTCTTCTCCTTTTTTCAACTTACTACCGTCTTCTTTCTCTAGGTGACGTTGTGGTACAAAAGCAACGATATCCTCGTTAAATGCAATTGTAGCACCTTTGTCAACTATTTCAGTAATAGCAGCAGTGTGTGTGGTGTTTAAAGCAAATTCAGTTTCGTACTTATCCCAAGGATTTTCAGTAGTTTGTTTGTGACCTAAACTTAGTTTACGTCCTTCAACGTCTAACTCAAGTACAATAACATCTAACTTGTCTCCAACTGCACAGAACTCACTTGGGTGCTTGATTTTCTTAGTCCAAGATAAATCTGAGATATAAATTAATCCGTCAATACCTTCTTCTAATTCAACAAATACACCAAAGTTGGTAAAGTTACGTACAATACCAGTATGCTTAGACCCTAATGGGTATTTAGCAGTAATGTCTGTCCATGGATCTGGCGTTAATTGCTTGATACCAAGAGACATTTTTCTGTCTTCTCTATCTAAAGTTAAGATTTGAGCTTCAACTTCGTCACCTACAGCTACGAAATCTTGAGCTGAACGTAAGTGCGTAGACCAAGACATTTCAGAAACGTGGATCAAACCTTCAACACCATCAGCAACTTCGATAAATGCACCGTAATCTGCAATTACAACCACTTTACCTTTTACTTTATCGCCAACTTTAACTTCTTCTCCAAGTGCTTCCCATGGGTGCTTGCTTAATTGCTTAAGACCTAATTGGATTCTAGATTTATCTTCATCAAAATCAAGAATTACAACATTTAATTTCTGATCTAACTCAACAATCTCATTTGGATGGTTAATTCTAGACCAAGATAAATCTGTAATATGTACTAATCCGTCAACACCACCAAGATCAATAAATACACCGTAAGACGTGATGTTTTTAACCACACCTTCTAATACTTGACCTTTTTCTAATTGACCAATGATTTCTTTCTTTTGTTCCTCGATATCAGCTTCGATAAGAGCTTTATGAGAAACTACTACGTTTTTGAATTCGTGGTTGATTTTTACAACTTTGAATTCCATAGTTTTATTTACATACTGATCGTAATCTCTAATTGGCTTAACATCAATTTGAGAACCTGGTAAGAATGCTTCAATACCGAAAACATCCACAATCATACCACCTTTAGTTCTGCACTTAACAAAACCGTTAACGATTTCACCAGTGTCATGCGCAGCGTTTACACGATCCCAAGCTTTAATTACACGCGCTTTTCTGTGAGATAATACTAATTGACCAGTAGCGTCTTCGCGCACATCAATTAATACCTCTACCTTATCGCCTACAGATAAGTTTGGATTGTAACGGAACTCGTTTAAAGAGATAACACCTTCAGACTTTGCGTTAATGTCGATAATCGCATCTCTATCCGTGATGTGGATTACTTTACCTTCAACTACTTCATCATCTAAAGTGTCAACAAAATTCTCAGCTACTAATTTTTCAAATTCTTGAAGTTGTTTGTCGTCTACCTCATCAATACCTTCTTGGTAATTGTGCCAGTTAAACTCTTTTAAGAATTTTTCAGGGTTTGCTTGAGCTTCTGATACTACAGGAGCTTCCACAGTTTGTGCTTCAGTTGCTTCAACTTCAGCTTGTTTTGCTTTTTCAGCCATTTAATAATAAACAATGTAAGGTTTTCCGGTTCTGCGGAAGCGCAATTACATTGCGATTTGTATTCTGTATATTTCGAAAAGTTAACCGCTTAATACACAGAAGTGTTATAACATAGTTTTTCTAAAATCCTCTTTATCTTTTCGATACTGCGCTAAAAAGGAGTGCAAAAATATACATTTTCAACCAATTAGCCTAATTAAAATAATTTAAAGAAAACTTGTGACTTAGAAATAAAGTATGTGTCCAACAAATGAAAACAAATTGTTCATGGTTCAAATAGTAGTTTAGCTAAAAATTATTGTTATATTGAGCATGAAAAACTATTAATTATAAAATTAAAAATCATGGTAAAAGCGAAATATCAAGCGGTTTTAGATTTAGGAGAATCTTTAAGTATACAAGACGGTGAGGTTAGCGAGGAAAATGGTGTTCTAAAAATTAAGGGAACTGCCAAAACGCAATACGAGAAGAACATCCTTTGGGATAAGATTAAAGAAATTGGTGGGGATAGTCCTAGTGATATTAAAGCAAACATTCAGGTGGCAGATGCCTCTGTATATCACAGACATATTGTGAAAAGCGGTGAAACTTTGGGTAAGATAGCTATTCAATATTATGGAAAGGCGTCAAAGTATCAGGATATCTTCAAAGCTAATACTGATATTCTTAAGAATCCAGACTTAATTTATCCAGATCAGGAATTAATTATACCAAATCCATAATAAAATCTTTAAATAGATTTAAAGAACTATTCTAATCCTTCAATTGTCATTTTTGCTAGTTGGAGGATTTTTTCGTATTGCTCCTCTAAACTTAAGTTTGAATTATTGATTTCTATAGCATCTTCCGCTTTCACTAAAGGCGAATCTTTTCGTGTAGTATCTTTATAATCGCGTTCAGTTACGTTTTTCAGTACTGCTTCGTATGTTATATTGTCGCCTCTATCCAGTAATTCTTTATAGCGACGTTCTGCTCTTTTCTCAGCTAATGCTGTCATAAAAATTTTCAATTCCGCGTTCGGAAACACCACAGTTCCAATATCTCGGCCATCCATAACAACTCCTTTATCTTGTCCTAATTTTTTTTGAATGGCTACCAATTTTTGTCTTACTTCAGGAACTGTAGCAACTTGACTTACAAAACTAGAAACTTTTAGCGTTCGTATTTCCTTTTCTACAGTATTACCATTCAAATACACTTCGGCGAAACCTAAATCTTTATTATAAACGAAAGTTAATTCTATTTGATTCAATTGATAAATTAACGCTTCCTTATTAAAATCATCTTCGGAAATCAAACCTTTATTTAAGGCGTATAATGTTACTGCCCTATACATGGCACCAGAATCAACATAAATATAGTTTAGAGCTCTTGCCAATTGTTTGGCTACCGTGCTTTTCCCTGTAGAAGAATACCCGTCAATCGCTATAGTGATGTTTTGCATTTATTGAATTAATGTAGCAAGCGAAATTAATAAAATACTCGAGACGTTAAGCATAAATGTTATTTGATTGTCCTTTATCGAAATTATGAACATATGTTATCCAAAAAAACATTTCTTATTATCTTTAAAAGTTACGCTAATATTAACTTTACAAAAAATATACAACTATGATAAATAAATTATATTGCTATGATTAGAACATTAAAAACAATAGTTTGTTTTTGTTTGCTATTTTCTCAAACAATTTTGAACGCTCAAACCTACTATGTAGCCACAGATGGCGATGATGCCAACGATGGTTCAATGGCAAGTCCATTTAGAACTTTTGCCCGAGCAGTCTCTGCAATGACGGCTGGTGATGAATGTATTATTAGGGGTGGTACCTATGAAGAACCCTTAATAGTTAATAAAAACGGTAACGCGAGTAATTATTTAACATTTAAGGCTGCAGATGGCGAAGATGTAATTATAAAAGCTACGACTGGAGTTACAGGATGGCAACCACATTCTGGTAACATTTTTAAAGCGAATGTTACAATGAACGTTACCGGAAGGCGTAGAGCTGTTTTTCATAATGGAGATTATATGGATTTGGCACGTTGGCCTAACAATGAAGATAATGATCGTTGGACTATTGATTTTGCTGAAGTCACTGGTGGTGATAATTCTCATTTCATATTGGACAACGTACCAAACATTGACTGGACAGGAGGTACGTTTAGGTATTTAGCCACGCATTCTGGTACAACTTGGTCTAATCTTATAACTTCCAACACCAGCACTGTAATAAACCATGCTGGTGTTGATCTAACAAAATGGCCTTTTTCCAATCACCATCCCCAAAGGTCAGAAGGTAATATAGCCAACCCTCATGGACAAATTATGTTATTCAATAAATTAGAGGCACTAGATTATGCCAGAGAATGGTTTTATGATGAAACAAATAGTATCTTATATTTTCAACCGGCAGATGGTAATATGCCTGCAGATAATAGCGTGGAGTATGTTAAATCTCTTAATGCTATTATATTAAACGGAGATTATATAAAAATTGATGGGATAGAAGTTTTTGGTGGAAATATCAGGGTTCAAAATGGGGCTAATTACAATCAAATTTTAAATTGTAAAGTAATGCACGGAACGACAGGGTATGATGCATTCAGAGATAGAGGGGCTTCTTCTGGAGATGCTTCAATTGAAGTTTTAGGTAAAGAAACATTGGTAAAAGGTTGTACAATCGATCATAGTACTTTTAATGGCATACAGGTTGTTGGTTGGACGGATACCTCTGGTACTATTTTAGAAGGCAATTATATTTACAATACAGATTATATTGGTATACATTGCTCACCGATAAGATCAAATGCTGATAATTGCAAAATTCTCAAAAACACTATTGCTAATGCAGGACGCGATGGTATATACGTATCGGCTGATGGCGCTGAAATAGCATACAACGATGTATCTAATTGTCAAGTTATAAATAGTGATTCAGGTGTATTTTATACTGTAGGTAATACTGAACCAAAAAATACGGAAATACACCATAACTGGTTTCATGATTCACAAGCTCCTTCTTATGCATTTAATCCTGGTGATTCAGAAAAAGCTGCTGGAATTTATCTAGATAATGATAGTAAAGGATATGTAGTGCATCATAATGTGGTTTGGAATGTGTCATGGAGTGGATATCAGGTTAATTGGAATAATGTTGGTTTAGACTTTTACCATAATACTATTTATGATTGTGGCAAAACAATGGATTCTTGGGTCAATGGACGCGATCAAGAGAATAATAAGATTTATAATAACTACACCAATTCTGGACCTTGGTTTACAGGAAATGGCCCTGAAGAATTTGATATTCAAGATAATGTAAACTCAACTGCTAACTTTTTAGAAGATCCCGAAAACTTGGATTTTATGCCAAAAATAGAAAGTCCAATGATAGATGCAGGTCCAATTATAGATGGATTTGATAAACCATTTACTGGCGATTTACCAGACGTAGGTGCTTATGAACGTGCGGGAACAAGATGGACTGCAGGTGTTAACGCGATTGAAGATACTGGACAAGGTAGTGTTACTTCTGTTCTGGGTTCTCAGTTCACAATTGCGGTAACTTCAGAAACCTGTCCTGAGGAAGCTAATGGTTCGATAACTATTTCTGCTGATTTAGAAGCTGATTACCAATTAAGTTTTAATAATGAAGACTATAATTTCCTGAAAGATAAATCTTTTACTGATGTTACTCCTGGCGACTATACGATTTGTTTTAATGTTAAAGGAAGTTCAGATGAACAGTGTTTTGTCGTTACCGTTGAAGCTGCGCCTGAAATTACCACCAAAACAAAACTAAACCAAAAGGATCTTAATGTTACAGTAACTAGTGGAACCGCACCATTTAACGTTTATGTCAATGATGTAAAAGTGTTCAATACCAATTTAACATCGTTTAGCGTTCCTGTGTCGCAAGGTGATGTTGTAAAGGTAAAATCGGATAAAGCATGTGAGGGTGAATTGATTCAATCTATCGATTTTTATGCTAAC
>JBMHCT010000021.1:0-169666 GCA_049889775.1 Jejuia sp.
CGATGGTATGTAATTACCTGCGGCACGTGGAACCCGCGTTTTGCAAACGCTCCCATTCCACTAATTACATACCATCGTCCACTGTTTGTTGCACCCCAAGCCAATTTGTAGTACTTTTATTCGAGTCCGCGTGAACTCCACAGTAACTAACTACACACATCAGCGTGTATAGCGAATGGGGCGCAACAATGGCTACCCAGTGGGGCGCGCCCCACTACGCCATACACAGTGGACGTTGTGCATTCATCACTATCATATAAAGATAATAGACAGGTATGAAACCATTTTTAAAAGCGATTCTCTTTTTGGTGATCTTATGGGTAATTGATTTTTTACTTAGAAAAGGATTAGTCGCTAATTTTATTCCTTTTCAGTTACCGCGTAATTTTACAATATTGTTCTTGTTTTCACTATTTGCATTTTCCAGTTGGCTCATTACCAAATGGTTTTGTAAAAAGGATAAAATGATGCCGAAAAATTTAGGAATTTCATTTGATTCGAAAAACCGATTCGAATTCATTTACGGATTCTTAATTGGAATTGTTTTATGGGGCATTGCTTCGATAATACAATCCTACACGGCAGGCTTTTCATGGGAATTCAGGGACAACATCTCACTTTCTAATATACTTTACGGACTCATATTCATTTTTATCGCAGATTTAGGCACAGAACTTTTTACAAGAGGCTACCCTTTGAAAAGATTGGAAGATAGCTTTGGGGGAAATGCTGCAATTATTTGTATGGTTTTCTTTGTTGGACTTAAGAGTTATTCATTTGAAGCTGAAGGCGAATTGCTCTTTTACAGTATTTTAATTCCTGCCTTACACACTATTTTTTTTAGCGTCATCTATTTTAAAACTAGAAGATTAGGTGCGGCATTAGGAATTCATACTGGCGCAAATTTTGTAACAATAAGTATTTTTGATTTACGAATAGAACAACCAATGCAGGCGATTCCATCTGGAATTTTTCAGTCAAGTGTTGATTTAGATACGTTATCGCTTACTGCTTTGCAACTTCCATGGATTTTCATGGCTTTAATATTTAGTGTTGTTACTTATTTTTGGTGGATAAAATACAAACACAACACAAAAATGTATAAGCACCATTAAAACGACCGCCTATACTAACGGTTGTGCTTAATTAAAAAACCGCAATTCGAATTAATATAATATTGAGAAAAATAGCGTTTATAACGGACACTCATTTTGACGAGCAATTTACACTTGATGCTTTATTGGACGCAAGGAAAAACTGGGAAATTATATTAGATGACCTACAATCGCGAAAAATTACGGAACTAATTATTGGAGGAGATATTGGAAATGCCACTTCTCATAAATATTTCTTTGAATCTTTAAAAGATTATTCCTTTCATTTATTATTAGGAAATCACGACAGTTTTATAAAACTTTCAAAATTTCACAACTCAAAAAATACTACTGAAGAACTTTACTATTCATTTGAAGATGAATATTACAGATATATATTTTTGGACACATCCTCTTATAAAGTAAGCGAAAAACAACTTACTTGGTTGACACAAGAACTTAGAACTCATAAAAAAATATTAATTTTCATTCATCATCCTATATTAGAAGTAAAGACCATTGTAGACAAAAATTATCCATTAAAGAACAGAAAACAAATAAAAAACATTCTTGAAAGTATTAAAAAACCAGTGACAGTATTTTGTGGACATTATCATACGAATGATGAACAAATTGAAAATAATATAAGACAAATAATTACGCAGTCAGCGTCATATCAATTTGAAAAAAACATAAACCACTTAAATATTTTAAATTCAGAATTTGGTTATAGAATTATCGAAATCGAGCAAAATAATATAAGAACGAAATTAGTTACTTTCATAAACTAAAAGGAAAGTAAGTAAGCCCAATAAATTCTAAAAAATTGCTATTCTTAGCTTAATCTTTGATTTTTACTCATTTGCTAGCTTCCGATTTATAGCAAAAAAATACTGTAGTACAAACAGACAATTTCTCTTATATAACAGATATGTAGTTCATTACGACCCATCCCAAATAAGTCTACTAAACTTAACGGCTAAGCATCAAATCAAAGCCACCTCTAATTACAAGAACTCACCCAAGCATTTTCAAAACTTTCATTCAACATAGTTTCTATACCTCTAAAATCTGAATTGGTTACAAAAGCCACCTCAACATTATTTGGAAATAAGACTATTGAAGAACGAATTGCCCGATTACAGCAGGTTTCAGGACCTCTAGTGCCACCCTTACGTAAAATTCGCCCATGAATAGTATTTGTAAAAGATTCTACTAAACCAAGCTCATTACTTAATATGACATCTCTAATATTGCTTGAGACTAAATCTTCAGTATATCTGAAATACGCGGTAATTTGAGCAATATCCTTTGCTGAGAGCAATAAGCCGCCAGACCCTCCATTCAAATAAGGATCGCTACTGTGCACCCATCCTAGACCATTTGTTGCAGGATCTGTAAACGAAAGACTTAACGGATATTGAAATGCCAGTGGATAATCTGTAGTATTATAATAATTTAATACTTTCTGGGGTGTATCTGGAATGTTCGTTAAGCCTGAAGGACTAAAAACATAATCTCGTAAATATTCAAAATACTTTTCCGTACAGGTAGTTGCATAATCATCTGCATTTTCATCCAAACCGTAAACTATTTCGCCAATTAAAACACGTATTAACGTAAAATTCCCGTTTTGATAAACGCCCTTTCTCATTAGGTTCGGTTCATTGCCTAAACTTGTCAACATTTGTGATTCTGTAAGCATATCTCCAGGTTCTGGAGTGCTACCCACAAAGTTGATGGCTGTATTCATGGTTAGAAGATCGGTAAACCTTAGAAAAGCATCTTTGGTAAAATTCTTAAAGTCTGAATTAATAAGCGGTTTCCAACTTTCTGGCAAATGATTGGTTACAAGTGTTTCTTCTCCAATATTATTATCATCCATAGCCTTTAACAATGCTATTGTCCCAATAAATTTAGATACAGAGGCTACATTCAATTTGGTATCTTCTTCTAATAAAACCTCACCGCCCCTATCTCTAGCATGTCTTGCAACACCTTTAGTGATGCTGTGTTTTAAATTTCCATTTTGGGAAATCACCAATTGATATCCTACCATCGGGTTAGCAGGGTCGTCCAAAGCTTTTAAAATCTCATCTTTAAAAACATCAACATTGAATGCTGGTGTGGGATCGCAAAGTGTTTCAGTTGGTTCATTATTGCAGGAAAACAAAACAACAATCATCAAAAGATATAATAGTTTACTTAAATCCATGGTTAAAAATAAAAAATATACACTAACATTAACTGATTCAAAATCATATATTGAATTCAACTAATTTATCTCAATCTAATTATATTTACAACTCAAAGCTTTTAAAAACATAAGTAATACTCTTAATGGCAGGTTCGCATATTAGCACCTCTAAAACTTTGAAATTAGATATTGAATCATAACAAAAACTCCATGGAAAAGAATGCAAACTTCGAAATATTAAATTTAGGTGAACCCACAATAACCTCTCCAATTCACCTAAGTAAAACCACTGGTGATAACATTTTTAATTTTGTGGAGGATAGTGAGCGGATTTTGGCAAATGTTGAACTAAACAACCTGAAGAATTCTTTAGAAAACAACATGCCCTTAGATTCTTATGAACGCTCGGGACCTCGTGAAAAAATATACTTTGAAGGGGAGCATACCACGGCTGCTATTGTAACTTGTGGCGGACTTTGCCCAGGAATTAACAATGTGATACGCAGTTTGGTTATGGCGCTGCACTATTTCTATGGTGTAAAACGAATACTGGGAATTCCATACGGATATGAGGGATTGAACCCCGAAATTGGTCATGAGTTTATGGAACTTACTCCAAATAAAGTGAAGGATATCCATGAATTTGGCGGCACCATATTGGGCTCTTCCAGAGGTGGGCAAGATGTATCTGTAATGGTTGATACACTCGTAAAAAATAAAATAGACATTCTCTTTACCATTGGTGGTGACGGCACGCTCAAAGGTGCAAACGCCATTGGTAACGAAATTATTAAAAGAGGTTTAAAAATTGCCGTGGCAGGTGTTCCAAAAACCATTGATAACGATATTGATATCATTGATAAATCTTTCGGTTTTGAAACGTCGTTTGACGTAGCGTGCCCCATTGTTAGAGATGCCCACAATGAGGCGGATGGTGCTTACAATGGTATGGCAATCGTTAAATTGATGGGTCGAGACAGCGGTTTTATTGCGGCTTCCACAGCCTTGTCTATGCCTGTGGTAAATTTTGTATTGGTTCCCGAAATGGATTTTGAACTAGAAGGTGACAACGGATTTCTGGAAAATCTAAAAAAACGATTACAATTAAAAAAACACGCTGTTATTGTGGTGGCCGAAGGTGCTGGTCAACATTTATTTAGTGCAAGTAACGATGCAGAAACCGATGCTTCGGGGAATATTCAGCATAAAGACATTGGCCTATTGCTACAACAAAAAATTAAAAGCTACTTTGATGGTATAGGTATGAAAACCACCATTAAATACATAGACCCAAGTTATATTGTGCGCAGTGCTCCTGCCAATGCTAACGATAGTTTATATTGCAACCATTTAGCTTACCACGCGGTACATGGTGCCATGGCAGGAAAAACCAATTTTGTAGTGGGAAGCGTTAACAAAAGATTTGTTTATCTACCCATTCCTGAGGTGACCAAAAAACGTAAAAAAATAGATATGGAAGGTGGTTTTTGGTTTGGGGTTTTGCAGAGTACAGGGCAGCCTTTTTCGATGAAGTAGGCTAAATCCTTATTTAAAGGAAAAACTTACCAACGACATTTTTTAATAAATCAGGAAGAAAACTTATTTAGTTATGTTTCTGTTATTATTTAATTGCGTCAGTAAAATTTTTGGTTAATTTCCAAATAAAATTACTAACACAAACATCTGATTATCTGATTATTACAATTATTATATTTATTAGTTGCTATTATCTTTGCATTAAGTTTCCTAAGATTTCAATAATTGAAGCAATGAAAAAGAATTATATAAAAATCCCATTACCAAGATGGACTTGGTGGTAATTTGGGATAATACTTGTTACGCTTGTTATTGCCTGCAAAACTGAAATAAGTTTAAAATATCTAATTGAAATTCTAAAGTTTATAAAAGGTATATGAATAAGTTTATGGCGATATCGTTTAATGCCCAAACTTCAACTTTCAATAGCACAAATTCATTCTAATCTACTTATATTTACAACTCAAAGCTTTTGAAAAAGATAAGTGATTACAAATGCCTGAGAACAATTCGCAGAAAAAATGGATTAAAACATTTAAATTCTTTGCTGCTTATTTGGTTGCTGCATGGACGTTCCTCCAGTTTTTAGATTGGATTTTGAACCGCTATAATATTTCTCCGTATTGGGTAGATCTTCTACTTTGGATTTTTATTGGCATCATTCCATCATTACTTATTTATCTGTATAATCAAGAACGCATCAACAAACGCATCTTAAAACTTCGTGAAAAAATCATTTTCCCACTTAATATTTTGCTGGTTTTTATTATCGTTTATTTCGGATTTGGGAATAACGATTTAGGGGCCACTACTAAAGAAGTATCTTATGAGAACTCCTTAGGCGAGGTTGAAACCAAAACCATTACCAAGGAAGAGTTTAGGGTTGGAGTACCCATTTTTGGATTTAAGCAAAAAGACCAAGACAGTACCCTATCGTGGTTGCGCTATGGTATTGGAAGACTATTGGTTGAAGACTTGTATCAAAATAAAAACTTAAGTCCAGATTTTTCACATATTACAAGTACCACTAATAAAATTAGAGAAGCATCTTTATTCTATACATTCTATGTGGATGGCAGTTACCAAAAAGTAGGTGATAATTTTGAAATTACAACAGTTCTTAGAAAAGCCAATAATGGTAAAGAAATTAAAAAACAAGTTTTTACAGGTTCCAATATTTTGAATTTATTAGATGATATTAGCGTTTTTATAGCCGCAAATTCTGGTTTTGTCGAAGGTAAAAACTTAAATTACATTGATTTACCCATTGAGGAATTTATTAGTAATTCGCTACCTGCTCTAAAAGCATATGTGAATGGTAATTTTTCTAAAGCGTATCACATAGATGAAGATTTTGCCTTAGCCTACCTAGAACAAGCCAAACGACTTACGCTATATAATAGAGGCAATCTTGAAGCGAGAGATGTAGCTGATAAAGCATTTTCATTAAAAACTAAGCTACCTCTGCAAAAACAGCTCGAAGTACTTATACAAAGAAATATAGCTTATAAAAATTTAGATGAAGCGGAAAAATTGGTAAATCTACAATTGGAAGTAGATCCGAATAACAGCTTTTATAACAGAGTATTGTATGCTTTATACGGTGAAACCAAACAGTTGGAGAAGTACATGCTAAAAACCGAATCAACTTTTAGAAAAGACCCTAACGCTATAAATGGTAAAAATTTAGCTGTAGCGGCAATGGTAAATGGTCAAGATGATAGACTAATAGATGAAATAAAAAAATATGAAATTATAAATCCAGCTATTACCACTATCCGCATACAACCCGCTTTACATAAGGGAGATTTAGCCACTGCTTCTAAATTAATCAACGACACTAAATTACAATTTCCTGAATACGCAAATAGAATTAGAGTTTTTGATACTGCTGCGCAATATCTGAAGACCAAACCACCTATTTTAGAAGAACTTAAACGATTCGAAGGAACTTACAGGTCTCATACATCAGAACAAGATTGCGAACTTTGGATAGCCAAAGATAGGTTGGTATGGTATATTGAAAACCAAAGAATGACAAGTTTAATCCTTGGTGGAAAAGACATTGCTATTGGAGGATTTATAAATGATACAACATTTAGATTGACTCTTGCTAGGGATGAAGATGGGACCATTTATGCCTTTAAATTAGAAGAGTATTATTGGAAAAATAATGGAACCTATTGGTATTGGAAAATAGATGATAGTATTCTTAACGCTCAAAACGCTTATGATGAAGGTGACATGGAGAAAGCAAAATTACTCTATGAAATAGCAGTAAAAAACAATCCAAAACATCTATACCTTCAAGACCAACTCAGTCATATAAAATATGTGCTCAGTAAAACTGAAAGTGATTTAGAAGCACAACATAATTCTTTTGCTGGCAATTATGGGCCAAGGAAATTCTGGTTTGAAGATGGCAGGTTTTACTATAAGAGAAAAAGTGAAGAAACTGATTTGCCCAAAGTAGAACTTTTAGCAGTGAATGAAAACACCTATGCTGATTTGAGTCGATTAGGAATATCTATGAAGTTTGTGATAGACGAAAGCGGCAAACTGGCTTCACAATCTATACAATTTAACCCATTAGATGAAACTATTATTGTGAGTGATAAATCTTCTACAAATTACTTCTTAAAAGAAGATTAAATTCATCCCAGCCACCCCTCACGATCTAAACTTCTGTATTGAATCGCCTCACTAATATGAGCACCCTGTAAATACTCTGAACCTTCTAAATCTGCTATAGTTCTTGAAACTTTCAGAATTCTATCATAGGCTCTAGCTGATAAATTTAAACGTTCCATAGCAGTTTTTAACAATGCTTTAGAATCTTCATCCAGAACACAATATTTTCGGATTTGTTTTACGTTCATTTGGGCATTATAATGCACGGTATTATTCTCCGCAAACCTCTTACTTTGTATATCCCGTGCAGCTGTTACACGTTTTCGAATATCTACTGAAGATTCTCCTTTTCTATCATCAGATAACTTTTCAAAAGGCACAGGTGTTACTTCAATATGAATATCTATTCTATCCAATAACGGACCAGAAATTTTGCTTAAATAGCGTTGCATTTCCGTAGGACTCGAAGTTACGGGCGCATCAGGATCATTAAAATAACCTCCTGGACTTGGGTTCATACTCGCAACCAGCATAAAAGAAGATGGATACGTTACCGTGAACTTCGCTCGAGAAATGGTTACTTCTCTATCTTCCAAAGGTTGGCGCATTACCTCTAAAACTTCCCGCTTAAACTCTGGTAATTCATCTAAAAACAACACACCATTGTGCGATAATGAAATTTCACCAGGTTGTGGATAACTTCCGCCTCCAACAAGTGCTACATTGCTTATAGTGTGGTGCGGACTGCGAAACGGACGTTGCGCCATTAAACCAGAGTCTTTAACACGCCCCACAACGGAATGAATCTTAGTGGTTTCCAAGGCTTCATGCAACGTCATAGGTGGTAAAATACTAGGTAAACGTTTGGCTAGCATGGTTTTTCCTGCTCCTGGTGGCCCGATTAAGATGATATTATGTCCACCAGCTGCGGCAATTTCCATACAGCGTTTTATACCTTCTTGACCTTTTACATCAGCAAAATCAAACTCTGGATAATTCAGGTTTTTCTCGAATTCTTTACGCGTGTCTATAACAGTTTGCTCTAAAGCCTCTCCCTTATCAAAGTAATCAATTACCTGTTTGATGTTCTCCACACCATACACTTCCAAATCATTTACAATAGCGGCTTCTTTTGCATTTTGGGCAGGAAGAATAAAGCCTTTAAACCCTTCAGCTCTCGCTTTAACCGCAATAGGCAATGCTCCTTTTATGGGTTGCAAACTACCATCTAGAGATAACTCGCCCATAATTAGATATTGATCTAAAGATTCTGCTTTAATTTGACTTGAAGACGCCAATATTCCAATAGCCAGAGTTAAATCGTAAGCAGAGCCTTCCTTACGTAAATCGGCAGGCGACATATTAATAATAATTTTCTTTCCTGGTATTCGATAACCGTTATTTTGAAGTGCTGCGGCTATTCTAAAATTACTCTCCTTTATGGCGTTATCAGGTAATCCTACTAAATGATATCCAACACCTTTATCCGTATTTACTTCAACGGTTACTGTTGAAGCTTCAACACCAAAAACAGCGCTGGCAAAAACTTTTTTAAGCATAGTATTTCTTTACTTGCTAAATGTAAGAAATGTTATGGACTTGGAACATCAACTACATGTCTTCTGTTTTCCAGTTGGAAGCTTTTGAGACTTTTAACGTATACGATGCTACAATATCCTCACCTATTTTAGCATGTACGTCAAAATGCCCTTTTCTATTAAAAAGATAAGTTAATGCTAGTTGCCCATTGCTATAAGAAGTATTTTGAGGTTGTAATTTTCGATATCCAAAACCACCAGTTATCACTAAATTGATGTCCTTAATTAAAGTTTCATCTTCAACTTCAAAAAGAAATTCTAATGTATCTCCAACCAATACCTCGGTAACCAAAAGTTCTGGTGTTTGTGGAATGATGCCATATTTATAAGTTTCCCCATAAATTATTGGTGCTTTTACATAAGCTTTAATGGAAATGGATTCATCTAATAAAAGCCAGTTTTGCTCAATTGGATAATGATTTTTTACAAACAATTGGGGTCGTGCCAAAAAATATCCTTCGTTATAATCTTTAACAAATTGATTTTCATCTAAATTATAGTACCCGCTAGCTTGTGTAGTATCAGCTAAATACCATTTATTATTCAGTTTCACCACATTCCACGAGTGATTTGGAACACCAACAATATTAATATTTGCAGTGGTAGTTCGGGCATAACCATCTACTATTTCGCATTCTATATCCACGAGATTTGCCAGCGTTTTGAGTACGTAGGCGTATCCTGTACAAATGGTTTTTTTACTTCGTACCAAACGTTTAAAAACCTTGGCTTGCGCTTTGGCATTCCATTTATGCAGTGCCAGTCTATTCGCTTGAAGCTGCTTTCGTTTTTTTAATGTAATCTCACTAAAATAATGATCGCTTTCAATATTTAAACATACCCAAGTATGAATAGCGCGAAACTTTTCCACTTGGGTATCTAGATCATTGGTGAGTTGATGCACCAATAGCGGCATGTTTTTTAAAGACATAGAACTGCAGGTTCTTGAAATGCTATCTGCCTTTTGAAAATTGATATGACTAAAATCTGATTTTTGGGCATAGGAAACTATCCAAAAAAAAGTAAATAAAATTCCAAAGCCAGTGCGCATGAAAATAAAAGAAGCTATTTTATTTTAGTTGCCGGTGGAGCTATATACTTTTTTTACTTGAACCGCTCCCAACAAATCAATATCATCTTGCGTCAATTCCACACTAAGAAACTTTTGGTCTTTGGCAATAACAAACTTTTGAGTTTCAAAACCAATATAACTCACCAGAAGTACATCGCCTTCCTTCAACACTTTAGGAAAAGTAAACTTACCATCAAAGTCGGCGGTTACACCAACCTTTGTTCCCTTCAATAGAATACTAGCACCTGCCAACGGACCAGATTCATCTTTAACTTCTCCTTTTAAATACTTGTCTTGTGCTGTATCTTTCTGTTCAACCTCAACAGTTTTAGTGTCTTGTGCTTGTACATTTTGAAATGCCAGCAGTGAAAAAATAGTAATAGCCGCCACTTTTACAAAGGTGGTTACCGTTTGTTGTTGCGTTTTCATAACCATAGTTTTATGTAATTGTGAGCTTTTAAAATAGCCACAAATAGTTTCGTTTTCATTTTGCAAATGTTGCAATACTAAATCATCACTCATGTTTCTAAAATCAATAACTTTTTTTTTACATGAGTTACAAAATCCACCTGCAGTTGTTTTTTCAAATTGATTAAACTTTTTTGAACAGGGATTTTCAATAGAGATACTAAAATTTGTTTTCATAATTATTTAAATTTTTATATCCCGAAACTAAAAATAAGAAATATTGTAGACTATCGTGTTTTATTTAACATTCCATTTGAATTCGTAAAACCACACTTTCAATGAGTTAAAAAATAAGAATCCCGCCAAATGGCGGGATGCTGTCTTCTGGAAAAACCAACTAATTAACACGTTTACATTATGAAAATATATGTACTCATAATAGAAACATATTTTTTTTATTTCGCAGTATTTAAAAATTTAGGTTGGATAATTAACATTGCCCACGCCCAGTTTTGAGTAGATTTTAAACCTGGAACATTATCTTTAACCTCACTTGGCTCAAAGAAATGAGAGTAACCGCCAACTAATTTAAATTCTTTGAATTTCTTAGCAATCACTAAATCTATTTCAGACCCTAATTCTTTACCATCAAAACCATCAACATCTTCTACTTCAGAGAATATGTGACCTGTTAAGCTAACTGCCAAACCTGAGATTTTTGTTGCAAGTGATACTTGTAAATCATTTAAACCTCCAGCATTTGCGTGGTTCCCTACATAAAATCTATCAATTAAACCGTTAAATGCATGGTTTGTACCATATAGTGGGAAGAATGCAGCAGAGTCGTCTTTTCTTCCACCGATAGACTCATATCCAGCTCCTAAAGTTAATTTATCAGATACTTTATATTTTGCTAAAATACTAGCTAAAAGCGCACCCTTAACATCCGCTCCACCAACTCTTTCTCCTTCTTGAAGGTATAAATTAGCTGATAATGATAAATCACCTGCTTTATAATCTGCATGCACACCTGTTGTTAACAATGTTGCTTTTCTGTCCGTTGTTGGAGGTGTTGCAGGGTTATTGTCTCCGCCGTTTTGGAATGTATTTACCAAGGCTAAGAATGAAAAGTTCAATTTCTCTCCTTTAGTATTTAATCTCGTAAATACCATGTCTCTGTATGAGAATAAATTGGCAGTAAAATAAATTTCATCTACGGTAGTATTTAAAGCACCACCAATATCTAAGCTAAACTTGTTTTTCTTGTATTTGTAGACTGCCGCATCATGCGTACGCGCTTGTTGTGCCCATCCTAATCCACCAAGGATTCTTTGATCATCGTAAGATAGTGGTTGACGACCTACTTTTAAGCTAGAAGATGCGCCTAATTTTAAATCTGCCCAAGCTTCTTGAACTCTAAAATTTCCATTTCCAGCAGTTGCAATTTGTGGTCTGTCACCAAAAGCAAACACTTCTTGGAAACTTGTGAATACGGTGTACGTTTCAGAAACATACTTAGCCTTTAAAGCTGCTCTTACAGTAGTTCTTACAAAACCCTCATCGCTATCCAGCGCTCTTCCCGCTGGAAATGTACCTCCTGTAAAGTTACCACCGTTACCAAAGTATTCGCTACGTGGTCTAAATTCTCCTTCTAAAGTAAACTGCGCTTGTGCAAATTGAACTATCAATGCCATCAAGCCTATTAAAACATATTGCTTTCTCATTTTTCTTGTTTTTAACTTTCGTTTGAATTGTTTAAGTTTTCTAATAATTGTTTTTAAATTTTAGGTTGTACTTGTCCTAGGCTTGCGGAATTTTCTTTTAATTCCACAAACATTTTTGTTGTTAATAATTGTTTTTGCTTAGTGTTTACTTTTATCTTTCAAACATTGCTATTAATGCTCTAAGAAGTCTATTAAATGTTTTCTGTATTTATAATAATCGTCGTGTTCTAAAACCGACTTACGAGAACGTGGTCTTTCAAATTCTATATCCAAAACATCACCAATTTTGGCACGTGGTCCACTCGTCATCATCACCACGCGATCTGCTAAAAATATCGCCTCATCCACATCGTGGGTAATCATTACAGCCGTAATTTTTTCTTTATTCCAAATCTCTATTAAAATATCCTGTAACTCTCCACGTGTAAGTGAATCTAACATCCCAAAAGGCTCATCCAATAACAATACTTTTGGTTTGATGGCAAAGGCTCTCGCAATACCAACACGCTGTTGCATCCCTTGTGATAAATCGGAAGCGCGCTTGTTAAACGCATCCTCTAAACCTACTTTTTGCAAGTAATATTTCGCGATATCATTACGCTGCGATTTAGTAGCGTGAGGAAATACTTGGTTAACACCTAACAACACATTTTGTAATGCGGTCATCCAAGGCATTAAACTCGGAGCTTGAAATATCACGCCTCTATCTGGTCCTGGGCCTTTAATGTGTTTTCCTAAAACCGAAATATTTCCACCAGAAATAGGATTCAATCCCGCAATCATAGACAACATCGTTGTTTTACCACATCCTGAATGCCCAATAATTGTAACGAATTCCTCTTTTCTAATTTGAAGATTCAAATGCTCCAGCACCACATAATCTCCTTTTGGCGTTGGATACACCTTTTTCAAATCTTTTAAATCCAACATCACATCCTTAGAAGGGAAACCAGAAGTTTCAGTAATAATATTTGTTTTATTTTCAATTATAGTACTCATAGTGATGCTTATTTAAATTGATTAACAAAATCCTTTGGTGCTAAATCCGGAAGAACAATCTCTTCCGATGCTTGTGCTTTGCGCTCCGCCCCTATATCCATCAAATACTCAATAATAGCATTTCTGGTTTTCTTAAAATTAGGGTTATCGTTCAATTCTGTTTTATCACGAGGGCGTTCAATATCAATCTTAAACTCTGGCCCTAAAGTTGCATTTGGCCCTGGACGTAACGGAATAATACGGTCTGCCATATAAATCCCCTCATCCACATCGTTAGTAATCAATAAAGCGGTACGCTTATCTTTCCCCCAGATATTCAAAATCTGATCTTGTAATGTACCTCTCGTCAACGCATCCAATGCTCCTAAAGGTTCATCCATAATAATCATATCTGGTTTCATCGATAAGGCTCTGGCAACCGCCACACGTTGACGCATACCACCCGATAATTCTCGTGGTAATTTGTTAATCGCCGGCGTTAAACCTACCATATCAATATAGTGTGCCGCTTTACGTTTATACACTTCTTTTTTACGCTTTGGAAACGCCTCTTTCACCGCCATCATCACATTTTGCTCCACCGTTAACCAAGGCAATAACGAGTAATTCTGAAAAATAACCCCGCGCTCATGGCTCGTCCCCACCACAGGTTTTCCTTTAAAAATCACCTCGCCTTTCGTAGGTTCCAATAAGCCGTTTATTAAATTTACTAGAGTGGTTTTCCCACTTCCAGTAAACCCTACAATCGCTACAAACTCGCCTTCCTCAATCGACAAATTAATGTTCGACAGTACCTCGGTAGCGTTCTCGTCATTCCCGTAGGTTTTGTAAATATTTTTTAATTCTAAGTATGCCATTTCTTTTTGGTTTAAGCGCTTATTTGTTTAACTGTTTAATCGTAATTCCGATTACACGATTCAACAAATCAACAGTTCAACATTATATCGCATCCGTTTTCTCAAAAGACACTGCATTTTGAATGGCTAGCATTAGGCGATCTAATAAGAAACCTATGATACCAATTACAAACATGGCAACTATAATTTTGGCATTAGAGTCGTTCGCACCGTTTTGGAACTCCTCCCAAACAAACAATCCTAAACCAGGACTCTGCGCTAAAAGTTCAATAGCAATCAATACCATCCACGCTACAGACAATGTAATTTTCAAACCTGTAAAGATCAGTGGTAAAGAGGATGGTAATACTACCTTAAATACTTTTTGGAAATTCCCAAGTTTTAAAACTTTAGCAACGTTGATGTAATCTTTATCTACCGAAGACACGCCCATTGATGTATTTACCAAAGTAGCCCACATAGAACATAAACCAACCGCTATGAATGATATACTAAATGAACTATCTTCACTAGAATCAATCAATAATGTTTTTACAATCATAAACACTAATAAGTACCAAACCACTGGCGATACTGGCTTAAAAATTTGAATAAACCAGTTAAACGCACTTTTAAGTGTTGGACTCAATCCTATAAAAATACCAAGAGGCACAGCAATCAATAAGGCTAAAAAGAACCCAGCGAATACTGTTTTTAAACTTCTAAAGATTTGATCTACGAAAGAAGGACGTCCTGTATAAACAATTGGGTCTTTACCTTCCGCGATTCTTTTTTCATTTAAAGCAGCAGTTTTTTCTTTAAATGCAGCTTTATCAGCACTAATTAAGGCGTGATCGTTTAATAACGATTGAAACGACGCCCAAACTTGAGATGGTGATGGCAAGGTGTTAGGCTGACAACTAATATCGCCACTAGCAATACAAGCAGCCATTTCATCAGCGGCAGCTTGTCCTTGTTCGTTTAATGCTTTTTCAATTCTAAATTCGGCTTCAACATTATAAAGCGCTTTAGCTCCTAAATGCCATAAGCCTAAGAATAATAGAACGGAAGCAATAGGTACAATTATTTTACGTAAAAAGGCTTTGTAATCGTCCTTTTCTAGCTTCCCGGTGAATAGGTCTTTAAACGAGCTTAAAAAGCCTAAGCCCATAAATTTGGTTACTTTTCCTAATGTTACACTTTGCTTCATGATACTTTTATTTAAATAGTGTTTAGTGTGTGTGTTGGTATTGTCAGTTCGAGTGATTTCACGACTGATAAGAAGTGAAAGTTGTATCGAGAACCTATGTTCTTTCAAAATGTTCTCGATACGATTTCTCATACTTCGAAATCACTCGAACTGACAATAGTGTTTTTCTTTACTGTACAGCTTTGTCTTTGTTACCAATGGAGAAGCTGTTGATGTAACCTATAGGATCTTTAGCATCGTAAGTAGTACCGTCTATAAAGTCTGCAGTAGCTGGCTTATAACCGTCTGTTGCAGGAATATCGCTCGCAGGAATATTACCTTCTTCTACTAAAAGTTTAGCAGCTTTCGTCCAGATATCAGGTCTGTAAATATCCTTGATAGTAGATGCATACCAGTCAGCAGGCTTCGCTTCAGGAATTTGCCCCCAACGTCTCATTTGTGTTAAGAACCAGATACCATCAGAGTAGAATGGATAGGTAGCGTTGTACTTGTAGAATACGTTAAAGTCTGGCATCTCACGCTTATCACCTTTCTCAAATTCAAAAGTACCAGTCATAGAGTTTGCCAATACAGCTTCATCAGCACCTACATATTGAGACATAGATAAGATTTTAACCGCCTCTGCTCTATTTCCTGGCTCGTCTAACCACTTACCAGCTCTAATTAATGCTTTAGTTACAGCGATGGCAGTATTAGGGTTTTCATCCACAAATTTCTTCGTCATTACAAATACTTTCTCTGGGTTGTTTTTCCAGATATCGTAGTTTGTAGTTACAGGCACACCAATACCTTTAAATACCGCTTGTTGGTTCCAAGGCTCACCTACACAATATCCATAAATAGTACCAGCTTCAAGAGTTGCAGGCATTTGTGGCGGAGGTGTTACAGATAATAAAACCTCAGCGTCAATTTGTCCTTGTACGTTGTCAGCGGTGTACATTCCTGGGTTAATACCAGCAGCTGCCAACCAATATCTTATTTCGTAGTTATGTGTAGATACGGGGAATACCATACCCATTTTAAAAGGCTTACCACTCGCTTTGTAATCTGCTATTACAGGCTTAAGTGCGTCTGCTTTAATTGGGTGAACTGGTTTGCCATCAGCACCTTTTGGTACATTAGGCTTCATTTTAGACCACACATCATTAGATACAGTGATTCCGTTACCATTTAAGTCCATTGAAAATGGAGTAACCAATTCTGCCTGACGACCAAAACCTGCACCAGCAGCAATTGGTTGACCCGCTAACATGTGCGATCCGTCTAACTGACCATCAATTACACGATCTAAAACGTTTTTCCAGTTAGATTGTGCTTCAACAGAAACGAATAAGCCTTCATCTTCAAAGAATCCTTTTTCTTTAGCAATGGCTAAAGGAGCCATATCTGTTAATTTGATAAAACCAAAGGTTAACTGTGGCTTTTCAATGTCTAAAGCTTTTGTTGCGCTTTCTGGAGTGGCTTCAGCTACAACAGTTTCTTTTTTCTTTTCTCCACCACAAGCAAATAGTAAAACTGCTACAGGTAAAATCCAAGAAGTACGTTTTAATAGAGATTTCATGTTATATAAGTTTTAAAGTTTTATAAGTATTTATACTTAATTTTTAAGCAAATATATAAGTACACCTAGATTTACCCCATGTTAAACCCCATAAACACACCTCTTTTTATACATAAATCAACCTGCTAAAACATAGGTATTAAACATAATAAGTTGATTATAAATATTTTGAAATAAGTTTTTATACACTTAGAATTACGTAAACCACTACGTATAAACATACTATTGCTGATAACATTTTACGTATGTTTTACTTAGAACGGGAAATATTGAACAGAAAATTGTGGGTTTTGGCATAAAAAACTACGTAGTTTATTTGACTATGAAATACCACAAGAAGATTTTCGTGTATAAAGCTTGATTTCATCCACTTTATATTGGAGGTACGTTTATCGGTTAGATATGGTTGCGTTTTAATGAACTATATCTTTAGATAAGAGAGACTTTTCCTATAGTAAAATCAATACGTACCTACACGTAGTTTTTAACAAAGTTGTCATCGCGAGGAATGAGGTACGATTGACGTGGTAATCTTGGGCAACAAGAGGATAATTCGGTGTTTTGTGCTTGAGATTGCCACGTCGTACCTCCTAGCAATGACTTTAGCAGGTTTGTTTGCGTTAGGGATTGAGCGGCATGTTTGAACTCCCCGACGAAGGAGGGAGTGAGTAGTGAAAGCCCGACCCCTTGTGGGTAACGCCCAAAAACTTAAAAGTCCAAAATTAATTCGCACAAATTATCCTGTATTAATCGCTAATCGTACATCAAAAATATTAATGTATCTTTGCGCCTTGAATTCCTCAGGGAGAGGATGTGTTACAGGAAGTTTTAGGTTTAAATATGTCGATTTGCTTCTTTTCGTGACACCAGAATACAAATCGCACATATTACGTAAAATGAGCACATTTAAAGATTTAGGTCTCAACCAAGACCTACTGCAAGCTATTACCGATTTAGGGTTTACACAACCTAGCGAAGTACAAGAGAAAGCCATCCCGATTTTATTAAATTCTGAAACCGATTTAGTAGCCTTAGCGCAAACAGGAACAGGAAAAACTGCGGCATTTGGTTTCCCCATGTTGCAAAAAATTGATGTGGACAGTCGCACTACCCAAGGTTTAATTTTATCGCCTACGCGTGAACTGTGTTTGCAGATTACCAACGAAATGAAATTGTATGGCAAATATTGTAAAGGCCTTAATGTTGTGGCCATTTATGGTGGCGCCAGTATTACCGAACAGGCCCGTGAGATAAAACGTGGTGCACAAATTATTGTAGCCACTCCTGGGCGTATGAAAGATATGATTAGCCGACGTTTGGTGGATATTTCTAAAATTGAATATTCGGTGTTGGATGAGGCAGACGAGATGCTGAATATGGGCTTTAAGGAAGATATTACCTCTATTTTATCACACACGCCAGAGGATAAAAGTACATGGTTATTTTCCGCAACAATGCCAAAGGAAGTGGCTGCAATTGCCCAATATTTTATGTACGATCCGCAAGAAATTACTGTGGGGCGGAAAAATGAAGGTAGCACCCAAGTATCTCATGAATATTATTTGGTAAATGCTAGAGATCGTTACCAAGCGCTGAAGCGTTTAGCAGATGCAAATCCTGATATTTTTTCAGTAGTGTTTTGTCGCACCAAACGCGACACCCAAAAAGTAGCAGAACGTTTGATTGAGGATGGGTACAATGCTGGCGCATTACATGGCGATTTGAGTCAGAATCAGCGTGATTTGGTGATGAAATCTTTTAGAAACAAGCAAATACAAATGTTGGTGGCTACCGATGTTGCGGCACGTGGTATTGATGTTGATGATATTACACACGTAATTAATTACCAATTACCAGACGAAATTGAAACCTATACGCACCGTTCTGGTAGAACAGGTCGCGCAGGTAAAACTGGAGTTTCTATGGTAATTGTTTCCAAGAGCGAAGTGCGTAAAATTAAAGGCATTGAGCGTATTATTAAAAAGGAATTTTCGAAAAAGGAGATTCCTAGTGGCATGGAAATTTGTGAGGTACAATTGATGTCCTTAGCCAAAAAAGTACACAATACCGAAGTAAACCATGATATTGATGCGTATTTAGGTGACATTAACGCTTTATTTGAGGATACAAGCAAAGATGAATTGATAAAAAAATTCTTCTCTGTTGAATTTTCAAGATTTTACAATTACTACAAAAAGGCGTTGGACTTGAATATTTCGGCATCGAATGACGATCATAAAGATTCTGGAGATTCCGTGCGTTACTTTATAAACGTAGGAAAGAAAGATGGCTTTGATTGGATGAGCTTGAAGGACTTTTTAAGAGAAGTTTTAGAACTTGGAAAAGATGATGTATTTAAGGTTGAAGCCAAAGACACCTTTTCATTCTTTAATACAGAAAAAGAACTTCAAGAGAAAATATTAAGCTTTTTTACCGACTTTAAATACAACGGACGTTTTGTGAATGTTGAAATCTCGGAAAACCGCGGACGCAATAGAAAACGTGGTAAATCTAGAGATAGAAAGCGTCGAGATGATAAAAATTTCAGCTCTGGCAAAAAAGGTGGCCGTAGAAATGAAAGTAAATCAAGATCTAAACGTACTAAATCAAGAGATTTTGGAAGTTCTAGACCTAGGCGTTCAAGAAGATAATTGGTTTTGGGGTTAAACGCTTTTGTTAATTTTAAGTCAAAATGGTAACCAACACCAACAGATATCTTTTAGTTTAGTACTTTTATTCTAAATTAAGCCTTATCTTTAAATTGTATGAAACACGTTTTTAGTATTGTCTGTTTTCTTTGTTTCTCAATGTTCGCATTGGGGCAAGACGCTACTAGTGTTTTGGGAGTAGTGCTTGATGCGGCTAATGATCAACCTTTAGAAAGTGTTAACATCGTCAATCTTAACCAAGTAAAGGGTACAACAACAAATAATAAAGGAGAATTTGAAATTACCGCGCAGGTTAACGATACACTTCATTTTTCATTTATCGGATTTAAATCTATCAAAGTTAGAGTAACGAATGACTGGTTGAAGTATGGCAGCTCTAATATTAAAATGACAGAATTGGCCTTAGCTTTGGAGGAAGTGGTAGTAAATCAGCTAAAATTAACTGGGTATTTAGAGGTAGATATCCGACAGGTACCTATCATCAATGATAATTCCAGATATCAAATTGCTGGACTACCAAATGCCGGTTACGAGGCGGGTAAAAAATCCGGAATTACAAACGTTATTGGTTCTATTTTTAATCCGGCAGACTTTCTACACAGAATGTTTGGTAAAAAACCCAATGAGTTAAGAAAGCTAAAGCAAATGAAACAGGATGATGAGATTAGAAACCTGTTAGCTTCTAGATACGATCGTGAGACACTAACCGCTTTATTAAAAGTAGAGCGTGTGGATTTGGATGAAATTGTGAGCCAATGCGATTATTCCAAAGGTTTTATACAAACGGCAAACGATTTGCAAATTCTTGACGCCATAAGCGAATGCTACGAAGAATACAAGCTTTTAAGTAATAGAAGAAAAAACAGGATTTAATCCTATTGCTCTAAAATTTGTTTTAGGCTAACCAATCCTTCCTCGAAATCTTTTCCCACAGTTTTATCCATATTGAAAAACAAGAAGAATACATTTGAAGGTACTTTATTTTCTCCTGAAACCCCCCATGTTACTTTGGTAGTGTTAGGTGCTTGTTCTTCCACCTTTATATGAGCATCAGATTCTGATTTCCAAGGTTTGAAAAAACGTAAACGCGACTGCACCAATTCATTTTCTACAATAATGGTAATCTCCTGTTCACCAATACCCACATCTTTATTGCCTACCCATTTAGCTATAAAACCGACTTCACCATCATTCCCGATAAATTCTTGTTGCATGTTGGGATCTTTCTTTTTCCAAGGCGACCATTCATCTTGATGTTTTATGTGTTTTAAATAATCAAATACATCGGCTACAGGTCTTTCAACAGTAATACTTCTTTGCACATTAAACTTTTTTGGCGCAATTAGTATGAGGCATATAAGCACAGTTATAATCCCTAAAATAATATAGACTAGAAGTAGCATGAAAAGTAAGTTTTTAGTTGGTCGATCTAAATATACTTAAATTTTTGCTTCATAATAACGTTCAACGATGGCATCGTAACTTTTGATAGTTTTTTTGCACCAATCTAATCTTTTTAAAAGTTGCTCTTCTTCTGTAAGTTTCCAGTTTATTAAGGTTTGCCGAAGTTTGGTAGTTACATGCTGCAAAATTACGGCCGCAGATACTGAAATATTTAAACTTTCAGTAAATCCAAACATAGGTATCTTTAAGTAAACATCAGCGGCATCCATAACCTCTTTTGAGAGTCCTTCTGTTTCTCTTCCAAAGAAAAAGCAAGACTTAGGCGTTACATCAAAATCTTGAAGATCGGTATCACTCTCATGAGGTGTTGTTGCTACAATTTGATAGCCTTTTTGTTTTAAATCCTGTATGCAGCTTTTTACCGTATGAAATCTATTTAAGTCTACCCATTTTTGAGCACCCATGGCTATTTCCCTGTCAATACGTTTGGTATTTACTTCCTCCACAATATTCACTTCCTGAATACCAAAAACATCACAACTTCGTATCACAGCACTGGTATTGTGCAATTGATATACATCTTCCGTAGCTACAGTAAAATGTTTGGTGCGTTGTGTGAGTACTTTTTGAAATTTTTCCCGACGAGATTGTGTTAAGTAAGATTCTAAATGGGTAACGAGATTTTTATCTACCATAACCTCAAAGTTAGTATTTTTAGTCCATAATGATTTCTAAACCAAAGAGGCACAAATAATAAATAGAATGAAAAAACATATAGTTGCACTTTCAGGAGCAGGGATTAGTGCAGAAAGCGGTGTAAAGACATTTAGAGACTCCGATGGACTGTGGGAAGGTCATGATGTTATGGAAGTTGCAACACCCGAAGGTTTTGCTAAAAACCCAAAACTTGTTTTAGATTTTTATAATCAACGTAGAAGGCAGCTTTTTGAGGTTGAACCCAATTCGGCTCATTATGATTTAGCCGATTTAGAAAATCACTTTAAAGTCTCTATAATTACACAAAATGTTGACGATTTACATGAACGTGCAGGAAGCTCAAATGTCTTACACTTACACGGTGAATTACTTAAGGTTAGAAGTACTGGCAATGAGAACAATATTAAAGAATGGGTCACTGATTTGATTTTAGGTGATTTATGCGAAAAAGGACATCAATTGCGTCCGCATATTGTATGGTTTGGAGAAGATGTTCCTATGATAGAAAAGGCTATAAACGTTTGTGAAACTGCTGATATTTTGGTGATTATTGGTACATCAATGCAGGTATACCCAGCAGCAGGTTTAAGGCATTATGTTCCTAACGATACACCAATATATTTTATTGATCCTAAACCTAATATTGATAGCTCGGAGAGTTTGACGGTTATTGCTGAAACCGCAACAAGTGGAATGAAAAAGTTGATTGGGCTATTAAAACCTTAAGAAGCAAGGATCTGTGCCCTGTTGATATGTTTATCAATTTGATTAAGGAGATCTACTGGCTCAAATGGTTTAAATATAAAACCATTCATTCCAGACTCGTGAATCTTATTTTTAACCTCCATAAAAACGGAAGCCGATAGTGCTAAAATTGGTATGGATTGATTGAATTTCCTAATTTCTCTAGATGCTTCATAACCATCCATTACAGGCATTTGTATATCCATTAAAATTAAATCGTACTCCTGCTCCTGTGCTTTTTGTACCGCAATTTTTCCATTTTGTGCTACATCAATATCCAAATACTCCTTCTCCAGTATTTGCTTCACCACCATAACATTAATGGTATTATCCTCAACTATTAAAACACGTCGTCCTTTTAGGTTATGCCTTCCTGTATAAGTAATTTCACAAAATTGCTCGTTTGAAGCTAGTCGTAATTCAATTTCGAAATAAAAACGGCTACCTTTATTAGGGGCACTTTCAATTTTTACGTCACCATCCATAGTTTCTACGATACTTTTGACAATGGGCAAGCCTAAACCCGTGCCACCATAAATGCGCTCTGTACTATCATTGGCTTGCGTAAACTTCTCCCAAATACCTTCCTGATGCTCTGGTGCAATACCGATACCTGTATCTGAAATTTCAGTTAGAAGAGTAATTGTATCATCTGATTTTGACACCCTTCGGATTCTTAAAGTAACCGTACCTTCATCTGTAAACTTTATAGCATTTGATACTAAATTATTAATCACCTGATTAAAACGAACAATATCCAACCACACCTGTGGGATATCTTCATCTATTTCCACATTCATTTTAATACCCTTGCGCAAACAAGTGGCCTCATGTATCTTTTCAATTTGATTAACCGCTGTTAGGATATCAGTTGGAACAGGGTTTAACGTAATACCTCTTGATTCCATCTTGCTAAAATCTAAAACGGTGTTTAGCAAGTTGAATAATATTTTTCCTGAATAATTTAAGGCCTCGATATTCTTTAATTGATCTGGCCTAGGATTAGTATCACTTAGTATGTGTGAAAGTCCGATTACAGCATTTAAAGGTGTACGTATTTCATGACTCATTTTACTCAAGAATCGTGATTTGGATTGAGAAGCTTCAATAGCCTCTTCCCGCTTACTGTAAATTTTGTTATAGTAGCCAATATTTAAATATGAAAAGTGTAGTAACTGATACGTAGATAGCAACAACGTACTAAAAACGGCAACTGGATATATATTTTTTGAAGTAAACTCTGAAGTTATACTTGCATCTCGAAACAAACTGAAATTGGTTAAATAAAGCGCTGTCCAAAACAAAGAAGGAAGTATTGCAAAAAAGATAACATAATTACGTTCTCTTCTAAATGAAAAGTTCAAAAAGGGAACGCCAATAGCAAACATCAAAATAAGCTCTAAATTACCATTTTGCCCGACAATAGAAGCAATCATTGAGGCACTACCTATTAGTGTTATTAAATAAATACATCTAGCAAGCGTTATATTTCCTTTCTTAGAAATTACCGCAGAAATTAAAAATAGTACTATCGAAACACCTATAGTTTTACTTAGGTGGCCAAAATGAAAATACTGAGCAAAACCAAACCATACCGAATAAAGAACAACACTAAATAGTGCTAATGAAAACACCATTTTGATTCTTCTTTGGGAAAATTCAGAATTCGACATTTTACTTATTTTATCGACGAAAATATATATTTATTCTTTGAAATGCAAATTTTTAAAGAATATTCTATTATGTAATGAGATTTTTCTGTCTTATTTAAATATCAAAAAATGTTGAATTTGAGTCGAAGAAAGAGCCTTCTTCATAAGTTAATTATTTCACCTCAAGTAGTACTTCTTTTATTTGTGCACCTAAATCTAAACTTCTTTGTCCCGGTGAAGCATTGCCCAATGAAATTTCCACGTTACCCTTAAAAGGATGCTTTTTACCATCTTTATCAAAGTAGTAGAGCTGGTCTGCATTTAGGGTGAAATTTACTGTTGTACTACCTTTAGCAGGAAGTTTTATACGTTTAAATTCTTTTAAATCGTTCAGCGGAACGTCCAATGCTTCATTTCGAAGTGAAACGTATAACTGAATAACCTCTTCCGCTTCGAAATTACTTTCGTTTTTAACCTGTATTAAAATTGAAGTATTGTCGTTTTTAGAATGTTTTAGCTTGGTTTTTGAAACAGCAACATCGCTTAAACTAATATCTGCATATGACAACCCGAATCCAAAAGGATACAGCGGATCTTTCATGTACTTGTACGTTCTACCATCCATATTATAATCTTCATAAGGTGGCAGTTGCTCTACAGATTTTGGAAATGTGATTGGCAATTTTCCTGATGGAGACACATCGCCGAAAATCACATCGGCAAGGGCATTACCACCTTCTTCACCTGGATACCAAGCGTATATTATGGCGTCTGCAAACTCTTTAATTTCAGATAAATCTATCGGACACCCTGCAAACACAACCACAATTAAAGACTTATCAGTTTCTCCAATCTTTCTTAAATAATTCATCTGATTTTCCGGCAACTGCATCGTTAGATTGTCTCCCATAGTGTCTGAAGCAATGGCTTCTCCTTCTTCTCCTTCTAGTAGTACACTAAAACCAACACCTACAATTGTGGCATCGGCTTTTTTGGCTTGTCCACTATACCAATCAATAGGGTTTTTATTATCCATGGCTAACGACGTACCCGAACGGTATTGCAAGCGCGTAGAGGGTGAAGTTTTTCTAATGACGCCCTCAACAAGCGTTGTCATATCTGGACTTAAACCATGATAATTCCCAATTAAAGATCTCACATCTGCCGCCAATGGACCGCCTATATACACGAATGGCAAATCCTTTTTCAGTGGCAAAACGTTGTTCCTGTTTTGAAGTAACACCAACGATTTATGTGCCGCTTCTTTCGCTAAATTCCTATGTATATCGTTATTAATAACAGACGTTGGAATTTTAGTGTATGGATTATCTTTACCGTCATCAAAAAAGCCTAGTCGAAAACGTGTTGATAATACTTTTCGTAATCTTTTATCAATATCAACCTCAGTAATTAGTCCTTTATCCAAAGCACTCATTAATGACCAATATGTGCCTCCACAATTAATATCAACACCGTTCAAAAGAGCCAAAGCTGCCGATTCCTCTTTGGTTTTAGTCACATTGTGAAATTTGTGAAAATTGTTAAGTGCACCACAATCACTAACGATATGCCCATCAAATTTCCAATCGCCTCTCAAAATATTCATTAAAAGTTCATCACTCCCACAACACGCTTTATCATTGGTGCGGTTGTAAGCACACATTACCGCTTCCACCCCTGCATCCACACATAATTCAAAAGCTGGTAAATAGGTTTCATATAAATCCTTATTATCCACTACAGCATTAAATTCATGACGCAATGCTTCTGGACCACTATGCACCGCATAATGCTTCGCGCAGGCAGCTGTCTTCAAATACTTGGGATGATCTCCTTGCATGCCTTTGATGAATTGCGCACCTAAACTACCTGACAACAATGGATCTTCACCGTAGGTTTCTTGTCCCCTTCCCCATCTTGGATCTCTAAAAATATTCACGTTTGGCGACCAAAACGATAAACCCATATATTGAATAAACTTCCCGTCTCTAGATTGTAAATGATTGTTTATGGCCCTCGCTTCATCTGAAATAGCAGTACCAACCTTAAACATCATGTCTGCGTCAAAACTTGCCGCCATTCCTATAGTTTGAGGAAACACCGTTGCTTTACCCGATCGTGCAACACCATGCAGCGCCTCATTCCACCAGTTATACTCGCTGATATTCAATCGCTTTATTTCTGGACTTTGGTTTAATAACTGTGAAATCTTTTCCTTAACACTCATACCTTGAATAAGGAGTTCAATACGTTCTTCAAATGGTTTAGAAGTATCAAACCATGGTTGGTTCTCTTGAGCGTAGGATGTATTAAACAAGAAGCATATCAGAGAAAATATTAGGTAGCGCATAAGGGTACATTTAGTTTAAATTGGTTGCTTAAAAATATTGAAAAATGTGAAGAAGGCTGTGTTTTATTTATTCAAATAATAGTAAAATACACGAAAATTTTACGCAGATTTTATTTGACTTCTTGTAAAAGTTACAAATACTATTTTGAGTGTTTTCGTCTAATCGAAAAAACTAATTTTGAATTTATTTATACATCTCACATCACTGCTATTCGAATTGTTTACAACTTCCACATTATCAAATGATGCAACTAATACAACTACTTTTCCTTCAGAGTTTAGCTCTAGTCTCTCGACTATTAATTCGGAAGTATTGGCATCTGAACTTATGTATTCTGTTCCACCAACAATATAAAAGACATAAGCGGTACCAACTTGACCACTTGAACCATCGACGTTATAATTAGTCCTTTCTAGATCATCAGGATCAAAAAAAAGATTAAACCCCAAATCGGTAGACTCATCAATAGTACTATGACCTCCCGTTTGAATTGTTGGCACAGTAAAAAGAGCATCTGCCCTGTAACCGTAAACATTGCTTTCCAAATCCTCAAAATTAATGGTTGAAGTACAACTTTCATCAAAAGAAATTGCTGCTTCCAAAGAAGACTCAACAGTTATAGCAATTAAAGGAACAACCGGACTTGAAGTGCAACCAAAACTAATTAAAGCAAAGAGCACAAGTATTTTAAAAATCAATAACTTCACTGTAATGCACTTGATAAACGATATGTTAATGTACAAAAAATCATTCAAAATAGAATACCGAAATTAACCTTTACTTACCTTATTCTTTTCCTCAATCCACTTACTTAAATATTTGGTGCTTTTAAGTGAGTGATGCATCAATATCTGACCCGTAAAATTACCCATCCTTTTCAACTCTAAATTACTTGAAATACTCTTCAATCTTGAAATGAAAACCTGTTGATATTCCGTTTTAATGAAAAACTGGTTGACTATTTTTAGTATACGATTAGATTTTTCAAACCAAACACTTTTGTCTTGGTATAATTGGATTGCTTGACTAGCAAAGTCATTGGGATTGTCTACTATTGCGCCAGATACTTTCATCATATCCTCAATACCTTCGGCTCCAATAGTAGTGGTTACAGCAGGGGTTCTATTTCGCATGGCATCAATAAGCTTTCCTTTCAAACCGGCCCCAAATCTAATTGGTGCTAAACATACTTTAGCATTTTGCATTATCTCGTTTACATCTTCAGCAAATCCTTTTATTAAAAATCCTTGTTTTTCATTATGCAGTTGATTTACTTTTTCAGAACTATAGGCGCCATAAATATGCAATTCTGCATTGGGTAACTCGCTTCTAATTAAAGGCCAGATAACTTCTTTTAGATACAAGACTGCATTATAGTTTGGTTCATGAAGAAAGTTTCCAATGGTTACAAAATGATCACGTTCTTCAAAGTTCGGGAGATTTGAAAACTCGTTTTCTGAAATTTCTTCCAACATAAAAGGCAAGTACAGCAGTAATGATTCGTCTATTTTAAAATCATTTTTAAGAAGCTCCATTTCAGCCTGAGAAATAATCAAACTTAAATCACAACGATAAATACTTGCTATTTCACGCTTTGCTAAATCATTAAACAAATAACTCTTATCAAACGGTTTTCCATCCTTATACGCTTGATGCCTTCCTTTTCGTAAAAAATGTAAGTCTTCGGTGTCCAGAATTCTTACTGCGTTTGGACATTGTTCCGCAACCCGCCAGCCAAATTGTTCTTCCATCATAAAACGATCGAATAGCACGACTTCAGGATTCAAATCTTGTAGAAACACATCAAAACTTGGGTGGTTTAATTCGATGGATTCTTGATCGACTCTCATGGTATCTAAATCAAAAGCATTCTCGGTTTTTGCACATGGACTTGCAAACGTTATTTGATAACCATAAGAAATAAAAGCATCTAAAAGTTGTAGCATGCGACTGCCTGCCGCAGAACTTTTAGGTTCTGGCCATACGTATCCAATTACTAATAATTTTTTCTTCATAAAAGAATGCTAAAAATCTCAAATTCCAAAAAACAAAATTCCAAATTCGAAACCTTTTGAGTTGGAATTTGGAATTTCAAAATTTGTGATTTAAAATCTATTCTGGTTGCGGTTGTAAACCATACATAACACGCACCTGTTTTGCCCAATTAATTACCGAAGCTACTTGCTCAGGCGTTAATTTCGCATCGCCATGCGTCCAAGTATAAGAGTTAAGTGGCATTTCGCCTTCTTCGATTTCCTCTATCAATTCTTCAAACTTATGATCCTTACGCTTTACGGAATTCCCTTCCCATTTAGACACATTAAAATGCCTCTTACCATCTTTTATATGTCCAGCCAACCAATAATTAACTGGAGTTATAGAATTATACCATGGGTAGCGCGTTACATCACTGTGGCAATCGTAACACGCGTTTTTCAATATGAGCTTAACATCTTTCGGTGGATTCGTTTCCGCTTCAAAAGCAGTAATTGAAGTGGCATCTCCAGCATTCTTTTCAGGTCCAAAAAATTGTGCTATGACTAAAGCAATAAGAAGTATCCAACCTATTTTTTTAACTAGTTTCATTTATCTAATTTTAGGTTTTAAAAATAAGAAAACCTTTTGACTACAAACGAGCTTTATAAAGAATTAAATTATGTAAATCACTCCCGTGAAAAGCGTTTGTATTATGCCAATCTACTCATTCAAAATCCAGATTTTATTCCAAGAGCACTCGAGATTTTGTTCATGGTGGATGATAAAATATCGCCAAAAGCGGCATGGATTCTTGAGTTTATGTGTAGTGACACTATTACCTCAATTTTACCATACTTAGATAATTTTACCGCCAATATTAAAAGAGTTCATTTAGATTCCGCAGTAAGACCTGTGGCAAAAATATGTGAGCTATTGGCAAAAGAGTATACTTCAAAAGAAGAAAACAGCGTCAAGACTAAACTAAATGAAACTCATAAAGAGCGCATTATTGAAACCTGTTTTGATTATATGATAAATGATGAAAAAGTGGCACCAAAAGCGTATTCTATGAGTACATTGTTTTTACTTGGAAAAGAATATGATTGGGTTTACCCAGAGCTAACACAAATTCTTGAACGGGATTTTCATTTGCAAAGTGCTGCTTTTAAAGCCAGAGCAAGACATATTCTTAAAAAATTGAAGAAAAATAATTAATAGTTCACGACATAAACTTCGGTCTTCTTGCTTCCGTCTTCTGTCTAAAAAAACTATCTTTGCAGCTTTCAAAAATGTAAGCAAACATGTCATTATCATCTCTTAACGCCATTTCTCCAATTGACGGTAGATACAGAAATAAAATTGAGGTTTTAGGAAACTATTTTTCCGAAGAAGCACTCATAAAATATCGTGTTTTGGTGGAGATAGAATATTTCATCGCGCTATGCGAAATTCCATTACCACAATTAGAAACCGTAAATCATAATGTTTTTGAAGATCTAAGAAAGATTTACAAGGATTTTTCCTCTGATGATGCTATTGCAATAAAAGATATTGAAAGTGTTACCAATCATGATGTAAAGGCTGTTGAATATTTTATAAAAGAAAAATTTGATACGTTAGGACTTTCGGAATTTAAAGAATTTATTCATTTTGGATTAACTTCTCAGGATATTAATAATACGGCGATTCCTTTAAGCATTAAGGAAGCCATGAATGATGTATACGTTCCAGAATACTTTACTGTTTTAAATAAACTAAAAGAATTGGTTAAGGAATGGGCCAAAGTATCTATGTTGGCGAGAACCCATGGGCAACCGGCTTCTCCTACACGTCTCGGAAAAGAAATTGAGGTATTTGTTGTACGCTTAGAGGAACAGTTTAATTTATTGAATGACATACCAAGTGCGGCAAAATTTGGTGGGGCAACTGGTAATTTTAATGCACACCATGTGGCTTATCCAGATATTGATTGGAAAGCATTTGGGAACTCCTTTGTTCAAGAAAAATTAGGATTACAACATTCTTTCCCAACTACGCAAATTGAACATTACGACCATATGGCCGCTCTTTTTGATGCACTAAAAAGAATTAATACTATTCTTGTTGATTTAGATAGAGATGTTTGGACCTATGTTTCCATGGATTACTTCAAACAGAAAATTAAAAAAGGTGAAGTAGGAAGTTCTGCTATGCCTCACAAAGTAAACCCTATAGATTTTGAAAACTCTGAAGGTAACTTAGGTATCGCCAACGCTATTTTTGAGCATTTATCGGCTAAACTACCAATATCAAGGTTGCAACGTGATTTAACCGATAGCACCGTTCTTAGAAATGTGGGTGTACCATTTGGACATACTATTATCGGATTTAAGTCCACCTTAAAAGGATTGAATAAGCTTTTACTAAACGAAGCTAAGTTTGCCCAAGATTTAGAAAATAATTGGGCAGTTGTAGCAGAAGCTATTCAAACTATATTAAGACGTGAAGGTTATCCCAATCCCTATGAAGCTTTAAAAGGCCTTACACGAACAAATGAAACCATAAATCAAGCGTCTATTTCAAATTTTATTGATACTTTAGAGGTTTCAGAGGATATAAAGAACGAATTAAAGCAAATTACACCAGGTAATTATACTGGTATATAAATAATCTCTCAAAACATGTTAAGTAACAAACAATCCCTAATTCTTACTGCCTTAATGGCGATAGGGCTTTTTGTATTTGGCGTGCTTGATATTTTGGATAATTTCTTAATACTCACTGCGTTAACGCTTATATTTTTTGCGGTAATTATTAATATTTTTTACACGCATTTTAAAAATAAAGAGGTTCAAAAAAGTTTTAAGAAACAACGACAACTGCAAAACGAATAAAAAAAGGTTTCCAAATTTTGGAAACCCTTTTTCTTTAAACCTTATGCTCTCTATTTACTTAAAAAAATCTAGCATTTCTTGCATTTGAGATTCGTCTATATTGGAATTTCTCAACGCCTCACTAAGTGTTATCATTTTTTCAGGACTCATATCACTACCTAAAATCCTTACGACTGCAAAGCCCATATCTTCAGCACTTCCAAAAAGTATCACTTCGTCTGCATCCTCGTCATCTCCAATATACTTTACCAATATTTTACGTCCCTTATCACTAAACTCCATTAAATCCTGATACTTCTCTTGTTTCAATATAGATTTTACCGTGTTCAGTTCTGTAGTATAAACATCTTTGTTGTTTTCATTCACATTAAAACCTAAGAAATTCAATCGGCGAACAGAATTAAAGGCTTCGGTTTGCTCCTCTGTAAAATTTGTCTTGTCAATTTTAACCATAGAAACCGGCACATCTTGAGAAATAAAATTTGGCTGTTCTTGGTGGTCTACAAAATACCTTTGTAAACTAGGTTCGCTATTACAACTTACTAAAATAAAACTAAATAAGACTATGAGGGAAAACGATTTAAGATATTGATACATTGGTTTGATTTTATTAAGCCTAAAAGCTATACGTTGAGTTACACAAATTTTCTTCATTCCGCGGTTTAAAGACAGAACGAAGAAAATATAGTTTCGTTTTTCTAATTGATGATGATTTTATTATTTACTTTTCTCTAAATGCTGCCCACCTGGGATATTCATTTTTTGAGTAAGTTTTGAGATTTCATTCAAATCGATATCTCCTGTCATAGAAACTACCACAGTTTCAATCTTACGTTCCTTACCGTTAATCTCAATTTTATCATCCATTTTCTTATCAATTCCTGTCACAAAAATCAATAATTCTTCTACGTGGTCTGCATCTTTTCCTTCCTGTACATAAAACTTCACTTCTGTACCATCATCCTTTACTTCCATTAATTCATCTAATTTTCCAGATCTAGCTTTTACCCATTTTGAAATATCTGCTGAAATAGAAGAGTTATCCGTAACTATGGTTTTAAAGCTAGTTATACTTTTAACCATATCCATATAAGCTTGTGCTTCTGGATCGTCAGTTTGAATACCCATTTTTGCTAACATTTGAAACATCTTCGGCTTAATGTTCACATAGGTTACATCTGGGCTTTCACTGTATTTATCAAATACACTTTTTTGTGCCATTCCTGTTAATGGCAACAACATAATTGCCATAAACCCTATTATTAATTTAGTTCTCATATTTTTTGTGTTAAGAATATTTAAAGTTTTCATCTTTGTGTTTTTTTACTGATTCGTTTTAAAAATTATACTGGTTGAATTTTCGATTTCATTCAAATAATTAAGAGTTGAAGCACCTTTATTTACTTCATTTAAGTAACTTACGGTAGATGTACCCTTATTAAAATGATTTGAAATCATCGCTAACTGTTTTGCAACTTCGTCTAGCGCTTGTTCTGGCTCACAATAGGTACCTAAATCATTACAGTTATCGTCTATAACTGGCACACTAAAATAAACCCCCAACATTATAACTGCTACTGCTGCAACCGATAACCACTTGTAATTAAATGTGTTTTTAGTTTTTAATGGCAGGGCTTTAGTAAACTGTTCTTGTTGGTTTCCCAAAAAATACACAAACATAGGTTTGTAATGCTCTAAGTGTGGTGCAACGTTGTCTCCAGAAAAATAGTTTTTTAACACTTGCTCTTCCTTAAGGCTTGTTTCCCCGTTCTCGTACTTTTCAAGTAATTTTTCTATACTATTTAATACCATAATTATGCGTATTAGTTAATCGTTCTCTTATTGTTTTTCTCGCTCTAGATAAGGCTACCCTAACGGCAGTATTATTCATATCTAGCATTTTCGAAATCTCATCAAAGTCATATTCCTCAATATCTCTTAACTGAATTATCATGCGTTGTTGTTCGGGTAATTCTTCAATAATGCGCTCTACCCAACTTACGCTGTCATTCAGTTCAACCTGCTTTTGCAGTGGCGTACTTTTCTCTTCATAATTACTATGTACAATCTTCAAATTTTGGGCTTGTTTCGATTTTAGTTTGTCAAAACAAAAATTCTTCGTCATTGTCATTGAAAACGCCTCCACATTTTTATACTCACCAATCTTGCCTTTATTTCGCCATAGTTTTAGTAGCACTTCTTGTGTCGCATCTTCCGCCTCTTCAGTAGAAACCAGTAATCGTTTTGCTAAGCGAAACACTTTATCCTTAAAAGGCATTACTATGTTCAAAAACTCGTTCTGAGTCATTTTGGTTATGGTTAATGTTGTGGTTATAATAACTTTTTATTGCTATTTGTCTTTACGACGACCCACTATTTATTTTGTTACAGCAATGTGTAAAATTTTTTAAAATTATGGCGTAACCCACAAGGGGTCGGGCTTTCACTAGTCGCTCCTCCTTAGGTCGGGAGCTCCAACATGCCGTTCAATCCCTTACGCGGGGCATATTTGCTAACACCAATTTTTCATTATTAACTGTTTTCTATTTGTCTCCTGTCTCCTGTCTCCTGTCTCCTGTCTCCTGTCTCCTGTCTCCTGTCTCCTAACAGCAATTCATCGATTAATTTTTTATTATACAATAATGTAAGTAAATTTAGGGTTTAATAGACTACTATATTAAAATTGCGAAAAAGATGAAAAAGATAAGATTATTAGTAGCAATCTTCGGTGCTATATGTTTAACCAGTTGTTTTGAAGATAATGATGATGTAATTACACCTGCATCTGCCAGTGAAATAAACGATTTTGTTTGGAAAGCAATGAATATAGTTTATCTCTACAAAAGTGAAATTCCAAACTTAGCTGATGATAGATTTAACAATAATTCAGAGTATTCTGCATATTTAAACTCCTTCTCCACTCCTGAAGCCCTTTTTGAAAGTCTGCTGTTTGATCGACAAACTATTGATAGATTTAGTGTTATAGTTGATGATTACATTGCACTTGAGCAAAGACTACAAGGTGTATTTAAAACTAATGGTATGGAACTAATTCCATACGCGCTCGGTAGTAGTCCTACAGATGTGTTTTATTTAGTCACACTAGTTTTACCAGGTAGCGATGCAGAAGCTAAAGGCGTAAAACGTGGTGATATTTTTGGGCAAGTAAATGGTACAACTATTACGAGATCAAATTTCAGGGAACTGCTAAGTGATGATGTTTACACCATAAACTTAGGAACATACGATACCAAAGGAACTCCTACAAATGCAGATGACACTATTGATCCTAACGGTACTGACATTACCTTAGAAAAATTCCAATTTACAGAAGACCCCATATTCATAAACGAGGTATTTCAAGTTAATGGTGAAAACGTAGGGTACTTAATGTATAATGGCTTTACTGCAGGATCAGAAACCGGATTAAATACTGTATTTGCTAATTTCAAAGCTAATAATATTCAACATTTAGTCTTAGATCTGCGCTACAATCCTGGAGGTTCTGTTCAAACAACAACGTATCTAGCAAGTATGATTACTGGACAATTTACGGGACAAGTATTTGAAAAACTCATTTACAACGAAAACCTACAAAGTCTTAATCAAGACTATCTTTTTGCGGATAGTTTTGGTGGCAATACTATTAACAGTGTTAGCTTAAATAAAATATATGTTTTAACAACAGATAGATCTGCCTCTGCTAGCGAAGGATTGATTAATGGTTTAAAATCTTATATTGATGTTATACAAATTGGGGAGGCAACAACTGGAAAAACACAGGCTTCAAGAATTTTTTATGATTCTGGTGTAGAAAATGGATTTAGAAGACAAGGTGCTAACCCCTCTCATACATATGCTATACAACCCTTAATTGCTAATGGTGTTAATAAGAATTTAGAATCTGTTCCAGGAACCGGTTTACCACCAAGTATTGGTTTTGAGTACAGCGAAAACATTTTGAACTTAGGCGTTTTAGGCGATATTAATGAGCCTATGCTAGCCTTGGCTTTAGCAGATATAGAAAATTCCACAACTAAGAGAAACAGCATTAAGAGTACACAATTAGAAGTTAAGAAACTAGATTTTAGTGATAAAGATGTGCTATTGTTTAAAGAGGGTGGTATGATAGCAGATTAATTTTAGTTTTTTGAAGAAACCACTAAAAACCTATTTCAATTGGAGTTCTGGTAAAGACTCTGCTTTGGCTCTCTATCATCTTTTACAGAATGACACTTACACTGTTGACGCACTTGTTACAACCGTAAATTCTCATTACAACCGCGTATCTATGCATGGGTTAAGGAAAGAATTGCTGATTGCCCAAACCAATGCTCTAGATATTCCAGCAAGCCTAATTGAGCTTCCAGAAATGCCAAGTATGGATGTGTATGAGCAAATAATGAATAAAACAGTTTCCAGACTAAAGTCGGAAGGGTTTACACATTCAGCTTTTGGTGACATTTTTTTAGAGGATTTGCGAAAGTACCGCGAAGGGCAACTGGCAAAACAGGGATTTCAAGCTGTATTCCCAATCTGGAAAAGGGACACTAAAGAACTTCTAAACGAATTTTTAGACTTAGGTTTTAAAACCATAATTGTTTGTGCTAATTCAAAATATTTTGATGAAAATTTTGTTGGTACTGTTATAGATAAACATTTTATTGATAATCTTCCTGAAGGTGTCGATCCATGCGGCGAAAATGGCGAATTCCACACCTTTTGTTTTGATGGGCCTATTTTTAAAGAACCTATTGAATTTACAATTGGTGAAAAAGTGTATCGAGAATACGACCATCCGAATACAGACGATTCTATTTGTGATTCAGATAAATATGGGGTTTGGTATTGTGATTTAATTCCAAAATAAAAAAGACCTCACAGGTTCTAAAAACCTGTGAGGTCTAACAATACTTGTCATTCTGAACTTGATTCAAAATCCACACCTAAATTATGAGCACCTTAAACAAGTTCTGGGTAACAGATTACTGTTTATAAATTCAAGTTCAAACCTAAATTCACATTTCTACCTCTGGTAGTGTACCCCAGAATCTCAAAGTACTCTTCATTAAAGAGATTGGTAATGTTCGCAAAAACTTTCACCTTGTTTTTTATGAGTTTATGACTTAAATATAAGTCAATTAAAGAGTAGGCGCTTAAATCTTCATTTGTAAATGTTGAGAAATTTGTATCCGTGCGTTTTCCAACAAATTGATAGTTTAAAGACGCGAAGGTATTCTCGCCAATATTATAACCTATACTTGCATTTGTTTTATGCTTTGGTATTCTCAATCGCACACCGTCTTTAACCTCAGTAAACGTATAATTAGCAGATAACGATAAATTGTCAATTAAATCCACTTGTGCCTCTATCTCAATACCATGTACAGTAGCATCCGTTAAAGCATTCTCATATGCCGAAGTAAAAATAATGGTATGTACTTCCTTTCTATTGAAATATACACCGTTCAAGCGTATACCTTTTTTTGTATTATATTCCACTCCACCTTCAATAATAGTATTCTCCTCAGGTTTCAAATCAGGGTTTGCCCCAAAAAACCCGAACAATTGTGATAGGTTTGGTGCAATGAACGACGTAGCATAAGATCCAAAAACTTTAGCATAACCTTCATTAACCGAAACACTATATGAAGGATTCAAATTATACACAAAATGAGAACCATATTCGCTATGATTATTCAATCTACCACCTGCATTTAAGTTCAAACCAAACTCTGAAACATATACTATATTTAAATACGGATCGGTGTTTGTAAAACTTTCTTCGTCAGCAAAAACACTCTTATAATCCCCATAATTTAAACCAACAATGGTATAAAATTTATTGTTGAAGTTATATTTATTAAAGGCATCAATCACATAACTATCCGCTTCATTTATCGAGCCGAAAGCTGAAATAGTTTCTCTATCAATTTTTGTGTAGGCAGCATTTACCTGAAAACTTCCATTTTTGTAAGTGACTTTTGGTGAAATACCAACACGTTTTTGTTGCGTGATGTACTCGTCATCTGTATCGGCAAAAGCAAAGGATGGAGGAGGAAATCCGTCTATATCTGTTTTAAATCTATCTAAGCTCGCGTAAGCCGTGAGCTCAAAATTATCACAGAATTCATAACCTAATTTTAGATTGGTATTGTATCGAGAAAACGGATCTTTCTCTGGAGTCTCGGACTTGGCTGCAGATAACCCATCTACAAACTGATTTCCAAAACTTGCCAAATACGAGAATCTGTTCAAAGTACCATTTACCGATACATTATTTGTAAAGCTGGCGCCGTTATAATTTAAATCATCTTGTGTTTGATTTGTGCCAACTACCGATAAGAAATTTCCAGAAATTTTGTCTTTAGAAACTTTTTTGGTCATGATATTTATAACCGCAGTAGCCGCAGCATTTCCATATAACGTACTGGCAGCTCCTTTTATAATTTCGATAGATTCAATTGTATTTAAATCCATTAATCTCAAATCGAATTCATTATTTACCAATGAAGGATCATTTAGTTGCACGCCATCAACAAGTAACAACACTTGTCTGTTATTGCCCCCTCGAACAAAACTAGAAATATTCTGTCCAGCTACACTTCTACTGCCGTTAATTTCAATACCACTTTTGGTATTTATTAAATCTGTAAGTGTTCTCCCTTGGTTTCTTTCAATTTCCTTTTGAGAAATTTTGATAACGGTTTTACCTGAATTTTCACGTTTCAATTCAAAACGAGAATCTGAAATAACAACTTCATCAAGTTGTTCCACTTTTGTTGAATCTACAGTCTGTTCCTGTGCAAATCCAAACATCGATATACCAAAACACAGTACACCAATTACATTTGTTTTTTTCATTTTAATGAATAATTACTCGAGAATCGCATGGATTATCATACGATATATTATTCATGAATCGAATTAACAGCAATAAAACTATCCTTTAGTATTTCTACTTCAAAATAAAAAACACCATAGCTAAGGCTATGCTTTATTTTTCTTTTTCGCCTGAACAACAAAATTTCTAGTTTTCTTTTCTGCGAATTCAATTAATGACTAACATCAACTTTTATCCCGAAAGTTTAACTTATTTGTTTGAATTTGGCAGGTCTCCTGACTTGCTCTACCTTATTTTACCTTCCCATCAATATGAATTATGACAGTGGTTAGAAGAAAATAACGCCTCTTTCAAAAAGAGATGCCCAATCAAGTTGAGCATAGAACTTACAGTTGCGGGAACAGTTCTGGATTTTCACCAGATTCCCTTTTAATCATCATTTTCGTTAAACCAATTTACTTGGTTGCTCATTAAAACGAATTTGATAAACCTAAATTCATTTCAAAAGTAAACAATCCCTTTAATGTTTATATTAAAACTTCAAATAATATTACTTTTGAATGGATTAAAAATTCAATATTGAAGAAGCTCACGTTACTTTTTATTTTTTTCATCTCTTTTGCCTGTAAAGAGGATAAAGGCATTAATAGAAAACTGCCATCTTTGAAAGTTGAGCATATCAAATTAAAATATGCAAAGGGGTTTTCGATTACAAATTACGAAACACATAAAGTTCTAGAGATTAAACACCCTTGGCCAAAAACCAAAAAAACATACAGATATGTCCTTTCTATGATAAATATGGAAGCACCAAAAGAGCTAAGCGGTCAATATGACTTTTTTAATGTTGATATAGAAACTCCGATAAAAAAAGTTGTAGTTACTTCTACCACCCATCTTCCAGCATTAGAGCTTTTAAATGTTGAAAAAACACTGGTTGGGTTTCCAGGAACAGATTATGTGTCTTCTGAAAAAATTAGGGCCCAAATCGATAATGGTAACATAAGAGAATTAGGAAAAAATGAAGGCTTGAACACCGAGGTTTTGCTGGAAATAAATCCTGACGTTGTTGTTGCTTTTGGAATTGAAGGCGGCAATCGTTCACTTGAAACCATTCAAAAATCTGGAATTCCAGTAATTTTCAATGGCGACTGGGTAGAAAATTCCCCGCTAGCCAAAGCAGAATGGATAAAGTTTTTTGGTGTACTTTTTAACAAGGAAAAGAAAGCAGATTCTATTTTTAATCAAATTGAAAAAGATTATCTTGAAGCAAAAGCACTTGCCAAAAAAGTAGCATCAAAACCAACCGTTTTAAGTGGAGCAATGCACAGTGATATTTGGTATTTGCCAAATGGCACAAGTACTGAAGCACAACTTTTAAAAGACGCCAACGTCAACTATCTATGGGGTGACACCAAAGGTGCAGGTAGCTTAAAACTAAATTTTGAATCGGTTTTTGTAAAGGCGAAAACTGCTGAAATCTGGTTAAGTCCGTCCAACTATTCAAGTTATGAGAATCTTAAAAATGGTAACGAAAATCACATACAATTTGATGCATTTCAAAATAAAAACATATTCACATTTAATAACACCATGGGTGCTACAGGTGGTGTAATGTATTATGAATTGGGCATGACCAGACCAGATTTAGTACTTAAAGATATCATCAAAATTTGTCACCCCGAATTATTAAAGGATTACTCTACTTTTTTCTTTAAACCTTTACCTTAATTGACACATACAAAAACATATCGCACTCAATTTATGGTTCTATTAGCCATTCTGTTGATTTGTTTCTTGGTAAATATTAGTTTAGGTTCAGTATCCATTCCACTAAAAGATATTTTCAATAGCTTAATTGGAAACTCCACCGAACAAGAAACTTGGCAAACCATTATTCAAAATTATCGCTTACCCAAAGCGTTAACGGCTATTATTGTAGGTTCAGGATTAGGGATTTCAGGGTTGTTAATGCAGACCCTATTTAGAAATCCATTAGCAGGCCCTTTTGTCTTAGGCATAAGTTCTGGGGCAAGTTTAGGTGTTGCATTAGTCTTTTTAGGATCTGGTATTTTTGGTGGTGTAATGGCGTCACTTTTCGTTTCAAAATGGGGCATTGTTATTGCAGCAAGTTTAGGGAGTTTTTTAGTGCTATTGGCAGTTTTAGCTGTATCCGTAAAAGTAAGAGATACAATGGCCATATTAATTATCGGTTTAATGTTTGCAAGCATTACCTCTGCAATTGTTAGTGTACTGTCCTATTTTGGTTCTGCAGAACAGTTACAACAATATATCTTTTGGGGGTTTGGTAGTTTAGGTAACTTGACTTGGCAAGACATCTGGATTTTATTACTAATTTATGGACTAGGGATTTTACTATCGATAGTTTCTTTAAAATCACTAAACACTCTGCTTCTGGGTGAAAATTATGCAAAAAGCTTAGGGCTAAATATCAAACAAAGCCGATTTACAATTATAATTGCCACAAGTTTATTAGCTGGCACTATTACTGCCTTTACAGGACCGATTGCATTTATCGGTCTAGCAATTCCACATATTACCCGCCAAGTATTTAATACTTCAAATCATAAACTTTTATTGCCAGCGGTATTTTTGTTTGGAGCTATCGTAATGTTAATTTGTGATAGTATATCTCAATTACCAAATTCTGATTTCATCTTACCAATAAATGTTATAACGTCGTTGGTTGGCGCCCCAGTGGTGATTTGGCTATTAGTTAGAAAACAAAAAATGATATTTTAATAGCTAGAAGATGAAAGAAAAGCAAAAAAATATCGTTTTAAAAACCACCAATTTAGCCATTGGCTATAGCACTAAAGCGACCAAAACCATTGTAGCTTCAGGTATTGATATTTCTTTAAAAAAAGGAGAGCTTATTGGATTGGCAGGTGCGAATGGTATCGGAAAATCAACGCTTTTGCGGACACTTACAAAAGTTCAGGATCCATTAGAAGGTGATATTTTTATTAATGAATCCAATTTAAAAAACTATTCTTCTCTCGATTTAGCCAAGGTATTAAGTTTAGTGCTAACAGAACCAGTGGCTTCAAAAAACTTATCTGTTTTTGAGCTAGTTGCTCTCGGACGTCAACCATATACCAATTGGATTGGTAATCTTTCAAAAGAAGATATTGACATTACGAATAATGCCATTGCGCAAGTTAATATCGAGCATCTGAAATACAAAAAATGTTTTGAACTCAGTGATGGGCAATTGCAAAATGTAATGATTGCCCGAGCCTTAGCTCAGGATACGGACATCATTATTTTAGATGAACCGACGACCCATTTGGATATGTACCATAAAGCCTATATTTTGAAACTGCTTCAAAAACTAGCGAAAGAAACGGGAAAGACCATTCTATTTTCATCACACGAAATAGATTTAGCGATTCAACTTTGTGATACTCTCATTGTAATGACTGAAAACGGAGTCGTGGCCGACCAACCATGCAATCTTATTTCCAAAGGTGTTTTTGAACAATTATTCCCAAAGGATTTGATTGCTTTTGATGAAACAACGGGGAGTTTCAGAGTGAAAAAATAATACTTCTTTATAACTCAAATTAATTTGTACTTTCACCTCATTTTTCAATCAGCTTATAGCATCCATGAAATATATCTTATTAGCAGTTTTACTGCTTTATATTAACACATCTTTTGCCCAAACGGAAATTATCATTACAGGACAAGTTTATGACGAATCAACCCAAGAACCACTACCATATTCTAACGTTTCAGTATTAACAAGAGATAATGATATAGTTACTGGAACAATAAGTGATGACTTTGGAGTTTTCGTTATTAGAGGTATTGACCAAGGGGATTATACTATCAAAATTTCAAACCTTGGGAATGAAACATTTCTTAAGAATATTTTAATTGGAGAATTAAATAAAAATTATGATTTAGGGAAAATATATCTTAAACCATCTTTAACCAATTTAGATGAAGTTACCATCACAGCACAAAAACAGGAAGTATCTAAAAACTTAGATAAAAAAACTTTCAATTTAGATAACAATATTGCACAATCTGGGGGTTCTATTATGGATGCTATGAAAGCAATGCCCAGTGTATCTTTTGATCAAAATGGAAAAGTAATTTTACGAGGTAGTGACAAAGTAATTGTTTTAATTGACGGGAAACAATCTAGCCTGACAGGGTTCGGGAATCAGAAGGGGCTGGATAACATTCCAGCTTCTAATATTGAAAGGATTGAAATAATCAACAATCCGTCTGCTAAATATGATGCTAATGGAATGGTGGGAATTATAAATATTGTTTACAAAAAAAACAAACAAGAAGGGGTAAACGGCAGTATTGGTTTTAATTACGGATTGGGGGCATTATCTAAACGAAGGGCTGATTTACCGACAGATTTAGGCAGCTTCTCGCCTACTCCAAAGTACATTCCTAGTTTAGATTTAAGTTATAAAAAGAATAAAATTGAGACCTTTTTCCAATCAGAAATTCTATTTCAAGAAAAATTACCCAATAATGAGTTCACAACACGTTTTTATAATAATGGAGATATAATAGCGTCGCAAGTTGCTGAAAACAGGGAACAAACACATTATATTCTTAAAGGTGGAATAAATTATAACATTGATACCAAAAACAGTATTTCCTTTTCTGGTATTTATGATTGGGAGTCTCATGTAGATACATCACAAGTGGCCTATATTAACGAGTTAACAAAACAAAGAAATAGATATATTACTTGGAATGAAGAGGAAATCACTGGTTTTATAAATTTCATATTAAATTACAAACACAAGTTTAACCAGGCCGGTCATTACATTGAAACCAGCGTTCAATACTCTAAAGCTTGGGAAGATGAAACCTATTTTATCAATGATAGTTCTTCTGTTAGAACTAATGGAAGAGATATTACAAGCGTATTAGGAACTGAACATACAACAAGTATTAAAGTCGACTATGTTAAACCTTTATCTTCAGGGAGATTAGAAAGTGGAGTAAAAATACAATCTAGAAACCTACCTGTTGATTATGAGCAGATTAGAGGCGATAATTCAATCTTGTATTCCGGTCTAGGAACGTTTTCAAAATGGAAAGAAGATATTTATGCTGGATATTTAGGGTGGATTCATGAAAAAGAAAAGTATAGTATAGAAGGTGGACTACGAGCTGAATATACCAATGTAAAATATAGTATTGATCCAAATAATACCTATTACAATAAAAATGATGCCTATGACTATTTTAGGCTATTCCCAAATGTTAGGGTAAGTTATAAATTCAACCCCAAAAACTCTATCTCAATATTTTACAACCAACGTGTTGACAGGCCAGGAGAGCCACAACTCAGAATATACCCAAAATCTGATGATCAAGAATTAGTTAAAGTTGGTAATCCATATTTGAGACCTCAGTTTACAAATTCTGGTGAGATTGGTTATAAAACCAAATGGTCTTCCGGTTCCTTATATTTAGCAGGCTACTACAGAAACATTGAAGACCCGTATAGACGCGTTTTTACAGAAGATGAAACCATTACTGAATACGATGTGGTATTAAAAAGTTATGCGAATACAGGAAGGGCCACAAATACAGGTTTAGAATTGGTTTTCAATCAAAACATAAGTGATTTTTGGAAATTATCTGGAAATATGAATATATACGAAAATAAGATTTTCGATTTCACGGGTACTTTACTTTTCCCAAATGAACATACATTTACAATTGACAAATCGGCCGATACAGTTTTTGAAGGAAAACTTATTAATACATTTACTTTACCAAACGACTTTAGACTCCAAGTAACAGGAATTTATATTGGGCCAAGAAATATTCCTCAGGGAAAAGCCTTTGAGAGAAGCTCAATTGATTTTGGGTTGAATAAAAAATTATGGGAGAAAAAAATGGAATTTAATCTAGCTGTTACAGATATTTTTAATCGCTATGGAATTAAGGAAGAAAATGACGGTAATGGTTTTAGCTCCCTTTATCAAAACTACTTTGAAACCCAAACCATTCGTGCTGGTGTTAATTACAAATTCTAAAGTTTCTTTTTAAATCAAAAAAATTAACTTTGGATAAACATCCTAATTTTACATGAACGACAATATCATCATAATTTTGGCAGCTGTAATTTTTGCTGCAATTGGCTTTTTTTTGGGCAATTATTTTTCAAAACTGAAGAATAAGAGCGAACAAAGTAGCTTAGAAGAACGGCAAAATCAAATGCAGTTGACTATTGATGAGCTCAAACAAAATCTAAATAAAATTGAACAAGAACGTGAAGAAATACGTCGTGAAAAAGATTTTTTAAATACGGAATTAGCGAGAAAAAATTCAGAATACGAGAATCTACAAGAGCAAAACTTAAAACGCGATAAAGAACTTGAAGAACGGCAGGAGCAATTACGTAAGGATTTTGAATTACTTGCTAATAAAATTCTCGAAGAAAAGTCGAATAAATTTACCGAACAGAATAAGGAAAATATTAAGAATATTTTAAATCCGTTACAGGAGAAAATCCAAGGCTTTGAGAAAAAGGTTGAAGCATCTCAGAAGGAAAGTATTAGTATGCATTCTGCATTAAAAGAACAGTTATTGGGATTGAAAGACCTCAACCAACAAATGACCAAGGAAGCCACTAATTTAACCCGCGCTTTGAAAGGCGACAGTAAAATGCAAGGGAATTGGGGCGAATTGGTATTGGAGAGAGTTTTGGAAAAATCTGGCTTGGAAAAAGACCGCGAGTATTTTGTACAGCAAAGTTTCACTCGTATTGATAATTCTCGTGTTATGCCTGATGTAGTGCTACATCTTCCTGATGGTAAAAAGATGATTATTGACTCTAAAGTATCATTAACCGACTACGAGCGGATGGTAAATGCTGATGAAGACAGTAGACCGCAATTTTTGAAAGCCCATGTAAACTCTATCAGAAAACATGTAGAGCAATTGTCGGCCAAGAATTATCAAGATTTATACGATATAGAGTCTCCTGATTTTGTACTCATGTTTATACCTATTGAACCAGCTTTTGCTGTTGTTGTGAATGAAGACAACACCATTTACAACAAAGCTTTTGAAAAGAATATTGTCATCGTAACACCTGCTACTCTTTTGGCTACACTTCGTACTATAGACACTATGTGGAATAATGAAAAGCAACAACGTAATGCCATTGAAATCGCAAGACAAGCTGGCGCACTTTATGATAAATTTGAAGGTTTGGTAAGTGATTTGACCGGTGTTGGCAAAAAGATTGATGCTGCTAAAAATGATTATTCTGCCGCTATGAACAAGTTAGTTGACGGACGTGGCAATCTCATTACCAGTGTTGAAAAACTTAAAAAAATGGGAGCTAAAGCAAAAAAATCACTTCCTGAAGCTATTATCAAACGTGCTGAAGAGGATATATAGCTTTCTAATTATCACATATTAATGTGATAAATTTGTTTATCATACAAATATGTGATATATTTGTTTATCACATAAATACGTGATATCATGATTACAAGTGTTATTACTGGCGACATTATAAAATCTCGAAATCAAAATGATCCAAATATTTGGTTAGATACGCTTAAACAAACTTTATCTAATCTCAGTTCAGAAAAAAAATATTGGGATATTTATAGAGGAGATAGTTTTCAAATAGAAATAAGAGATTATCTAGCTAGTTTTATTTGTGCCGTTTATTTAAAAGCATGTATTAAATCCATAAAAGGTCTAGATGTTAGGTTAGCCATAGGAATTGGGGATAAAACTTACAATGGAGAAAAAGTATCAGAATCTACAGGCGAAGCCTTTATACTTTCGGGTGAAACCTTGGAATCCTTAAAAAAGGAAAAACAAAATTTAAGAGTACAAACTACAAATTTTGATTTAGATCTAGAATTGAATTTATATTTTAAATTAGCTCTAATAGCTATGGATAATTGGACGGTAAATACGGCGGAGATTGTAAAATTGAGCATTGAAAACCCAGATGCATTGCAAAGTGAATTAGGGAAAATAATTGGTATAAATCAAAACGCCGTGAGTATGCGACAAAAAAGAGCTTATTTAAGTGAAATAAATGAACTAGATTTAATGTACAGGGAAAAAATATATGACCATATAACATTATGATTTTAATAAAACTTCTACTCGCCCATATTCTAGGAGATTTCTTTTTACAACCTACCAAATGGGTAAAAGAGAATGAAAAGAAGAAATTAAAATCGCCTAAGCTCTATTTACACACTCTAATTCACATTACCATTACAGCCATATTGCTTTGGGATATAGCACTTTGGCCCGTGATTTTAATAATCGGTATGTCGCATTTAATTATAGACGGATTAAAGTTGTCTTTTCAAAAGAAAAAAACAAAGCGCAGGTGGTTTTTTATAGATCAGGTATTGCACATTTTAATACTATTTGGATGCTATTTCCTTATTGTAAAGAATAAAGCAAAATTCGATTTTACCATTACTGAAAATAACTTATTACTTATTACTTGTTTACTGTATTTAACAATTCCAGTATCCATAATTATGAAAACCATTTTTTCAAAGTGGAATATTTCCAAACTCACGAAAAACAATCAATCCCTAGAAGATGCTGGCAAATATATTGGTATTTTAGAGCGCGTTTTAGTGTTTATTTTCATTATTGTTAATCATTGGGAAGCCGTTGGCTTTTTAATTACAGCTAAATCTGTTTTTAGGTTTGGAGATTTAAAAGAATCTAAAACCAGACAACTCACAGAATACGTTTTAATTGGCACTTTAATTAGCTTTGGAATTGCAATACTAACTGGTATATTGTTTACCACATTAACTTAAAACAATGTTCAAGCACCCAACAGAATCTCAAGTTACAATTACTCAATTAATGTTGCCATCACATTCCAACTTTAGTGGAAAAATACATGGAGGACATATTTTGAATTTGATGGATCAAATTGCATTTGCTTGTGCCTCTAAACATTCTCAGCATTATTGTGTTACTGCATCGGTAAATAGAGTAGATTTCTTAAATCCTATTGAAGTTGGTGAATTGGTTACCCTCAAGGCCTCAGTTAATTATACAGGACGAACATCCATGGTTGTTGGGCTACGGGTAGAATCTGAAAACATTCAAACAGGTAAAGTAAAGCATTGTAATTCTTCATATTTCACTATGGTCGCCAAGGATGAGAATGGCAATAACGCTAAAGTTCCCGGAATTATTTTAGATTCTGAGCAAGCTATCAGAAGGTTTTCAAGAAGTATTGTAAGGCAACAACAAGCAAAACACCGCTCTACAAAATTTAACGCTTCGGAGTTTAAAATTGAAGAATATTTAGATATTCTTAAAGAACATAATGCTAAAATTGATCTTTAGCTTTCGGATTCTACTATAATAAATATCAGCAAATTATAGTTTCACAAATTTCTGAATTGATTCTGATAAGTGTGTTTTTACTTTCAGAAAGTATAAACCACTTTTAAGGTCTGAAACATTAATCGCATCCTGACGAGGTAATGCTTTTGCCACAACCAGTTTTCCACTAATATCGTAAACCTCAATTTTATTTATACTAGAATCATCTCTGTTAAAAGAAATATTTAAATAATCTTTAACTGGATTGGGGTAAATATTGAAAACCGACTTCAAACTTTGCTCATCTTGAGACAATGTAGCAGAGACATACACGCCATAATCGTCCGCCCTTTGAGCAAAACCAGTACCACAAATTGTTGGTGGTCCATCCGCTTCCGATACTACTCTCATTCTTAAAAGTTGGTTGACAACTGCATTTGAAGGAGGCGTTACATTAACTGATACAGCATGTGAACCAGCAGAATTATCAGGAACATTGTCTGTTAAAACCATTTCGTCATCTCCATTACTGTTTGAAGTTTCAAAACTACCATTGTTATCCCAATCAATCCAAACTTCCAAAAATTGCGATCTTGAATTGATAGAGCTATAGGAAACATTCAAATTATAAGATGCACCCTCGGATAACGCAGTATTGTAAGAGCAGCTAAAGTCTTGTGTTGCACCAGAAGGGATAAAGGTACTTGTGGTGTTACTAAGAGTATTAAATGAAACATTAGTTACTCCAATACCAAAATTACCGTTACTATTTTGGCTACCGAAAGAACAACCTGAAACAGCACCATTACTGACCACAATATAATTTGGCTGAGTTAAATTTGTTGTACCATGAACATTGGTTATAGATAGCGACACATTGTAAGTACCGCCGTTGTTAAATATGATTGTTGGATTTTGTTCTGTTGAGGTATATGGTGTGTCTACCCCATTATCAAAACTCCATAAAAACGAAATATCATCATAGCCATTATTTGTGTAACTATTTGGAGTACAAGTTGAAGTGTCTGTAAATGTTATAGAACTACCAAGACATGCAGTACTGGACGATGAACTAAAGGCTACATTGGCTGTTGCAGCTGGCGTTAGCCCAGGACTTGACAAAAAAGAAGACCGTGTTCCATTTAGGGCAGTTAAAGCAACAGCTCTTTGCCCGCCAGTGAACTCAGTTGGGCAACCTGTATAATCCATATAATTATGCATATGATCTTGGTGTGTGCCAGAATTTCTAGTAAATCCAGTGTCAGGATTTATAATTTCATTGAACGTTGCATCACATGTATTAGCATCACTATTATTACAATCAAAATATATTGAATCACCTGAGCCATCTTCAATATCAATAGTCCTAATATGACTTGGTGTATCTGCAATACCATCGTCACCACATTGATCACCAACGCCATCACTATCAGAATCATCACCATCAAATGTATGCGGCAAATTAAAGGAGTGACCCATTTCATGAGCCCATATTGATGAATCTTCATTTAAGAAAGAACATATCAATACCACTGATCCATCATAGGCTTGACCATGTGCGGACGCATAATAGGCGTAACCGGCAGTAAAAGAGCCTCCACTAGTACAATTTGCATCATTAATTTCATCAACCAACCAAACATTATAATATTTAGTAGGATCCCAAATACTATACTCTTTAAGCGAATTTATACCGCCTTGAGAGTCGTAATCTTCAAGCCCTGTACCAGAACTACCAAATTTAACGCCTTCATTGGCATAATCTGTTACACCACTCATATCCACTCTATTAATACCATTTGTGCAATTGCCACTTTCATCCTGTACGGCCAGTGCGAACTCAATTTGCATATCTACACCATCTCCATCTCCATTGGAACCGCTTACTTTACGCCAGTAATTATTTAAATATTTTATACCAAGCTTTATATTTTCATCTGAAATATTAGTTCCCGAACCAACAGCTTCTCCTTTATGCATTACATGTACCACAATAGGTATTTGTGCAATACCATTAGCTAAAACTGACTTTTGAGAAGATACTTTTTGAATTGTACTTAAAGTTTTTTGATGACGGGATTTGTACTGAGCATCTGTCCCCATCATCTTTTTATGTTTAAGATCCGTACCACAAAAATCATGATTATAAAGATGGGTATTAGATCTTATAATCTCTTTTAAATTTTGTCCATAACTGGTATTTAAAGAACACGAAAAGACTAAAATAAAAGCTAAAAAGGTTAAGTAATTTTTCATCTTAAAAAGCAAAGTTTAGGTTATTTGGGTACGCTAATATAGCTTTTTATTGTAAATTACCGATAAAACAACCTATTTTAACGATGAAATACATTAATATAGCAGTTCGCTTAGTTATTCTTAAACACCTTTTAACTCGAAAAAATAAATGGAAAATATATTTTTGGTAACAAACAGTACTGAACAATAAGACAATAATGTATTAATAGGTCTTTTTTAAGCAATTGTTATAACGGACAGATAATTTACGACTTTATAAATCGCTTGGTTATATGTGCATCCTTTGCTGAAATCTTTATTAAATAAATTCCTGGACTTAAATTAGAAACACTTAGAACACTAGATCTTTGTTCTAATTTGGCTTGCTTTACTTTGTTTCCTAGCACGTTAAATATTTCATACCTAAGTTTATTAACATTAATAGGCATATTTATATGTAATTCATTTTTAACTGGATTTGGATAAAGAGATATATTATTAAATACATCAAAAGTTTCTGTACTTAATGTACCATCGGCCACCACAGTAATAGTACCAAACATATTGCCAGAATGTGGCGTACACACAAATGTTGTGGTCCCCTCTTGATTAAATGTATAACTAAAATTAATCCCCAGATTACTTGTTAGTGAACTGGCGAAGGTTTCGGTGCCTCCTGTTGCAACAACATTGTGCGTTCCAGTGGCGTACCAGTTCCATTGTACAGTATCGCCAACTTCTATGGTCCTAGCGGTATTAGCATTACCAAACGCGGTAGGTGTAGAATTAAAGCTCCAATCTACTGTGATGGTTTGCGTAGTTTGAGAAAAGCCTAGGGAAGTGACCAAAAGACATAGAAAAAGTAATTGTTTTACCATAGCATAATTTTTACACTAAGTTATAAAATTATATAACACAATCATTTAGTAGCTATAACTAAAACAAAAAAATCTCTCTTAGAATTATAATTCTAAGAGAGATTTTACAAATTGGGCGATTTGAGTTTAATTATTTACTCAAATACATTTTTCGTCTTGAATATAAATCGTAAAATTCATCATCTTTCAAGCTATCTATAAATAAAATACTTTCACCTGTACTCTTCATCTCTGGCCCTAAAGTTTTATCTACATTAGGGAATTTATTAAAAGAGAACACAGGTTGCTTAATGGCATAACCTTCTAGTTGAGGATTGAAATTAAAGTCCTTAACTTTATTCTCACCCAACATCAATTTCGTTGCGTAGTTTACATAAGGCTCTCCATATGCCTTTGCTATGAACGGTACTGTTCTAGATGCTCTTGGATTTGCTTCAATGATATAAACTTTATCATCTTTTATGGCGAATTGAATATTGATTAATCCAACGGTATTTAATGCCAAAGCAATTTTTTTGGTGTGATCTTTTATTTGTTGCATTACAAACTCACCAAGGTTAAATGGAGGCAGCGTTGAATTACTATCACCTGAGTGGATACCACAAGGCTCAATATGTTCCATGATTCCAATGATATACACTTCTTCACCGTCACAAATCGCATCTGCTTCAGCTTCGATCGCACCTTCTAAATAGTGGTCTAATAACAATTTGTTATTCGGAATCTTATTTAAAAGATCAATTACATGTTCTTCCAATTCTTTTTCGTTGATGACAATTTTCATGCCTTGTCCACCAAGTACATAAGACGGTCTTACCAAAATTGGGAAATCTAATTCTTTCGCCACAGCTATTGCTTCATCAGCAGTTTCGGCAGTATCAAACTGTGGGTAAGGAATGTTATTTTCTTTTAATAATGTAGAAAAACTACCTCTATCTTCGGCTAAATCTAAAGATTCGAAGCTAGTTCCTATAATTTTAACACCGTAACGTGATAATTTTTCAGCCAGCTTTAAAGCAGTTTGTCCACCTAACTGAACAATAACACCTTCTGGTTTTTCATGCTTGATGATGTCATAAATATGTTCCCAAAATACTGGTTCAAAATATAATTTATCAGCAGTATCAAAATCTGTGGAAACCGTTTCAGGATTACAGTTAATCATGATCGTTTCATACCCACATTCTTTAGCAGCATAAACCCCATGCACACAACAATAATCGAACTCAATACCTTGTCCGATACGGTTTGGTCCAGAACCTAGTACTATTATTTTCTTTTTATCTGTAACTACACTTTCATTATCAGAATAACGCTTACCATCAGCAGTTTCCATATCACTTTCAAATGTAGAATAGTAATAAGGTGTCTTCGCTTCAAATTCGGCAGCACACGTATCCACCAATTTGTAAACACGGTTTATACCTAGTTCTTCTCTTTTAGAATATACTTGACTTTCTAAACATCCAAGCATATGTGCAATCTGTCTATCTCCATATCCTTTTTGCTTAGCTTCAAGTAGTAATTCCTTATCAATAGTATCAATATTGAATGTAGAAATTTCTTTTTCTAAGAAATATAGCTCTTCATATTGTTTTAAGAACCACATATCAATCTTAGTAATTTCGAAAATTCTGCTTAATGGAATACCCATTTTTATCGCATCGTAAATGGTAAATACACGATCCCAAGAAGCATGGGTCAACTTCTCAATTACTTCATCGTAATTTGTATTCTCTTTACCATCTGCACCAAGCCCATTACGCTTAATCTCAAGGGATTGCGTTGCTTTATGCAAAGCTTCTTGGAAAGAACGTCCAATACCCATCACCTCACCAACAGCTTTCATTTGAAGTCCTAAAGTTCTATCAGATCCCTCAAACTTATCAAAATTCCAACGTGGTATTTTTACAATAACATAATCTAAAGTTGGTTCAAATAATGCAGATGTTGACTTCGTAATTTGGTTACTCAATTCATCCAAACTATAACCCAAAGCCAATTTTGCAGCAATTTTTGCAATTGGATATCCTGTTGCCTTACTTGCCAATGCTGAAGAACGGGATACACGTGGATTAATCTCAATAGCGATAATCTCTTCTTTATCATCAGGACTTACCGCAAATTGCACATTACATCCACCTGCAAAATCACCAATACTACGCATCATATGTATTGCCATATCACGCATTTTTTGGTAGGTCCTATCACTTAATGTCATAGCTGGAGCCACAGTAATAGAATCTCCTGTATGGATTCCCATCGGATCCATATTTTCAATAGAACAGATAATTACCACATTACCATTGGAATCTCTAAGTAGCTCTAACTCATATTCTTTCCAACCTAAAAGGGCTTTATCAATCATTACTTCATGAATAGGAGAAATCTCCAATCCACGACGCAATAATTTATCAAAATCCTTTTCATCATAAACAATAGCAGCTCCAGCTCCACCAAGAGTAAACGAAGAACGAATACATAAAGGGAAACCAAACTCTTGCGCAATTTCCTTTCCTTTTAAAAAAGAAGAAGCTGTAGCTTGTGGCGCCATACCAACACCTATTTCCCCCATTAATTCTCTAAACTGCTCTCTATCTTCTGTAATATTAATGGCATCAATATTAACACCAATCATATCTACTCCAAAATCTTCCCAAATACCTTTTTCATCAGCCTCAATAGCCAAATTTAAGGCAGTTTGCCCACCCATGGTTGGTAAAACCGCATCAATTTGAGGATGCTCCTTCAAAATCTTAACAATAGATTTTGTGTTTAATGGTAATAAATATACATGATCCGCCATGGAAGGGTCGGTCATGATAGTTGCAGGGTTAGAATTGATTAATATGGTTTCAATGCCATCTTCTCTTAAAGATCGTAGAGCTTGGGAACCAGAATAATCAAATTCACATGCTTGACCAATAATGATGGGACCAGAACCAATAATTAGGATAGACTTTAGTTTAGGATTTTTCGGCATTTTTTTTACTCTCTTCTAGTTTTTATAAATCGGTTTGCTAAATTATGTAATAACAAAACATAAAAAAAGGCGTTACGCTTAAGCAACACCTTTAAAATATCAACAATTGTTAATCATTATTTTTTATGTCTAGATTCAGATGACACAGACAATTTCTTTCTTCCTTTAGCTCTTCTTCTAGCAAGCACTTTTCTACCATTAGCAGAAGCCATTCTTTCTCTAAAACCGTGCTTGTTTCTTCTTTTTCTTTTAGAAGGCTGAAACGTTCTTTTACTCATCGTCTTATATCTTTAAATACTATTGTATGTTTTCTGGATTTTTTTGACCCTTCGCCAAAACTGGGGGCAAATATACAAAGCTTTTTCGTTTCACAAACCTATTTTAAAAATATTTTTTCCATAAAAATTTAGTTTCTTTGCACTTCAAATAAAAAAAGAGCAATTTCCCTAAGAAATGTGCCAAAAATTCAAAATAGAAAATCTAAAATACAATGTTCAATAAGATTATAAAACTGATTTTAGCTGCTGGAATTTTAGCCTACGCCATATATCAATTTACCGAAGGCAATATAGGTAACGGCATATCTTTAATATTATTAGCTGGTGTTTTTGTATTTCTTTATTTTAAGAACGAGTTTATTCTGCTTTCTTTTTTAAGACTGCGTAAACAAGATTTTGACGGTGCAAAAAAGTGGTTAGATAAAATTAAAAACCCAGAGGCAGCTTTAGTAAAAAAACAACAGGGCTATTATAATTATTTGCACGGTATTATGACGATGCAAGATAATATGAACGAATCTGAAAAATACTTCAAAAAAGCAGTGTCTTTAGGATTATCTATGAAACACGATCTGGCTATGGCCAAATTAAATTTGGCGGGAATCGCATTTTCAAAACGCCGCAAGCGAGAAGCTCAACAATTATTAACCGAAGCTCAAAAACTGGATAAACATGGTATGCTTACAGATCAAATAAAAATGATGAAGCAAAACATGAAACAAGCTGTTGGCCCTAACCAACATTTTGGCGCAGGCGGTTCTTTACGCTCTCAAAAAAGAAGAAGTAGATAATATTTTTATTTGGGCGTTACCCACAAGGGGTCGGGCTTTCACTACTCAATCCCTCCTTCGTCGGGGATTTCAAACATACCGTTCAATCCCTAACGCGGGTTTATCTGATGGATTTATCACTTAAAACTAGCTACTTTTCAATTTTTTCACCCAATTCAATTTCAGAATTAATGGCTAATAAATCTTTCAGGAATACCTTTCCATTTTCTGGGGATATTATTACACTGTCATATTTCCCGTAATTAATCTCGATTCTGTCTAATGAGGCAGCAGGTGTAGGATAAGCAATAATTGAATGATATTTTCTGATCGATTTAATTTCATCAATATTTATATCCTTATTGTAAAGGAAACCAATTCTTATTTTCAATAATTTATCTTGAATAAAATATCTAATCGATAGAATAACATAACAAATAAAAACAAAAACTGAACCAAGGAAACATGTGTAGACTAGTATTTGAATCAGTGGCTTATTACTGATTATAAAAGAGCCAAGAGGCAAACTAAATAAAAGGAAAATAGTAAGATAAAACCCATATTCTATTTTAGATTTGTAAACCTTCAATCTAACATCTAATTATAATACCCTTTCTCAGGAATTTCTATAAAGTATTTTTTTCTAGACTTATTATTCAAATGAGGCTCACGTAACCAAGGGTTATGAATCTTTAAAATTTTATAGTTAATTCCAAACTTTTCAGCAAAATTGGTAAAATCTGTCACTGCAGTATCTACCTCAACTTTAAAAGTGGGAATGTGCGTATATAAATCTTTATCTCTAAAGTTAAAACCATATTTGTTTGGATGAGATAGAATTTCCTTTAGCGCTACTATCCTAAATACATAACGTCCTGTTTCTTCACCCAGTAATAAATCATAATAATCGGAAACATTTTGCTCCTTCAATCGTCTTGAAACTCCAGCATTACCTGTATTATAGGCAGCAGCTGCTAGCGTCCAAGACCCAAGTTCTTCTTTAGCCTTTAATAAATATTTACAAGCCACTTCTGTAGCCATTTCTAAATGATAACGTTCATCAACATTTGTATTCACTTCTAAGCCATTTTCACGCCCTGTGGCTTTCATTATTTGCCAAACACCTCTGGCGCCAGCAGGAGAAACAGCATTCGTCAATCCACTTTCAATTACCGCCAAATACTTAAAATCATCTGGCACACCATGTTTTGCCAATATCGGTTCAATTACGGGAAAATATTTTCTGGCACGCTTAAACATTAACAACCCATTAGACTGCCAATAGGTATTTACCAACAATTCTCTGTCCATTCGTTCTAGAATATCAGGATTTTCTAGCGGCATTGCTTCACCAGCGAAAGAGAGATGCTCTGGAACCTGTAAAGCATAAACGTTATAATCATTGATTAATTTCTTTTCGAAATTTTCATCAGTAGGCGCATCTTGGAGGGCATAAATAAAAAGTAAACATAAACTTAATAATCCCACAAACGCCAATAGCTTCTGTATTGTCTTCATCATTAATAAGTTTGAGATAAAGGTAAACTATTTTTCAATTTTCTAAAATTATACTAGGTAAATTCTCGTTAAACCACTTGTATTTGTAGAGAATCATGGCGTGTGTTCCATTTTTCACAATGATACAATTATCTATATTTTTAATGGGAAACACACTATCATCATCTCCATGTACATGTATAATATCTGGGTTATAATCCTCTTGACTCCAATTTAGCATACTTTCAATTGCCCAATCTAGATACTGCTGGTCGCTAACAGATAAATACATCTTGTATAAATTCAACCGTTTTTTAATCTTATCACCATAAGCGTATTTAGCCAACAAATCTATTCTACTCGCCAAATTAGTGGGGAGTAATTTGTAAATTTTAGTAGACTTAGCAAGTTGCATGGGCGTTGGTAACTCATTTTTAGATTTCACACTCGAGACGATAATGAGCTTTTTTACCGAAATGTATTTGCTCATTTCCTGTACCAACACTCCACCAAAAGACACTCCCAAAAGCACAATATCTTTATGTTTGATTTCTTTGGTCATTCGCAAAGCATAATGACTCAAAGTCTCATTCCTCTCTGGTAAAAACCACTCTAATTTATGTATTTCAAATTGGTCTTTAGGTAATGAAATATGCTCAAAAATTAGCGGACTCGCAGCCATTCCTGGTATTAAATATACGTGTATTATGTCTTGACTCATAAGGTTTTAACCTTCAAATCACTTTAGTAGGTGGATTTTTTTTCGTACTTTTGCACAAAGTTATAGAAATAGTATCCACTATTCTACTACAACTCTTCTTAAAATTAAATATTTAAAACATAACTATGGTTGAAGCTGCTGAATTAATTGACAATGATTTTTTACGTCAATTTGAACTAAAAATGGATGGCCATTTGGCAAAAATTGAATACTCCCTACAAGAACGAAAAATCTTTTTAACGAAGTTGATTATTCCAGAAGAGATTAATAATGACAAATTTAAAAAAGAGTTTATTGCTGCTGTGTTTGAACAAATTCAGGACAGAAATTTAAGCGTAATGCCTACAAGTCCAGCAATTGCAAAGTTTGTAAGAAGCAACCGAAAGTATAAAAGAATGTTACCTGTTGGGGTGAGAATCTAAAAGACAGATTTTAAAAATGTAAAAACCGAAATCAGTGATGGTTTCGGTTTTTTTTATCGAAAAATTAATTGGAATGCGATCCTAAAACCAGTTCAGGATGACGCACAAACTCAAACCTCACCAATCCATCTTCATCAATTTTGGTAAGTTCAACTTCACGTAAGGTATTAACCAACTCAGGATTCCAAGGCGCTTTAACTTTAACGTAGTTTTCAGTGAATCCGTGAATATAGCCTTCTTTGTTTTCACTTTCAAAAAGAACGATTCTTTTAGTACCTAACTGACTTTCGTAGAACGCACGTCTCTTCTTTACAGATAAGCCTCGTAACATTTTACTGCGTTTACTTCTCACATTATTTGGCACTACACCATCCATTTCTGCTGCCTCTGTATTATCCCTCTCAGAGTAAGTAAATACATGTAAATAAGAAATATCCAGTTCATTCAAGAAATTGTAAGTCTCTAAAAAGTGTTCCTCGGTTTCTCCTGGAAATCCAACAATTACATCAACACCAATGCATGCGTGTGGCATCATTTCTTTAATTTTTGAAACACGATCTACATACAATTCTCGCATGTAACGACGCTTCATTTTTTTGAGAATAGCGTTACTCCCTGATTGTAATGGCACATGAAAATGAGGCACGAAAGCTCTAGACCTCGAGACTAAATCAATAGTTTCATTTTTTAATAAATTGGGCTCAATTGACGAAATTCGCAAACGCTCAATACCTTCAACTTTATCCAACTCAGTAACCAAATCTAAAAAGGTATGTTCGTGTTTCTTGTTACCAAATTCACCTTTACCATAATCGCCAATATTTACACCAGTCAATACAATTTCTTTAATATTCTGTTTTGAAATTTCTCGAGCATTTTTCAAAACATTCTCCATAGTATCACTGCGTGAAATACCACGAGCTAAAGGAATTGTGCAATACGTACATTTATAATCACAACCATCTTGAACTTTCAAAAAGGCCCGTGTTCTATCACCTATTGAGTAAGAACCCACATAAAAATCGGCATCTTCTATTTCGCAGGAGTACACTTCACCAAAATCGTTTTTTGTAAGATCGTTTAAGTAGTCGGTTATTTTAAACTTTTCAGTAGCACCTAGCACTAAATCAACCCCATTAACATCGGCCAACTCTTGTGGCTTTAATTGTGCGTAACACCCAACAGCAGCAACAAATGCTTCAGGATTTGTTTTTTGCGCTTGTTTTACAATGGTTTTAAAACGTTTGTCCGCATTTTCAGTTACCGAACAGGTGTTAATCACATATATATCCGCACTTTCAGAAAAATCTACACGATCAAAACCTTCATTAACAAAACTTCGAGCAATAGTGGAAGTTTCCGAAAAATTCAGTTTGCAACCTAAAGTGAAAAATGCGACTTTTTTGTTCATTCCTTATATTGTCATTCTGAACTTGTTTCAGAATCTTTTAAAACTTACTTTTACCTTTTAACTTTTGAAACTCTTCGACTGTTCTTAGAGTGATAACCCAATAAAAGACTGCAAAGCTACAACTAAATATCAAAATGATAAAGCGCATTTCGCAACATTTAATTCACTATTTTTCAATTAGTTGTCTTACATTTTTGATTTTTTCCTGCGGCAGCGATAAAAATAAAAAAAGAGATCATTTAGTATTCCGATATAACGAACACGCCAATATTAATACTCTAGACCCAGCATTTTCAAGAACTTTACAAGATGTTTCAGTTACCAATCAATTATTTAATGGTTTGGTTCAGCTAGATGATCAACTAAATATTTTACCCTGTATTGCTAAAGATTGGCGTATTTCAGAAGATGGCAAAATATATACGTTTCACCTGCGCAATGACATCTATTTCCATAAACACCATCTTTTCGGAAAAGATTCTACCAGATCTGTTGTTGCCAATGATTTTACCTATAGTTTAAATCGTTTACGGGATGAAAAACTGGCAGCTCCAGGTGGCTGGGTTTTAAACAAGGTAGATGATTTTAGGGCAACTAACGATACTATTTTTGAAATTTCGTTAAAACAACCTTTCCCTGCCTTTATTGGACTGTTAACCATGAAGTATTGTTCGGTAGTTCCTAAGGAAATAGTAAAACATTACGGTTCTGAATTTCGTTCAAACCCTATTGGTACTGGCCCATTTAAATTTAAACGTTGGGAAGAAAATGTAAAATTGGTATTTAGAAAGAATGAAAACTATTTTGAGACTGATGAAAACGGGCAGCAACTTCCCTATTTGGAAGCCATAGCATTAACCTTTTTACCTGATAAACAAAGTGAATTTTTACAATTTGCCCAAGGAAATATTGATTATCTGCAAAGTTTAGACGCCTCCTATAAGGACGAATTGCTCACTGCGGATGGAAAGTTAAGAGAAAAATACACGGAGAACGTAAACATAACAACAGGCCCGTATTTAAACTCTGAATACTTAGGGTTTTATTTGGATTCCCAAACACCTGAAATCCAATCGAAATTGATTAGGCAAGCCATAAATTATGGATTTGATAGACAAAAGATGATGGTGTATTTAAGGAATGGCATTGGTAGTCCCGCCAACGGAGGTTTTATTCCTATTGGTTTGCCCGGGCACAGTAAAACTATTGGGTATGACTATCAACCAGAAAAAGCCAAACAACTTATTGAGCAATTTAAAACCGAAAGTGGTATTGAAAACCCAGAAATTACTTTGGTAACATCCAGCAATTATTTAAGTTTTTGTGAATTTATTCAACGTGAGCTGGAAAAAGCAGGACTAACTATTAATGTTGATGTGATGCCGGAAGCTACCCTACGTGCTTCGCGATCTCATGGAAAAGTAGATATGTTTAGAAGTTCTTGGGTAGCAGATTATATGGATGCTGAAAATTACTTATCGATTTTTTACAGTAAAAATTTTGCACCCGATGGCTCTAATTATTTTCATTTTAAAAATAAAACAGTAGACAGTTTGTATAATAAGGCCTTTACAATTTTCAATATTGAGAAACGAAAGCATCTATACACTACCATAGATTCTTTAGCCATGGAAAATGCTATAATGGTACCTCTGTTTTATGATGAAGTAGTGCGTTTTACTAGAAAAAATGTTGAAGGTTTAGGGATTAACCCTATTAATATTTTGGACCTCAGGCGTGTAAAAAAGTCTATTTTGGACTAAAATAATAAATATCATCATCTCCCTTTCCACCACTGCGTTTTGACACTAATAATCCAGATTTCTCATCTGAAAATAATACATATGAAAAATCATCCAGAACACTATTTATAGGTCTAGGGAGCTTTTCAGCTTTTAAAAAAGCACCAGTGGAATCTATTTCACTTTTATAAATATCATAACCTCCAAAACCGTTTCTTCTATCAGAAGAAAAGTAAAGCGCATCATCAGTTATTATCGGAAACATCTCGCGACTGTATGAGTTCACCTTATACCCCAAATTAACAGGATCGCTAAATGTATTGTCTCCAAGAACATCTACTTTAAAAATGTCTGAACCACCTTTTGTAGACTGCCTACCTCCTTTAATATTCGCCGTAAAATAAAGAGTTTTGCCATCAATACTCAATGCTGGATGTCCGTAAGAAAATTTAGGTTGGCAAAAGGATAACACCTTAAAGTTTGTAAAGCCAACACCGTTTTTAAATTCACCAACTTCTAAATGAAAATTAGCTTTATTAAACTTTCCTTTCGGCATAGTTTTACTGCTGTAGGTGGTCATAATATATATCTTATTGCCATCAGCACTTATTGCAGCACTTGTTATGGAACCTAAACCAGCTAAGGGATCAATCTTTATCTCTTCAACACCATATATTTGTCCTTGATTGTCCATTTTTCCTTTATAGATTGAAAGCACCCCTTCGCCACTAAAAGCTACTTTTACCTTGCCGTTCTTTTTAAGTTTATAAGATGTGAAAATGACTTGATTGCCTGAAACTGGCATCACACCAAAATGAGGATATTCAGTATTGATATCGAGGTTTTTTATATCAATATCAAATTCTTGAGCAAGACCAACAAAACTGAGAAGCAGAAAGGTTAATAGCTGTAGTTTCAAAATTCTAATACTTGAATTTCAAATATACAAATCTTTAAAAATTAGAGAGTTAAGAATCGTTATTCTCTTCGATATTTTTTTGTTTCCTCAAAAACATACTCTAAAATTGCTTTATCTTCATCTGAAAAATCAATATTTCTTCTTTTCATTACGATTTCCACAACTTCAAAAGCTTTTTTGGTTAAATATGCTTTAAAACCACTGTTACCTCCCCAACTAAAACTGGGTACAAAATTTCTTGGAAAACCACTACCAAAAATATTTGCACTTACACCAACTACGGTTCCCGTATTAAACATGGTATTTATCCCACATTTACTGTGATCTCCCATCATTAATCCACAAAACTGCAAGCCTGTTTTTGCAAAACCTTCGGTTTGGTAATCCCACAGGCGTACTTCGGCATAATTATTTTTAAGATTGGAGTTATTGGTGTCAGCTCCAAGGTTACACCATTCGCCTAACACAGAATTTCCTAAAAATCCATCATGCCCCTTATTGGAATATCCAAAAATCACTGAATTATTGACTTCACCACCAACTTTGGAATGCGGGCCAATGGTTGTGGGCCCATAAATTTTTGCACTCAATTTTACAGTTGCACCATCGCACAATGCAAAAGGACCGCGAATGACAGCGCCTTCCATTATTTCGGCATCCTTACCAATGTAAATAGGGCCTTTACTGGCGTTAAGTGTTGTAAATTCGAGGCTTGCGCCTTCTTCTAAAAAGATATTTTCAGGAGCAATTACATTATTACTTGAAGGAATAGGTTGCGATTTTCTATCCTTTGTTATCAATTGAAAATCTTCAATTAGCGCCACTCCATTTTTTGAAAAAATATCCCAAGTATTTTCAATTTTTAAAACCTCTGCCGAAAATTCAATACCATCAAAAGATTCAAAATCTATATGTTCCTCCCCTTCTTGTGCATAAAAAGCTATGACGTCTTCATCCTTAAAAATAGCTTGATTATGCCCTAAACTCTTAATAGTTTCTACCAACTGTAAATTAGGCAAATACGAAGCATTAATCATTATATTTTTTGGCAGTTCTACCATTGGGTATTTTTCAGAAAGGTAGTCTTCTGTAATTGTAGTGGTAGTCGTCTTTAAATAACTTTCCCATTTTTCCCTTATAGTTAAAATACCTATACGAATATCGGCTACAGGTCTTGTGTAGGTAAAAGGCAGTAAATTATTGCGCGAAGGCCCGTCAAAGAGAATATAATTCATAATTAAGTTCTAAGTTTAAAGTTCTAAGTTTAAAGTTGCTCACTCAAAACCTAAAATTATAAGCAGCATTATCATTCCAATGGAGTAAAAATAAAAAAGCCTCTCTACAGTAGAAAGGCTTTTCAAAAATATTTGAGTTAGTTTACTTTTTAAACTTTGCGTATTTATTTTTGAATTTATCAATACGACCAGCAGTATCTACCAATTTAGACTTACCAGTATAGTATGGGTGCGATGTTCTTGAAATTTCCATTTTTACAAGTGGGTATTCAACACCGTCAACTTCTAACGTTTCATTTGTCGCCGCAGTAGATTTTGTCAAAAACACATCATCATTAGACATATCTTTAAACGCTACTAATCTATAATTTTCTGGATGTATACCTTTTTTCATCGCCTTACGCTTTAAATCTTAATTTTTTAGAGGTGCAAATTTAAGTAATTTTTGGTAATCTACAATTAGTTTTTAATATTTTTTAATTTAGTTTGCAAATGTAACGTTTTGTTATATTTGTTAACTAATAGGCCATATAACCAAAAATTCAAAAAATATGGAAACCAATCAACAAACACCAGGCAAATTTTCTGTTAATTATGGGCTTATTTTAGGCATTATTATGATCGTTATTAGTGTAGTAATGTATGCTACAGGTATGATGCTTGAAGGAAAGCAATGGCCTATGTTTATTTACTACATTATTTTCCCTGTATTTGTAATATACACTATTAACAAGTACAAAAAACATAATGCGAATACACTTAAACTTGGTGAGGCTTTAAAAGTCGGTGTCTCGGTAGCTGTAGTAAGTGCCGTTGTTTATGGATTGTATAATATCTTATTTAATTACTTAATAGATCCGGAATTTATCGATAAGATGATGGATGTAACTCGAGAAAAGTTATACGAGAATGAAAAAATGACAGAAGAAATGATTGATAAGAGTATGGAAATGGCTAGAAAATTTTCTCACCCACTTATTGGTAGTGCAATGTGGATTGGATTAAGTGCATTATTTGGGCTTATTTACTCACTTATCGGTGGATTAGTAATGAAAAATGAATAACTATCAATGAACATATCTGTAGTTATCCCACTACTTAACGAAGAAGAATCTTTAATAGAATTACATGATTGGATTGCAAAAGTTATGCAGTCCAATCATTTTTCTTATGAAATCATTTTTATTGATGATGGCAGTACAGATAACTCTTGGAATGTGATTAAAGCCATATCGAAAGAAAATAATAACGTAAAAGGCATACAGTTTTTAAGAAATTTTGGAAAATCTCAGGCACTTCATGCTGGTTTTGAAAAAGCACAAGGTGATATTGTAATTACAATGGATGCCGATTTGCAAGACAACCCAGATGAAATTCCTGAACTCTTCAGCATGATAACCACAGAAGGCTATGATTTGGTTTCTGGCTGGAAAAAAAAGCGGTATGATTCCGTAATTACAAAAAATATACCTTCAAAACTCTTTAATTGGGCAGCAAAAAAAACATCAGGTGTAAAGCTTCATGATTTTAATTGCGGACTAAAATCTTACCGTAAAGCAGTTATAAAAAATATTGATGTTAATGGCGAAATGCATCGGTACATTCCGGTTCTGGCTAAAAACGCAGGTTTTAGTAATATTGGAGAAAAAGTTGTGAAACACCAAGCTAGAAAATACGGTGAAACCAAATTTGGGATAGACCGATTTATTAATGGTTTTTTAGATTTGATAACAATATGGTTTCTTTCACGCTTTGGCAGGAGACCCATGCATCTGTTCGGCGCTTTAGGCGTTTTAATGTTCATCATTGGTTTTGGTTTTGCTTTTTATTTAGGTGTTGATAAACTCTTTATAAATCCGACTGGAAGATTAATTACTGAGCGACCACAATTTTTTATCGCTCTTGCTACCATGATTATTGGTACACAGTTTTTTGTTGCCGGATTTTTGGGTGAGATTATTCTAAGAAATCGGCCTGATAAAAAACGATATTTGGTAAAAGACACTATTGCCTAAACTCTTTGTATAGTAATTCGTTGACTTCAGCTAAAAAGTTTGCGCTATAATTTAATTTTAAAATAATTTGCACCAGCAATAAAACAACGGCGAAATCCTTACTTTTGTCGTATTAAATTCAATAAAATGATACATATAGATCCTGCGATTTTAGAACGTATTAACGCTTGGTTAACTCCTACTTTTGATGCCGAAACACAACAAACCATAAAAGATAGTATTGCAAACAATCCAGAAGATATTCAGGAAAGTTTTTATAAAGATTTAGAGTTTGGCACTGGTGGCATGCGTGGGGTTATGGGTGTTGGCACCAACAGAATTAATAAATATACACTTGGCAAAAGTACGCAAGGGCTTTCTCAATATTTAAAAGATCAATTTCCTAATGAAACGCCAAAGGCTGTTATTGCTTACGATTGTAGATATAACAGTAAAACATTGGCCAAAGTTGTTGCAGATGTCTTTTCTGCAAACGGCATTCAAGTGTATCTATTTGAAGATTTAAGACCTACACCAGAATTATCTTTTGCTGTTAGACACCTAAACTGTAATTGTGGTATTGTGTTAACAGCTTCTCACAACCCACCTGAGTATAATGGATATAAGGTATACTGGCAGGATGGCGGACAATTAGTGCCTCCGCATGACGCTGCTTTGATAAATGTGATTAATAATGTAGCATACACCGATATAAAATTTGAAGCAAATGAGGAATTGATTACTTCTATTGCCAAAGATGTGGATGATGTATTTATTGATGCTTCGGTTGAAAATGGCTCTGTTGGAGCAACCCAAGAAGCCAAAGATGATTTAAAAATTGTATTTACATCGCTTCATGGCACTTCAATTACTGCAGTACCTGAAACGTTAAAACGTGCTGGTTATAAAAATGTTCATATCGTTGAAGAACAACGGGAACCAGATGGTGGATTTCCAACTGTAAAATCACCCAATCCTGAAGAACCTGCGGCTTTAAAAATGGCTCTTGAATTGGCTGATGAAGTTGGTGCTGACATTGTTATTGGTACAGATCCTGATTGTGATAGATTAGGTGTTGCTGTAAGAAATACAAGTGGTGAACTTCAATTGCTTAATGGAAATCAAACCATGGTGATGATGGTTGATTTTCTTTTGAAAAAATGGAAATCTGAAGATAAAATAAAAGGAAAAGAATTTATCGCCACAACTATTGTATCTACACCAATGCTTAACAAACTTGCAGAAGCTTATAACGTGGATAACAAAATAGTGTTAACTGGCTTTAAATGGATTGCAAAACTTATCAAAGACTTCCCTGAGTTAGATTTTATTGGTGGTGGTGAAGAGAGTTTCGGTTTTATGGTAGGCGATTTTGTTCGTGATAAAGATGCTGTAACTTCCACCCTTTTAGCATGTGAAATTGCAGCAATTACCAAAGCGAATGGCAGTTCTTTCTTTGAAGAATTAATAAAATTGTATTTAGAACACGGATGCTACAAAGAAAAGTTAGTATCCCTTACTAAAAAAGGTATTGAAGGTGCACAAGAAATTAAGCAAATGATGATTGATGCGCGCCAAAATCCACTAACCGTAGTTAATGGCAGTAAAGTAGTTAAAATTGAAGATTACGAATCGGCTACATCTAAGAATTTAATTACTGGAGAGGAAACCGCTTTAGATATTCCAAAATCCAACGTCATCATCTATTATACCGAAGATGGGAGTCAAGTAGCATTAAGACCGAGTGGTACAGAGCCTAAGATTAAATTTTATGTTAGTGTAAATGCTAGATTAGATGATGCTTCAAATTTTGGAACTTTAGAAGCGGAGTTAGATTCTAAAACAGAAACGATCTTGAAGGCCATGAACCTTATCTAAATGAGTCATTTCAAAAATATTTTAAGCTACGCAAAACCATATAAGCGTTTTGCCATTGGACACATTATTTCTAATGTGTTTTTTGCTTTATTTGGTACATTATCATTTATCTCATTAAGCCCTATGCTTAAAGTGATTTTTAATGTTGAAGAGGTTATTCCTAAAACAAAACCAACCTATCAAGGCTTAAGTAAAATAGATGAATTTCTAGGAAATTATCTTAATTACGAAATGCATCAATTTACAGGCGGCGATAAGAGTAAAGCATTAATGTTTACCATCGGCCTAATTGTAATAATGTTCCTATTAAAAAATCTTTCAGGGTATCTTGCGAATTATTTTTTGGTGTTTTTGCGAAATGGTGTTATTCGTGATATTAGAAATAAGGTGTATAAAAAAACCATGGAACTACCATTGTCATTCTTTTCAGAACAAAGAAAAGGCGATATTTTGGCGAGGGTAACGGGCGACGTACAAGATTTACAATACTCGTTTCTCTCAGTCCTAGAGCTAATTGTGCGTGAACCGTTGACCATTATATTCACCATTATAGCAATGATATATATAAGTCCGCAACTTACACTTTTTGTATTCATTTTTATTCCCATTATGGGATTTGTGATATCTAGAATTGGCAAAAGTTTAAAACGTAAATCAGACCGTGTTCAAAAAGAACAAGGCATGTTTTTATCGACATTAGAAGAAACATTAACTGGCTTAAGGATTATTAAAGGGTTTAGTGCTGAAGATAAATTTAATTCAACCTTTAAAGAGTCTACCAATAGGTTTTATAACTTTTCAAATAAATTATTAAATCGTCAAAACCTAGCGTCTCCTGCAAGCGAGTTTCTAGGTATTTGTATGATTTCGGTGATATTATGGTACGGTGGTAATTTGGTGTTGAACAACGATAGTAATTTGGCGCTTGATGGCAGTCAGTTTTTGATTTACATGGGGCTCGCTTATAATATACTTACACCGGCAAAAGCTATTTCACGAGGATTATACAATATTAAAAAAGGAGGTGCTGCTGCAGAACGTATTCAAGAAATTATTGATATGCCGAATCCTCTCAAGGATAAAACAGATGCTATTGTAAAAGAAGGTTTCAGTTCTCAAATAGAATTTAAAAATATCTGGTTTAAGTATCAAGATGAATACGTGCTAAAAGATTTTAGCTTAACCATCCCAAAAGGTAAAACTGTTGCTTTGGTAGGACAATCTGGAAGCGGAAAATCTACAATTGCAAATCTTATTACTCGATTTTATGATGTTAATAAAGGGGAAATTCTTTTAGATGATATAAATATTAAAGATTTAACAACAAATTCATTAAGACAACATTTGGGTATAGTAACCCAAGATGCCATTCTATTTAATGAAAGCATTAAAAACAACTTAAAACTAGGAAATGAAAATGCCACAGACGAAGAAGTTATTGAAGCTTTAAAAGTGGCTAACGCCTGGGAGTTTGTAAAAGACCTTGATGGTGTTTTAGATTTCAACATTGGTGATGCTGGAATTAAAGTCTCAGGTGGACAAAAACAAAGACTTAGTATTGCGAGAGCCGTCTTAAAAAGCCCACCAATAATGGTATTAGACGAAGCTACTTCCGCACTTGATACAGAAAGCGAGCGATTAGTGCAAGTTGCCCTAGAAAACATGATGAAAAACAGAACATCCATTGTCATTGCCCATAGGCTATCAACTATTCAAAATGCCGATGAAATAGTTGTCTTAAGTAAGGGGGAAATCGTGGAAAAAGGGAAACACAAAGACCTGATGGCTAAAAAAGGTGCCTATCAAAAACTTGTGGAGATGCAAAGTTTTGAATAAATCTTCTGAAAACATTTTGGTATAAAAAGAAAAAAGGATAGTGATTTGGGCAACTATCCTTTCTTTGTTCATGCTAGACTTGGGGACGACTAACATTTATAAGTAGGTTTCTGATACAAACATATGCCAAATCTTGATACAAACCAAGAAAAAAATGTTTTTTATCGTATTTTTTTGTATTTCGTCGATTAATAGTAGTTATATTATCAAATAGAAGGGTCTCCCATATGACCTATAAAACAGATAGCCCCAGTATATTTTTCTTTGATTAAGTATAAAAAAGGTCGGCTACCTCTAAATCTAGGGCGAGCAGATGTAACACCTGAACCTATTATTGCAGCTGCAGCTTCTGTCCCTTCTTCATTTACTTCAATAAATGTTTTTTGACGAATTTTAGATATAGAAATACTGCTATTAATATTGCTAAAATCTGCTTCAGAACCAAAAATAGAAAGTCCTAAAGATTCCAAAGCTATTTTTAAATCAATATCATATTCTGTTCTAAATCTAGGTAAATAGACCTCCAAATCCTCGTATATTGCCCCCTCTTCTTCAATTTGCGCAAGAAAGTCTACACTCAAATTATTAATAATATCAGAAGTGATATAGTTTCCATTAGGCATTAGTAAAACCATTTCAAATCGTTCTTCTTCATAAGGCAATATGATAGAACTAAACTGATCATTACTAAACCAATGAATATCCTCTTTCATTTTCATCATCATTACCTTTTTCGTGTCACCATCATAAGGAAAAAAAGAAGCTTCACGGGTTAAATTACTATTAAATGTGTACTTCCATACAGATTTAAAATAAATTGCATTAAGTAAAGCCATTACAGTATTTACACTTAATCCGTCTGCTATGTCATCAATCTTCCCGTTTGTGTTTTCGCTTGCCCAACTATTTATTTTGTCCTTAGCAATTTGAGATCCAAAATTTACATTCTCAACTGTACTATTATAAAATATTCTATTAACATCCAGAAAATCATCTTGAACTGGGAAGCCTTCCTGTACCCAAATTGAGTTGGCTAGATTAAAAGAAGTCCCATCACTTTTAGTCGTCAATGTATCTATTAACAACTTATTATAAATATTCATATCTAAAGTTGAAGTACCATTACCTATAACATCCTCAAAAGTAGTTTTCGTCTCGCCAGCAGCACCATTACTCAGCATTCCTAAACCCATTGAGACGCTTAAAGGAGAAATCATGTAGTTCACTTTTGCTTCATCTTGAGCTACGGCTCTGAAAAGATCGAAAGCAAAATTATTATTATCGGTAACAAAAGCTTGAGCTTCTGGTGTTTTAAGATTTGTATCTATAATCAGCTCATCCAATTCATTTGAATCTGATGAATCTGATGGAAGTTCTACAGGCTCAATTGCATTGCAAGAAAACACAAATATGCCAATACCTAGTAAGCAAAGTTTAGTAAAGTTCATTTTAAATAATTTTACATAAATATACGAAAATTAATACGTTTTATTTTGTACAAGTAGGTATTAAACCTTTTAGTATTTTTAAAGTCCAATAGAAAACGTCATTTTTTGACCGACGAAGCGCAATTAGTAAAACAATTACAGTCTCCAAATCAAAGAGAAAAAGCCTTTAGAGAATTGATTACACTCTACAAGGAGCGTTTGTATTGGCATATTCGCAATATTGTAAAGTCACATGATGATGCTGATGATGCGCTTCAAAATACATTTATTAAAGTTTACAAAAACATTCATAACTTTAAGGGAGATAGCAAATTATTTTCATGGATGTATCGTATTGCCACTAATGAATCCATTACACTTTTAAATAAGAATGCAAAACGCCTGCAAATTACTAGTGAAGAAGTACAACATTTGGCTATAAACAACTTAACTTCCGATGTGTATTTTGAAGGTGAAGCGATTCAACTTAAATTGCAAAAAGCAATTGCAACATTACCAGAAAAACAACAATTGGTGTTTAACATGAAATACTTTGAAGAACTAAAGTATAAAGATATCTCAGAAATTTTAGAGACTAGTGAAGGTGCTCTTAAAGCATCATACCATATTGCTGTGAAAAAAATTGAGGCCTATTTAATTGATAATTAAACCTTTTTGAAAAGTTAGAGTCAAAATAAAGACATGAAAAATAAAAAGTTACATAGCATAAAAACTACCGGGTTTAAAACACCTAAAGGATATTTTGACAGTTTTGACGAACAACTTCTTCAAAAAATGAATATCGAAAGCAAATTGAATAAAACAATTTCAAGTGGTTTTAAAACGCCTGAAAATTATTTTGAAGGACTTGAAGAACGACTAATCAAGCAAGTATCCGAAGAAAAAAGCGCCAAAGTTATTTCTTTGTTTAGTAGAAAGAGTTTGGTCTACGCCTCTAGTATTGCGGCGACTGTTTTACTCCTTATCAGTTTATCGGTATTTAATAATACACCTGAATTTGATGATTTAGAAACGCAAACCGTTGAAAATTATATTATTGATGAAAACTTTAGTTCTTATGAAATTGCTGCCTTAATTGACCAAGAGGATTTGAATGAAACTAATTTTGTAAATCATAATTTTGATGAAGAAGTCATTGCAGACTATTTATTAGAACATGCAGATATTGAATCCCTAATGATAGAATAATTATGAAAAAGATACTACTTATAGCGACTGTTTTACTATCTATTACAGTAGCAGCACAACAAGACCGATGGGAAAAAATTAAAGCCCTAAAAGTTGCTTTTATTACTGAAGCTTTAGACCTAAGTGAAAAAGAGTCTCAAGAATTTTGGCCTATTTATAATGAATTTGAAGAAGCCTCGAACAAAATACGACATCAAGAAATGCGGGCGATTCGCAATGAAATTAGAGAAAACGCCGAAGGCCTTACAGACGAAAAAGCACTTGAATTGATTAAAAAATTTAATGCCGCCGAAGAGCGCATGTACGCTTTAAGAAAAGAATTTTCTAAGAAAGTATTAACTATTATTCCAGCAAAAAAAATTATAAAACTTAAATTAGTGGAAGAAGATTTTAAACGGAAAATGCTAAAAGAATTTCAAAAACGTAAAAAAGAAAGAGGTTAAACACCTCTTTTTTTTATTCTCTAAACGTTAGTTTTGCGACTCTTCCGTATCCGGCTGCATAGGCCGTAGAATCATTTAAAAATCTTAAAGTAAAAAAACCTTCTTCGCTTAAATGTTTCCATGAATTCCCTGAATCATTGCTATAATCTATACCTTTAAAGCCAATAGCAACCAAAGCCTTTCCTTTACTATTTGGAACGTATTGCACACAACTTCTATACCCTGGGTTTTCATTTTGTGCAACCAATTCCCAAGTTTTTCCGCCATCACTAGTTCTTATCTTATTTGCAGCGTTATCATCAGCTTTTGTATAATCACCACCTATCGCAAACCCATTAAGTTCATCATAAAAATCAATAGAATACATACCCGTTGTTTCTTTCCCTTGAATAATTGGCGTTTCGTAAACCTCCCAAGTTTCGCCTTTGTCGGGAGAGTATAAAATTCTACTAGCCTTTCCGCCAGTAGCTACCCAAGTATGATCTCCAACAATAGCAATATTGGTATCACTCGCCGCAAAAGCTGCTTCTCCTTCAAGGGCTTTTGGTAAATCTTCACAAGACAATTTAACCCAAGAGTTGCCTCCATCTCTGGTAATAATAATGCTCATGCAGTCTTCCGTTGGATCTCCAATGGCAATACCCTCTTCGTCATTCCAAAACTCCATGGAATCGTAAAAGGCTTTTGGGTGGATTTCCTTGTAAACAGTATCGAGAGACTCATGTGCCGCTCGAAGAAGATAAGCTGGACTTCCAATAGTCAATCCAAACTCTCCATTTTTAGTTGTCGCAACCGCTCTATAATTCAATTCTATATTAACGCCTTTCATCTTCTCAAAATAGCCATATACTTTACTGCTATTCGACTTCTTATCTCCGTTAATACCTTCAATAATTAATCCTCCTTCCCCAACTGAACTCAAAAAAATGCATCCCTCATCATTTTTCAATAATTCCAAAGCCCTCACATTCAATAATGAATCTGTAATAAGTTCTTCAATTTCAACTTTAGTAAAATCTTTTGGGATAAAACTAACCTCTTTTTTACATGATAAAAACAAAAGAATGACTACCAGAAATAATAATCTAAATTTCATACAACTCAATTTTTATAAAAATAAAAAAGCTTCGCGAACTACCACGAAGCCTTCAAAAAAAACTATCAATCAAATTTACACTTCACGTTTCAAAATTTCAATATGGCGCTTTAAACGCTCTACATCAATTTCGATAGTGCCATTGTAAACACCACGAATGTATCCCGACTTATCTACCAGAATAAAATTTTCAGTATGAATAAAATTGCTTTCATCTTGGGTTTTGATGAAATCTTCATCAGCAAAATAGCCATGTCTTGCTATGTCGTAAAGTTTATCTTTATCACCTGTTACTAAATGCCATTTGTTAGCATCTACATTATGTTTTTGGGCATAGTTTTGTAAAACTGGAATAGAGTCTTTCCATGGCATGACCGTATGCGAAAGTAAAATGATATCATGGTCTGTTCTATAGGTTTCTTGAATCGCCTCCATGTTTTTAGTAAGCTTTGGACAAATACCAGGACAACTTGTAAAAAAGAAATCGGCAATATATATTTTACCCTTTAGGGTAGCATTGGTAACAGCTTGACCATTTTGATTGGTAAAGGTAAACTCTGGGATTTTGTGTTTTGGCGTATTCCATTGCGGTGTAAAATCTGCAGAATTAAAGTAGGGTAATTTGGTGATTTCCGCAGAAATTGTAGTCTCGTTTGATTGATTTTTACAACTTAAAACACTAAAATAGATCAGAAATAAGAAAGCAAGAATTCTAACTATAATTCCACCAAGGGTAGGAATAATTACTAATGACCTATCTATATTTATTTTATGAGATACTGAATCAAGTTCAGTATGACATTTTTTATTACTTAATTTCATCTTTGTCAACAGTTACGATGTAACATTTTTTAAGACCAATTAAACCAAAACGCTCCCCATTCACAACTTCATAATTGGCCTTAATATTCCCGTTATGTTTCCATAATTTTTGTGTCCCCAACTCCTTACCATTTTCAAAATTAAAAGCTTTAAGTGGTTGCCCCGACTCGCACCATTCATTCATAACTCCATGGTGCTCTCCTTTTTCATTAAAATGGTATTCAAACTTTAAATTTCTATTTGGCCACCAAGACCTATGGATTCCTGTTTTATAGCCTTCAACATAAAAGCGTTCTAAAAGTTGATCACCTGTTTTATACCAACGTATTTCTTGCCCGTGTTTTTTACCGCTCTTATACTCAATTTGAGATAGTTTTTCCCCAGTATCATAATTTGAGATTACTACGCCATCAAATTCATAACCTTGATAAAGCAAAATACCATTATGTAATGTCAGCCCTTCATCTAATGTATCCACAGTTTGGATATCAGAATTGGAATTACAATCCAAAAGTAATATTGCCAAAAGTGCGATATATAAAACACTCAACTTCATTTATTGTGAAATGTTTCCAGGATTACCGAAGTAACCATTTCCATTAAGGTAAGGGTCTTCACTCGTAATATGATAGTGATAAATTCCATTTGGGAAATCTGTATTGGCATGCGTATGACCATGATAAACATCTAAATCATCATTGGTAACTACCTCTCCATTTTCCATAGGCCCATACACTGGAAATCCATCTGACAAGAGTCCTAAAAAAGCATCGTCTCCAAACGTTTCCGTAAGAAAGGTTGGTTCAATATGATAATGGTAATTATCACGTCCCGCAGGATGCCCTAAGTACTGATCAAAAGAATCAATCTCGTTGGTTAGCGGTGAACCACCCGCAGCGTATTGATTAAAAAATATCACACCATTTCGTGCAATACCAATCGGCCCCATTCCTGTGGCTTCTTTATTGTTAGCTTCCGATGGATTTAACGTCATGGTAAACACTATATTTTGTTCACTTATTCTATTAGGGTTGATTCTAAAATTTGAATTTGTACCATTATATGGTGTATATAGCGGATTATCTGTTGGCCAATACGGACTCTCGTGATTTGGTAAATCTGTAGTTGTAAAAGTAACAGTGTTACCATTTACGGCGTAAGTTAGTCCTGTACCTTCAAACTTTGATAAAATACCACTAATATCGTAATTGGTTTCCGTTGGCTGTTCTGTTTCTTCTTCCTCTTCTTCCTGAACCATTACATCATCGCTACTTTTGCTGCAAGCGCTTAAAAAAAATACGATTAGTAAAACGTTAAGATAATAGATAAAATTTGGTGCTAATTTTTTCATGATTACTTTTTATAAATTCTTCAATGATCCAAACTCTGCTCTTAAAACTTACTTTGTTAAACACATATAAATCATAATAACATTTAATTTCAAGATCGTTACGGTTAATACAATAAGTATGTAACCTAGTTTACTTCGCTTAGTTTCCATGGGACATTCGATTTGGTTTATGATTTTAGATGCGTCTTTTTAAAAAAACTTGCGCACTACAATTAAAAAATCATTCTCTTCTTCGTTGTCCAAGATTTGGGGGTTGCATCTGCTGTAATTCCAACTCAATTATAAACCCATCATTATTCTTGTCCACATCACCAAATCTTGAAGCCAAAGGCCCTCTTGCCTCTGATTTAGAAATTTTTCCATCATTATTGTTGTCCATATTCTCCATTAACTGCGTTAGTGTTGGCCTACCTCTTCTTTCGTTTGTTGAAACTTCTCCCATTAAACATCTACTAACATAAGGAAATTCATCAGTAACTAAGTAAATATAATTTCCATCTAAATTAATACCGTTACATTCGTCTAAATCTCCCGAACCTTCAACAAACTCAAAATCAGATGTATATGTGCCATCATGATGTCCTCCAATTGAAATATCTCTAGAACTGCGTCTTGTTTCGTAAGTACAATCTTCTCCTTCTCTATTTCCTCCCAATAATTTATAACTTGGTTTGTACATACCACTTTTAGAATAGTATATAGGAAAACCATCAAGGGCAAACCCAACATGCACCAAATCTTCACCAGTATCAAAACTCTCTACTACAGATGTTGGTGTTCCATGATAATGATAAGCTCCCGAAGGTTGCACATGCGCATTGTTAAAATCTAAACCCAGATTAATCATATTCTGAAACGCTTCAACTCTATAGTTCTCACCGGTATCACACTCCACAACCTCAGCAGTTCCAGGTTCAAACTTTACGCCATTTAAAGCTACTCCTGGTTCTCTAACCCAATTTGGCACTCCAATATATTTCGGATTTAAAGGAAATGAATAGGTTTTATTTTGTGCAGAAATAGTATTTGGATTTCCCGGACCTGGAAACTCACCGGTTTCATGATTAGGTAAGGCATTTGTAACCATAGTTCGGACATTACCAGTAATTTTTACTATGGTACGTGTTCCAAAACCCTTATCTTCAAGCGTATATGCTCCAAAATAATCATTTGTCTCTTTTGAAACCTCAATGCCTTTATGCTTGTGCGAATGAGAATTCCCATCATGGGTATGATACTCATCATGATCATGTACGTGTCCATGTGCGCTAGAACTTTTATGCATATGGCATCCCATAAACGTTAATAAGATGGCAAATCCCAAGAGTTCTATAATTGTTTTCATAATGCTATGATTAATTAGTTTCTAGGTTGTTGTGGTCTTCTTCTTTTATTTCTTTCAAAAAATGCCTTTAGCTCCTCAAGACTAAGTTTTTCATCTTCATTTTTATCAATAACCTTAAATTGTTTTAATAATCGGTTATATTTTTTCAGACTCAATTCCTCTTCAGTTAATACACCATCTTTATCCTTATCAGCTTTTTTAATTAACTTTTCTAGATCAACATTTTGCGATCTTCTATTCTCAAAGAATAGCTCTAGCTCTTCTAAACCAATAAAGCCATCTTCATTTAAATCTATAATATCAAAATCCTCGGCTAACCTCCCCCGTTCTGCCTGTTCAGCTTCTTTTTCACTTATTTTACCATCATCATCTGTATCCAGTCGCTCTATTATTTGTTCTGCACTTGGGCGTTCTCGTTGCGCATTCCCATTTTGCCCACCAGGGCGTCCCTGTCCGTTTCTTCCTCCCTGTCCACCTGGAGGTTCACCCATACCTTGCGCAAAGGTCCCTAAACACAATAACAACGAAAATATGCTGATACTTACTTTTAAATTCTTATGTCTCATCTTTTAATGTTTTTTTGGATTATACCTTTTGGATGCTGACTTGAAAAAAAACTTGTGCGCTCTTGTGTTAAAAAAATCCCAAATAAAAAACGCCCTAAATTAGAGCGTTCTTTAAATTAGTAGTTTTTAGTGATGTGGAGGTGGTAAACCATCTCCAGACATATCATTAGGTCTTGGTCTGGGTGGTCTTTCTCCATGTTTTGGCACTTCGTGCGGCATCCTTTGAGGCCTTCCTTCTATCCTTATTGCGTAATTAATTATTTTACTGAACTTTTCCTTCTGTTTCTCATCGCATAATTTTTGTACCTCTTTAAAATGGTGAAAAGTTAAAATATCTTTTTGCTTTTCTTTTTCACCAATTAAATTAGCTAAAGAATCAATAGTATTAGCACTAAAATAATTATCTGACAAACCATTATACAAAGCATCTTTCAACTCACGTATACCATCCAAAACCTCTCTCATTGCAGGTCGATTAGCTTTAGTCAACGCCCTGTATTTTTCTTTTTGTAACTCATTAAAATCTAACTCCTTAACCAAAAAATGCTCCGACCGTTTATGCTTTTTACTATTTTGATTTTCGCTATTATAAATAGGCTTTTCTCTATTTCCTAAATAATTATATAAGAAGAAACAATTCACTATAATTAAGAAAATAAGTAATACATATAAGATTAAATTTTTATTCACGATGATCTAATTTAAAATTGATTTATACTCATAACTGCTGGACAAACCATATGATTCAGCAAACTCAGTAACGTCTTCATCATAGGTAGATGTTGCCTCTAACTTGGTAAAAGCTATCACGTTTAAAATGATTACACAAGCCAAAATAGCCAATTGCAATTTCGGCGTAAACCAAGACCACACCGTTTGCATTTTCTCCTCTTTTTCGGCAAACAAAATATTCATTGTTTTATCCTTAAAAAACGGAGACACAGTAACAGTTTCCATATTGTCCAAGACGTTTAGGGTCTCGTCAATTTCTTTTTGTAGGTTGCTATTTATATCCATATCAAATATTTAGATGCACAAAACTTCAAAAACTTGCGCTACTTATCATTTTTATAAAAATTTTCTAAAAGCTTCTGTAAATTCTTTTTTGCTCGAAACATTAGAGATTCTACCGAAGACACGCTTTTATCGATAATATCACTAATTTCCTGATAACTTTTCCCGTCTACTTTATGTAATGTAAACACCACTTTTTGTGCCTCGGGCAATTGATTAATTGCGTAAAACAGCGCCTCGCTCTTCTCTTTATTCTCCAAAATAATCCCGGGATGGTTCATCTCGGTAAAATAGTCGGTTTTATCCACTGGAACCTCATTCCCCAAAATCGATTGCATAAAACCAAACCGTTTTTTTGTATTGCGTTTCCTAATAAATTCCAAACATTTATTGGTAGTAATTCGGTAAATCCAAGTAGATAATTTCGAGTTCCCCTTAAACTTCCCAATACTATTAAACACTTCTACAAATACCTCTTGCGCAATATCCTCGGCATCCTCTTTGTTGGGAACGAAGGATATGCAAGTAGCAAAAACTTTCTGCTGAAAATCATCCAACAACTTCCCATACGCACTCGCGTTATGGTTTTTAAGTCCCGCTATAAATTCGTTTTCTGTCAAATATTAAAATTAAACTCAGATTCCCGCCTCCGCGAGAATGACAATTTCAATCGAAACATCAAAGCTACGCTTTGATGAAAGCTTTTTCAGTTTAGATGCTTTAAAAATTTGAAACTTGCGCTGTTTTGAAATATTTTTTTGGACGTTACCCTCTCGGGTCGGGCTTTACTCATTGGTTCATATTTCAAATTAATGAAATCGTGAATGTAAACATTTCACTACTCAATCCCTCCTATCGTCGGGGATTTCAAACATACCGTTCAATCCCTAACGCACTTCTCCACTAGCTTCCGTGGCCAACCAAAAATAAAACCACATTAGCAAACAAAAAGCAATGTAATCAATAAAACTCAACATTTTAAACAATTAAACAAATCCACAATTCCACATTTTAAACGTACCTTTGCCCCCTCAATAAAACAAAATGCGATTACACAAAAACCTCTGCTTCGCCGTAATAGACGGATTGACACAAATCTTCAACGAAGCTCAATATGCCGATAAAGTAATTCAACAATTACTAAAACGTGATAAACGTTGGGGTGCACGCGACAGAGGTTTCGTAGCAGAAACCACATACGACATCGTTCGCTGGAAGCGCTTATACGGTGAAATAGCAGAAGTAAAAGCACCTTTTGATCGTGATAATCTCTGGCGCATGTTTGCCGTTTGGGCAACTTTAAAAGGTATTAAATTACCAGACTGGAAATACTTTGAAGGTACACCAACCCGAAAAATAAAAGGTCGTTTTGACGAGCTCTCAAAAATTAGAAAATTTAGAGAATCTATTCCAGACTGGATTGATAATGTTGGTTTAGAGGAGTTAGGCGAAACCAAATGGACCCAAGAAATCGCCATGCAAAACGAGCAGGCAGATGTGATTTTGAGAGTTAACTCCCTAAAAACCACAAAGGATGAACTACAAAATATCCTTGCTGATCAAAACAACATCCAAACCGAATTTATCAAAGGCTATCCATCGGCATTAAAACTTATCGAACGCGCCAATGTATTCGTTACCGATGCTTTTAAAAACGGACTTTTTGAAGTTCAGGACGCTTCCTCTCAACTAGTAGCAGAATTTTTAGACGTAGCTTCTGGAATGAAAGTGGTCGATGCTTGTGCTGGTGCTGGTGGTAAAACATTGCACATAGCTTCTTTAATGCAAAACAAAGGGCAAATTGTGGCGATGGACATCTATGAAAGCAAGCTCAAAAAACTAAAAGTAAGAGCACGCCGAAATGGGGTTCATAATGTAGATTTGAAAGTGATTGATTCTACAAAACCCATAAAAAAGCTTCATAATAAAGCAGACCGTGTTTTGATTGATGCGCCTTGTTCAGGTTTAGGAGTATTGCGACGAAACCCAGATGCCAAATGGAAATTAGAACCAGCGTTTTTAGATAGAATTAAAGGCGTACAACAAGACGTATTACAACAATATTCTAAAATGGTAAAACCCGGTGGTAAATTGGTTTATGCTACGTGCTCCGTACTACCATCTGAAAATCAAAATCAAATAGAAACCTTTTTAAAATCAGAAGCTGGCACCAATTTTGAGTTTGTTCAAGACAAAAAAATATTAGCACATGAATATGGTTTTGATGGATTTTACATGGCTCTATTGGAAAGAAAAGGCTAGTTTCCTGTCTTCTGAACTGGTTTCAGAATCTTTTAATCTTCATCAATAGATAAGAACCTGAAACAAGTTCAGGTTGACAAAGCATGACAAAAAATATCGGTATTTTTAAATCATGAACGCCGGTTTTAAAACATACCTTTCAGATTTACTAAATGAATCCATTTTAGGTATTAATTCTATTTCTGGCGGTGACATCTCCAAAGCCTATAAAATCTCAACAACAAACTCTGATTACTTTCTAAAAATTAACAATGCTCAAAATGCGCTAACAATGTTTCAAACAGAAGCCTATGGTTTACAAACTATTGGCAAAACATGCACCATAAAAACACCCGAAGTCATTGCTTATGATATGTTTGAAGATTCTGCATTTTTGTTATTGGAATTTATAGAATCGAAATCACCAACATCCGAAGGTTTTAGACTACTTGCAACGCAATTAGCGCAATTACATCAATGTACTTCTGAAAGTTTTGGTTTGGATAAAGACAACTTTATCGGACGTTTACCACAACCCAACAAACAACACAAAACTTGGACGGATTTTTACACTTGCGAACGCTTGCAACTACAGCTGGAAATGGCAAAACAAAAAGGCTTTCTACAAGAATTTGAATTTCCAAGTACAGAACTCATAAAAAATCGATTACAACCATTGTTTAAAAACATAAAACCATCTTTATTGCATGGTGATTTATGGAGTGGTAATTACTTAATTTCAAAAGATGGTGAACCATATTTAATTGATCCCGCAGTGTATTACGGCCATAGTGAAGTTGATATTGCTATAAGCAAACTTTTTGGCGGTTTTGGCGAAACGTTTTATGAGGCTTATTGGTCAATATTACCTCCTGATGAGCATACTTCGGCAAGAATTGATATTTACCAACTGTATTATTTACTAGTGCACTTAAATATGTTTGGGCGGTCTTATTATGGGTCGGTAAGCTCAATTTTAAAAAGGTACTTCGCTTGACTTTGTAAAATTTTTCTTCTACCTTCGTTTACCGGCGGATATAAGCCATTATACAACGGCGCATATCCGAAATCACGTTAGGTGCAATTTCAACCAACCCAAATGAACATCGTTAGAACATTTATTCACACAAATAGAGACATTCACGGAAAAGATTGTATTTCTGAATTTTTACTACCAAATATTGCCGAGAATAAACCAAACTTTATTGGAATGACTTCAGGTAAATCTTATGATTTAGGCTTGATTGTTGGAACGAGCAGAAAATGGGATGAGAACATTCTTTTTAACGAATTTAAGAAAGTTAAAAGTGTTGGACTTTTTGGGAGAAAACGAAAAAAGCAGATTCTAAAAACCTACATCTCACAAATACCAAAATTAAGAGAAGAATATCCTGACTCAATTGTTGAACTTGACAACGAATTAAGTTTGGTAAGAGTGGAATCCCGAACCGAATTTCTAAACCGAACCAAACCGAAACCAAAATCTATTTCTAAAAAAGTTAAGGATAATTACTTGAATTTAGCTCAAGCTTGTCTGAATGAAGAACAGTTATCTGAATTCCAATCTTTTATAAAAAATCTAAAGGACTATAATGGACATTGGAAATATGGAACAACTCTGAATTTCGTAAATGAGTTTTTAAACCAAAAGAAGATTTTTCTCTTTCTGGTTTTGGACTGGAAAGCTGGAATAGCAGATTTAAACTGGATTTTGAATTTAGCATTTGAAAAAAACTTTAATCAAAAAATTGAACTTCCAAGTACTGATAATTATCCAGAAAGAGCATCTGTTTCTTATGACAACGTGTTTTACGATTATAAAAAAGTATTAAATAAGTCGGATTTTGATATAACAATTATAGATACAGATAGTGACCAATATGTACTTTTATTACACAAATTGTCTGAAAAAGATAATGTTTCGGAATCAATAGCTGGAATTGAATTTAAGGAAATGAAAATAAACTGCACCTAACAATGTATAACCGCAATTACGGCGGATTCGACTACGTCCGAATCCACTCGGAATTGCTAAATACAGTGCTTAACCGTAAACCCTAACTTTAAACCCGTAACGGACGGTTATACGAGACCGGTTAAACGAACCTAAAAAAAGACCCAATAAGTAGATTGAGGGCCATAGCTGGCAAACACGCCCGCGTTAGGGATTGCAGAGGAAAGCCCACAGCGCAGCTAAAGCGGAGCGAGGACTTGGAAAGGAAAGCCCGACCCTTTAGGGTAACGCCCAAAGTAGATAATTTGAACTCTGTAATTTTACAGCTTGCCTAATCTAAATACGAAAACGCATCAATTGTTACGGGCCCTACAGGATTACCTTTATAATGTTTACCGGTAGCTTTAAGCTCTAATTTATGAAGCCCTAAAGGCAAAACTTCGGTTTGATAAATTACAGAATCGTGCAAGGGGTTCTTAAAATAGCAATCTATATTTTCAACATAAACATCATCAATATAAACCTCGAAACCACCCATGTTTTTACTGATTAAACCATAGCAGCGGGCTTGTGTTCCGTTAAAGAAAAATGTTGCTGATGCGCCTTTTTGAGAGGTAACTTGTTCGCTACCTAAATAAATATCTTGCCCTTCTTTGTTTGCATTCCAATTACCCTTATAAACAATAGTGTAATGGTTATCGTCTACTTTATTCCAAAAACTCGTGTTGGTATCAGAAATACGAACTTCATAAACGCCTTCAACATCTTTAATTGGAATATTAATCTTAGAAATTTCATAAGGCTTTAAGGCTGGTATTTTGAGTTGTTTTATAACCTGCCACTCCTCGTTGGCATAAGTATAGACTTTTAAAACGACTGGATTAGAAGGCTTTAGTCCAAAATTTTCTACCTGAGTTTTCAAAATACCTTCTTCAATTTTTATAGGCAGTGTAACCAATGCAGCAGGGTCTTCTTTATACTGCGGAAGTAAGGCATAGCCATACAGCATATTACCTGAGTTTGTTTCTCCTAAAAGTTTTAAATCATAATTTGAAGTGTTCAATTTTGTTCCATGCCAATTGAAAGTCAATATCAAATCTCCATTAAGTTCTTCGGAAGTAGAAACCACCGCACCTCCTCCGTAATTGACCACCTCGGAGCCTCCTAATCGCAAAGATTCAATATTAACATCTTTAGTAGGATTGAATCCTTTTTCAGCTTTAATCCTAATGTTTACATTTTTTGTGTTTTCTGTGATATTATCAGTATTTATCACTTCAATTAAACGTTCGGTAACCAATGGCAAAATCACATGTTTTGAACTGTGATTGTCATTACCCAAATCTTCTTTTTTCTCAACATCAATTACTGCTAAGGATAAATGGGTAGCCCTTCCATATTCATCTTGTTGCACTTTGGGGCGTTCAAATTTGGTCCAAGTATTTGTAGTGCCATCAGTGTACCTAAAAACCGTTTTATCATAAGGTTCCCCAGGTTCAATTTTCCAGTTAATGCCATCTAGTGAGCGCATATAGACTGATTTTTTATCTACCGCATGATTAAACACCACATGGTACTGGTGACGACTTTTCCAAATAACTGGGTCTTCGGGATAACCGCTGTATCTATCATAATTTCTAACGGAAATGATTTCATAAGGCCCAAGTAAACCTGTTTTAGAAATCATGACATCACCACGTTTTGTAAAAAACATAAAACTACCATCTGCTCTTTGAAGCCCTGTTAAATTTGTGTTTAAATGCGATAAACCTTTATGCCTTCGTTTATCAATCTTAATTTTACCTAAAAATTGCCAAGGTCCGTCAAGAGTTTCAGAAGTATAAACTCCTCCTTTACTTACATGCAACATGTACGCACCATTGTTTAACTGAACGACTTCAGGGTTATGTGCTTCTTTAAGGGCTATACCTGTAACTTTATATGGACCAATTGGATTTTTAGAAACTGCGTGGGCCACTTCAGATTTTGGCCAACCCCAATGTCCTTTTTCCTCAGGCCATCGGGCAACATTAATATGGTATTTATCGTCCTTTCCTAACATAGGGTTTCCGCCCCAGTAACTCCAATCATTAGACTCTAAACCATTATTTATATCTCGTGGTAAAACGTCATCTGTTCCCCAAATACCTTTTGAAGTTAGTTTTTTTATGATAGGCATTGGTTTGATGATATCCTTAAACTGTCCGCCAAATACCAGTTTCTTATCATCTTTTTGAGCATATACTGAAAAATGCAGAACTAAAAGCAATGAAAGGCACGCTAAAATTCCATTACTCAATTTAGTGTTAATTACTTCATTTTCTGTAATTTTTACTTTCATATGTGTTATTTGTATGTTTCAACTATTGCTTTTATTCTCGGAAACTCCTCATCTGTGTCTCCAACTTCTTCTCTAATTCTGAAAAGTTCAGTTTTCAGTTCACTTATAATATCTGAATATTTAGGGTTTTCGAATTGATTTACCATTTCATTAGGGTCTTTTTCTAAATCGTAAAATTCCCATGCTGCAGGTGTATCATGCCAATAACGGTTGCCATTTTTATCTTCAACTATTTGATTGTTATGAATGTTAGTATAATCAGCACCATAAAAGAAAATAAGCTTGTATTTTTTTGTTCTGATGCCAAAATGTGCTGGATTATTATGTTTGTGCGCCATGTGCATCCAATATCTGTAATAGGTTGCTTTACGCCAATCTTTAGGTTCCCTTTCGCCTTTTAAGGCATCCACAAAACTTTCTCCCTGCATGTACTCTGGCTTTTCTATTCCTGCCAACCCAAGCAATGTAGGGGCATAATCTGTATTGTTAATCAACCAATTGTTTCGTGTACCAGAATTTATCATTTTTGGATAATGAACAATTAATGGCATTTTAATAGATTCCTCATACATCCAACGTTTATCAATAAAATCATGTTCACCAAGAAACATCCCTTGGTCACTGGTATATACAATGATGGTATTTTCCATTAAATTATTTTGTTCTAAATAATTTAAAATGCGTTGTAAGTTATCATCAATTCCTTTTACACACCTTAAATATTCCTTTAAATACAATTGATACACTTGATGTGTGATTTCCTTATCTGATAATCCTTCTGTGTTTATTTTCTTTTTTCTTTTGTAGATTTGACTTAAACTTCGTTTTTTACCTGAATTTGGAGAAATAGTGGAACCTATTTCATCTATAAGTGTATCATCTTTACCTCTCGTAGCTATAGAACCAAAATGTTTTTCGGGTTGACGATATAGGTTTTGTGGTTCTGGTATCTCAACATCTTTTAAATAATCTTTATATCTATCTGCATAAACAAACATATCGTGTGGCGCCTTAAAATGATGCATCAAAAAAAACGGTTTCGTTTTTTCTCGCTTATTTTCTAACCAATCTAAAGATATATCCGTCAACACATCAGAAGAATGTCCTTTTGTATCAATTACTTCAATTTCCTTTTCTAAAGTACTATCAAAACGCACATTTCGTTTTTCCCCTTCTTCGCTAACATGAATTACGGGGTTTATGTAGCTGCCTTGTCCAGCGATAACCGCAAAATAATCGGCATATTTAGGCGAATAACGTAAATGCCATTTCCCAACAACAGCTGTAGTATAGCCAGATTGCTGTATTTCCTGAAGTAAATAATGTTTTTCACCTGGTAATCCCGTATACAAATCGTACGCCTTATTAACGTGCGAATATTGTCCTGTCATTATTGTAGCACGACTGGGGGTACAAATGGAATTAGTGCAAAATACATTATCAAAAACCATCGCTTTTTTGGCTAGTTTATCTAGGTTTGGTGTAGGATTAAGTGTAGCTAATCTTCCACCATAAACTCCAATAGCACGATCGCAATGGTCATCTGCCATGATATATATGATATTTGGCCTTTCTTGACTATTCGTATTTAAAACGGTTAATAGAGAGGTGAAAATCAAAGCTAATTTCCAATATGTCTTGAAGCTTATTATTGCCATTTTGTAGTATTCAAAAGTTCAGTAAGCCTTTCAATCTTATCCGACTCTTCTACAAGAAGATTTTTTTCTTCGAAAGGATCCTCCTCCAAATTAAATAATGCAGTTGGAGCATTTCTTTTAAAAATAAGCTTCCATTCCTTATCACGAATGGCAAACTGCCCTGTTGAAGACTGCATTACTAAAGATTGACGCACCGTCTTTTGTTCTAAAAGCGTTGGTAAAATATTACAACTATCTTCTCCTCCTTTGGTTTCTGGTTCAATTTGTAACAATTCAGAAAACGTGTTGTAAAAATCTAACAAACACACCAAATTATCATTCTTCTGGCCTCCTTGAATTCGGGATGGCCACCTTACTATTAATGGCACACGATGTCCACCTTCAAAAGTTCCGCCTTTAAACCCTCTTAGGTTTCCGCAACTTTTATGTTCATAGGTTTTGCCATCGTCACTGGTTTTTGTTGCTCCATTGTCACTAGTTACGATTAGTATTGTATTTTCATCAATATTAAGATGATCTAAAGTCTTCATAATTTGCCCCACGGTCCAGTCAAACTCGGCAACCATATCACCACGCTCACCAGCTTCACTTTTTCCTTTTATAAAATCTGGTGGTGTGCATGGTCTATGTGGTGAAACCGTTGGAAGATATAAAAAGAAAGGCTGTTCAGGATTTTTCGCTACAGAATTTTCAATAAAATTAATAGCTTTTGTAGTTAAATCTGGTCCCACTTTTCTAGAATCCCAATCTTTTATCATCCAACCCTCGTGTACCTCAACAGCAGAAACATCTGGATGAAGTGTATCTTTTGCTTTTCGCCAAATATTTGGAATACCCACCGTATAATCGTTTTCTATATAACAGAAAGGCTCCATGTTATGGCCTGCGGCCGAAAGAAAAGCATAATCAAAACCCAAATAGTTAGGCCCATTATGAATTGCTGTATTAAAATCTACATCTCTTGTTCCTTTGGCTCCTTTTTCATGATGTGTTTTAGGTTTTACAAAATCAATATCTATTTTTCGTGAGAAATTCATTCCCAAATGCCATTTGCCAACAACTCCAGTAGTATAACCTGCTTTTTGAAAAATATCAGCCAAAGTTGTTTCATCTTTATGAATTAAAGGATCATCATATCCAGACCACGACACCTTTTTCTTTAAACGACTTCTCCACGCATAACGCCCTGTAAGTAATGCATAACGAGAAGGCGTACAAACGGATGATGCTGTATGCGCATCTGTAAATAACATACCTTGTTCACTCAAAGCATCCATATTTGGCGTGGGAATTTTAGATTCTGGATTGTAACATTTTGGATCCCCATAACCCATATCGTCCGCCATAATAATAATGACATTGGACTGGCTGCTTTCAGTGTTTTGAGCATTAACCGATAGACTCAAAGTAAAAACTAAAGCATTAACACCCCAAAAAAAACTATATTTCATTTTACTCGTTTTTAAGCTTTTTTAATTGCAAATCCCGTTCTTTATTTGCCTTATTATATGTTGATTTTAAATTACTAGAATTTACATTTTCCACCTGATAATTTGGATTTATAATTGGTAATTCTGCCTGCATCTTATTAAGCTCCAGGTCAAGTTTTAATGCCAAATTCTCAATTAATTTTGGTTTTTTATTTGACAAATCGTTTTGCTCATAAGGATCATTCTTTAAATTAAATAGTAAATATTTACCAGCTTCATCATTATAAAAGTGAATCAGTTTATAATCGTCTTCAATAATTGATGAATATGGACTTGTACTGCCTGTGTAATGCGGAAAATGAAACACCAAACACCTTTGAGCATGGTTTGGTTTTTTGTTTAAAATATTTAGAAAACTTTCACCGTCACTATGTTGTTCTGGGATTAATTCCACACCTGCAATTTCCAAAAAAGTAGGATAAAAATCCATTCCAACAATACGCTGATTTGCTATTTGATTTGGAGCTACAACCTTAGGCCATTTCACTATTAATGGAACACGCATTGCGGCTTCAAATGCATAGCTTTTACCACCTAGTAATGGATAATTTGATGTATTTCGATTCAAGCCTCCGTTATCCGATGTAAAAACAACTATTGTGTTTTCATCCAACCCTAATTGTTTCAACTTTTCGTTTAATCTCCCAATACTTTCATCAACCGACGCCAACATTGCTGCATATTCGGGATTATCCTGGTCTGTTGTTGTTTTATTTTTGAAATGGCCAACTAATTCTGGTTTTGCCTGAATTGGATTATGCACCAAATAGTGTGACAGTACCGCTAAAAATGGTTTATCATTATTTCGTTCAATAAAACTGATACATTTATTGGTTAATACATCTGCAATATATTGATCATCTTCTATATGCTGTAAACCAACACCATAAGACTTGAATGTTTTGCCCCAGTGGCCAGAAACTGCTGTTGGTACGTGTTTATTTCTATAGCCTATTGCAACATCAAAACCTCTATTTTCAGGGATGTAATCTGGATGGATACCACAATGCCACTTCCCAAAAAACCCGGTGGCATATCCATTATCTTTTAAAACATGAGCGAAAAACACTTCGTTTTTTGGAATATTGTGTCTGTGCAATGCTTCATAATATTGATTATTGTTGCCTCCATCTCGTTTTTTACTAACCTCATATAATCTATCGTCTGGAGCAGCTTTCCCATTAAAAACAGTTGTGAATTTTGTTCTAGCAGGGTTTTTTCCAGTAAAAATTGCACCGCGTGAAGGTGCGCATACGGGAGCTGCAGAATAAGCTTTTGTAAAACGCATGCCTTCATTTGCCATTTTATCGATATTTGGCGTTTCGTAATAAGCGCTTCCTGAACAACTCATATCCTTCCAACCCATGTCATCAATAATAACCAAAACAATATTGGGTTTATCTTGAGCATAAACTACCAAGGTGCACAAGATTAAGAACAAACGCATACACAAATCCGTAAGTCTTTTTAGCATCCTTTTATTGAAAAAGTGAGAATTATATTTAGTTTGGTTCTTTATAATCATTTCCTTTTTTACTGTTCTCCACAGAATTGAGCCACTCAGAAAGTTCTTGTTTCATCTTTTTAGCAATTTCGGGAAGTTCTTTTATAATGTTTTGCTTTTCAGACGCATCATTAATTAGATCGTACAGCTCAAAGTCTTTTCCATTGTTAATACTAATCAATTTATATTGATTATCAGCCCAAGATTGTTGTCCTCTAAATATAAAACCAATTGGCTTGGTTCGTTCTATATCCTGTCCTTTTAGCGCAGGTAATATGCTCATACCATCTATAGGGCGATTATCAGGGAAATCTAATTGTAGAATATCAAGTATTGTTGGCAAGTAATCGCTTGTAACAGTAGGTTTATCTATTCGTTTTCCTGCTGCAAAATGATTGTTCGATACCGCAAATGCAGGAACTCTTAAACCACCCTCATACAAACTTCTTTTTCGGCCTTTAAAAATACCTGCACTACCTGGTGTTTTGTTTTCTGGACCATTATCACTACAATACATCAAAATAGTATTATCTGCTATTCCTCGAGCTTCTAGCGTTTTCCAAAGTCTGCCAATTTGTTCATCCATCGCGGTAATTGCTCCATAATATAATTGTTTTTCTAAATCCAAATCTTTGTAATAACTACGGTGAATAGTATCGGTAACTACAGGCAAATGCGGACTATGAAACCATATCGTTGTAAAAAATGGTTTGTTTTCTTTGTTAGTGTTTTCAATAAATGGGAGTAAGCGATCCATTATAATTTTGGAATCGTCACCATCTAGATTCTTCGTAATCTTTTCATTTTCTCCGACCCAATACGCTGTTCCATAAGGCTTAGTTGCACTGCTATCTTTAACAGCTTTCCACCCAAACCGTTTACTTTCGCCTTCTCCAAACTCGGCAGGAAACACCATAGGATCATATGTTGGCACTTTAGATTCTGTACTAAAAAACACATCATACCCATGCTCTGTAGGTAAATTAAAATCTGAAATAAACTTTTCTTTTCCGCCTCTATTGGCATCAGGTTCGGTTTTAGACAGCGTACCTAAATGCCATTTCCCAAAATGCCCTGTGGCATAACCTTGTGCCTTTAAAAGTTCAGGAATTGTTATTTCTCCTTTTTTTAGATGCCCAACATTAGCACTTGGAATATTTGTCCGCAAAGGATGTCGTCCTGTAAGTACACTTGCCCTAGTTGGCGAGCACACCGCAGATGCTGAATAAAAACGATCTAGAATCACGCCTTTAGAAGCTAAGAAATCCATATTAGGTGTCTGAACCACAGAATTACCATTGAAACCAGTATCATACCAACCATGATCGTCGGACATGATTAAAATGATATTGGGTTTCTCTTGCTCTCTTTCATTTTTATTTGACATACAAGTGTATTGTAAACAAATAAAAAGGCTTACCATGACTTTGGTGAAATTCATGCTTTAGTTTTAGTTCGGCTTATTGAAAAAGCTATTTAGTTAGCGCTTACAAGTTAAGAAATATGGAGTATGCATATTGCTTATATATTGGCAATATAACATCAAAAAAGCATAACAAATCGTTTATAATTTTAGAAACCCCATTGTACTTAAAACAAGGTTATGTGTTCAATCCAGATTTACGTTTTGTTTGACTTTGTAAAATTTTTCTTCTACCTTCGTTTACCAGCGGATATAAGCCATTATTCAACGGCGCATATCCGAAATCACGATGGTATGTAATTAACTGCGGCACGTGGAACCCGCGTTTTGCAAACGCTCCCATTCCACTAATTACATACCATCGTCCACTGTTTGTTGCACCCCTAGCCAATTATTAGTACTTTTAATCGAGTCCACGTGAACTCCACAGTAACTAACTACACACATCAGCGTGTATAGCGAATGGGGCGCAACAATGGCTACCCAGTGGGGCGCGCCCCACTACGCCATACACAGTGGACGGTGAAACGAACCTCAAAAATAGACTTAATACGTACATTGAAGGCCATAGCAAGCAAATACGCACGCGTTAAGGATTGCAGAGGAAAGCCCACAGCGTAGCTAAAGCGGAGCGAGGACTTGTAACCCTTCGACTTCGCTCAGGATAAACTCCAAGCCCAACCCTTTAAGGGACGCCCAATAAACGTATCAAAATCTCTAAGGTTAAGACTATTAATTCTTCAATATTCAATTCATTTTTTTGCTAAAACATTGAAGTTGCAAGGCTTGATATGGCAAATAGGTAATAGTTTTACATTGGTAACCTTTTTTTAACAATTAGGTTTATTTTTGCTAACATAGCCAAAAAGAGACAATAGCTCATTTTAATGGCGGTTGTTTACTTAATAACACCAACTTACAGAGAATATGATTCAAAAAGGTACAGAAGCACAACGGTTGGCAACTCCTAAAAGCAATGAAAACTGGAAAAAATGGGGGCCATATCTAGCAGATAGACAATGGGGAACAGTTCGTGAAGATTACAGTTTACATGGCGAATCTTGGGAATTTATAGATCATGAAAAAGCCCGTAGCAACGCCTTTAGATGGGGTGAAGAAGGGATTGCTGGTTTTACCGATATAAGAGAAATTTTATGTTTAGCACCTGCATTTTGGAACGGTAATGATACTATTTTAAAGGAGCGTTTATTTGGACTAACCAATAACCAGGGCAATCATGGTGAAGATGTTAAAGAATTATATTTTCATCAAGTATCGTCTCCCACACATTCTTACAACAAATTTTTATATAAATACCCTCAAGCTGCCTTTCCATATGGCGAATTGGTGCACCGAAATCAAATTGGTAGAGAGCATTTTGAATATGAATTATTAGATACCGATGCCTTTAAAAACAATGCCTATTTTGATTGTTTTATAGAATATGCTAAAGCGGATGTTGACGATATTTTAATGAAGGTTACTATTGTAAATAGAGGTGATAAAATGGCTGATATTCATGTATTACCTCATTTATGGTTTAGAAATTTTTGGAAACACAACAAGCGCCATTCTCGTCCAAAAATAAAATCTACATCTACTTCTTCAGCTTTAACAAGTAGTAAGCGCAACGGCAATTATTATTTTTACAACGATGGCGGCACACAATTGTTTTGTGATAATGAAACCAATAATAAACGCATTTACAATTTTAAAAACGACGTACCTTATGTAAAAGATGGAATTAACGAGCATGTTGTTAATAACCAACCTACTGTTAACCCTAAACAAACAGGATCTAAAATGGCTGTGTGGCATAAACTCTCACTTAAGTCTGGTGAAGAAAAAACGGTTCGCGTACGTCTTAGTAAATCCAAGTTAAAGAATCCTTGGGAGGATTTTGATACTATTTTCTATAATAGAATTAAGGAATGTGAGGAATTTTATAATGAGACTATTGATGCCAAAGTTCCTGAAGCGCATCAAGCAATAGCTAAAAATGCTTTTGCTGGTTTACTATGGACAAAGCAATTTTACTATAACGATGTGTTTAAATGGTTATTTGGTGGCCCAGGAGAAAGCAAACCACATAGACACAACATGCGTAATTATAGTTGGCAACATCTTACCAATAGAGATATTATTTCTATGCCAGATAAATGGGAATATCCGTGGTATGCTGCTTGGGATTTGGCATTTCATATGGCATCTTTTGTTGAAATTGACCCTGATTTTGCAAAAGACCAAATGCTTTTAGTTCTTAAGGAAAATTACATGCACCCTAATGGACAAATTCCCGCTTACGAATGGAATTTTAGTGATGTAAATCCGCCTGTACACTCTTACTTTGTTTGGCATGTTTACAATCGCGATAAAACATATACTGGTAAAGGAGACACTAAATTCTTAGAAACCGCATTCCAAAAGCTACTCATGAATTTTACTTGGTGGGTAAATCAAAAAGATAAAAATGGAACGGACCTCTTTGAAGGTGGCTTTTTAGGTTTGGATAACATTGGTGTTTTTGACCGTAACCACATGCCACCAGGTATTAAGCGCATGCAGCAAGCCGATGCCACAAGTTGGATGGCCATGTTTACATTGAATATGCTTCGCATGTCGTTAGAACTATCTAAAACCAATAGAATCTACGAAGAAGTAGCCGCAAAATTCTTTAGGCATTTCTTAAACATTGCCTGGGCAATGCATCATATTGGTAAAAAGGACATTTCGCTTTGGGATGATGAAGATAATTTCTATTACGATGTGGTGGAAATGGAATCTGGCGCAACTGATAGGCTAAAAGTACGCTCTTTAGTTGGTGTAATACCTATGTTTGCTGTTGAAATAATGCACAAAGATTTATTCGAGGAACTAAAGGAGTTTAGAGTACGAGCGAACAAAATTATAGAAACACGCCCAGATTTGGCATCCTTAATCACCAAACTAGATAAAACCAATGAAGATGGTAACTATCTTTTTGCTATTATGCGTGGTTTTAGATTACAACATCTTCTCAAACGCTTATTGGATGAGGATGAATTTTTATCTGATTATGGTATTCGTTCTTTATCAAAATATCACGAAAAGCATCCTTTTGTTTTTCAACACCATGGTCATCATCAAATCCAGTATGAGTCAGGAGAAAGTCAGTCTAATATGTTTGGTGGTAATTCCAACTGGCGTGGTCCCATATGGATTCCTATTAACTACATGATAATACAATCTTTACGAAAATATTATACTTTCTATGGAGACAGATATAAATATGAATTTCCAACAGGCTCTGGTAATAAACTTAACTTAAAACAAATAGCAAACGAGCTTACAAAACGTTTGGTAAAACTTTTTGAGGCAAATGAAGATGGAAAATTTCAGTACCATGCTGATAATGCAGATAAGCATTTTACCAAGGATGAGCATTTTAAAAATCTGCACTTATTTTATGAATTTTTTGATGGTGATAATGGAAAAGGTCTAGGCGCATCCCACCAGACTGGGTGGACAGCTTTAATAGCCAATTTAATTATGGAAATGGATGAAGATTGAAGCTAAATCTTATTGTTAAAAATACTGTTGATAACAGCACTTCCTTTCAATTAAAAAGACCCATTGAATCATCAAAAAAGTGTATTTTTGCATTTTCTTAAACATTTGCAAACTAATACATAATGATTCATTTCTTTGGAAACGTAACCAGCAAAGTTTTTGCTGTACAAACAACAGAAGAATTATCAACCGAAACCATCTCGAAATTAACGTGGCTTTTTGGAAACCAGCCTAAAATAGAACAAGCATCATTGGATGCTTTTTTTGTTGGTCCGCGTGCCGCAATGATAACGCCTTGGAGTACCAATGCAGTGGAAATCACGCAAAACATGGGGGTTTCTGGTATTATTAGAATTGAAGAGTTTGAAGCAGTTGCTGAAGATTTCAAAGATTTTGACCCAATGATTTCAGAGAAATTTAATGGGTTACACCAAGAATCGTTTACCATTGATATTACACCCGATCCTATTATTGATATTGAGGATATTGCGGCATATAATGTGCAAGAAGGACTGTCTTTAAGTGATGAAGAAGTTGCATATTTAGAAGGCGTTTCAAAAAAGATTGGTCGCCCTATGACAGACTCTGAAGTGTTTGGGTTTTCACAGGTGAATAGTGAGCATTGTCGCCATAAGATATTCAATGGCACGTTTGTAATTGATGGTGAAGAAAAACCAACTTCTTTATTCAAATTAATAAGAAAAACTTCCGAAGAAAACCCTAATGCTATTGTTTCGGCATATAAAGACAATGTAGCGTTTATTCAAGGGCCAGTTGTGGAGCAATTTGCTCCTAAACGTGCTGATGTTCCAGATTATTACACGACTCAAGATTTTGAATCTGTGATTTCAATTAAAGCAGAAACACATAATTTTCCAACCACAGTAGAGCCATTTAATGGTGCAGCAACAGGTTCAGGAGGTGAAATTAGAGATAGGTTAGCAGGAGGAAAAGGGTCTATTCCGTTAGCTGGAACTGCTGTTTATATGACCTCATATTCGCGATTAGAGGAAAATCGTCCATGGGAAAAAGCGTTTGAAGAACGTGATTGGTTATACCAAACCCCAATGGATATTTTAATAAAAGCATCTAACGGTGCTTCAGACTTTGGAAATAAGTTTGGTCAACCTTTAATTTGTGGTTCGGTACTAACGTTTGAGCATGAAGAAGAGGCTCAAAAACTAGGCTTCGACAAGGTTATCATGCTAGCTGGTGGTATTGGTTATGGCAAAAAAGACCAAGCCTTAAAAGACACGCCTAAAACGGGAGATAAAATCGTTATTCTCGGTGGTGAAAACTACCGCATTGGCATGGGTGGTGCTGCTGTTTCAAGTGCTGACACTGGTGAATTTGCATCCGGTATTGAATTAAACGCAGTACAACGTTCCAACCCAGAAATGCAAAAGCGTGCTGCTAATGCGGTTCGTGGTATGGTAGAAAGTGAAGACAACTTTATTGTCTCTATTCATGACCATGGTGCTGGTGGACACTTAAACTGTTTATCTGAATTGGTAGAAGATACCGGTGGGAAAATCGATTTAGACGCACTTCCTGTTGGTGACCCTACCCTATCAGATAAAGAAATTATTGGTAACGAGTCTCAAGAACGTATGGGATTGGTAATTTCTGAAGAACATATTGATACTCTAAATAAAATAGCGGATAGAGAACGTTCACCAATGTATACTGTTGGTAATGTAACTGGTGATGATAGATTTACGTTCCAATCTAAAACCAAAGGCAATACACCAATGGATTTAGCTATGGAAGATATGTTTGGCAGCTCTCCAAAAACGATTATGACTGACAACACAGTTGAACGCAATTATGCTGAAGTAAGCTATAATTCTGATGATTTTTACAACTATCTGGATCAAGTATTACAATTAGAAGCGGTTGCTTGTAAAGACTGGTTAACAAACAAAGTAGATCGTTGTGTTGGTGGAAAAGTGGCCAAACAACAATGCGTAGGGCCATTACAAATCCCATTAAATAATGTGGGGGTTATAGCTTTGGATTATAAAAGCTCTGAAGGTATTGCCACTTCTATTGGGCACTCACCGATTTCCGCTTTAATAGATCCTGTGGCCGGCAGTAGAAACTCGATTACAGAGGCATTAACGAATATCATTTGGGCACCTTTGAAAGAAGGCTTAAAAAATGTGTCGTTGTCAGCCAACTGGATGTGGCCTTGTAAAAACGAAGGTGAAGATGCCAGATTATATGATGCTGTACAAGCAGTTTCAGAATTCTCTATTGATTTAGGCATCAACGTACCTACTGGAAAGGATTCCCTATCCATGAAACAAAAATACCCGAATGGGGATGTTATTTCTCCAGGTACGGTAATCATTTCTGCAGGAGCCAACTGTAATGACATTAATAAAGTGGTTGAACCTGTTTTAAAGAAAAACGGAGGCGCTATTTATTATATTAATATTTCGCAAGATGACTTTAAATTAGGTGGTTCTTCATTTGCTCAAATCGTAAATAAGATTGGAAATGAAGCACCAACAGTTAAAGATGCAGGGTATCTGAAAACCGTTTTCAATACCATTCAGGATTTGATAAGAAACGCGCAAATAGTTGCAGGTCATGATGTGGCTTCTGGTGGATTAATCACTACCCTATTAGAGTTATGTTTTGCTGATACTAATGTTGGTGCAGAATTAGACTTATCTGATTTAAATGAAAAAGATTCATTCAAGTTATTATTTGCTGAAAATGCTGGCATTGTAATTCAAGCCAAAGATAATTCTATTGAAAAGGTACTTTCAGAAGCTAATATCAAATTCAACAAAATTGGTTCGGTAACCGAAAGTGATACACTAAGTATTATTAATGGCTCTGATGTATTCACCATGACCATATCTAGATTAAGAGATGTATGGTACAAAACATCATTCTTATTAGATCAAAAACAAACCGCAAATGGTTTAGCTGAAGCCCGCTATAATAATTATAAGAATCAGCCTTTACAATATACCTTCCCAGAAAGCTTTACTGGGAAATTAGAAGATATGGTTTCGACTCCGCTCAACCATCAAAGACCTAAAGCTGCTATTCTGCGTGAAAAAGGAAGTAATTCTGAACGCGAAATGGCTAACGCTATGTATTTAGCTGGTTTTGATGTGAAAGATGTGCACATGACCGATTTAATTTCTGGTCGTGAAACCTTAGAAGATATTCAGTTCTTAGGTGCCGTTGGTGGGTTCTCAAACTCTGATGTATTAGGTTCTGCCAAAGGTTGGGCAGGCGTTATAAAATACAATGAAAAAGCAAGACAGGTTATCAAGAACTTCTTCGCTAGAAAGGATACGCTTTCTGTGGGGATTTGTAATGGTTGCCAGCTTTGGATGGAATTAGATTTGATTAATCCTGACCATAAAATTCATGGTAGAATGCATCATAATGATTCTCATAAACACGAAAGTTCGTTTACTTCGGTTAAAATCCAAGAGAACAACTCGGTAATGCTATCCTCATTAGCCGGAAGTACTTTAGGGGTTTGGATTTCCCATGGTGAAGGGAAATTTAATTTACCATATGCTGAAGATAAATATAATATTGTTGCTAAATATGGCTATGAAGGTTATCCTCATAATCCCAATGGCTCAGATTTCAATACTGCCATGATGTGTGATAGCACTGGACGTCATTTAGTAACTATGCCACATATTGAACGCTCAACTTTCCAATGGAATTGGGCAAACTATCCTGACGGCAGAAAAGACGAAGTATCGCCTTGGTTAGAAGCTTTTGTGAATGCTAGAAAGTGGGTAGAAGGAGGAAATTAAATTGTTATCAACTGAATATTGAACCAAAAAACCCTAAAACACACTACTGTATTTTAGGGTTTAATAACTGCAAAATAATTACTAAATCACCCAAAAGTATTTAGTTGTTCTTTTAAATTTTAAGCAAATTTTAGTTTTTCATCCTTCGCTTTTAATTTTTTTTGGTTCGCAACCGATGCTTTTACCACAACACGTTTCATTAAAACAGATACTATTAAAGCAATCACAAATAATCCTGCAAATACTTTAAGAGTGGTATCTAAAGAGCCCGTTGCTGTTTTTACCATATCATAAATTGTTGGTCCTACAACACCTGCCAATCCCCATGCCGCTAGTACCATACCGTGGATTGCGCCTAATTGCTTTGTCCCGAACAAATCGCCTAGAAATGCTGGTAGTGTCGCAAAACCGCCGCCATACATGGTTATTACTGTAAATAACACAATTAAAAACAGAAGTTCCATAGAAATTTGTGGTAAGAAATAGAATGCTAAAATCTGAAATCCGAAGAAAATAATATAAGTATTTGCGCGACCTAAATAATCTGATAATGTAGACCACATAATTCTTCCTAAACCGTTAAACACACCTATTAAGCCCACTATTCCTGCTGCTTCCATTGGTGTATAGTTTAACTTTTCTTGCATCATAGGACTTGCTGCCGAAATAATGGCAATACCGCAAGCAATGTTGATAAACATCATAATCCAGATATAGTAGAATCGTGGTGTTCTCAAAGATTCATTGGCTGTAATATTTGCCAAGTCTTTTTTAATCGTTTTACCTTCACCTGGTTTAAAACCTTCTGGTAAATAGCCTTCCGGTGGTCTTTCAATATATCTAGCTGAAGATAAAATCAACACCATATAAATCAATCCTAAAATGTAAAAGGCATTGGAAACACCAACAGCTTCAAAAAGTGATTGCATTACAGGGCCAAATATTAAGGCTGCAAAACCAAAGCCCATAATTGCCATTCCTGTTGCTAAACCTCTTCTGTCTGGAAACCATTTTACCAATGTACTTACTGGCGTAATGTAACCTAAGCCTAAACCGATACCGCCAATAACACCATAGCATAAATAAAATAACCATAAGGATTCTAATTGCACTGCCAAACCAGATCCTAGAATACCGATACCATAAAATAAACCTGCGGTTGTTCCACTTACTTTTGGCCCTACTTTTTCTACCCATCTTCCTAGGAATGCTGCTGAAAGTCCTAATAATAAAATCGCAATTTTGAATGCCCATTTTATAACACTGCCATCTACATCAAAAATATCTTTTACGGGGTTGGTCATTACCGAATACGCATAAACCGATCCGATAGAAATATGAATTCCTACAGCTGATGCTGCTATAAGCCAACGGTTTTTTAGTTTTTGTGTTTGCATAATATTTAATTTAGAATTGCGCCCTTGGCAACCCATTAGTTTACTCTTACTTCTTTAAAGTACTGCTGCAATACCTCTGTCGCAGCATCTATCTCTTCTTTTGTGTTTTCTCTGGCGTCTTTTAAAGGATAATCCCAACCTAAAGCAGCCCATTTATGGACACCCAATTTGTGGTAGGGTTGTAATTCAATCTTTTCAATGGTTTGGTAATCTTTAAAATACTCGCCCATTTGGTGCAATAATTCTGGCTTATTAGTAATCTCTGGAATTAATACATACCGCAACCACATGGGTTTACCAGAAGCCTCTCTATACTTTGCAAAATTGAATGTGGTTTGATTATTTTTTTGTCCGGTTATATACTCGTAACCCTCCTCATTCATATGCTTAATATCTAGCATCACTAAATCGGTATAATCATCCAGCAATTCTTCTGTAAAATGGTTAATGATTCTACCATTAGTATCAATATTGGTATGAATACCCTCTTCTTTTAAGCGCTTGAAGAAGGGCATCAATTCTTTGGATTGCAATAAAGGTTCTCCTCCTGAAACGGTTACACCTCCCTTTTTTCCAAAGTAAGGCTTCTCTTTTACCGCCATTTGCACCAATTCTTCAATATGATACTCTTTACCACCGTGTGTATCTATGGTATCAGGGTTGTGGCAATACAGGCATTTTAATTTACAGCCTTGTAAAAACACTACCATGCGTATACCAGGACCATCGTGGGTTCCAAAAGATTCAATGGAATGTACTCTTAATATATTGTCTTTATGTTCGATGATGTTCTATCTTAAAATTAGCATCTGAAAAAAGAAGGTTTTTACGCTTCAGTTTTCAGATGCCTACAAAATATAAATAGAGTTTAGTTTAGATTGACTCGTGGAAAGATCTAGTAATTACCTCCATTTGCTGCTCTCGTGTTAAGCGTACAAAATTAACCGCGTAACCAGAAACTCTTATTGTTAATTGCGGATACTCTTCTGGGTGCTCCATAGCATCTAATAATGTTTCTCTATCCAAAACATTAATATTAACATGCTGTGCACCTTTGGTGAAATATCCATCTAAAATTGTGGTTAGGTTATCAATACGTTCATCTGCATCAGCACCTAAAGATTTTGGTACAATTGAGAACGTATTAGAAATTCCATCCTGAGAATCTTTATAATCGATTTTTGCAACTGAATTTAAAGATGCTATAGCGCCATGACTATCTCTACCATGCATTGGGTTTGCGCCTGGAGCAAATGGTACTCCTTTAGCTCTACCATCAGGAGTTGCACCCGTTTTCTTGCCGTAAACCACATTTGATGTAATGGTTAATACAGACATTGTTGGTTCTGCATTTTTATAAACAGGTAGTTTTTTCAATTCATTATTAAAATCAGCTACAGCATTAGCCGCTAAAATATCTACACGATCATCATCATTTCCGTAGCACGGGAACTCACCTTCAATTTTGAAATCAACTGTTAAGCCTTCTTCATTTCTAATAGGTTTCACCTTAGCATATTTTATAGCTGACAAAGAATCTGCTACAATTGATAACCCAGCAATACCATAAGCAATGTTGATTTCTGGATTCGTATCAATTAATGCCATTTGCGCTTTCTCATAGTAGTACTTATCATGCATATAGTGAATGATGTTCATAGAATCATTGTATACGCGAGCTACTTCTTTCATGGCAATTTTGAAGTTTGCCATTACTTTATCAAAATCTAAAACTTCACAAGTACATGGCTCAATACCTTCAACCATTTGTGTTCCTGTAATTTCGCATTTCCCACCATTTATAGCTAATAATAATGTTTTAGCTAAATTGGTACGCGCACCAAAGAATTGAATCGCCTTTCCTAAAGCTTGGTAAGACACACAACATGCAATACCATAATCATCAGAACCTCTATTAGTTCTCATCATCTCATCATTTTCAAATTGAATTGAAGAGGTATCAATAGCTACTTTAGAACAGAAATCTTTAAAATTTTGTGGTAATTTTTCAGACCAAAGAATCGTCATGTTTGGTTCTGGTGAAGGCCCCAAATTATAAAGTGTATTTAAAAAACGGAATGATGTCTTGGTTACCTTAGTTCTTCCATCGGCAAACATACCACCAATAGCTTCTGTTACCCAAGTTGGGTCGCCAGCAAAAATTTCATCATAAGCACTCATTCGTAAATGACGTACCATACGTAGCTTCATTACAAACTGATCGATAAACTCTTGTGCTTCTGCCTCAGTAATTAAACCTTCTTGCAAATCTTCTTCAATGTAAATATCTAAAAATGTAGACACATTACCTAAAGACATTGCAGCACCATCTTGTTCTTTAACTGCAGCTAGGTAACCCATGTAGGTCCATTGTACAGCTTCTTTAGCGTTTTCAGCAGGACGACTTAAATCTAAAGCGTATTTAGCACCTAATTCAATAATTTCTTTTAATGCTTTAATTTGATCTGAAACCTCCTCACGTAAACGAATAACTGCATCTGTCATTGGTCCGCCAATATTGGCTAAATCTTTCTTTTTAGCCTCAATTAAAGTATCAATACCATAAAGAGCAACACGTCGGTAATCCCCAATTACTCTACCACGAGCATAGTTATCTGGTAAACCTGTTAAAAATCCTAAAGAACGGAACTTTCTAATTTCTGCATTATAGGCCGAAAATACACCATCATTATGCGTTTTCACATATTTAGAAAACAACTCCGTCAAGCTATCATTTGGCTTTAAACCGTGTTCTGCCAAAGCTTTTTGTACCACTTTAAAACCACCAAAGGGTTTCATGGTGCGCTTTAAAAGCTCGTCTGTCTGTAAACCTACAATAACCTCATTTTCTTTATCAATATATCCAGCATTAAATGCCGAAACTGTAGAAATGGTATCAGTATCTAATGCTCTGACGCCATTATTTTGACGCTCTTCCTTGGTAGCCTCTTTACAGATATCCCATAATTTTTGGGTCTTAGCCGTTGGTCCTTCCAAAAATTTATACGTTCCATGATAAGGGGTAATGTTGTTGCTAACAAAATCTCTAACATCAATCTTATCAATCCAAATTCCGGGTTTAAATTGTTTCACTTCCATCTCTATTTGTATTTATATTTTGTAATTTAAAATGTCATTATTTGACAATTCAAAGGTAGAACCCCTTTACGTCTTAAATTATGACATATGTCATTAAACCATTTAAAAAGAGAGATTTGATAATTTGTAAAACACGAATTAGAAACTTATACTAAATGATATATGTTTTTGAATCTTATTTAATTTTCATTAAAAAAAGCGTTAAAAATTTGATAATTTCAAAATGAAAGGCGATTAATTTTTATAATTTAATCTAAAATTGTAAACTCTTTATGACTTTGAAGGTTTTAAACCATTTGGAAATCCTTTTTATTTTCATAATTTGCATCAATACATTTTATATCGCTAATGAAAGAGATAACACGACTTTTTGACTTCCCATATTATCAATTAGAACATAAGCCAAATAAAGCTGCTTTAGTAACTAAATACAATGGAAAATGGGTAAAAACCTCTACGCAAGAATATGTAGATAAAGCTAATGCGCTAAGTAGAGCCTTATTAAAATTGGGTGTTAAAAAGAATGATAAGATTGCTGTTATTTCTACCACAAATAGGACAGAATGGAATATTGTGGATATTGGTGTGCTACAACTAGGTGCCCAAAACATCCCCATTTATCCCACAATTTCTCCCGAAGATTATGAATATGTAATAAATCATAGTGAATCTATTTATTGTTTTGTTTCTGATGAAGAAGTGCTTGAAAAAGTAAATAAGATAAAGGCGAACACGGGTATTAAGGAAGTATACTCTTTTGATCATATTGATGGATGTAAACATTATTCTGAGTTATTGGAACTTGGTGCAGATACAGAGAACCAAGAAGATGTTGAAGTAAGAAAAGATGAAGTTACTGCTGATGATTTGGCTACAATAATATACACCTCTGGCACTACGGGAAAACCAAAAGGTGTGATGCTTACACATTGGAACATTACCAGTAATGTTTTGGATAGTGCAGAAAGAGTACCATTACGCACAGGAGAAACCAAAATATTAAGCTTTCTTCCTATTTGTCATGTTTTTGAACGCGTATTGATTTATATCTATCAACATGCAGGTACTTCTATCTATTATGCAGAAGCTATCGACAAAATTGGCGATAATGCTAAGGAGATAAAGCCCAACATGATGAGTGTTGTCCCTAGATTACTTGAAAAGGTTTACGATAAAATTATGGACAAGGCAGAAGATTTAACAGGCATCAAAAAGTCGATGTTTTATTGGGCATTGAGTTTGGGCGAAATTTGGGAGCCTTATGGTAAAAATGGCGCTTGGTACGAATTCAAACTTAAAATAGCAAATAAGTTAATCTTTAGTAAGTGGCGAGCTGCATTAGGAGGAGAACTGTATACTATGGTTTCTGGTAGTGCAGCATTATCACCCAGACTCGCTAGAATTTTCGGGGCAGCCGGCATGCATGTTATGGAAGGTTATGGGCTAACCGAAACCTCGCCTGTAGTGTCTGTTGGCAGATATGCTGATGGTATGTATAAGGTAGGCACTGTTGGTATTCCTATTCCTAATGTTGAAGTTAAGATTGCTGAAGACGGGGAGATATTAATAAAAGGGCCTAACGTTATGAAGGGTTATTATAAAGATCCTGAAAGAACCGCTGAAGTAATGACCGGTGATTATTTCCACACAGGAGATAAAGGCGAAATTGATGCTGATGGATTTTTGAAAATTACAGGCCGTAAAAAAGAGATGTTTAAAACCTCTGGTGGAAAATATATTATCCCTACACTTTTGGAAAACCAATTAAAACAATCACGATTTATAGAGCAAGTCATGGTTATTGGCGAAGGCGAAAAAATGCCTGCCGCCTTAATACAACCAAATTTTGAATTTGTCTATGAATGGATTGAACGCAAAAATCATGATGTTGAAAATTCGTTTGAAGCCATTTCAAAATCTGAAATTGTTCAGAAGCGTATTCAAAAAGAAGTAGACAAGTGCAACCAAAAATTTGGTAAGTGGGAACAAATTAAAAAGTTTGAAATTACACCCGAAGAATGGTCAATTGATGGTGGACATCTCACGCCTACCATGAAAATGAAAAGAGACGTGATCAAAAAAATGTATCATGATTTGATAGAGGAGATTTATCGTCCTTCTTAATTCCTATATATCTACTATTAGATTAGAATTTTAAATTAATGATTTTTAAGGAGTTATTCATTTTTTTATTACATTTAATCAAAACCAATTAAAAACTAAAAAAATGGAAACTAAAAACTTCTTAGTCTCTGGTATTGTTGGAGGCATAGTAGATTACCTTTTAGGTTGGCTATTTTATGGCATTCTTTTCGCAAACGTTTTTCCACAACCAGAAGAAAGTGGATCTACCTTGATCTACATCTTTTTAGGATGCATGACTTTCGGATTATTCATGTCTTATATTTATAACCATTGGGCACAAATAGCAACAGCAGCAACTGGGGCAAAGGCCGGTGCCATAATTGGACTATTTATGGGGCTCTTTTACAATTTTTTCAATATGGCAATGGTTCCTGGTATGGAATTGCATCTTGCTGCCATCGACGTAGGCATTTCTATTGTTATGACCACTATTGTTGGAGCTGTCATTGGAGCGATAAATGGTAAACTGGGATAATAAATCTTGACATACTAATATATTAAACACCTCATCACGAGGTGTTTTTTTATTCCTGTAAATGTGTTTTTGAAATTTATTATGCATGCATAGTATATTTTTGTTATATTTGACAATCCAACCTCTCAAACATGAAAGATAAAACGATAGATTATGTACTTAGAACCACATGGTTAACCGTAAATAAGATGTATAACGAAGAAGCGGCAAAATTTGAAAGCACAATGGCTACCGGTTTTACTTTATTAAGTATAGACCCAGAAAAAGGTACGCCTTCAACTGCTTTGGGTCCAAAAATGGGAATGGAAGCTACTAGTTTATCACGTATTCTTAAAACTATGGAAAAACGTGGTTTGATTGAACGCCATCCAAATCCTGATGATGGCAGAGGCGTTTTGATTCATTTGACAGATTTTGGAAAAGAAAAAAGAGCTCTTTCCAGAGACAAAGTACTCACTTTTAATGACACCATTAGACAACAAATTCCAGAGGAAAAAATCAACCATTTCTACGAAGTGGCAGAAACCATAAATGATTTGGTTTCTAACAAAAAAATTTATAACAACAAGTAAATCTTAGTTTAAACTAAAAATGGGTAAACGCATAATTAAAAAAGTTGCTGTTATTGGTTCGGGTATTATGGGAAGTGGTATTGCTTGTCATTTTGCCAATATTGGTGTAGAAGTATTGCTTCTAGATATTGTTCCAAGAGAATTATCTGAAATTGAAAAAGCCAAAGGATTAACTCTTAAAGATAAAGCTGTTCGCAGTCGTTTAGTCAACGATGCGCTTCAGGCGTCATTAAAATCTAAGCCCTCTCCTATTTATCATCAGAAATTTGCAAGTAGAATTACTACAGGTAATTTGGAAGATGATATCGCCAAGGTGAAGCATGTGGATTGGATTATTGAAGTAGTTGTAGAGCGTCTTGATATTAAAAAACAAGTGTTTGAAAGTCTTGAAAAACACAGAACTCCTGGTACGCTTATAACGAGTAATACTTCAGGTATTCCTATCCAATTTATGAGTGAAGGTAGAAGTGAAGATTTTCAAAAACACTTTTGCGGAACACACTTCTTTAATCCTCCAAGATATTTAAAACTATTCGAAATTATTCCTGGACCAAAAACGGATACTTCTGTTTTAGAGTTTTTAAATGGTTATGGTGAGCAGTATTTGGGAAAAACATCTGTAGTTGCCAAGGATACGCCGGCGTTTATTGGAAACCGTATCGGTATCTTTAGTATCATGAGTTTGTTCCATGCCGTTAAAGAAATGAATTTAACCATTGAAGAAGTTGATAAATTAACAGGACCTGTTATTGGAAGACCAAAATCGGCAACGTTTAGAACAGTTGACGTTGTTGGTTTAGATACTTTGGTGCATGTTGCAAATGGCATCGGTGATAACTGTAAAAACGATGAGCGTTTAGAACTCTTTAAGCTACCTGATTTTATCTCAACTATGGTCGACAACAAATGGTTGGGAAGCAAAACAGGACAAGGATTTTATAAAAAAGTAAAAGGCGAAAGCGGTAAAAGTGAAATTCTATCGTTAGACCTTGACACATTAGAATATAGAACTAAAAAAAGAGCAAAATTTGCCACTTTAGAATTAACAAAAACCGTTGATAAGGTTATTGATAGGTTTAAAATTTTAGCTTATGGAAAAGACAAAGCGGGAGATTTTTATCGCAAAACGTTTGGTCAACTATTTGCTTACGTTACGCATAGAATTCCTGAAATTTCAGATGATGTATATAAGATTGATGATGCAATGAAAGCAGGTTTTGGATGGGAACATGGGCCTTTCCAAATCTGGGATGCTATTGGTGTTGAAAAAGGCCTAGAATTAATTAAAACTGAAGGTTTAGAAGTTGCCGACTGGGTAAATGATATGCTAGCTTCTGGTAGTAAGTCATTCTACACCATTCATAATGGTGCAACTTATTATTATGATATTCCTTCAAAATCACAGACAAAAATCCCTGGACAAGATGCCTTTATCATTCTGGATAACATTAGAACATCAAATGAAGTTTTCAAAAACTCTGGTGTGGTTATCGAAGATTTAGGTGATGGTATTTTGAATTGTGAATTTCAATCTAAAATGAATACCATAGGTGGTGATGTTTTGGCTGGATTAAATAAAGCTGTTGATATAGCAGAAACCGATTTCGAGGGATTGGTTATCGGTAACCAAGGCGCCAACTTCTCTGTTGGCGCTAACATAGGCATGATTTTTATGATGGCTGTGGAGCAAGAATACGATGAGTTAAATGCCGCCATAAAATATTTCCAAGATACCATGATGCGTATGCGTTATTCTGCAATTCCAACGATTTCAGCGCCTCACGGTATGTCTTTGGGTGGTGCATGCGAATTGTCAATGCATGCGGATAAGGTTGTGGCTGCCGCCGAGACTTATATTGGTTTAGTCGAATTTGGTGTAGGTGTTATTCCTGGTGGTGCAGGTTCTAAAGAAATGGCGTTGAGAGCTTCAGATACCTTTAGAAAAGGTGATGTTGAGTTGAACGTTTTACAAGAATACTTCTTGACGATAGGAATGGCGAAAGTATCTACCTCTGCTTATGAAGCATTTGATTTAGGTATTCTTCAAAAAGGAAAAGATATAGTTGTGGTGAATAAAGACAGACAAATAGCCACAGCAAAAGCCCATGCAAGAATTATGGCTGATGCTGGATATACACAACCTGTAAAACGTAAAGATGTAAAGGTTTTAGGTAAACAAGCTCTTGGAATGTTCCTTGTAGGAACAGACGCCATGGAAGCTAGCAACTATATTAGTGAACATGATCATAAAATCGCCAATAAATTGGCATACGTCATGGCTGGAGGCGATTTATCTGAACCAACGCTAGTAACCGAACAGTACCTATTGGATTTGGAGCGCGAAGCATTCCTAAGTTTATGTACAGAACGCAAAACTTTAGAACGCATTCAGCACATGCTAAAAACTGGTAAACCTTTAAGAAACTAGAAATGAAACAAGCATATATAGTAAAAGCATACAGAACTGCCGTTGGAAAAGCACCTAAAGGCGTTTTTAGATTTAAAAGGACGGATGAATTAGCTGCAGAAACCATTCAATACATGATGAATGAATTACCTCAGCTTGATAAAAAGCGAATCGATGATGTTATAGTTGGTAACGCAATGCCCGAAGGTTCTCAAGGACTAAATATGGCTCGTTTAATCTCTTTAATGGGTTTGGATATCGTGGATGTTCCAGGAGTAACCGTTAATCGTTTTTGTTCTTCAGGAATTGAAACTATTGGCATTGCTACTGCTAAAATTCAATCAGGTATGGCAGACTGTATTATCGCTGGTGGTGCTGAAAGTATGAGTTCCGTTCCCATGACAGGTTTTAAAACTGAATTGAATTACGATGTTGTAAACGCGGGTCATGAAGAGTATTATTGGGGTATGGGAAATACTGCCGAGGCGGTTGCAAATGAATTTAAGGTTTCTCGTGAAGATCAAGATGAGTTTGCCTATAATTCGCATATGAAAGCTTTAAAAGCACAAGCTGAAAATAGATTTCAAGATCAAATTGTGCCTATTGAAGTGGAACAGACTTATGTAGACGAAAATGGCAAAAAAGCAACAAAATCGTATACAGTAACTAAAGATGAAGGGCCAAGAAAAGGAACAAATATGCAGGCTCTAGCAAAACTACGCCCTGTATTTGCCCAAGGAGGAAGTGTTACAGCTGGTAACTCTTCCCAAATGAGTGATGGTGCTGCGTTTGTTATGGTAATGAGTGAAGATATGGTTAAGGAATTAAGCCTAGAACCTATTGCCAGATTAGTAAATTATGCCGCCGCTGGTGTAGAACCTAGAATTATGGGCATTGGTCCTGTAAAAGCCATTCCAAAAGCTTTGAGTCAAGCTGGGTTAAAACAAAGTGATTTAGAGTTGATTGAATTGAACGAAGCATTTGCTTCTCAATCATTAGCTGTAATTAGAGAACTAGATTTAAATGCTGATATCGTAAATGTAAATGGTGGTGCAATCGCTTTAGGTCACCCGCTTGGATGTACTGGAGCCAAACTTTCCGTACAGCTATTTGATGAAATGCGCAAACGCGATATGAAAGGAAAATATGGAGCTGTAACAATGTGTGTAGGAGCAGGTCAAGGTGCTTGTGGAATTTTTGAATTTTTAAACTAAAACATAAATAAGGCTATGGAAGCTACTGAAAAAGACATATTAAGAGGTGGTCAATTCTTAGTAAAAGAATCTAACTGTGAAGATATTTTCACACCTGAGGATTTTACTGAGGAACAACGCATGATGCGTGATACTGTTATTGAATTTGTAGATCGTGAAATTTGGCCGCAAAAAGAACGTTTCGAGAAAAAGGACTATGCACTTACCGAAGAAATCATGAGAAAAGCAGGTGAACTTGGTTTACTTGGTATAGCTGTTCCTGCAGAGTATGACGGCTTAGAAATGGGATTTGTTTCAACTATGTTAGTTTGTGATTACATTTCTGGTGCTACCGGTTCAATTGCTACGGCTTTTGGCGCCCATACAGGTATTGGAACAATGCCAATTACACTATATGGAACAGAAGATCAAAAGAAGAAATATGTTCCTGCTTTAGCAACAGGTGAAAAATTTGGTGCTTACTGTCTAACAGAACCAGGAGCAGGAAGTGATGCCAATTCAGGAAAGACCAAGGCTGTTTTATCAGAGGATGGAACACACTATAAAATCTCTGGTCAAAAAATGTGGATTTCTAACGCAGGTTTTGCCAGCACCTTTATCGTATTTGCAAGAATTGAAGATGATAAATATATAACCGGATTTATTGTAGAATACGATCCCGAAAATCCTAACGGCATAACTTTAGGTGATGAAGAACATAAATTGGGAATTCATGCCTCATCAACAAGACAAGTATTCTTTAATGACACTGTCGTTCCTGTTGAAAATATGCTTTCAGAGCGTGGGGGTGGTTTTAAAATCGCCATGAATGCTTTAAACGTTGGCCGTATTAAATTGGCTGCTGCATGTTTGGATGCACAAAGACGTGTGATTACAGAAGCGGTAAAATATGCCAATGAACGTGTTCAATTTAAAACACCTATTTCTAGTTTTGGAGCTATTCGTCAAAAGATTGCTGAAATGGCTACGAATTGTTGGGTTGGTGAAGCTGCCTCTTACAGAGCTGCTAAAGACATTGAAGACCGCATAAATATTAGAATAGCATCTGGTAATTCACATCAAGAAGCAGAATTAAAAGGTGTGGAAGAGTATGCGATAGAGTGTTCTATATTAAAAGTAGCAGTTTCAGAGTTTGCTCAAAACTGTACTGATGAGGGTATTCAAATTTTTGGAGGTATGGGCTTTTCAGCTGACACCCCAATGGAAGCCGCTTGGAGAGATGCGCGTATCTCTAGAATTTATGAAGGCACTAATGAAATCAACAGAATGTTGAGTATTGGTATGTTGATTAAAAAAGCCATGAAAGGTCATGTAAATGTTTTGGAGCCCGCAATGGCGGTAAAAGAAGAATTAATGGGCATTCCTTCATTTGAAGTTCCTGATTATTCAGAATTATTTTCAGAAGAAAAAAATATTGTAAAGAACCTTAAGAAATTATTCTTAATGGTAGCTGGCGCTGCGCTTCAAAAATATGGTGAAAAAATTGAAGAGCAACAGCAATTGATGTTAGCGTCTTCTGATATTTTAATTCAGATTTATTTAGCAGAATCCGCAATTTTGCGTGCTGAAAAAATGGCAAAGAAAGAAGGCGAAGATAATGTAAAAGAGCAAATCGCCATGGCAAAATTGAACTTATTCCATGCTATAGATGTTATTGAAACGGCTGGAAAACATTCAATCATTTCATTCTCCTCAGGAGATGAACAACGCATGATGCTTATGGGTTTAAAACGTTATATTAAATACGTTAATATGCCTAATATTATTGAACTAAGACATATCATTGCTGAAAAAGTAATTAAAGAAAATAAATATTGTTTTTGAGTTGAAACTCTAACAATTTCGTGTGACTAATTCAAATGTAAAAGGCGTCTCAAATTCAATTTTGAGGCGTTTTTTTATTTCTTTATCTTGTATGTGTAAATAAATAGAGATGCTGTCCCCTATTTTCAGTTTAAAAACGTCATATATATAAATTTAAATTAGAGATTATGAATAAATTTATATTGAAAACGGCATTATTTTTTTCACTTCTTTTTACTTTCCAAAGTTACTCTCAATCTGAAAAAGAATTAGAACCAAAACTAGAAAACATATCTTGGATTTCAGGTAATTGGAAAGGTGAAGCTTTTGGAGGGCAAACCGAAGAAAATTGGAGTAAACCTTCTGGTGGTTCTATAATGGCAACTTTCAAACTGATAAATGATGGTAAAGTTTCATTTTATGAAATAGAAATTATCAAGGAGATTGAGAATTCTTTAGTCCTTCAATTAAAACATTTCAATAGTGATTTAAAAGGATGGGAAACTAAAGATGAAACGGTTGATTTTCCATTAAAACGAATTACTCGAAACAAAGTGGAATTTGAAGGCATGACGTTCGAAAAAGTTAGCCTAAGCGAAATGTATGTTCATGTAGATATAAAAAATAAAAACGGTTCAGTAGACACCATCACATTCAAATATAAAAAAGACCTATGAAAGTAAAACTTGCTTTAATCACTCTTATATTTTTTAACTTAACTTTCAGCCAATCCGAAAAGGACATCTATAATATTATTGATGCTGTATCTGCGGAACGCATTCAAAAAGATATTCAAACCTTAGTTGACTTCGGTACTAGAAACACATTTAGTGATACCATTTCTGACACTAGAGGGATTGGAGCTGCACGTCGCTGGATAAAAAAGGAGTTTGAATCCATTTCTAAAGCGTGTAATAATTGTCTGGAAGTCTTTTATCAAAAAGACTTTGTTACTAAGGAAGGTAATGATCGTGTTCCTCACGACACTTGGGTAGTTAATGTTATTGCTATTCAAAGAGGCACAAAATATCCCAATCGCTATGTTATTATGAGCGGAGATATCGATTCCAGAGCTAGTAATACGATGAACTTCAACATTGATGCTCCAGGAGCAAATGATAACGCATCTGGTATGGCAGGAACTATAGAAGCTGCAAGGGTTTTATCAAAATACACATTTGAATCAAGTATAGTTTATACGGGACTATCAGGTGAAGAACAAGGGCTTTTTGGAGGTGCAGGATTAGCAAAATATGCCAAGGATAACAATTGGGAGATCATAGGTATATTGAATAATGATATGATTGGAAATATAAAAGGGGTTGATGGTGTAATTGATAATAGAACCTTTAGAATTTTCTCTGAACCAGTACCTCCAACTGAAACTGAAAGACAGCGAAAGCTTAGACGTTTTTATGGCGGTGAAGTAGACGGTATTTCAAGACAACTGGCGCGATACATTCATAAAAATACTAAAAAACATATGCCCGAAATGAACCCAATGATGGTATATCGCTTAGATAGATTTGGTCGCGGTGGTCACCATCGTCCGTTTAATGACTTAGGGTTTGCCGGTGTACGCATTATGGAAGCTCACGAAAATTACACGCAGCAGCATCAGGATATCCGGGAAGAAAACGGCATTAAGTATGGTGATGTTATAGAACATGTAAATTTTGGTTATGCAAAAAAGCTTACCGCTGTAAATGCCATTAATTTAGCGAGTTTAGCCTGGGCACCACCAGCACCAAAAGAAGTGGCTATAGGTGGCGTTGTGGAACCTTCTGCCAAATTTATATGGGACAATGTTAATGGTGCCAAAGGTTATAAAGTATATTGGCGAGAAACCACTTCACCAACTTGGGATCATAGTCGATATGTTGAAGGTGTTTTAGGAACCACATTGGATGGTATTGTTATTGATAATTATTTTTTCGGAGTGTCAAGTGTTGGAGAAAACGGTTTTGAAAGTCCTGTGGTATTTCCTAACAGTGTATTGAGAAGATAAAATGTCAAGAAGCATAATAATTATTTTATTCATCTTCATAATGAGTTGTTCTAAATCTGATGGAAATAGAGGAAATATCTATTTTGAAGTTTCTAACGATTCAATTTCAGTTCTTTATAAAAATGAATTGTTATGTCCAGTATTCACTAAAATTAAGGATTTGAAAAGTGGCAATTTAAAATTCGTGCAATCCCAAAGAAATGAAACTTCAAAAATTATGAGTTTCCATAGTAACGAAGAAGATTCTACTTCGATTTTGAGCAAATATAAATTCTCACATCATTACGGATATTACGAAACAGAAAAACAAGCCTACGATACTCTTTTTAACTATGCGCTCCCCTTTCCGAAAGGAAAACGTTATAAAATTATACAAGGTTATAACGGAGATTTTACGCATAATACCAACTTTTCAAGATACACCATTGATTTTGAACTGCTAGTAGGAGACACAATAGAAGCTTCACGAGATGGTCTAGTTATAAAAGTGATAGATAAACACAACAAACAAGGTACTACCAAAAAATATAGACCGTATGGAAATTATGTTATGGTGCTCCATAGCGATAATACATTTGCCCAATACGTACATCTAAAACAATACGGTTCATTAGTAAAAGTTGGAGATTCAATTAAAATGCATCAACCCATTGCTTTATCTGGATTTACAGGCTTAACCACCACACCGCATTTACATTTTGGTGTTTTTAAAGCCACGACAAATGGTTTTGTATCTATTCCAATTATAATTAATTCGATTCCAGGGAAAAAATATCTAAAGAATAAAACTGCTGTTCATGATTAACCGTAAATACATCCTTCTACTTTTCATCTATTTAGTATCCTTAAAGACTTCGGCACAAGGTCTACTTGAAGAAAAAACAAAATTCACAAGACAAGACACTTTGAGAGGAAGTATCACACCAGAACGTGAATGGTGGGACTTAACCTATTATCATCTAGACATTAAGGTTGAACCTGATAAAAAATTCATTTCTGGAAAAAACACCATTCAATACAAAGTGTTAAGTGAGCATGATAAAATGCAAATTGATTTGCAATCTCCTATGAAACTTTTGAAGGCAACTCAAAATGGAAATGATTTAGAGATTAAACATGACGGAAATGCACATTTTATTGCTTTAACTGAAACTCAAAATGTTGGTGATATTAATACGATTGAAGTGTATTATGAGGGGCATCCTAGAGAAGCTGTAAGAGCACCTTGGGATGGGGGCATTTCTTGGAAAAAAGATAAAAACGGTAATCATTTTATTGCCTCTTCCTGCCAAGGTTTGGGGGCTAGTGTTTGGTGGCCTTGTAAAGATCATATGTACGACGAAGTAGATAGTATGCAAATAAGTGTAAATGTCCCATCAAAATTAACCAATGTTTCTAATGGTAGATTGCGACTAGTTGAACGCATTGGCGACACTAAAACATTTCACTGGGTAGTCAAGAATCCTATCAACAACTATGGTGTTAACATCAATATTGGTGACTATGTCAACTTTTCTGAGGTGTATGACGGTATGGCTGGTAATCTTGATATGGACTATTATGTGTTAAGTTATAACTTAGAAAAAGCCAAAGAGCAATTTAAGCAAGCCCCAAAAATGATGGAAGCTTTTGAGCATTGGTTTGGGCAATACCCGTTTTATGCAGATAGCTTTAAACTTGTTGAAGCACCTTATTTGGGGATGGAACATCAAAGTTCTGTTACTTATGGCAACAAATACAAAAATGGATATTTAGGTAACGATTTATCAGGAACGGGTTGGGGCTTAAAGTTCGATTTTATAATTATTCACGAAGCAGGACACGAGTGGTTCGCTAATAATATTACTAATAAAGATGTGGCTGACATGTGGATTCATGAAGGATTCACCTCATATTCTGAAAATTTATATTTAGAGTATTACTTCGGAAAAGAAGCTGGCGCTGAATACGTCATTGGAACGCGAAAAAACATTGCCAATGACAGACCAATGATTGGGTATTACAATGTGAATAAAGAAGGATCCTCAGATATGTATTTTAAGGGTGCGAATATGCTGCATACTTTACGTCAGCTAGTTGAAGACGATGAAAAATGGCGGCAAATGCTTAGAGGCTTAAACACAAAATTCTATCACCAAACAGTGAGTACTCAGCAAGTTGAAAATTACATAAGTTCACAATTTGGAAAGGATTTAACTGAGTTTTTCAATCAATATTTAAGAACTACTAAAATTCCAACATTGGAATATAAAATTGATAAAAAAACTTTAAAATACCGGTATACCAATATTGTTGATGGCTTTGATATGCCCATTCAGATTATTATCAATGAAACCGAAGACTGGTTATTCCCAAATGCCGAATGGCAAACTTTAAAACAAGAAGATAAAATCAAATCTTTCGCAGTTGATAAGGACTTCTACATCTATTCTAAGCAACTTTAAATTTGAACGATTTACCCGAAATATACTTTGAGCGTGACACCGATTGGTATGACTGGTTGTTACAAAATCACAACGCTTCAAAGGGTATTTACTTGATATTTTACAAATTAGAAATGAATATCCCTACGATGCGCTGGGAAGAAGCCGTAAAAGTAGCTTTGTGTTTTGGCTGGATAGATTCAACAGTAAAAAGCTTAGACAATGGTAAACGTCGCCAATATTTTTGCCCTAGAAACTCAAAAAGTACATGGAGCGCCTTAAATAAAAAGTATATTATAGAATTGGAAGCGGCAGGATTAATTCAGGAAGCTGGATATAAAATGATAGACCTTGCCAAAAAAACGGGAACCTGGACTGCAATGGACGATGTTGAAAATGGTGTTATTCCAATAGACTTGCAAAGGGCTTTTGATAAAAACGAACGTGCTTTTGAAAACTATCAAAATTTTACACGAGGTTATAGAAAAAGTTACTTATCCTGGTTGCATAGTGCAAAAAGAGATGAAACGCGTGAAAAGCGTATTGCTGAAATCATTAGGTTTTGTGAGGCCAATATTAAGAGTAGAGATAGTCGTTAAACTATTTTGTAGAATTAAATACCAGTAAAAGACCATAAATGATTAAAAGTGATGTTTTTGAAATAGGTTTATTAGACCAATTCCATATTTATATTCCTGAAAACATCATGCAACCTTTTGTAGATGCTAGAGTAAACCGTCTCTACATCAAAGCATCACACAATAAGAAATCTATAGACTTTTACGCAGCTTTTGTAAGAGATAAAAACACGGATGATTATCGTATTATGTTTGGTAAACGTTTACAAAAAGAATTGGGTGTTTTACAAAATGACTACTTTGAAATTCAACTTTTTGAAAATACATCAAAATACGGTGTTCAAGTTCCAGAAGAATTGGAAGAGGTTTTCAAATTTGACACCGAGGCGTTTGAAGTTTTTGAAATATTAACAGTTGGAAAACAACGCAGTATTATTTATGCTATTGCCAGATATAAAAATAGCCAAACAAGAATTGATAAATCTTTAATTGTTTGTGACAACTTACGAAAAGGTAATTTGAATCCATACACCATTCTGAAACCTCAATAAATCAATACATCAATTTTTTAATGTTGTCCATGTAACCTCTGCTCACTCTAACAATATCGCCGTTAAGCATGGTTACATCGTAGCTCTTTGTGTACTTATTTAATTCTTTCACCTTATTCAAATTGATAATGGACGAACGATGTACTCTAATAAAAATATCGCCATTCAACTTTTCCTCCAAAGTAGAAATACCATAATTGCTTAAATAGGTTTGATCTCCTACAACAATTTTTGAGTAGTCACCATAGGCCTCAATACGAACTACATCTTCCAATCTTATAGTTACCAATTTATTCTGGCTTTGTACCAAAATACGCTCTGGATACTTTGCAGTTTCCATTAACAAGCTTTCTGTTAGGGGTCGCGCATTATTATCTACCGTATCGCGCAATTTTTCAATCGCTACTTTAAACCTTTCCTTTGTATAAGGTTTTAAAAGGTAGTCTATGGCGTGTACTTCAAACGCTTTTAAAGCATATTGATCATAAGCTGTAGAGAAAATAATTTGTGGCAATTCTTCTAAGTGTGTTAAAACATCAAACCCTGTCATTCCAGGCATTTGTATATCTAAAAACACCAAACCTGGCTTAAACTCATTAATCAACTTTACGGCATCTACGCCATTGTTCGCCTCACCTAAAAGAATTAAATCTTTATAATCTTCAAGATATTCTTTAATTAATTGACGTCCAGCAGACTCATCATCTACGATAATAACTTTCCTCATATTGAAAAATTAATTTTTAAACCTTGAGGTAAATTATCAGACAAACTCAAAGACGTTTTATACATTTTTTCCAACCTCAACTTAGTGTTAGTCAATCCAATACCCTTTTTAAACGCATTAGTTTTATCCTTAAGACCAACACCCGTATCGGCGATTTCAAATGCTAGTTGTCCGCCTTTCTTCTGAATTGAGATTGCTATTTTTCCACCTTCAACTAAAGAAGATAAACCGTGTTTTATTGAATTTTCTACTAATGGCTGCAATAACATTGGAGGAATCATTTCATTCATAATAGATTCGTCTACATTCACTTCAATATCCAAACGTTCTTGAAACCGTTCTTTTTCTAATGCCAAATATTTATTTACAAAGTCAATTTCTTCTTTAATAGTTACTTTTTCAACTTGTGAGGCTTTTAATTGATATCTAAATAAATCAGATAATTCTGCTATCAAATACCTTGTATGCTCATTTTCCGCAGGTACTGATGCACTTATAGTATTAAAGATATTATATAAAAAATGTGGGTTTAATTGTGCTTTTAAAGCAGATAACTCACTCTTTAATGCGGCAGTTCTTAACTCGCCCTCTAAACGTATTTTCCTTTGATTTTCAAGGTAGTAGTTGTAAGAATGAAAGATACCAAATTGCAACGTGTAGAATAAAGCAGGAATATAAATATCCCATACTCTGGCTACTCCACCTAAATGTCCCCATTCAAAAAAATCGCACACAAAATAATATTGCTGTTGCCAAATAAGTACAAAAGCCGGAAGTAAAATGATATGCAATAATACCTTTTTAAAGGTTTTCCAGTGCTTTAATTTTCTAAATAAAAACCACCAAATTGGGTAAGTTATAATAGCTTTTAAAATATAATCGAGCCCTACAGTATTCATAAACTCCATGAAATCAAATATGGATGTTTGTCCTGTATTCCATTTTCTACTGTTCACTGTAATTGCTACATGATACGCAAAAGACCAAAATAAATAAAAGCCCATAAAGGCTATAATCTCTCCTATTTTTATACCAATTACACGCCTTGAGTAAAATGACTTGCTTGTCTCCATAAATCAAATTTTCTACAAATTTAAAGTTAGTATATTTTTTTGGCTTTCACTTTCCGACGAGTTGACCTATATAAAGTTGAATGGTCCAAGCCCATTCGTCGCTTCAAGAGCCCACTCATCAGTTCTTACGTGCAAGATAAACTCATTGTTAAGACTTTTGAAGCATCAAAATTTATTCAGATGAAAACTATTATTCAAATTGTCGTAACGCTTATATGCACATTATCCATGGCTCAGTCCACTATAACAGGAATAGTTGTAGACGAAAATCTACAAGCAGTTCCAGGGGCAATTGTATCGCTTTATAATTCAGATAAATCTGTATTTGTGAAAGCTGCAATAACTGAGAATGATGGTAAATTTTCGATAAAAAACATAGCGGATGGAGATTATATTCTAAATATAAAAAGTCTAGGTTTTAAAATTTATGACACATCCATTTTCAAAATCTCAAATTCCGATAAAGATTTTGGAGGGATACAATTAACACCTGCTTCTGAGGACTTAGATGAAGTTGTAATTACTGCTGAAAAAACAATGGTTCAAGTTTTGGCCGACAAAACAGTTTTTAATGTTCAAAATTCTATAAATGCTACTGGAGATTCTGGTTTTGAACTATTAAGAAAAGCGCCTGGGGTAATTATTGACAACAATGATAATTTAATTGTAGAAGGAAAAACTGGTGTGCTGGTTTACATTGATGATAAACCTTCCATTTTAAGAGGTGAAGATTTAACCAATTACTTAAAAAGTATCCAATCTAGCGATATAGAATCTATTGAAATCATTACACAACCTTCATCAAAATATGATGCTGAAGGAAATGCGGGCATTATTAATATAAAGTTTAAGAGAGACAAAAGTCTTGGAACAAATGGAACTATTGCGTCTGGTTTAACCTATGGAGAGTTTGCGCGTGTAAACAATTCTGCTTCATTTAATAGTAGAAGTAAAAAAACTAATTTTTATGGTACCTTTAGTAATAGGTTTGGAGAAAGTCTTGGGTTTATTAACCTTTTCAGACAACAAAACAACACCATTTTTGATGCCCGTACCGAAACTGTATTTGACAATTTAAACAACAACGCCAGATTTGGTTTTGATTGGTATAGCTCTAAAAAATCTACTTTCGGCGCAATTATTTCTGATAATTTTTCAGATAATAGTTCATTTGCAGATTCTCGAACTCCAATTACTCCTATAGGAAATTCAAATTCGGATCAGGTACTTGTAGCCTCTAGTGATACCGACAACAACGTTTCTAACCTTTATGTTAATGTGAATTATAAATTTTCGGGAGATAATGATGTTTCCCTGAATATAGATGTAGATTTTGGAAGGTATTCTAGAGATAGAGAAAACCTACAACCAAATCAATATTTCAATGGCAATGAAACCCAAATTTTAGATGAAATCATAAATTTCATGGTAACGCCAATTGACATTGACCTATTTACATCTAAAATTGACTATGAGCAACAATTTCTTAAAGGCACATTAGGTTTTGGTGGTAAGTTCTCTAAAGTTGTAACCGAAAATCAATTTGATTTTTACGATCGTGAAAACGGACAAGATATTTTAAATACTGAACGCACTAACGATTTTCAATATGATGAAAACATCAACGCTCTATACTTTAACTACAGCTATAAATTTAAAAAGTGGAACATACAATTTGGATTGCGTATGGAAAACACAGAATCTGATGGTATCCTTACTAGTCTTCGAGAGGACCAAAATAATCGTGTAAAACGCAGTTATACAGATTGGTTTCCCAGTGGCGGGATAACATATCAATTGAACCAAAAAAATTCTTTTGCTTTAAACTATAGCAGACGTATTCAGCGACCAAACTATGCCAGCTTAAATCCATTTGAATATAAGATTGATGAGTTATCGTTTAGTAAGGGTAATCCATTTTTGCAACCACAATACACTGATAATCTTAAACTATCGCACACATTTAATTACCGTTTAACCACATCAATCAGCTATAGCTTTGTAAGAGATTATTTTGCAAAAATTACTGAGGCTGTTGGTCAGAATCAGAATTTTTTAATCACAAGAAATGTTGCTAATCAAAAGGTGATAAATCTAGGAGTTAGTTATCCAACTAGTTTTAATAAGTGGTGGAGTATCTATTTCAGCTTAAATGCTTACAGAAGTATTTTTGAAGCTACAAATCCAGATTTCCTTCCTATTTCACAAAATACCTTAAGCTTTTATGCCCAAAATACCTTTAAACTTCCAAAAGGATTCAGAGCCGAAGTATCAGGTTGGTACAGTTCGCCTTCTATCTGGGGTGGCACCTATCAAACCAAAAGTTTAGGGTCATTGAATATTGCTTGTCAAAAGAAATTTATGGATGATAAAATTACCGCAAGATTGAGTTTTAATGACGTACTATTCACATCTCCATGGCGCGGAATTACAGAATTTGGAGCTTTAACCATTAATGGCAACGGTGGAGGTGATAGCAGACAGGTTAGGTTTAACCTAAGCTATAGCTTTGGTAGTAACGAAATAAAAAAGGCTAGAAAAAGAAAAACTGGACTGGAAGACGAAAAAAATAGAATAGGTGGTTAATACACCCCAAAATATCATCAATCAAAATTGAATAGTGAAACGTTTCATTAAGAAACAAAAAAGGAAGCTAAATTAGCTTCCTTTTATTTTCTCATTGGTGAAGTAAAAGATATTTTAGACTTATAATTTTTTCTTAAACCAACATAAAATTATATATATCCTCTATACTTATCTTTGGATTTGCTCCTTCACTTTCAGCAACCATCGCTCCGACAGCACATGCAATATCTATCGCTTTCTGTGGATTTTCATCAATTAAAAGTTGACTTACTAGTGTTCCGAGAAAGGAATCCCCAGCACCAACGGTGTCCTTTACTTTTATTTGATATCCACTGTTATAATACAATTTATCTTTATACAATAAAACAGCTCCATGTTCGCCTTTAGTTACACAAATATGGTTTGTCTTAGTTTTTTTGGCTATAAACATAAGATTTTGTTCTAGCCCTCTATATTCTGTATTTAAACAACTAGCAATTTCATAAAGCTCCTCATCATTAAATTTTATAAAATCAGCTTTATGCATTAGATCAACTAAAATATCTTTCGAATAGTTTGGGGGCCTGAGGTTCACATCGAATATGGAATAATTTGCCAATTTTATTAACGCATATAGCGTTTCTCTTGAAACTGAATCTCTGGCAATTAAACTACCAAAAACCAGAGCATCTGCTTGAGCTACAACTGACCTTAACTTTCCTAACAGCTCTATTTTATCCCAGGCTCTTGGGTGTTCAATTTTATACGTTGCAGACCCTTTACTGTTCAAAAGTACGGTAACTTCACCCGTACTATACGCTTCTTTTTTCTGAATGCATGATGTATTTAACCCATTGGAATTAAGGTAACCCAAAAGCTTTTGTCCGTTTTCATCATTTCCTATGGCACTAATCATTGCAACTTCATTACCAAAAGCATTTAATCTTAAAGCAACATTTAAAGGTGCACCTCCAATCTTTTTACTTCCATCTGGAAAAATATCCCACAAAACTTCCCCAAAGCATACTACTTTCGACATATTTTTTAAAAGATATTAGATTCCATTGTACGTTGATTAATAGAATTCCTGAATACTTGTAACATGCGTTTTGCAATTCCTGTCCAACCAAAATTTCGCCTTGCAAAACGCGCACCTTCTACCGAAAGTTCATTTCTCAAGGTTGGGTAAAGTAGCGGCATCGACATCATCGCGCCAAACTCTAACGGACGATGAGGGTCAGCAAAAAGCGCTTGGTTTCCAAAATCAATCAAATCGTACAATCCACCATGAACAGTAACTACGCTTGGTGTACCGCAAGCCATAGCCTCAATAGCCACCATCCCAAAAGGTTCGTAACGTGATGGCATTGCAAAAATATTGGCCGCACGATATACATTTGCCAAATCTTCATCAGCTATGTAATTTTTCCATTTAATTTTGTCGTTAACACCAAGTTCATTTGCCAAAGTCTTCAACTTTTTTATACCCTGTTTATCCTGTTCGGAATCGCCACCAACTGCCGCTACCAAACGTGCTTCAGGCACTAATTCAAATACTGTGGGTAACGCCTTAATTAATAGATCATAACCCTTGTTATGCGCCATTCTACCTAAAGCCAAAATATCAGTAGGGTGAATATCATACTTGGCTCTTATCTTATCATTTTCTTTTGAAGGCACCGGGAAAAATCTGTTTTCATCTATTCCTGGAGGAATCATGGAGCAATTTCTAGGTAGTACATCATATTGTTGCGTCAATAAATCTACTTGAGGTAAAGTAGTGGCAATAACATGATTACACATTTGAAATACAAAATACTCTTTTTGTATACGCTCTTTAAAACGATAGGTTTTCTCCATTTCTTTTTCATCCATATCGCTGCCCATGGTGTGTTGTTTCCACCAGCCTAAGGAATGGGGCGTATGTACATGGGAAATTCCTAATTCTTCTGCAATCTTTTGTCCTGCCCAACCTGCATCCCAATAATGAGAATATAAGATGTCGTACTTTTTGTTCTCTTTTTTTATTGCTGCTAATGTATTAGTAACAAACTTTTTAAGATGATCATGCATATCCTCTTTTCGAATGAACTCTTTACCTCCAAAAGGAATACGCCATACGTCGTAATTTTCGTTTACATGATCGTACTCTGGCTGATCTTCAAACTGACGTGTTACCAAGTCAACATTACGTCCTAACCTGCTAAATCTTTCTGCAAGTTCTAAAACATAAACTACTTGTCCACCAGTATCTGGTTTTCCTAGTTCTGGATTAGCCCCTACATATCCATGTAAAGAGATCATTAAAATTGATTTCATATTATTTAGTTTTTAGTGTTTTTATTTTATAATTTTCAAATTATGGCAGGCAGAAATGTATTGTGCTGCAGACCATGCTTGATACGATTTACCCATTGGTTTTCCAGTAGTACCATGCGCCCATTCTGTAAATTCCCATTCATGATTTATACCTTCTTTGTTTATCAAAGCAAGCTTGTACAATTCAGAAATTGCAACGTCCTTAAGCCCTAGTTTATTAACAAATTTCACCCAAAAACCACCTACAAAAGGCCAGATCCCTCCATTATGATAATGGTTTGGTAAATTCAATAAATTAACGGTGTAATATGGCCTCCAATCTGGATCTCCAGGACTAACAACAGGATAAACATTAGCTACAGGATATGGGTCATTAACGCCAACACCCAACATAAACTTAAAGGTTTGATGGGCTTTCTCAGAATCTATAGTACCATGTAAAAAGGCTAGAATATTTCCAAGTGTATCACAACGCCAACTAAAATCAAATGGTGTAGTTTGCGCAATTAAATAGGAGGTATCTCCAAGCGTAAATTGCTTTTCAGCAAAGGATACCGATTGAAATAATTGTTGTTGCGTGGACGGCCAAAAATTTGTAACAATTTCTTTTTTAATAACTTGTGACCAACGAATGTATTCTCCAGCTTGTTCATGATCTCCTAACATTTCAAGCATCCTTCCGAAGCAAACATTTGAGCGATACCATAGAATCTCATCGTATAGAATATTATAACTTCTTCCGAATAAATCTGTCCAATCCCCTGCTTCTGGTATTTCTAAAAGGGCATCGTTGTTACTATCATGAGCACCCAACCAACGCATAGTCTCCTTGATATCGGTTATATACTTTCTTAGGAATTCTATATCCTTAGTGACATTAACATACTCGTAAAACGCAATAACCACCCAAATACCACTATCAATGGAGCAGATGCCTCCTACACCTGAATAATCAGGAACGTTATCTTTTATTCGAACATTTGAAGGAATTTGCCCATTTCTTGAAATATGCTCTAATAGCGTTTCTAATGTTTGACGCTGGCATTTGTGAATCTCTTCATCATGAATTAAAGGCAAGGACCCTATAACGGTAATCGCACCATCCCTAGCCCAAACACTATAATAATTTTCGTCAGTACCATGTGCTACATTATCATCTATGGAGCATGCTGAAAATCCCAAAGTTGTTATATTTTTTTTCAAGGCTTCAACTGCCTTTACATATCCTTCTTTTATTAGGGCAACCTTCTCATCTTCATCCTCAAGCGCAATAACTTCTAGTTCTTTTTTGATAAAGAAATCTTCGCTATGATCTATGGTACTTTTTACTTTTGCCTCTTCAGGTAGTACTCCAAAATAAACCAAACCTTCTACAACGCCATCTCCTTTTTCTTGCTCAGAATGATATACTTTTCTATGTTTTGTGTATTGGTACAACTCTTCATGAGCGTTAGAAACCACAATACCATGTACATCTTTCAAATCAAACATTGCAGAATCATTTCCGCTATCACCGGCAACAAGAACATTGGTTGATTTCAAATTCAACTTTCCGAGCAACCATTGCAATGCATTAGCTTTATTGGCGAATTTTGGTAAAACATCTAAAAACTTATCTTGCGAATACACGATGTTAACGTGCATATCAGCTTTTGCAAAACTTTCTTCTATATCCTCGATTAAATCCGCAGTTGCGTCATGAAAAAAATAACTTCGTTTATAGGCATGTTGAAATCTAGAAGGCTGCTCGCTAATGGGATGCTTAATATTGGTTAAAATGTTCTCAACAGTTTTTAAATCCCATCCATCATCCAAAACATTATTAAACTCTTTTACCACACGCTTTTCTGCAAAATTATATATGTGTGTACCAACACCCGAAATAATATAATCGGGCTCTGGCAAAATACCTCTCTTTATTAAATCTAAAACGTCATCAATTAAGCGACCCGTGTTATAAGCTAGTAATACATTTTTTGGCTTGAAGGTTTCCCATACATTTTTGAAGTTACTTTGGAAGGTATGAAAATCGATTAAGGTGTTATCAATATCAAAGGACAATAATCGAATTTTTTCTGAAGTATCAGCATAGGTTTTATTCATATTGAATTTTTAAAAATTTGTTGATTTTTGATCAATTTGTGAAAAAATAAGGCTTTAATGAGTCAAAAACAAGCCAAAACAGCCAAAATTGACTTGTTTTCTGAAACTGATAAATTAATATTAAACCACTACGAATTCTTAATCTTTCAGATTACAATTTTATTGATTACACATTTATCAAATTGACTGAAAGGCATAAAAAAAGAGCCAATTCAGTTTTTTTGAATTGGCTCTTTACTATTTATTTAATAATTATATACCGCTTATAAAGCTTCCATAGGGATCTTTAAATTGTATCCCCTCAGAAAAACGATTTTTACTTAATTGTTTGTATTCTGCTAAAGCCCATAACACAAACTCTTTAAAGAAATAAGAATCTTCTTTTCTAAGATTGGGGTGATATTTACCCAATAAATCATCTAAAGGCGAAATGGCATCTAGCATACTTCGATATTCTTTATCCCTTAGATCGTCCAATAGTTCGAAACCTTCTTTTTGATGAAAAAACCAAGAAACAATATTATCATAGGGCGTCTCTTCATCTTGTTTTTTCAGTTTTTCTATCTTCGGAAAGAATTCAATAAACAAATTTTTAACTGCTTCTCCAATCAAATTAAACGCTACAACCGCCGCTCCTTCCTGCTCACCTTCATAAACCAACTCTACTTTACCAGTAATTGATGGAATAACGCCAACAAAATCACTTAATCTCAAAATGGTCCGCTCATCACCCGAAATCAAAGCGCGACGTTCAGCAGTACTTAATAGATTTTCAAAGGCCGTTATACTCAATCTTGCACTCACTCCTGATTTTGCATCAATATATTCACTGTCCCGAGCCTCAAAAACAATCTGTTCCAATAAATCTTTAGCTAAATCTGGAACTAAAACATTTTCTTTCTGACCTTCAACTAAATTTGATTCCTGTTCGGTAATTAAACGAGCAGTTTCAATATCCTCTGGATAGTGTGTTAAAATTTGAGAACCTATTCTATCTTTTAAAGGGGTAACAATACTTCCTCTGTTTGTATAATCTTCTGGATTTGCAGTAAACAAAAATTGAATATCTAAAGGTAATCTCACTTTAAATCCTCTAATTTGAATGTCGCCCTCCTGCAGAATATTAAATAAAGCTACCTGAATCCTAGCCTGTAAATCTGGCAACTCATTAATCACAAAAATACATCGGTTTGCTCTCGGAATCATACCATAATGAATAACACGATCGTCTGCGTAACTTAATTTTAAATTTGCCGCTTTTATAGGATCAACATCGCCAATAATATCCGCCACTGTTACGTCTGGAGTTGCAAGCTTTTCAGCAAAACGTTCACTTCTATGTAACCATGAAATTGGAGTATCATCACCTTTTTCTTTGATGATTTCAATCGCGTATCTTGAAATGGGATTGAATGGATCATCGTTTACTTCAGAACCTTCAACAATTGGAATATATTCATCTAACAAATTGAGCATTAATCGCGCTAATCTTGTTTTTGCCTGCCCACGCAACCCCAACAAATTGATATTATGTCGTGATAAAATTGCACGCTCCAATTCTGGAATTACTGTATTCTCATACCCGTGCACACCTTCAAAAGTGGTCTCTTTATTTTTTATTTTTTTAATCAGGTTATCTCGTAACTCATCCTTAATGGATTTTGATAAGTAACCTTCTTTTTTTAATTCTCCTAATGTTTTAATATTTTTCATTTTATAGCTTTTAGCCCTTTGCTTTTAGCTGTTAGCATTATTAAACCCTTTAAAGAGCTATAGGCGAACACCTAAAAGCTAATAGCTGTTTTATCCTCTTATCCTCTTTTTTCTATTCGTCTCATAATCTTCAAAAATCATTTCTCCCAAACCTTTTAAACCTGTATAAAAGGCTTTTCCTTGGTTTGCATAGGTAAACTCGCGAACAAACTGCATCAAATAGCTGTCTTTTGCAATCATAAATGTGGTGATGGGAATATGCAAACGACGCGCTTGTTGCGCCATCATGTAGCATTTGTTGATAATGTGGGTATCCAAGCCCATACTATTTTTATAATACTGTCCGTCGGGTAAACGCAAACAACTTGGTTTTCCATCGGTTATCATAAATATTTGTTTGTTGGTATTACGTTTACGTCGCAATAAATCCATTGCCAACTCTAGTCCAGCAACTGTATTGGTATGATAAGGCCCTACTTTTAAATAGGGTAAATCCTTAATATCAATACGCCACGCATCATTACCAAAAACAATAATATCTAAAGTGTCTTTTGGATAGCGCGTTGTAATCAATTCTGCCAACGCCATAGCTACTTTTTTGGCAGGAGTGATGCGATCTTCACCATATAAAATCATACTATGGCTAATATCAATCATCAACACCGTACTCATTTGCGATTTATGAAGCGTTTCTTCCACTACCAAATCATCTTCTGATAAGGTAAAATCAGAAATACCATGATTAATTTGTGCGTTTCTTAAGCTTTCGGTCATCGACACTCTATCTAAGGCATCACCAAATTGATAACTCCTGAAATCGCCTGTATGCTCATCGCCTAAACCTGGACTTTTACTTTTATGATTACCTTGACCACTACGTTTTATTTTGCCAAAAATTTGGTCCAACGCTTGTTGGCGAATTGCGCGTTCTGTTTTAGCAGTAATTGCCAAAGAAGACCCGTTTCCATCGGGATCTATTTCTTCACGTAAATACCCTTTCTTTTTAAGGTCTTCAATAAAATCTTCAATAGTATATTCTGGTGTGGTAAGCTTGTATTCTTTATCTAACTCGCGTAGCCAACTTATGGCTTCATTAAAATCACCAGAAGTATGGGTAATGAGCTCCTTAAAAATCTCAAAAAATGTATCGAAAGGCGATTTGTAAGGTGCTTCGTAAGATGTAAAAACGAAACCCTTTCTAAAAACTTTATTATCCTTCATCATAGCAGTATAAAAATACTACATTTTGATAAAATAGGTAAACGGCAGCAATTAGATTTATCTATTATTTAACAGGAAATATGAATAGGGGTTATTCTACACGACGAAGCCCTAAATGATCTTCAATTTTTATATACTTACCAATTGTAGAAAGTAAACCCTCTTTTTTAAATTGTGACAATACTCGAATGGCAGATTCTGTAGCTGTACCAACAATATTTGCATAATCTTCCCTAGACAACATCAAACTTATAGTACCGTCAGGGTTAGTACCAAAGTTTTTTTCTATATATAAAAGCGTTTCAGCTAAACGTTGTTTTACGGATTTTTGCGCCATATCTACAATTACATCATCGGCTTCCTTTAAATCACGAGCCATATCCTTTAACATATCGAAAGTGAATTTCGGATTACGTTCTAAATCTGAAATAATCTCGCTTTTGGGAATAAAACACACTTCCATGTCTTTTAAAGCTGTTGCTTGCAGATTAGAACTTTCGTTTGAAACCAAAGACCTTTGCCCAATAAGCTCACCTTTCACCACCATTTTTACTATTTGATCCTTGCCGTTTTCGCTTAATTTAGTGAGTTTGCAAATGCCATTTCTAATACAATATACTCCGTTTATAACGTCACCCTCATCAAAAATAACTTCGCCTTTTTTGATACTTCTAGAGGATTTACATCCTGAAATTCGGATTAATTCCTCTCGGTTTAACGATTTTAGCGCGTTGAATTGTTTGATAATACATTGCTCACACTTTCCCATGATAATAGAATTAGGATATTACTTTAAAACGTTCATTAATGCAGTACTAAAAAAGGAATATCTGTATAATATTTTGTTTTTGGATCTTTTGGATGAAACAGAATTTTTTCAAAATAATTTATGTTTTTAGCCAACATGGTAATCAAGTTTATCTTTCTATCCTCTACAAACTCCTGTACTTGAGTTTCTACTTGTTTGTTAGCTAAAAAATGAAAACTATGTTTATTTTGACCTAAATAATCATCTAAAATCTCTTTGTTCTTTTCTTGATCCGCATTTAGTTGTGTTGTCGCATTTTTTATATGCAAAACTCTGGCTGAAGCCTCATGCGTCTCAACTATATTTGTAATAGCTTCAAGTGTTCTAGATGAATACATAGACAAAAAATCTGTTGGAAACGCTATTTCTTTAAGATCTGAATATTTTGCGTTTTCGGGGACTACAACGGTTGCACATTTTACTTTAGTAATAACATTTGAAGCATTTGTACCAAGTGGCAATTTTGAAATACCCGAAGCACCTTTGGTACCCATTACAATAAAATCTATATGATTTTTCTCGACTTGTTGCCTTACCGAACCAACAACGTAACCCGTGTCTATAATTTTAAAAAACTTGTGCTTTTCGTTTTTAGTTAAATCATTCTCAATCTTAAAGAAGATATCATGCATTTGATTTTGACAAGACACATGAACTTCATTGGAATTTTGACTTTTTTTCTGAGTATTAGAGCAAACATGTAAAATGTAAAAGTTGCAGGTAGAATTTTCAAAGAAATTCACTGCATACTCTACTGCATTCCAAGCATTTTCTGAGAAATCTGTTGGTATTAAAACATTTTCCATTTTACATAAGTTCCAATGGAACAAATGTATAGGGAATCACAGGGTTGAAATATGACCAAAATCATATTTCGGGCACTTTTAGGACTGATAAATGGGTTAACTACTCCACTCTTTTAAGTTTATCTACATCTAAAACCCTAACGTTACGCCCTTCAATATCAATAATTCCCGAACTCTTAAAACCAGATAATGTACGTATTAAACTCTCTGTAGCCACTCCTGCTACACTTGCTAAATCATTTCTAGAAATTCTAATGGAATCCTCTGGTTTACGGCCTAATTTTTCAGCAAATTTTAAAATAGTTAAAGCGGTTCTTTTTTTCACTGAGCTATAGGCCATTTCCAATAACTGATTTTTTAGACCAGCTAAATCTTCATTTAGTAATTGAATGATATCCAGTGTAATATTGTGGTTACTATTGAGCAACGTTTTAAACTCTTCTTTAGAAATACCTAAAAGTACTGTATCTTGTACTGCTGCAGCTGTTTCTCTGTAAGTTGTATTCTGCGTAAATGAGGAATAGCCAAAAAGATCATCTTCCCTAAACAAGGACGTTGTTAAATCTTTACCTTGATCATCAAACTGGTGACACTTTACCAAACCACGTTCAATTAAATAAATGTAATTGGAATGCTGGCCTTCCTCATAAATAGTTTGCCCTTGTTTGAATTTATAGGTCTGCCCATTATCATCAAAAAAATTCTTTAAATCATTTAGATTTCTAATATCTTGAATTTCTTCAGACTCTTCTTTGGGCTCCTGCTCTCTAATATCTTTTAAAATAGATGCTTTAGCTAATCTACTTTCAATAGCACTAATTAACTCGTCCTCTTCAAAAGGTTTGGTTATGTAGTCGTCGGCACCTAAATCCATGCCTTTGCGCACATCTTTACGCTCTGTTTTAGCTGATAAAAATATAAACGGAATATACTTAGTACTTTCTTGTTTAGATAAACCTTCCAAAACACCATAACCATCCAACTCTGGCATCATAACATCACAAACAATGATATCTGGAATAACTGATTTGGCAGTTTCTAACCCAATCTTTCCGTTAGGTGCAGTTACTACATCGTAGTTAGATAACTCCAATAACTCTGCAGTATTTTCTCTTAAAATAGTATCGTCTTCTATTAAAAGTATTTTTTTCATTAGTTTGCTTTATTTGGCAGTTTTATGGTAAATGTACTTCCTTTATTTTCTTCACTTATAAAACTAATTGTCCCCCCTAAATTCTCTAAGTGACTCTTAACTATGTTAAGCCCAATGCCTGTACCCTGATTTAAAAGTGCGTTTTCAGCTCTAAAATAACGGTTAAATATTTGTTTTTGATCTGCTTCTGGAATGCCTATACCCTCATCTGAAATCACAAAAACGGTATGTGTTTCATCTTGCGTAATTTCAATATCAATAGTAGATTCCTCTGGCGAATATTTTATAGCATTATGCACCAAATTATTTAAAGCCAATTCTATTGTTTTTTCATCTTGAAATAGGGATATTTCATCAATATTTTTGGGATAGTTTATCTTTTGGCCTTCCCTAAGCAACATATTAGCATTGTAAATTACCTCATCTACAACTTTCGTAAGTCTGAAGGAGGTAAATTTATAATTCACCTTCCCAGTTTCTAATTTCTCAATAGACAGAAAGTCGTTAAGAATATTGTTTAAATAATGTACTTTATCAGAAATTGTTTTTAAATGCTTATCACGTCTATTTTGTTGTTCGGTTAACTTATATTTTCCCAACAACATTGTAGAGGTTAAGATGCCACTCAAAGGCGTTTTAAACTCATGGGAAACCAAAGATAAAAACTTGGTTTTCAATTCATTTAGCTCCTTCTCTTTTTTAAGTGCATCACTTATCTTGTTTTGGGCTTCAATACGCTTTTTTATTTCAACATCTCTCTTTCTATTGGCTTCTTGAAGTTCTTCAATTGTATTGGTTAATTCTTGAGTTCGGAGCTCTACCTGCTTTTCAAGTTCTGTGTTAAGTTCCAATAAAGCTTTTTCTTGTTGCTTGCGTTTGGTAATATCAATCACTAAAGCCATAACGTAATTTCTATTACTCATCTGTAAAGGATTTAAGCCAGCCTCTACAGGGAAGGTGTACCCGTTTTTATGAGCGCCATACAAATCGCGCCCACGTCCCATTTGCCTGCTCTCTTTAACCTTCATAAAGCCATCAACATTGTTGCTATGACCTGCTCTATATGGCTTAGGAATTAAAACATCTAAATGCTGCTCCAACAACTCACCTTTATCATAACCAAACATATGTTCTGCAGAACGATTTATAGCTACAATAAACTGCTCTTCATTAACAACAATAACGCCTTCGGAAACCGACTCAAAAAGCACATCAAAAACAGCTTTATCCTTTTGAAACATTCTTACAATTCTTCAATTAATCACTTCGCTCTGAAGCTCAATTATTTAGCATTTTTTAATGGATGACTTACTTAAGGTCTCGTAAAAATATGCAAATCATGATAGATATCATATTTTAAGCTTAACCAAATTAAAATATTTGTATCAGGTATAAAATGAGCAAATTTATGGAAGCAAAAACGTGTTTCCACTGTGGTTTAGATGCCACATCTACAGAGATAATTTATGATGAGAAATCGTTTTGTTGTAAGGGTTGTAAAACTGTTTACGAGATTTTTTCTGCAAACGATTTAACCTGCTACTACGATTTGGAGAACGCTCCTGGAGCTACGCCAAAGGAAATTGAAGGCAAATATAACTTCTTGGATAACGAGAAAATCGTTGGAAGTTTATTGGAATTTAATGACGATAACACGCAAATTATTACGCTTTATATTCCACATATTCATTGTAGTTCCTGTATTTGGATTTTGGAGAATTTGAATAAGTTGAACCCTTCCATTAGTTCTTCTATTGTAAACTTTGGAAAGAAAACGGTTCGTGTAAATTACAATACGGATAATTTCTCTTTAAAATTATTAGTTAAACTTTTAAGTAGTATTGGTTACGAGCCATTTATCAGTTTAGATGATTACAGTGTTGGAAAGAAAAATGTAGACCGCTCCTTAATATATAAACTAGGTATTGCAGGTTTTGCCTTTGGAAACATCATGTTTTTATCCTTTCCAGAGTACTTTCAAGTGAGTGGATTTTGGATTGAACAATACGCTCCCGTGTTTAGATGGCTGATGTTTACGTTTTCGTTGCCAGTAGTATTTTATTGTTCTCAAGATTATTTCATTTCAGCCTATAAGGGTTTAAAATCGAAGTTATTAAACATTGATGTTCCCATTGCTTTAGGAGTCACGGTACTCTTTTTAAGAAGTACAGCCGAAATTGTTTTTGATATTGGTACGGGCTTTTTTGACAGCCTTTCAGGGCTTGTTTTCTTTTTATTACTTGGAAAATTCTTCCAACAGAAAACCTATAGTTTTCTATCGTTTGAACGGGATTACAAATCGTATTTCCCTATCGGAATTACAAAAATTAATACCGACGGCAATGAAGAATCTATTCAGGTTTATGACATTAAAAAAGGTGATAGATTACTAATAAGAAATGAAGAGTTGATTCCTGTAGACTGTATTTTGATTAACGGGAATGCCAGAATTGACTACAGTTTTGTTACTGGAGAATCTGATGCGGTGTCCAAACAATCTGGAGATAAATTATTTGCGGGAGGAAAGCAAACCGAAGGCAGTATTGAAGTAGATGTACTTAAAACCGTAGAACAAAGCTACCTTACTCAATTGTGGAGTAATGATGTATTTAATAAGAACAAAGAAGCTAGCTTTACAAACCTCACCAATAGTATCAGTAAGCAGTTTACAGTCGCAGTACTCAGTATAGCAATAATTGCAACAAGTTATTGGTTAATTGTAGATAGTTCTAAAGCTTTAAATGTATTTACTGCAGTTTTAATTATTGCTTGCCCTTGCGCCATTGCACTCGCTGCACCTTTTACTTTCGGGAATTTATTACGGATTTTTGGAAAGTTAAAATTCTATGCTAAAAATGCTTCTGTAATTGAACAACTAGCTACAATTGACACCATTATTTTTGATAAAACGGGAACCATTACCGCTAATAAAGAAACGGCTATTGCTTATGAAGGTGATGCACTTTCATATGCAGAAGAGGTGTTACTAAAAAGTTCGTTACGAAATTCTAATCATCCTTTGAGTCGCTCACTGTATTCACTTTTAGAGGATAATAACATTTTAACTTTAGACGATTACGAAGAGCATATTGGTAAAGGTATAGTTGCTAAACATCAAGACGATTCTATAAAAATAGGCTCTGCGCCTTTTGTCGGTTACACTTCTGAAACAACGACCTTGAATACTGCGGTGCACGTAAGCACAAACAATACCTATAAAGGCAAGTTTACCTTTTACAATAAATATAGAAAAGGAATTTCAAAGTTATTTAAACGTCTAAAAAAAGATTATGATTTAGTAATTCTCTCAGGTGATAATGCTGGTGAAAAAGAGAATTTAACCAAACTATTACCTGCCAAAACCAAACTGTTTTTCAATCAGAAACCAGAGGATAAGTTAGAGTACATAAAGCACCATCAAACCTCTGGCGCAAAAGTCTTAATGGTTGGTGATGGGTTAAACGATGCCGGAGCACTCGCCCAAAGTGATGTAGGTATTGCAATTTCGGAAGATGTAAATGTATTTTCACCTGCTTGTGATGCCATTTTAGATGCCACTAAATTCAATCAATTATACAGTTTTATTAAAGCTTCTAAGAAAGCGATTACTATTATAAAATGGAGTTTTGTGTTGTCTTTTATATACAACACCATCGGACTTTATTTTGCAGTTACAGGACAATTAGCTCCTGTAGTGGCGGCTATTTTGATGCCTTTAAGTTCGATTAGTATTGTGGCGTTTACGACGGTTTGTACAAACCTTTTAGGACGAAAACTAAGATAGATATTGACACTGAATTTGGCGGATAGGTGCGTTAGGGATTGCAGTGGTAGCTTTTGCCGAGGCATGCATCGAGGCAAAACTTTTAACGGAAAGCCCGACCCTTTGGGTAACGCCAAAGAAAATTGGATTAACATGACAAATGTCATCTTTTAAAAAGAACTATGCGGGTACTTTTGACCCATAACTTCAATTAGGTATGAGTGTTATATATATTTTACTTGCTGTGAGCATTTTGGTTGCTGTAGCATTCTTTGTAGTGTTTGTTATCGCTGTCAAGAAAGGGCAGTTTGATGATAGCTACACCCCGTCAGTCCGCATGTTATTCGAGGATGAACTCGTCAAAGATAAAACCAACAAAACAATACTAACCAAAGAAGAATAATCAACTATTATGGAAGTACAACAATTTCATTACGATAACAAAATCGTTACTAAATTTATCTACGCTACCATTGTTTTTGGGGTGGTAGGAATGGTGGTGGGCCTTTTGCTTGCCTTTATGTTTTTATTCCCCAATTTAACTGATGGCGTATCGTGGTTGAGTTTTGGTCGTTTAAGACCTTTACACACCAACGCTGTGATTTTTGCCTTTGTGGGTAATGCCATGTTTGCTGGGGTGTATTACTCCTTACAACGACTACTTAAAACCCGTATGGCAAGTGACTTGTTGAGTAACATCAACTTCTGGGGGTGGCAGCTTATTATTGTTGCTGCAGCCATTACATTGCCTTTGGGGATTACCACATCTAAAGAATATGCTGAACTGGAATGGCCCATTGATATTGCCATTGCTTTAGTTTGGGTAGTGTTTGGTGTGAATATGATTTGGACGATTTTAAAACGTCGTCAACGTCATTTATATGTGGCTGTTTGGTTTTACATTGCTACGTTTGTTACGGTTGCTGTACTTCATATTTTTAATAGTTTAGAGTTACCTGTTAGCGGATTGAAAAGTTACTCGGTTTACGCGGGTGTGCAAGACGCACTTGTGCAATGGTGGTACGGTCACAATGCTGTGGCATTCTTCTTAACTACGCCGTTTTTAGGTTTGATGTACTATTTTGTTCCTAAAGCTGCTAACAGACCTGTGTACTCTTATCGTTTATCTATTGTACACTTCTGGTCGTTGATTTTCATATATATTTGGGCTGGACCTCACCACTTATTATATACAGCTCTACCAGATTGGGCGCAGAATTTAGGTGTTACTTTTTCCGTAATGCTATTGATGCCATCTTGGGGTGGTATGATAAACGGACTTTTAACCTTACGTGGTGCTTGGGATAAAGTACGTACTGATCCTGTTTTAAAATTTATGGTGGTAGCTATTACGGGTTACGGTATGGCAACATTTGAAGGGCCTACCCTATCACTTAAAAATGTAAATGCTATTGCCCACTTTACCGATTGGATTATTGCCCACGTGCACGTTGGTGCTTTAGCTTGGAACGGTTTTATGGCATTCGGTATGATTTATTATCTAGTTCCTCGATTATTTAAAACTAAGCTTTATTCCTTAGGAATGGCCAATTTACATTTCTGGTTGGGTACTTTGGGTATTATTATTTATGCATTACCAATGTATGTTGCTGGCTTTACACAAGCAAGTATGTGGAAACAATTTAATCCTGATGGTACATTAGTTTACGGCAACTTCTTGGAAACTGTTACGCAAATTATCCCAATGTACTGGATGCGTGCTATTGGAGGAACACTTTATATTGTTGGTATGTTAATTCTTGTAGTTAACGTTATCGTTACCGTAAGAAGTGGAAGTAAAGTTGAAGACGAATTAGCAGAAGCTCCAGCTTTAGAACGTGTTACTAAAAGACGTACAGCTAGTGAAGGATGGCACACCTGGTTAGAAAGAAGACCTATTAAACTGACTATTTTAGCAACTATTGCTATACTGATTGGTGGTATTATTCAAATAGTACCAACGATTATGGTTGAATCTAACATTCCAACTATAGCCAGTGTGAAACCGTATACACCTTTAGAACTAGAGGGTAGAGACATTTATATCCGTGAAGGTTGTGTGGGGTGTCACTCGCAGATGATTCGTCCGTTTAGAAGTGAAGTAGAGCGTTATGGTGAATACTCTAAAGCTGGAGAGTATGTATACGATCATCCATTCTTATGGGGAAGTAAGCGTACAGGCCCAGATTTACACCGTGTTGGTGGCAAGTACTCTGATAACTGGCATTTCAACCATATGTACGATCCGCAAAGTACCTCATCTGGTTCTATCATGCCACGTTACCAATGGTTGATTAAAAACGAATTGGATAAATCGCAAACCGAATCTAAAATGGAAACTATGGTATCACTTGGTGTTCCTTATTCCGGTACGGAGATTGCAAATGCTCAACAAAGTATGCTGGAACAAGGCACTCAAATTGAGGAGAATCTGTATAGCGACCCTGATTTTGCAAGTACTTATGAAGCTGACAAGAAAGCTGCTGCCGCAAGTGGTGAAGATTTTGTAGAGATGAAAAACAGAGAAATCGTGGCCTTAATTGCATATCTGCAAAGATTGGGTACAGATATTAAAGTAGAAACCGCACTAAAATAACCATTAAAAAAGAGAAAATCATGTTGAAATTTGTAAAAAACCACATGGAAAGTATCACAGGTATAGAAATCTATCCTATTATTTCCTTATTGATATTTTTCATCTTTTTCGTATTACTTTTTTGGTGGGTAGTTACCGCAAAAAAAGACTACATAAAACGAGTGAGCAACTTACCATTAGACAACCAAAATAACGACATATTATGAAACCGAACATTCTAAGTTTTATCTCACTTATGAATTTATCCTGGAGGTTACATTTGTCCATTTTATTAAAATAAACAACTATCAAATGAAAAATTTAATTCCATCTTGGATTCGTGTTCCAGTAGTTTTCTTTATCATTTTTGGAGCCGTTGAATTCTTTATAGATTCTGGTGAAAAGCCTGCATTTATTGAATATCCCGTAGTACTATTATTTCTCCTTTTAGTATTGCTTATATTGATAGCCATTGAAGCTATTGTTGGCGCTTTGGAAAATGTAATGCTACATAAGCTCAATGAGGAAGCCAAAGCTAAGTTTTTAGCGGAAAAAGAAAAGGCTTACGAGTTTAAGTGGTTAAAAGAAACATATAAAAAACTTGTTGGACAAAAACCCATTGAAGAAGAAGGCGAAATTATACTAGACCACAATTATGATGGCATAAAAGAATTAGATAATAATCTACCTCCTTGGTGGTTATACGGTTTTTATGCTAGTATCGCTTTTGCTGCTATTTATTTGGTACGTTATCACATATTTGATGGCGATTCTCAATTGGATGAACTTGAAATAGAATTAGCAGAAGCCAAAACTGCTGTTGAGGCCTATAAAAAAACAGCTAAAGATTTAGTGGATGTAAATACAGTTGTAATGTTAACGGATGCTGATGATTTAAGCACTGGTAAATCTATTTTTGAGACCAACTGCGTAGCTTGTCATATGGCTGATGGTGGTGGTGGTATTGGACCAAATTTGACAGATGAATATTGGATTCTTGGTGGAGGTATTAAAAATGTTTTCAATACCGTTTCTGAAGGCGGACGTTCTGGAAAAGGGATGATTCCATGGAAAGCCCAATTAAAACCATCTCAAATAGCAAAAGTATCTAGTTATTTACTAACTCTACAAGGTACGACACCTGCAAATCCGAAAGCTCCTGAGGGTGATATTTGGGTAGATGAAACTGTGGAAGAAGCTACTGACTCAGTTGAAGAAGTAAAAGCAGAAGTTATCGAAACCGCTACTGAATAAATAATTGCCAAACTAAACACTTAATTAAACCCAGACCTGTCAGGATTTGAAACCTGACAGGTCTAAATCAAAAAAAGCTTTGGAAACCCCAGAAAACGAAATATTCAGAGATTCTATTGCGACGGTTACAGAAGAAGGTAAGCGGGCTTGGGTGTTTCCTAAAAAGCCTAGTGGCAAGTTTTATGAATACCGCAAATATGTAAGCTACTTTTTATTAGCGTTTCTGTTCTTGTCCCCATTTATAAAAATCAATGGGAATCAGTTTTTGATGTTCAATGTATTGGAACGTCGTTTTAATATTTTCGGGTTTCCGTTTTGGCCACAAGATTTTCATTTGTTTGTGATTTCCATGATTATTGGTGTAGTATTCATTACACTATTTACCGTGGCTTTCGGACGTATTTTCTGCGGATGGATTTGTCCACAAACCATTTTTATGGAAATGGTATTTAGAAGGATAGAATATTGGATTGAAGGTGACAGAAACAAACAACGCAAACTGGCAAGACAAAAATGGGATGCTGAAAAAATAAGAAAGAAAGGACTTAAGTTTCTAATTTTTGCCATCATCTCTTTCTTAATTGCTAATGTGTTTTTAGCGTATTTAATCGGAAGCGACACACTATTAAGATACATTTCTGAAGGGCCCTTTAATCATTTAAGCACACTTATTTCATTATTAATTTTTACAGCGGTATTTTATTTTGTATTTGCATGGTTTAGAGAGCAAGTATGCATAATTGCATGTCCTTACGGGAGATTACAAGGTGTCTTATTAGACACAAAATCTATAGTTGTTGCCTATGACCACAAACGGGGTGAAGGCGAAAGCGGCAGAAAAAAATTTAGAAAAAACGAAGATAGAGCTGCTTTGGGCCATGGTGATTGTATTGACTGTCTGCAATGTGTGCATGTGTGCCCCACGGGTATTGATATTAGAAATGGTACTCAACTAGAATGTGTAAACTGTACTGCCTGTATTGATGAATGCGACCATATTATGGAAAGCATCAATTTACCTAAGGGATTAATTCGTTATGCCAGTGAAGAGAATATTGAGAAGAAAACACCTTTTAAATTAACGACAAGACTAAAAGGTTATACAGGCGTATTGACCATTTTAGTAGGTGTTTTAGTTGGGATGTTATTTTTAAGAAATGATGTAGAGGCCAATGTATTAAGATTACCTGGTCAGTTATACGAACATAAAGAAGGCAATATAATTAGCAATGTGTATACGTATAAACTAGTAAATAAAACGACCGAAGACATTGAAGATGTTAGTTTTAAAGTAATGTCTCACGAAGGGGAATTAAAACTAGTCTCAACCAGTGAAGATTTTTTGGTGCCAAGTCAAGGGATTGCAGAGGGCACATTGTTTATTGAAATAAATAATTCGGATTTATCAGGTGACAGAAACAAAATAAAAATAGGCGTTTACAAAGGCGATGAATTGATTGAGACCACTACGGCTAACTTTTTAGGACCACGGAGTTATCGATAAAGTTTGCAGTCAAAGTCGCAGTTTTCAGTTGTTAGAGTTGTGAAAGCGGCAGAAAGTATTGAAATATTGATTTGAACATGGCGTTGGCGGGATTGCCCGCGTTAGGGATTGCAGAGGAAAGCCCACAGCGAAGTTTCCGTCTCAGCGGGACGAAGCGAGGACTTGGAACGGAAAGCCCGACCCCTTGTGGGTAACGCCCTAATAAAATTGGCAGTTGGCAGTAGACAAGAAAATTAAGATCCTGAAACGAATTCAGGATGACAAAAAGTATTAATTAAAAGAGATTCCTGCTTTCGCAGGAAGTAAGATTATGAAACTAAATTGGGGAACCGGAATTGTTTTAGCGTTTATAGGCTTTATTGCCTTTATTATGTATTTCATTATTACGATGAACGTAGACCATAAATACGATCATGATTTGGTGAGCGAGAATTATTATGGTGAAGAACTGAAATATCAAAGTGATATTAACAAGTTAAAAAACGCGAAAACACTTAAAACTAATATTAGCTATAAAAAAACAGCCGAGGGGTTAATGATCAGTTTCCCGAATGATATCGATTATAAAAAAATTACTGGAAATATGTTCCTATACAGGCCATCTAACAAACAACTAGACTTTGAAACTGCTATTTCATTGTCTAATCCTTATTTGCTCATACCTGACTCCCGTTTGGTAGATGGCCGTTGGAACATTAAAATAGATTGGCAATATAACGGAAAATCTTATTTATTTAAAGAAGCTATAGTGTATTAGTATGCTTTGGTCTGGGTTTATATTAGGTATTTTGGGTAGTTTTCACTGCGTTGGCATGTGTGGGCCCATTGCGTTTATGTTACCTATAGACCGTACAAATTCTATAAAAAAAATATCTCAGATTGCTATTTATCATGTGGGTAGACTCCTTGCTTACGGCCTTATAGGGTTAGTATTTGGCGCAGTGGGCAAGAGTCTCTCCATATTTGGTTTTCAGCAGCAATTGTCCATTATTATTGGGGTTTTAATGATTTTAGTGGTGCTAATACCACAAAAAACGTTTAACAAGTACAATTTCTCTAAACCTATATACAGCGGTATTTCTAGGATAAAATCGGCTTTAGGCAACGCCCTGAAGAAAAAAACTATGGACACCTTTTTAACCATTGGGTTTTTAAATGGCTTTTTACCCTGTGGCTTGGTGTATATGGCAGTTTTTGCTGCACTTAGCTACGGTAGTGCGGCAAATGGCAGTTTGTACATGGCAACGTTTGGTCTGGGCACTATTCCGTTAATGACTACCGCTATTTACTTTAGCCAGTTTTTAAAAGGTAAAACTAGGCAGCGCATTCAAAACCTAATTCCCGTGTTTGTTATTATTATTGGTGGCCTATTTATTCTGCGTGGTTTAGGCTTGGGTATACCTTACCTCTCTCCTGCTCCCGTTTACGAGTTGGCGTCTAGTAGTATGAATTGTCATTAATATTTTGGGGTTCCCCTATCGGGTCGGGCTTTCCGTTCCAAGTCCTCGCACCTCCTACGTCGGGCTGCGGGCTTTCCACTGCAATCCCTAACCCACCTATCCGCAAACCTTGCTTTTCAAACCATTTATAAATAGTGCATTTGCCAAAGTCAATTTAACACAAATTTATGATTTCATTAATGACACATAAATTTTGTTTATGAATAACATTAGACAATTCAATAGTTTTATTCACATTAATAATAGTATTGCTATTATATTTGCGAACAAATTTATTGATTATGGATTCTTTACTTTCAAATTTAAAGATTGTTGTTCCTGAAAAAATCTATGTTAAAGACCCTGAGTCTTCAGATTTAGGGAGGCGTATCGTAGAACACAGTATCATTTTAATTGATGACATAGGTTTTGATAGTTTCACATTTAAAAAACTAGGGGCCAAAATAGGTTCTAACGAAAGTTCTATTTATCGTTATTTTGAAAGTAAACATAAGCTATTATTATACCTCTCCTCGTGGTATTGGGCTTGGATAGAGTATCAATTAGTCATAGAAACTCGAAATTTGGCACCGATAGACAGACTTCAAAAAGCCATTGAAGTAGTTACTAGAACCACTGAGCAAGATTCAAACTTCTCACATATCAATGAAGTATTATTGAATCGCATCATGGTAAACGAAAACTCTAAATCTTTTTTAACCAAAGAGGTAGACCAAGAAAACAAAGAAGGTTACTTTGTAATTTACAAACGTATTGTACGTCGCCTAAGCGCAATGATTAAGGAGATAGATGCAGATTATAAATTTCCTTCAAGCTTAGCAAGTACCATTTTAGATGGTAGCCTACATCAATATTTTTTAAAAGACCATTTTGCCTCCATTACCGATTGCAATGAAGGGCTTTCCCCAACCGATTTTATTAAGAACCTGGTACTTAAAACCGTGAAAAATTAACTATGGAACAACTTAAAATGACACCCTGGAGACGTTTATTAGGACTGCTCCAATTAGAAAAAAGAGACATCCTACAAGTCTTCTACTATGCTATCTTTACGGGCGTGGTGGCCTTATCATTACCATTGGGTATTCAGGCTATTATTAATCTTATTCAAGGTGCACAAATCTCTACATCCTGGGTAATCTTAGTCATTATTGTAACGCTTGGTGTGGCGTTTCAAGGCTCTTTGCAATTGATGCAGTTAAGAATTATTGAAACCATTCAACAACGTATTTTTATGCGTTCCTCTTTTGAATTGGCATACAGATTCCCAAAAATAAAAATGTCAGAGTTACGCAACTATTACCCACCAGAATTGGCTAATAGATTCTTTGATACGCTTACCATTCAAAAAAGCTTATCCAAAATATTAATAGATGTCCCAACGGCTGTGTTGCAGATTGTATTTGCCTTAATACTTTTGGCATTTTATCATCCATTTTTTATCATTTTTGGTTTACTGCTGCTTATGCTCATTTTTATTGTATTCAAATTTACAGCAGTTAGAGGTCTAGAAACCAGTTTAAAAGAATCTAAAAACAAGTATAAAGTTGCGCATTGGATACAAGAAATTGCACGATCTGTCATTAGTTTTAAACTCTCAGGGCGCACAAGTTTGGGCGTTAACAAGAATGATGAACTAGTAAGTGGTTATTTAAAAGCAAGGGAAAGTCACTTCCGAGTATTGATTTTACAATTCATCCAAATGATAAGCTTTAAAGTTATAGTAACCGCAAGCTTATTGTTTATTGGTGGTGCGCTGGTTTTAAATCAGGAGATGAATATCGGTCAGTTTGTCGCAGCCGAAATTATTATCCTTTTGGTTATTGCGTCTGTAGAAAAGCTAATTCTTGGATTAGAATCTTTTTATGACACTTTAACGTCTCTTGAAAAAATAGGTCAAATTGTAGATAAAGATCTGGAAAGTCAAACTGGTGAACAGTTGCAACTTACTAAGGGTTTATCTATAGAACTTGAAAATGTATCGTACGGTGTAAATAACAGAGACAAACATATTTTAAGAAACATATCGTTTCAAGTAAACACCAAAAGTAGAACATTAATAAAAGGAGAAAGTGGTTCTGGGAAATCTACTTTATTGCGCTTACTTTCTGGTGTTATCGAACCTACATCTGGTACGGTATACGTGAATGATATGTCTATAAATAGCTTGCATCTTAATTTTTTCAGATCGCAATTAGGATTATCATTATCGGACGAAACACCCTTTGAAGGTACAATTCGAGATAATCTCACGTTCTCAAACAAAGAAATTACAGATGACAACATTCATGAAGTGATGGAAGTTGTGGGACTTAAAAATTTCCTAAAGGAACAACCTGATGGTTTAAACACAATTCTGTATCCTGATGGCAAACAATTGTCTTACACACTATCTAAAAAATTAGTGTTGGCTAGAGCTATTTTAAAAGCGCCAAAAATATTAATTCTTGAAGATGCATTAGATCGTTTCAATAAGTCAGAAACGGAAGCTATAATTGATTATTTAACTGATGTAAATAAACCTTGGGGACTTGTTGTTGTAAGTAGCAGTGATGCTTGGATTACCAAATGTTCAAACATCATTACCCTAGATAAAGGTTCAATTAAAAATTAAAAACCCTGAGTTATGCTTAATATCACCCATAATAAATTAAATAAAACCATAGACTTAGGACAATACAAGTCTGGTAAGGAAATCATGCATAAAAAGTACTACTCGTACTTTAACAAATTCCTTTTAGGAGCTGCAATATTGATACTTATTGTACTGTTTTTGCCTTGGACACAGAATATTTCTGGAGATGGTCTAGTAACCACATTGAAGCCTAATCAGAGACCACAGACCATACAATCACAAATTCCTGGACGGATAGAACAATGGTACGTGCAAGAAGGGGATTATGTGGAGACTGGAGACACTATTTTAAGAATCTCTGAAGTAAAAAGCGATTATTTTGATGACAGATTAGTGGAAAGAACCAATCAACAAATACAAGCGAAATCTTCCTCGGTAGAAGCTTATGGTGGAAAAGTACAAGCTTTAAATCGCCAAATAAGTGCATTAGAAAATGAAATGGCTTTGAAACTGAAACAAACTCGAAATAAATTATTACAAGCTAAACTTAAGGTAAAAAGTGATAGTATAGACTTGGAAGCTGCTAAAACCAATATAAGCATTGCTGAAACACAATTTAAACGAGAACAAACTTTGCAAGATGAAGGGTTAGCAGCGGTACAAGACGTGGAACAAAAACGATTGAAGCTTCAAGAAACACAAGCAAAACTTATTTCTCAGGAAAATAAATATTTGGCGAGTCAGAATGAGGTAATTAATGCTGAAATTGAGTTATCCCGCACCAGAGCTTCATATGCGGATAAAATTTCCAAGGCGGAGAGTGATATGTTTACTGCCACCTCTAGTCAATTAGACACTCAAGCGCAAGTTACTAAGCTAGAAAATACATACACCAACTACAAAAGGCGTAATAGTTTACTTTATGTTACTGCACCACAAAGTGGATTTATAAACAAAGCCCTTGTTGGTGGAGTAGGTGTAACATTTAAAGAAGGACAAGAATTAGTTGGTATAATGCCATCTCAAATTGATTTGGCAGTTGAAACGTTTGTTAGACCTATTGATTTACCACTGTTACACGTTGGTGAAAAAGTGCGTGTTCAATTTGATGGTTGGCCCGCAATTGTTTTTAGTGGGTGGCCCAATGTAAGTTACGGAACATACGGTGCAAAAGTGGTAGCCATAGAGCGTTTTATCAGCGATAACGGTAAGTTTAGAATTTTATTAGCGCCGGACGAAGAAGATCACGAGTGGCCAGAAGCAATTCGTGCAGGTTCTGGAGCAAAAACTATAGCACTATTAGATGACGTACCCATTTGGTTTGAACTATGGCGTCAAATTAACAGCTTCCCTCCTAACTATTATCAACCACAGGGTAGTAAGACAGCTTCTAAAAAAGATAAAAAATGAGACGAGTATTGTTCATTTTACTCTTGAGCTTTCAAAGCGTACTTTGGGCTCAAGATAGTACCGCTGTAATTTCACTTTCGGAATACTTAGGTTACGTAAAATCGTATCACCCCATTGTGAAACAAGCTAACTTGGTAATTAACGAGAGTGAAGCCAAATTATTAAAGGCTCGTGGTGCTTTCGATCCTAAACTGGAAGTAGACTACGATAGAAAAAAATTTAAAAACACGGAGTATTTTGATAGACTCAATGCCACTTTTAAAATCCCGACTTGGTTTGGTATAGAGTTTAAAGGGAATTTCGAAGAAAATTCGGGTGACTTTTTGAATCCTGAAGGTTTTCTACCTGATGATGGTCTGTATAGTGCTGGAGTTTCCATCCCTGTGGCCCGAGGCTTATTAACAAATAAGCGTATGGCCATGTTAAGGCAATCGCGTTTGTACGTGCAACAAGCACAGGCGGATAGACAGTTGCTCGTCAACAACATTCTTTATGAAGCCACAGTTACTTATTTTAACTGGTTAAGACGTTACAATGAAAAACGTGTTTACGAAGATTTCTTGGAAAATGCCGCTATACGTTTTAATGGCATTGTAAAGAGTTATGAAGTTGGTGACAAACCCGCTATTGATACTCTTGAGGCTAGAATTACGTTGAATAACAGACGTTTAAATCTTGAAAAGTCTCGTATCAAGTTTGTAAAAGCGTCCTTAGAATTATCTAATTTTTTATGGCTGAATGACAACACACCCATAGAGATACGAGACAATGTGATTCCTGATATTCTAACTTTTGAAAATATTGACGAAACACTGAACACCTCAGGATTGGATGTTGAAAGTTTTGATATTGAAAGTCATCCCAAAATGCAGTCGTTAGATTTTAAAATACGTAGTTTAGGAATAGAACGGCGCTTAAAACGGAATAACTTGTTACCTCAAATTGATTTGCAGTATAACTTTTTATCTGAAACTCCAGATATAGCCCGTTCCTTTAGCACCTCAGCCTACAAAAGTGGATTAAATATATATTTTCCGTTATTTTTAAGAAAAGAACGTGGTGATTTAAAACTGGCAAGTATCAAGCTGCAAGACACAAAATTTGAGGTACAAAATACTAGAGTTAGTTTGGTAAATAAAATTGATGCTATTAGTCAAGAACTGGATTCGTACCTCGTACAAAATGATTTTACAGGTACCATTGTTGAAGACTATACAAAACTACTATCCGCGGAAGAACGTAAGTTTTTCTTAGGGTCTAGCTCCTTGTTTTTGGTAAACTCTCGTGAATCTAAATTAATTGAAGCAAAAATAAAAGCCATCGAAATTGAAAACGATTTCTTAAAAACCAAGGCTAATTTATTTAATGTTATGGCTATAAATGATATTGAGAATACGCCATAAGTGCTAGTTATCTGATATACCATCTTCAGCCATAAGCTCAAAACCATAATTGCGTAAGGTTTTGATGATTGGAATACAGCGTTCGCCCCGTTTGGTAATGCTGTATTCTACTCGTACTGGCACTTCGGCGATGATATGCTTTTCGATAAAACCATCATTCACCAATTCATTTAAGTTTTTACTCAACATTCTATCTGAAATATGTGTGATGCTCTTTTTTAGTTCAGAATAACGCCAAACTTTATCTTTTAAACGCCATAGAATGGGCATTTTATACGTCCCTCCTATTTTGGCCAATACATATTCCACAGGTGTATAATACTTCTTGTTGTTTTTAATAAATTCTGGCATAACTTACATTTTTGTTAGTTACTTACAAATATAGCAATTTGTCGTACCTATGATTTTCTGAAATAGCTTTGTAATAAGAGTTATAAAAACAGACAATCAAAAAAGTATAAAGCTATGAATGCAGAAATTAAAGAAGCGCAACATTACGTGCATTTTCACGGTGCACCTTATAAAGGAAAAGTTTTAATGGTGGCGAGTAGTCCAACAACTTCAAAACAAACTGGATGGCCTATTGGATTTTGGGCTTCTGAATTAACACATCCATTATTGGTATTTCAAGAAGCTGGGTACGAAGTAGAATTAGCATCTACTGAAGGTGGTAAAATAGTCATGGATGGTTATTCCAACCCTAATGATAATAGCGGTTATGCAGCTCATGATGTTATTACCCTAGGTTTCATGCAGCAAAAATGGTTTAATAGCTCGTTAGAAAATACGGCACCAATTAGCGCGGTTGATTTTAAAGATTATGATGCCATTTTTTTAGTTGGCGGACAAGGGCCAATGTACACCTTTAGAAACAATACAGATTTACAACAGCTATTTGTAAATTTCTATGAATCTGGTAAACCAAGTGCGGCAGTATGTCACGCTACAACACTATTGCTGGAAACCAAAACAAACAATGGCAGTTTATTGGTTGCCGGAAAAACGTGGACGGGATTTGCAAATGCCGAAGAGGATTTTGCAGACAATGCAGTTGGCATGAAAATTCAACCTTATAGAATTGAAGATGAGGCTAACAACATTGAAAACACTACTTTTAAAGTAGCCGCACCGTTTACAGCATATGCTATTGAAGATGGTAATTTAATAACAGGGCAACAACAAAATTCTGGTGCATTAGCCGCAAAAATGGTTATTGCACAATTAAACAAATAATTATGATTTTAGGATTTATAGGAATAGGCAATGTTGGTTTCGCCATTGCTGACGGTTTACAAAAGAAAGGACATCAGATTATTATAGCCCATGATAACATTGAAAGCGAATCGGTGGTAAAAGCACAATCCAAAAACAATAATTTTGAAGCATTGCCTGTTCAAGAGGCGATTGATAAGGCAGATGTATTATTTTTGGCAACACCTTTTTTTGCAAATGAGAGCATACTAAAGCCTTTAGACTTTAAAGGTAAAACCTTGGTAGATTGCACTAACCCCGTTGGAAAAGGCATTTCTCATGGATTAGAAAGTGAAATCTCAGGCGCTGAAAAAGTGCAAGAATGGGCAGCAACCGCTAACGTTGTAAAAGCCTTTACCATTTATGGATTTGAAAATTTAATTGATTCTAATTTTCCCAAGTATAATACAAAACCAGTAATGTTGATTGCTGGTAACTCCGAAACCGCAAAAAAGGAAGTCACCTCTCTTACTAACGACTTAGGGTTTTATGTAAAAGATACGGGTGGTTTAGACCAAGCCTTACATTTAGAACATATGACCTTATTATGGGTGAAAATGGTGAGGCGTGACGGCCACCATCCTAATTTTGTGTGGGGGTATTTGGAGCGTTAAAGCGTATATATTTAAGTAACTTCAAATTATAGCCTTAACCTAATCTAAACATTGATTTTGTAAAATTTTTCTGCTATATTCGTTTACTAGCGGGAATAAGCCATTAAAAACGAAGAATATCCGTGAACACGTTATAGCACATTACAGAATACTATGATAAAAGATTTAAAAATAATTCAAGCAATTTCTAGTATTTCTCAAAGAGCAGAAAGACAAAGAGAAATCGAAAAAATAATAAGTTCGTATGTGGAGGTTGGTATTTTACCACAGTTAATGAATAATAATAATCAAATTCTTTTTGGAAGAAGAGGAACAGGGAAAACACACATTTTAAAATATTTAGAGAATGCATATAAGGAGGACAACCATAAATCTGTTTGTTTTATAGATTGTCGAATCCTTGGTAGCTCACCTCAATTTTCAGATGCCAGTTTATCTCTTTCTCACAGATGTTCTTCATTATTTATTGATGTTCTTAATGAAATTTGTGACTCATTATTAAATCATATCGCTTATATACCAAATTCAGATTCAGATTTAGCTTTAAATTCATTGGATGATTTCTCAAATTCATCTATTGGAGAAATTCAAAAGGGTAAAAAAATTGTTGAAAAAAGTTCTAAAAATAGCAATGACCAAAGAACAAGTAATTTTAGTATCGGTACTAAAGAAATAAGTTACGGGGTTGAACGAGCAAAAGGTAAAGCTAGTAGCAATGAAAAAACTCTAGCTTTTGACAAAGGAGAATACGAGAAGATAATGTTTCCTGATTTAAATCATCACTTAAAAAAAGTATTAAAATATGCGGATACAGAATTAATACTGATTATAGATGAGTGGTCAGCTTTACCCTTAGATCTTCAACCATATTTAGCTGAATTTTTTAAAAAATCATTTATTGCTTCACCTGAAATAACTTTGAAAATTGGTGCATTAGAATATAGATCTAGCTTTACTATCCCTAGAGAAAAGCATAATTATATTGGTTTTGAACTTGGCAGTGACATAAGTTCCAATTTAGATATAGATGAGTATTATGTTTACGATAGAAATCCGACAGAAATAACAAAAGTATTTATGGAAATACTTTATAAGCACATCAGTTCTGAACTTCCAGATGGCCATCTAAAAGCACAATATGAGATAAATACATCTAGTCAATTTATCCAAGCTGTATTTTCTGGCAAACCTGCATTTAATGAATTAGTGCGCGCCTCTGAAGGTGTTATCCGAGATTTCATAAACATTTTCAATATTGCGTTTTTCGATGCTCAAAGAAAAGGACAAAAAAATATTGATAAAAAGACAATTATTGAATCTGGAAGACAGTGGTTTGAGAATGATAAATCCAAAAATTTAGATGAACAATTACACAACAAAATAAGACGAATAATTGATGAAGTAATTGGAAATAAAAAAGCGCGCTCTTTTATGGTTTCAAGAGAATTAGAAAAACATCAAATAATTCAAAAATTGTTTGATGCAAGAGTCATACACCTAGTAAAAAAAGGATATTCAGATAAAGACAATCCAGGAATAAGATATAGTATATATTCACTTGATTATGGAACATACGTAGACCTAATAAATACGTCTAAACAACCACAAATAGATTTCATAAAAAACCCAGAATTAGATTATTCTACTATTGTTCCATTTGATGATAATAGAAGTATCAGAAGAATTATCTTAACACGAGAAATATTAGATTAACGCGCCACAACAAAGACGTAAATAAAAATAGTAGTTTAATTACTTAAACGAAAGATAAATAATAAAACAAAGGTCTGATCGAAACTGAAAAGTTAGTATCTGAAAATCCGCTACTTTTCATATACAAACCGGTTAAACGAACCTCTCCAAAAAGTAAAACCTCCAGATTTAAAAACTCATGTTGGCAAATACACCCGCGTTAGCGATTGTAATGGATAGCTTTTGCCGAGGCGCGCATCGAGGCAAAACTTGTAATGGAAAGCGCGACCCCTTGTGGGTAACGCCCAAAAGAAAATAAATCTAAATCTTAAACGTCATTACTGGTAAAGTCGCATGATTTGCAACGTCTTCGCCTATACTTCCTTCAAAGAAATGCGCTAATCCTTTTCTGCCGTGGGTGGGGATGGCAATAAGGTCTGCCCCAATTTTATTGGCACAATTTAGTAAACCATCTTCTACGGTATAATCGCACACATAACATACATCGTCCATCTTATCTAAATTGCCTTCGGCTTTGGTAAAAAAGTTAACCACATTTTGTTCTATTTGCAAAGAACTTTTAAAATGATCGTTAGGTAAATTTACATGCACCAGATAAATTTTAGCACCCATAGCTTGAAACATGGTTCTTGCTTTTAAATAAGGCGTTATGGCTTCCTCTGAAAAATCGCAGGCAAAGGCCACCACATCAAAATTTATACTTGCCAACTCGCGTTTTACCACTAAAACAGGGATATCAGAGTTTCTAACCACACGCTCTGTGTTGGAGCCAACAAAATATTCCTTTAAACCTGTGGCACCATGAGACCCCATGATAATTAAGTCTGCACCGTGTTCCATAGCTACATCGTTCACCTCATGAAATACTTTGTAGTGTTTTACTATTGGAGTGACTTTTATATCCTGCAAATAGGGCTTTTTTAAAAACTGCTCGAATTTTTGTTCAGCCAATTTAAAGAAGAATACCGCCTTTTGATTTTGCAACCCATCTGAAGCGGATAGCATAATATCGGACATTTCTAACATATGCAACGCCAGCACTTCAGCATTATAGCTTTTGGCTAATTTGGCAGCCGTTTTAAGGGCATATTCCGAGTGATTTGAGAAGTCGATGGGTACAATTATTTTTTTCATCACATAAAATTTTAATCCGTTATTAATTATGCCAAAACATGGTAATGCTAGCCTAAATAAGCTATTTTGTTATTGGTATTTTGGGGCACACAGGCTAAACCGTCATTGAAAACAATTGTGTGTTTGGTTGTTTTCGTTGTAGCAATACATCAAAAGCCATACACACGTTTCGCACAAAGGGTTGTCCCTTTTGGGTAATTTCTAAACTATTAGAATTAATGACTACTAATCCATCATTTTCCATTTCTTTGAGTTGAATCAAAGCATCTGGCAGCTCATTAAAATATAGCTGTTTATCTGCCCAAGATGTTTTAAATCTGCACATTAAATTAAGGATATGCTTGCGTATTATTAAATCTTCTTCGGTTAAAATATGACCTCTAAAAATTGGTAACTCGTTGTCTTGCAATAAGCTGTAATATGATTTGATATCCTTTACGTTCTGAGCAAAACCATACCAACTATCACTTATAGAAGACACGCCCAACCCAATCATAGCTTGTGTTTTTGAGGCGGTATAACCCATAAAATTCCTATGCAACTCGCCTGTTTTTATAGATTGATAAAGTGCATCTGTTTTTAATGCAAAATGATCCATCCCAATTTCATGGTAACCCACTTGTGTCAGCAATTGTTTGCCCAACTCATATTGTTGGCGTTTTAAGCTGGCATTTGGCAAATCTTTATCTTCAAAACCACGTTGGCCATTACCTTTTATCCAGGGCACATGGGCATAACTATAAAATGCTAACCTATCGGGTAATAATTCCTTGGTTTTTAAAATGGTTTCTTCAACGTGTTGTAGTTGTTGAAAAGGTAATCCGAAAATAATATCATGACCAACCGATGTGTAACCGATAGCACGCGCCATTTCTGTAACACGTTTTACATTTTCAAAAGGCTGAATGCGATGTATTGCGGTTTGTACGGTATGGTTGTAATCTTGCACCCCAAAGCTAACGCGCCTAAAGCCTAAATCATACAAGGTTTGTAAATGCTCTTGGGTGGTATTATTAGGGTGTCCTTCAAAACTAAAATCGTAATTATCCGCTAGTTTTGAATGGCTTAGAATCCCCTGAATTAAACGTTTCAAATTATCCGTAGAGAAAAAAGTAGGTGTACCGCCACCCAAATGAATTTCTTTGATAATAGGAGTATCGTCAAAAAACTTCAGATACATTTGCCACTCTTTTAGAACTGCCTGAATATAGGGCACTTCTACACTATGTTGTTTAGTAATACGCTTATTACAGCCACAAAATGTGCATAAGCTTTCACAAAATGGTAAATGTATATACAGACTTATTCCTTCCTGAACATTACTTTCATTAAAGGACTGTCTTAAAGTTTCCTTATACTTTTTTATTGAAAACGCTTCCTGATTCCAATACGGAACCGTTGGATAACTTGTATAACGGGGTCCTGCTATGTTATACTTATTAATTAGCAACTTTGACATAATACCTGACTATTATTTTTCAAAATTACTGGAATGCCTATCCAAAAAATATGACATCTGTCATGCCCTTTGCTTGCATTTTGTTTAATTAAGTAGTAACTTCGGTTCAACAATTAAATAAAAAACTCATGAAAAAAATTACTATACTTTTATTAGGCTGCATACTATCTACAACCGCCTGTAAACAAAAGAAAGAAGAAGAAACTGTAGTTGAAGAGGTTGTTGAAACCGTAGTTGAAACACCTAAAAACATAAAAATTGCACTGAATGCCAAAAGTGAATCTAATGCTTCTGGAACGGTAGTATTTAAGGAAATGGATGGCAGTGTTACTATGAAGGCAATTATTAGTGGTTTAGAACCAGGTGAACACGCCATACATATTCACCAAAAGGCAGACTGTACTTCTCCTGATGGCAAATCTGCAGGAGGTCATTGGAATCCAACTGGAACACCACATGGGAAATGGGGTGCAGAATCTGGATATCACAAAGGTGATATTGGTAATTTTATTGCTGATGAAAATGGAGATGGTACTATATCTATGACTACAGATGAATGGTGCATTGGATGCGGAGATGCAACAAAAGACATTTTAGGTAAGGGCGTAATTGTACATGCTGGTGCTGATGACTTTACCTCACAACCCTCTGGGGCAGCAGGAGCTCGGGTAAGTTGTGCGGGAATTATTGAATAATACCTTTCTAAAATAGCGTTAATGCTTTTTGAGTTTCAATGGGCTTTGGCTAGTATGGGGTTTGAATGCACACAATGCGTATTATTTAAAAATTACTTTGTGTGCCAAATGAGATGGCATAGGATGGATCATCGATTTTTCACCTAACTTACTTGACAATTTTAGCAGTGAATAAAAGAAAATTATATTTCTATATTTCTCTTATTTTAACCATAAGTGTAATAGTACTTTTGTTTACGGGTTCTCCTTTACTAACTATGGCGTTGGATGATGACAATTCAATTCCGCTTGGTACGTTTATAACTTGGGTTGGTATGATTTCATTTCCCTTAACAATGTATTGGGGAATTGCAGCACTAAGAAACCCTGCTAATACATTGCAAAACATCCTTTCGGGAATACTCAAACTTTTAATAACTTTAGGGATTTTGTGGGTTCCCATATCGTATCTACTTGCTGGAAATCTATCCTTTAGCTTTACGGAAAAAGAAACATTTCAAGGTGGACAAGCTGCAATGTGCTGGTTTTGGCGACTGAGTTATGGTATTGGTATTGGAGGCTTACTAATTCTTCTCATCTATTGGGTTTCCTTACTATTTAGAAAAAGGTAACACCATTCCGTTCACAAAGACAATGGAAAACATAAAAACTATTATAGATAAATTAGAATTGCAGCCACACCCTGAAGGCGGCTATTTTAAAGAAACTTATAGAAGTAATGGCGTAATTCATCAAGAACATTTAGGTTCAGAATTTATTGGTGATAGAAACTTTTGTACTGGGATTTACTTCTTATTAACTTCAGATACATTTTCGGCGTTTCATAAAATTAATCAAGATGAAATGTGGCACTTTTATAAAGGTGCGCCTCTGCTACTTCATATGATTACCCCAAAGGGCGACTATTCTAGAGTAAAAATTGGAAATAATTTTGAAAACAATGAGCTGCCACAATTTACTGTTCCGGCTAAAGTATGGTTTGCCGCAGAAGTGACAGAAAAAAATAGTTATACTTTAACAGGATGTACTGTAGCTCCCGGCTTCGATTTTAGAGATTTTGAGATGCCCGAACAAAAAGATTTGATAGCCAAATTTCCAGAACACTCAGGGATAATACAAAGGTTAACACGATAATCTTTACTTCGACAGTAAACGCTTATCAAAGTAGCGCTTTAGGAAAGATACCTGCACACAAACCATAATTGCAAAAAGCAAGATGGTATAACTTGCCGATTTAGATAGTCGAAATCCGTTGAAAAGTGAACTAAAGTCAACTCTTGGCACCCATCCAGAACTTACCTCAAAATGATTTATAAATAAATAACCTAACCATAAAACAAGTAGAAACAGCCCAAACACCCAAACTGATTTAGGAATTAAAGGTTTATACACCAATACTTCACTTGGATCCTTCTCTATCTGAAGCATTACTTTTGATGTAAAATTAAACGGTACTTCCTCTTGTTTTACTTCAGAAAGCAATTTCTTAGTGAATTTTTCCAGTTGTTTATCTTTTTCAGTTTCCATAATCAGCAATAATTTCTGGTTCCAATCTTTGTTTCATTACAACTGCCAGTCGTTTTCTAGCGCGGTGCAATTTAACTTTTATATTATTTGGTTTCAAACCAATTACTTTTGAAATTTCGTCTAAGGATAACTCTTCAAAATAATACAAACTTAAAATAGAACTGTCTTCGCTAGATAATTGTTGGATACACCATTTAATAGCATCTTCCCGCTCTTCCTTCGCAAGCTTTTCAAAGGCGTTATCAATAACACTTATATCATAACCTTCATATTTATCAATACTTATCTCTTGATATTTCCTGCTAGACTTTTTCAAAGCGTCCAAACAAGCATTGTATGCTATTTTGTAAATCCAAGTTGATAGTTTGGCATCTCCTTTAAATTTCGGCAACGATTTAACGACTTTTATAAAAACATCTTGAGCCACTTCTTCCGCTTCTTCCTGATGTTTCATCATCCGTAAAGTTAAATTAAACACCAAATTCTTATATCTATCAACAAGTAAAGAAAATGCCTGAGGATTCCCTTCAAGAATTTGATTAATTATAATTTGGTCGTCTTTGATGGTCATTTCCCTTATAGACGACATTTTAAACAATGCGGTTACACGAGCATCAAAAAAATATTTTAAAGAAAGTGTAACCATAATTCAAAACCTGTCGTCATAAGCAACGAATAACATAAAATTAATCAATTAAAAACAAACAGTTATGGGATCAGAATTAGTAATTATACCAGTAATATTTGCTGCAATTTTCGGCGTTTTCTATTTATATTTTTCAACTAGAAATAAAGAACGTTTAGCATTAATAGAAAAAGGCGCGGATGCAAGTATTTTTGTAAAGGGAAAAGAACACACCGCACCTATTTGGAAAGTACTTATTTTAAATTTATCACTTTTGTTAATGGGCGTTGGTGTTGGTGTTTTTATAGCTTCAATATTGGAAGAATACACAACTTTAGGCGAGCCTGTTTACCCCGCAACCATATTTTTAATGGCTGGTATTGGGCTGTTTATCGGCTTTAATATGACTAAAAATCTAGATAAGGAATAATATTCGACTTAAACCAAACTAAAAAACTGTTTTCAATAGTATTGAAAGCAGTTTTTTTATTCCACAGGAAAATCAAAATAGGTATTGAGAAATGGCTCATTTTTCAACGTAAAGTGCCACCATTCTCTTGGATAATTTTTAAAACCATGTTCCAACATGATGCGCTGAAGTAAGGCTCTATTCGCTTTTTGGGCTTTTGAAATACCTTTATAATCTACCCAGGATTGCACCCCGAAAAAATCAAAATCACTCCCCATATCCAATGCTTGTCCATTGGTTAAGTTAATCAAAGTAAGATCCACTGTACTCCCTTTTGAATGACCTGAACGCGATGCGATGTAGTCTTCTTTAAATAAATCCGATTTTTTAACATCAGGATAAAATTGTGCTTTATTAATAGTATCATTCAAATCATTTGCCCAACGCATAAAATGATTTACCGCACGCTGTGGTCTGTAACCATCAAAAATTTTTAAACCTAGATTTTGTTTTTTCAGTTCAGCCAGTATCTTTTTTAAAGCCAAAACAGTCTCTTCTGTAAGGATAAGACAATTGTTATGGTAACCTTCAATTGGTGTACCAACAAAATTATTATCGCCATAATAGCTTAACTCAACTTTAAGGTCAGGTAGCACATCTTCTGCATAAACAAAACCATCTGGTATTTGCGCATGCGTAAAAAGGCTGATCAATGAAATTAAAAATACAAATCTGAGTTTCATTAAATTTGGATTTATGCTAATTTAGAAAATAAAAAACATGCGCCTATCCAATACGGAACATTTACCTTTAAAAGATGCTGAAGTCATGTATTATCCAAATTTTTATAGCAAAAAAGAGGCTGACAACTATTATGATTTACTACTGCATGAAACAAAATGGAAACAGGATAAAATAAAAATATTTGGTAAGGTTTATGACCAACCAAGGTTAACCGCGTTTTTCGGGGAAAATAACGAACCCTATTCATATAGTAATATAGCGATGCAACCCACTATTTTTGAAGGGGCAATTTTAAAAATAAAACAAGAAATAGAAACTGCGCTTAAAATTAAGTTTACCAGTTGTTTAGCAAACCTTTACAGAAACGGGAAAGATAGCAATGGATGGCACGCTGATGACGAAAAGGAATTGGGAAAACATCCTATCATTGCTTCTTTAACGTTTGGGCAAGAGCGTTTTTTTCATTTTAAGCATAAGAAGGACAAAACTTTAAAACATAAAATTTTGCTTAATCATGGTAGTCTTTTGTTAATGCAAGGCGCCACACAAGAACACTGGTTACACCAAATATCAAAGACGGCTAAACCTGTAAATCCCAGGATTAATCTAACATTTCGTATTATTCCACAAAAAAACCGAGTTCCCTCAAACTCGGTTCTTTCTTAATTTGCTTTTATATTATGTGCTAGATTTGGGGTCTCCACATCAACAACATAATGCAAATATTAATTAATTAATCCATTGAACTAAAAAGTATGTTATTTAGTACACACCAAATATAAAAACGTATTTGAATTACAACGTTTAAAATCATAAAAAATCGATGAAATGCACTTTTTTTTAACGTTAGTCGTCGATATAAATTATTTTATCGACGAAATGCGTAGTTGCGTAAGTGTAAATAAAAAAAGCATCTTAAAATTAAGATGCTTTTTTACTAACTAACCAACCAAAATATGAAGTTACAATTCTTAAAGTTTAAAGTAACCACTCAATAAACTTATTATTTGAAGTGTAACACTAACTATTAATCAATATGCGTGCCAAACTCCATTTACTACTTTTTATATTTTATTTATCTTAGAAAAATGTAAACATATTATTATGACGAACAATCCTGTATTTACCAATGATACCGTCGTTTTCGGCCTCTTAATGCTCATGCTAGCATTGGTGTTTTATACGTCTTCAAAAAAAGAAGGCTTTTGGTTTAAATTTTATGGCATTATACCTGCATTATTAATGTGCTATTTACTTCCAGCTATATTGAACTCTCTTGGACTCATTTCACCTGAAACTTCAAAAGTTTATACCATTGCTAAAAACTACCTCTTACCCGCAGCTATTGTGCTCATGACACTAAGTTTGGATTTGAAATCTGTTTTTAATTTAGGACCTAAAGCCCTGATTATGTTTTTTACAGGAACAGTAGGCATTGTTGTTGGTGGCCCCATTGCTATTCTTGTGGTTTCAATATTCAGTCCTGAGACTGTTGGAGGCACAGGTTACGATGCTGTTTGGAGAGGTCTCTCTACCCTCGCAGGTAGCTGGATTGGTGGTGGAGCAAACCAAACTGCCATGTTCGAGATTTTTGAATATAATCCCAAAAAGTACGGTGCTATGGTTTTAGTGGATATTGTGGTAGCGCAATTATGGATGGCTATTTTGTTATTGGGTATAGGTAAAAAACATAAAATTGACAAATGGTTAAAAGCTGATAACTCAGCCATCGAAGCCCTAAAAGAAAAGGTTATTAATTATGAAAAGAGTGTTACTAAAAACCCAAGTCTAACAGATTATATGATTATGCTAGGAATAGCCTTTACTGCGGTTGGTTTATCTCATTTTGGATCTGAAAAAACATCATCATTTTTAACTGAAAATTTCCAGGTCTTTAATGACAAAACCTCAGCGCTCGCCTCATTTGCGTCGACTTTCTTTTGGATGATTACTATTGCCACTGTAATAGGTATTGTACTATCCTTTTCAAAAGCTAAAAAATATGAAGGCACTGGTGCAAGTAAAATTGGAAGCATCTTTATTTACATATTAGTTGCAAGTATTGGTATGAAAATGGATTTAGGTTCTGTTTTTGAAAATCCAGGATTACTATTGGTTGGTTTAATTTGGATGGCTATTCATGTTGTTCTACTTATACTTGTTGCAAAGCTAATTAAGGCACCCTATTTCTTTTTGGCTGTTGGAAGTAAAGCCAACGTAGGTGGCGCCGCTTCTGCACCAGTTGTTGCTGCTGCGTTTCACCCTTCTTTAGCCACTGTTGGTGTATTACTCGCCGTAGTTGGTTATGCAATTGGCACATTTGCCGCATTATTTTGTGCGCAGTTAATGGAAATAGTTTCTATGAGGTAATTCTAAAAATTATTTAGCATATTTGCGCTCCTAATTATTCCATTTAAATGAAAAAATACGTCTTACTATTTTTAGTGATTTCTGCTTTTTCTTGTTCAGAAAAACCAAAAGATTTAACTGTAAAAACAAATATAAAAGGTCTAAAAAAAGGCGTTGTTTACCTCCAGCGTGTTATTGATACTACGATGGTAACTGTAGATTCCGTTATTGTGAATGGAGAATCTCAATTTGAGCTATACAGCGAACTTGAAGAACCTGATTTATTTTACCTTCTCTTGGATAAAAAATCTAAAATTGAAGATAGAATTTCATTTTTTACGGATAAGGGCACCGTGGAAATTAATAGTACTGTGAAATATTTTGTTGCAGATGCAGAAATTAAAGCGTCAAAACATCAAGAGTTACTGGAAGAATACCAAAAACTAATGGATCGTCTTAAAAACCGAAATCTTGATCTTATAAAAGAAAGTTTTGAGGCACAAAAAAATGGTGACACTGCGTTATTTGTAAAGATTCAAAAACAACAAGATAACCTCATAAAGAACCGCTATTTCCAAACGGTTAATTTTGCACTAAATAATCCTGATAGTGAAATATCGCCTTATCTGGCACTTTCAGAAATTTATGATGTGAACACCAAATTATTGGATACAATTTACACCTCTTTAACACCTAAAATAAAAGCTTCTAAGTATGGCAAGCAACTGGAAGACTATATTACCGAGCGTAAAAATGACAAATAAAAAAGCCTCAAAAACAAAGTGTTTTTGAGACTTTTTTTTATGAGCCGATAGAGGGACTCGAACCCACGACCTGCTGATTACAAATCAGCTGCTCTAGCCAGCTGAGCTATATCGGCGTCTTTGAATTGAAGGGGCAAATATAACTTTTGAAGTTATATCTGCTAGCATTCAAACTAAAAAGATTATCCTAGATTATTTATTTTTTCAATAAGAGCTTTACCTCGCTCTTCTAACTCGGAGTTTATTGATTTGAAGTATGCTTTTTTATTTTCGATATCTTTTTTATTCACTTTAGCAATTAATTCGTCAAATGTTTCAATTGCTTCGTCAATAATGGCTTCGCTCTGTTTGGTGTCTTTCTTTGTATTTTCCAATTCCCAAACATATACTGCTTCAATAATATCTCCTAAAACAAAGTTGATGTCTTTTTTTAAATCTCTTACACTAGCCATTTTCTTATCGTTTAATTTTATCTAAAATACTTAATTTATTTACACGAATATTCCTATAATTTTATGAGTAATGAACTATTTATTAACATTTGTGTATTATACAAACACCTCAAGTAGTTTGGCATCTTTTGCGTCAATGGTGTATGCTTTAATCGCGGCAGGCAATAAAACAGTTTCTCCTTTTTTAACCTCTTCGGTAACGCCATTTGCAGTAAATTTTGCTTCTCCATCTACACACATATAAATAAAGAAGGAATCTTTATCATTTTGTTTCTCTAAGGTTTTGGTAACATGCAAATAACTCGTGTCAAAGTAAGGACAACTCACCATGCCATTAGATTGATTTTCTTCTTTGGTATAATTTACTCTGAAATTATCTGGCATATCAAAATCAATAGCATCAATGGCTAAATCGTTATGTAGTTCGCGTTCATTTCCCTGATCATCTACCCTATCCCAATCATAAACCCTGTAGGTAATATCACTTGTTTGCTGAATTTCAGCAACCATAACACCTGCTCCAATGGCGTGTACACGACCTACTTCAATAAAATAGGTGTCTCCAGTCTTTACTTTATCAAAATTCAAAATTTCAGTTAGTGTTTTCTTCTCTAAATGTTCTAAATATTTTTCTGGGGTAACGTCTTGATTAAAACCAACAATCAAGTTAGCATCTTCATCTGCTTGAAACACATACCACATTTCAGTTTTACCAAAGGAATTATGGCGTTTCGCAGCAAGTTCGTCATTTGGATGTAATTGAATGGATAAATCTTGTTTCGCATCAATAAATTTGATTAATAGCGGAAACTTGTTACCAAATACGTTATAATTCTTATCTCCCAAAAGATCACTTTGGTATTCTTCTAACAATGCATTTAAAGAGGTTCCCTTTAAACTTCCATTTGCAACAATTGAAGTATCGCCTTCCACATCACTCAACTCCCAACTTTCTCCAATATTTGGTAAATCGGATTCCTTATTTAAAATGGTTTTTAGTTTTTGTCCGCCCCAGATTTTATCTTTCAAAATGGGGGTAAATTTTAAGGGATATAACATCTTACTTTTATTTGCCGGTAAAGGTAACAAAGTTACGCGGAGTTTCGTAGAGCACAATCTCCAATTCTAAGTTACTTTCTAGTTTTGGTTTGATTTTATCGTAGATAACTACTGCTATATTTTCTGCCGTAGGGTTAAGCGTTTTAAATTCCGGAACTTCAATATTTAAGTTTTTATGATCAAAAGCCTCTTCCACCTCACTTTTAATAATATCCTTCAAAACCTTCATATCAATAACATAACCCGTTTCTTTATCAATTTCACCTGTAACGCTTACAATAAGTTCGTAATTATGTCCATGATAGTGCGGATTATTGCACTTACCGAAAATGGCTTCGTTTTTATCAAAACCCCAGTCCTTTCTATACAAACGGTGCGCAGCATTAAAATGGGCTTTTCTGCTTACTTTTACTTTCATTTGGATGAGATATTTAAGTGTCCGTAGAATTTATCAAAAATAACTTTAAACCAAGCAGTATACTGTTCTGGATGCGAGAACATATCCGTTTTAATATCTTCCAATGCCATCCATTTCCAGTCAGCAACTTCTTCTGTATTAATTACTGGTGCAGCATTATATCTACCTAACATAACATGATCGTATTCGTGTTCTGTTAGTCCATTATCAAAAGGTGCTTTGTATATAAAAGAAATCGATTCTTCTAAATCTACCAAAAATCCCATTTCTTCTTGTAGTCTTCGTTTTCCTGCTTCAATATTGCTCTCTCCATCTCTTTGGTGACTACAACAAGTGTTAGTCCATAAACCTGGGGAGTGGTATTTTGATAAGGCACGTTGTTGCAACATCAATTCATTTTTATCGTTGAAGATAAATACTGAAAATGCACGATGTAATACTGCTTTTTCGTGTGCCTCCATTTTAGGCATTAGGCCTATTTTTTCATCTTGTTCGTTTACAAGGATTACTTTTTCTTCTTCCATAGATGCGCAAAAATACGAACAAAATTACACCTTAATGTTAATCTATTCTAAAATAAAAAGGACTTCCCAAGTTAGGAAGCCCTCAAACAATAAATAACTAAATTAATTTATGGCTTACATTTTAATGATTATAAATTCTGATCTTCTATTAAGTTGATGGTCTTGTTCTGAACAATCTACACCATCTTCGCAGTTGTTAATTAATTGACTTTCACCATAACCAAGTGCACTTTCTATTCTATTTGCTGCTATACCTTGGCCAATGATATAATCTCGGGTAGATTTAGCTCTTCTATCTGAAAGATCTAAATTATAGGCTTTTGTGTTTCGAGAATCTGTATGAGATTCAATTTTAATGACCATATTTGGATATTGCATCATCAACAACACCACTTTATTCAATTCGATAGCTGCATCGTTTCTGATGAAAGACTTATCTAAGTCAAAATAAATGATACCTATTTTTATTTTTAACTGTCCATCCTCTTCAACAATTAATGCGCTCAGTGTTTCTAAACCTAACGGCACTATAGTTTCCCCTGCTGTTTTTGAAGTTTCAACGAGCTTTTTTCGTTTTGCATATCCTGTCTTCGTTGCAACCACGGTATATTTTGTGGCACAATTTAAGGTCGTTTTGAATAAATAACTTCCGTTTAAATCGGTTGTTGCCTTATCTAATTCCGTTCCATCGGCAGAAAGTAATAACATTTCGACATTCTCTAATCGCTCTCCTGTTAATGTGTTAGAAACGTAACCTTTAATCAACTGATCACAAGAAGGCTTGGGTAGTCTTACAAAAGAATAAATATCATCGTCTCCCTTGCCAGAAAGTCTGTTAGAACACACAAAACCTTTATTTTCAGTTTCTTTAATAATGAAACCAAAATCATCTAATTCACTATTTAAAGGTGCTCCTAAATTTATAGGTTGAGTAAAATTGGAATCTTCAATGGCACTTTGATACACATCTAATCCACCTAAACCTAAGTGTCCGTCTGATGCAAAATACAAGTTCCAATCAGTAATAAATGGAAACATTTCTCTACCATGCGTGTTGATACGTTCACCTAAATTACGAGGCGCCGAATAGCCTTCTTCTAAAATATCAACAACAAAAATATCGGTGGCTCCAATAGAACCAGGCATATCTGAAACAAAATACAATAACTTTCCATCCTTACTTACCGCTGGATGCCCAACAGAGTAGTCTTCACTATTAAAGGGCAGTTCCGTAACATTTTGCCATTCCATTTTACCTTCCTCATCCTGTAAAATTTCGGCAGAATATAATTTTAAATGATTAGTACCTTTATTATCCCTTCCTAAATCACCATTATAATTGTTTCTGGTGAAGTATACTTTGGTTTCGTCTGGAGAAAAAGCTAGGGTAGCCTCATGATACTTTGTATTCAGTGTTTCTGAAAATTCATTTAACTTTTTTACATCTGATTCCAAGGTATTCAATGCACCTAAATACATATTTAAGAACGGCTGTTCATTCCAATGATATACACGAGTGTGAAAATTAGACGAGTCTACCGCAGATGAAAAAACTAACTTATCCTTATAATACATGGGGCCAAAATCAGAATACTTTGTATTTATTGCGGTATTCTTTAAAGTAAACCTTGGCTCAATATTTAAAATATCTTCAACAGTTAACACTTCTTGATTTAACAACGGGGATCTATTATCGGCATCTTTTGTTCTTTTAGAAAACTCCTTTAGCCATCGTTTTGCTTCCCTATATTTTCCTAGACCTTGCAAGGTGTGTGAATATCTAAAAATATATTCAGAGTCTACATCTGGATAGTTCGATACTAACCTATCATACCATTTATAGGCATTCTCCATATCAGTATTGAAGAAATATGAATCCCCTGCACGCTTTAAAAGTTTAATAGTTAAAGCTTTGTTTTCCTCTGAAAAATCAGCTTTTCTATCTAATTTAGATAGCTCCTTTTCATATAAAACTGAAGCTTCTTTATACCACATTCTATCAAAAAGCTTATCTGCCTTTTCCATCTGGCTTTGCGAAAATACCGTACTTACAGAAAGTACTACTAATAGTGTAATTATAGTTTTCATAGAGCTCATATTTAAAAGAAACGTGGTGATTTAAGTTGTTTTTCTTTTGATTTTAATTCGAAACGTAACATGATTTCATGTGTGCCATTGTTAAAATCTTGAAGTTCGGTTGTGGTGTAATCATAGGCATAACCTACCATAAGTTGCGGACTTAATTGCAAACCAATCAATCCACTTACTGAATCGTCCCAACGGTAGGCTACGCCTAATCTTAGTGATTCATTGAATAAGAAATTCGCAGATACGTCAGCTATAATCGGCGCTCCAACAACAAACTTTCCTAAAAAGGCTGGCTTAAACTTTACTGTTGGGCTTAAATCAAATACCTTACCTGCAATCAAAAAGTAGTGCAAGCGCTCTGCGGCAACCACATCTTGAATTTCATCATAGTGTTCATCCGTTAAGAAATTAGGTACAGATAACCCAACATAGGTGTCATCGCTATGCCAATAAACTCCCGCACCAATAGTTGGCAAAAATCTATTATCTATATTATTCTGAAAAATCGCTTCTTGTTCTTGAAATCTACCTCTCGTGAAATCGACATTTAGCATGCGTCCACCACCTTTCAACCCAAATGATAATTTACTGTCATTATTGAGGTGAATGGTATATGAAAAGTTAGCATCAAAATAGAATTCATCTGAAGGCCCGAGTCTATCATTTACAATAGAAAAACCTAAACCTACATTTTTTCCTACTGGTGACTCTACACTAAACGATTGTGTTTCTGGAGCACCATCCAAACCAACCCATTGGGTTCTATGTAAACCTGTTACGGTTAAATGGCCTCTAGAACCAGCGTAAGCCGAATTTACAGTTAATGTATTAAACATATAATCGGTATACTGCGGATCTTGTTGTGCGTAACTCGCAAAAGAAAGTAATAATGAAAGAACAATAGTGCTTAGCGCTGTAAGCTTTATGTTCGTGTCTGTATTTTTATAATTGTAAAACATCTTATTCTTTTTAATTTCCATAATTACCTTTGTATATATAACCATCCTGCTACTGGTTCAGAACCATCTCCCAGATCTAAAACATAGTAGTATGTTCCTACTGGTAATTTTTCATTTCTGTTTAAAACAGACCTTCCGTTGGATACACCGTCAAAGGTGTTGTCGTAACCTTCTTTGGTATACACTAGGTTACCCCATCTATTAAATACTTTTAAAGTATTATCCGGATAATTGTTAATACAATCTATATAGAACACTTCGTTTTTACCATTTCCGTTTGGCGAAAACTCATTGTAAATTGTTAGACATTTTGGATCTACTTCAGCCGTATCTGAATCATTATTCTCGTTGGAATCAATTTGATCTAAATATTGAAGCGATGCCGTATTTAAATAATCATTAACATCAAGCACGGTGACGACTATCTCCAAAGTTTCAGTTAATCCTGCCATAACCACTGGTATTTGCCATACACCTGTTTCTGCATCATAACTTCCAGATGAAGTACTAGCAGATTCAAACTGATACCCTTGTGGTAGCAAATCCAATATTTCTACAGAGGTAGCATCAATACCGCCTAAGTTTGAAGCGGATACTGTAAACGTAACTATATCTGCTATTGCTGGATTGGTATCACTTACATTTTTAACTACCTCTATATCTGCGGAAGGTGTATTGATTTGAGCGTTAGCCTCATCATCTTCACTTTGATCGCCATCATCATTATTAGGTTCACTATTAGGATCAAACTGATCCGCAGCAATAATTTCTGCAATATTTAGGTATTCTCCAGCTGCCAGAGTTGGCATATTAACCGTAACATTATAAGTTATTGTTAATCCTGTAAGCGGTACTGTTAAATTACTCCAAAGTATTTCGTCATCATCTAAAATACCACCGTTGCTAATATTACTAACATTGCTGTAACCTATTGGTATTACATCTTCAATAGCCACACCTGTTGCTTCATTAGCTCCTGCATTATCTATCTGCAATGTAAAGGTGATGACTTCTCCAACATTAGCATTAATATTACTTACTGTTTTAGTTAAACTTAAGTCTGCTGTTTCTGTTAGAATTAGTATACCATCTTCGTCATCTTCACTTTGATCACCATCATCATTATTGGGTGAACTGTCTGGATCTAAAACTTCAGAACCTGTAATTTGAGCAACGTTGAGATATTCGTCTGTAACTCCAGTTGGTTCATTAATTAATACATCAATAAATAGTATTTGAGAACTTCCACTTTGAATGGTTCCAACATTCCAAACACCTGTAGATTCGTTATATATTCCAGAAGTTGCACTATACAAGATGAAATCAAAACCAGATGCCAAAATATCTGTTACCTCTACACCTGTTGCGGCATCCGGCCCATCATTGGTCACCGTAATTTGAAAGGTAATTTCTTCACCTACATTTGGTGTAATGTCGGTATCAACAACTGTTTTGGTTAATGATAAATCTGCAAAAGCTACTACTGGTGTAACCAGTACACTGTCTTCATCATCTTCACTTTGATCGCCATCATCATTATTTGGAGCAGAATCGTTATCTAAAATATCTGATCCTATTACCTGAGCAATATTTAAATAATCTCCAGCACCATTTACCAGTACATCAATCAATAAGGTTTCTGTAGCACCGTTTGCAATATTTCCAACACTCCAGATTCCTGTAGCTTCATCATAAGTTCCCGAGGTAGAACTGAATAAAATAAAATCAAAACCAGATGGTAATACGTCTGAAACTTGAACGCCTGTTGCATCTTCAGGACCGTCATTTGTTACTGTAACTATAAAGGTTATTTCTGATCCAACTAGGGGTGACAAGTCGCCATCTACAACACCTTTTGTCAAAGATAAATCTGCTACAGATGCAATTGGGGTAACCACTTCATTGTCCTCATCATCTTCACTTTGGTCACCATCATCATTATTTGGTGTAGAATCAGAGTCCAAAACATCTGAAGCTGTCACTTGAGCAATATTTACATAATCTCCTGTTGCGTTAACAAGAACATCAATTAACAAAGATTCAGACTCCCCGGGATTTACAGTACCAACTGTCCACAATCCTGTGTTTTCATTGTAGGTTCCAGAGGTTGAACTAAATAGTATAAAATCATATCCTGATGGTAATAAATCTATCACTTCAACACCTGTGGCCGCTTCGGGACCCTCATTAGTTACCGTAATTTGAAATGTTATTTCTGTTCCTACCAACGGAGATGTATCTCCGTCAACAACAACCTTATTCAACGAAAGGTCTGCAATTGGCGTTACCGGTGTTACTATAGCATTATCCTCATCATCTTCACTTTGATCGCCATCATCGTTATTTGGTGTGGAATCAGCATCTAAGATATCTGACGCCGACACCTGAGCGATGTTGGTATAATCTCCTGATGGGTTTACAAGAACGTCTATTAATAAAGTTTCCGTTGCACCATTGGCAATTGAACCAACATTCCAAACCCCAGTAGTTTCATTATATGTGCCAGAAGTTGAACTAAAGAGTATAAAATCAAAACCTGAAGGTAATAGATCTGTTACTTCTACCCCAGTAGCGGCTTCTGGTCCATCATTGGTCACGGCGATTTGGAATGTGATTTCAGTTCCTACTAAAGGTGATGTATCTCCATCTACAACCATTTTAGTTAATGAAAGATCTGCTATCGCAGTAACAGGTGTTACTGTAGCGTTATCTTCATCGTCTTCACTTTGATCTCCATCATCATTATTTGGGGTTGAATCAATATCATATACATCTGAAGCTGTTACCTCAGCAATATTGAGATAATCACCCGAACCATTTACCAATACATCAATCAATAAAGTTTCAGATTCACCAGCTCCAATTGAGCCTATAGTCCATAAACCTGTTGTTTCGTTGTATATTCCAGCAGTTGAACTGTACAGAATAAAATCATATCCTGAAGGCAATAAATCAACTACTTCAACTCCTGACGCTGCTTGAGGACCATCGTTAAATACTCTAATCTCAAACGTAATTTCTGAACCTATCAAAGGTATTGTATCTCCATCCACTACGGTTTTAGTTAACGATAAATCTGCTTGCGCTGGTACAACAGTCAAGCTATCCTCGTCATCATCATCTCCATCGCTATCACCATCCTCGTCTACCGTTTCATCAGTGGTAGGGTCACTATCGGGATCATACTGATCACTCGCAGTGATCTGTGCTACGTTAGTGTACTCACCCAATGTTCCCGTTGGGGCGTTTACCGTAGCTTCGTAGGTTAACGTAACCATGCCGTTGTTGGCTGCTACGGTTAAGCCTGTCCATGTAGCCGTATTAGTGGTTTGTGTGCCGCCATTGTTTACACCTGTTAAGGTATAACCTGATGGTAATACATCTTCTACAGATACATTGGTGGCTATGTCTGGACCTGCATTGGTAACCGTTAACGTAAAGGTTACTGTATCGCCTACATTGGGCTGACTATTACTTATTGTCTTAACAATACTTAAGTCTGCCTCTTGTGGCGTTACCGCTGCAGTGGCCTCATCATCATCTGGTATGCCATCGCCGTAATCGTCCGCTGTCTCATCTGAGGTTGGATCACTGTCTGGATCGTACTGATTACTGGCCGTGATACGTACTTGATTAACATACTCATTCGCTGCTCCTGTTGGAGCGTCTACTGTCGCTTCAAAAGTTAAAGTAACCGTATTTGTTCCTAATGGCACTGATAACCCTGTCCAATCTATCTGATTCGTTACCGTCTCTGTACCCGAGTTACTAATGTTTCCAACATTGCTATAGCCCACAGGCAATACATCTTGTACTGATACATTGGTAGCTGCTACATCTCCTGAGTTGCTTATCGTTATCGTAAAAGTTACCGTATCACCTACGTTTGGTGTTGCATCGTTTACTACCTTATTTATAGATAAATCTGAGGTCTGCGGTGTTACAGTGAAGTTGTCCTCGTCGTCTTCGTCCTGGTCGCCATCATCATTACTTGGTGTACTGTCCGGATCGAACTGGTCACTTCCCGTTACCTCCGCTACGTTCTTATATTCATCCGTTGCTCCTATTGGGGCATCTACTGTAACCTGATAACTCAACGTAATTGTTGTACCATTGGTGATGCTCAATCCTGTCCAGTCTATCTGGTTGCCGTTAGCTACACCGCCATTGTCTATTGCGGTAATCGCACTATAACCTGATGGCACTATATCTTGTACAGATACACCTGAAGCATCGTCTGGACCATTATTCGTAACCACGATCTCAAAGACTACTGTATCACCTACATTTGGTGTAGCGCTACT
>JBMHCT010000022.1:0-46190 GCA_049889775.1 Jejuia sp.
AGAAGAATTTGATTTTTTGTTGGAACAAATCCAAAATGAATTGATAGTGTACTTCAATAGCATTGATAAGTAAAATTGTTCAATCCTTGATTTACTCATTGATCGCGATAGGATTCGAACCTATGACCGTCTGCTTAGAAGGCATAATTTCATACCGAATGAAATAGATACGCTAATTAATACTCGCCATTACGGATGTATAGATTTCAGGTAGCTTCGAAAACGACGAGAATTATTTTCTTTAAGTGCTAATTTTATGGAGTTTAATTCAACCAAAGAAAACAAAAAAGAGGGTGTTCAAAGCCCTCTTCAATTTTGTTCAAATATTCTGTAATACTGGCAACGCATTACAATACAAAGATAGCTATTATTCGCTTGTAAACGTAACTTTGTCAAATCACACTTTTTAGAAAATGTTTAGAAAATGTTTAGAAAAAACAAAAAAGCTTCACAATTTTCTCTAAAGAAAAAAGAAAAGCTTCTCATTGGATCGCCCGTTATTGTTGGGCTTTCACTACATCACATCTTGCGATGTGAACAACACAACTTTTTAAGTTGCGGTCTGGACGGGACTCGAACCCGCGACCCCCTGCGTGACAGGCAGATATTCTAACCAACTGAACTACCAGACCGTTGCGTTATTGCGGTTGCAAATATACACGCCTTTTTTTATAAGTCAAATGTTTTTTTAAGTTTTTTAATTTATTTTTTGAGGCTACGAACACTAATGTTTGACTAGAGTTCTTTCCCTTTGAGAAGGTTAGGTCGGGCTTATCCAAATTTTTGACGTTCCACCATGTACGCGGTCAAAATGGAGTTGAAATCCCTATTCACATCAGCCTCAACATATTTGATTTTATACTGCATACATTTTAATCGTAAAGCTTCAAAATAATTGTTTACAGATTTACTATAATTTTCTTTAATAGTATCTGCATATAAGTTGATATACTCGCCGGTTTCAACATCAATAAAGCGCTTAGGGGTATTATTAAAATCAAACTGGAGTTCCTTTTCCTTGTCAAACACATGAAACAATATCACTTCGTGCTTATTGTATTTTAAATGGCGAAGAGCTTCAAAAAGTTTCATATCATCTTCAGCAGTGTGAAACATATCCGTAAACAGAAAAATCATAGAACGCCTATGAATCTTTTCTGCAATTTCATGTAAATATTTATAGGTTTCTGTTTCCTTATTTCGAGGCTTTGAAATAACAGCGTCACTTAAATGATTTAGTAACATTTGATGGTGACGTTCACTCCCTTTTTCGGGAGCATAGTAATCGTAAGAATCACTATAAATACTTAGCCCAACAGCATCACGCTGACGTTTTAAAATCTGCATTAAAGATGCTGCAGCCAATACCGAAAACCCAATCTTATTTAAACTATCAATAGAGAACGAATCCAGCTTTGGATAATGCATAGAACTACTATTATCCAATATAATATGACAACGCAAATTAGTTTCATCATCATACCGCTTGGTGTAAAGTTTATCAGTCTTCGCAAAGAGTTTCCAATCTATATGGCGTGTACTTTCCCCACGATTGTAAATTTTATGTTCTGCAAACTCCGCAGAAAACCCATGAAATGGACTCTTATGCATCCCTGCAATAAAACCTTCTACCACCTGTTTCGCAAGTAGTTCAAGGTTTTTAAAACCTTCGGCTTTATTCAGTTCTGCTTGTAAATCCACGGCCCCCTAGCCCCCAAAGGGGGAACTCTTACTCATATGTAGAATAACAGTCATATTTATCAATTTATTATTATAGAATCATACACGTAACTCTTTTCCTCCCCTTCGGGGAGGTTAGGAGGGGCTGGTATCTAGATTAGTTTATCCACTATACCATAAGCAACTGACTCCTCAGCTCCCATCCAATGGTCGCGATTAAAATCCTTCATCACCTTTTCAAAAGTTTGTCCGCAGTTATCCGCCAAAATTTGTGCACTTAATTCTTTGGTTTTCAAAATCTCTTGGGCAGTAATTTCAATATCACTAGCTTGCCCTCGGGCACCACCACTAGGTTGGTGAATCATCACACGTGCATGTGGCTGAATAAAACGTTTACCCTTTGTGCCAACCGACAATAAAATAGATCCCATAGACGCTGCCAACCCTGTACAAATGGTAGACACATCACTATTTAAAGATTTTATGGTATCATACATCGCAAAACCCGAAGTAACATAACCTCCAGGACTGTTGATATATAAATGAATATCCGCCGTTTCTAAAGCATCCAAATACAACAATCTATCAATAACATGTTTTGCCGAAGCATCATTCACCATACCCCACAAAAACACTTTGCGCTGTTCAATTAACTTGCCATCAATGGCATCTTGCACTTTATTTTTACTCATTTTAGTCTTATTTATTAAACATCTAAAATAAAAAAAGGTTCACCATGTGGCAAACCTTTTACACTTTCTTTTCCTTTTCTATTATAGAAGCGCGTCTATCGCATCTGTATATGCATTTTTTGGTGCAACACCAACCTGTCTACCCACAACTTCACCATTTTGAAACACCAAAACTGTCGGTATATTACGCACACCGTATTTTGCAGCAAACTCTTGGTTAGCATCAACATCTACCTTACCAACAACAGCTTTTCCGTCATATTCATCACTAATCTGCTCAATTACTGGACCAACCATTCTACAAGGCCCACACCACGCTGCCCAAAAATCAACCAAAACTGGTTTGTCGCTATTCAATACTGTTTCTTCAAACGATGCATCTGTTATTTCTAATGCCATAATATATGTGTTTAATAAGTTCTTGATTCATTTATAATTCGCAAAATTAGTCAAAAAAAAACCCAAAGCTTACAAACCAACAATTTGTTTTCCCTATAACAGCATCAGTTAGGTTTATTTCTTTTTTTAGGGTGCAACCACAAGGGTCGGGCTATCCGCTAATAGTTTTGGCTCGATGCACGCCTCACCAAAAGCTGCCGCTTCTATCCCTTGCGCGGGTGCAGAAATATTCTTGAAAAAATATTTACGCAACCAAAAAGTTGCTTATTAAGAATATTTGTTTTAGTTTAGCAACCACAAAGTTGCATAATAATCAAAAAACGACACCATTATGAAAGATGTAATTAAAAAAGAAGTAGTATTTCATCACGCTATAGATCAAGTTTGGAATGCCATAACCAAGGCAGAAGAAATCTCAACTTGGTTTATTCCAGCAGATTTTAAAGCCGAAAAAGGTTATAAATATGTATTCACTTCGCCACCAAATGAAAAAGGTTGCACCACCATTGGCGGGGAAATATTAGAAGCAAATCCATATGTTTTGGTATACACTTGGATCGTAGGTGGTACAGAAACCGAAACCACTGTTAAATGGGAATTAGAATCAACTTCAAACGGTACAAAACTAACTTTAGAACATTCAGGAATTTCAAATTATGCTGGCGAAACCGCAGTAGCCATGTTCGAAAGTTTTAATGGTGGTTGGGACAATTGTATCAACGGTTTAACCAGTTATTTAAAAGCTGAAGTGAATGCAGGATAAAATCACAAAACTATTTAAGGCTATTTCAGATCCTACTAGGCGTGACATTTTTCACGCCTTAGTGATTGCTACCTCAGCGTTATCAATTACCCAAATTTCAAACCAGTTTGAAATGACGCGCCAAGGTGTTACCAAGCACATCAAAACGTTGGAAGAAGCAGGTTTGGTATATATTGAAGCACAAGGTCGTGAACGCTTTTGTAACGCCAACCCCAAAGAACTTCAAGAAGTAAACAAATGGATAAAATTCTATGAACAATTCTGGGATGATAAACTCATCAATTTAAGTGATTATCTTAATTCAAAAGACTCTTAAATGGATACAACATTAAAAAATTACAAGCAGCAAATACAAGTTTCTACCAATAAAAAAGATGTGTTTTACACCTTAAACGAAGGACTAAATTTATGGTGGGGAAGTATCAGCGATTCTTCGTTTGAATTAAACGGAGCATTCACCATAACTTTTGAAAATGGTTATTGGTGGCGTTTCCAAATCATCGAATTTATCCCAAACCAAAAACTAACTTGGAAATGTATCGATGGCGAACCCGAATTCAACAAAGAATGGATTGGACATGAATTACATTGGATCATTTCGGGAGAGAATCAACACACTACAATTAATTTTCTCCAAATAGGCTTAACCCCAAAATTACATTGCTATAATGTTTGCTCATCAACTTGGGATATGTTTATCACAAAGAAATTACAGTCATATTTAATACAAATATCTAATTCAACTTGAACCTCACATCCTGAGCTTCCAACTCATTCAACAACTCCTGAGACACTTTAACTTTTTGTCTTCGACTAGGCATTGTTAATTTCATTTTTTCTTTAGTGTCATACACCAAGAAATTCAAGGCTTGATTTCCAGGATGCATATGTAACAGTTCTTTTAAAGCTATTATTTTTTGTTCTGTTAAATCTATAATATCCACTTGAATCGATAACTTTTTAGCATACTGATCCATCACATCATGCAACAATTGGAAGTTATTAAACTGCAGTCGTGGATCGCTCTTTTTGCCCGTATCTTTATTTACCCAACCTTCTCGTACAAAAGTTTTTACAAACACAAAATTGTTTTGTAGCAAAAAGTGTCTGTACTTTAAATATTCTTCTCCAAAAATTCGGAATTCGTAGCTGTCTGTATAATCTTCAATGGTAAATAATGCCCAACCTTTCCCCTGTTTACTCACCCGATGTTGCACATCGGTTACCACACCTCCAAATACTAACTCACGATTTACATAAGGCTCTAAATTATTGAACATGCCAACTGTGGCATTACAAAACGTAGTCATCTCCGTTTTAAAATCATCCAAAGGATGTCCAGAAATATAAACTCCAACCACTTCGCGTTCTTTACTTAAGGTTTTCATAGTACCCCACTCTTCACAAGGCGGTACACTTGGTTCAGGAATTTGCACATCGCTACTTTCTCCAAACAAACTTACCTGAGCAGAATTCTCGTTTTCTTTATGTTTCTGAGCATACTTAATCGCTTTTTCTAAAAAGGTAATACCATCGCCATCATCATGAAAAAATTGTGCACGATGCGTATCATCCAAACTATCAAAACCTCCTGCCAAGGCTAAATTTTCAAAAGCCTTTTTATTAGCTGCTCGCAAATCGATACGCTTCGCCAAATCAAAAATAGATTTGTAATGCCCATCCTTTTTACGATTATCAACAATCGTCATTACTGCACCATGACCCACACCTTTTATAGCACCCATTCCAAAACGTACCGCTCCGTCTTTATTTACCGAGAATTTATAGTAAGATTCGTTGACATCTGGTCCCAAAACATCCAATTTCATACGCTTACACTCTTCCATAAAGAAGGTTACCGATTTAATATCGTTCATATTGTTTGAAAGTACCGCTGCCATATATTCCGCAGGGTAATGTGCTTTTAAATATGCCGTTTGGTAAGCAATCCACGCATAACAAGTGGAGTGCGATTTATTGAAGGCATAACTTGCAAAAGCTTCCCAATCTTTCCAAACCTTCTCCAAAACCTTTGCGTCATGACCATTCGCACCTGCCTGCTCAATAAACTTAGGCTTCATTTTGGCGAGTACAGCAATCTGTTTTTTTCCCATTGCTTTACGGAGGACATCGGCTTCACCTTTGGTAAAATCGGCTAGTTTTTGCGAGAGTAACATTACCTGCTCTTGATATACGGTGATACCATAAGTTTCCTTAAGATATTCCTCCATGGCGGGCAAATCGTATTCAATCTCCTCATCACCATGCTTGCGTCGCACGAAACTTGGAATATATTCCATTGGTCCCGGACGATACAGAGCGTTCATCGCGATTAAATCCTCAAACACCGTAGGTTTTAAATCCCGAAGGTGTTTTTGCATCCCAGGGGATTCGTATTGGAACACCCCAACGGTTTCGCCTCTTTGGAATAACTCATAAGTTTTTTCATCATCTAAAGGAAAGCTCTCAGGATCTAGCTGAATATCATGTTTTGCTTTTACGATTTTTACGGTATCCTTGATTAAGGTAAGCGTTTTTAATCCTAGGAAATCCATTTTCAACAAGCCTGCATCTTCCACCACCGAGTTATCAAACTGGGTGACGTATAAATCGGAATCTTTCGCCACTGAAACCGGAACAAATTTGGTAATGTCATCTGGTGTGATAATCACACCACAAGCATGAATTCCTGTATTTCTTACAGAGCCTTCAAGAGCCCTAGCTGTATTTACTGTTTCAGCTTCTAAATCACTGCCTTCGGAGATATTTAAAAGCTGATTGACTTTTTCTAAATCTTCTGCCCTAAACTTACTTGCCAAAGCTTTTTCATCTAAACCAAAAATCTTGTTGAGTTTAGACATATTAGGAATCAACTTCGCAATTCTATCGGCATCAAACAACGGTAAATCTAGTACACGAGCGGTATCACGAATAGACGATTTTGCCGCCATAGTACCGTAAGTAATAATTTGTGCCACTTGATTTGCACCATATTTTTCTATCACATAATCCATCACACGGCTTCGGCCTTCATCATCAAAATCGATATCAATATCGGGCATACTAATACGATCTGGATTTAAGAAACGCTCAAAAAGTAAATCGTACTTTAACGGATCAATATTAGTAATCCACAAGCAATAGGCTGCTACAGAACCAGCAGCGGAACCTCTACCTGGACCCACTGATACATCCATATTTCTGGCCTCTCGGATAAAGTCTTCAACAATTAAGAAATACCCAGGATAGCCCGTATTTTCAATGACGTTTAGCTCAAAATCTAGACGCTCGGTCACTTCTTCAGAAAGTGGTTCGCCATAACGTTTCTTAGCACCTTCATACACCAAATGCTTCAAATAGGCATTCTCTCCTCGTTTACCACCATCCGCTAAATCTTCTTCATGTTTAAATTCATCTGGAATATCAAAAGCAGGTAAAAGTACATCGCGAGCCAATTGAAAGGCTTCAACTTTATCTACGACTTTCTGAACATTCAAAATAGCTTCAGGAATATCCCTAAACAATGCCTTCATTTCCTCTGAAGACTTAAAATAATACTCCTGATTTGGCAGACCGTAGCGATAACCGCGACCGCGACCTATTGGTGTTGCTTGTTTTTCACCATCCTTTACACACAGTAAAATATCGTGTGCATTGGCATCATCTTGATTTTGATAATAGGTGTTATTTGTGGCGATGAGTTTTACATCATGTTTTTTGGCCAGTTTTACTAAGGTTGGATTTACACGATTTTCATCTTCCTGATTGTGACGCATCAGCTCCACATATAAATCATCCCCAAACTCGTTTTTCCACCAAATCAAGGCTTCTTCTGCTTGATTTTCTCCAATATTTAAAACCTTACTAGGAACTTCACCATATAAATTCCCCGTAAGTACAATCAGGTCTTCTTTATATTGTTGGATTAGTTTTTTATCAATCCGTGGCAAGTAATAAAAGCCATCCACAAAAGCATGCGAAGACAGTTTTGCTAAATTATGATAGCCATTTTTATTCTTCGCTAAAAGCACAATTTGATACCCATTGTCCTTTCTCGTTTTATCAGTGTGGTCTTCGCAAACAAAAAACTCACAACCCACAATAGGCTTGATCAGTTTTGCCTCTGTAGTTTCTCCCTTTTCTTCAGCTTCTGCTATTTTATCTTTTATGCCACTATTTACTTTATTGATGGCATTTATAAAATGAAACGCACCCATCATGTTGGCATGATCGGTTAATGCAACTGCTGGCATGTTATGTTCTGCGGCAGCACTTGCTAAATCACCCACACTCATTGTGGATTGTAATACTGAAAATTGAGAATGATTATGCAAATGCACAAAATCAACATCAGCTAAATCTGATACATTTTGCTGTATATCTTCGGAAGAAATCCCCGATTCAGATTTCGCAATACGTTCACGGATTTTAGCACTCTCCTTTTTTAAATTAATGTGCTTTAATCCGATTGTTTGAATGGTATCTGGATTCGCTTCCTTAAAATTCTGAAAATAATCTGGCTCCACATTCAGTTGAGTTTTGGTGTATTCGCCTAAGCGTACCAACTCTAAAAAACAACGTGTTGTTGCTTCCACATCGGCGGTTGCATTGTGAGCTTCAGCAAATGGTGCATTGAACAAATGCTCATGCAATTCCGTTAGTGTTGGCAGTTTGAATTTACCACCACGACCACCTGGAATCTGACACATTTGTGCAGTATGTTCGGTACAAGTATCTAAAACGGGCAGTTCTTGAAGCTGATTTGCAATATCTTCGCGAACAAACTCCGCCCCCATGATATTCAAATCAAACTTTACATTTTGCCCAACAACAAACTTCGTTTTGTTTAATACTTCATTGAATTTCTCTAAAACTTCAAGAAGTGGTACACCTTGCTCTTCGGCTAATTCCGTAGAAATACCATGAATTTTTTCTGCATCATACGGAATATTAAAACCTTCTGGTTGCACCAAATAATCTTGATGATCGATACAATTCCCCATTGCATCATGCAATTGCCATGCGATTTGTATACACCTTGGCCAATTGTCAACATCTGTAATTGGTGCATCCCAACGTTTTGGTAATCCAGTAGTTTCGGTATCAAAGATTAAATACATTCCTTAAGTTTATGTGTTGAATTGTTTAATCGTTTATGAAAAACGAAGTGTATAAAAATAGGTAGAATTTACTAGGTTTTTAAAATGGAGTTATTATGAGTTTTGAACAAAAAAGTGCCTCTACTTTTATCGTAAAGACACTTTGCTAAATTCTCCCTAAGAACTAATTAATAGCAATGTAAATGTAGTTGACAAGCAGAATATCTGAAATACCCAATTCTAGGTATTTTTTAAACCATTTTAGAGTAGAATAAAAGCTCTATTTTTGGATTTACAAAAAGTCAACTAAATGAAATACAAACTAATTACACTCTTATTTTTCAACTATTTTTTCATTGAAGCACAAGATCTTCAACTATACATCGGCACATTTACCAATGAAAACAGTAAGGGTATTTACAAAGCAACATTTAATTCTGAAACTGGAGATTTAAGCACACCTGAATTAGCCATTTCGATAGATGACCCCAGCTTTTTGGCATATTCTCTTGATAGAAAATATTTGTATTCTGCCAATGCAAAAGGATTTGCTTCTTCATATAAAATTAATGAGGATGGTACACTTTCTCTTTTAACAAGAGTAAATACTCATGGTAAAGGCGCTTGCCATATTGCTGTTAATTCAGAAGGAAATAAGGCTGTGGTTTCAACATATGGAGGGGGAACTGTTCCTGTTTTTCCTATTAATACTGATGGCAGTTTAGCACCAGCAGCTCAAGTTTTTGATCATAATTCAGAAAATGAAAAGGCAAGAGCGCACTCTGCACAATTTTATAAGAATGAGCTTTTTGTATCGGATTTAGGGCGAAATGCACTGTATCAATATAAATTGGAAAATAATAGCTATAAATTAAAATCGGAAGCTATTGTTCCAATGGAAGGCAACCCGGGACCGAGGCATTTTGTATTGACCAAAGACGAACAATTTATTTATGTCATAAATGAATATGGGGGTTCAATAACTTCAATTAAAAGAACCGATTCTGGATTTGAACAAATTGATTTTGATTCTACTCTAAATGAAAATTATAAAGGCCCTAATTCGTGCGCCGATATTCATTTGTCTGAAGATGAGCGGTTTTTATACGGATCCAATCGTGGAGAAAATTCCATCGCAGTTTTTGAGCGAAATACTAAAAATGGTAAAATAACTAAAATTCAAAACATATCTGTCCATGGTGATTGGCCGCGTAACTTTACTTTAGATCCCACTGGAAAATTTCTTTTAGTGGCTAATAAAAAGAGTAATAATATCTCAATTTTTAAAATTGATAATGAAACAGGAAAACTTTCATTTATTCACGACGTAAAAACCCCAACTCCTGTTTGTTTATTATTTTAATAAAACGCTGGTAATTAATAAATAATCAATTATATTTGCGCCCTCATTAATAACCGAGGTCGAGAACCTCAAATAATTAATTATTATGCCAGTAAAAATTAGATTACAAAGACACGGTAAAAAAGGAAAACCTTATTATTGGATTGTTGCTGCCGACGCAAGAGCAAAAAGAGATGGTAGATACCTAGAAAAATTAGGTGCTTACAACCCTAACACAAACCCTGCCACTGTTGATTTAGATGTTGACGGAGCAGTTAAGTGGTTACAAAATGGTGCACAACCTACAGATACTGCAAGAACATTGCTATCTTATAAAGGGGCATTATTGAAGAATCACCTTGCTGGTGGTGTAAAGAAAGGTGCTTTAACTGAAGAGCAAGCTGAAGAGAAATTTAACGCTTGGTTAGAAGAAAAAGCTGCTAAAATTCAAGCTAAAGCTGATGGTTTATCAGAGGCGGAAGCCAAAGCTAAAGCTGAAGCTTTTGCTGCAGAAAAAGCTGTAAATGAGGCTAGAATTGCTGCTGCAGCTCCTGTAGTTGAAGAGACTGATGAAGCAACTGCTGAAGTTGAAGCTTCAAACGAAGAAGAATAGAAATTTAATTTTTTATACTTTTAATCCCGCTATTGGCGGGATTTTTTATGCAAAAATATTTCTTTTTGTATAATACTGAACTTGGTTCAGTATCTATAAAATTGTAATAATGAGATCCTGAAACAAGTTCAGGATGACAAATCAATACATAATTTGTCATGAAAAAAGAAGATTGTTTTTACTTAGGTAAAATTGTAAAAAAATACAGTTTTAAAGGAGAAGTTTTGGCCAAATTAGATACAGATCAACCAGAGCTTTATGAAAACTTAGATGCTATCTTTCTAAATTTAAGAAACAATCTGGTGCCCTTTTTTATTGAGCGTTCGCAATTGCACAAATCTGAATTATTACGTATAAAATTTGAAGATGTAGATACAGAAGATGATGCCGACGCAATTATGAAGAGCGAATTGTATTTACCCCTTGAGATGTTGCCCAAACTGGAAGGTAATAAATTTTACTTCCATGAGATTATTGGTTTTAAAATAGAAGACAAAAACTTTGGAGAGGTTGGTATTATTAAAGGCGTAAACGACTCTACCGCCCAGGCTCTTTTTGAAATTGATAGAGATGGTACCGAAATTTTAGTTCCAATGAATGACGAGTTTATTGTAAAAGTGGATAGACACAAAAAAACCATCTTAGTGCACACACCAGATGGTTTGATTGATTTATATTTATAATTTTCTAAGCGCTTATTGGAGCACGAGATAGCAAGTCCTTATGGATATCTATGGAATATAACATAGTAATCATTTTATCCAACTGTTCTTTCAATAATTTCTCTGTAGACTCTTCAAAGTCAACGTTATTTATGAGCTTTTTGTATTTCTCGATTACCTTAATCTGTAACCTTCCTATTCTATTCAAAGCTAAATTATTTTTTCCTTCCGTAAATAGACGTCTTAACTCCTTAGTAATCTCAGGCTTGTTATTTAAAGAATCCTCTGGATACGTAGGTGTGGTTCCCAAATTTCTTAACTCTAAATCTAAACCTTTAATAAACTGATTACGCTCGTAACCAGCAACTCTTAAAAAATTTTTCAACAAGGTATTATCTACGCTATCCAATAAATTTAAAAACACTCTTTCAGTTTCAACGTTACTAATAAGCAACTCATTTATTTTTTTTGAGATTTTTTTTACATTCTTCATAACTAAAATCATTTTGAAATATAACGCCAAAATATGTGGAAAGATTGCTATTAACCATTTTTGGACACCTCTAAAGTATCAAAAAAATGAATTACTTACAAAGAAAATGTGTTTTTTGTCGAAATTTTAAGTTTTTTATAGCATTTTTATCTCCAAATCAGTGTTTACAATGTTTTTTTGAAGTAATATTCTTTCGTTTTTTAAACTTCCGTATATCTTTTATCATAAAAAAACCCAAACTAATTGCTTGGGTTTTACGAGATTTAAAATTCCTTTGTTTTATCCGTTAGAAGCAAATTTAGGCGTACTACTCCAATTATCTTTGTAACGTAATAAACTGATAGAACTTCCAATACTTTGTTTTTGTTTTTCTAATAAATCAGTAATGGGCTTAGTGAATTCAGCACCTGATATCACCTTATTATACTGTGATACACATAAGGACTTTAAACTGTTTATCTCAGCAAAAAGTGATTTAGGATTATTGGCTCCTAGAACTTTTTTCAAGTTGGGCCAATTAATTTTGGTATCTATCTCCTCGTCATAAAAATTTGGAGTGCCACCCATAATACGAATTTCTGCCCCAAGATATCTGCAAAATTCATTTCGTTCAAAAGCTCTCGCTCTAAAAAACTTTTGTAATTCTTCGTCTGCCGTTGCATCCAAAGCATCAAGATATGCTCGTTCTGCGTTAGCATTTAAAACCAGAAGTTGGTTAAGCTTACTGATTTTTTCTTTGTTTTGAGTCATAGTAGTCATTGTGTAGTTGATAAAATATTAAATGTTTAGTTTTTACTTGAAAGTGCTAAACAAATTAAGAAAAAAAATGCATTTTTCTAATAAATTTGTTGATTTACACAAAATTTTAACTTTTACAAAAGAATATCTTTATCTAAAACAGCATCTTTTCCAATTTAAAAATGACAAAACCTTCAACTTTTAATTTCAAACAATTTTCGGTTCAACAAGATGGTTGCGCTATGAAAATTGGCACAGATAGTGTTTTATTAGGTACTTGGGCGTCTCTAAAAAACAATCCGTTTTCGATATTGGATATTGGAGCCGGAACAGGAATATTAGCATTAATGATCGCCCAACGTAGTAACGCAGAACTCATAGACGCTCTAGAAATTGACGACCTCGCCTTTGAACAATGTGTAGAAAATTTTGAGCAATCACCGTGGGGAGATCGATTATTTTGTTATCATGCATCTCTGGAAGAATTTGTTGAGGAGATAGAAGAAAAGTATGATTTAATCATTTGCAATCCTCCTTTTTATTCAGAGAACTTCAAAACTGAAAACAAATCACGTGATTTGGCTCGTTTTCAGGACGCTATGCCATTTGAACACCTAGTTGAAAGTGTTTCAAAATTGCTTTCAGAACATGGCACGTTTAATGTCATCATTCCAAAACAGGAAGAATCTAAGTTTATTGACATTGCCTCGACGTTAAAATTATTTCCGAACACTATATTATATGTGAGAGGTAATCCCAATTCAGAAATCAAACGTTCATTAATTGAGTTTTCATTCAATAAGACTAAAGTTAGGCATGAACATCTAACTATAGAGATCGAAAGGCATCAATATACCAGCGCATATAAACATTTAACACAAGAGTTTTATTTAAAAATGTAAACCATATAAATTACAGGATTTTTTTGTTCTTTTTTTCTAACTCAATACACAGGATTAACCTCTTTGCTAAATTTAATTATTCTCAAATATTCTTCTCTTGAATATATTATTTTCAATAAATTTGCAATAAACTTAAATAATTTTAAATTTAAGCTTGATGAGACCTGACCTATTTGAAGCCCCGGACTACTACAATTTAGATGAATTACTTTCCGAAGAACATAAATTGGTGCGCGATGCCGCTAGAGAGTGGATAAAACGTGATGTGTCTCCCATTATTGAAGAGTACGCACAAAAAGCTGAATTCCCCAAACAGATCATTAATGGTTTAGCCGAAATTGGCGCTTTCGGCCCATATATTCCAATGGATTACGGCGGTGCGGGTTTAGACCAAATTAGCTACGGGCTAATAATGCAAGAAATTGAACGCGGAGATTCAGGTGTGCGTTCTACCGCTTCCGTACAATCGTCGCTCGTCATGTACCCTATTTGGAAATATGGCAATGAAGAACAAAGACAAAAGTACCTTCCAAAATTGGCAAGTGGCGAATGGATGGGATGTTTCGGTTTAACAGAACCCGATTATGGTAGTAATCCAGGAGGTATGACAACCAATTTTAAAGACATGGGAGATTATTATCTCTTAAATGGTGCTAAACTTTGGATTAGTAATGCACCCTTTGCCCAAGTTGCGGTGGTATGGGCAAAGAATGAGGAGGGCAGAATTCATGGCTTGATAGTAGAACGCGGGATGGAAGGGTTCTCAACACCAGAAACACACAATAAATGGTCTTTAAGGGCTTCAGCTACAGGAGAGCTTATTTTTGATAACGTTAAAGTACCTAAAGAAAATTTGCTCCCTAACAAATCAGGACTTGGAGCACCTTTAGGGTGCTTAGATTCCGCACGCTATGGCATTGCATGGGGTGCTATTGGAGCCGCTATGGATTGTTACGATACTGCTTTAAGATATAGTAAAGAGCGTATGCAATTTGGAAAACCGATAGGCCAGTTTCAGCTACAACAAAAGAAATTAGCTGAAATGATTACAGAAATCACCAAAGCACAATTATTAGCATGGAGATTAGGAGTTCTACGAAATGAAGGAAAAGCAACCTCAGCGCAAATCTCAATGGCAAAACGCAATAATGTTGAAATGGCTATTAAAATTGCTAGGGAAGCTCGCCAAATTCTTGGTGGTATGGGTATTACTGGTGAATACAGCATTATGCGACATATGATGAACTTGGAAAGTGTAATCACCTATGAGGGCACGCATGATATTCATTTACTGATTACTGGTTTGGACATTACCGGTCTTAATGGATTTAAGTAAAATTATAACTTTCAATACACCATAAGACTAGTAGTTCATTTATTTCTCTATGACTATAAATTTCTTAACCTTGTAGAACTCATTTTACTTTAAGTAATTAGCTCAGTACAAAGTAATATTTATTGGAAGTTTATTTTTCACTAAAAGGCATAAACATCTGTTTTTCAGAGCACGATTAACATAGATATAACAATTTTATTATTTTTTATAAGTATCTGATATGGCACTTATAAAAACAAAAACTATGAAAATCCAATTAAAACTTTTAACAGCATTAACATTAATCTTAGTCTTTAGTTGTGCTTCTAACATTAGAAGCGAAAAATTTACTGAAGATAGTTTTAGCAAATACAAAACATTCGCTTATATACCTAGTACAACCCTCAATTCAAATGAGTTCAGTAAAGATTATGATAATTCAGTCGAGAAAGAATTAATAGCCTTAATGAATACTAAAATGATGGAAAAAGACTTTTCTATTAATAAGAGCAATCCAGATTTAGTCATTCTTTTAACGGCATCCAATCAGTTAACCAGTATTGAAAATAATCAGAATGGTTAATCGGCAACTACAGGTGGTGCAGCTAGTGGGCCTAATTTTGCTTCGGTTAGTGCTGCGGGATAAAAAAGGTATATAAATAGTAGTGATGATTTTGAAGACTCTGAACCCTACCAGAAAGGGTCTTTAGTTGCTGAAGTCTTCAATCAAAAATCAAAACAATTATTGTGGGTAGGTATTGCAAAAGATTTTAAATCACATATCTCTGATCAAACATTAAACAAGGTAATGGTGGATAAGATTTTTGAAGCATTCCCTAAATAAAAATGAGTGGTAAAAAATCCTTAAAGTAAGAGGAATTCCTCTATTTTTCACACACTGTAATTAAAACCTTTACGTTCTAATCTTCGAGTGTGGATATGCTTTAGAACAGTATTAGCCTCTTCTCTAGTATCAGTAAGAATTGTGATTTGTCCTGTTGGGGAAGTGGTGAACTTTTCTTTACAGCACGTACATTGGTATTCTTTAATATGATTCGTAATGTGTTTAGTAACCTTAAGGTCGTGCCCTACTAATAAACAGTAAAGTTTTTTCATATTTTGCTAATTAATAAAATTTCTGGCAGAGACATAAAACTACTTAAAAAGTATAATATTACAGGCTTATTTCATAATAATTACTAAGTATAAAAGCAGAATTAAATACTTATCAAAATAAAGAGGTAAAAACTAAAACATACATAAATATATACGTTTAAATTTTTATTTTTACAATCTTTGACTCTAAATTTTTTCGCTGAATTAAAGCTTTTTAAATTTTATAATACTCATATGTAAGAAATGTAAAATCTTAGTTGAAGATTATTTCTTTCCTTTACTATAAAGTAGCGCAGGTCTTTAGAAAAACATCTAAATTATTTGGAAAGCAGCTTGACAACCCAAAGAACAAGATAAAGTCCTATACCAAATCCAAATATTAAAACGCTAATCACAAAGGCAATTCTTATGTGTGATGCCTTCCATCCTAATTTTGTACTTAACCAATCTGATACTCCTAAAATCATAAATTTGAATTGAAATAATTTATTCCTAAAAGTAAACAATTTAATCCTATTTAGCTGCGTCATATTGAAACAATAATTCGCTCAAAACAGCTTGAAAGTAGGTATTGACTCTTCTAAATTATCTAAGACTATTATCATATGTAAAGTAAAATTCAGGAAGTTGTCTTTATTTTTGAAGGCTATTAATCGAAGTTGAGTAAATTGTTCAAATGAGGGAAGAGGTTGTCTAAATAGGCAGCCTCTTGTTTTTTTAATCTCACCCCCAACCTCCAACTAACTACATCGTTTTAGCAAAAAATATAGCCACAATGTGATATTTGTCAGTTTTTTTCAGGAATTGTAGGTCTAATTTTGTGGTGTAGATGAACAGATTCATTTACTATTCAATAGTTAAGCATCATGAAAGATTTAAGAAAAGACATTATTCAGTTTACCAATCTACAACTGGCTGCATTAGGCCAACCTACATTTAAAGACAAGAAAAAAAGCAAAGTGAAATTTTGTGATCCCGAGTTTGATAAGACAACTAAACCGCTTATCATGAGCCTTCGGGAAAAGTCGAGACTGTTAGCCAATCATTTATCTCCAGCCGACACAAGAATTCAAAATTTTATTGATCGGTATTTGAAGGATGTTGATGTAAAGAAATCCTATAAATTACCAAGTAACACTTTAATACTTTCTAAAAAAGGACAAGCAAGAGAGGCTAGTTTACCACCTGATGGCTCTGAGTTTAAAAGTGATTTGGTATCATCAAAGCGCCTAAAACAAGGTATTTTAAATAACCCCTTACATGACAAAAGAACCACAAAAGGCACGTTTCATATTGTTGAAGGCCCACTACCTGTGCCTTTAGATAAAAAGGAAGTCCCAAGAGTTGTTTTAGCTCACTTTTTACATGAAGCCTTTCGTCCTTCGGATGATTTAAACACCTTACCGTTTACAGCAAACCAAAAGGAAAAAGCAAGAACCATGGTATCTATGCTTTTAAGACCAACGGTTTGTCCTGAGGTACCGGGTATCATTTCAAAAAAATCCCTAGAGGTACGTTTTTATGCTCCAGGAAACTTAGTGAGTAATTTAGATTTTGTAGAAAATATTTTTGGTAATGCCGGCGATCCTAATTTGGTGCACAATGATGCGGCGTTAGATCCAGAACACTGGACAGGGCACTCTGGGTGTATCATTCTAGCACCTCAACTTCTAAAACTTAAAAAGAAGGATGTTGGCCTACCTCATTTTGATGACGCTACCGAACGCCAAAGAAAAGATGGCATGTGCTGGAAAGACGAAAACGAGCTTTACAATGATGGTGGTGCGTTTAAAATTACCTGTAGAGACGATAGCGGTGTTGTGGTTACTTTAATTGCAGATAACTACTACGGTTATTCTAAAAAAGAAATTAAAACCCAAATTAGTTACTCTGCAAACCTATATGGTATTGTTGAAGAGGAGCATGCTGGTGGTGCCATTGCTTACGCAAGACGTATTATGGGAGATACCGTAAATGGTAAAGATTATTCAGATAGCTATGGGTTGGACCACACGTTTAAAGATGTGAAAAAATTATTGGGAGATCGCATAGACATAAAACCTGATAATTACGCGGTTGATAAAAAGTATCCTAACATTATTTATATTCCAGAAACTGCATATTTCGATATTAATAAAAACAACGTGTCCTGGAAGTACAAAGGCAAAAAACGCAAGTTAACCTTATCACCTTATAAAACTTACGTGCATCCATCAGGAAATAAACTAAAATTAGAAAAACACCCTTCCATTAAATTATGGCGTATTGTAGAAACCTATCCAGAAGGTGTGTTCTGCCATAAACCTTGTACGGTTTCTGGTGGTGGTAAGTCAGAGATTTCAAAATCTATGCAAAATGCCATTACCTACAGTAATTTCAATATTCATAATTTAGAAGAAGATTTCAAAAAAGCAGATGAAATTATTGAATTTGACTATTCAACACGATGGAAAGATAAAGATCCTAACAGACCAAAATCAAGATCATTCTTAAGTGAAAAAAGAACGCTTGGTTCGGTGGTAAAACTGTTAACACCTTCTGAAGAAAACTCAGATGAATTTAATGCTTGGTTAGAAAGTATTCCTGTTCATGTACGCTCTTTAGTGTTGTTTGTAAAACGTTTGTTTAGACAAGCTCATGGCGGCAATCTTAACTGGAAGGATATGATGTCTGTTGAAATTATCAACGGTGTAAAAGGTACAGGTTTGCGTTATAATAACAATCCTGTGGTGGGTAGCTATGTGCGCATTGGCTTTAATCAAGATGGTAATTGGATGTTGAATAAATTGCGCTCAGATTTTTCGGCAAGTGCAAAAATTCAAACGGAAGATGATATTTCAGCATCAATTACTTTACCAAGAGGTAAGTTTAAAAACTTAAACCCTGAGTACACGAATAAGAGTGTTAAGGTATTGATTAACTGCGAAGCACACTTGTTCCAAAGACCAGATGAAGCCATTGTAAGAGGTTATGATAAAGGTGCAGAATTAGATATCATTTCAGATGGAAGATTCTTAACCAACTATGAAATGCTGACCAAAAAAGATGCTATCAAAATTTATGAAGACACCATAAATTACGATAAGTATACACAACCCGTTAAGGATTTCATTCTAGAAATAATTAATAGTGAAGATGATGATATTCAATTTGTATTGCCATCACACCCTAGAATTATTGAAGATGGTTTACCAACTAAAAATCCGCGTTATTTAGAACCAAACCGCTTCTACAATGAAACCGAAGCATCTTATGTTTCTGATATAGGTGTGAGATTACACAGAAAAATTAAAGCTAAAGATCCTGTAATTCATGTAGTAAATGCTGTATTACCTGGTAGACGAAATAATCCTGTAGATAAAGCCAATGGTATTAGACCTTTAGCGGTGTACAACCCTATTCACTACCAAGAAACACCAGAATTGTTTATGGACTTCGTGTGTAGCTTAACAGGTAAATCACCCTCTACAACAGGTGCAGGTTCTGAGGGAGCCTTAACAAAAGCACCGTTTAATATGTTGACTCCAACTACTGATTTAAATAATGCGTTGCTGTCACATATTTTAACAGAGTCCAACGGATTTAGTACCGCTGCTGGTTATGTTGGTGCTGAAAATAAAATAGACCATGATGTAAGTTTATTAATCCCTGAAATTTGGGCGAGAATGACACCTGCAGACAGAGATCCTAAAAACCTAATTGCATCTGGAGCTCTAGAAAAATTGGAGGATTTTGAATATAACGGAGAAAAAATTCTTGCTAGTAGATTAGGTTATAGAATTACAAGAAAATTCGACTTGCTATGTTTAAATAGAATTTTTGATGAGCCAACCGCCGTATTTAGCGAACGTATGCTGAAACCCGAATTACAAGGTTTAGAAGATTATGTAGATGGTATTAAGAATATTACCGAAGCACAACAAAAAGTAGCACTTAATTATTTTGCTGATGGCAGTGTTGAAGCTGCTATACCACCTTTAAAAATACTATTGCATATCATGGCATATGGCGAGTATGAGGGTAAAGACATTAGCGATCCTGAATTACGTAAATTCTTTGATAGAGATTATGTACTAAATAGCGACTGGTATGCAGAACGTTTAAAATTGAAGCAACAAAAAGACATTAGTTTCTATAAATCTCAAATATCCTATTTGGAGGCATTTATGACGAATCCAACTAATATACATTTAATTGAAGAAATGGATATTGAAAGTAGATTGGCTAATGTTAAAGCTGCTTATAAGGAAGTGCAGTCTAATACTTACGTAGACAGTTTAATTGGGACTATTGGAGCAGATCCTTTATTTAAAAAGGAATCTGAACTTGCAAAGAAAGACAACCTTCTTGAACTACAACTAAACTAGTATTTTGTTTAATTGACTTTTGATAATTGATTAATGGTTAGTAAGCCGATATATTTAAATGTATCGGCTTATTTTTTTTGTAGTAAGCGACTATTTTTATCTAAAAAATTAGATCTAAACCTTATCTTTGGCGAAAAATTATAAGGTTGCAGAGACTTACTACCATAACATTTGTTTTCTTATACATGCTCGCCATGTTAAGGCCCGTGCAACCTTATGTAGAGTACCTTCTAAATCAAGATTATATTGCTGAGTTTTTATGTATTAACAAAGACAAACCGCAGTTGCAATGTAACGGGAAATGTCATTTGGCAAAACAGATAGAAAAACAGCAGGAACAAGAACCTTTTTCAGCACTTTCTATTTCTTTGGAAAACTATCCCATTGGTTTTGTTGAGATTTTTAAAATTGATGCTTTAAGTCATTTAGACCAAAGTAAAAAGCCAACAAAAACCCCATATAAAAAATTATATTTTTTCGATTATAATTATTCTGCATTTCAACCACCAGAGTTTGTATAATTATAACTTACCGAATCTTCTTTTGCGTTAGCGATAGAAGCGGCATCCTTTTTTGATAAACCATTTTTTTATTTCATTTCCTGCGTATACAATATCGCGGAACTGAAACTGAGGCAACTTTGGTTTAATTATCAAAAAAGATATAGCGGATAGCGCGACCCGAGCAAACGGATATCTAAAAAAAGACGTCTGTTACATCGAGGGTAACGCCCAAATAATTTACACACTTTACAAATTAAACAATGAAACATTTATTTGTCGTTGCGACACTATGTGTTGCGACAACTTTTACATACGCTCAGCATGAGCATCATAATCATGAAGACAATACTAACTTATGGTCGTCCGGTAGACCGGATGGACATGCGCCTATTTCTGTTATGGCAGACCATATGCATGGTAAAGGGGGCATTATGTTTTCTTACCGATACATGACTATGGATATGCGTCAATTGCGACAAGGGACTGATGACGCCACAACTGCGGATGCTCATGCCAACTATATGGTTGCGCCAATTGATATGACAATGAACATGCACATGCTTGGTGCGATGTATGCACCATCAAATAAAATCACCATAATGGCAATGGCCAATTATTTGGAAAACGACATGAATTTACAGATGCGAAATGGCAATAACTTTTCTACCAATACGTCTGGTTTTGGCGATGTTATGGTAAGTGCGCTTTATAGCATTTTTAATAAAAACAGAAAAGCGATGCATGCGCAATTGGGTGTGAATATACCAATCGGTAGCATTGAAGCGATGGACGTTACGCCAATGTCCATGGGCAATGAAGTGCAGCTACCTTATCCCATGCAATTAGGAACGGGGTCTTTTGGTGCTAAATTTGGATTGACGTATTTGGGGCAATGCGACAAATTTTCTTGGGGACATCAGCTGACCGGATTTATAAATATTAACGATAACGACCAAGATTATAAATTTGGAAATCAGTACCGATTTAACAACTGGATTGGTGCTAAAGCTGGAGAAAATTTAAGTGTTTCCTTGAGACTTGAAGGCGTGTTTATTGATGAAATTGATGGCATGAGTCCTTTGTTGAACCCAATGATGGTAGCAACTGCTGATGTTGCAAACTCTGGAGGTACGTTTATCAATTCTGGTTTTGGATTGAATTATATAATAAAAAATGGCGGTTTAAAAGGCTTACGTTTTGCTGGTGAAATCAGCACACCGTTGTATCAAGATTTAAATGGCATTCAACTTAATCAGAACTACAACTTAACTTTTGGAGTGCAGTATGCGCTTCATTAAGTTATATATCTAAATTTTTTATTACAAAGGCACTTCAAGAATGAAGTGCCTTTATAATTTTAGAGCTAGTAAAAAAATACTTCATTATCAACTTAAAAACATTTACATTAGATTTCAATTACAGGGCATTCTAAAATGGATTACGATTTACTAGAACAAAATATTAAGAAAAACGTTCAAATCTCAAAAGAGGACTTGCTGATGTTCTGTAAGTATTTCTACCCAGAGACTATCAAAAAAAGAGCCTTTTTATTATCTCAAGGTGATATTTTTAAATACGAAGGTTTTGTTTTGGAAGGCTGTTTTCGCATATTCACAATCGATAAAAAAGGAAACGAAAATACACTTTATTTTGCAGCAAAAGATTGGTGGCTCATGGATATTGATAGTTTTATGAATCAGAAACCATCTAACTTAAATATTCAGGCTTTAGAAGATAGCAAAGTACTTTTAATTGATAGAAAAGATAAGCTAGCACTTTACGAATCGCTTCCAATTATTGAGAAACTTTTTAGGGTAATGTCTCAAAAAGCATTAGTCGCGTGGCAACGACGCTTAATTCGTAATCATAGCCAAACGGCTAAGGAGCGTTACCAACATTTTATATCAACCTACCCTCAAATCACTTCCAAACTTACCGATAAGCAAATTGCAAGTTACTTGGGTATCACCCATGAGTTTTTAAGTAAACTCAAAAAAACTACTATTTCATAGTATCTTTTTTAGGTATTGAACTTGTTCAACTATTTTCTAGTTTCAAATTTTAATTTTTGTATTCTAAACATGAAACTAAAAATTAAAACACTAATGAAACTATTTAAAACAAGTGTATTTATAGGTGCACTTATGTTATTATCCAACACTATTCATGCACAAATTACTAATGATATTACCCACGAAGAAGCTTTAAAAGCACTTTTGGCAGCAAAAGCTGCAGCTGATAAAGATAGTGTGTTAGTCAACATTGCAGTGGTAGATTATGGTGCTAACTTAAAATCTTTTATCCGTATGGATGGATCTTATTTAGGCAGTATTGATGTGGCCATTAAAAAAGCCAAAACTGCGCGTTATTTTGATATTGATACTGGAAAATTAGGGGAATGGACGCAACCAGGTGGAATTATTTATAATATAGAATTAACCAATGGCGGTTTGGTATCTTTTCCTGGAGGTTTACCAATTAAAAATAAAAATGGCAAAATTATTGGTGCTATTGGCGTAAGCGGCGGTACTATAGATCAAGATAGAGCAATTGCAACCGCAGGCGCAAAAGCCATTTTAGAATAATTGATTACTTTTAAAAAAGGACTAAATTAAAGACATATATTATGAATTACATTAAAAAAGGAATGATTCTAATAGCATTAGTAATTGCTCAAATATCCATTGGGCAAGATATTGATAACCTAATGCTTTACAGAAAAGACTTCAAAGGTATTTCTGGAAAAAATACAGTTTCTGTAACTAGCTACACAAAAGGAGGAAAAGACTTTGTTTATGTTGGTGGTTTTGGAGATGTAGACGTATATAGCTTAGACACAGAAGGAGCGTTAACACCTGTTAGTAGTCATAAGCTTTATAAAGAAAAAGGACCTGCAAGAGGAATGGTTGCCGATAACATCAATGGAACTGATTTTTTATTTGTTGCAAATAAATTCGGAAATGTTGTTGAAACTTTCAAAATTGATGATAAAGGTGCACTAGAACGTGTTGCTTTAGTTGAGGATACAGAGGACACACATCTTGCAGTTGGTATAACGCTGCAAGTGGTGCATATGAAAAACGCTTCTTACCTATTTGTTGGCGGACTTGAATTAGAAAGCCCTGGATTAAGTTCTTTCAAAATAGAAAACGATGGGAAATTAACCCACGTAATGTCTATGAAAGATGACGACAATCTTCATACAGATGGTATCATCGGCATGTATACTGTTAAAATTAAAGGTAAAACATATTTATACACTAGCGGATTTCAAGACAATGGCGTAAGTAGTTTTAGAATTTATGAGAATGGTAAATTCAAGAACGTGAACAACATTCATGACAATACAGAAGACCGTTACCTAACTGGCGCGTATCCAGTAACTGGTGTAACTTTAGGAGACAACAATTATGTTGTGGTTGGTCATCGTCATCATAAGTATTACAAGAGAGGTAATTTCATTAAAAACCCTAATTTCACCTATCACGGTGACGCAGTTTCAGTTTTTAAGTTAGGTAGAAATGGTGCTTTAATTCCACATTCGGTTTTAAAAGACGATGAAAACACAAAACTACAGGGGCAAACAAGAATTGAATTGGTATCCAGTAATGGTAAAGAAGCGGTGTTTGCAGTGGGAACTAGAGACGATGCCAGTATTCAACTATGTAAATTAGATGAAGCTGGAAACTTAACACCAATTAATTATTTAGAAACAGGGTTCTCTATTTACTACGGATTACGTTCACATAAAATTGGTGATAACCATTTCTTACTTGCCGGATCAAATAGAATGGATCATAGAAAGGTAGCATCTTATAAAATTGCTCCTAAAATTGATAGAGGAAATAAGGTTGTAAAGCACATTGTGCACTTAAAATATAAAGAAACTGCTACTAAAGCACAAGTAGATGAAGCAGTTCAAGCTTTTGTAGATCTTCAAAATAAAATTCCTGCAATCTCTAAATTTGAGTGGGGATTAAACGATAGTACCGAAGGCCACGACAAAGGATTAACACATACTTTTGTAGTTACATTTAAAGATGAACACGCAAGAGAAAAGTATTTGTTCCATGAAGCGCATCTTGCACTTGTAAATACATATGCAAAATTCTTTGCTGATGCAGCAGTTTTAGATTATTGGACTAAGGAATAACGGTTCTTCCTTCAAAAAATCAAATAAAATTATTTTTAATTAAGATTTATAGATATCAAGAAATGTATTCTTGATATCTATAAGTTATTCAAAATCCTTTTAGCGAGTAAAATGAATAAGTTGATTTTACTAAGCTTTATTTTTGCGTCATGCTATCTTGTTGCTCAAGAAAATGAAGAAAACAAACCCAAGGTTGAACTGAGTTTAACTGAAGGGGTAGAACCCTTTTTGCACTATGCATCTATAGGCGCAACAAATGTTTCTGGTGGATTAGAACAGGAAGCTAGTTATTCTGGTCAACTTTATACTGGACTTAAATTAAATTTTGAAACGCTTCTTGGTTGGAAAGGGACTCGTGGTAAAATTTCGATGATTAATCGCCATGGTAAGGGCCTCGAAAAAGAGGTAGGCTCAATATTCGAACCTTTAAACCTTGTTGGTGGTCAAAATACATTTTTATATGATTTAAATATAGAGCATGATTTTGGCGATAAGTTCTCATGGAAAATAGGCCGCACTACTACGGTTGATGATTTTTCAGTTTCGCAATGGTACTTTTACTCGCTTAGCAATACCATAAATGGAGTAATTAGAGCCTTATTATTGGATGGAAGAACCACAACATTTCCTTTTGCCACTTGGGGTACGCGCTTTAAATATAAACCAAATGCTAAACACCAATTTCAAATTGGAGTATATCAGTTGAGTGAAACTGTTTTTGACGATACCCAAAATGGTTTAGACTTTGCTTTTCGAGACTCAGACGAAGTATCCGTTTTTTCACAGTACGATTGGTTTGGAAAGATTGCAGATCGTAAAACCAGAATTTATGCTGGAGCAAATCAAGTTTTTGGGCGTTTTAACGGTTTGGATTCAAATACCTTATCAGAGTACTTTTTACGCCTTTATGGACATATCGATATAGATTTGACAGAGGGTTTAAACACTTTTCTTACCTTGGCGTATTCGCCTCATGGCGAAGTTGCAAAATTACCGTTTCAAAGTAGCCTTGGCCTAAATTGGAAAGGACTTGTAAAATCGAGAGTTGAAGACAGAATATTATTTTTTGCCACAATCGGCACATTTAGTAAGGAGTGGGCAACATTACAAGGCTATGACACCTTATCGCCAGAAGTAGTTTTAGAAATGGGCTACCGCTTTCAAATTACAGACTATTTTGTGCTACAACCAGCGGTTCAATATAGTATCAACCCAGGCGGTGCAGGTGTAATTGATAATGCCATAATCCCTGGTATTTGGATTGAAGCTAGTTTTTAAATATGAATATAATAACATAAACTAAAATAAAACCTATGAGTAACCTAAATAACAAAAAAGCCATTATAACTGGTGGAGGAAGAGGACTTGGAAAAGCCACGGCACTGGCATTCGCAAAAGAAGGTATTGATGTTGGCATAACTGGAAGAAACGAAGCCATTTTAAAAGCAACTGTTGCAGAAATTGAAGCTCTTGGTGTTAAAGCTACTTATGCTGCATTTGATGTTGGTAACTATGAAGATGTAAAACCTGGCATTAAAACTATGATAGATACCTTAGGTGGTATAGACATTTTGGTGAATAACGCAGGTATTTGTTACGTTGGCTCGTTTAACGACATGCCTGTAGAGGAATGGAGCGCTATGATACAAACTAATGTTATGGGCATGTATTACATTACCAAGGAGGTGCTACCCCACTTAATTAAACAAAATGAAGGCGATATCATAAATATCTCTTCTACCGCTGGTTTAAACGGTAATCCAAATATTTCGGGGTATTCAGCTTCCAAATTTGCAGTAATCGGCATGTCAGAATCTTTAATGAAAGAAGTGCGTAAAAACAATATTAGAGTCAACACCTTAACTCCTAGCACTATTGAAACCGATATGACGCGCGGTTTAGGAATGATGGAAAAAGGTTCAGAACATATTTTACAACCAGAGGATTTTGCTCAGTTAATCGTTTCTGGCTTAAAGTTACCAAGAAGAGCTTTATTAAAAGGCGCTTCCTTATGGACTACTAATCCGTAAATATATTTTACCTGCAAGGTTTCAATAACCTTGTAGGTATTCATTATCATAAATAAATTAGATTAGAGTATTGCCAAACGCTCAATCATTTTAAATATTCTAGAACTTCTAGTTCTATTTGTTTCATTAAGCTAAGTAGGCGCGTTTTTATTTCGCCATATAATATTTCTCTATCTTCTGGGTTTTCTTTAGTTAAAATTAAATATGTTCCGTTATCAATATATTTATACTTTATATATTCTAAATTTTTTGGGATTTTAATATCATTTTCATTTGAAAAATATGTAATCCATCCCAAGGGTGCTCTATACTTTCTAACTTCTTTATTAAGTTCTCTATCAGAAACTTTAATTACAGAATATAATACATTAAAAGAACTATTTGCAATCTCCAGAAATAAGCTAGCCTTTTCAAAAGTATCTAAACATGTTTTATTGACAACTATAGGTCCAATAAAGGAATTCAGAAAATTAGACAGACTAAAACAATAGCTTAAAATTATATAACATTCACTTTTAATCTTTGTCTTTAAAGAAAAAGAAATAAATGCCTCACCCATTAAAAAATTAATATCTGGTTTTTCAACTCCATCTAATTGTTTAATATTTTTAATATTTTGATTCAGGATTTCTTCTGCCAACAGTGTAGCCTATCCCTTTTTAACCTTAATGAAATCATATAAAGATGCCTTTTCAGAAACAATACTAATCTGCTCATAATAAGAGTCTTTTTTAGATAATTTTTGATAAAATTTAATGACCAAAGTTGCTATTTCAAGTATTGTTAGTCTTTGGTTCACAAACTGTACATAAGGCACTAATTTACTGTGCTTCATAATTCACTTAGTATATACTTCAAATATCAAATTAATTAATATTTATATTATTAGCACTATCTTTAAACTAAAAAAATGAAACTGAAAATACTGTTGCTAAACTTAGGTTTGGCATCTATGTTGTGTTTAGATTGTACTTCGGACACCTCAAATATAAATGATCAGGACTCTGCAATAGATAACGAAGAAACTATTCCTGAAACATCGGAATCTCCTAAACCAGATCCTATTAAAATCCTTTCTTTAGGAGACAGCTATACCATTGGAGAAAGTGTTTGTGAAACTTGTAGATTTCCAGAACAACTCAAAGACAGCTTAAAAGTAAATGTTGAGGGGCTTGATGCTAGCTTAAAATTGATTGCAAGAACAGGTTGGACAACTTCAAGGCTAAAAACAGAAATAGCCCAAGAAAACCTAGATAATGATTATGATTTAGTAACACTGCTAATTGGCGTAAACAACCAATTTCAAGGACGCCCTTTCGAGATTTTTGAAAATGAATTTCCTGAATTAGCAGATATAGCAATTGTTTCGGCACAAGGTGAAAAGAAAAATCTTATTGTAGTGTCTATACCTGATTATGCATTTACACCTTTCGGTTCTGGCAGCACAAGTATCTCAGCTGGCATTGATAAATACAATGATTTTATAGAAAGTTATTGCAATCAAAACGAGATTACTTATATCTACATCACGGATATTACAAGACTTGGTTTAACACAACCAGAACTTGTGGCTAATGATGGTTTACATCCTTCAACTTTAGCTTACAGCAAATTTGTTGAGAGAATATTACCAAAGGCACTTGAAAAATTAGGGTATTCTACTGAGTAATATTATTATATTAGCCTTAGTTGTAATACACACCTATGTTTTCTTCTAAAAAACGGTTAGATAACGCCTATAAAAACGCCAAAATAATAGACTTTAATGATGAAAGTAAGTTCATCATTTTTAGTGACTGCCACCGTGGTGATAATAGTTTTGCAGATGATTTTGCGAACAACCGCAACATTTATTTTCACGCCTTAAAACAATATTACGCTGAGGATTTTCAATATTGCGAATTAGGTGATGGGGATGAACTTTGGGAAAACTTGTCTTTTAGCTCGCTGTTAAATGCACATAAAAACGTATACATGTTGATGAAGTCGTTTCATGAGAAGAACAGACTTCATATGATTTGGGGCAATCACGACATGGTTTATAGAAATCCAGACTATGTAAAGAAACATTTATCTACATATTTTGATCCGAAAGTTGGTAAAGAGGTAGAGTTATTTAAAGACATCAAATACAACGAAGGGCTTGTTTTAAAACATAGCAGCACAGGACAAGAGTTATTTTTAACCCACGGGCATCAGGCCGATTGGTGGAACTACCTCTTTTGGAAATGGAGCAGGTTTTTAGTACGCATTCTTTGGAAGCCCTTAAACGTAATGGGAATTGCAGACCCCACAAGTCCTGCTAAAAACTATAAGGAACTTATTAAAGTAGAGAAGCGCACCAAAAAATGGATTGCAGATAATGATAATTTATTAACTATTGCAGGACACACGCACCGCCCTCGTTTCCCCGAACCTGGAGATATTGCTTTTTTTAACGACGGTAGTTGTGTACATCCACGCAGTATAACAGGTTTAGAAATTGAAAATGGAGCTATTTCATTGATAAAATGGCAAATTGCTACTAAAGATGATGGAACTTTGCAGATTGTTAGGGTGCTTTTGGAAGGCCCAACTAAGTTGATTGATTATAGAACTGAATAGATATGCGGATAATTTCTTTAATAATCTTTCAGCTAATTACCTACATATCACTGGGGCAGAATATTTCTAGAATAAACAAAGAACTAAAATTACCTGATTCATTAAACAACACCAAAGAAGTCAGATTTTACAGAGGTTTTGGAACAACTAATAACACGACATTACTAAGAATATATCAGAACAAATCGAAAAAATGGAAAGTAGAATTCTATGAGCACTGGTCAATGACTAATAATGAAAAAGGATTTAACTTAACCAAAAAGAACCTAAACCCAAAAACAGATATTGCACTGATATATGCGAAGCTCAAGCTAAATTATATACTTGACCTACCAAACATGAGTGAAATTAGTTGGAAGTTTACAAAAAAAGGAAAGATTGTTAAAGAAAAAAGAAAAACCAATAGTAAAGGAGATTATAAAGAAGAATATATTTTTAGTGGCAGAAACAAAATTTCGATACTGGATGGTATAGGATTTAAAGTTCAAATTTCTGACAATAAAACGAATGAATTTGAATTTTCTAATTACGAGGGTTACCTTAAGCACTTTCCAAATGTTGATAAATTAATTTTATACTCCGAAATAGTCAATATTTTAAGTGAAGAATTTGATATCTGGAAAGACTAAAATAATTCAAAAACACTACCAAGGTTTTTTAAACACTCCAACTTTATGGGAAGGTAATACTATTCAAAAACTGGAGCAGTTCGAAGTATTTTCATCCTCTCATAAAATTAATATCCAAATTGACAATACACTGCGCTTAGGAAAATATGTGGAGCGTTTAGTATCTTTCCAATTAAGCCAACAACAGAATATTACTGTCTTAGCCGAAAATATTCAAATTCAAAAAGACAAACTGACTTTAGGCGAATTGGATTGTTTGCTTTTAAAAGACGGGCAACCCATTCATTTAGAAATTATTTACAAGTTTTACCTATATGATCCGTTGGTTGGCACTACCGAAATTGACCATTTTATTGGCCCTAATCGCAAAGATTCCTTAATACAAAAATTGACCAAGCTTAAAGAAAAACAACTTCCTCTACTCTATTCTGACGCCTGTAAACCGTATTTGGAAAATCTCAACTTAAATGTAGAAACTATTAGGCAACAGGTCTATTTTAAGGCACAGTTATTTTTGCCCTTTACAAACCGAACCATCAAATTACTGTCTTTGAATAACGACTGCGTTTATGGGTTTTACCTAAATCCAAGTCAATTAGATGAGTTTGAGGATTGTAAATTTTATATCCCAACTAAAAAAGATTGGTTGGTTATTCCTCACCCCAATGTAGATTGGATAAATTTTTCACAATTCACTAAAATCACAAAAGATTATATGTCACAAAACTATTCTTCTCTTTTTTGGCTAAAACTGAAAAACGGCAACATAAAAAAAGTGTTTTTGGTGTGGTGGTAATTTGGCAAGTATATCCTCGTTAGGGATTAAAGTGGAGTCCTTTTGCGCCACTAAAAACAAAAAAGATATAACAGAAAACCCGAGCCCTTGTGGGTAATGCTCAAAATATTTTTATGATACCATTGGGATACGTTGATACGCCTTGCGATATTTTGAGGGCGACATCCCCATTTGTTTTTGAAACTGCCTATGGAAAAACGTCAGGTTATTATAGCCCACCTTATAGCCTATTTCGGAAACGGAAAACTCTTTATTGATAAGCATTTTGCAGGCCATACTTATTTTGTATTCGTTTAAAAAGGCGAAAAACGAGCAATGGAAGGTTTTTTTGAAAAATCGGGAAAAGGTGTCAGCGCTCATGTTCATATAACTCGCAATATCGTTTAGGGCAACCTTTTCCAGATGGTGCGCCCTTAAATAATTGTAAATGGCATTGATGCGCTCACTTTCTTCATAGGACAAACTATTCGAAAAACTGGGACCCGCTAAAAGTTCGTATGCATCGGTCAGTGCCAGTTTTTGCAAGATTTGCAAAAAGAGAATTAACCGTTCAAAAGATTGCACTTCCAACAATTGCAATAGCATAACTTTTATTTCCAAAGTAATATGCTCATGAAATCTTATTCCGCGTTGAGAGCGTTTTAAAAGTGTTTTGATGTGTTTTGCTTCTTCTTTATCCAGCCAGTTTTTAAGCACATCTTCGTGCCATTGAATCACGATACACTTCACGTCTTCAGTCTGCTCACCAATCGTTTTCCAGCAATGGGGCAGGTTAGCACCAACCATCACTAAATCGTCATGATCAAAAGTATCCATATGATTGCCCACATACCTTACACCCGTACTTTTGATTATGTAGGTCAGTTCATATTCCTTATGAAAATGCCATGCAGCAGGGAACTCTTTGTCCTCAAATAATCTGGCTCGAAACGAACTCCCCGGAGATGTAGAAATGTTATGATACCGTGCTTTCATTTAAAACTTATGCATTTTTCTATTTGGGCGTTACCCACAAGGGGTCGGGCTTTCACTACTCAATCCCTCCTGCGTCGGGGATTTCAAACATGCCGTTCAATCCCTAACGCGGGTCTATCCGCCAACAACAACATTAGCCCAGAACCAATTCATACTTATTAACGCAAAACGTCAAAAGTATATGTTTTTGTGTTATTTGAATATTCTCAAAACCAATAAACCTCAGAATAGTGTATAAATTTAGTGTTATTGTGTAAATAATGCAATAACTTAATAGCTAATTTTGTGAGGATTCATTATTTCAGAAAATAAAAACTAAACACATAAAACTTATGTCTAAAGACATTGCAATTAGAAATGCCAAGATTTACAAGGCAGTTGCTGAACTGAAAAAGCCAATTTCCGACGCTACTCATACCATTTCAGAAATTTCATTTTTAGTATTGAGAATTCAACTGGAAAACGGCGTTGTTGGTGAGTCTTATCTCTTATCGTTTCAATATTCACCCAATGCAATTGCAGGTGCACTAAAAGACGCTATTCCTCACATAATTGGTCACAAAACCAATGAAATGGGGATTGTATACGATAAATTAGAGGATTTGGGAGAATATTTTGGTAACCAAGGTATTAACCGTTGGGCACAAGCAGCAGTAAATATTGCTATGTGGGATGCCTGGGGAAAAACTCTCAATCAACCTATTCACGAAATTTTAGGTGTTTGCCATGAAAAAGTATCAATCTACGGAAGTGGAGGATGGATTTCTTACTCTATAGATGAATTGATTGAAGAAGTTACCGGTTATGCCAATCGTGGATTTAAAGCCGTAAAAATTAAGGTAGGCTCTCCAAAAGTCAGTACCGACGTGGAGCGTTTGCGCTTAGTGCGTGAAGCTGTTGGAAACAAGGTAGATATTATGATGGATGCCAATCAAGGAATGGACTTACCATCTGCAATGAAATTATCGAGAGCAGCTAAAGAATTAAATATCAATTGGTTTGAAGAACCAGTAAATCATCAAAATTTCCAAGCTTTTGAAATTTTAAAAAATCAAGCAGGTATTTCATTGGCTATGGGTGAGCGTGAATACGATACATTACCTTTAAGAGAGTTGGTAACAAGAAATGCTTTAGACATTTGGCAACCAGACATCTTAAGAATAGGTGGTGTTGAGAAATGGAGAGAAAGTGCTGCATTAGCGCATAGTTTTAACTTACCTGTTTTACCGCATTATTACAAGGATTATGATGTGCCTTTATTGTGTACCATTCCAAATGGAGTAGGAGCAGAATCTTTTGACTGGGTAGATCCACTAATTGATAATCCAATGGTAATTCAAGATGGTTATGCAAAACCTCATAATTTACCTGGTTGGGGGTTCAATTTTATTGATGATACATTAACTGAAATCAAATTCTAATCATGAGTTTAGAAGTTTTTTCACTAGAAAATAAAAGAGCTCTAGTTACAGGAGGAGGAACAGGAATTGGTTTAGGAATTTCTAAAGCATTGATTGAGGCTGGTGCAAAAGTTGTAATTACTGGTCGTAGAGAAACTGTGCTACAAAAAGCTGTTGCAGAATTAGGTGAGAATGCCACTTACAAGGTAAATGATATTACGAAAAAGAAAGAAATTCCAAGTTTGGTTGAAGATATCGAAACTAATGAAGGAGCAATAGATATTTTGGTTAATAATGCAGGAATTCATCACAAAGCTTGGGCGCAAGATACGTCTGATGATGATTTTGAACGTGTAATTCAAACCAATTTATTAAGTGTTTTTACCTTAACCCGTGAATGTGCAAAGTTTATGTTACAGCGCAAAAAAGGCAGCATCATTATGATTGGTTCTATGGCGGGTTTATTTGGCGTGGATAGAGTAATTGCGTACAGCGCATCAAAAACCGCATTAACAGGCTTGGTAAATAGTTTAACTACCGAATATGCAAAAGACAATGTTAGAGTTAATGCAATTGCTCCTGGATGGATAACTTCTAATATGTTCTTAAATGCTGTAAATAAAGATCAAGAACGTAAACTACAAATAACCAATAGAATAGCAATGGATCATTTTGGAACTACTGAAGACATCGGAAATGCGGCTGTATTTTTAAGTTCCGAAGGCGCAAAATACATTACAGGAGTAATTCTGCCTGTTGATGGTGGTGCAACCATTAATTTTTAGAAAAAATATTTATGAAACCAACTTATATTACTGAGGACTACACCAAAAGCCCAGCATTTAACAACGAAACCAGATTGGTTTACGGTACCTCTGGATTAGGTGGCGTTTGGGGAGCAGTGGACCAAAGAGATTCTATTGATGCCCTTTTATATGCTTTTGAAAATGGCATTTCAGCTTTAGATACCGCGCCTTCCTATGCCAATGCCGAATATTACGTTGGGATGGCCCTAAGAGAATGGAAAGGCAAAAAACCTTTTGTAAGCACTAAAATAGGACGTTTAAAAGGAAAAGATGCTTTTGAAACCAAACTGGATTATAGTACAGAAGGTATGAAACGCAGTTTGGACAATAGTCTTGTAACCTTAGGTTTGGACAAAATAGATTTATTGTTTTTGCATGAACCTCAATTAGTACCTTTAGAAAACATTGATGAAATCTTGTATACTTTAAAAGGATTTAAAGAAGAAGGTTTAGTAAACTCAATAGGCGTTGGTGGTAATCCATCAGAGGCATTTAAACCCTATGTTACTAAAGAAAATTTTGATGTGGTTTCAGGTTTTTTACATATGGATGCTTGTAATTTATCAGCTTTCAATGGCGAAATTCAATCCTATAAAAAAGAAGGAATTACTTATTATGCAGCTTCTGCTTTACATTTTTCACTATTAGGTAATCGTTTTGAGCAATACAAAAAAGAAGGTGTAGATGGTGAGTGGATAACACAATTAGATTTGGAAAATGCAATTCGAGTGAAAGAAGTAGCGGATAAAAACAATATGTCTTTGCCAACATTAGCGCAACGTTACTTATTTTCAATTGAAGAAGCCGATAGAGTAGTTATGGGCGCAAGAACCCCAGCTCAAATCAAAAGCACAATTGATGACTGGAAAGCAGGTAAATTACCCGAAGGCCTATTTAATGAAGTAACCACTTGTATTTTAACTGAATAACATGAAAGTAGTCAGACTAAAACAACCTGGAGAATGGGAAACCTTTGAAGCAGAAAAACCAAGTTCGGCTTTGTCCAATGGCGAAGCATTGCTAAAAGTTAAAAAGATTGGTGTTTGCGGCACAGATTTACACGCCTTCAAAGGGCAACAACCCTTTTTTAACTATCCCCGAATTTTAGGGCATGAATTGGCCGTTGAAGTGATTGCTATTGCAGATGACGTTACCAATGTTTCCGTTGGAGATAAATGCTCCGTTGAACCTTATTATAATGATATTATTGGTCAAGCAGTCCGTCGGGGCAAAACCAATTGTGGTGAGCATTTGCAGGTTTTAGGAGTTCATGTCGATGGCGGTATGCAAGAGTATTTTGTATATCCTGCTAAGTTTCTACACACGACAACCTCGTTATCAGACGACCAATTAGCAATGATTGAGCCCTTAGCCATTGGTTGTCATGCCGTTGATAGAGCAGAAATTAAAGAAGACGACATTGTATTGATCATTGGTGTTGGCCCCATAGGTTTGGGCACCATTCAATTTGCTCAATTAAAAGGTGCCCGGGTTATTGCCATGGATATTGACGATGCCAAATTGAAACAGTGTCAGGAAATCACCAAAGTAAAAGATACCATTAATGCCTTAGGTGATGTTGAAGCTGAATTAAATTCACTTCTAAATGGAGATTTACCCACGGTAATTTTGGACGCCACCGGTAATCCGAAATCTATGATGAACACCTTCAAGTATACAGCTGCTGGTGGCACCATTGTCTTTATTGGCCTTTTTATGGGGGATGTAGTATTTCACGACCCGTCTTTTCATAAAAAAGAGTTGACATTAAAAGCTAGTAGAGCTGCTTTAGGTGAAGATTTTGGAAGAATCATCAAACTTATTGAGGAGGGTAAAATAGATGCCACATCGTTTATCACGCATAGAATGAAGTTTGACGATATACCAACGGAATTTGAAAAACTTTACGAAAAGAGAGATTTAATAAAAGCCATTATAGAATTATAATTGATAAATCTATGTAATCTTAATTTAAAAGAAAAGTGACCTGTCAGGTCGAGTAATTTTGAGATTATCGAAATTAAAATATATTTTAATTGATGATACCGAGCGAAGCTCAAAATTGTAACGAGAATTGATAAAAGAAAAAATCTTGATTCTCGATACAAATTTTACTTCTTACAGTCGTAAAATCCACTCGAATTGACAGAATTCTAAAGAATAGAATTATAACCAACTAAACAAGACTAAATGGAATCAAAAAAAGAAAATTATTCAAAATTTTTAGTGCCACTAATTATCGTTATGGCATTGATGTTTTTTTGGAATTTAAGCAGAAACATTAACGATGTCTTGATTCCATATCTCAAAAGAGCATGCCAATTAACTGATTTTCAATCTTCTTTAGTACAGTCGGCCTTTTTTGGCGCATATTTTGTAATCGCCTTACCTGCTGGATGGTACATTCAGAAAAAAGGCTATAAAAACGGCATCATTACAGGTTTACTTATTGCCGCCGTTGGTGCGCTGTTATTCTATCCGGCGGCAGAGACAAGAGTATATTCACTTTTCTTATTAGCCCTTTTTGTAATGGCTGCAGGATTTGCTGTATTAGAAGTAACTGCATCACCTTATGTTACAAAACTAGGAGATCCAGAAGGTGCTTCGAGCCGTTTGAGTTTGGCAGCAATGATTGGCTCATTGGGTGCAACCATTGCACCTTCATTGGCAGCACTATTGCTTTTACATGAAGAAGACGTGGCTCAATCCACAATTGATGCGTTTTCTGCCGTTGAATTGGAAACCTTTTTGTCTAGTGAAGCAGATTTGGTAAAACCACCATACATCATTCTAGGAGTCATTTTATTGGTTATCGCTCTAATAGTGGTATTTACAAAACTACCAGCTATTGAAGACGAGCAAGGTAGTGGCAAAAAGCCTTTAATAGATATTTTAAAATACAAACATACACTTTACGGTGTGGGTGCAGAATTTTTCTATGTTGGTGCTGAAGTTGGTATTGTAAGTTTTATTATTCGTTATGCCAAATGGTTTAATCTTCCAGAGCTTACAGAACAAAAATCAGCACAATACATTACGGCATTTATGGCTTTAGTACTTATCGGTAGATTTTTGGGTGTTTTTATTCTAAAAAAGTTCAAACCACAACATGTACTGGCCTTTTGTAGCATCAGTGCATTTGCCTTAGTAACATTGGCCATTGTAACCGATGGGTATTTTTCATTAACTTGTTTGTCTATTGTTGGTTTCTTCACCTCTATCATTTACCCTATCATATTCAGCTTGAGTATGAAAGACTTAAAAGAATACACAAAAACGGGGTCTTCTGTTTTTTTATTAGGAATTGTTGGTGGTGCTATCGTCCCACCGTTGATGGGTTATATTTCGGATACCATTGGGATTAAATACTCTTTCATCATCCCATTGATTTGTTATGTGTATCTATTATTTTTTGCTGTGAAGGGGTATAAAGTGAATATTAAAGCCTAATCAAAAATGTTGGTTAATACGTATAGAAGATTTACCTATTTTTTAAATTCCAAAAGCGACAAGCTTTCTGATATATTTACTTCTGAAGTGTTTCAAAATCTACAATCGGAAGTTGGTATTCACGACTTAAATGTCTACCAAAAAGATAATGACCGCTTCATTGTTATTGATGCAGATAAATCCTTGAATTCTGAAAAGCTAATCAATGTCATAAAAAATCAGCGAATTTTTGAAGGTTTTAACACATTACTATCACAACTAGAAGCTTTAGAGCGCATTTACAAATTGGATCAAAAAGCAATTTACGCTCCGAATGAAGGTCAGTTAAAAAACTCTGTTGAACCATCCAAACGTTTTGTTTGGACACTGTTGTTGGAGCCCGAACTTATCGATGAATATAAACGAGTACATGCCATGGGAATGGCATGGCCAGAAATAACGGCTAATATGAAATCTGTAGGTGTAAAGGACATGGAGATCTATATACATAACACACAAGTGATGTTGATAATGGATACCATACCCGATTTCGATTTGGATGAAGTTGGTCCTAAATGGCAAAAGCTACCGCGAGAAGAAGAATGGCAAGCTTATGTGGCAAAATTTCAAAAAACAGACCCAGAAAGTTCCATTCAAGAGAAATGGCAGGATATGATAAAACTTTAACTATTCTAGAAAAACTAAACTAAAATGAATAAAAACATTATTTTACTACTACTTATCGTAATAGTTTGTTTCAACTGTAAAACTAAAGAAGAAGAAAAGCAACAAGAAGTACCTGCTTTTAAGTTTGAAGAAAATTGGGAAAGCTTAAATAATTATGAAATTCCACAATGGATGAAGGATGCCAAATTTGGAATTTTTATTCATTGGGGGCCTAACTCAGTTCCAGAAATGCATACAGATTGGTATTCGCGTTGGATGTATTTGGACGAAGGACATGTAGACCATGTTACTGGTGAAAAGAAAAACGATATTCCTCATCGTGCTTCAGTTTTTCATAAAAAACATTTTGGAGACCCAAAAACTTTTGGATTTAAAGACCTAATTCCTTTATGGACCATGGAGAATTTTGATGCAAAATCTTGGGTAAATTTATTTAAAGAAGCAGGAGCGCAATATGTAATTCCTGTGGCAGAGCATCATGATGGTTTTGCTTTGTACGAATCTTCTATCACACCTTATAATGCTGTCGCTATGGGCCCTAAAAAAGATGTTTTAAAAGAATTAACAGATGAGATTAAAAAATCAGGTTTAATTTGTGGTGTAAGTTCACACTTAGCGTTCAATTGGAATTTCTATACACAGAAAGACCGCTTTGATACGGGAGACCCACAATATGCAGACCTATATGCGCCGCAACATGAGCCTTATTCTCCTGCAAGTGAAGAATGGTTAGCAAATACTTGGTGGCCTAGGACTAAAGAAATCATCGATAAATACCAACCCGATATTTTATGGTTCGATTTTTATTTAGATCGTCCTGAGTTTGCACCATATCATAAAAAATTAGCTACCTACTACTACAACTCTGGTTTGAAAAGAGATAAAGAAGTAGTGCTACAAACTAAGAATTTACGCTATGAGTCTTATAAACCTGGAACACATATGCTAGATTTAGAACGTAGTAAAATGGATTCGCTTCGTACCGAATATTGGCAAACAGATACTTCTATTGGCAAAAACTCTTGGTACTACACTAAAAACTGGATACCGAAATCTGCAGAAAATTTGGTAGCAGATCTTGTGGATATTATTAGTAAAAATGGCTGTTTATTACTAAATATTGGCCCCAGAAAAGACGGTATTATTCCAGATGATCAAAAGAAAACTCTACTAGATATTGGAAATTGGTTAAAAATAAATGGAGAAGCTGTTTATGGTTCTAAGTACTATGAAATTTATGGAGAAGGACCTACTAAGACAAAAACAGGACATCTTTCTGAAGGAAAAAACAAAGGATTTACTGAACAAGATATTCGTTTTACAACAAATAATGATGCTTTATATGCAACTGTTTTAAAAGTACCTACAAAGGATATTCACATCCACCACTTAACAGATTCTAAAATCAGTATCAAATCAATTGAACTTTTAGGGTTTAATGGTGTGGTTCAATTTGAACAATCATCAGAAGGTATAACCATTAAACTACCAAAGGATGTTGATTTAGATTATGCATGGGTGTTCAAAATTCTAAAATAGACAACTATGAAATTCTATACTAGTTCGATTATCAAGTTATTTTTTATTTTCTTCCATAGTGTAATGCTTGCTCAGAGCGAAAAACCCAATGTGATTTTTATAATGACGGATGACCACGCCTCCCAAGCAGTTGGTGCTTATGGTATGCGTTTTTCTAGACTGAATCCCACGCCTACTATAGATAAACTAGCCCAGGACGGAATGTTGTTTGAAAATGCTTTTTGCACAAATTCTATCTGTACACCTGCACGTGCCACAATAATGACAGGGCAACATGGACACGTAAATGGTGTTTTTGATTTAGAAGGTAAATTAAAACCTAAAAATCAATTTTTAGCACATGAAATGAATAAGCTTGGATATGAGACCGCTGTTGTAGGAAAATGGCATTTGAAATATGCTCCTGAAGCTTTTGATTATTATAACGTACTTCCATTACAGGGAGATTATTACAACCCAACACTTTACAGTAGAGTAGGAAAGGAAAAGAAAGAAATTAAGTTTGCCCAAGACCTAACGCGAACGGTTAAAACAACCACATACAAAGGCCATAGTTCTGATGTTATAACAGACATAAGCTTAGAGTGGTTAAAAAATAAAAGGGATAAATCAAAACCTTTCTTTTTAATGCATCATTTTAAGGCTCCTCACGACAAGTTTAAATATGCACCACGTTATAAAAATTATCTTGCCGACACAGAGCTCCCTGAACCTGCAAGTTTATGGTATAATGCCAATAATGGTTCAGAAGGTACACGTGGTAAGAATGATTCTCTTGTTCACATTATTGGCTCTTCGGTAGGTCATAGAAATGTGATACGAAATAAAGGGAAGTTTTTAGAGTTTGACCAAAGTGTTCCAGACCCGCAATATAAGCGCATGGTTTACCAAGATTACGTAAAACGTTATCTAAGATGCGTAAAGGGCGTTGATGATAACATTAAACGTTTGTTAGACTATTTGGAGGCGGAAGGACTTATGGAAAATACGGTTATAGTTTATACAAGTGACCAAGGATTTATGTTAGGAGAACACGATTATGTTGATAAACGCTGGATGTATGAAGAATCACTTAGAATTCCGTTTATAGTCAAATACCCAAAACTTATTAAACCTGCATCAAAAACAGATGCAGTAATTAATAATACCGATGTTGCTCCAACATTAATAGAACTTGCAGGTGGTAAAATACCAAATTATATGCAGGGCAAGAGTTTTAAATCTATTTTATCATCCTCAGAAGTTTCTGTAGAAACTAGAAAAGACAGTTATTATCGTTACTGGATGCATATGGCGCATCAACATAATAATCCTGCGCATTTTGGGGTAAGGACTAAAGATTACAAACTCATTTTCTTCTACGGATTAGATTATGATATTAATAGAAATACTGATGAGCAATTATGGGCAGATAACCCAGAGTCCGTATCCAATTTTAAAACTCCACCTGCTTGGGAGTTTTATGATTTAAAAAACGACCCCGAAGAAATGGATAATCGTTATGGTCAAGAAAAATATGCGACAATTATTTCAGATCTTAAAACACGATTAAAGACTTTACGTCAGGAGGTTTTGGAAGATGACTCAAAACATCCACATATTAAAAAAGTGGTTGACGAACATTGGGATAACTAAAATTCTTCTTTTTAAATGATTAAAACAAAAAAGCGTTTTTGAAAATTCAAAAACGCTTTAGTTTTTAAGGTATATAAGACCTACTCTTTAGGCAATCTTTCATCTATCATTTTAAGTGGCATACCTTCCATTAAATCAAATACATCAATAATGCTTCTAAAGGTATCCTCTTCCTCAGACTGCTCGGTGATAAACCATTGTAAAAATACTTCAGTGATTAAATCCCCTTCTTTTCTAGCAGATCTGAAAATATTAAATATAGACTCTGAAACAGCAATTTCATGTTCCAACCCAGTTTCATAAACATTTCTTAAACTTTCAAAATCATTATTTACATTAGTAACTTCTGGGGATAGCGCTGCTCCTCCGTTATCATTTATGAAAGTGAAAATTTTCATAGCATGTTCTCGTTCTTCCTCCGCTTGTTTATAGAAGAACGCCTTACTATTTAACAATTCACGTTGATCGCACCAAGAGGCCATAGCCAAGTAAGAAGCCGAGGCTTTCATTTCCATAGCCACTTGTTTATTTAATAAATCCATCACATCTGGATGAATAGACATTTGTTTTCTTATAGCTGTAATATTCATAACTTTCCTTGTTTTTCACAAAATTACGACAAAAGCTAAAAAGAAACTAGTATAAGAAAAATTTATAAAGAGTCTAAATAAAGATAGTTTTTACACATAGATCCTTTGAGGAACATTAAAAATAAGAGAAATCTCATCTTTAAGGTGAAGCAACTGAGGGATATCCAAGTAAATGAGATGTTGCTTATCTGCTAAAAATAATAACACGAAATTATCTGAGTTAACAATACGATTAAGCGCTTTAAAGGTAGTGAGCTGATTTATTTTTCGACGAAATTCCAGCATTTGTGGAAAAGTTAGCTGAATTTCTTTATTTGGCGTAACCAATAAATACTTACAAAACGTAGTCTGTTTTAATTGGTAAGTATTTAATATATCTGTTCCTAAATCCATCGTACAAATATAAATTTTATTTAGAATAAATAAAAATTAACTTTCTGGAGCCAGCTCTACTTCAAGCCCTTCCATTTCAGGAGTAATTTGAATTTGACAACCTAAGCGCGAATTGTCCTGAACATCAAATGCTTCAGATAACATTGCTTCCTCATCATCACTCATTTCAGGAAGTTCGGTTTCACTTAAAACATAACATTGACAAGAAGCACACATAGCCATTCCGCCACAAACCCCAATTGTACCTTCGGGAGCCAGTTCATAAGAACGAACAACCTCCATTAAATTCATTGCCATATCAGTTGGGGCAACAATATCATGCGTTACACCATCTCTATCTGTTATTTTTATATTGACATCTTGCATTAGAAACTATTTATTTTGAGACTGAATCACATTTCGTGCCGCAAATTTAATTGAAGAAAATGGATTTACGACGATGATATCCTACTAATTTAATAGGATTTAAAAAGAAATATGAAATTTATAAAATATGTACGCTTTTTAAATGACTTCTATACTAATAAGCATGCATTATCACAACATTTATAGCGTTGTATAGCTAAACTTCAATATTGATGACCTCCTCTATCTGAGGTGCATACTTTTTGATGGTCATTTCTACACCAGATTTTAATGTCATTTGGTTGACACTACATCCCACACAAGCTCCTTGCAATTGTACCTTTACCAAAGTATCATCGTTCTCGATAGATAGTAATGATATATCTCCACCATCACTTTGTAGAAAAGGACGAATTTCATCAAGTGCTTTTTCAACGTTTGATTTTACTTCTTCTGTTGTCATGTCTTATTTTTTAACCGCTGAACATCCAGCCATTGTGGTGATTTTTATTGCCTCAGTTGGTGGTAAACTTTCATTTCTCCTTACAACTTCTTGTACTACATTTTGCGTTAACGTCTCAAAAGCCTTCTCTAATGGTGTTGCAGTTTGTAAAGCAGCAGGTCTACCAACATCACCAGCTTCTCTTATACTCTGAACAAGAGGTATTTCTCCTAAAAATGGTACACTCAAATCTTCTGCTAGATGCTTCGCTCCTTCTTTTCCAAAGATATAATATTTATTATCTGGTAATTCGGCAGGTGTAAAGTACGCCATATTTTCAATAATACCTAAAACGGGTACTTGTATACTGTCTTGTTGAAACATAGCGACTCCTTTTTTTGCATCTGCTAACGCTACATTTTGCGGTGTACTAACTACTACTGCTCCAGTAATAGGTAAGGATTGCATGATACTTAAGTGAATATCTCCAGTTCCTGGTGGTAAATCTAAAAGTAAAAAATCTAATTCTCCCCAGTGTGCATCAAAAATCATTTGGTTTAAGGCTTTCGCCGCCATAGGCCCTCTCCAAACTACAGCCTGATTTGGCTGGGTAAAAAACCCTATAGATAATACCTTAACACCATAATTTTCAATAGGTTTCATTTTCGATATTCCCTCAACATTTACAGCTAAAGGTTTTTCGTCCTCTACATCAAACATTATTGGAACGGAAGGCCCGTAAATATCAGCGTCTAGAATACCAACTTTAAAACCCATCTTTGAAAGTGTTACCGCCAAATTTGCCGTAATTGTAGATTTACCCACACCACCTTTTCCAGATGCTACCGCCACAATATTTTGAATACCCGGAATTGGCTTTCCTTTTATCACATTGCTTTTGGGTTTTGCAGGAGCATCTACTTTTACATTTACAGTGATTTTTGCTTTTTCGTAAACCTTGTCATGGATAGTTTTTAAAATATCTACCTCTGTCCGCTTTTTTGCCTGTAAGCTAGGATTTTTAATGGTAATGTCTACTATAACCTCATCCGCAAAAGTAACTACGTTTTTAACAGCACCACTTTCCACCATATTTTGGCCTTCACCAGGCACAGTAATGGTTTCTAAAGCTTTTAATATATCTTGTTTATTGAGTTTCATTTCTTTTATTAAGAATCATTCTAAATGCAAAGATATGTAATAAAGGGAGATGACCTATGACGAATGTTAGAAGTTTTTATTATGTGGTTATTGGGTTTTATTATGATATCTAATTTTAAAATCCTTCCTAATTCTAACGCAAACCAAGTTATTTTAATGGATTTTTATGAATTACATTAATTTAAGAACTACAAAAATGATTATTCGTAAAACTTCAGAGAAATCTTTCAATTTAATAGAATCATTTTACCTTTATATCTCAAATCAAGATTGTGCATCTTGAAAACTATTAACCTAAACTTTTGATTATGCTAAGCAAAACATTAAAGCAAGTAGTTTTATTATTTATGATATCAATAGCTGTTTTTAGCTGTGATGAAAATAACAATGAACCTCTAGATACTTCAGGAGATTTGATTGGAGATTGGGAACTAATTGGCTACACCAGCAATGGAAACACATCTGCAACAATACAAGGAACAAACTTTACGACAACCTTTACCGGAAAAGCTTTAAATATAGATTACATTCTTACTTTTTCTGAAAACCCAAATAAGGCAATCACTGAAAATGGGAGTTTTGATTATGAGATAATGACATCTATAAACGGATTTAGTGATACCGAAACCACTACAATTAGTAACATTGATTCTGAAGCGAACTGGACTAGGAATGGCAATGTACTTTCATTTACAGGTGATTTTGGCTCGTTTGAAACTAATGCTCAAGTTTTAGATGAAGATATTGATGCTAACCCTGATTATATTATTGAAGAATTGACTATTACATCTTTAATACTAACGACTAGTGTTTCTGATCAGATCACAGATTTAGGAATTGATTATGATTTTGATATGAACCTTAGATTAGAGTTTACCAGAATATAATTTAAAGATAACTTTAGAATTTTAAAGCCGCTTAAAAATTACTTATTAAGCGGTTTTTCTGTTTCTAGACATCATAACTCCTTCCCAGGATCCCAAAATACCGTGTCAAAATTTTGGATTTGATTTTCCACTACTTCAATACCCTCACTTTCCAATAGCTGTTGCATTAAATTTGTTCCATCAAAATGATGTTTCCCTGTTAACAAGCCTTTTCTATTAACTACACGATGCGCAGGCACATCTTTTCCTCCTGAACCATTCATTGCATAACCCACCATTCTTGCACTTCTTGCAGCACCTAAATACTTTGCAATGGCACCATAACTCGTCACTCTACCGTATGGAATCAATCGTGCTACTTCATACACTTTATCAAAAAAATTTAAGGTTTCGGGTTTCACACTAAAAATCTTGAATAATGTTGATTAATGTTACTATAGAAATTATACCTGTTATCCCTCCTATTATGAAGTTCATATTTTTTTGCGATGTAAATGCTTTACCCCTTATTTTATCGAAAAAGAAGATGTATACATAAAGCATTACAAATGTACCCATGCCTGCACCAGCAACATATGACATGATACTAGTTAATTCAAAACTCAACAAATTAATTGACGCTAAAGTTATTGTTATATAAGCCTGATATGGAATAGGAAATACATTGATAGCGGACATTAACATACCTTGAAAAAACCGACTATGCTTACTTTTAACCTTAGGTTTAATTTGAGTGTTAGATTTAGCCTTAGCTATGAAAAGAAAGTAAATAGTGATGAGGACAAAAATAACCAAGGCAACACTTCTAAGAATTCCAATTACCTCGGGATGCATGCTTAAATAACGCGCAAAAATAGCTGCAACATAGGTTTGTGCAAATACAATTATACAAACCCCAATAGAAAATACAATACCCCTTGCGTGTCCTTCCTTCAGGCTAATTTTTGCCGCCGTCATATTCAATAAGCCTGGGGGGATCACACCAATGAACGCAAAAAAAAGACC
>JBMHCT010000023.1:0-2781 GCA_049889775.1 Jejuia sp.
GGAAAAAATGCCAAGAATAGACTTTAGATAGATTATTTCGTTAAGGCACTATCCCCTCAGAGTCCAATAAAATATGGCTATGAGAAACGAAGTTTCGAATGAAATTCGACTAAAAAAGCGTGCCAAATACGTGCCAAAAACAGCTGATTTTCGTATATTTAATTGTAAAATGTTCAGTAGCAGATTGTTGCTTTTTTAGGAGGATGCTTGACTGGCAAGAGCTAGAAATCCCCATAAACAAAGGGATTAACCACATTAAAAAAATGCTTAGTTTAGCAACAAAATTTTGGGGATGTAGCTCAGCTGGCTAGAGCGCTTGACTGGCAGTCAAGAGGTCGTGGGTTCGAGTCCCATCTTCTCCACATTGATAGTCAAACACTTACACTCAATATGTAGGTGTTTTTTATTTATACAGTGGACTATTTAGTAGACCGATTGCCCTCCTAGTTCAACGGATAGAACAAGAGTTTCCTAAACTTTAGATCCAAGTTCGATTCTTGGGGAGGGTACAACTATTATTTGACGTTTAAATGCTTTTATAAAACCTCAACTCCTTGTATATACTGGCCTGAACACTTTATAGCTAATAAAGTTATATAATATATAAACTGTTTAGCTTTATGCGTCTGGAAACTCGGTTCGGGCTAAACATTAAAAGGTAGGAGAATGGGAAGCAGAGATACTACCACTTCAACCTAAAGGCAACGAAGCTCTGTACTTGCATAGACAAGTGGAATGCTGAGGTGAGTTAACTATGTAAAGCTCGCTGTCTGAAATGCGAAGAACTCAAAGGAGTAAGCATATATTAACAGACTGGTGCCTTAGGGCTACCTATGTCTGTTAAGCTCAGAATCTTAAGAAGAAGCATATAGTTTAGTAGGAAGATTAGTAGTGAGCGAAGGGCTTAAAGACCCGTAGCGAACAATATAAAGTGGTTAAATAAGATTATGATAAAATATCCAGAACAGATATTAATAAGATTAGAGAAAGGTCAGAATGAAGTTTTAAAGTGGGATGCAGATAAGTTTGGTTTATCTGTATCATCTTACGTTAGGTTGAGGTTGTTTAATAGTGATTTGATTGATTTAACGTAAAATGTATGCCTCTGGAACTGAGGTATTAGGTTTATAGATTTCAAAAACATACCTTGAAAGAAATAACTAAAACATAAAATGAAAAATTTATTTACAGTACTAGTAGTTATTTTAATTTCGTCAACCGTGTCTTGTTCTCCAGATGAAGAAACTCTAACTACACCAACAGAGCCCATATATCCTATTTATTTAGACTCTAATGGAATTACAATAAAAGCTTATGATTTTGCTTTAGTTGGGAATGAATATGAACTTAATGGAGTAAGCTATACTGTTGTCGATGATTCAACTATTGATGCTCAAATAGCAAACGCTAATGTTAACCTATGTACAACATTTGTAAATGATATGAGCGGACTATTTAAAGATAATTCATCGTTTAACTCTGACATTAATTTTTGGGATACTTCAAATGTTACTACAATGAATAGTATATTTGAAAATGCAACAGCATTTAATCAATATATTGGTAATTGGGATACTTCTAAAGTGACTAGTATGGAACGAATGTTTTGGGCTGCTGAAGCATTCAATCAAGACCTTTCAGGATGGTGTGTTACAAATATTACATCTGAACCTGCTGGGTTTGCAACTTCTTCCCTAGCAAACTTTAAAAAACCTGTCTGGGGGACTTGTCCTTAAACCCCAGTCATATCATCTTCATTAAGTTCAGGCAGTAATTTGTATATTAGTTTAATTAATAACCATAAAATCAATTTAAAATGAAAAAAATCTTTACAGGTATATTGATTCTTTCTTTTGCGATGGCTTCGGCACAGCAAAATTCAATATTTTCAATGCATTTCTTAAGAGTAGAAGGTGATGTTGAAGCTTTTGAAAAAGTTCAATCAATTTATATGAAAAAGGTAGCTCAAGAAGCTACAAACAATGGCGACATAATGTTTTGGGCATTTTTAAGGCGTTTAAATTTAGATTATGACAGTAATGAAAATAGAATAAATTATTTATTTGTTCAGACCAATAAGGATATTAAAGCAACATTAAGTGATGCTAATAATTGGTGGACAAATGCACCTAACGTTTTATCTAAAGAAGAGCAAGATATGGTAGCTGCACTTCAAAAATCATATACTTGGAAAATTAGTCATAGACATATTTTTATTAATGAAGTACAAATAGCAAATAGTGTTGGTTCTCATATTCAATTTAATTTCGCAAGACCAGACAACCTAAGTGGATTTATTTCAGAAAACAAAACATTGTGGAATAATTATTTTAAATCTAATATGTCAAAAATGGGAATGGTTAATTGGGGAGTTGGCAGAAAGCTAGAACCATTAAGTGCGAATTGGTCTACAGTTGTTAGTTGGGATATGTTTGATAGTTTAGAAAGTCTTATGAATTACAGAATTGGATTCTCTTTACCAAGTAATATTGCCAATAAATCCAAAATGTCTGAATATTTGCCAGAGGGGTTCAGAAATCAGCCTATATTCGAAGTAATTACTCATACTCAACAATAAAAAATTTATCCCTCCCAAGTGGAGGGTTTTTCTTTTTATATCATCGGCATATCCTATTCATCAAGTTCAGGGAGTTTTTTTTAAGTCCCTAATCCTGCTCTTTTGTCTAAAGGTGTTTGCGATATATTAAATACAGAACCTGCGCCTGTAAGTTCTTGAATCAAACCGCTATTATTTTCTACAAAGGATTCCTCGTAGCGTTT
>JBMHCT010000024.1:0-17520 GCA_049889775.1 Jejuia sp.
CTGAATACCGGGAATTTTGTGAAAACAGGTGCCGAGGGCTTTTTAAATTCACGTGGCCGTTAGTCTTTTAATTTAAATATCACTAGGATTTAAATTAGAGGCAATTTTGTTTTGTAGCTTGAAAAAATTTTAGGTAACAGTTAATTTTTGCACTCAGAATGAACTTTTAAAAACCCAGCTTGGTTTTTAAATAAAATAAAATAAAATTTTAATTTTTAAATTTTCTTCAGCAATTTTTTTTCAAAAGAGTGAGCATTTCAGTGAAAAAAGCGCTAATCACCGGTATAACTGGGCAAGACGGGTCTTATCTTTGCGAACTTCTTCTGGAAAAAAATTACGAAGTTCATGGTATAATAAGGCGCTCGTCTTCTTTTAACACCAAAAGAATTGACCATTTATATAACAATCAAGAGATACTTGATAAAAAATTATTTTTGCATCATGGGGACTTAACAGATAGTTCTAATTTAACAAGGATAGTAAAAAGCGTCGAACCAGACGAAATTTACAATTTAGCTGCCCAATCTCATGTAGCTGTAAGTTTTGATAGCCCAGAATATACGGCGGATGTAGATGCGCTAGGTACACTTCGCTTGTTGGAAGCCGTTAGGTATCTTGGTTTCAAAGACAAAACAAGATTTTATCAAGCGTCTACCTCAGAGCTTTTTGGAAAAGTTCAAGAAATCCCTCAGACAGAAAAGACGCCATTTTACCCAAGGTCACCATATGCTGTGGCGAAGCTTTACTCTTACTGGATTACCGTCAATTATAGGGAAGCATATGGTCTGTTTGCCTGCAATGGCTTACTATTTAACCACGAAAGTCCAAGACGAGGTGAAACATTTGTAACTCGTAAAATTACGCGTGCCGTCGCTAAAATAGCCCTGGGCCTTCAAGAAAAGGTATACTTAGGTAATCTAGAGGCAAAAAGAGACTGGGGTCATGCAAAGGACTATGTACGAATGATGTGGATGATTTTACAAGCTGATAAAGCGGAAGATTGGGTTATTGCCACGGGTGTTACTACAACTGTAAGAGATTTTGTTCGTATGGCCTTTAAAGAGGTAGGTATAGAGCTTGATTTTGAAGGAGAAGGTGTTAATGAAAAGGCATATGTAAAAGCTTGCAACAAAGAAGAATTTCAATTAGAAATTGGTAAAGAGGTATTATCTATAGATCCTACGTACTTCCGACCTACTGAAGTTGATTTATTAATTGGTGATCCCACCAAAGCAAAAGAAAAATTGGGATGGGTACCAGAATATGACTTAGAAGGCTTAGTTAAGGATATGATGGCATCTGACGTTAAATTAATGAAGAAAGATGTTGATTTACTTAAAGCAGGGCATCAAATTTTGAAGCAAATTGAATAAACCTTATTTTCCATTCGCTGAATTAAAAACTTCTTTGAAAGCCAAATCAAATCATGAATAAAGATTCTAAAATTTATATTGCTGGACATAGAGGTCTGGTAGGTAGTGCTATTCTTAAAAATCTGAAAGCTAAGGGTTATTCAAACTTTCTTACAAGGACGCACAAAGAGCTAGATCTTGTGGACGCTGTGGCGGTTGCCAATTTTTTTGAGGAAGAAAAGCCCGAATATGTATTTCTTGCGGCCGCAAAAGTTGGTGGTATTGTTGCAAATAATGTCTATCGCGCTGACTTTATTTATGAAAATTTGTGTATCCAGAATAATGTAATTCATCAAAGTTATAAAAACGGGGTTAAAAAGCTAATGTTTTTGGGTAGCACCTGCATATACCCAAAAGAGTGTCCTCAACCTATGAAAGAGGACTATCTTTTAACCGATGTTCTAGAATATACCAATGAACCATATGCTATCGCAAAAATTGCTGGTATAAAAATGTGTGAAAGTTATAACATTCAATATGGCACAGACTTTATATCTGTTATGCCGACTAATCTTTACGGACCAAATGATAATTTTGATTTAGAAAAATCACATGTACTACCTGCATTGATTAGAAAGATGCACCTTGGAAAAGCCCTAGAATCTGATGACTGGAATAGTATTAAAAATGATCTAAATAACATGCCTATTGAAGGCGTAAACGGTTCATCTTCCAACGAAGAAATACTCCAAATACTGCGGAAGTATGGCATTCAAAAAAATGCTGCTACTATTCGCTTGGAAGTGTGGGGAACAGGTAAACCAATGCGAGAATTTTTGTGGAGTGAAGACATGGCTGATGCCTGCGTGTTTTTAATGGAAAATAGAAACTTCAAAGATTGTATTGCCGAAAACACAAAAGAAATTAGAAATACCCATATTAACATTGGAACTGGCGTCGATATCTCGATTAAAGATCTCGCTTTACTGATTAAAGAGACTATTGGCTTTAATGGACAACTTTACTTCAACTCAGATAAACCCGATGGCACAATGAAAAAGTTAACAGATCCTTCAAAACTCAATAAATTGGGTTGGAAACACAATATCGAACTTGATCAAGGCATTCAAAAGGTTTATGATTGGTATATAAAGAGTTAAGTATTCTTGTTTAGTTTATTATTGTTCATAAATTTGTACGGGCAACAGTACAAAAAACCACTTTTAGGTCTAAATATGTTTTAACCTGAAAGTGGTTTTTTTAATTATCGTGGTTAAAATACTTTTTACTTCACCATAGAACTTACAAATCCAATCAAGTTCAAATTAAGTCGCACATTGTTAATAACTTATAGTTGTTAACATTTTGTTGTTAGTTATTAACAGCAAGTATTTTATCGTCTTTTTTTACCCCTTAAACGCTTATCTTTACAGTCACCAACTTCTTCAAAGTCAATAATAATTATTAATGCATTTCAAATATTACTATTGAAAAACATCTAAAATTAGATTGACATCGTAAATAGCATTCAAATAACAAAAGTACAATGTGCCATTCATCGAGCGACTTTAAAGCGTTTCGTCGAAAAAAAAATATATTTCATCGTGTTTTTTATTTTTTTGAATAACATTGCATAAGAAAAATAACCTACTTATACCCAAAAAAGCTTTGAAAAAAACCTACTTAATTCTTATTTCTATAATACTTTTCTTTTTGCATTATAGAACCTTCGGACAAATAGATTTTTTATACAGTATTAATGCAACGGGAAACGATATTTCAGACAACAATGGTTCTGTAAATTATTCTATAGGTCAAACCTTTTATTCCTTTACAGATAATAATACCGGTTATATAGGTGAAGGCGTTCAGCAAGCCTTTATTAAGCTAGCAAGAACTAATAATGAAGATGTAGATAATCCCAATGATTATGATACGGCTTCAATAGATATGTTAATCTTTCCCAATCCAACAACAGATGTGGTAACATTATCTACCAATGGTTTGGATTTGGACGACAATTTAAATTCGTATCAATTATATAGTTATCAGGGAAAACTAATTGCCAATAATACAATAAAAGACAAAGAAACTATTATCGATTTAACGCAACTCAATATCTCAATTTATATTCTTCAAGTTTACGCTAATGAAAAACTTTGGAAGACTTTTAAAATTATCAAAAAATAATGTCATGAAACAGCTCACTGCCCTTACCCTACTTTTATTATGTTCGCTCTCCCTATTCTCTCAAACACCAGATAAGATGAGCTACCAGGCTATCATTAGAAATAGTGATAATACATTAGCAATAAATACTGATGTAAGTCTTGAAGTTATTATTCGTCAAGATTCACCCACAGGTGCCATTGTATTTGAAGAAAACCATAGCGCTTCAACTAATGCCAACGGTTTAGTAAGTTTGGAAATAGGTACTGGAAATGGTGTTTTAGGAAACTTTTCAAACATACCATGGCACGAAAACACCTATTTTGTGGAGACATTAGTAGACGTTAACGGAGGAACAAATTTTTCTTTAATAGGCATTAGTCAGTTATTGAGTGTTCCCTATGCATTACATGCAAAAACAGCTGAAAGCATAACGACACCTCTCGCACCTATTCCATACAGAGCTGAAGTTATTAATTTTGGAAGTAACAGAACAATAGCTGAGACCGATGTAAACAATACCATAGCCTGCACAACTACAGCTACCTTTACAATTACAGCAAACTTTGCTGCTATGGAAATTGGCGATACTATTAATATAGAAGCTCATAATGGTGCTGTACTTACTGTGCTTGCCGAAAATGGGGTTACACTTAATTACACCAATAACGGTACTGCACAATTTGTAAGCGAAAGTGGCAATGTAAGATTTGGATTATTGAGAAAATCAGGAGCTAACGCCTATATAATTTCAGGACAATGAAAACATTAGTATTTTTACTTTGTTTGGTTTCATGTACTGTCTTTGCTCAAAATTATCATTATGCTTTAGATGAAACCAAAGATCAAGAAGCCCCTTCTGCACCTACCAATCTAGTAGCAAGTAATATTGGTACTACCTCGGTAACGCTGAATTGGGACGCTGCAACAGATAATATCAGCGTAGTTAATTATGCCATTTATAACAATGACGTATTTATAGCTAATGTAGGCAACGTGCTTACTTACAATGTAACAGGTCTGGAACATTCAACTTTATACGCTATTACTGTGCGCGCCTTTGATGCGGCGGATAATGAAAGTAGTAACAGTAATATTGAAACATTTACTACCTTAACCCCTCCAGATACTGAAAATCCCACTGCACCTCTAAATCTTGTGGCAAGTAATATTGGTACAACATCAGTAAATTTAACTTGGGATGCAGCCTCGGATAATATTGGTGTTGTTAGTTACGCTATCTACAATAATGATGTTTTTGTGACCAATGTAGGTAATGTTTTAAGCTATACGGTAAATGGTTTGAATCATACTACTTTGTATGCTATTACAATTAGAGCATTTGATGCTGAAAACAATGAGAGTAGCAATAGTAATATTGAAAGTTTTACAACGTTGACCCCTGCCGATACTGTAAGTCCTACTGCACCTTTAAATCTTGTGGTTAGTAATATCACAGAGACCACGATTGATTTATCTTGGGATGCTGCGACTGATAATGTAGCGGTTGCAAATTATGCCATATACAACAATGATAGTTTTGTTACCAACACTGGTAATGTTACCAGTTTTAGTTTAACTGGGTTAAACTCCTCTACGCAATATAACATTACCGTTAGGGCTCTAGATATTGAAAATAACGAAAGTGCCAATAGTAATTTGCAGAGTTTTACAACATTAACTCCAGCAGATACCGAAAGCCCCACAGCTCCATTAAATCTAGCTATCACAAATATTAGTGAGACGACTGCATTATTAACATGGTCTCCTGCAACCGATAATGTAGCCGTAGTGGATTATAGAATTTATAATAACAGCTCTGTACTAGTTAATTCTGTAGGAAACGTACTTACGTACACTTTAACGGGATTAAATCCTTCTACAAATTATAATATTACAGTAACGGCCCTGGATGCAGAAAATAATGAAAGTACAACGAGTAATACAGGAATTTTCACAACTGCAAATCCTCCGGATACAGAAAGTCCAAACGCTCCTTTAAATCTCGTAGCCAATAATATAACTGAGACAAGTGTTGATTTAACTTGGAACGCAGCCACTGACAATGTTGGTATTGCCAATTATGCCATCTATAATAATGATACTTTTGTTACTTTAACAGGAAATGTAAACACATTCACTTTAAGTGGTTTAAATGGAAACACTAACTATAATTTAACGTTAAGAGCCATTGACACATCTAATAATGAATCTAACGACAGTAATAATGTTAGTTTTGTAACAGACGCTCCTGATACGGAGGCTCCTAGCGCACCATTAAATTTAGTGGTTTCTAACATTACATCCAATGCGGCAGAACTAAGTTGGACAGCGGCTACGGATAACATTGAAGTAACCGATTATGCTGTTTACAGCAATGGCAATATATTGGTAAATTCAATAGGAAACGTAACGAGTTATACCCTAACAGGTTTGTCTTCGGATACATTGTATAATATAACATTACGCGCTTTAGATGAAGCAAATAATGAAAGTACAGACAGTAATTCTGTAGAGTTTACTACACAGAGTTTTAATGGTAGTGAGAACACCCCTCAAGAAATAGCTTATTTTGATGCTTTTGAGGTAGATCCCTCACAATCTGCTAATCTTCAAAGTTTATTAAACACGCATGGTGCAATACGTTTAAAAGCTGGAGATTATACAAATTCTGGAACTATAACCATGACTTCAAACCAACGTATTTATGGTTGGATTAAACAAAACGGCACGACTCTTGGCGGTGATATTAACATTGTAGCTGGTAGTACTAATATACATATTGAAAATATAAATGCCAGTAATGAAATTCGCTTTATGCCAGGAGCACCAATAACGAATTGTACTATTAAATCTGTTTATTATTCTGAGATTGAATGTATCGGTTGTCAAATGGAAGATAATGAGTTTGTCGATTTAAACCGTGTAAAAGTGAATATTGATTGTGCTAGTTCTGGGTTCTTTAGAAATAATACTTGGATTCGAGTATTTGCACAATCTACTGATGACCACGTTAGAATGATAGGTAATGATGTAACACCTAGTTATGGGAACGTAGAAATTAGCCGAAACCTTTTAAATTCTGGTGGAAATACTAGCGAATACCGAAACATTGATAATCATAACCTTGTAGGTACTGATGCAGAACACTGGAACAATAGAAGCGGAACTGCAAACTCAGCGTGGTATTTTAGGGATATTGGTACTTTAAAGTTTTTTAATTCTTTTGGTTGGAGTAGCCCAGCGAAGGGTGGCGAATTTGATATTGAAGCTGATAAGGCTATTCTTGCACGGCGTTTTATAGGCTCAAACAATGCACCAAAAATTCAAGCAGGTACAGATTTGTTGTACATTCATGGCAACAGGGATAGACCCAGTTTAAATGGTGATGCTTGGGGTTTTTTTGGACATCACAATGGAAGAGCATCAGATATTAATGGCTCCGACGTATCGTCTGCTGTTACAGGATCAGATGCCGCACGACTTAACAATCTTATCTTTGATACGAAAAAAACTCCTTTTAAAAGACCAAATTTACCGATCTTGCCAAACCCTACTGGAGCAAATTGGGCAAATGACAGGGTGGGACAAACAGATCAAAGTGCCTTTATACAGAATTTGATAAATACTAATGGAGTTGCAGAGTTAGATGAAGGTATTTACTATATATCACAACCGCTTCGAATTACTAAGAACAGGGGTATTATCGGTAAGGGTACAGGTAAAACAGCTATCGTTGGAATTACAGACGATTTTCCTTTGATAATTGCTCAAGACAATTTGAATTCAGAACAAACTAATGTAACTTACCCTTTAGCATATTTGACTTTACAAGGTGGTTCTCAAGGTTTACACATTAATCCTATAAATAAGGCAAATCATAGACTACAGATAACTTCATGGGTAATTAAGCATGTCGTATTTAGAAATCAAAACTACGGTATAAATTTCGATAAGTTTTACGCTGTAGACAATACTCTAATCAATAATGTAAATTTTATAGACTGCAATACAGCTTGGTTTCAAGACCCTTTATTACCACATCCGACAGGTAGTGGTGAGTATAACCAAAACATGTATATAGATAAAACATTATTTTATGAATGTCAGTTTATTGGTAATAGAGAAGCCTTACATATGGATCAAAACGGTGCAAGACCCAACAACCTTAATGCCTGGGTGAATTGCAAGTTCGAAAATAATGATCTGGTAATGCGATTATCGTCCAACAATGCAATGTTTATGGCTAATTGCGATTTTACCAATAACAATGGAACATATTTGTTTAATGGAGCATCTGCTATGAGCTTTTACAGTTGTAATTTTAAAAACAACAGTGTAAACGCTTTGTTTAACACTATCAGGATTTACGCCGAGGGCTGTAATTTTGATGATAACATAGACTTTTTTAATGGAGGCGGGAAAACAGTCTATTTATGGAATAGTAATGTTTCCAGTAATTTTAACCTAAATAGTATCAACCAAGGTTTTTTCATTAATAATGAAATTAGTAATAATACTTTACTTAGTAAACCTATGGTTGAAGTTGTTGATGGGAATGCTTTGACAATTTTGGATGGCAACGTTAATCCTTATCCTCAATTATTAGTAAAACAATAACATTATAATTATAGAAAAAGTTGTTTTTCTATTCTATTTGCTGTATAACCTGGATAAACCTTTATACAATTTTATCCAAAATAATTTCCAAAGTACTGTTAGTTTTAAATAGGGCTGCAACTCGTTACCATTGACATATTCCCAGAATCTAAGATCCCCCATCCTTGGGGGTTTTCCATGTAAAAATTCTTTAGTGAAATTTAAATCCCATGGTTTGGGTCCCAATGGGTGCACCATTAAGCTTAGTCCAAAATGAAAGCCCATGGCTTCTGGTCCTATGGTAGAGATATCGCACGAGGAAGTCATTGCCGTTAGATTTAATGAATCCTGATTAGCGCTTAATACCATATCTGTTCTATCTTTTGTTCTAAATGCTTTTAAATTATCAGATAAGTTGATCAACAACTTTGAGCACTCGGACCAATTTTTAATAAAACTAGCGTCCTCCTTTTTCCAACCTAAAAACCCACTATTATAATAACGTTCTGGAATTCTCTCAATTGGCATATTATTGTGCTTTAATAAGTCTATCCATTGTTTTCTAATAGGGTGATTTGAAGCCATGTCGTAGTTAACATCTTCACAAATGGCTACACCCTGCTTTACCCATTCTCCGAAAAACGACATACGGTTCACGATAATTATATCTGAATCGAAGAAAAAATATTCCTTGGCATTTGGCTCCAAAATATTGGTTAGTTTATAGAACCACTCTGGCTTTTCATGTACCATATGAAAATCATTCTTCACCTCTACAAACTCCAGAAGTAATCCATCTTTTAACGTACATGATTTCCCATTTTTAGAGGCTTCCAGTTCTGGCAACCATTTAGGCAATGCACCACGATAGCCTATAATAATCTTATTTGCATAGGTGCCGTTTTTAAGCACGGAATTAATTAAAGCCGCAACACCATTAAAATACTTTTTTTCGGCCAATGTTGTAAATACTACCATTTTGTAATTAAGTTCTTTTAATTTTTTCTTGATTTGATTTTTTTAGCTGGTACGCCACCCCAAATTTCATATTCTGGCACGTTCTTGTTAACTACCGATCCTGCGGCTATAATAGCACCTCTGCCAATAACAACATTACCCAAAATAACACACCCAGATCCTATCCATACATCATCTTGTACCTCTATATTATTGTATTCACATATTTGCTCTTTCATGGGTATGCTTAAATCTGTAAAAACATGATGTGCATCTGTAAATACACATAATGGCGCAATCATACAATCATTACCTATTTTAAAGTAACTGCCTATATTAATTTGCGTAGAATGTCCAATAAATGTATTACTACCTATATCAATAAAACTACTTTCAGTCCAAGCACCTCCTGCACGCAACCTTGCGTAATCTTCTATCAACGAATTTCTTCCTATCCGTACTTTTTCAGGAACAGGAATTAATACCTTACCCAAAACCGTCTTAGCTCCAAGCTCAAGACCTCTTAATTTAAGGCTGAATACTCTTATACTATCTGACACTTTCCTCAGACTTGCTATAACTCTATAGCTCACCCTTACTTTTAAACTTCTTTTAGTCATTTGTCTTTGAGCATTTTATAATAAAAATAAGAACTATGAATTAACACTGGTGCCACAGCTACAAAAATATTGAAGTATAAAACGCCTATTAATGTACTTATATCAAACAGAAGATACCCCATAATTAAGAAGCATATATTCGTAATTATAAGAATATAAGGGTTAGTTGGATAACCTTTGGAAGACCCTAAGCTAAAAGACAAACCACTTATCAAACTTAAACTACCAGCAATAAACACCAAAAGCAATTCATTTTCCAATTGGAAATAATTATCACCAAGAATGAGTAACAAATAATGTGAAAACGCAAAAACCATTAAACATAAAAATAGGCATAATGCTACAACCCCCGCTTGTAATTGCATATAAATTTTGAGTGTTTGCATATTGTTTTTTTGTAATCTAGAAAATCTTGGTATTGCAATAGTAGCAAACACGGAAGCAAAAACGGTTAAAAGTAAAGAAAATCGAGCCAAAGCACCAATTTCAGCAACTGATGTCGTCGATCCAAATATCGACAATAACCAGACAGATATCTGTCCAGAAATAGAATAGTAGATGGCTCCGGGCATAATCTTTTTTACAACACCTATCATGTTTTTACGAACAACTAAATCAGGCGTCATTTTTTCACCCACGAGGGGTTTGGCAATTTTTTGTAACTTAATATTACCATATATCCGTGTTACACCGTTTACTAATAAAACAATGTAAGTAAAAGGAAAAATGAATATTGTAATACCAAGAAGCACTAATCTAAGCAAGCCAACTTCCAACTGGTTTTTTTGTAATGGCACTATTTTTTGATGTAATTTTGGTACAATCTGCAGCAGACTATCCGATAGTGCTGAAAAAAAAGCAGGTATGATAGACACAACTATTAAACTTGCCATTAACCACGAAGCATTGTTTCTTATTAATAAGTAAAATAGTACAGGTACTAAAACTATTAAACTAAAAACAGCAAACTTCTTTCGTAAATCTAAACCTGTCGCTAATGCAACTCCAAGCTTTTCTTTATCCTGCCATACTTTACCGCCTTCAGCCATTAATCCAGAAGATATACCTCCATCTGCTAATACGGTCATAGTACCGAGCATGGTATTCGCCAAAGTATAAAGCGCATACTCTTCAACTGGTAGTAAACGAATTACAAGTATACCACTTATAAAACCAATAGCCTGTACCAAAATTTGAGACACACCAGTAACACCAATTAACTTTCCCAAATTAAACGCATTACCAAACTTGGGGTGTTCTAGCAATTTATTTTTATACGACTTTAGTTTCACCAAATTATAAGTATCAACAGGGGTTTTAAAACGTTTTATAATTACATAAGAGTTCCTTATAACAATCTTTAGTAACTGTATAACCTAAAAAGAAATCTAGATTAATACCGCGTTTCATATGTTTTAAGGAACCCTTAACACGTAATTAAACTTATAGATTTTTAGAGGCTTAACCTTTACCAATAGAACTTACCTCGAACCCTATACTGGTTAATATTGAAGCATCTAAAATATTTCTACCATCAAACACAAATGCTGGCTTATACATATTTTGGTAAATAGCCTCCCAGTTGTAAGATTTAAATTCATCCCACTCGGTTAAAACTGCTACTGCGTGTGCCTTATGAAGCGCTGCCATGGGTTCGGTATACACAACTATTTGAGATAATTTTTTCTCTATTTTAGCTTCGGTCAGACCTTTTAACTCCCATAAATACGTCATATCCGCTTTAATTTTAGCTTCAGAAACCTTAGGGTCATACACATGTACCTCTGCACCATCTTCAATTAAATATTCTGCTACATATATTGCAGATGATTCCCGTGTATCATTCGTATCTTTTTTAAAAGCCCAACCTAAAAAACCAATTTTTTTACCACTTACCGTATTAAACAACGTTGTTATAATGTTTTTTGCAAAACGATATTTTTGATAATCGTTCATAACAATAACTTGTTCCCAGTAATCAGCAACCTCTGGTAGATTAAAATATCTACACAAATAGACCAAATTGAGTATATCTTTTTGGAAACAGGATCCACCAAATCCAACAGAGGCCTTTAAAAATTTAGGTCCAATACGGCTATCTGTACCAATAGCATAAGCTACCTCGTCAATATCAGCCTCCGTAGCTTCACATAAGGCAGATAAGGCATTAATAGAAGAGATACGTTGCGCTAGGAACGCGTTGGCTGTAAGTTTAGACAGCTCTGAAGACCATACATTGGTAGTAAGAATTTGATTTGGTTCTAACCAGTGTGCATATACATCTACTAATGCTTGAATAGCTTCTTGCCCACTCGGGGTTTGCTTACCACCAATTAATACACGATCTGCGTTAAGTAAATCTTCTATCGCTGTTCCTTCCGCTAAAAATTCGGGATTAGAGAGCACTTCAAAATTCACACCATTTCCATTACTATCTAGAATGGTTTGCAATGTTTGTGCTGTTCTAACTGGAAGTGTTGATTTTTCAACAATAATTTTATCAGTAGTCGCCACCTCTGCAATTTGTCTTGCACAAAGTTCAACAAATTTTAAATCTGCTGCCATTCCCTTACCTTCACCGTAGGTTTTCGTGGGCGTATTTACAGCAATAAAAATCATATCAGAATTAAGTATCGCAGCATCTACATCTGTTGAAAAAAATAAATTTTTCCCTCTTGCTTCACCAACCACTTCTGCTAAACCAGGTTCATAAACTGGTAGTTTATCTAAATCTTCATCATTCCAAGCCGCAATACGATCTTTATTCAAATCTACTACCGTGACTTCAATTTCTGGACATTTTAAGGCTATGACTGACATAGTTGGTCCTCCAACATAACCAGCGCCTAAACAACATATTTTTTTTACCATAATATAATTTGATTTATTCTTGTATTTGTGATTTAAGTTTAAATTTTATATTTATTCGTTATTTTTTATTGCGCTTATTGTCAAATCTACGTTAAACAACTATCTAATTCAAATAACGCCTTTACTTTATCGCTATATTTCTGAAATTTTCAAATTGATTTCCTGTGATTTAAAAATACATATTATAGTGCAGGAAAAACTATTATATGCTAATCACACGTTCAAAATCTGTCATGACATTATCAATATCTAAATACCTTTCGGCATATTTACGTGCATTTTTCATTATAAGTTCGCCATCTTCTGTACCTAAGGACTTTGCAATACCTTTGTTTAAAGCATTTTGATCTTCTGCTTTTACTAAAATACCCATATTGTACTTTTTTGTAAGCGCATGCAACCCAGAATCACTATTCGCCGTAATTAAGGCTAAGCCTCCAACAGATAAAATAGTGGTTAATTTGGATGGCATTACCAAATCACTGGCTTTCGCCTTTTGTATCACTAAATGCACATCTGCCATATTTAAAAACGCATTAAACTTCTCCATAGGTTGCAGCGGAAAAAACGTAACGTTATTCAATTTTAAATCCACTACCAATTGTTGTAGTTTTACCTTATAGGGTCCTGTACCGCATATGGCAAACTTTATATGTGCTGTTTCCTTAAAATAATCTGCCGCATAAATGATAGACTCCAAACCTTGCTTTTCACCTATAGCACCAGAGTACAATATCACTTTGTCTTCGTTCATAAATCCAAAATCCAACTTAAGCGCGTCTTTATTTTCAAGGGGTTTAAAGAATGTAGTGTCAGACCAGTTAGGAAATAACACCACATCTTTATGCGCTTTTTCTTCAATTTTTGAAATCATCTTTTCAGAAATACTAGTAATAATATCTGTTTTATTAAATATAAACCGTTCAATTTTATATAACATATTTATAACAGATTCTGAAGAAATCATATTTAAATCTTGCGCTGCCTCTATTTGTAAATCTTGAATATGGTAGACGGTTTTAGATTTCTTAAAAAGCTTATAAAAGTAGCCCAAAAGTCCAAATTGAAAGGAGGGTACTACGGTTACCACAACATCATACTTCTTTTTGAATAACAGCCCAAAAATTTGAAAAAAAGCAGACAGCATAAACGATACATCTAGTAATATGCGCTTTTTACCAGTTGGCTCTTTTGGAACATACATTGGGCACCTATATGTTACAATCTTACCACCAGAATCATAGGTTTTCTTTTCATTAAAATACCAAAACCGTTTTTTATGATAAGGTTCTTGTACTTTCCAGTAAGGGTAATATGGATAGGTGGTTACTACACTACAATCATGCCCTTTCTGCGCTAACCACTCTATCATTTCACCACTGTATTTTCCAATACCCGTGGGTTCTGGCGTGAAATTATAGCCTATTAGCAGAAATAGCTCTGCAATTACGATGGATATGCATCTTATTTGTAATTCCACCGAAATAGACGTTGTAGTTGAAATGACAGGGCAAATACAATTTGGTTTTGAAGCCATAATGAAAGCCTTTAGGGCGGGAAAAGATGTTGTATCGTTTAGTGCCGAACTTGAGTCTGTTTTAGGTCTCTATCTTAGGGAGAAGGCTAAAGAACATGGCGTAAAATATACTTTGGGGGATGGCGATCAACCTGGTGTAACGGCCAATTTATATAGATTTGTGAAACAGATGGGGCTAACACCATTAGTTTGTGGTAATATTAAGGGCATGTTAGATTATTATCGAACTCCAGCTACTCAAAAGAAATTTGCCGAAAGCTGGGGCATGAACCCGGTTATGGCTACCAATTTTGCGGATGGAACAAAAGTAAATATGGAGCAAGCTTGTGTAGCGAATTACACTGGCATGACAATTGCCCAAAGAGGAATGTTAGCCTATGAATCTAAAGCGCATGTAGACAGTCTAACAGGTTTATATGATTTCGAAATGTTGCAAGAAAAAGGCGGCATTGTAGAAATGGTTGTTGGTGCACTTCCCAGTCCTGGTGTTTTCGTTTATGCAGCGTCAAATGATGCATATACTACTAAGTATATGAGATATGGAAAACTAGGAGATGGTCCTTTATATTCATTCTATCAACCATACCACTTACTATTTTTTGAGTTAACTTTTTCTATAGCACGTTTAATTGATTTTGATGATGTTACGCTCGATGCTAAATACGGCATGAACGTAGAGGTAGTTTCAGTAGCAAAAGAAAATTTAAAAGTAGGTGATACTCTTGATGGAGTAGGTGGTTTTAAAACCTATGGACTTTGTGAGACAGGGCAAATCATGAAAGCTCAAAATCTACTACCAATAGGACTATCAGAAAATGCAGTTTTAAAAAATAACGTTGAAAAAGATAGTGCTATATCTTTTGACGACGTTGAACTCAAAGGAGTATCAACCAATTTACTCGAAGCTTACAAAGAGCAATCGAATTTTATTATTCATTAAGTGTAAGCATTACAAAAGTGATGCTTTAATGCCCCAAATCATGATTTTTTCAGAAACAAAATTACAAGGGTCTTTTGTGTTAGACCTGGAAAAAAAAGAGGATAAAAGAGGTTTTTTTAGCCGTACTTACTGTGAAAAAGAATTTGAAACAAACGGTTTAATTTCACATTTTGTACAAGGCAACATGTCCAATAATATATCAAAAAACACATTACGTGGTATGCACTATCAAACTGATGGCGCCGAGGAAGTAAAGCTAGTGCGTTGCACCAAAGGGGCCTTATTAGATGTAATTTTGGACATAAGAAAAGAATCGCTTACATTTGGTCAATATTTTATGATCGAGCTTACTGAAGAAAACGGTAAACAACTTTATATTCCTAAAGGGTTCGCTCATGGTTTTTTAACACTTAAAGATAACACTGAAATCACATATTTAGTCTCGGAATTTTATACACCAGGAAAAGAAAGAGGTATTAGATGGGACGATCCTTTTTTTAATATAAATTGGCCTACCAAAAATCCAATCCTATCGGATAAGGATAGCACATATGCCAATTATAAAAAAGAACAACATATTTATTGAGAAGTTTACTACTCATAGAAAAATTCAGCTCTCATTTTGATGCAACACTTCTAAATGAAATCGACCAAATTGGTAAAATCGCAACATATAAAGCCAATGACATTATCATAGACATAGGCCAAACGTTACAATTCATCCCACTATTGCTCCAAGGCAACATCAAGATACTGCGCGAAGATCAACATGGCAACGAACTACTCATCTATTTTCTGGAAGCTGGAGAAACCTGTACCATGTCACTCACCTGTTGCATGGGCACCACAAAAAGTAAAATTAGGGCCGTGGCCGAAAAAGATTCTACCCTGGTAATGATACCAGTGCAACACATGCAAAAATGGTTCCACCAAAACGAAAGTTGGCGCAATTTCATCCTCGAAAGCTACCAAATCCGCTTTGACGAAATGCTCGAAGCCATAGACAACATCGCCTTCATGAAAATGGATGAGCGCCTCCTCAATTACCTCATCAGTAAAAGCCAACTCCACGATTCCCGCACAATAAACATCAAACACCAAGACATCGCAGAAGACCTCCACACCTCCCGCGTCGTCATCTCTAGGCTACTAAAACAGCTCGAAAACCAAAACAAAATAAAACTCAGCCGAAACAAAATAGAAATCTTCTAAATACTTAGGGCGCTACCACAGGGGGTCGGGCTTTCACTACTCAATCCCTCCTGCGTCGGGGATTTCAAACATGCCGTTCAATCCCTAGCCTTTAGATTAGCAAAGAATATTAATTGTTATTAAATTTAAAAAGGACAGAGTGAACTTATATCCCTAGCTAGCTATAAAGAGCTATCGTGCGTATTAGTCTCCGTCCTTTTTTCTAGGCTACTTAGAACTATATAGAATTTTAGAATGTCCTTATTAAAGGTCTTAGTTAAAGTAGCATTTATTAATTTCTAAATCTAAAGTTATGAATTTTAAAGAAGTTATTGGTATCGATGTTAGTAAAAACACTATTGATGTGTGTATCCACCTATCTCAAAAGAGTTCGGGATTTGCCAACACGAACCAGGGCATTAAAGGGTTTTTAAGTTGGGTTAAGGACAATGTAAAAGATCTGTCTGAAGTTCTTTTTGTATACGAGCATACCGGTATGTACTCACACACACTTACTGTAGTTCTACAAGAGAATGGATGTCCTTATTATGTTGCCCCTGCACTTGATATAAAACGCTCCATGGGCATTGTTAGAGGAAAGGACGACAAGGTAGATGCTAGACGTATTGCATTATACGCTTACCGTTTAAGAGAAGAGATTACACCAACTATAGTGTGTTTTAAATCGATAACCACGCTTAAGTCCCTAATGACGCTCAGGTCAAAGTTGGTCAAACAACGTGCGGCCCATAAAAGTACCTTAAAGGAGCAAAAATGTATTTATAAACCTAAAGAGTTTAAATTTATTTTTGAGCTGCAGCAAAGGTTAATACATTACTTGACCAAACAGATAAAGTCCGTTGAGAAGCAGATGCAAGAGATGGTCAATAGCCAAATTGCTCTGAAAACCAACATGGATTTAATGCTATCGATTAAAGGTATTGGCAAGCAAATGGCAACTACAATGCTTATAGTTACGGAGAACTTTACCAAGTTTGATAGCTCTCGTAAATTCGCCTCATATTGTGGTGTAGCACCATTTGCATATCAGTCAGGTACAAGTATAAAAGGCAGGAACAAAGTCTCGCCGCTTGCAAACAAGAAAATCAAGACCCTGATTCATATGTGCGCAGTAAGCTCTATACAACACTGTGCTGAAATGAGAATGTATTACCAAAATCGTATAGAAAATGGTAAAAGCAAAATGAGTACGTTAAATATCATTAGAAACAAATTAATTGCCAGAATCTTTGCAGTGATACATAGACAAACACCTTATGTAGA
>JBMHCT010000025.1:0-3715 GCA_049889775.1 Jejuia sp.
CTATATTTAAAATTCTTGCCATTTCTTTAGTGCCAAATTTTAGTTTTATAAGAGCACAATGTTTTCTTTCCGTAGCGCTTAAATCTGGATGTTTTGCTTTTAGTTGCGTGTAAAATTGGTCGTTAACCTCTGTGAACCTTAGATTGAAAGAATCCCATAAATCCTGAGAGCCTTTTTTATATTTGTAGCTCATGGCTTTGTAATTTGAAGGCGACTCGTTTTTCAGGACATCCAGCAATTCATCAATGTCTTTTTCCTTATCAATGAGCCTTAAAGCATAAGACGTCAACTCCTTGCTTTTACCTTCTATTTCTGCTTTAGTTTGCTCTTCCTTTAACTTGGCCTGATGCTCCGCTTCTTGTTTAGCCAGTAAGGTGCGTTTTAACTTAATGCGCATGCGATAAATTACAGAAATTACTATTACCGATAATACTGCGAATGCTAAAAACATCTTTAACCGGAACTGTACTTCCTTATTTTCTGCAATAACAGATTCTTTTTGCGCCAGTTGCTCATTTTTCTCATAGAGAGATTGTAAATAACTATCCTTTATTTCAAAAAGCTCTCCATTGGTTTTATTTTTTAACTGCAATAAGCTATCACCCGCTTTTCTGGATTGTTCCAAATAATTACGAGATCTCATAAATTTACGATTTTCGTAAAACAGTCTAGAAAGTCTTGATAAAACTTCGGGTTTCAAATCTGGTCTAAAATTTCTCCTGTCAATATAATTAAGGCTCCTTGAGTAATAGTATATGGCACTATCAGGCTCATTTAAAGCTTCTTTTAGCTCACCCAAATACATGGCTATATTAGTCTTGTAAGCTACTGGCAAAGAAAGGGCTCTTTTGTAAGAGGGATATAAATAATTACGCGCTTCGTTGTAGTCTTCCAGTTTTAGCATAAGGTAACCTCGTTCGGCATCAATAAAGGGCATATCCACCTGCTTGTTTTCTATTACCTTGTCATTTACCAAACAAGAATCTAAATATTTAAGAGCGGTTTTAAAATTTCCAGATTCGCGTTCTTTAACTGCAAGATTCATGTAACAAGATATCAAGGGTTTAATGGCATCTTCATTCCTAAAGTAAATGTCTTTGGCAATAGACAAACCTTCTCTTAAATGAAAATACACCTCTTCGTCCATATTGAATATGTTGTATAACTTCGCCAGAAGAACATGTAAATCAGGCTTCCAATATCTTTTCTGAGCTCTATTGGAAAAATAAAGTCCCTCCCAAGCGTGGTCAAAAGATAAACTATAATTACCCCGTTCAAATTTCAATTCAGACATGCGCATCAAACATTTTATGATCATTGTCGTATCACCAACCCTTTTAAAATAACTTTGGCTTTTTTGAAATTTCTGGTAAGATTTAAAAGGAAAATGTTTCCGTTGTTTAACACCTGTATTTATTTCCTTTGTATAATAACTCGTAGAATCTAGTATAGCCCTATCCTGTTGCGTATAGGCCTTTACACTGAATAGAGTACAAAATAGAAGATATTTTAAAAGGTTGTTATTCAATATTTTATTTAGTTATTGGTCGTCTATTTGCTAAAATATTTAATTAATAACGAAATATAAGATAATATACAACCTAAATAACCCATATATAGTTTTAATGTAGTTGTAAATAGCCTTTTTTTTTATCTATTTAGATAAATTTGTCTTAACTAAACTATAATTCTATATGTCCAAAAATTTATTACTTTTAATTACTGTTTTTTGTTTGCTTACGTTGTCTAGTTTTGCACAGAAAAACGAGAAACCTAACGTCATTTTAATCCTTACCGACGATCAAGGTATTGGTGATATTGGTTGCCACGGCAATCCTTGGATTCAAACGCCCAATTTGGACAAATTCCATAAGCAATCTGTTAGAATGACGGACTTTCATGTAAGTCCTGTTTGTACCCCAACCAGAGGTGCTATCATGACAGGGCGATACCCTATCAACAATGGTGCTTGGGCAACCTATAAAGGGAGGGATGCCCTATCTGCGAATGCAGTTACTATGGCCGATATTTTTAAAGCCAATGGCTACGCCACAGGGCTTTTTGGTAAGTGGCATTTAGGGGATAACTATCCTGTAAGACCTACCGATAAAGGATTTGATGTGGCCGTTCACCATAAAGCCGGTGGTGTCGGCGAGCTCTCTGATTATTGGGGCAATACCTATTTTGATGATACTTACTATGTTAATAATAAACCTCAACAATTCAAAGGCTATTGCACCGATATTTGGTTTGCAGAGGCCATGAAATTTATTGATGGTAATAAAGACAAACCTTTCTTTATATACTTACCAACCAATGCACCACATGGGCCTTTGTATGTAGATGAAAAATACGCTGAGCCCTACAAACATTTGGTTGGAAAGGAAATAGTAAGTGCTGAATTCTATGGAATGATTGCCAATATTGACGAAAATTTTGGTAAGTTGGAGAAATACTTAAAAAAATCTAAACTAGCTGACAATACCATCCTTATTTTTATGACGGACAATGGTACGCATTACGGCTATAGTGCCGATGGTACACTTGGATATAATAAGGGTTTTAGAGGCAGAAAAAGTGGTTTGCAAGAGGGCAGTCATCGCGTACCGTTTTTTATCCGATGGAAAGATGGCAAAATTAAAGGGGGAGTTGATATTGAAGAAGAAACCGCTCATGTTGATATTTTACCAACACTGGCTTCGCTTTGCGGTTTAGAAATTCCAATGGACAAAAAATTGGACGGTTTGGATTTTTCAGGCCTCCTAACCAAAGAACAAAAAGCATTAGAGGATAGAAGTATTTTTGTGCATTTTCGTCAGGATTGGCGACCACCAACTGATGAGAATAAGGCATCATTTATTAAAGATGATTGGCGATTGGTGTATGGAAAAGAATTGTACAATATTGAAAAAGACCGTATGCAACAAAACGATGTGGCGTCTCAATACCCCGAAGTGGTGAAAGCCATTTTAGAAGAAAACTCTGAATTTCTAAAAGTTACCAAAGCTAATCCTGAGTATAGTGAGTTTCCTGTTAGTATTGCTGGAAATGAAAATCAAAAGGAAATTAAATTAACCATTCAGCATGCCATTGGTGAAAGCGCGGGTATTTGGAAAGCGGAACATGTTTGTGCAGGAAAACGAAGCTTAAACGATACACATGCTATTGAAATTGAAAAAGACGGATTGTATCAAATAGAATGTCGTCGATGGCCAAAAGAATGTCCTGGGGCTATTTGGGGCATTCCTGAGGACAACCCAAAAAACTTTTATACCTATGAGGTTATTAAACCTGAAATGGTTCGGATCCAAATTGAAAATCAAATTCATGAGAAAACTATTACTGGTGATGAAGAGGCTGTGGTTTTTGAGGTGACACTTTCTAAGGGAAAAACCTTCCTGGTAAACAATTTTATTAAAAACAAAGAAACATACGGTGTATATTACACTTATATTAAATATTTAGAAACAAATAACTAAACTAAAATGAAGCTAAAGTTATTACTACTAGCACTAGTTACCATTGTTTTTTCATGCGAACAAAACCAAGCTGAAACAACACAATTTGAAAGAGCAACAGATTTTAATTTTGATTGGAAATTTACTTTGGTAAAAGACACCACCTTGCCAGCGCAAGTACCGCTTAAAGATGCCGATTGGCGCAACATTCGTTTACCGCACGATTGGAGTGTGGAATTACCATTTAGCGAAGAATG
>JBMHCT010000026.1:0-2703 GCA_049889775.1 Jejuia sp.
TATTACAAATTAACCGAATTAGGCACGCAAGAGACAGTTTTAAAATTAGCTGAATTAGAGAAATATATCAAAACTATGAGGGCACTGGTAAATCCAAAGTTTAGGAACATCGAAAATTAAATTATGTTAATACCTGTAACATTAATCCTTATTTTTACACTAATCTTAAAAATTCACAAAACCTAAATTTATTGATTATGAAAAAAATTGCAATTGTCATTGCCTTATTTCTTGCTGTTTCTTTACAAGCACAAACTGTAGATGCCACTTTCAAATCTGAAGCTATTGAGTTTATCAAGATTACAGGATCAGGTTCAATGTTTGAAGGAGCAATAGACCAAATCGGTGCTATGGTATCACAAGAAAACAAAGAAGCTTACAAAAAAGAGGCAATGGGTACTCTAGACGCGTTGTATGGAGAATTGGCGGATATCTACATGAAAGAATTTACAAGAGAGGAAATTCAAGAACTACTTAAATTCTACAGAACAGACCTAGGAAAAAAATTAGCCAGTAAGCAGGGGTCTCTAACACAACAAGGCATGGTTATTGGCCAAAGTTGGGGAATGAAAGTTCAGGGGATTGCTCAAAAGTTTAATTAATGATTTTATACCATGATTAAACAATTCCTTAGTTTAGAATGGAAGTCCTTTTTTAGATCAGCTAGTTTCGGGAAAAGCCTGGGTATTAAAATTTTCATGGGCTTTATGGCGCTCTATTTTATCGTCATTTTTTTAATTATGGGTGTAGGCTTGTTCCCAATATTAAAAAAACTATTTCCAGAACAGGATCCACTCTATATTGTAAATAATTATCTTTTTTATTGGCTGTTAGCTGATTTGTTGTTTCGGTTTTTCTTTCAAAAACTTCCAGTTATGCAAGTGAAACCCTTGTTAACACTGCCCATATCTAGAAATACTGTTGTAAATTATGTCTTAGGAAAATCTGCACTTTCTTTTTTTAATTTTTTACCCTTATTTGCCATAATTCCTTTTGGAATTACATTAATAATTAAAGATTATCCTGCCGGATCAGTAATAGGGTGGATGTTAGGTTTAATAATTACAACAATAATTATCAATTTTCTAAATTTCATTATCGAAAGTTTATCATCTGAAACAGAGCTTTCATTTTTACCAATCATTTTATTTACAGGCGGTCTTTTTGCTTTAGATTATTTTAATGTTGTTTCCTTCACAGGATTAATAGGTAGTGCGTATCATGGCATTTACAACCAACCTTATCTATTGGTTACACTGCTTGCCATATTGGGCTTTTGTTATTCCATTAATTTTCAGCTTCTTCATAAAAAACTATTTTTAGATAGTGGGCTAAGAACCAAAGAAAAAGAGGTGAACGCCGCGAATCTAGATTGGACTAAAAATTTTGGAGATATAGCACCATTTATGCAATTAGATTTAAGACTTATTTGGCGTAATAAACGGACTAAGTCTTCTGTTTGGATGTTGGCCATTGGTTTACTATATGGTTTGTTTTTCTACCCTAATCCTGTTTATCAGGGAATGGTGTTTTTCTATATTTTCATTGGTATTTTTTCAACAGGAATATTTTTAATCAACTTTGGTCAATTTGTACCTGCCTGGGATAGTGGTTATTACAAATTATTAATGAGTCAGAATATTAAGTACGAACAATACCTTAAGTCCAAATTTACCTTAATGGCCGTTAGCGTAGTGGCGCTATTTCTTTTGGGTATTCCATACGTGTATTTTGGTTGGAAGATTTTGTTTGCACATTTCGCGGCTGCCATTTATAATATAGGGGTTAACACACACGTAATTTTATGGGGTGGCTCTTATAATAGAAAGAAGATAAACCTGGATCAAAAAGCGGCATTTAACTATCAAGGTACAGGGGCGGTGCAGTGGTTAATAGGTATTCCATTACTTTTAATTCCCATGGGGCTTTTTGCGCTACTTAATTGGTTATTAAGTTTTGAAATTGCTTGTAGTGTACTAATTGTTATGGGCGTTTTAGGCATTGTTTTTCATCAAAAAATAATGAACTTTATTACAAGAAAATATTTAGAATCGAAATATCAAATGATTAGTGCATTTGAACAAGAAAACTAAAAATCATCATGATAACAACATCAAATTTATCAAAAAAATATAGTGGGAATCAAGTGCTTCATATAGAAGAACTGGAAATCCCCAAAGGACAAAGTTTTGGTTTAGTAGGGAACAATGGCGCCGGAAAAACCACATATTTCAGTCTGTTATTAGACTTGATACAACCTTCAACGGGTCATATTGTATCTCACGACATTCAGGTGGATAAAAGTGAAGATTGGAAACCGTTTACATCGGCCTTTATAGATGAAAGTTTTTTAATAGGATACCTAACCCCAGAGGAATATTTTTATTTTATTGGAGAGTTAAGAGGTCAAAATAAGGCTACTGTAGATACGTTTGTGGCTCAGTTTGAAGATTTCTTTCATGGTGAAATATTAGGGAAGAAAAAATATTTACGAGATTTAAGTAAGGGAAATCAGAAAAAAGCAGGAATTGTGGCGGCTTTGATTGGTAATCCTGAAGTGGTAATTTTAGATGAGCCTTTTGCAAATTTAGATCCTACAACTCAAATACGTCTTAAAGGAATAGTTAAAGATTTAGCTGAAACACAAGGTGTAACAGTATTGATTTCCAGTCATGATTTATTGCACGTAACAGATGTTTGTGA
>JBMHCT010000027.1:0-6383 GCA_049889775.1 Jejuia sp.
ATCAACGTCTTTCTTGATAATATCTCTTAAGTCATCAATTTTGACACGCTGCTGTTCCATCGTATCTCTATGGCGGATTGTTACCGTATTATCTTCCAAAGTATCGTGATCTACTGTGATGCAGAAAGGTGTTCCATTGGCGTCTTGTCTTCTGTATCGTCTACCAACAGCATCCTTTTCATCATAAATAATATTAAAATCCCATTTCAAATCTTCAACGATGTTTCGCGCAACCTCTGGCAAACCATCCCTTTTAATTAAAGGCAAAACAGCCGCCTTTACCGGTGCTAAAACACTTGGTAATTTTAAAACTGTTCTGGTAGTACCATTTTCAAGCTCTTCTTCTTTTAAAGAATTAGAAAATACCGCTAAAAACATGCGATCTAAACCAATAGAAGTTTCCAAAACATAAGGCACATAACTTTTATTTTCTTCAGGATCAAAATATTGTAATTTTTTACCCGAGTATTTTTCGTGTTGACTTAAATCAAAATCTGTTCTTGAGTGAATTCCTTCCAATTCTTTAAATCCGAATGGAAATTTAAACTCAATATCCGCAGCAGCATCAGCATAATGTGCCAGCTTCTCATGATCGTGGAAACGGTAATTATCCGCTCCCATACCAAGAGACAAATGCCATTTTAATCTAGTGTCTTTCCAGTGCTCATACCATTCACCTTGTGTTCCTGGTTTTATAAAAAACTGCATTTCCATCTGCTCAAACTCACGCATTCTAAAGATAAATTGTCTCGCCACAATCTCATTTCTAAACGCCTTACCTGTTTGCGCAATTCCAAATGGTATTTTTAAACGGCTTGTTTTCTGCACATTCAAAAAGTTTACGAAAATACCTTGTGCAGTTTCTGGACGCAAATACAAATCCATAGCACTTTCAGCCGAAGCCCCTAACTTAGTGCCGAACATTAAATTGAACTGCTTTACATCTGTCCAATTCTTACTTCCCGTCATTGGGTCTGCAATTTCCAACTCTTCAATCAACACTTTTACATCGGCTAAATCTTCATTTTCTAAAGATTTCGCCATTCGAGATAGGATTTCTTCAATCTTCTTCTGGTACCCTAAAACTCGTCCATTTGTTGTAATGAATTCTTCTTTATTGAATGCATCACCAAAGCGTTTTTCTGCTTTTTTAACTTCTTTTTCAATTTTAGCTTCAATCTTAGCACAGTAATCTTCAATCAATACATCAGCACGATAGCGCTTCTTAGAATCCTTGTTATCAATTAAGGGGTCGTTAAACGCATCAACGTGTCCAGAAGCTTTCCAAGTGGTGGGGTGCATAAAAATTGCAGCATCAATCCCCACAATATTTTCATTCATCTGCACCATAGCGCGCCACCAATAATCACGAATATTCTTTTTTAACTCTGCACCGTTTTGTGCGTAGTCATACACCGCACTTAAACCATCATAAATTTCACTACTCTGAAACACGTACCCGTATTCCTTTGCATGCGAAATCACCTTCTTAAATGTATCATCTTGATTTGCCATAGGTGCAAAAATATAAAACCACTTAAAAACGTAAGGGTTGTTTCCTAAAAAATAAACTGCTTCATCATGTTTTTTTCTTTAAGTTTACAAAACAGCTTAATTTAAAAAATGCTTAACGCTCTTATTAATCTTTTTTTCCCGAAAGTATGTTACGCATGTGCTTCGTTTCTATCTGATAATGAGGATGCTATTTGCATTTCTTGCAGGCATAATTTACCTATTACAAACTTTCACTTTAACAACGATGATACCGTACCTAAAACTTTACGCGGTAGGGTTAAAATTGAAAATGGCACAGCATTATTTAGATATGAAAAAAAAGGACCCGTGCAACAACTTATTCATAACCTAAAATATAAAGGGCACGAACATTTAGGCGAACTTTTGGGAAACTGGTTAGGTGGAGAATTGAAAACCATAGTAGCTTATAAAACCATTGATGCTGTTATTTCTGTACCAATGCACGAGAAAAAATTAAAAAGTAGAGGGTATAATCAAGTTACAAAGTTCGGACAACAAATTGCATTGGCTTTGGATGCTCCATTTATTGATGATGCTTTAGTTAAAATTACAAACAGCGTATCACAAACGAAAAAATCACGTGTCGCAAGATGGAGTAAAGACAATGAATTGTTCGCACTAAAAAATATATCAAAAATTGAGGGTAAGCACATACTTTTAGTGGATGATATTATAACAACTGGAGCAACTATGGAAGCCTGCTGCTCTGTTTTAAACCAAGCTAAAAACATTAAAATTAGTATTGCAACTATGGCAATAGCTTAACAATATTATCGTTAGTACAGGAGGTAAATCTCTGCAAATTTATGTAGGTTTGTGCAAAATAGGTACTATCAATGTTTAACAAGTTTTTAAACTTTTTTTTAGCCGTACTAATTGGTTGCATTTTTATTAACTGTGCCAATAGGGGCACGCCACAAGGCGGTGAAAAAGATGAAGATCCACCTGTAATTATTAATACAACACCCGAAAATTACTCCACCAATTTTGAGGGCAACGAAATAGAGATTGAATTTGATGAATTTATCAAAATAAAAAACTTGCAAAAGCAATTGATTATTTCGCCCCCAATGAAAACGCAGCCCGAAATCACCCCTTTAGGAGGCGCCAGTAAAACCATAAAAATTAAAATTTTTGACACACTACCACCAAATACTACCTATGCTTTTAATTTTGGCAACAGTATTGAAGATAATAATGAAGGTAACCCTTTCACCTATTACAGATATGTCTTTTCAACGGGAGACTATATCGACTCTTTAACCGTATCTGGGAACATAACCGACGCCTTAAAACGTGAACCTGAAACTTTTGTTTCTGTAATGTTATACGAAGTAGATTCTACCTTTACTGATTCTATAATTTACAAGGAAACACCAAAATATATCACAAATACTTTAGATAGTCTTACTTCATATACCATTGAAAATGCTAAAGCTGGCACCTATTTATTGGTGGCACTTAAAGACAAAAATGGTGATAATTTGTTTCAACAAAAATCTGATCAGATAGCTTTTAAAAAAGAGTTTATCACACTGCCTACAGATACTACTTATAACTTGAGGTTATTTGATGAAATTAAAGACTTTAAGCCTTCACGACCTCAATTAGTCAATGGTGAAAAAATAATGATAGGTTATGAGGGAGACTACAGAGGCGTTAATATTAGTATGATTTCTGAGGTTCCAGACGATTTCGAATATAGCATTACAAAGGATCCAAAAACAGATACGCTTTATTATTGGTATAAACCAAAATTAGATGTAGATTCTTTGGTTTTGAATATTGACCACCCAAAATCAATCAAAGATTATACAGTAAGAATCAATAACAAAGAACGTGATTCTTTACTTATAGAACCTGAGCCTTCTGGTAATATTGAATACGAACAAGACTTTAAAATTTCGGGAAATATTCCATTTAAAAAGCTTGATATTTCTAAATTTGAGTTAATTGATAAGGATTCTTTACCTGTACCTTTTGAGCTCAAGTCTTTTGACTCAATTAATAACACCTATAGTTTTTCATTTAAGAAGACCGAAGACAACAAGTACAGCATGCAGATACTACCAGAGGCATTAACTGATTTTTTTGGAAACGTAAATGATACACTTCAGTATTCGCTAAGAACCAAAACTTTAGATAGTTATGGCAATTTGCGCTTAAATATTTACAATGCTAGTTATCCGGCCATCGTACAATTAACTAATAAAAGTGGTGAAGTAAAATATAAGAAGTACGTTACTGAAGAAAAACCTTTAGACTTTTTGAATATCAATCCAGGAAAATATTTCGTACGCGTTATTTTTGACACCAATGGTAACAAAATTTTTGACACAGGAAATTATCTTGAAAAGACGCAACCTGAGATTGTAAAGCATTCTGAAAAAGAACTAGAAGAAGTACGAGCAGGATGGGAAGTGGAAACTAGTTTTACTTTGAATGATTAAAAACAAATAAAAAAACCGCTTTTTGAAAGCGGTTTTTTTTAAACTAGTATAAAGTACTTTTTTTATTCCCATTTGTTTTCCGCAGCATCACCGCCCCAAATTAAGGTCGCGAAGTACGGATTATCTATAAAGGGATTTCTATTTCCTTGAGCTGAAAAAATAACTTCATTACGTTGCTCTTCAAAAGCAGATACTGGATCTTCTCTATTCCATTTCAAGAATAACTCTAAAGTACCCACTTTATTGAATGTTTCGCCATATCTCACATTTAAATACAAAATCATTCTTGCAACATCACCTTTCCATTCATCACCAGGAAACCATGTGTTACCACCTACTAATCTATAAGTTCCTGTACCATCTACAAATGGAAAATTTACTCTATCGCTATTTACTGTAGCATCACATGACCTCAGGTGATGTAAATCTGAAAAAGCATCACCCATATCACCCTGAGCTAATAAAGATCTAGGATAAATATGTTCAGTATTAAATGTTTGAGGAGAATGTGGGTTTGATCCTGATGTCCATTCTCGCTCATCTCTACTCTCACCTGAATAGACCAAAATCACATTGGCTGCATTTGATGGGTCCTCATCCGCGTCGTATAAATAATTATGTCTTTGAGTATATGTCAAAATAGTTGTGTGTTTTGAAACTGTTACATCTTCAATCTCGTCAAACATGATGCCCATATCTTCAACAAAAAGCACTCCATTATAATAATTTAGTAATTCTGAAGGAATATTAAAGTTTATGGGAGTTACAACATTAATCGTAACTGTTGCTGTTGAACAAGAAGGCGTTGCATCATCATCACAAATTGTATAAGAAAACGTATCTTCTCCTGTAAAATCAGTTGGTGGTTGATAACTTACAGATCCATCCATATTTAAAACCACAGAACCTTGGGCAGCCGCAGCATCTATTGACGTTATATTAGCCTCATCCAATAAAATGTCATTTTCAGTGATATCATCCGTTATTGTACTTAACTGATTAGACAAAACAGTTATATTATCATCAATAGCCGTTGGATTTCCTTCATCGATTACCGTAATGCTTACATTAGCTGTGGAACATGATGGTATAGCATCAGTATCGCATAGGGTATATGTAAACGTATCTACACCCGAAAAACCGTTTATAGCAGTATAGGTTATCGTATTATCATTATTTAAAATAACAGTACCAGCAGTCCCTCCAGCATCAATAGATGTCAGTGTTGCTCCGTCTACAACTTCATCATTATCTAATAGCGTTTCAAATGTTGATGTTGTATTCTCGTCAACCTCAAAAACATCATCAACCGCTATTGGATTTCCCGTATCAGTTACTGTAATAGTTACTGTTGCAGTTGCGCAGTTTTGTTCACTAAGAGCATCGCAAATAGTATAAGTAAATGTATCTGTACCAGTGAAATTATCAGCGGGAGTATATGCCAATCTATTGCTAGTCTTAATAACACTTCCTCCATTGGATGTAGTGGAATCAAAACTATCTAAACTGGCATTATTCCTTAGTGTATCATTGGTTAAAACATCAATTATTACTTGAGTATTTTCGTTGGTAGTAGCGGTATCATTATTTGCTACAGGCGGCTGTACTATAGGAGTATCCTCACTACCACCGCACGAAAAAAGTATTAAAACAATTAGACCGTAGTAAAATTTCATAACAATTTTATTTTAAAGATAAAAAAACCTCTCACAACAGTAAGAGGTTTTCTTTATTTTATAAGGGTTATTATTGGTATACCCAAACACCACCTGTTTTAATCAAACTTTGGCTTTCACTGCCTAAGGATCCAGTAAAGACAATGTAATTTATAACATACTTCTGACCCTCAGCAGCACCAGCATCTCTAGCATCTAAAAGCACATTGAAAGCTTCTAATAACATATCGTCACTCCAATAATTACTACTTCCAGGACGTCTATCAAAACTTTCAAAGAAGCCCACATTATCTGCAGGGCCAGGATAAATCTCAATAAAAGAACTAGAAATTAGTGCAATATCACTACTTGTCAATATGTAATTAATCGTATTATCTGGCACCCAAGTACCATCTTCAAAACCATATTGGAAAGATGTTTCAATTACATCAGGTGTTAACTTCCATTTATCTCCATCAAAAACACTATGCCCATATTTTGTATTAACACCTCCTGAAAAGAAGTCATATTGTACCATAGCCACATCACCAGCTTGAGCAAATGGGAATAAGTCTTCTAAAAATATATCTAAGATATAAACATTGCTACTACTAAAGTTTGGAAATCTAAATCCAAAATCATCAAAATTTGGTCTAATAAATGTATATGGGAATTCCCAATCACCATCATTTTTAGCCACAACAGCAGACACTTCAACTGTAGTTTCATTTTCAACATATTC
>JBMHCT010000028.1:0-6381 GCA_049889775.1 Jejuia sp.
ATCAACGTCTTTCTTGATAATATCTCTTAAGTCATCAATTTTGACACGCTGCTGTTCCATCGTATCTCTATGGCGGATTGTTACCGTATTATCTTCCAAAGTATCGTGATCTACTGTGATGCAGAAAGGTGTTCCATTGGCATCTTGTCTTCTGTAACGTCTACCAACTGCATCTTTTTCGTCATAAATAATATTGAAATCCCATTTCAAATCTTCAACAATTTTACGCGCAACCTCTGGCAATCCATCTTTTTTAACTAAAGGCAATACGGCTGCTTTTATGGGTGCCAGAACACTTGGCAATTTTAAAACAGTTCTAGTCGTGCCATTTTCAAGTTCTTCTTCTTTTAAAGAATTGGAAAATACTGCTAAAAACATACGATCTAAACCAATAGAAGTCTCTAACACATAAGGCACGTAACTTTTATTCTCTTCAGGATCAAAATATTGTAATTTTTTACCTGAGTGTTTTTCGTGCTGACTTAAATCAAAATCGGTTCTGGAATGAATTCCTTCTAATTCTTTAAATCCGAACGGAAATTTAAACTCAATATCCGCAGCGGCATCAGCATAATGCGCTAACTTCTCATGATCGTGGAAACGGTAATTATCCTCACCCATTCCTAAGCTCAAATGCCACTTTAATCTGGCTTCCTTCCAATGCTCATACCACTCAGATTGCGTCCCTGGTTTAATAAAAAACTGCATTTCCATCTGCTCAAACTCACGCATTCTAAAAATGAATTGTCTAGCCACAATTTCATTTCTAAAAGCTTTACCTGTTTGCGCAATTCCAAACGGTATTTTTAAACGACTGGTTTTTTGAACATTCAAAAAGTTTACGAAAATACCTTGGGCAGTTTCAGGTCGCAAATACAAATCCATGGCATTTTCTGCAGAAGCTCCCAACTTTGTTCCAAACATTAAATTGAACTGTTTTACATCCGTCCAATTTTTACTTCCTGTCATTGGGTCGGCAATTTCCAACTCTTCAATCAAGGCTTTTACATCTGCCAAATCTTCATTTTCTAAAGATTTTGCCATTCGAGATAGGATTTCATCAATCTTTTTTTGATACCCTAAAACTCGCCCGTTTGTTGAAATAAATTCTTCTTTATTAAAAGCATCACCAAAACGTTTGGCCGCTTTTTTAACTTCTTTTTCAATTTTAGCTTCAATTTTGGCACAATAATCTTCAATTAAAACGTCGGCACGATAGCGCTTTTTAGAGTCTTTGTTGTCGATTAAAGGATCGTTAAACGCATCCACATGTCCAGAAGCTTTCCAAGTGGTGGGATGCATAAAAATTGCGGCATCAATCCCCACGATATTTTCATTCATCTGCACCATGGCACGCCACCAATAATCGCGAATATTCTTTTTTAACTCTGCACCGTTTTGCGCATAGTCATACACCGCACTTAAACCATCATAAATCTCACTACTTTGAAACACATACCCGTATTCCTTCGCATGCGAAATAACCTTCTTAAATGTATCATCTTGATTTGCCATAGGTGCAAAAATATAAAACCGCTTAAAAACGTAAGTGCTGTTTCGTGAAAAATAAATTACTTCGCCATGTTTTTTTCTTTAAGTTTACAAATCAGCCTATTGCAAAAGATGTTAAGCTCTATTATCAATCTCTTTTTTCCGAAAGTATGCCACGCATGTGCTTCATTTTTATCTGATAATGAGTACACTGTATGCATTTCGTGCAGACACAATTTACCTGTTACAAACTTTCATTTTAACAAGGATGATACCGTAGCTAAAACTTTACGCGGTAGGGTTAAAATTGAAAGCGGCACTGCTTTATTTCGTTATGAAAAAAAAGGACCAGTTCAGCAATTAATTCATAACCTAAAATATAAAGGGCACGAACATTTAGGTGAACTTTTGGGAGACTGGTTAGGTGGAGAATTGAAAACCATAGCAGCTTACAAAAACATTGATACTGTTATTCCTGTACCAATGCACGAGAAAAAATTAAAACGTAGAGGGTATAATCAAGTTACAAAGTTCGGACAACAAATTGCATTGGCTTTGGATGCTCCATTTATTGATGATGCTTTAGTTAAAATTACAAACAGCGTATCACAAACGAAAAAATCACGGGTCGCAAGATGGAGTAAAGACGATGAATTATTCGCCCTAAAAAATATTTCAAAAATTGAAGGTAAGCACATTCTTTTAGTTGATGACATTATAACAACTGGGGCAACCCTGGAAGCATGCTGCTCCGTTTTAAACCAAGCAAAAAACATTAAAATAAGTATTGCAACTATGGCAATAGCTTAAGAATATAATCGTTAGTACTAGACCCAAATCTCTATAAATTTATGTAGGTTTGTGCAAAATAGTAACAGGCTATGTTCAGTAGGTTTTTAAACATTTCTCTAGCGGTTTTAATTGCTTGTGTTTTTATTAATTGTGCTAATAGAGGCACGCCACAAGGTGGTGAAAAAGATGAAGATCCACCCGTGATTATCAGTACAACACCCGAAAATTACTCAACCAATTTTGAGGGCAACGAAATAGAGATTGAATTTGATGAATTTATCAAAATAAAAAACTTGCAAAAGCAACTAATCATTTCTCCCCCAATGAAAACGCAGCCTGAAATCACACCTTTAGGAGGCGCCAGTAGAACTATAAAAATTAAAATTTTTGATACATTACCACCAAATACTACCTATGCTTTTAATTTTGGCAACAGTATTGAAGATAATAATGAAGGCAATCCTTTCACCTATTATAGATATGTATTTTCAACAGGAGACTATATTGATTCTTTGACCGTATCTGGGAACATAACCGACGCCTTAAAACGCGAACCAGAAACTTTTGTTTCCGTAATGTTATACGAAGTAGATTCTACCTTTACTGATTCTATAATTTACAAGGAAACACCAAAATACATCACAAATACCTTAGATAGTCTTACTTCATATACTATTGAAAATACCAAAGCTGGTACATATTTATTGGTGGCGCTAAAAGACAAGAATGGAGATAATCTGTTTCAACAAAAATCTGATCAGATAGCTTTTAAAAAGGAGTTTATCACACTACCTACAGATACCACTTATAACTTAAGGCTATTTGATGAAATAAAAGACTTTAAGCCCTCACGCCCGCAATTAGTAAATGGTGAAAAAATAATGATAGGCTACGAAGGAGACTATAGAGGTGTCAATATTAGTATGATTTCTGAGGTTCCAGACGATTTTGAATACAGTATTACGAAGGACCCAAAAACAGATACATTGTATTATTGGTACAAGCCGAAATTGGATGTAGATTCTTTGGTTTTGAATATTTACCACCCAAAAACAACCAAAGATTATACAGTAAGAATCAACGATAAAGAACGTGATTCTTTACTCATAGAACCTGAACCTTCTGGTAACATTGAATACGAACAAGACTTTAAACTTTCAGGAAATATTCCATTTAAGAAACTTGACATTTCCAAATTTGAGCTGATTGATAAAGACTCTTTACCTGTACCTTTTGAGCTCAAATCTTTTGACTCAATTAATAACACCTATAGTTTTTCATTTAAGAAGACCGAAGATAACAAGTACAGCATGCAGATACTGCCTGAGGCATTAATTGATTTTTTCGGAAACGTCAATGACACGCTGCAGTATTCGTTAAGAACTAAAACTTTAGATAGTTATGGCAATTTACGCTTAAATATTTACAATGCCACCTACCCAGCTATTATACAATTAACCAATAAAAGCGGCGAAGTAAAATATGAGAAATATGCCACAGAAGAAAAGCCCTTAGATTTTTTGAATATCAATCCAGGAAAATATTTCGTACGCGTTATTTTTGATACCAATGGTAACAAAATTTTTGACACAGGAAATTATCTTGAAAAGACGCAACCCGAGATTGTAAAGCATTCTGAAAAAGAACTAGAAGAAGTACGAGCAGGATGGGATACAGAAACCAGTTTTACTTTGTTGAATGATTAAAAAAATAAAAAAAACCGCTTTCAAAAAGCGGTTTTTTTGTCTAGGACTATAAAGTTGTTATTCCCATTTGTTTTCCGCAGCATCACCGCCCCAAATTAAAGTTGCTAAGTACGGATTATCTATAAACGGGTTTCTATTTCCCTGAGCTGAAAAAATAACTTCATTACGTTGCTCTTCAAATGCAGATACTGGATCCTCTCTATTCCATTTCAAGAATAACTCTAGAGCACCAACTTTACTAAATGTTTCGCCATATCTCACATTTAAATATAAAATCATTCTTGCAACATCGCCTTTCCATTCATCACCAGGAAACCAAGTATTACCTCCAATTAATTGATATGTACCAGTGCCATCAACAAATCGATAATTTACTCTATCGCTATTTACTGTAGCATCACATGACCTTAGGTGATGTAAATCTGAAAAAGCATCACCCATATCACCCAGAGCTAATAAAGATCTAGGATAAATATGTTCAGTATTAAATGTTTGAGGAGAATGTGGGTTTGATCCTGATGTCCATTCTCGTTCATCTCTACTCTCACCTGAATAGACCAAAATCACATTGGCCGCATTTGTTAGGTCCTCATCAGCATCATATAAATAATTATGCCTTTGAGTATATGTCAAAATAGTTGTGTGTTTTGAAACTGTTACATCTTCAATCTCGTCAAACATGATGTCTGTATCTTCAACAAAAAGCACCCCATTATAATAATTTTGTAATTCTGAAGGAATATTAAAGTTTATTGGAGATACAACATTAATCGTAACAGTTGCTGTTGAACAAGAAGGCGTTGCGTCATCATCACAAATTGTATAAGAAAACATATCTTCTCCTGTAAAATCTGTTGGTGGTTGATAACTTACGGATCCATCCATATTTAAAACCACAGAACCTTGAGCACCCGTAGCAGCTATTGACGCTATATTAGCATCATCCAATAAAGTGTCATTTTCAATGATATCATCGGTTATAGTACTTAACTGATTAGACAGAACAGTTATATTATCATCAACAGCTGCTGGGTTTCCTTCATCAATTACCGTAATGCTTACAGTAGCTGTAGAACATGAAGGTGTAGCATCAGTATCACATAGGGTATATGTAAACGTATCTACACCCGAAAAACCATTTGTAGCAGTATAGGTTACTGTATTATCATTATTTAAAACAACAGTACCTGTAGTTCCTCCAGCATCAATAGAAGTTAGTGTCGCACCATCTACAACCTCATCATTATCTAATAGTGTTTCAAATATTGTTGTTGTATTCTCGTCAACCTCAAAAACATCATCAACTGCTACCGGGTTTCCTGTATCAGTCACAGTTATAGTTACAGTTGCAGTTGCACAGTTTTGATCACTAAGAGCATCGCAAATAGTATAAGTAAATGTATCTGTACCAGTGAAATTATCGGCGGGAGTATATGCCAATCTATTACTAGTCTTAATGACACTTCCTCCATTTGAGGTAGTAGAGTCAAAGCTATCTAAACTGGCATTATTCCTTAGTGTATCATTGGTTAAAACATCAATTATTACTTGAGTATTTTCTTTGGTAGTAGCTGTATCATTATTTGCTACAGGCAGCTGTACCGTCGGGTTATCCTCACTGCCACCACACGAAAAAAGTATTAATGCAATTAAAACATAGTAAAATTTCATAACAATTTTATTTTAAAGATAAAAAAACCTCTCACAACAGTAAGAGGTTTTCTTTATTTTACCAGGGTTATTATTGGTATACCCAAACACCACCTGTTTTAATCAAACTTTGGCTTTCACTACCCAAGGATCCAGTAAAGACAATGTAATTTATAACATACTTCTGACCTTCAGCAGCACCAGCATCTCTAGCATCTAAAAGCACATTGAAAGCTTCTAGTAACATGTCGTCACTCCAATAATTACTACTTCCAGGACGTCTATCAAAACTTTCAAAGAAGCCCACATTGTCTGCAGGACCAGGGTAAATCTCAATAAAAGAACTAGAAATAAGTGCAATATCGCTACTCGTTAATATGTAATTAATTGTGTTATCGGGGACCCAAGTACCATCTTCAAAACCATATTGGAAAGATGTTTCAATTACATCAGGTGTTAACTTCCATTTATCTCCATCAAAAACACTATGCCCATATTTTGTATTAACACTTCCTGAAAAGAAGTCATATTGTACCATTGCCACATCACCCGCTTGAGCAAACGGGAATAAGTCTTCTAAAAATATATCTAAAATATAAATATTGCTACTACTAAAGTTTGGAAATCTAAATCCAAAATCATCAAAATTTGGTCTAATAAATGTATATGGGAATTCCCAATCACCATCATTTTTAGCCACAACAGCAGACACTTCAACTGTAGTTTCATTTTCAACATATTC
>JBMHCT010000029.1:0-5950 GCA_049889775.1 Jejuia sp.
TTGTTATCAACAGCTTCTTGTAAAGCTTCCATATAAACCTTTTCTACAGTAGAATTGGTTCTGTTTTTATGAAATTGATTGACAAACTTATGATACGTCATTTTATAGATATAACTCCTTAGGTTGTAGGATTCGTGTAGATTTTTTCGGTCTCTCCAAATATTCATAAAGACCTCATGTATTACATCCTGAGCCATAGCCCTATCATGAGTTAAGCTTACCGCGTAATTAAAAAGACGCGTGTAGTAGACTTTAAGTAGGTATTTATACGCTGTCTGGTCACCTTGTTTTAGGCTGTAAATTAATGCCGATGCATTGTTAAATTCTGAAGACATAGGGGCAATTAAAATCTTAAAAATTATATGTAAATATCATTAAAAATTTATAAACACTAAAAAATTTACCAAAAAGCAAGGGTTTTTGATTTCTGCTTTGCTATAAGTTAAATGAATGTTTAGACCAACGAGCCCTAATGCCAATGAGCCCTAGTACTGAAAAGATAGTAGTCGCCTATTTATCTAATTCGATATCGATTTCAGATTTGAATAAACTTTCGCAGTGGTATGTATATAGCCAGATTTTCTGGAAGGAAGTTATCTTCAATTTCAAGAACAAACAACTTAAAAATATTATGAGTGTGTTATCAAGGGGTATGATTTTAACGTATCGTTTGACAACAATGTGTACAAAAAAGACCTCTTTGGAGGAGTCCTTTTTTAAATATGATGATAGAAAACTCGGATGCGATTAGCTTCGAAATATCAGACAAAACAATAATCGTAAAATATAAAGGAAGTAGTGTTCAAACATCCTACTGTACAAAACTCTATCCTCTTTTGTATTCAATTAAATACAACTAACCAAAAACATTCATTAAGATGAAAATTTATTTTATTGGCATTTCTTGCTCTCGTGTAGCCCCAAATGATTATCGGGACCAGATTGGGAAAAGACTCTTATTTTGGATTTTTAGAGTATTTATTCTTTTATACTGTACGTTTACTTTTGGACTAAGCTCGGGCACCGGGTTTCCCAAGAATATTATTATAAACATTGATCAGGATCAGGAAATATCAGTTATAGATGTTTTCGAACTGATTAAAAAACAAACGAATTATAGGTTTTTTTATCAAACCGAAAACTTTAAGAACGCTCCCAATATTAAATTAAGAAAGGGAGTGATCACGGCACACGAATTACTATCTAAAAGCCTGTCCTTTAGCAACTATTTGTATGAATTAACAAAAGACAAAACCATTGTTCTTAAAGAAAAACCAGTTATCAAACAAGAACGTACCATCTCCGGAACAATAACTGACGAAAAAGGGGCACCCTTGCTGGGGGTAACCATTCTGGTGCAACGCCACGGAAACCCAAACTTTAGTGGCACAACCACAAATTTAGACGGTCAATACCAAATAGCTGTTGAAAAAGGAGATATTATCAGTTTCAGTCATGTTGGCTTTATTCCTCAAAAAATAACCATAGAAAATCAAACAACAATTAATATTGTAATGAAGGTTGAGGCTTCCGAACTAGAAGAAGTTATCATTGTAGGATATGGTGAAACTTCTAAAGAACGACTAACGGGAGCCGTAAATAAAATAAACACCAAAGTCCTCCAAACCACGCAAAATGTATCATTTGCAGATGCATTAATAGGTGTGGTTCCAGGATTATTAGTACAAGAGCGTTTTTTTAACCCAGATACACCGCCTTCTATCTTGCTAAGAGGGGTAGGATCCATCAATGCAAAGACTGCGCCACTGATTATAATCGACGGCGTACAAATGCCAGCAGGGTTTGGTTCATCTGCACTCAATGGAAACGATATTGAAGAAATGAGCATTTTAAAAGATGCAGCGGCCACTTCCATTTATGGTTCTCGGGGGGCTAACGGCGTAATCTTAGTTACCACTAAAAAAGGTAGAAAAAACAGTAAGCTACGAGTTAGCTTCAATACCAGATCGGGTTTTAAAAGTCCAGACACCTCATTTACCGATGACATCATGAATACCACACAAAAACTGGACTACGAAAAATCTTTAGGATTGTACGATTCCAATCTAGATTTATTGCGTGAACGTCGAAATTCCGGTAATAATATCAATTGGTCTGACCTACTTATAGACACCGAGGTTAACCACAATCACGATATTGCCATTAGAGCACTTCATCCCTACAGACCTAGAAGTTCGATAAATTCAGACTTCAAATCATCCACGCAGTTCTTGCAAAATGCCGCATATGTAAAACTCAAAAACCTGGTTATTGGATATACCCTAAACGAAAACATTTTGAGTAAAATTGGTATAGATCACTTAAGAATATTTGTACAGGCTCAAAACATCTTTACAATCACGGATGTCGATTATATTGATCCGGAATTTGCAACAGCAACTGGTGATATAGACTTATCCTCCGCTATTAATAGAGGATTATCTCTGGGTATTAATGCTAACTTTTAATTCCAAAAACCATGAAATCATTTATAAAATTCATGTACATCTTTTTAATAGTATTTGGTCTAACAAACTGTTCAGACGACATTATAAACAAACCCCCTTTAGATGAAGTATCCACGGAAACATTGTTTCAAACTAAAGGAGGTTTCAGAAGTGCCTTAGACGGGGTCTACGCCCTGATGCGAAAAGATTTTTTAGGTTATAATTTTTGCATCTATTCCATTCCGGAAGCCATTAATGATGATATTGTTGCCGGCTCCCCTGACGGTTTTACATTTGAAAACACACATACTGATATTTACCCATTGTCTTATGATGCGGAGGAGTTCCAAATTGAAGGGTTTTGGAAAATATCGTACGAGGCAATTAACAATGCAAACGCCATAATAAAGGGTGCAAGAGGCAGCAACCTGGCCAGCAAGGATGCGTTTCTAGCAGAAGCCTTGGGGTTAAGAGCTTTATTACACTATAACCTATATCGTTTCTTCGCTCCGGCCTATAATACAAACAGTAGTGCTTTAGCTGTACCATATCGATTAGAAACTGACGCGCTTCTAGATATCAAACCCAGAAACACAAATCAGGAAGTGATTGATTTCGTTTTGAATGATTTGTTAGAGGCTGCTGCTCTGGCAACCAACGAAGTTAACTCTTTTAGAATGTCTAGAACAGCCATTGAAGCAATGCTCGCCAGAGTATATCACGAAACCAACGATTTTGCTAGTGCAATTACTTACGCCGAGCAAGCACTGACAGATTCCAGATACATGCTTGATGATAGCGCAACAGCCATTTTGAACCAATGGCAAATGGACAGTTCCGATGAAATAATTTTCAGAATTCGTTTCGAAAAATCTGATAGTGGATCAAATGCAGCGCTGTTGTCGGTCCCGATATTTTTTAGTTTTCCCTATTTTGCATCTGATGATTTAATTGATCTTTACGATCAGACCAATGACATCAGGTTTGCGGTCTATTTTGAGCAGGAACCCTTTGGTTCGGGAGCCTTTTACCCTAAGAAGCATGTCGGTTTAAGAACGGCTGACCCTAATAAATTCGAACCGGGATCGACTGACATTAAACTAATCCGTGTACCTGAATTACATCTCATTCTTGCTGAAGCTTACGACAAAACGTCGAATGCAGGCAGTGCTCTCAATCATTTAAATATTTTGAGAAATGCCCGGGGACTTGGTGATTACGCAGGGAATGACCTCTCGAATGAAATTCTGGACGAACGCAGACGTGAACTGGCCTTTGAAGGTTTTCGATTTACTGATCTAAAAAGACTAGGGCTAGGCTTGACTAGGTCGGATGGGACATCGTTGGCTCCTAATGCTGATCGTTTTGCCTTACCCATTCCGCAACTGGAAATAGATCGATCCGGACTTACCCAAAATAATGGATACTAAATAAAAGTTTATTGAAGATTTAAAAAATAAAACTGTAAGTAATACAACAGTTGAAAATAACACATCAAACATATTGCACAATGATTGTGTCTCAGGAGGACTAGTATGGGAAATAAATGGGAAGCTGGAGGAGTCGTTGTAAATTATAGCGTTGAGGGAATAAGAACAATTTTTTCTCAAAATGTTTCACATTTATTCTGGCCAACCAGCCTTAGGGGTGAAATCAGAACCTATGATAAGATAAAATGAAAAACAACATATTGTCGCTACTTACTTTTTTTTGTGCTTTGTATTGTAAGAATGCACACGACATTAAAGTAACCAATGAAGGATTAAATTCAGAAATAACAATAACAACAAATCCGAAAAATTATAATGAAATTGTAATAGCGTCTATGAGAAATGGCTCTCCCATTATTATTAATACAAGTAATGATGGCGGTAAAAGCTGGAAACAAAGTGCTTTTGCAAAAGGAATAGCTGACCCTGTTTTAACCTACGGAGATAATAATACTGCCTATTTAACTTATTTAGATTTTGATAAAAACATGGTCATGTCATTGGCAACATCTACAGATGGTGGAAAAAACTGGCAAGCCAAAGCGCTTCAACTCGACGGCAAGGCCGCCGATAGACAATGGATAAAAAGGGATAACTCCAAAAATTCTCCATACTACGGAAGCCTTTATTTGAGTTACTTTCACCCAGAAGATGGGCTAGATATTCACATTATCAAAGTAGATAAAGAGGGCAATGTGGGTGAAAATCATAAAGTTCATTCAACGACTTACCCATATGTGCAAAATCCGACTTTAGATGTTTCTATAAAAGGAGACATCGTTATTTGTTTTGTTGCAGGCGACAAAAATGGACGTAGAAAAATAATGGCTGTTCATTCCACAGATGGGAGTAAAACGTTTTCTAAAGAGTCACTAGTTTCCGAAATTTATATGTTTAAAGAAGGAAAGCACGTGAGTGATGTTATTGGATTTGGGCCGGGCGATGCCAACAGGTTAGGCAACAGCTTACAAATGGCCATTGATAAATCTAAAGGCCCTTATTCCGGGCGCGTATATTTAACATGGACAGATTTTGTAAAGAATAAACCAGAAGAGGGCATGAATGTCCTGCTTAGCCATAGCGATAATCATGGGATTACCTGGTCGACTCCTATGATTGTGAATGATGATAATATAGCTAGTAGTCATCAGTATTATTCAGCAATAGATGTAAATCCTTCAGGAGTTGTATGTCTTTCTTGGTACGATCGAAGAAGTGATCCGGCAAATGATGTCTTAACAGATTTCTATTTTTCTCACTCTACGGATGGCGGAGCTACCTTTCAAAAGTCAATCAAAGTAAATTCTGAAACCTCAGATCATACAGCCGTTACCAATGGGTTAATGACTTTTGGTGTGGGCGAATACAATGCTTTGGCTTCTAATGAAAATGAGGCTTATGTTGTATGGGCAGATGGTAGAGAAAACAATGGGGATATGAATATTTATTTTGCCAAGGTAAAGCTTAAAAAGCATCAATAAACATAAGGCACTATATACTCACTAGCTTAGCTAAATTTTATTTATCGTCTATACCGACGAGGCGCTCAAATAATGGGATGCCAACGACCAATACTTTTGGCTTCCATCCAAACATCACTAATCACAGCACGATCTTCATAATGTTCGCTACTAATGAATCCATTTAATATCATACTCAGCAGGTCAAATTGGTGTACGTCTTACAGACGTGAAATCCTTCACTAAAAACCACTTGGACTAAAGAACTAAATGAAGAACGACTATCAGTTAAAGCATTCCTCATTTTACATTGATGTTATAGTGGAAAACACTAAAAAAATTTACCAAAAAGCAAGGGTTTTTGATTTCTGCTTTGCCATAAGTTAAATGAATGTTTAGACCAACGAGCCCTAATGCCAATGAGCCCTAGTACTGAAAAGATAGTAGTCGCCTATTTATCTAATTCGATATCGATTTCAGATTTGAATAAACTTTCGCAGTGGATTGAAAATGACCGCAACAAAGAGTTGTTTAAGTCCTATGTAAAAACCCA
>JBMHCT010000030.1:0-129294 GCA_049889775.1 Jejuia sp.
AACAGATTTTAATTTTGATTGGAAATTTACTTTGGTAAAAGACACCACCTTGCCAGCGCAAGTACCGCTTAAAGATGCCGATTGGCGCAACATTCGTTTACCGCACGATTGGAGTGTGGAATTACCATTTAGCGAAGAATGGGAAGGTGCCACTGGTTATTTACCAGGTGGTGTTGGCATCTATCAAAAACATTTTAAAACCCCTGCGTCGCCAGAGGAGAAAAGTACGTTTATCAATTTTGACGGGGTTTATAATAACGCTACGTTTTGGCTAAACGGCACCAAATTAGGCTTTAATCCTTATGGGTATTCGCCAATTAATTACGATTTAACCGATTTACTAAAAACCGATGGTTCTGATAATGTGTTAACGGTTCATGTAGACCGTTCAAGATATGTAGACAGTAGATGGTATACAGGTAGTGGCATTTACAGAAATGTAAAACTGGTGGTTTTAGATAAGTTACGCATTCCTATTTGGGGTACCTTTGTAACTACGCCTAAAATTGATGAGAACTCTGCTCAAGTTAACATTCAAGTTGATGTTGAAAATCAATATGCAGATAACGCTTCTTTTAATTTAGAAACTAAAATTCTGGATGCTTCAGGAAGTGTTGTGGCTGAAGTTTCTGATTCACTTTCATTGGATTCAAAAGCAAAAGAAATATTCAATCAAAATTTAGAAGTGAGCAATCCACAGCTTTGGGATACTGAAAACCCAAACTTGTACAACGCCGTTACTACAATTTCAAAAGACGGAAAAACGGTTGATGCATATACCACGAGGTTTGGTATCCGTAGCCTAGAATTTGGTAACGATTTCGGGTTTAAATTAAACGGCAAAATCACCAATGTAAAAGGCGTTTGTTTGCACCATGCGGGCGGTTTAGTTGGTTCGGCGGTACCAAAAGGGGTTTGGAAAAGACGCTTTGAAAGACTTAAAGCTTGTGGTGTTAATGCGATTCGTACCGCACACAACCCGTATTCAAAAGAGTTTTTAGAGCTATGTGATGAAATGGGTGTTTTGGTTCAGGATGAGTTTTTTGACGAATGGGATTATGCAAAGGATAAGAGAAAAAACTATCACGATCGTACTTTTGATTATATCAGTAAAGGTTATGTAGAGCATTTTCAAGAATGGGCCAAAACCGACTTAACACGCACCATGTTACGCGATAGAAACCATCCATCCGTATTTCAGTGGAGTATAGGAAACGAGATTGAGTGGACCTATTTGCATTACAGATTTGATACTGGGTTTTGGAAGGACCCTAACAAACCTCAGCAATCAGGTGGATATTGGGGTAAAGGTCCTATTTTAACTCCAGAGGAAATCAAAGCCAACTATGATAAAGCTGAAAAAGGCGAATATATTTTGGCCGAAACAGCTCACAAATTAGCAAAATGGACCAGAGCTCTGGACACCACCAGACCTGTGACCACCAACATGGTAGTGCCACAAACCAGTATGGTTAGTGGGTATGCCGAAGCTGTAGATATTTCAGGCTTTAGTTATAGAAATCTAGACATTCCTTGGGCAATTAAAAACTGGCCAGATAGACACATTACCATAAATGAAAACCCAGGCACATGGGACGATTGGAAACAAGTGGAAGAACATCCTGGTGTGTTTAGCATTTTTATGTGGACCGGTATTGATTACATGGGCGAACGTGATGGTGATTGGCCCGAAAAAAGTGGTTGGGGCGATTTATTGGATTTAGCCGGGTTTAAATACCAAGGCTGGAATTACTTTAAAAGTATTTGGGTAGACGAGCCCCATATTTCTATTGGCACACTTCCGATTGCAAAATCAGGGTTTAAGCAAACCGGTATTTCTGGACAACAATTACCAGAAAATAGTGGTGCCTACAAGTGGAGAGACTCCAACATGCATTGGAATTATAAAGATGGTGAAACTGTTGTTGTAGAAGTATGCTCAAACTACACTGACGTAGAGCTCTTTCTTAATGGGCGTTCTTTGGGTACAAGAGAAGCGAGTCCAGATAAATTATTTCGATGGACCATTCCTTATGAAGCTGGAATACTTACAGCAAAGGCCCGTTTAGATGGCAAAGAAATAACGACTGAATTGCAAACTACAACAAAACCTGTGAGTATTAAATTCACGTCTGATAAAGCTATTTTAGAAGCTGATGCCTACGACGTTGCGCATTTAGAAGTTCAACTAATGGACGAAAATGGACGTGCAGTTAAAACCGAAAATGCTACTATTGAATTTAGTGTTGAAGGTGATGCACGTTGGTTAGGTGTTGATAATGGCGCGCGAAGTAATATTCAAGATTTTCAGTCTAAAACCTTAACAACGGCAAAAGGAAGAGCCTTGGCTATTATTCAGTCTACCAAAAAAGCTAGTGAAATTAAAGTGACTGTTAAAGCTGACGGATTTGAACCGCAAGTGATTACTATTAATTCGAAATAATCAGACTAGGTCATTTCGCCGGAGCAATATAACGAGGAATCTCATGTGATTTTACTAAGAAAGAGGTTTCGCATTCCTTTTGAAGTTATGAATATGACACTAAACATAATATGAAAACTAAACTATTTCTACCATTTGTATTGGCAAGTATTTTTCTCTGCGCCCAAAAACCCAAAGTATGGTTAATAAGTGATGGGGGAGAAAATATCAACGACCCCGATGATATTTCTGCTGTAGCTAGTTATATCCTTATGTCTAATCATTTTGATACACGGGCAATCGTTATGGGAAGCACGATGCATCCATGGAACAAGAACACTACGAATCAAAAGAAATGGGCGGAGGAAACCTACGGTAAAGCATATGCCAAAGACCTTCCAAACCTCAACAAATACATTGGTGGTTATCAAAAAAGTTTTCGGTTTTTAGAGTCTTCGGTAAAAGGGATGGGAGAAAATTTCCAATGGGAAAAACAATATAACATAAAAAATTTCCCAAGTATTTTAGCGCTTTATAAAGAGCTTGAAAAAACCAAAGGCGTTTTAAACATTTTATGCTTTGGACCTCTTACGGAACAAGCTATTTTGGTGAGCTATTGTAAGCGTTTAGGGCGAACAGACCTACTCAATAAAATTAGATTTATCAGCCATTGGACGAGTTCTAATTTTCATGTCGGTACCATTAAAAATCCTGAGCATACGCATAACTGTTTTGGAGACCCCATTGCTTGTGACTACATCAAAAAAATGGCCCTTAACGGCGATTTTAAATTCTATGAATGTGGCGGAATTGGGCAATATGGCATTGTTGAAGGTGGTCAAAAAGGAAAAGCGTTTTACGACCAATTCTACGAAAGTAATTTAGGTACGGTATTTAGAGAGGGGAAATTTACCCATAACCGTGTAGATGATTCCGATAGTGCTTGTTATTGGGCTTTATTAGGAAATTATGGTGTTTCCTTAAATGACTTAGCAGATAACGGACTTAATTTCCCCGAAGTGGAAGAAAAGAATGAAAAAGCCTTTGCGCTTAGAGCAAAAGATATACGCAATGAACTACTAAGGCGGTCTAATGCTGCAGCGGGATACAATCCAAATGCTATAAAAGTAGATATCATGGTTCCTGAACATGGTATGGCAGACCCGCACGCTTGGGTAGAAAATGATACCCTTTGGTTTATTTGCGGTCATGACAAAAGTTGGGAGCCCGAAGGCACGTTCCCTATGGACAGATGGGAAATCTGGTCTTCTACAGATTTACGTTCCTTTAAATATCACAATGCCATTCACCCAAAAGATTTATACATTGGCGATAAACCCAACTGTTGGGCAGGCGATATTACCAAACGCAACGGCAAATACTATTGGTTCTTTTCCAATAGAAATATTAATACAGGTATTGCCGTTTCTGATAGGATTAATGGCGATTATAAAGACCTCTTAGGAAAGCCTCTACTGCCAAAAGATATTATTCCAGGGCATCCTTATGACCCTGAGATTTATGAGGAAGAAAATGGAACCTATCATATTATTTTCGGTTCTGGAATTTATTACATAGCTACACTAAGTGAAGATATGAAATCGCTAAAAACAGAACCCAAAATTTTAGAACTAAAATATGAAGATGGCAAACCTTTTCGTGCAGAGGATAAACCTACGTTGTTTGAACGTAACGGAAAATATTATTTAGTGTTTGGCGCGCGTTATGCCATGGCAGATTCATTGTATGGGCCGTATACGTTTAAAGGTGTATTTCTAAACGGCGGACATACCAGTTTTTTTGATTGGCACGGGCAAAAATACGTGCTTCAGGAAAACCATGATATTTCGGCTTTTTATCGTGGTGCCAGTTTAAAACCCGTATTTTTTAATGCAGATGGTTCTATAAGAATACCTAAAAGCGACCGCTGGTATCCTGGTCCAGGGCGACCTTTCAAATTTGAAAATAGCACTATGGGATGGAAAGCCCTAATTGGTACAAACATATACATGAGTAATGGCGCATTGGGAGGAAATATTAAACAGCCCAAAGCCATTATCCAAAGTTCTCCGTCTTTATTTACAGACACGATAGATTGCGATAAAATTACAATAAGGATAAAAAATAGCAGTTATGCCAATCACTTAAAAATAGCCCTTTTTTCTATAGATAAAACGGGAAATAAATCCTTTTGGAGGGATGCCTCTACAGTTGTAGATTGGAATGAAAAAGAGTGGGTAAAAGTGCCCATTTCTTCAAATGATATAGATTTTAAAACGTATACCATTCCTTTGTCCAAATTTAAAAACGTAGGTGAAAAAATAATGCAAGTTGCCATTCAACCCGCGGTGAATACTTTTAATGGCACTTGGGAAATAGATGAAATAATTATTGAATAGACTAAACTTAAACTAAATGAAACAACTAACTTATTTAGTGGCGTTTTTTGCCATTGTATCATGCAAACAACAATCAACAGAAGATACGGTTGCACTTGAAAACCAAGGTGGGTTTCCTTTTATGCTTCCCGAAGAAAAACCCAACCGTGAAATGAGTGCTGCTATGGAGCGCATTTACACAGACTACGAAGCACCTCAACCCCATAATAACGAGTTGTTCAGTCAGTTTAAATACACCGAGCTAAAAGGTTTTGATTACAATGATTTTGATGGTACGATTTCAAGAAGAGACCCTTCTAAAATTTTATTACATAATGGAAAATATTATGTTTGGTATACGTATAGAAATACACCAACACCACCACAAGGCGCAAAGAAATGTAATGATACCATTCCGTCTTCAGATTGGGATTTAGCCGATATTTGGTATGCAACCTCAACCGATGGATTTAATTGGGAAGAGCAAGGTGTAGCCGTTAAACGCCCTGAAAAACCTCTGGTTGGTTGGCGTTCCGTAACCACCACAGATATTTTGGAATGGGAGGGTAAGTTTTACCTATACTACCAAGGGTTTATGGAAGCCAGTGGTAAACGTGGTGATGATTGCCCCGTTGCCGTATCATATGCAGATTCTCCTGAGGGGCCTTGGACGCCATACAATAAAATAGTCATTCCAAATGGTGCAGAAGGAGAATGGGACCAATATTCTATTCACGACCCATATCCTCTGGTACATGATGGTAAAGTATACATCTACTATAAATCAGATTTTGGAAAAAAAGGGGGGAAAGGACATTTAGTGAGAATGCAAGGGTTGGCCATTGCAGACAACCCCTTGGGGCCATTTAAAAAACATCCTCTAAACCCTTTAATTACCTCAGGGCATGAAACCTCTTTATTCCCTTTTAAAGAAGGTGTAGCAGCCTTAGTTTATAAAGATGGTCCAGAACATAATACTATTCAATACGCTAAAGACTGGGTAAACTTTGAAATAGCCTCTATTACCGAATTGATGCCCTATGCTGCTGCGCCATATGTGCCAGATGCGTTTACCAATACTACAGATGGTAGGGGGATTACTTGGGGTACCGCGCACTTTATAAATGCTACAGGAAATTGGAGCAAGTTCTGCTCTAAATTGGTACGTTTTGATTGCGATTTAAGCTTAGATATGCACGACCCACAAATGAAACAACATCGCGTTAACCATAAACCTGATGTCTATTACAGGCAAGGTTTAAGTAAAAAACAACAAGAACGTATTGCTAAAGAGAACGAAAGACTAATAAATCCACAAAACTAGATTAGCATCATGAAAAAAATTAGTATTGTTTTTTCTTTTGCATTAAGCTTGCTTTTTTTGTCTTGCAAAAAAAATAACAGTACAATTCTTATCATTGATGAAATAGAAACACCTGCTTCAGAGTTTGCTATTTTAGATTTGAAGGAGGCATTAAAAGAAGCCAATTATTTTGTATCAAATGAGAATGCTGATGTTGTTATTAAAATTGAAAAAGACACTTCATTAAAAGCTCAAGAATTTCGCATAGTTAAGCATGTAAATCAATCTATTTCAATTACATCTAATGATTCTCGTGGTGCGCTCTATGGTATTTTAGATTTAGCTGAAAACATTAAGCTAACGGGTAATCTATCCAATATAGAAGAAAAAAAAGAAACCCCATTCATTGAATATCGCGGTATAAAAATGAACATAGCCCTAGATGGGCGATTACCTAGTTATGATGATACAGGTGATGCGGCTCAAAACAATATTCCCGAAATGTGGAATATGGATTTTTGGATTGAATACCTTGATGATTTAGCGAGAAACCGGTATAATCTGCTTTCCTTATGGTCTAAACATCCTTTTCCTGCGCTTTGTAAATTAGAGGAATACCCTGGCGCAGCCATGGAAGATGTTTATGTTTATAATAAACCTATAACCTGGGATTTGCATAGAGACTGGAGAGGTATCGATTTACAGGATAAATCCAATCTTAAAAAAATTAAGACCATGACCATGGATGAGAAAATTGCCTTTTGGCAAAAGGTTATGGAACATGCGCATAATAGAGGTATAGACATTATTTGGTTTACATGGAATATTTTTATTTCTCCTGGAACTGGGGAAATAACCAACCCAGAAAGCGAAAAAGCCATCACCTACATGCGTAAAGCGGTCAAGGAAATGGTTGAAACTTATCCATATTTATCGGGGTTTGGCGTGACTGCAGGAGAAAATATGGGGATGACGGTTGGCGATTATTCGGCTCCTGCTTGGATGTTCGAAACTTATGGTAAAGGTGTTCTAGAAGCTACGGAAAACAATCCTGAAAGACCATTCCGATTTATATTTAGAAGGCATCACGCCTTTTTAGAGACCATTCAAAACGATTTTGCTTCTAAATTCCCATGGAAAGTAGAAACTAGTTATAAATACAATGTAGCTAGAATGTACAGCTCTCCAAAGCCTCCAATTTTTGAACGTGAGTACTATCCAGATGTAAAAAAATACGATTTTAAATGTTGGATGAATGTCCGTAATGATGATATGTTCACCTTCCGTTGGGGAGACCCAGATTTTGTACGCGAGTACTTAACAGGAATGATGGATTACGGTGTCGTTCCAGGTTTTTATATGGGTTCTGATGGTTATTTGTGGGGACGCGAATTTACATCAAAAAACGCTGAACTTTCGGGTGAACTAGAAATCAAAAAGCATTGGTACAGATACATGTTATGGGGGCGTTTAGCCTTTAACCCCGATTTAAAAAATGAAAAACTACAGGTAATCATTGGGCATCGCTTTCCAGAAGTTGATAGTGAAAACCTATTTCATGCATGGCGTTATGCATCAAAAGTATTTCCGTTGGTTTGTAATTTCCATTGGAAACCAGGAGACGCCATGTGGGCTGTTGAAGGGTGTATGGACCAATTTAAGGGCTTTCAAAATGTTCGTGATTTTATTGATTGCTATACTTTAGAAAATGACCAATTGCAGAATATAACTGATTATGTCATTGACCTAAAAAACAATGTTGAGTCGGAAATAATTACGCCTTTTCAAGTAGCAGACTCTCTAAGAAATTGTTCAAATAAAGCTAGAGAATATCTACAAAAAATAAAGAATCAGTCTAATTCCCAAACAGAAACCCTGAAAACTACTTTAAACGATATTAAATGTTTTGCATTGTACGGTGATTATTACGCTGGAAAAATTTCTGGGGCCACCTACTTACACATGCATGAAAATTTAAATGATAACCAAAAACATTTCTACAAGCAAAAAGCTATAGAAGAAACTGAAAAAGCACTTGTCGCTTGGAAAAAGCTAGCAAAAATTGCCGATAGCCAATACAAAACACAATTATTAGCCAGAACCCGAGAATTAGACTGGATTACCACAATTAAAGATGTTGAAAAGGATATTGAGATTGTTAAAGCTTCTAATGGAACAGAACCTAAGGTAGCTAAGCTTTTTTATTCTGGACATGCAAAAATTAAAAATTCACAAAGAAAAAAGATACACGACTTTTTAACCAAGAAAGGATACGAAGTTGAAGAATACGCAGGATGGAAAACCGAAGCCTATGCATCTGGATTAAAAATTGCTTTCGCCATAAAAGACGGCTTAATAAGCCAATTTTACACAAGTAGAGGCGGTAAATTCCCTAAAGATTACAATGAAAAAGGGGTCCTGATAGAAGAAATTCATACCAAATTATGGGTTATAGGTAAAGACACCGAACACACTAATAAATCTGTAGACAAACTAATTACTTATCTTGACAAACGTTTAAAGAAAATTGAAGAATAACACGTAAATTTTTAATGAGAAATAAAATTTTTTCACTCCTAATATCAATCTTAGCCGTAAACTTTTGGTCTTGCAATACACAACAAACCTCAACAGAGGAAAACGCTATTGAACTTAGGGTAGAGAAAATGTTGTCTGATATGACATTGGAAGAAAAGATTAATTATATCAGTGGCATGAGACTCGGAGGACATGGTCCTAACCAATGGGATGGTACAAAAGGTATCGAACGCCTAAATTTAGCGCCTTTTAAAATTTATCATGGACCTTATGGGGTAAGCGCACTTCGATATGCAAAGAAAAATGGTACCTACTACCCCTCTTCAATCAATATGGCTACTACTTGGAATCCGGAATTGGTACAGGAAGCCACAACCTCCCTCAGTAAAGAATTAAAAGCTTCTGGAGGACAATCTAACGCAGGTCCAGGCATGAATATTATTCGAGACCTAAGAGGCGGAAGAAGCTCGGAATATTTTACTGAAGCCCCTTATCTTAATGGAGAAATAGCGTCTGCTTATTTAAAAGGTATTCAATCTCAAGGGAACTTCGCCATCATGAAGCACTACATCTGCAATAACCAAGAACGAGAACGTAATTATATTGATGTTAAGGTAAGCGAACGTGCCTTAAGAGAAATATACCTTCCAGGGTTTAAGCAAGCTGTAGTAAAGGGCGGAGTGCTTGGGGTGATGACTGGTTATAATACCATTAACGGAAAACACAGTTCTGAAAACAAACATCTCATACAAGATATTCTTAAGGACGAATGGGGGTTTAAAGGCATTGTTATGACAGATTGGTCTGGGTCTGCAGAATCTGCTGTTTCTATGATAAAAGCGGGTACGGATTTGGAAATGCCACGTCCAAAAACACTAACACCTTCAAACGTTTTAAAAGCCATTGAACAAGGGGAAATTGACGAAAATGCCATAGATGAGATGGTTAAACGTATTCTGTACGTTACTTATTTCACAGGAGTGATGGATAAAAACCCTGAAATTAAACCAGAGGAAATAGCAACACTTGAAAGCATAGAAATAGCAGGTAAAGTTGCTGACGAATCTTTTGTATTACTTAAAAATGAAAATGCAATACTTCCCATTAATAGAGAGCAGGTGAAACGTATTGCGGTAATTGGACCTAACGGAGATTTTGGTGCTCATTTCCGTGATGGTGCAAAAACCTATCAAATGCTTCAGGGCGGGGGAAGCGCCTCTATTTCGCCACCTGCCAATAAAATGATTACACCACTTAAAGGCATACAAAACTACGCCAAAGGTGTGAAGGTATCTTATGAACCTGGTAGTTATGGAGAACATGGCTGTACTACCATTCTTTCTGAATTTTTAGAAACGGCAATTGGCGATAAAGGACTTAATGCACGTTATTTTGCAACCAACAATCTAGAAGGAGAGTATATCGAAAAAATAGATGAAAAAATTAACTTCAGGTGGCAAAAAACTCCAGGTATCATAGAGCAGGGAAACAGCAAACAAAACGGCTCGGATTCACCTTTTTCGGTGGAATGGACAGGTAAGCTTAAAACACCTGTAACCCGTAATTATACTTTTGAAGTTATGGCACAAGGTGCCGTTAAGGTTTTTATTAATAATCAACTTGTAGTAGATAAAGATAAACCTGGTGTGGGTTGGGACAAGTTTGCCATGGGTAGTATTCATCTTGAAAAAGGAATGAATGATATTAGGGTTGAGTTTAGAAAAACATGCGCCCGCAATCAATGTCAATTACTGTGGGATTATGGAAATGATGCATATCTAGAAAAAGCTTTAGCACTTGCCAAAACAAGTGATATTGTTGTTATGCCTGTGGGTACATCTGGACGCATAGAAACCGAAGCTCTAGATAGGGACGAACAACTAAACCGTTCAGAAAGTTTAGCCTTATCTAAAGCTCAAGAAAATCTAATTAAAGAAGTGGCTAAGGTGAACAAAAATGTGGTAGTGGTTACGTTTACCGCAGGCGTAGTATGCGAAAACTGGAAAGACGATGTGTCGGCCATTATTTACGGCGGATTTCCGGGTCAAGAAGGCGGAAATGCACTGGGGCGTATTCTATTTGGTGAAGTAAACCCTTCCGGGAAATTAACCGTTTCAATTCCTAAAACTGTCTCTCAGTATCCGGAAAAATGGTATTCTTATGAGCAACAAATTTCATATGACGAAGGCATTTTTGTTGGGTATCGTTATTTTGATGAAAACAATTTAGAACCTGCTTTTCCTTTCGGGCATGGTTTGAGCTATACGTCCTTCAACTATGGAAACATGAAGACTCCAAAAAAAGTTAAAATCGGTAATGCTGTAGACATTCAAGTTTCAATTACAAATACTGGTAAAACAGCAGGTAAAGAAACTGTACAGGTTTATGTTAAAGATTTAAAAAGTAGTGAACTACGACCAAACAAAGAATTAAAAGCCTTTAAAAAAGTGGCTTTATCACCCAACGAAACTCAAGATATTTCATTTTCACTTAAACCAGAAGCTTTCGCCTTTTTTAGTGAAGCAAAAAACCAATGGGTTACCGAACCTGGTGCATTTGAAATTTGGATAGGAAGTTCTTCATCCGATATTAAACAAAAAGCAAAAATCATATTAGAATAGATTATGAAAAAAACACCTTTTATTTTACTCTCCCTATATTTATTCATTACAAATACATCTTGCACTCAAAAAGAGGATACTTTTGTTGATTTATTTAATGGTGAAAACCTAGATGGTTGGTACCTTAAACTCAGAAATAACGATACAACCTTAGCCAAAAAAGTATTCACGGTTGATAATGAAATGGTGCATGTGTTTAAAGACTTTCCTTCGGAATACGAATTGAATAAAGGCAAGAATGGTACCCATGGGATGATGTATACCAATAAATCCTACAGCAAATTTATTTTGAAGTTTGAATACAAATGGGGAAAAGGTTTAGCAAATAACTTTGACCAGTTTCAATATGATGCTGGTGTATTTTACCATGTTATGGACGACAAAATTTGGCCAAAGGGCATTGAATATCAAGTGAGGTACAATCACGTTACCAACACAAACCACACTGGTGATTTTTGGTCTCCAGAAATGGATTGGTATTCTGCAGATGGTAAAACCTTCACCCCAAAAGAAAAGGGTGGAAAATTGCTCGTAAAACGTGGAGAGCATTTGGCTTTAAAGGATTTTGATAATTATAATGCGCTTAACGGCAAATGGAACCAATGTGAAGTCATCGTAATGGCCGACAAATATGTCATCCATAAACTCAACGGGGAAATTGTAAATATGGCTACTAACTTGCCGTATGCTTCGGGCAAAATCGGTTTTCAATCTGAAACGGCTGAAATATTTTATAGAAATATTGAGATTAGAGAGTTTGAGGAAAGTATTCCTATTTCAGAATTTATCAACTAAATTTTATCTTTTAGTCTTTATTTTCTCCCTTATTCCTAAACTTTCTAGGGGAATAACCTGTTTGTTTTTTAAAGACAGATGAAAAATATTGTGATGAACAAAACCCACTGTCAAACGCAATTCTCGTTATACTGTCTGTAGTTTTTTGAAGTTTTTCACTGGCGTTTGCTACTCTTAAATTCAAAAGATATTGCATTGGAGCATACCCCGTTTCTCTTTTGAGTATATAATTTAAACTTGTTTGCCCTATATCTATTACAGAGGCCATTTCTTTTAAAGTCCATTGGTGAGACAAATTGCTATTTAATTTTCTTTCAAGTATATCCACCTTTGATTTATGTCCAGTAGTTAAACTATGGTCATTTTCAACAAATGCACGCGTAATTTTTACCAGCAAACGGTCTATCAACCCATTTATCAATGTCAATTGCATATTGTCGTTAAAGAGTAGTTCCTCTGCAATCAAATCCAGTTCCTCTTTTATACTTTTATTGGAGAAAAAATGCTTTTGAGAATTAACTAATTTCTTCCCAATGATATTTTGTTCTTTTGCGGAAAAACAAGAGCGGTATCCAAGCCTTAATGTGCCATTCTTTTCAAAGACCTTTGGTTTAATAACTAACCAATACACTTGCCCTATATCCATTACTCCATGAGGGCTACCGTGTTCTTGCCAAGGAAATGTAATTACACAATCCCCTGGAAATAACGTATATGTTTTATCCTCAATTTTCCAATTGTATTTTCCTTTATTGATATAACATATTTCAATCCCTTCATTATAATGCATGTCCAAAGATTTTAACCTCAGCTCATTAAATTCTATACTGCCAAACTCTTTAATGTGTAGCTGTTTTTCGTAAACCGAACTTGTCATTAAGAACTTTTCAAGTTTCGGCCATGTGTCCAAAATTTTTGGCGTTTCGTGTGCAAACAAAAAATTTCCTATCATGATAATTTGTTCAATATCTTTCACTGTAAAATTATTATATTTTACAATTTAAAAAATGCCTTTATTGCAAAATTATTTAATAGTGAATTTAAGAGCACTTTTAAATCTTAAGCTGTTATTTATCATATAATTAAGTTTAAAAAAGTTCTATTATTACCAAAAAACTAAACATGAGACATATTGCTATTTTCGTTATTCTAATATTGCTAGTAGGCTTTAGCGCTTGTAATAAAGCAAATGATTACCAAAGCGCTTCTTATAAAAGATTTCTAAATAACCCATTACGTTATGAAAAATTCAATGAGTTTTACACCAAAATTAAAACGACCCCAATTACTGGTATTGGATTTCAAGAGGGTGTTGCTAGACGTGACCCATCATCTATTATAAAAGTAGACGGTTTATATTATGTATGGTACACCAGAACTCCTGAGGGCATTCCTGTCGTTGGCAGAAGTAAAGCTAACGATACGTTGCGCGCCTACCCTTGGGATTTAGCAGACATCTATTATGCTACCTCTCCTGATGGTTACAATTGGACCGAAAAAGGGAAGGCTGTTGGCAGGGGTAACAAAGGCGATTATGATGGACGCACGGTATTCACGCCAGACATTTTGGTGGCCAACAATAAGTATTATCTTTTTTATCAGGCCGCAGGCAGTTTAAAAGAGCAAGGTTGGAGCCCGAAAGGGTCTGATGGCGGTGATTTTGTGCCCAATGTTCTTGGTTTATCTTGGGCAGATTCACCCAATGGGCCATGGCATAAAGCTGAAAATCCAGTTCTGGAAGTTGGTGATGAACAAGAATGGGACAGCAATGTGGTTCACGACCCATGCCTCATAGCGCGCGAAGGCAAGTTCTTTCTATACTATAAAAGTTCCCCTCGCGTACCTTGGTTAAATTTGAAAGAAGGGGATTTTGCCCCTGAATACGGTGATATTGACCGCGCCATAATTGGTGTGGCCATAGCTGAATCTCCTGAAGGTCCCTACGTTAAATCTAAGTATAACCCTGTTCTATTGGGCGGACATGAGTGCATCATGTGGCCTTACAAAAAAGGCGTTTGCGCCATGCTTAGTGAAGGCCCTGAAAAAAACAGCATTCAGTTCGCTGAAGACGGTATTAACTTTTATCCCGTGGCGCATGGGATTGAGGTTCCCAAAGCAGGAGGTACTTTTAGAGCTGGAAACTACACAGATACAGACGAAAAAGATGGCCAAGGGATTACTTGGGGATTGTACCAAGTGATTCATAACGATTGGAATTACATAAAACGTTTTGATTGTAATTTAAGTTTGAAACACGGGGAAAAGAAAGCAATTAGATACGAAAAAGTGCGTAATTGGATGGATGGAAAAATACCATCTGACGCGCTAAACAGTTTAGATTAAAGAAAATGAGAGTATTTATATTATCCTTTTTATTGGTGGCCTTTTCGCCATCTATATATGGTCAAAAGGCAAAGAAAAATCAAGATGAGCGCGAGCATATTCAGCTATCAAATACAGCATGGTACGCGCAATTAGATGAAGACGCACAATGGCAAAATGACACCCTATACTTACCTTCGGAAGTAGAACTATCAAAAATTCCTGTAAATCCGCCAACTGAAGGATGGCAAAATCTCTACAAAAACAAAACGGTAAAAACAGATATTCCCGTTTCCATAGAAGAACTCTTCAGCAAGGGTATAAATAGCTACGCATATCACGGTGTAAGTTGGCTTTGGTGCGACACATTTATTCCTGAAAACTGGAAAGGAAAATACATCAGCTTTGATGTTGAAAAAGCCAGATTGCGCATTGAAATTTACATTAACGAGCAACTTGCTGGTTATGACCTAATAGCCGAAACACCGTACTCAGTTAATGTCTCGGATAAGTTGCAATACGGCAAAACCAATCGTATTGCCATACGCTTAACCAACCCCGGTGGACAGAGAGGTTGGGCAGATTATCCAAGTATAGGCTGGGGCAAATACCGTTTTCCTGCTAGTCATGATTTTTCAGGTGTTGGCCACATCACAATCACAGCAAAATCTTCTACTTACATTGATGATATTTTTGTGAAAACACTGCCTCCTATTTCAGAAAAAAAAGTAGAAATTTCAGGAGTCGTCATAAATAATTCCGAAAGCATTGATAATGCAAACATTAACCTTTCTATTGCATCTGTTTCAACAGGAAAAACTATGTATTCCAGTAATTGGAAACAGTCTCTAAGCAAAGGAAATAATGCGTTCAAAAAGCACATTGTCTTAAAAAAAGCATTACCCTGGGATATCGACAATCCCAATTTGTATCGTTGTGAAATTACCATTAAAAAGGGCAAACCCATAGATAATTTTTCAACCAGATTTGGTTTGAGAACCTTCGAAATAAAACAACGTAACGGCAACCCTTCATTTTATGTAAATGGGAAACGTATTCGTATTCGCTCTGCGATAGACTGGGGCTACTATGCACATACAGGGTTTTATGCTACGCCCCGACAGGCTAGAAAAAGTGTTAATAAATCCAAAGAAATTGGACACAATATGCTTAGTTTTCACCGTCGTATCGGGGAACCCGAAGTTCTGAATTATGCCGATAAAGCTGGTTTATACCTTTACGAAGAACCCGGTGGATTTAGAGGAAAAGGACAGGGCGACGGCATTCCCGAAAATACATTTACCGCCAAAGTAATGCTTGAAAAAGTGCGCCGTATGGTATTGCGGGACCGCAACCACCCCAGTTTAATTTGGTACACCTTAGCCAATGAAGACCCGAGTTTTACCAAGACTAGAAAAAAAGCTTTGGAAATGGTAAACCAATTGGATAACAGTCGGTTGATTTGTAATTCATCCGGGTGGGGGAAAATAGAACATTTCAAACCTTATGATTCCATTATTAGCAATATGCTGGTGGATGACCATTCGGTTATGGAATTTACAGCACATTCTGAGGGTATTCCGATAATAAAAAAGGAAAAAGCCCTATACAGCCAATTGCTTGAGGACGCCGAAAAACGAGATAGGAGCACAGATTCTGAATCTCGGTTTAGGGAAACTGATTTCTTTTCACATCAAAAACAAAATGATTCCTGTATTACTTATTGGGGTGAAGTACGTTGTTTTACGGGACCTCCAAACTGGTATAAGGCTTCTGAGATGCAAAAGGAAAAAGGATATCAAGGTTATGATATGAATATTTACAAACCGATGCGGGATAAGTTGGAGAAATTTTTCAACTCGCATGATTTTCCCAATACGGGAAGTAAAAACATTCTATCACCTGCCGATTTGAGTACCCAAGCTGGTCGTGGATTAATGTATATTGATGGAAGGTTGGAGCAAATTATTATGTCTAACGATTTAAATGATGGTTTCGCAATCAACGGATGGACCTCAGGACCACAACTCCCTTTAGAATGGGAATCTGCTATACTAGATGAAGCTCGAAATTTAAAAGGCCCTCTAAAAGATTTTACCTTCTGGAATAGAACAAATCAAATTGCTATTTTCCGTCAAAACGGAAAGTATTTTAAACCAAATGATACCATCGTTTTTAAAGTGGGTTTGATTAACGAGGCAAAACTTCCGAAAGGTAAATATCAGCTAAATTTGCATGTTACTGACGGAAATGGTGCTGAAGTTTTAAAGCTTCCAACACACAACGTAACTATTTTAGGTGGCGAAACTCACGCCCAAAATATCCTTGAAAAACTGCCTATAGTTGCTCAAGACCAATGGAAAGCCGGTTATATCACGCTACACGCTTCATTGTTAAAAAATGGCAAACCCTTAAGTAATGGTTCAGAACAAGTTTTGTTCCAAAATCGAAGTTCTTATAAAGCAGATTTTACAAACACTAAAGGCTTATCCATTTATTGGAATATCGCAAAAATGGTCGTCTTAGAAGCCGGTGGACAAATACAAGATTATACTATTGAAGCCCCAAAAGTAGACTATATTTTGGCAGGAACTATTACGCAAAACACCAGAGGAAGGTCCTATTACGGCGAAGTTGAAAAGGCTCCAAAGCCTTCCTATTTATTGAGTGAAGCCGAAACAAAAGACGTATTACGCAGAGTTAAAAATGATGGAACTACCTTGATAGTAAATGTAAATGACAAATGGTTTAGTTGGCTTTTTGAGCAAGATATCATCTCTAAAATTCCCATGGCTTCTTTTACTGACAATGAAATGCAAACCAAATTCTGGAATGGCAACGGCTGGGGGTATATTGACCATTTCATTGGAAATCAACCCATTCCATCAGGTTCTACCATTGGAACTACAAGTTGGGAGCCTCCGTCAGGCCCTGCGGGTTTCTTTCCGTTTGAATCCAATCATCCCACAAAAGTATATGGTTCCTATTTTGAGAATGGTGGAAAAATTAGGGTGCTGATTGGTGAAGTGGCCTATGGAAAAGGGAAAGTAATTCTAAGTAAAACCTATCCTGTAAATGCTAATCATGCCTTTAATGATTTGTTGTTTTACAATATGATTTTAAAAAGTTTGAAACAGTAGTTTCGGCAAAAGCTTAAAAAATCAAAAATTATCCTTAACCTTCTTTTTTCTGCCCATATTGAAGATGCCTACCTTCAAGCCAATACCTACAGAGAAACCGTTTATATTTCCTTTTTTATAAAGCGGTTGTTCATAATCACTTGTAAATCGATATCTAAAACCGGTTTCTAATTGTGTATACCTTGAAAAATTATAAAGTATATTAATCCCTGGTTCTACAATAAAAAACGTATCTAAATCTTCATCTTTAATATCGTCATCTATACCCTCATAATCATTGGTAAAATTATTGCCAAAATAACCAACTGCACCACCACCAACTAATACAGGAAAAGAGACACTAATAAAGCGTTTGCCAAATAAAATAGGTTCAACATGCAGACCACCATATGCCCCTATCATGGCTATTTTATCACCATTAAATAAATCTGGTCTATCATTATCTCTTTCATTAAAAAATACCGTACCCCCAAAACCTATTTCAATCTTTCTATTGGCTACATATGCCAGTTTAAAATTTCCAAAGCCAGTATCTCTGCCGTCTATTTGACCATAATGCAAATTGAAACCCAAATACACGCCATGTACAACATTTTTTCGGTCATCAAATTGTACATAATCCTGAGAGTCTTCCTTTTGCCCAAAAAGAGAATTACAGGCGATTAAAACGAATAGTATTGTAAGTATTCTGTTCATTTTTTGATTGATTTATAGTTCTTTAAATATGATGATGCCTTTATATCCTGTAATATCAAAAATACCCTGTTCTGCGGTTCCATAAGTAGCTCGTATTTGTCTTATCTTGTTTTTTTCATCCAAAACCTTACTTTTGATACCGCTCATGGTCTTAGGAATTCTCAACACGCCTTGCTCTAATTCTGCACTGAAATTGAAATTGGTTTCAGAGATATTTATATAGACCTCTGATGATTTTTGATGCACATTTACGACAGGTGTCTTCGCATCAAATTTCATTAAACGCAACTCTGCAAGGTTTAAGTTTAAGTTGACTTTAGACATAACATTGCTCAGTAACACCTTAGAATATTTTACGGTGCCGTAAATATTGTCAATGGTGCCGATTTCAATATCATCTTTGTTAGAATTAATTTCGAGTTCTCCAACTTCTTCCAAACTCATCGTGGAACCATCGGATTCTAATTTTAGAATGTCTGATTTTTCAAAAGAGATAGTAGCATCCTTTGCATTAATATCGGTGTTATTTAATGTTTGCGCTCTAAGTTTTCCATACTTAATTGATATTTTGGAATTTGCTAGATTATCCGTAATCCTTAAATCCCCATGCTCCACATCTGCAATTAGTTTTCCGTTCCAATCAGACACAATAATATCGCCATATTTATTGTACACCTCAACAGTAGCTTGTTTTGGCAAATAAATGGTATAATTGATTTCAGAATTTGATTTTTCGCTATTTAAAGGCCCAATCTTCTTAATGTATTTATTGAAAAAAGATGGGTTTTTCTCTGTAATTACTGTTTTAACAATTACCTGAGAACTCGCATTTACAAACTCAGGATTAATACGTTTTAATAAATCCTTTGTCTTGTCTAGATTCTTACCTTTTACCTCTACAGATATTTCAATTTTAATAGAATTTTCGTCCCATCCATTAATAAATACATCACCGTATTTATTCTCTAAATACAGCTCCCCATCATTGGTTAACGGGAAAGTCTTTTCTATATCCTTACTCAATTTATCTTGCCCAAACGCCATGCCAGATAACAGCATGATGGCAAGAAAAAATGAAATTTTATAGTGTAATTGCTTCATCTTCAAAATCGGTTTTAACTGGATAAGATCGTTCCAACAAATCTTCCATGAGTTTAATCTTCTTTCTGTAATTACTAATTATGGCCTCAATAATTTTTTCATTGTTGATGCCTAATTTTAGCTCGTCTTTTAGTTTCAAATATTCTTCATCCAAATCATCAATAAGCGATAAAAAATCGTCTTGATCTTCCTTAGATAAATTCAAATTATTCTTAATTAATTCAACCTGGTTATTCACCAAAAGTTGATAGTGATTATCAATGTCGTGTAGTTCCTGATTTACAATTTGCTGCTCCATATCTTGCCCACCAGATAACAAGAAAAAGAAGGTACAGCCAATTAACAGCACAATACTTGCAGCTACTCTAAACCCAGTTCTTTTCCACAACGGAATTACTTTTACGGGGGCTTCAGGAAGTTCGGTAACAATGTCTCCCCAAAGTCTTAGTTTGTCAACTTCATCTAAATCGAAATCGTCAAACTCTGCTTTGTGCTTGCTGGTGTAAGATTTAAGTTTATCCATTTAATTCATTAATGCTATTAATTTCTTTTTCGCTCTGTGATATTGAGATTTCGAGGTGGAGGTGCTTATGCTTAAAATTTCTCCAATCTCAACATGATCGTATCCTTCAATTAAGTATAAATTGATAATGGTCTGATAGCCCTCAGGGAGCTGTTTTATGGCTGCTTTTATAGCCCCAACATCAAGATGTTCTTCGTTCACAAGGTCTTCCTCTTCTCGCTCTGGATCCCAATTTTCGTAATCGTCCATAGCAACCAAAGGCACACGCTTTAACTTTAAGTGATTGATACTTTTGTTGATAACGATACGCTTTAACCAAGAGCCAAACGTACTTTCGTATCTAAAACTGTTTAGGTTTTTAAAGGCATCTACAAAACTTTCTTGTAAAATATCCTCGGCATCTTCTTTAGATTTCACCATTCTCACGCACACATTAAACATAGCGTTTACGTAAAGCGAATACAGTTTGTATTGCGTTTTTCGGTCGCCTAATTTGCTCTTCTCAACAAGGTCCTTATGCGTATAAACTATCTGGTTTGTCAACGTGTTCTGGTTGTAAAAATCGGTTCCGTATTCAGTGTTCTATTTTTAAAGACAATAGAAAATTTTAAAGGTTGCACGAAATTAATATTTTTTTTGGGCGTTACCCACAAGAGGTCAGGCCTTACGTTCCAAGTCCTCGCACCTCCTTCGTCGGGCTGTGGGCTTTCCTCTGCAATCCTTAACGCGGGTAAATCCGCCAACGCTTAGACATAAATCAAGAATACAAGTCTCTTTGCCAAAGCCTAATTTTACTTTTCCTGCAAGAGCCTGTGCTGAACTTGTTTTCAGTATTTTGGAAATCTTGTAGGTATAAAGACAAACTTTCATGCAGACCTACAAGGTTCATAAAACCTTGCAGGTCGTATATAATTTAATTCGAATCAATTACTGCACCATCACTACTTGTCGATACATTCAATTCAGGAGTGCCTTTATAAAAAATAATAGCATCACTGGTTGCAGAACCTGTCAATACTTCCGTACAAGTAATAGATACAGTTGCATCTGATGAGCAATTAATATTGCAGGTTTTTGTTTGAAAATCGAACCCCTCAACCCTTGCATCACTGCTGGCATCAATATTCATACTTGTTGCCGAACCCGAAAGTGTTATAAACGCATCGCTAGACACATCTAATCTAAAGGCATCTAAATTTTCAAATCCCGAAAAAGTGCCATAACTGTCTGACGAAAGCTTTAAACTTCTTATCATGGGCATTGTAATTTCTACCCGCAATACATCAACCCCACTGATGTTACCCGATAGTCTTGCACTTAGTTTACCATTGGTAACTGTAGTAATTACCCTGTTCTGTAAATTATCGCTTGTAGTAACTTTTACTGATTGAGTTGCACCCCTGAGAAGCACTATTTGTATGTCATTTGAAACTTCTACCTCGTTAAAATTAGATAGTACGCGCTCCTCTGTTGTGATATCATCTGATGCAATAACTACATCTAGAGAACACGAAGTTAAAATGATACAAGTTGCTATAATAACATAAGCTAAATACTGTGTTTTCATAATTTGTTGTTTTTTGATTAATATTTTATGATTTATCCCTCTGAAGGACTTTAGGGTTATTAATTTTGAATAACACCTCCCTTACTCCCTCCTTTTTAGGAGGGAAACTGTTATTTCATTTTGTGTCACCCTGAACTTGCTCCCGGGTCTCATTTCTTGTGCTATGTTTAGATGCTGAAATACTTAAACAAGTTCAGTACAAGCAGATTCAGTATAACAACATTTTATTTACTGAAACGTATAGGTTACCGTATCAAATTCAGACAATCTGAAATACCCAAGTGGATAGTTTTCTGGTGTTGTGGTATTAATACAATTGCCTTTTAATTTTGAAGGAATTGCACTAAACGGATCTCCTGCTGCGTCGTATTGCTCTATCAAAAGGCTGATGTAATTATCATACTGCTCAGAAATGCCGTATAAAATAAATTCAACGGTATCACCTAGATTAAACTCTGCTTGGTCATCATCTTCTCTATCCTTCTCAAAAAATGTGTCCAATTCATTTCCATTTACAAATTCATCTGGAAAGTCTTCAAACTCTGGCACCAAATCTCCTTGCTCAATAAATCGTATTAAATAGAAATTCTCTTCATCGGCAGGATCATCCCAAAAGATTGAGACATCCAAAACTTCATCATCAAAACCACCTTCAATAGACTGTTCCACACGTTTAATTGGTGATACCGATTTTAGGGTTTCTGTGGCGCGATACATCTCGCCATTATATGTCACTTCTAAAGTATAGCTGTCGTTAATTACAGGAACAAAATTTGAAATGGTATAGGTACCGTCATTCTGATCTGTAAACGTATATTCTGCATTACTGTTATTGTTGGTTACTTTAACCGAAGCACCAGTAACCACTGAATTTGTTGAATTTTCAAAATAGGGAGTTGAGGTACTCAATTTCACCACTTGATTATTGCCGGTTGTGCCCTTTTCCCAATCTAAAGAGGCTTCAATGACTAACCTTGTTGCAGATGCTGGTACGTCCACATCAATAACGTCCTCGCATGACGTCAATCCAACAAAAAACAATATTAAAAATGATTTTATTAAAGGTTTCATAGTGTATATGTTTTAATGTCCATTACGGACTAAAATTTAAAGTTATAGGTGATTGATGGTATAATGCCGAAAATGGCAATTCTTGTAGCTTCGTTAATGCCGGTTTCTTCGTTTTGACCAAAACCAATTGACTGCGCATTTCTACGATTGTAGGCATTGTAAACCCCAAATACCCACTCGCCTTTTAATTTTCTATTGGCATTCTTTTTAGGCGTATAGGTCGCAGATAAATCTAACCTGTGATATGCTGGTAATCTACTCGCATTCCTATCTGAAAAACTAGCAATGGATAAACCTTCATAGGTGTATTGTCCATCGGGATACGTCACCGGTCTACCCGTTTGATACACGGCATTTGCACTAAATTTCCATCTGTCATTTAATTTGTAAGCGCCAGTTATGGATACATCATGGGTTCTGTCGTAAGGGGTGTTGTACCATTCGCCATCGTTAATGCCCAATCCGCCTGCAATTCCTCCGGGAGTTCTTTGTTCAGACTTCGATAATGTATAGGCCAACCAACCCGTAAAACGTCCTTTGTTTTTTCTCAAAAGAAACTCTAAACCATAAGCTCTGGCTTCACCATTTAAAATTTCAGTTTCAATAGTATTATTTCCTATCAAGTCAGAACCGTCTACATAGTCAATTCTGTTATCCACTGTTTTGTAATAGGCTTCAACTTCTAAAGAAAACATGTTATCCTTTAGGTTTTTATAATAGCCCAAAGCATATTGGGTAGACAATTGTGGTTTGATGTACTTGCCACTGGGAGTCCAAACATCAACAGGAGTAACCGCTGATGTATTCGATAGCAAATGCATGTACTGGGCAGATTTTGTAAAACTAGCCTTAACTGAAGAGGATGTATTTAACTGGTATGACACGCCTAATCTTGGTTCAAAATTATCATACGTTGTAATACTTTCATTTTTCTTAAAAAATGTTTCTCCCGTAGCTTCACCTTCTTCATAAATACCGATGGTTTCATTATAAACCACGGGCATATCATTTACATAATTCATAATATTTTGTCCACCCAATCTATTAAATCTGCTATAGCGCAATCCATAATTCATGGTAAGTTTATCGTTCAATTTCATTTCTGCACTGGCGTAAACACTGCTTTCCAAAGCACGTTTTTGTTCAAGTTTTAGAGGGTTTACAGGTGAAGTTGTAGATGTTGGCTTAACCTCGCCAGGGTTTAGGTTGTGTAAAATAGTACTCACCCCAAAATCAATATTCAATTTATTGTTTACGTAGTATTTAAAATCGTATTTTAAGTTGTAGTTTTTAATATTGGCAATCCAATCTAACTCTATAAAATCAAGGATAATACGATAGTCGTATTTGCTATAGATTAAAGATAAATTTGAAAATAATTTGTCGTTAAAAACATGATTCCATCTTAAATTTCCTGAGGCATTACCGTAGTTGTTTTTCACTACTCCAGATAAATCAAAATCATCCCGCCCAAAATATCCCGATAAGAATAAACGGTTGTTCTTATTTATACTGTAATTCGTTTTCAAATTAAGATCATAAAAAGAGATTTTATCATCCTTTACTTCAGGAATTGCCTTCATCAATAAATGGGCATAAGAGGAACGACCTGCAACCAAAAAGGACCCTTTGTCTCCAAATAAAGGTGCTTCTGCCGTTAATCTACTTGAAATTAAACCGATACCACCATTGAGTTCAAATTCCTTACTATTCCCATCTTTTTGATGCATATCTAAAACTGAAGATATACGTCCACCAAATTTTGCAGGAATATCACCTTTATAGAGTTTTACATTCTTAATGGCGTCATTGTTAAACACAGAGAAAAACCCAAAGAAGTGTGAGGTGTTGTAAATAATGGCTTCATCGAGTAATACCAAATTCTGGTCAACTGCACCACCTCTTACATTAAAACCACCTGTCCCTTCACCAGAGTTGGTAACTCCAGGTAATAATTGAATAGATTTAATCACATCTACTTCACCTAAAACAGCAGGAATTTGTTTGATGGTTGAAGCGTTTAATTTTGAAACACTCATTTGAGGTTTCTTAATACTGATACGCTCTGGCTCTTCAGCTGTAACAACAACTTCGTCTAGTTGATTTGTTGCTTCTGTAAGTTCAAAATCAAGAACTTGATCTTGAGTTAAAATAATTTCTTTGGATATGTCTTCATATCCCATGTAAGACACTATCAAAGTGTAGTTTCCTTCAGGCGCAGTTAAGGAATAGAACCCATAAGGATTAGTAACTGCGCCGTTAGTAGTGCCTTTTAAAAAAACAGTAGCACCCAATAATGTTTCACCGTTTTTAGCGTCTTTAATTGTACCGCGAACACTATATGTGTTTTGTGCGGTTGAGGCTATGCCTAAAAATAGACATAACCCTAAAAGCATAATTTTCATTTGATCTGTTCGTTTGTTGCTGAAATGTATTCAGCGATTGATGATTGATTCTATTCCTATTGACAGACCAAAAATTGAAGGGTTGCTTATTTTATAAAAAACATTTTGAACTTGGGTTGATTGCATAGAAAAAGTCAAGCTATTTGATTGACCTTCAGTATTTTAAATAATTATTCTAAATCTAATCTTTTTTATAATCTGAATTAAGAGCATCTAAAATCGTTTGCGTTAAATTTGTTTGGTCCTCTCCATATATTACAGAAGAAGCTCCGTCACTAGTTCCTAAAATAAAAGTATAACCGTTCTTTTTTCCGTAATCTTTAATAAAGTCTTTAATTTTAATTATTAGAGAATCACTTTCAGTTTGAGCTGCTTGGGTAAGTTGTTGCTGCTCAAATTGTACGGTTTGTTGTAAAACACCTTGCTTTTGTTGTAAAGCTACCATAATATCTTCAGCCTGTTTTCTTTTACCGCGCTGCGCTAGTTTTTGCGCTTCTAGTTGTTCCTTTTGTGCTTCTAATTGAAATGCTTGACTAATGCTATCTGTCTTTTTCTTAAATGCATCTTCTTTAGCTTTATACTTTGCATCTAAATCTTTAGCCTCTTGGTAGTCCTTAACAATGTCTCCATTATTAACGTAACCTATCTTATTTGGTTTTTGACATGATGCTACAATTAAAAGCAACATCAAAACGTAAAATGTGTTTTTCATCTGTTTGTTTTTTATTGTTTTAGAAGTCAGATGTAATTCGCCATTAAACAATTCGGTGGATATTACCATTTAGTCATTTTGGCTAATTTCATAAGTCTTAGTTTGAATGATTTTTGAAATCGCACAAATGTAATAAAGTAGTAGAAACTAAAAACCGAAATTGGTTTGATTTTAACTTATAAGAAAAAATTATATACATTTTTCTTTTGAATAATGATTATCTATCAAAAGTAAGCTCAAATAAAGCGATTTAAGACACTTTAAAATTCAAGGCTAGTATTTTTAGTTGTTTAAGTAGTAAAGCTAAAAACAGAAGGCTTAATACTAAGTTTTAGCCTTTTTTTACGATATAAATCAAAGATGAAGCTTCTTTTGAGCTAAGTGCTTTGACATTAGACAGCAGTCCTATCCAAAACCCTTTAATTGGATTCATTTTTTCTGATTTATATTTTTCGGAAAGCATGCTCACATAAAACGAATCAAACCACATTGGTTTTATTTTTTCTACTTTAAAATTAAAGGTCTCTATCAAGTTTGAAATAGATTTTCTGTTAAAGTGCCAAAGATGTCTAGGTACATCATAAGCAGCCCAAAAGGATTTATAATATTGTGCATCGTAACTTTTATAATTAGGTACGGCAATTATTAATCTGCCTTCAGGTTTTAGTAACTTTTGGAATACAGAAATTTGATCTTCTAAATTTGGTAAATGTTCCAGCACATGCCAAAGTGTGATGACATCAAAACTTGCTTCGTGAAATTGCAAAAGTTCTTTAATTTCAAAAACTGAATTGTCTGTTTTTGAATTTGCAATACTCCTAGCCTGCTCGTTGGGTTCAATTCCGGAAACCTCCCAATTATTAGATTTCGCTATTTGCAAAAAATCACCTGTACCACATCCAACATCAAGAAGATTCTTATTTTTAGTATTGAATGAATTTATCAACTTCAACTTTTGCTTAAGTGAAATTACACGAATCAAATGGTATATCTTTTCAAATAAATTTCGCTTCGAATCTGTATGAGAGATATAATCTTCACTCTCGTAATATGAAGGTAATTTTTCAAGAGTCGGTTGTGGTGTAGTTTCCAGAAAACCATATTTCGAATTTATAATTAACTCAAATTCCTCTCCTGAAACTGAGTGATCTTTTACTTTAATTTGCATCCTTATATAAGTTGATTGCATTTAAATATTCCTGTCCTCCTTTTTTAGTTTGGTCATAAATAAATGACTTCATTTCAGGATGGTTTTGTTTAATCCATTTCAATAATTTTTCCCTATTACTGCTAAAAATTGAATCATTAAAAATAACATATGAAGGTGTTTCAACCGAAGAAATATTATCATTTTCAAACCTAATAATTTGATTAAACACTATAGGGGATTCATGTAGAAATAGTATTCTTTTATTAGTTTGTGATACAATAGTCTTTATGAAACCCTGGTCCTCTTCAATATTAATTAGCTCATATTCTGGTTCAAAAACAGCATCCCATTTTAGAAGATTTATATAATCTCTTTGAGAAAAAACCATCTCATAATCACCTTCGGTCGTTAGCAAACTATCCGCAATTAGTTCTTTAGCCTTATCATAATTTGCGGTATTTAAAACTTCGTAGTACTGCTTAGCAAGACCTACTTTATCAAAACTTTTTTTGCAAGCTGTAGTAAATAGAATAAGTAAAATTAAAACATGAACAGGTAGTCTTTTCACAATTAATCTGCTTTAAAAAAAGAATTGTTTTTCAAACGTTCCACGTGGAACATTTATAGTTTTGTTTGAATTATCGCCCCATGTAAACCAATAAAACAGAAATATCATTTGGTGATACACCACTAATTCTTGATGCTTGCGAGACTGTTGTTGGTTGTATTTTTTTCAACTTTTCACGCGCTTCAAAACTCATAGATTTAATTTGAGAATAGTCGAAATCTTCAGGAATCTTGACGTACTCTAATCTGTTCAATTTATCAGCGTTATTCTTTTCCTTAGCAATGTATCCAGAATATTTCACTTGGATTTCGGTTTGTTCAATCACTTCCCTATCCAAATTATTATCTTGAATATAAGCTTCAACGCTAGCTACTTTTCTAACGTCTTCCATCTCAATATTGGGCCTTGCAAAAATCTTAAATAACTTTCCGGACTGTTTTACTGGAGCAGAATTTTTGCTTTCCAAAATAGGATTTATTTCCTCAGGCTTTACGCTTTGGTTTTCAAAAAATGACACAAAATTCTTTGCAGATTCATGCTTTTCTTTCATACGTTTAAGACGCTTTTCAGAAGCTAAACCTAACTCATACCCTTTCGGCGTTAGTCTTAAATCAGCATTATCTTGACGCAATAATGTTCTATATTCCGCCCTTGAAGTAAACATACGATAAGGCTCTTCCGTTCCCTTTGTAATTAAGTCATCAATTAAAACACCGATGTAAGCTTCATCTCTTTTCAACGAAAACGCATCCATTTCCTGAACCTTTAAACTCGCGTTTATGCCCGCCATTAAACCTTGGGATGCAGCCTCTTCATATCCTGTGGTCCCATTTATTTGTCCGGCAAAATATAAGCCACTAACAAGTTTAGTCTCTAATGTATGTTTTAGTTGTGTAGGTGGGAAATAGTCATATTCAATGGCGTAACCTGGTCTAAAAAATTTGACATTTTCAAACCCTGCTACTGACCGTAATGCTTTAAATTGAACATCTTCTGGTAATGATGTTGAAAAACCATTTACATAAACTTCAACAGTATTCCACCCTTCGGGTTCCACAAATAATTGATGTCTATCCTTATCTGCAAAACGATTAATCTTATCCTCAATAGAAGGACAATAACGCGGACCCAAACTCTTAATTCTACCATTAAACATTGGCGATCTATCGAACCCTTCTCGCAACAAATCATGCACCTCCGGACTCGTATAAGACATATGACATGCTCTTTGTTTTTCTAAAGGTTTAGTAACATCCAAAAAAGAAAACTTCTCTGGGTTGTCATCACCCGGTTGCTCTATCATTTTAGAATAGTCTAGAGAACGCCCATCTACTCTTGGTGGCGTTCCTGTTTTCATTCTCCCAGAATCAAAACCTAAATCTACAAGTTGTTCAGTAATACCTGTGGCGGCTTTTTCACCTGCTCTACCTCCACCAAAATTCTTATCCCCTATATGAATTAATCCATTTAGAAATGTCCCATTTGTAAGGACAACTGTTTTGGCTTTTATCTCAACTCCAAGTGACGTTTTAACACCTACAACCCTATCGCTCTCAATCAACAAACCAGATACCATTTCCTGATAGAAATCAAGATTTGGCGTTTGCTCCAAAAGCAACCTCCAGTCTTCCGCAAAACGCATACGGTCACTTTGCACTCTTGGACTCCACATTGCAGGTCCTTTAGATTTGTTCAGCATCTTAAACTGAATGGCAGATGTATCAGACACAATGCCACTATAACCACCGAGCGCATCAATCTCACGAACAATTTGTCCTTTTGCAATTCCTCCCATAGCAGGATTACAAGACATTTGCGCAATGTTCTGCAAATTCATTGTAACCAATAATGTTGTGCTTCCCATATTGGCAGCAGCAGCAGCAGCTTCACTACCAGCATGACCAGCACCAACAACTATAACATCATAAAGGTCGTTAAACATAATTTTCCTTTTTCAATATTTGTGTTCCACGTGGAACATCACTAAAATTAAGTGTGCAAATATACGTTGAAATCTTTAATTGAGAACTAGCTTTGAGAGGTAGTAGTTTTCCTTTTCCCGCATTTCAGCTGCATCATCTTCTGACTTATCCTTGTACCCACAATAATGTAATACACCATGAATAATTACTCTTTGTAATTCCTCCTCAAAGGAAACCTCAAAATCTTTAGCATTATCTTTCACCCTATCTATAGAAATGAAAATATCACCTTGTATTATTTTTCCTATAGAATAATCGAAGCTTATAATATCCGTTAGCGTATCGTGGTTTAAAAACTCTACGTTCAATTTGTGCAAATATTCATCATCGCAAAACACGTAATTAATCTCTTCTAATTTATGCGCTTCATCAGTAATTGTGTTCTCAATCCACTTTGAAATTCGTTTTTCTGAAGACAATTTAAATTCAGTTTCGTAATTGAAGTTAATCATTAGTTTGCTTAAAATATTGCTGCACTTTCTTCTTGTAAACTTGCTGCAAAGGTAAAGCTTGTCGGTTTAATATTTCTGTAGTTTGAAAATATTGTTTTGCCGTGGGAATTTGCGTATTGGCATTATTATCAAATTGTTTTCTATTAGTTTCAGATTCACGTTTATTATCCTCACCTTGTTGAAATGTTGCATTCGCCAATTTCAACAATTGATGCTTTAAATTGGTCATTTTTTGGAGTGTCTCGTTCGTAAAACCTTTGTTCAATAAATCCAATTCTATATCTTCCATTTGTTTAGATAATCTATCCCCTATACCGCCCTTACCTTCCTTCTCCAAACGTTTATTTAAAGCTTCGCGTAATTGCTGTTGTCGTTGATAAATCTCATAGAGCAACCCTTCTTCATCAAAACCAGAACCTTCTCCTTCCCCACCTATTTGCTGTCCGTTCTCGCCATCTTTTCCACCTTGTTGTTTTCCTTTTTCTCCTTTTTGTCCTTCTTTACCGTCTTTACCCTCTTTTTCACCCTTTCCTTCCTGTTTCCCTTCTCCTTCTTTCGGCTGACCTTGCTCGCCTTTCTTCATACCTTGTTGCATCATTTGATTGAGCTGCTCCTGACTCATAATAATATCTGGCAGTTGCATATCACCTTGACCTCCCTTACCCATAGACATGCTCATATTCTCCTGCATATTATCTAAAATGTCGCTAAGCATATCCGCCAAATTATTGGTAGCAGTAACAGCAAATTGCTGACTAGAAACACCTTGATATAATTGACTTTCAGCTAATCGTTCTAAGGCCTTATCAATATTAAAATATACTTCAGAAATTTCCTTATTGATATCCTCAGACATTTTTGGCTGCCGTAAAGACAAGGCAAACAGACTATCATCAATATGCTCAAAATGTTCCTTCAAGTAGCTTTGTTTCTTTAAATAGGTGGCATATTTGTTATGGTTAACATCAATGGATTTGAATTGATCCATAAGCGCCTCTTCATCAAAAGAAAACAGCACCAGATTATCTAAAATCTGACGTAACATTTCAATATCTTCTTGCATTCGTTCACCACTCATCGATTGCATAGAACTTTGCATGTTCTTGCTCATCTGTTTCATCTTTTGAGCCGCTTTCTTTTGACTCTGTTGTGCATTTTGAAGACTTTGTTGCTGTTGTTGCTGACTATCTTGATTCTCTTCCTGTGGCTGATTACCCTCTTGGGAATTCTCTTGAGGCTCTTGGTTTTCTTTTTTCTCTAATTCTTCCGAAGCATTTTGTTGATCGTTTTCAACTTCCTTTTCGTCCAGCTTATCACGTGGAATGTCAATTGGTTTTTTTAGGGCTTTACTTGCCTTTTGAAGTTCCTCCATTTGCTTTCTATAATCTTGGAACTTCTCATTAACAGCATCCTGTTTTTCTTTGGTATTTTCTTCCTCTGAAGCTTTAGATAATTCTTCTTGCTCTTTGGCCAATTGGTTTAAATCATCCGCAAGCTTCTCTAATTTTTTCTCTACATAAAAACGTTTCGTCAACTCCAATAGTTGTTCTAAACTCCTCTTTTTGTTTTTATTTTGCTTCGCAACCTCCTCAAGCTTTTTAATCAACTCTTCATTGTTGATTTTCTCCTGAAGTTTTTCCAATTCTTCTAAAAGCTTTTCGTTTTTCTTAAGCTCTTCCTCATTTTCATCTAAACGCTTTTTTAAATCCTCTTTAAACGCATCTTCTTTTTGTTCTTCTTTTTGAAATTCCTCCAGATTATCTTTCAACTTCTTATTGAAGTTTTTCATCATTTCATCTTGCTGTTTCTGACGCTTAAAAAATGATGCTAGCTTCTTTTTGTCGTTAAAGTTTAATTGTGTCTTTTCCTTTCCTGTTTTCGTAAGCTCGTCCAAACGTTTTTCTTGTTCCTCAAACTTTTTGAGTGATTTGTTCAAGTCTTTAATTGTCTCGCCTTGCTCTTGCAATTGCTTTTCTTTTTCCTCCTCTAACGTACGCTTGCGATAACTAAACACCGAACTTTTTTTAGTTTTGAAACGGTTAACCCTATCATTATCAAACACCTGAAAGTATAGTTGGTAAGGAATTCCCGCTTGTATTTCTAAATTATAAGGAAAAGCTGAAATAAAACCCTGAACATTTGAAGACGTAATCGGGATCTCTTTTACTTGTTTGTCCGACTCATTATCAGACGGATAATACACTAATTGCAATTTACTCAAACCATAATCGTCACTTACCTGTCCATAGAAATACAGTGTCTGCAAATCCAAACTATCTACTTTCATCTGAACATTCATCTCAGGATACTCATCCTTTATCACATCTATTGAAAATGATAAATTCTCGTAATCCTGTAGATTTTTATTGCTTGTGCTCAACGTATAGTCATAATCTCTATACAAGTGTTTTGAAGCTTCAAATACTCCCGCTTTATCTGAATTAAATCCAATAGTATCATTCGCATAAAGGAACACCTCATCTGTAGATTTTGTTTGTAATTGCCATGTGATTTTTGTGCCCTCAGGAACTACAGCATTTCCAGTACTCTTTAAGGTTTCGTTCATCTTTTTGGTATGATTCGGATAATCCAAAACCATATTAAAACTCAAAAGAGATGGGACCTCAACAATATCTAAGTCATAAGGTTTAGAATATACTTCATTAGCAGATAAGCTAAATGTTATAGGGTTTTGCAATTGCGAAAACACATATTCAAATTCACCAACACCTGTTTGTTGTAAAAAGTATGTTTCGTCGTTATAAGTAATTTGCGCATTTTCAGGAGCTACATCACCAGCAGTTTTTACCAATAATTTAAAATCTTTCCCTTCAATAGCTTTTAAATCATCATTCACTACAAAAAACTGAAAAGGAGCTGGCGGTTCGTAAGCTGTTTTATAATCCACTACCCTCTTGTAGCTGTCACTAAACCAATTGAAATTTCCAGTTGCATAAACCAACAGAACAATTATCAAAGGAATAACGGCATATTTTAAATAAGATAGGTTTTGTTTAAAATTAACGGCTAACTTAAACGGGATAGGATTCAACTCTACGGACTTCTGCTCTATGCTCGCCAATAACAATTCTGATTCTTGATTGCTTTCCTTAAGCTGAATAACATTCAGCAGCTTGTCATCCACTTCGGGAAAATGTGTGCCTATAATTTTTGCGGCCTTTTCGTAATCAATCCCTTTTTTTAACTTGAATAATTTTGCCAAAGGAATGGCAACAAACTTCACTAACAAGCCCAATTCCACAGCAATAAACAACCAAAACAAGATTGTGCGCAAGGTAGTATTCAACCATAAAAAATGCTCAATCAAAAGTGTAAATAAAAAATACAGCAAACCAATGGCAAAAAACAAAATACCACCTTTCAACAATTCGTTGGTATGGTAGCGTTTTATAAACCGTTCTAATTTTTGCTGTATGTTCCTAAAATTATCCATGATTTGGGGATAAACACAATGGTTTTAAGGCTTTAAACTACTAAACTACGATTTTATTTTCTACCAGTAGTTAAAAGCATGCTAAAAGCACGAAGCCCCACCTAGCCTCCCCAAAGGGGAGGAACCTTACTCTTTCCCTTAAAAATTTGAAAATTTGAAATATAACTTTCGGTTAAAAAACAACTAAGCAAAAAGTCAAGTCCTTAATTCCGATGCAGTCGGAATCATCAATCTGCAGAAATAATGAGCGAAGAAACGAAAGTGCGATGCGCAGCATCAGGCATGTAGTTTTGATAGCGATTGGTGCTTTAGCAATTTCCTCAGATTGATTTGATCTTTTGGTTCGTTTTGCATCAAGGCAAAATGAACATAAAAAACACCTTTTCTAAATCAAACTTTGTCTTTATAACTCACTACTCTATCTTTGCCTCAGTTTTAAAAAACGTAAAATATATGACCAAAAACGTTCGTGTGCGTTTTGCACCAAGTCCTACTGGACCTTTACATATAGGTGGTGTTCGCACTGCTCTGTTCAATTATTTGTTTGCTAAAAAACACAATGGCACCTATATCCTGCGTATTGAGGATACTGACCAAAACAGATATGTTGAGGGCGCAGAACAATATATTATTGATGCACTAAATTGGTGTGGTATGCCAGCTGATGAAAGCCCTGTGAATGCGGAAAACTACGGGCCTTATAGACAAAGCGAACGAAAAAATATCTACAAAAAATATGCTGATGAATTAATCGCGTCTGGAAACGCCTATTATGCTTTTGATACTTCTGAAGAATTGGATTTCCACAGAAAGGATCATGAGGCAAAAGGCAAAACCTTTATTTACAATTGGCACAACCGTTTGAAACTAAAAAACTCGTTGTCTCTTTTAGAAGAAGATGTAAAGGCAAAATTAGATGCTGGCGAAGACTATGTGATTCGTTTTAAATCGCCCCAAGATGAAATATTGCATTTGAAAGATATTATCCGTGGTGATATTAAAATAGACACCAATGTTTTAGATGACAAAGTCTTGTTTAAGAGTGACGGCATGCCAACATACCATTTGGCCAACATTGTGGATGATCATTTAATGGAAATCTCTCATGTAATTCGTGGTGAAGAGTGGTTGCCTTCTTTAGCATTACACTATCAATTATACCAAGCTTTTGGTTGGGAAGCCCCAGATTTTGCACATTTACCTTTAATTTTAAAACCTACTGGGAAAGGAAAATTAAGCAAACGAGATGGAGATAAATTAGGATTTCCAGTATTTCCTTTAGAATGGACAGATCCAAAAACTGGAGACGTTTCCAGAGGGTATAAAGAAGATGGATATTTTCCAGAAGCCATGGTAAATTTCTTAGCTTTTTTAGGTTGGAACCCTGGTACAGAACAAGAAATTTTCAGTTTAAATGAACTTATTGATGCTTTTGAATTAGAGCGTGTCAACAAATCTGGAGCGCGTTTTGATCCTGATAAAACTAAATGGTTTAATCATCATTACATGCAGGAGCAGGATAATTTGAGTTTAGCAGAAAGCTTCAAAAATTCTCAACCTGAATTATCAGATATCGATGTAAACTATATTGAAATGGTAGTCGCTCTCATCAAAGAGCGCGCAACATTTGTATCAGACTTTTGGGGCTTAAGCCATTTCTTCTTTACTGCACCAACTGCATATGACGAGAAAGCTTCTAAAAAAGCATTCAAAGAAGGTACAAAGGCTATTTTAGAACAAGTTACTTCCATTATTGAGGGTGTTGAAGATTTCTCAGTAGAAACGCTTCAAAAAGAAATAAAAGGATGGATTACCTCTAACAACATTGGTTTTGGAAAGGTTATGATGCCGTTACGTTTGGCTTTAGTAGGTGCATTACAAGGACCAGATGTGTTTGATATTATGTTTATGATTGGAAAGGGTGAATCTTTAAGTAGAATAAATAATGCTATACTAAATTTAGAGTGATTTATATCTAAGGCACTGAACCACATATAATTTTGAGATGACTATAGTAGAAAAAACAAAAGCTTACGCCATTGAAAAGCATAAAAACGTAAATCATAAATATGATAATTACGACTACGATTTTCATCTAAATATGGTTTATGAAGTAGCACAAAAGTTTATTCATTTAATAAAAGAAGACGAACGTGAAAATGTGCTCGCTGCCTGTTGGGTTCACGATATTATTGAAGACGCAAGAGAAACATATAACGATGTTAAAAAAGCAACGAATGAAACTGTTGCAGAACTTGCTTACGCTCTAACCAATGAAAAAGGTAGAAATAGAGCAGAAAGAGCAAATGATAAATACTACAACGGCATAAAAGAAACCAAAAATGCTTCATTTTTAAAATTTTGCGATAGGATTGCTAACGTATCGTATTCAAAAAATAGGGGTTCAAGCATGTTTGATAAATACGCTTCTGAAAACAAAGACTTTATTTCAAAAATCTATGTTCCAGAATGTGAGGAAATTTCAATGTATTTAGAAGGTATATTCAATAATGAAACTATTTAATTTTTCTTTTTTAGTCCTCCTTCTATACCTTGGTTACTCCTGCAAATCAGAACAACCTAAACCCAAGCTTCCACTTCACAATAAGAAGGTATTAATATTAGGGAATAGCATTACCCAAAACGGTAAATATGTTGATTTTTTGGAGTATTATCTACGGAAAAACTATCCAAAGGAAACGCTCGATATTATAAGTATAGGACTATCTAGTGAAACTGTTTCGGGAGACTCTGAGAAAGAGCATTCTTTCCCAAGACCATGTGTACATTCCAGACTTGATAAGGCTCTAAAGCTTACTAAACCAGACTTAGTTTTGGCCTGTTATGGTATGAACGATGGCATATATTCAAATTTAGATCCTAATAGATTCAATAATTATAAAAACGGGATACAAACTTTACGAGAAAAAGTGCAAGCAACTGGTGCCGATTTTATACTTATGAGTCCGACGCCTTTTGACGCTCGACAAAAAAAGTGTTCCTTGGATAGTACTCTGTATTCATACAAACAACCTTATGTGGGTTACAATGATGTATTAAGAACCTACAGCAAATGGCTGATAAGGCAGAAGGAGGTAAAAGTAATTGATTTACATACCGCTCTTGAAAATGAGCTTACCCTTTTAAAAACACAATATTTAGATAGTACGTTTATTACTGATGGTGTACACCCAAATACAATAGGTCATTTTTACATGGCTAAAAAAATATTAGCCGATATCTATCCCAATATCTCCATTGGAAGTCCCGTTTCAGAATTAGAAAAACTAAAAAATGATTCTCTATTTATACTTTCATCTAAAAGGCGTAAAATACGATCTAAAGGCTGGTTGGATTATGTAGGCTATATTCGAAAAGATACTGTCCAATCAGATGATATTCAACCTACAATTAAGAAAGTAAAGGAACTGGATTTAGTAATTGCCAAAATTCAAAATCATTAATAAACGATGAACATAATCCTATTAGCTCTACCGGTTGCTAGTTTATTTTTTTTCTATTCCGCATATAAAGGACTCCCATCCTTATTAAGTCATTATTTCAAAACTAAAAAAGAACTAAACCAATTGCATAATGTATTAATCGGAATAATTTTACTAGTCATATTCCTAGTTCTAATCTTCGAAGAATAAATAGATCAAAACGAAATAGCAGCCCCTAAAAATAATATACTTTGATTTCCTTTAAAACGGGCATCTCCGCCAGAAGTATCTAAATTTTCGTTTTCTAACTTATTCAGAATATTCGTGAAACCATAAATATATTGGGCTTTTAGTTTAAAGTTTTTAAAACCTAAGGACGCGCCAATTGCGCCGTTAAAATTAAACTGAGAAATTTGAGTTATAGATTCAGCAGTTAAATTATCGTAGTTATTAATGTAAAAAGTTTCTTGAGTTTTATCCTTGAATTCTAGAGGACCGTTATACTGCAACATTGGACCAATATCAATGGTAAAATAATACTCAATCACTTTTATATTTAAGAGCATTGCCACTTGAGCCGCAAACATTTTATAGTTAACAAACTGATCTTCAGCACTGATTTGGGTTGGCCTACCTAAAATATCAATATTGTTTTCTGATAATTGCATTCCAAAACTCACGTTGTACCAACGCAAAGGAATATCAACTGTAGCTTGTGCTCCTCCTAAAAACCCATCACCTTGAGAAGTTACAAAATTATCTGTTGTAATATCAAATTTTGTAATACCACCAAACACAGAAAAACCATTAGTAATGCGATAATTACCCTTTTGTGAGTAGCTAAGTGTAACAAAACATAGTAGGAAAGCTACTAATAATAAAGGTCTGTTAATTTTCATGATGTTTGAGCTTTACTGCCCAAATATAGCGTAAATTAGTATATCGATATTTTGTAACCATTAAAAACATAAATATGAACTACTTCTTTTATATCCCAATTCTTTTCTTGGGACTTATTATTTTAATTTCGTCTTTTTTCATTGTAAAACAACAAACTGCAGCTATTATAGAACGTTTTGGAAGGTTTCAAAGTATTCGACATTCTGGTTTACAACTTAAAATTCCTTTAGTAGATCGTATAGCCGGTAAATTAAGTCTAAAGATTCAACAATTAGATGTTATTATTGAAACCAAAACGCTTGATGATGTATTTGTTCGTCTTAAGGTTTCTGTACAGTATAAAGTAATTCGTGATAAAGTATATGATGCGTTTTATAAACTAGATTACCCGCATGATCAAATTACATCTTATGTATTCGACGTAGTGCGTGCAGAAGTACCAAAAATGAAGCTTGATGATGTTTTCGTGAAAAAAGATGATATCGCTATTGCGGTAAAAGCTGAATTAAATGACGCAATGCTTGATTATGGTTACGACATCATTAAAACATTAGTAACAGATATAGATCCAGATGCACAGGTAAAAGAAGCCATGAACCGTATTAATGCTTCTGAGCGCGAAAAAATAGCGGCGCAATTTGAAGGTGATGCACAACGTATTTTAATTGTTGAAAAGGCAAAAGCCGAAGCTGAAAGTAAGCGTTTACAAGGACAGGGTATTGCAGACCAGCGTCGTGAAATTGCCCGTGGTTTAGAAGAGTCTGTAGAGGTGTTAAATCGTGTTGGAATTAATAGTCAAGAAGCATCTGCTCTAATTGTTGTAACGCAACATTACGATACCCTTCAATCCCTAGGAGAAGAAACTAATAGTAATTTGATTCTTTTACCAAATGCGCCTCAAGCGGGAAGCAACATGCTAAATGATATGGTAGCCAGTTTTACGGCTAGTAACCAAATTGGAGAGGCAATGAAAAATGCTAAAAAGAATCCTCCAAAAGATAAATAAGTGTACAACCTCCTAGCGTTTCTAGGAGGTTTTTTTATGACTTTTTGAATTTAATTTTTTCTTCTTTAGGTTTTTCTTGCTCCTTGTGTTCCCTATTTATATTTCCTGGAAATGTTAAAGATGTACTAATAAAGGTAGTGCCAAAATTGATATTAGCATGGTATATTTGACTTACAGCGTCCTTTACTTGATGTTCTGAAAGTTCTTTTAAAGGATGAATAAAAACTGACCATAACACACCATCTGAAACCGCGTATTTTACATCTAAAGCTGTATGAAAATTGGCTACTAATGCGGCTTTAATTAATTCATCATTTAAGCTATTTGAGTCTGCTATTGGCGAAATAATTCGCATTCTAATATGATTCGTATCTGTAATACACATCATTGGAATTTCTTTTATGAAAAACTACCAACCACCAAGGTTACCAGTTATGGAATCGCTTACAGAAGTATAAATTTCTTGTAGTTTTTCATTACTCATAATTTGGCTCATTCCTAAAAATGGAAATAAAAGAAAAAGGAAGATTGCTTTTTTCATGATGAAGAATTTTAAGTTCAGTCGAAACTAAAATCAATTACTTAATCCTTCAACTGAATTTTTAAGCAAATGGATGTCGTTCTTCCCAGTCTTTCGAAGGGTTCATAAAACGGAACACCTGTTTTAATATAATATTCAAAACCTTATTTGTGTGCTTCATATATAATTGCATTGCTTTTGGTTTTGCGCCAACAGAACTCTTTATTTCCATAGCAGTTCTGGCATAAACAATCTTTTTAAAATCATGCTCAATTCCAAACTTTGCCATTTCGTAAAGCATATTTAAATACAATTGGTTTGGATGTTGGTGCTGCTTATCATAACCCAAAAAATAAGTCTCCAATTGGTTGTTGTTCAAAACTAAAGTGAAAAAACCAATAAGTTCATCCTTTAAATAATACCCAAATACTCTGAAATTTTCCTTTAGAAGAAGCTTGTATGTATAAAAATGTTGCTCTGGAAGTATAAAAGTATTGAAACTTGCATTATCCGATACATTAAGATAGAGATTATGAAGTACTTTGGTATTTGCTTCTACCTCTTCCAAAGTCATTTCCTTGCAAACAATACTATTCAGTTTCTTTTTGGCTCTTTTGTATCTATCTCTGTATTTTTTCTTCATACAAGCGATATAATCTTCATTACACCCCCAAACCTCTCTTAAATCCATTATCATATTTGGTTGTACAATAGCGCGATGCAAATTTTCTTTTTGAAATACATCCTCAGAGAGGAGCGCATCATCCTCAAAAAAGTCCTTTAACATTATTAGTCTAATAGTCTTTCCTTGAGTTCTCTTTATCAAGGCTTCTATTTCAGCCACACCCTGAAACAAATAGTTATAAAATTCTGTTTTAGTGATTTTTTTAGAGTCAAAATACATACCATGTTGACCTGTGTGTGTTAGGTTGCCAACAACTAAAATATTGCCCCTAAGCACTTTTGACAATACTTCTTGAAGAAAGGTTTTTAAACAAGAAACTTTGGTGTCTCTAAACATGTCTTTAAGGTACAATTGTACCCTTTGTATTAGCGCAACACCAATAAGCATATCATCTTTAAAAAAACCTAAATAAAATAGGCTAATGTTATTTGGAGGCGCTGATTCTAAAGCTTTTAGATATGATTTTTTTAATAATACATCGTGCATTACCAAGGCATCCCACTCCTCTGGAACCTCATCTACATTTTCATAAACTTTAAACTGTATCAATACAAAAAAGAAAAGACTGAAAAATACAGGTCTTCAGTCTTTAAATATGTTAAAACTTTACAAAATTATTAATGCCATCCACAAATAATGGCGCCCATAATTGCCATAACTACCATCCAATAGCCGCTATTTATAAGAATATATTTTGCACCTTTACGTTCGAATAACGCATTAGTTCCAAGTACAGGCAGCACTATAAACAACGCTCCAAAAAACCCATGTAATGCACCATGACCGAAAGTTCTATGTGCGGTACCATAATCTGCCATAAAAGCAGCGTAGGAGGGAAGCGCACCTTCAAGATCTCCTCCAACCATTCCCATGGCTCCCGTTTGATGAATTGTTAGTGTTAGCATGCTCATTGCAAGTAAAATGGCAAAAATAAAAGCCAATACAAATATTTTACCCATATTGGCGCCTTGAATTTTTTCATCGGTCATATCTGTGGCTTTCATCCATGCGGTACCAAATACTCTTGGATTATACCAGACAAAACCAACAACAAGGGCAGAAACAGCAGCAACCAAAATTGCCAAAAAATTAATTTCCATGATTAAAAAAGTTTATAGTTAGTTTTTAAATATAGCTAAAATATAAACTGATATGGCCTTTTTTAACTTTTGTACATCAACATCTTATAGTATCAGTTGCGCTTCAGAAACCAATAATTCATTCTTATCCTCTGAAGCTTTTACAAGGAAATTTTCAATTTTATCGCTTCTTTCCTGTCCATTAGCCAACAAAACAGAAAGGACTAAAACAGTAGCTATTCTTGTCCCTACCTTTTTAACAGCCGTATTAAACAAAGGTTCTATCTCTTCGTAAGATACTTCTTTGGCTAATTCCAATATTTCTGCACGCACTTTTTGTTGTTTAGCCTCTGGTAAGTTGGTGTATTTTTTACCAAGTTGCTTAATAACATCTATAGCTTTTCTTTTAGTAGGATTACTTTGCGGTTTTTGTGGTGACGTACCTCTCTGTTTAGGTTTAATTTTTGCCCAGGTATCTCTCAAACCAACAGTTTTGTTAAACACCAATCGTTCTGAAGTAGAATCTTTGTCTACATTAAAATACCCCAATCTTTGAAATTGATATCTGTTTTCAATTGCTGCTTCGGCAAGACTTGGTTCCACAAAAGCCTCAATAGTTTTTAAAGAATTAGGATTTAAGAACTCCATAAACTCTTTGTCTTGATGACCATCAGGCGCTTCATCCATAAACAACCTATCGTATTCTCTAACTTCGGCTTTTAAAGCATGCGTAATAGACACCCAATGCAATGTGCCTTTTACCTTTTTAGATGTGTCTTCAGAATATGTACAATGTATTTCGGTAACTTCACCATTCGCATCTTTTACAACACTTTCAGCTTTTATGATGTATGCGTTTTTAAGGCGAACTTCACCACCCAATTTTAATCTGAAAAACTTATTGCCAGCTTCTTCTTTAAAATCTTCTTTTTCAATATATAATTCTCTTGAAAAAGGTACTTTTCTGTAACCAGCATTGTCATCCTCTTGATTATTTTCAGCATCTAACCACTCTACTTTATCCTCTGGATAGTTGGTAATTACCAATTTTACTGGATTTAAAACTGCCATTACTCTTGGCGCTGTTTTATTTAAATCCTCACGAATACAGAACTCCAAAAGGGAAACATCAATCACATTATCGCGCTTTGCAACGCCAACAGTTTCAACAAACTTTCTTAATGCTTGAGGTGTGTAACCTCTTCTTCTTAAACCTGAAATGGTAGGCATTCTTGGGTCGTCCCAACCAGATACAATACCATCTTCTACCAATTTAAGTAGCTTTCGCTTGCTCATAATGGTATAACTTAGGTTTAAACGGGCAAATTCGCGTTGTTTTGGCCTTAGGTTATTAGGATCTACCACCTGATCTAAAAACCAATCGTAAAGTTCTCTATGAGGCTTAAATTCAAGGGAACATAGTGAATGTGAAATTTGTTCTATGTAATCACTTTCACCATGTGTCCAATCATACATTGGGTAAATACACCACTCATCACCAGTTCTGTGATGCGCACGTTTCACTACACGGTACATTATAGGATCGCGCATTAGCATATTGGTATGCTTCATGTCAATTTTTGCGCGTAAAATATGCTCACCTTCATCAAACTCTCCATTCTTCATACGAGTAAATAAGGCTAAATTCTCCTCTACAGTCCTGTTGCGAAATGGACCATCAACACCTGGTTCTGTTGGAGTACCCTTCTGTTCTGCCATAGCTTCACTAGATTGCGAATCTACATAAGCCTTTCCTTCTTTTATCAACTGAATTGCCCAATCGTATAACTGTTGAAAATAATCTGAAGAAAACAATACCTGATCCCATTGATAGCCCAACCAAGCAATATCCCGTTTTATGGCATCTACATATTCCTGCTCTTCTTTTGCAGGATTGGTATCATCAAAACGAAGGTTTACAGGAGCATTATAATATTCTCCTAAACCAAAACTAATACCAATAGCTTTTGTATGGCCAATGTGTAAATATCCGTTTGGTTCTGGCGGAAACCTAAAACGTAAGGCGTTCTTAGGCATACCATTTGCTAAATCATCTTCAATAATTTGCTCTATGAAATTGAGCGATCTTCTTTCTTCAGACATAAATTATGCTGTACTTTTAAGGTAATATAAGATACCTTAGAAATTAACTAAAAATATTGGCAAAATTAGGTAATTTTACCGACTTAAAATTCACTTGATGGGAATAATAAAAGTTGAAAATATAAGGGTTTACGCGTACCATGGTTGCTTAGATGAAGAAACCAAAATTGGTAGTGATTACCGTGTAGATATAGAAGTGAAAGCAAATTTAGAAACATCGGCAAAAACTGACGGACTAAAGGATACGGTAGACTATGTGTTCTTAAATAAGGTGGTTAAGGAAGAAATGAAAATACCATCTAAGCTTTTAGAAACGGTTGCGAGACGCATTTTGGATAGATTTTTTGAAGAAGATGCTATGATAAAAAAAGCTACCGTGAGCATTAGTAAGTTGAATCCGCCCATTGGAGGTGATGTTGAAGCTGTTACTATAAAAATGACAGATAGACGTAAAAAGTAGTTTTTTGTGAATAAAAGTCTCAAATTTTTTTACATTTGCTTCACCGTTTTACGGCGTCGTGGCCGAGTGGCTTAGGCACAGGTCTGCAAAACCTGCTACAGCGGTTCGATTCCGCTCGACGCCTCTTCAAAGAGATGCTTTTTTAAGTATCTCTTTTTTTTGTTTCTAATTTTTAAGAAAAATTAAATAAATATTATGCGGCTCTCTTGCTCTATTCTAATGCTGGACGCCTCCGTAAAAGCTTTCCGTTTAGTCTGGAAGCTTTTCTTTTATGGGGTTAATTTTATCTAATTTTTCTTTTAAAATTTCCTTTTCTTCTGGAAAAAACCCTTGCACGAGTAGTAATATACCAAAGCCCAAAATTACAAGAGCCACAATTTTTTTTGTTTTAAAAATAAGGCGCGGAGTTAGTTTATTTTTAAGCTGTTTAGCTGCTACAATTTTTAAAAGATCTACTAGAAAATAAGTGATTAAAATTGTGGAAAGAAAGATCATAACGCCATTGCTAGAATCTGTTAAGGAATTACCTAATACTATAAATGCTACCCAGCCCAAAAGCACGCCTATATTTATGAAGTTTAACAAAAACCCCTTCAAGAATAATTTGCCGTAGCCCTTTTTTATCTCCACTTTATGATACTCCCGCACTATTTCGCGAAAGGATTTAGAGGTTTTTATGAATGAAATAAGCCCATAAGCCACTAATAAAACCCCACCAAAAACCAAAAAATTTGGATCATCTTTGATTTTATCTAGTAATTTATTTGTACTGAAAAATGCAACGATTATAAATAGAATATCAGCTAGAATAACGCCTAAATCAAATATTAAAGCACTTTTAAATCCTTTGGTAGCACTAGTTTCTAAAAGCACAAAAAATACAGGGCCTATGGTAAAGGCCAAAATAATACCGAAAGGTACTGCTGCAATTATATCGTCAAACATGACTAGTTTATTCTAGAAATATAAGTAAAGCCTAAATAAACAAAAAAAGGTGCTTTTCTCAAAGCACCTTTTCACATCAACTAAACTTTGCAACTATTGCTTAATCAGCTTCACACTACCGTTGCCAGATAGCGTATTTATTTTAGCAAAATATATACCTGACTTTAAGCCAGAGGCATCAATATCAACTTGCTCCTTGTTTGATTTAAGAGAAAGTACCTCCTTACCTAAAACATTGTATACACTTATGCTTTCTATTGGGGTATTCTTACTTTTAATTGTCCATGTGTCTTGGGTTGGGTTGGGGTAAGCATTAAACGTTGAACTTGAGAATTCTTCTACGCTTAAAGCATTTGAGTCATAAAAATATAAATTATCATAGTACACATCAACTAAATTCGATACAAGAACTATTTGTGCTATATCATCTCTAACCAAAGAATTTGGCGGTACATTATTAACAAAACTATTTAACGGAATATCTAATGAAATCCATGTTCCCGGGTTTGGAGATGGGAGAGACACAGGAGCACTAGCATTAGTAGTAGAATACTCTAACGCATAGTCTTGTCCCGCTCCACCAGACCACTGAGATAGAAGTATATTGAAACTCTTATCCATAGTATCCGTTTGAGTCCAAATATCAATATGAAATGTATCCAAATTGGTGGCATCAATTCTACCTCCTTGAAAATCGATTCCTTCGCAACCTAAGCCTTCTGTGAAATTGGTCGCATTTCCTGCCACCATAACCATGGAAGTGTTTGCCGCACACCAATTGGTATTGTAAGTATTCATATTAGAACCTCCATTATCTGTATAAACAAAAGTCGTTACCGGGGAAAAAGCATCACTAAATATTGATTTAACTGATGCCGCTGGTATTGCAGGTGGTGTTGGAGCAGCCACGGTAGGAGAGGTTGGAGCACAAGTATTCGGACATGAACCCCCGCAATCTACGCCTGTTTCGTCTCCATTTTGTACACCGTCAGAACATGTGGCAGCAGGATCTGCACCAAGACTAATATTGTCTATTATGTAAGTTCCTGAAAGACCTGGGGTAGGCGTTCCAGATTGACCACCGGAACCAGATTGCACCCCAAAATTTCCCACATCTGTAAATATTACCATTTTCTCTCTTGTTGGGGTTCCATTACCAGGATCACCAAAGTTTAATTCAACATTAACTGGATCTGTTCCTGTTGTTTGAAAATTCATTTCTATAGCTCCGCCTCCTCCTTGGAAACTTACTCCATGTTGGTGAACTTCCCCTGGAGCAGCAGTGGTTGACTGAATCGTAAATCTTAGGGTATTATTGGCTGTATCTGACAAGTCAATTGGAGAAGCAAAAGTAACCTGAGCATTATCCCAATCCGCTACAGCACCAGTAATTTCAAGAACATCGCTTCCTGTACCATTACCAACGGTTGTGCCTCCATCACCCACAAAACCATGTAAGGTATTGTCAAAATCAAAAGGGAGTGCTTGAGAAAACCCGAAAGAGGTAATGAGCATCGCAATCCAAAATGTAATTTTTTTCATAATAATAATGTTTTAATTAATAATTAATTGAGTTAATTCGACTCTAGTAAAGTTGAGCCTCTAAATTAAATTCAAACATTATGATATTGTAATTAATCGCCCATACAAAAAACATACAATGCAATAATAATGTGTATTATTTATGTTTTTCTTAATAAATACCTGAATTTACTAAGTGTTTATAGGGTTGTTATGCCGAAAGAGACTTCTTTTAATATGAGTGAAAACCCTAAAAGGATAAAAATGTTGTGGTGTTGTATAGGTGTTTCTAATTATTGTTGCACCTGTAATTTGCTGTTTCTAATGAATATTTTTGAATAAACAGCAATAAGGTCATGAAAATCAATAACACTTTATTGAATGTCCTAACCTCCTTATTATGATTACATTGTAGGTTTAAATGCTTTTAGGGAATCATTGTTATTGGAAATAATAAAGATGCCTTCGTTCCCTTTTTTCAAATAAGTAATATCCCTCGCGTCAGTTGGCACATAAAAACCGCTTTGTATGGGTGACTGAAATATATAATTTTGCTTTCCATCACCTAAAAGAACCGCTCCTATGCTGGCATCATATCGGGTAGTTTCTACTTCAACTCCATAATGGTTTCCAACGGTTATTATGTCTTCGTTACCATCTCCATTTATATCCATAACTATAGATGATTTAATAGGTGAAATTTGAACTTCGCTTGGAAGTGCTTTCTTTACTAAGGATCCATTTTCATTATATAAAATTATGCTCTCAAAACTTTCTATTTCATAAACCATGGCATCGTTTACTTTGTTCTCAGGTAATATTTCTACCAATTTGGAAGACGCAAAACTATGATAGTCTTTAAATTTATTGGCTACATATGGCATTTGTTGGCTTGTACACTCTCTTCCTCTTACTGGTACATAATCATCTTTATAGAACTTAGCTAAGACAATATCATTTGTGCCGTTTTCATCAAAATCGTTAGCGTAAAGTTTAAAAGGGTGCTCTTTTGATGCCTTGAATTTGTTGTTAGTACCGAGGTTTCCTAATATATAGTCATCATCTCCATCATTATCTAAATCCTTGGTCGTGATAGACCACCAAATACCTCTTGTGTTTTCAAGACCATAGGCTTTAGTATTTTTTTGGAATACGCCATTGTTATTGATAAGCACTTCTACATTCATCCATTCGCCAACAATCATTAAATCTTCATCATTATCCTTGTCTATATCAGTAAACACCACATCAGTCACCATACCGATATTGCTTAAAGTTGGTGCAACTTCTTCCGAAGCTTTTTGAAATTTACCATTCTCATTAATTAATAAATAACTTGTGGCGGGAAATCCATATTTACCTGCTATTAATCGGGTTCCTACAAAAAGATCTAAGTCACCATCATTATCGATGTCTGAAGCCTTAACGCATTGCGAACTTTCAGAAATGTTAGGTAATGCATTTTGGTTTTTTGTAAATATTCCACTGCCATCATTTACATACAATCTGTCTTTTAGTAATGGGCTGCCACTTTTATATTCTGATCCGCCACTTGCAATGTACAAATCCATATCCTCATCTTTATCAGCATCAAAAAATAGCGCCTCTAAATCCTCAGAAGCCTTGTCTTGTTCCCAAGGTTGTGACGCACTAGGAATAAAACTGCCTTTTGAATTTTGTAAATAAAGCACACCACTTTGTCCGACTGCACCTCCAATAAACATATCTTCAAGGTTGTCATTATTTACATCAGCCACCGCAATAAATGGGCCGTTTTCCGAAATATTATGCGGTAATAACACTTCATCTTTATACTCATCGAAGTCATTTTCCTTATGATTAAAATTTAAACCATATTCTGATATCGCTACTTCTGTTAATAGAGATTTTGACTTTTCTACATTTTTCTGAAGACTGACTGCCTTAGAATATTTTGCCGTTATAAATCTGTTGGCTTTTTCATTCTCAAAAACATTCACTTTTCCATCAGGCCAAATGACTTCAATTTTCTCAATTTCGGTATCCGTCGCTAACCCAAAAAACAACCCAGGCTCCACAGATGATAAATAGCCTCTTGTTACAGTATTTTCAATTATTTGTGTCTTTCCGTTATGCTGAATAATCGCCTTTGCACCATAACCAAATTTATTTTTCTCTGGACCTACTAGCTTTATATTTACAAAATTGCCTGTAGCCATGTTTTTATATATAAAAGCTGGCGATTCCATATTATTAACGACAATATCCAAATCTCCATCATTATCTAGATCGCCATAAGACATGCCGTTTGAAAAACTAGGTGTATCAAAACCCCATGCTTTAGCAACTTTTTTGAATTTATAGTTACCCAAATTTTTGTATGCGTAATTTGATAAGGGTTCTGAGGGTGCCTTTTTTGCCATGGAATAAAAATCTTGCGAACCGGTTTTTAGAGTTTTGTTTATTTCGGTTAAGAAATCGTTATTTCTAACATCTTTTTTTACACCATTAGATATGATAATATCCTTTAATCCGTCATTATCTAAATCAACCAATAAACCAGCCCAACTCCAATCTGTTTTTGCAATACCAGCAATATTTGAAATATCAGAAAAGGTCTCTCCGCCATTATTAATTTGCAATGTATTTGTCATATACTGGTAATGGTTACCATCGGACACAAGCTGATTAAACTTTTCCGTGCTCATAGAACCCATATTGGTTTTGGATCTGTAATGATCTGCAGCTGCCATGTCTAGCGTCAGCAAATCCATAAAACCATCATTATTAATATCACCCGTATCAGTCCCCATACTAAATTGAGAGGTGTGCTTTACCTTCTCATGAATCACATTTTTAAAAGTACCATTACCATTATTGTAGTATAAATAATCTGGTCCATCATAATCATTTGCAACATATATATCCATCCAACCGTCATTATTAAAATCAGTAATACTCACACCCAAACCATATGTTAATTGTCTTGAAATACCTACTTCTTCAGATACATCATAAAATCTTCCATTCTCATTTTTATATAACTTATCAGAATAATATTTTTCTCGCTCTTTAGGTATGTTGATATAGCGACTAAATAATCTCGCATCAGGAAGTTGGTTAACCTGATACATATCTAGATCACCATCATTATCCATATCAAAAAACACCGCCTGTGACGAAAAACCCGCATCTGCCAAACCATAAGCCATAGCAGACTCTGTAAAGGTTAAATCTTGATTATTAATAAATAATTGATTTTTTCTTTCTTCCGGCACCATAGACTCGCCGTTTCTAGAGACGTAAATATCCAAATAACCATCATTATTTACATCGGCCATTGTAACTCCCCAAGACCACCCGTCATTGCGAGCCACTTTAGCCTTTTTAGTAATATCTTCAAACTTAAAATCGCCCTTATTTAGGTACAGCCTATCACTAACTTGATTCCCACAGAAAAAAATATCCGACAAACCATCGTTATTTATATCCCCAATGGCAACACCTGCGCCACTATAAATTTGATTGTAGTAAAGGTGATTCACCTTTTCAGATTCTTTAATGGCATTGTTAAAGTCAATTCCGGTTTGTTGCGCATCCAGCAACTCAAAACCTCCTTTTATTTCGGTAGGGTTTAAATCTCGTATAGGTTTATCGCATGATGATACAATAACAATAAACAACAAACATATTTTAAAATAAAGGCTGATCGCTTTCATTCTAATTCATTTTTTAATTATAAAAATTCAACAATTGGGTGTTCTAGAAGTTGGTTTCTCTAATTGAAAGATAAGAAATATTACACCTTTACATCAACTTATTTTCTGAATATTAAGTTAATATTTATGTGAAAATTTTATTTTTCAGTGATAGCGGTTTTGTAAAGAATTTCGGCTTCTCATTTTTATCCCAAATACCCCAATATGCGCCAACGTCCCCTTCGGCTCCAACTTTCCAAGACTCATCAAATGACGAAAAGTAAAAGATATCGATATTCTCTTCTTGAGACCACAGCTGCGCGTTTATAAAATATTTTATGGCGTTCTCGCTTGATGGGAAAGCTCCGTTTAATCCTTCGCCTTCACTCGGCCAACCGGTTTCGGTGATAATCACCTTCTTACCGTTTCCTGCCTTTAATGCTGTATTATACATGTCTTTCATATAAATTAAAGAATAGTCGATACTGCAGCCTTCCCAATATGGATAACAATTTGCTAAAATAATATCGCAGGCTTCGGTTATTTTAGGTCTATGTGCAAATTCATAATAGGCATCTACATAACCTACTGGAACATTTACATCTTCTTTAACATTGTAGATAAAATCAACAAGTTCAGCTTCTGATAAGTCTCCCCTGTACATCACTTCATTCCCAACTGCTGCTATATCTACAAATCCTTCATTAGCTAATTTCTTTAGGCCTTCTATTTCTTTCACATTTATATTTGGTTCGTTACCCAACCATGCACCAACCAATGTTTTCATCCCCATTTCTTTGGCAATTTTAGGAATGAGTTCGTTGCCTTCTGTACATGAAAAAGACCTAACCCATTTGGTATAAGGTTTAATAATTTTAAGCCTGCGTTTTATTTGTCTTTCGGTAAGTTGATCACCTGGTTCCTGTCCTTCACCATAAGGACTAAAGCATAAACCATGCATACCCTCATTCAATACCCGTTTAAAAAGATTTTGCAATCCTTTTGCTGTTTTATTATCTAGATTATACCCAGATAAAGACAATATTTTATCTGATCTATACGACATTTATTCAATCACATTTAAGTTGTAACCCTCTTTTCGTTTATTTAATTTTAACCTAATTTCATTGGATCTTTCCTCAGAAACACCATAATCCCTCATAATATACATGGCTATTAATGTTCCAACCATTGGGAAAAAGCAAAAGAAAGCATGCAGCCCATCCACTGCTGATTGTTGGTCTACTGTAGGCAAATCTGGATTAAACCCAACTATAGCTATAATTACCCCACTTAACAATCCTGCAATCGCGAATCCTATCTTTACCATCCACCAATAAATTGCTCCAAAAATACCTTCTCTTCTCAAACCAGAGTTTAATTCATCTATATCAATAACATCGGCTGTCATAGACATCATAATCGTAAACAAACTTCCTATTCCGAAGGAAAAAAATGGTAGCGCTATGATATACATCCAGGGCTTTCCTGGAACAAAAAGAAACCACAACATAATGTATCCAATAACAGATATGCCTTGAGATAACAAAAATGCCTTGCGTTTACCCATAACTTTAGACATCCAAGTTACAATGGGTATGACGATGAATGTAGTGCCCAAAGCACCTATACAACCAAATAAAGACACCCAAATACCACTAGCTGCAGCATCTCCGTTAAACAATTTGTAGACAATTACAAAAAACGTAAGCGCCGCCACTGTATTGAAAGCGTTAAAAATTAAGAACGTTGCAAAACAGAGTTTTCTGAACTCTTCAATTTTAAAGGCTTCTTTAACTGTGGTGTGAAATATTTTCTTCAAGCTACCAAGTACTTTTGAGAAACTTATTGGTTCGTAATCTTTATCTAACGTTGATTCGCTTTTAATAAATATTGCTGGAACTATAGCGCAAATGGTACAAGGAATTGCTACCCAAATCGCTAGTTGTCTGACCGCAACATCTGCTGTTGGAAACCAATCTGGATCGTACATGATAATCCAAAATAGTGGCGCTATTACCCATGCCCATTGCCCAATCCACTGTGCTACTGCCATGATACTTGTACGTTCATGAAAATCATCACTCATTTCATAGCCCATAGCAACATAAGGGACACTAAAAATTGTAAGACCTATATAAAACACTATAGACCACAAGAAGAAATACCAAAAGTTAAATTGAAGGCTGTTTTCCCTAAAAAGCTGCCACATGATTATGTATGCCACACCCATGACAATACCACCTATTAAGACATATGGTTTTCTGCGGCCCCATTTAGACTTAGTGTTATCTGAAATGTAACCCATTATCGGGTCTGTAATGGCGTCAAAAATCCTTGGGAAAAAATATATAATACCCCAGACCCAACCAGGAAAACCTAAGTCTTTTACTAAAACCACCATAAATATTCCAAGAATTGCAGGGAACATTTGGTTGGCAAGCATGCCAATACCAAAGGCCACCTTTTGCCCCATTCCAATTCTATGTCGTGTTACTGTTTTAGTACTCTTCATAATTAAACTTCGATGTTCTGAAGCTTGTTTTCTTTTGAAACTCTCCTTTAGTTTGACTTAAAATTTTAAATTCTCATGCTTGTCCCAAAGACCCCAATACGCCCCTACATTACCTTCATTTCCTGTTTTCCAAGATTCATCAAAAGATGAAAAATAAAAAATGGGAATGTCGTTCTCTTTTGTCCATCTAATGGTATCAATAAAATATTTCATGGCACTTTCCTCAGAAGCAATTGCGCCATCTAATCCTCCGCCTTCACTAGGCCACCCTGTTTCGGTTACAATAATTGGTTTTCCTTGGGCTGCATCTACAATGGATCCGTACATGGCTTGCATGTGCCCTAAAGCATACTCTATTGGACAACCTTCCCAATATGGATATAAATTTGCCAAAACAACATCTGTACTCTCCACCAAAATTGGGTGTCTTGAAAATTCATAATAGGCATCTACATAGCCCACTGGGATATCTAATCCTGCAAGTGCTTCCTTCACTCGGTTGATATACCCAACCAATTCATCCAAGGTTAAATCATTTCGATAGAGCACTTCATTTCCTACTGCAGCAACATCTACATTACCGTCTTTTGCTAATTGAATTAAACCTTCTATTTCACGTTCATTATCTTCCTTATCGTCTCCCAACCATGCGCCTACTAAGGTTTTCAGACCGTGTTTTTTCGCTACAATCGGCACAAACTCATTGCCTTCAATACATGAAAATGATCTGATTGCTCCAACGTAAGGTTTTAAAATATTGATACGTTCTTCAACTTGTTGCATGCTGATGTCGTCTCCCGGCGACTGTCCATCTCTATACATACTGAAACATATTCCGTGAAACCCATCTTGAATAGTTTTGCGCCACAAGGCTTTTAATTCATCTAAAGAGTAGTCTGAAAGGTTAATACCTTTAGTTGCTATTTGACTATAATTAGATTTATAATATGATGCTTCTCTATAAGACATAGTTGTTTATTTTTCTTATTTATTGTTTTCTTGATTAATTTTTAGTTGCTAAAAAACACCTCTACAATTTTTACGCGTATAAATTTGTATTCTATCAACTTCTTTAGCCCCAGAAGGCATTTCCGCCAATTGTAGTCCAGGATAATCGTCCTTTTCTTTCCAAGCCTCAATCGTTTCACTAAAGAATTTGAATGCAGCGGTATCTGCTTCATAAACAATTAAATCATATACCTCTCCCAAATCACCACCAAACCGAGTAACAACTTGCCATTCACCATCTCTTTTGTATGAAGTATTTGTGTGATCTGATTGTGGATAATACCGATCATCCGTTGGACGAATTAATACCCAAATGTCATTTTCATTCGCCTTAGGATACACACCCATAGTTAGAATTCTGCAATCCACAGAATCTTGATCAATTGGTGAAATAACTCTAGTTTGGTTTACAGTACCTTCAACTTTCAATTTGTTACCTATTGAAACTTGTTCAATTTGTCTGTTATAGTTCACTAAATCTGATGAATAACTAGCGTACATTAGCAACAAAACTCCAACAACTCCTGATGGAATTCCAAGTTTTGTGCTAATAAACCTTGAGCCAGAACTCATTTTTATACTACTTAGAATCGCAATCACTACGAGTACAATTCCTATGATAATTAAAACTTTTGTTGACATAATATTTTCATTTAGTTTATTACCTGTTAAAGGATTATAACACTCCGCGTCTTTCTTCTAATTCCGCCTTTATTTCCCTTGCTCTATCTTCCGATAGGCTATACTTCCACATTACCCAAATGGCCAAACCTGCCGTTAAAACAGGTACCACTATGTCTGCAATACGCAATTGCGTCATCGTTTCTGCAGATTGTGTAGCCGCGTCTCCTTCAAACCCGATAAGCTTTAATACTAAACCACTTCCTACCAATGCAAGACCTTGACCCAATTTTACAACCCACCAGTATAATGCACCAAAAGTTCCTTCTTTTCTTGGCATTCCATTAACCAATTCATCTAAATCACAAACATCTGCAGTCATACTCATCATTAACGTGAATAAACTTCCTAAACCAAACGACATCAATGGAATTGGAATAAACATCAACATAATATTATCTGGATCAAACGTCCACCATTTTATAATATACCCTACAATTGAAATAGCAGTGGAAATAATAAATGCATTTTTCTTTCCCGATTTATTTGACATCCATGACACAATTGGAATTACAAAAAATGCAGATACCAATGCCCCTATTGAACCAAACCATGCTGGCCATGTTCCAGTTGCTCCATAATCACCATTAAACAGATAAAACACGATAATGAAAAAGCTGAATGAGGCTACAATTTGATAGCCGTTGAACACTAAAAACGTAGCGCCACATAACTTCATAAAAGGTTTGTTTTTTACCGCTTCTTTTATACTACTAAATAAATCTTTAAGGTTACTGAAAATAGTTTTGAAGGTCAATTTTTTTCTATCCCCCATATGCGAAGCATCAATACCTCTACAAAATATAGCCGGTAAAACACCTAACAGTAGACACCCAACACCCACATAAATAGCCATCTGTCTCACACCACTAGCTTGAGAGTCGAATAAATCTGCATTCGGAATTAGAGGCCAAAACCAAGGTACAATTACCCAAGCTATTAAACCAACTGTTTGGGAGAATGCCATTAATCTGGTACGTTCGTTGTAGTCCGTTGTCATTTCAAAACCAAGGCCTACAAGAGGTGTGGCGAACATGGTATTACCAATTAAAAACACCATAGACATGATTAAGAAATACCAAAAATTGTAAGTGGAAGAGTTGTTCTCATCCATCTGCCACAGCAAAATGAAGAAAATAGCACTCAGTACTGCGCCTGCAAAAATATATGGGCGTCGCCTTCCCCATTTAGAGCTTGTGTTATCTGATATAAAGCCCATTACAGGATCGGTAATCGCATCAAAGAATCGCGGTAACCCTCCCAATAATCCCGCTTGTACAGGATCCATTCCAAAGGCAGTTAGCAAGAAGAACATAAATACACCCAAAGCTCCTGGTAGCAAGTTTAACACCAAATGGCCTGCTCCAAATGCTGCTTTCTGGCCCAAAGGCACTCTATCTGCTGCTGCTGTTTTTACATTTGACATAATTTTAATTTTTTAGTTAGTTTTAGTGGTTATGCTTTTGGAATTACAATAGTTTGAATTGCTTGTGCATCTATTGAAATTTCAGCATGCCTTTTATTTAAGGAAAGGTTTATGGTCTTTGGGGAATTGTGTTCGTTAAAAAGCACCACTACTGTTGCTCCGTCTGGATTGATGGCAGCTGTGGCCATTAAAGTATCATCAGAATTGTCTAGTGCAATTATTTTAGCTTCTGGTCTCATATATTTACTAAAATGAGCCATAGTATGATAAAGAGGTGTAAAATAAACCTCGTCAGCTTCAGGGTCTACAATTACAGGAGCGATACACCAGTTTTTAAACCAGTTAGGACCTCCTTTTTTGTCCAACACCATATTCCAATCTACCCATCCATCTACCCAGTTATTGAGGCAACCTATAATGTCTCTTGCATAACGATTTACCGGTGCATATTTTGGATGCATATGCTTATCTTGTTCTGGCGACCAATCCCAACCCCAATCTGTAGCCTCTTTTTTCCAATACCATGCATCATCTCTCCAAACAGGCGTTTCAGCATCAACACAAGCTTCAGATTGAATTAAAAGCTTTTCAGGAGCTTTATTATGAGCATATTTCAATTCTTCGGGGAAGTAATGAAACGTGCTTGCATACCAATGAATAGCCGTACCATCAAAATATTTGGATGTTTCTTCATTTTTATATTGAGAATCAATCCATTCTTTAAGATGTTCTCTATTTTGATCATATCCCAAAATCTTCAAATCACCTTTTCCATCAGCTTCTAACTTCGGACCTAAATAATTCTGAACAAAGTTCGTCATCTCATCAGGCGTGTAATGCATACTTTCCCAATTATTACCATTACCTAAAGGTTCGTTTTCAACGGTAAATCCCCAGATATCTATACCTTCAGTTTTATAAGCATCCACAAATTTTGAGAAAAACAACGCCCAAGTATCGTAATATTCAGGTAACAATTTGCCGCCTACCCACGCGTTATTATCTTTCATCCAAGGTGCAGCGGTCCAAGGCGAACCAAAAATTTTAAAACCATCCGTTGAAGCGTCCATAGCTTCTTTTATAAATGGGATTAAATCTTCTTTATCTTCTTCAATTGTGAAATGTTCTAATTCTTTATCGCCTTCAACAGGAGTATAAGAGTAGTTACTCAAAGAGAAATCACAAGAGTTCATATGGGTTCTTGTTAGAGAATAGTGCGCGCCATCTTTACTGAAATAGGCATCAATTATTTTCTTGCGGTTCTCTTTACTTAATTTATTAAGAAGATAAGCAGAAGCTTCTGTAAACGCACCGCCAAATCCAGTAATAGTCTGCAAAGTTAGTTCTGGTTTTAAGGTGATATTTACCAAGCTATCAGCGGCTTTAAACTCAGTAATTTTCGTAAGCTTATTGCCAGCTGCTGAGGTTTCAAAAACAGTAACCATCAATGTTTTATCCTCTGTATTACAACTTGTCATAATTAGAGTTACTAAGCATATTGATATGTATTTTAAACAATTCATCCAAACAGATTATACATTTTAATGTTGATTTGCTTTCCACGATTCAGGGGTTGGGGGCACTTCAACATCTTTCATCAACGCTTCTTTATCACCATTGTAGGTTTTGGTAATTTCATTTCCATTTCTTGTTAATCCCTTAAAAGTACCTTTATCCACTTCATCCCAAAGCACATATTTTGCTTTTCCATCAACCGTAAATAATCCAAAATGTTTTTCTGAGTTTCCAGGGTTATCTCCACCTTTCCAAGGTTCATCAAAACCTTCAAAGTAAAAGCATGACATGCCTGCTTCGTTTGTCCAGTCTCTCATGTGCTGGTAATACAATGCTTCTTTATACTCGTCACATGCCTTTGAACCGTTACTCCCATAATGGTCTGATGAGAAACTTGCCCAACCTGTTTCGCCAATATGGATAGGCTTATTTACACCAAGGCTTTCCATATATTTTTTCACGTTTTTAGTTTGGGCCATGGCGTACTCTTTTGCTCTTAACATGGAAATATCAATTTTTTCCATATCCGTTTTTCCTTCCAAACCTTCTTGGTTTAACCAATACTCAGGTTGGTAATGTGTATCATGCATAGGGTAGGTATGTACTGATAAAAAGTCAACCGCTTTAATCAGCTCATTTAAATCCTCTACATGATACTCTTCACCACCGCCACCCCATGAGGCAAAATTATCTGAACTAGTCACCCATAAATCTTTAGATAGTTTTCCTTCCTTTTTTAAGTCTTGTAAATAGTTTACCCATTTTAAAATCACCCAAGGCTCCACATAATAAGACGCCGCCCATTTTACCATGGCCTCGTTTCCAACAGCAATTACCTTTACAATATCTGGATACTGATTTGCCAATGCCACAGCTTTTTCCATTTGTGGTTTGTTATCCTCACTTTCCTCATTGTGAATTGGCTCCTTATCTGTCCATGCATTTTTACAGTCTATCCATGCGCCTAACATGACGTACATTTCAAAATCTGGATCTTCCTTTTTTATATCACTAATTACTTTTAGCACATTTTCTGCTTGTGGTTTGTGGACTTTATAGGTTCGTATCATTCTAATGCCCAAAGCATGCAACAATAACATGTCTTCTTTAAGCTCATCCATTGTCGGCTCAATGCTATGATCTGCATGTCTATAACCACCGTAAGACATTGCCAAATAATCTTTATTCCCAAGAATATCTTTCGCCGTTAATTGTTTTGTCTCTTCAATTACATTGACTTCCTCCTTCTTTTTCTCATTACCACAAGAACACATAAAGCATATCAAAAGTAATAGTGCATATTTTTTCATAATTAATGGTTTAAAACAAGTTCTTCCTTTCTAGGGGGCACAAGTACATCTTTTAGTACATCTTCTTTTTTACCATTGTAGGTTTTGGTAATTTTATTTCCATCTCTGGTTAAGCCTTCAAAAATGCCTTTATCCACCAAATCCCATATGGCGTATTTGGCTTTTCCATCAACGGTGAATAGTCCAAAATGATTCTCTGAACCATTTTCATCATTGGCATCTTTCCAAGGTTCATCAAATGCTTCAAAGTAGAAGCATGAAATCTCTTCGCTATTCGTCCATTCTCTCAACAACTCATAATATCTACCAGATTTGTATTCATCTGTAGCTCTAGAGCCACTTTTATCATAATGGGAACTTGATCGTGTTGCCCAACCTGTTTCACCAATATGAACTGGTTTGTTGATGCCCAACCTTCGCATATAGCTTACTACAGCATCATATTGACGTTGAGAAAAGCGCATAGCGCGTTGCATTGCAGATTCTATTTTTTCAGAGTCGCTTTTGTGAATTTCCTTATCTCGAACAGTCCAAAACCCTGGATTGTAATACGAATTATGCATAGGGTAGGTGTGCATTGAGATATAATCTACAGCCCGAATCAAATCATTCAAATCCTCCGTATGATATACAGGATCGCCTCCGCCCCAAGAAGAAAAATCATCAGAGCTTGTTACCCACAAGTCCTTAGGCAGCTCTCCTTTTTTCTTCAAGTTTTGAACGTGATTTACCCACTTTAATATCACATTTGGTCTTACAAAATAACTTGTTGCCCAGTGCACCATGGCTTCGTTTCCAACAGCTAAAACCTTTACGATATCCGGATACTGTTGCACTAAAGCTACTGCACGATCAATTTCTGAGGCATTATGTTCGCTTTCTACCTCATGGTCTGGCACCAAACCAGTCCATGCATTTTTACAGTCTATCCAAGCACCCAACATCACATACATTTCGAACGATGGGTTTTCAGTCTTTAACTCCTTAATTACTTTTAGGAGATTTGGTGCTTGTTGCAATTGCACATTGTAAGTACGCAACACCCGAATGCCCATAGCATGCAATATTTTCATGTCGTCCTTAAGCTGTTGCTCAGTAGGTTGAATATCGCGTGTGTTTTGTCTATAACCTCCGTAGGAAATCGCCAAAAACTTAGGATTTCCTAAAATATCTGCAGCCGTAACTTGCTTTTCAGTATTTATCTTGTTTCTTCTTAGCATATATATTACTTGAGCTTGTTATATATATATTTACTTTGACTTCTCTATTTCTTAATGAAAACAGTAATTTGATTTACTTCTCCTTTTCTTTCAAAAATAGATTTTGACGTTTCTGCGTCTATTTGCAGTTCTTCAAAAGTGGTGTTTCCATTAATGGATTGAATTTCTATATTTTCTGCTTCTGAAAGTTTATAGATCACTGGAACTTGGCAATACGTGAAGGCCAACGCATCTGCCTCCATATTTATGCTTTGTTTCGCTCCCTTTACATCAATAAAACTGAACTTGGACGGTTTATTGAGAAACTCTTTTTCTTGTAATAATGTTGGATTGAAGGTTATTTTACCGTTCTCAACAGAAACGCCTAACTCACCAATTCTGCTTAAAATATCTTCCTTTACCTGACCCGTCATTCCTGGTTGTTGCGCACCTTTAGTTGTTGGTGTATGCGAATACGGATCTGTTGGAAATGCACCGTATAATTCTGGTGATTTATGAACACCAATACCTGCATTAATTTCATAGTAATGGTCTAACAATCTCCCAACAATTTTTGGATCTTCACCTTGATGTATCGCCATCCAGCAATTTTCTTGAACTGCCAATAGTAATTTAGATACCATATGCCAATAAATGGAACCCAATCCTTCATAACCAAAGAACGTACCTGAACGCCCAGTAAAGGACTTATGATCAAAAATATCTTCGAATATCTCATTCAAAAATGCTCTATCACTAGACACATGAGCCTTGTATGTCTCTCCTAAATTATCTAAAGCAGCATTTAAACTACCTGCGTTATTGAAATTTCCATTAAAATGGTAGTTACCCAAAACATCTTGTTCAATAATTTGTCTGTTTCCATCTTTAATCAATTGCTTCAATAAGATGGACTGTTCAACTTTAGCTTTAGGAATATTGTTTTTCTTTTCAAACTGTGCTAAATCTTTGTTTGGATACAAAATATAGCTGTATTGATCTTGCCTGAACAAAGCACTAGCCTTCATACCATCCAACGCTGCCAGTACTTGAGTAGGAGAGAGGTAGCCTGCGCTTAAAGCAGCGACTTGTCCTTCTAACATTTCAGATAAGTAAGAGATAGACACTTCAGTATCATTCTCAACTGTCATTAGGTTATACGCATGATACATATCATCATCACGCTTATTGGCATCTATACTTTGCTCTAAATAAGATTTTGTAACTTCTATGAAGCTTGAAATAGCATCTAAAGACAAGTCGGACTTATCACCAGAAAATGCATTTTTATAAATGTTTCCTCGGAATTTACTTCCTGCTTGTCCTAAACCATCCAACACCTTTTTTCTATCGGCATCAGATATTTGTCCTGATAAAATAGAAGCATTCTTTTGAAGCGTATCATGAATTTCGGTAAAGAACACTTTCATTTCATTTGACACTTTAACACTCTCAATATCCGCCTTCTCAACAATTTTCTCAAAGAAAGACAAGAATCTGTAGATGTAATACAGCGTAACCATAGACACACCGTTACCCACCAATGCGTTATTGGCATCATTCCATTCTGGTCTTTGGGTGTTTAACCAAATACCACCTTCTGGAATGAAGTTTGAAATTTTAGACAATACCGTCGCCAATATTTTCTCTATGAAATTTACGCGATATATGTTGGAATTTTTATCCAAAAGCAACGCACCGTCAGCGCCAATAGCGTCTCGCCTTTTATGAATAGTTTGGTCTAACTTATGGTCGAAATCAATCGTATCTTTCGGGTTCTTAAGCGTATCCTCATAACTTTTTATAATGTAGGGTACATTAGCGTAAACAAACACGTCTTGACTAAAGCGCTTTTCTAGTTGCCCTGGATAATGATCTTCAATAAACTCCAAGAACTTAAGCAAATAGATGATTTGATGATCTCCCCAATAGCCAATGTAAGACCATGGGTCATTTTCTTCAATCACCTCCCAATCAAAACCATCTTTAGTAACACGATATGGGTTATAACCTTCAAAAGTTGTGGCATTCAGAAACTTGTGAATCATGCCTTCAATATACTCTGGATAAGCATGTGCTAAGGCCTCCCAGTTTTGGAAAATATCTCTCCAATTCCCCTCATAATCCAGTATTTTAGAACCATCTATTTCACTACGTGTGTTAATAGAGAATTTGTTCCAAGGTCTACTTGGGTCACCATGACGTCTACTAAACTTAAGCGGCAAATATTCAAAGCATAGGCGCTGAAAATCTTTATTAGAGTCACTCTCAGCAATCTTTTGAATGTCTTCAAGAGTAAAGATCTCTCCTAAACTGTTTAGCACATCTTTTTTCTCTTTGAAAACTTCTTTGTTCGCTTTAGAAATGTATTTTACAAAATCTGACTTCTCGATAGTATATCCATCATCAAAAATACCACCACGCATGATGTTGAAGAGCGTATTAGAGAAATGCCTCATGTTAGTTAGAGGGTCTTCAGTTAACTGCAAACCATCAGATGAAGCTGTCAAATTAATGAGGCGTTTTGTGCCTAAATCAACATCATTCTCAACTTCTGCAATTATATCATTTGCATTTTTAATTCTTTCTGCAATAGCAACAATATCAGAAATGGACTGATTTACATTAGCTGCAAATATCCAAGAAGTTTCCTTAGTATAATTTAGACTGAGTTTAGAGTTCACAAAATAAGCACCCTTTTCAGCTTTTACATCTGTTTCTTGCGTAACAGATTTATCTCTTCTGAAATTATCAAGTTGTAAAGATGACACTAAATAGTTAGAAACATTTAGTCCTGCAGACCATACCGTATTAGCTTTTAATGCTTCACTTGGTTCTGCTTTGTCAACAATTACAGAACTTAAAGCATAAATACCTAAACCCACATCTTCATTAAGTTCGTTCCTTTTGTAGGCATCAACTAAGTTACTTCTAATGTTTTGTAAATTCTCAGAAACACAAGCTGGAATTATGTTTTGTAAACCATCTAAAACCTCTATTTCTGCATTGGTCTCAGAAGTGTTAATTAATGTTGATTTTTTAATAAAACCAAATTGGTTACTAGAGTTCCATTGGTACCTAAACGTTAACCCAAGATCAAGGTTGTTTTCTTCAAAAACTACCTTATTCCCGTATCTGTTTTTATAGAGGTTTGTTTGTGTATTGTATATTCCTTTTTGCCGAATAGAAAATGGTTCCCACAATCGTGTTTCTCCATTTCTTGTAACTTGTAGTAGTGTTTTACTACCAGTAATTTCAGCCATTTCGGTAATCTTATCATCTGTATAATAAGGAAATAACGAATAATCCGCATTCTTTCTTCCTGCAGTAAGCCCTCCATTACTGGAAATAAACATCCAGTGGTTGGAGTCGCTAACTATACTCATGAAAAATGGACGCATTTCGTCACTGTTCGAAATCTTATAATAAGTTTCGTTGTTAAAATTTATCAATTCGCCTTTAACAGTTTTCATTTGGTTTGAAACTTTAGGTTGGTCTTTTAGTGTTAACAGCATCATTCTTTAGGGAAAAAAGGCTAGCAATACATCTACAGCTAGCCTTCTAACCATTTTTAATTAATAATTTTATTCTAGCCTTATATCATCAAAATAATAGACGCCATCTGAAGTTGTAGTTTCTCCGTCGGTACCTTCAGGATTATCTGGTTTTATTACCAACTGGTTAAGACCTGTATTACTTGGAGGAATACCTGTAAATGTTATTGATACCTCTGTCCAAGTATTCGCATCAGTAATTGTTGCAAATTGAGGCCCTGGGTTTCCAGAATCTGATGGCTGCGGATCTGAATTAACTTCAAACCTCATAACCACATTAGCTCTTGTAGAATACACTTTAAACTTAAATGTTTTAGTGGCGTCAAAATTACTTGGGAATGCGTTTTGGAAACCAGCCCATCTATTGCTTCCAGAAGCCTTATTAACTCTTAAAACGTAATCAGAAGTATTGATACCTGTTTTAGAAGGGTTATCATCAAGACTTGTTGTCATGCTGCCACTATCTGTAAAAGTGCTTATAAACGATTCACAGGATTCAAAGTTTACTGGGAATGAAGTTGCAGCAACAGCATCTCCCGAACAACCTCCACCAGTGCCGCCAGAACCTCCGCCTCCACCGCCAGAGGATCCTAGATTCAGTTTTAAATCATCAAAATAATAAACGTTAGTATTCGCTGGTCCTTCAAGGTCGAAGAATATAACAAGCCTATCATATTTGTCACTATCAGCAGCATTAAATGGAATGATAAGCTCCTCCCACTCATTGGTTTTTGTTGTAGTAGCAGTTGAGGCCCTGTCACCAGAAGTGGTCGCTCCCGCAGAGGTTTTATCCTCCAGCTTCAATGTAACTTTATAACCCGATACTGGCGAAAATACCTTAATTGAAAAATTAGAATTATCTGTAATAGTGAATTTGTCAGCAAAGTCAATCTGTAAATTATCCCATGGTTGTACCCCAGATTTGGTAACCTTACCTACTTTACACGATGCATTTACAACATTATCAAAGTCTGGGTTATCTACGTATTCATAGGTTACATTATCTTGGAAGAACTTGTCTAGTTCGCTTCCTTGAGCTGCGGTCGTCCCCGGATCATCCATAAAGCTTAAATTAAAGCTATCTGGATTCAAGGATTGCATGGTTTCTGCTTCGCACTGGCCACCGCCGCCTCCAGTACCTAGATTCAATTTAATATCATCGATAAAATATGCGTTGGTGTTAGCTGCTCCTTGTAAATCAAAGAATATTACCATTTTGTCATACTTTCCACTATCAACAGCATTGAAAGGAATTGTTAATTCTTCCCATTCATTAGTCTTTGTGGTTTGTGTTGTAGACAGCACATCACCAGAATTGATTGCACCTGCCGAAGTTTTGTCCTCCAACTTCATAGTGATGTTATATCCAGCTACCGGAGAGTAGACTTTAATCGTAAAGTTAGAACCATCGGTAAACGTAAACTTATCATCAAAATCGAACTGTAGGTTGTCCCATGGTTGTACTCCTGCTTTTGAGACCTTACCAACTTTACATGACTTATTTGCATCAGTAGAAGGATCTGGATTATCCACATATTCATAGGTTACGTTGTCCTCAAAAATAGATATACCTCCTCCAGCAACTTCAGGATCAGTTAAAAACGTCATATTTAAATCTACGGCACTTAAAGATTCCTCTGTTTCCGCATCACATGGTGGTAATATTGTTTCTTCTTGGGTAATATTGTCAAAGTAGAATATCCCTGAAGCTGTACCAGGTCCATCCACAAATAGCACCAATTTTGGATAAGCACTTGAAGAAGAGAAGTTAAATAAAAGCTCTTCCCAACCAGTACCGCCATGTGTTACTGTAACTTCGGCAAATTCACTAGCTGATATTTCTAATTTCAGTAAAATGGTTATCGGCGTATTAGACCAAAAATCCATTTTAATTGTTCTTAGTTCAGATAAATCTACAGCCTCACCAAGCGTGAAAACTATACCTTCGAAAGCAGCACCAACATTTGTAATGGCACCAACTTTATTAGCTTCCGTATTCGACCCTGAAGGATCCGGGTTATCTACAATTGAAAATGAAGCTCCACTAAATCCTTCAACATTATAATTGATGTTAGTTCCATCAAAAGAAATCGGTATCGAAGCTACTTCTGGAATAAGAATGATAATTTCACTTTGAAATGTATCAGTTCCTCCAGAACCATCATTGGCTTTAAGTACAACGGTGTATGTGCCGTTTTCATATACTTTTACAGGATTTATAAGCGTTGATGAAGTCCCATCGCCAAAGCTCCACTCATAACTCCCTGCATTTTCAGAAGTATTTATAAATGTTACTGTACCTGTCTCAATATCTAAAGTATATGTAAAGCCTGCGTCTAATTTTGCGACAACCACCACATCATCACCTTCACAACTGGCAAGACAAAATGCAAGTAGAAAGATTGGAATGCAAGTTATTATATTAAGAAATTTTTTCATGTCTATATTTTTTTTGATTTAGTTGTTCATTTCATATACTCGCACATAGTCTACAAGCATTGTTTGAGGAAATACAGTTTCTGCATTTGGAGCTCCAGGTAACGAACCGCCAACAGCTATATTTAAAATAATGTAAAACCTATCATCAAACACCCATCTTCCAGGAACATCTTCTGGTGTGATTTGATTATATAGCACATCATCTACATAAAAATTGATATATCCAGGTCCCCATTCAATTCCAAATATGTGGAACCCTGTGTCAAATCTGTCATTATCTAATTTATATTCTTTACTTACAGATTCTCCTCCAGAATATCCTGGACCATGAACTGTTCCAAATATTTCAGAAGGCTTATCTCCTAAGTATTCCATAATATCAATTTCTCCTATTTCCGGCCATATTTCAATACCATTTTTATCATCGCCTAATAACCAAAACGCAGGCCATATACCCTTGCCGTATGGCAATCTAATGCGTGCTTCCCAGCGGCCATACTTCTGTTCAAACTTGCCTTTTGTTAAAAGTCTAGCTGAGGTATAGGACGAACCCTCAAATTGTTCTTCTCTGGCGGTAATTATTAATACCCCATTTTGCACAACAACATTCTCTGGACGGCTCGTATAGTATTGTAACTCATTATTTCCCCAACCGTTTTGACCAGTACCAATATCAAAATTCCAAATGTCTGGGTTAGGCGCGCCATCAACATCAAACTCATCGGCCATGGTGATTTCAGTAAAGTTTGCAACGGTCTGTGTTTCATCTGTATTACATCCCAACACAACAACGAACAAAACCATTATAACCAGTAGAGAGAATCCCTGTATTTTTACTTTATATGTTTTTAATCTATTCATGATTCTATATATTTTTAATTTGTTCTATTCTGTGTAGAAGTATATATTATCCAAAATAAAATCTGGTCCTCCAGCCAATATAATGGCGCCTAGATTATTTTTTTGTGAAGCTAGATCTCCTCCTAGAGGAATATCAAATGAAGACCATGATCCAGCGGTAAAACCAGATGCTGTAAACCTAAAATCCTTGTCGTCTCCATCGGGGAAACCTGTAAAAACATTGGTTTCTATTTCACCATTTCCTCCAATATCGCGGATTTGAAATTCTACATTAGCACTAGCATTTGTTGTAAATACATCTACATGCATGTGTGACAAGGCAGAAGCATCTACAGTACTGTCGAAAATAATTCCTGTAAAATTATTTGAAGAGTAAATCATTACGTTATTACCCGCTAAATTTGCTAGAGTAGTTTGAGTAGTAGAACCTCCAAAACCAGGATTGAAATTACTATTTGTTTCGTTTGTGTAGGCATCACTAAAAATTGATTTTACATTTGATGCTGGTCGCATCGGAACAGGAGCAGTTGGTAAGTCTCCACTTGATGTGACCTCATAAGATCCTTGTGCTTCAACACCATTCAAAGAGGCTGTTATTTTAGCTGTACCTTCTGACAGCACAGTTACGATACCGCTTCCATCTACGGTGGCTACACTTGGGTTAGAGGATTCAAAATCAAAAAACGCGGGAGTAGTTGCAACTGTAACATTACTTCCATCCACATTAAAAGTTTGAGTTACAAGAAACCCAACGTCCACAGTACTTCCATTAAAAGATTGTGCTACAATATCTTGCCCCAGCAATATTGAAGGCTTAGGTTGCGCAATAATTCCAGTTTTTTCAAATTTTAATTCGTCTATCCAAAATGTATAGCCAAAACCATTTGTACTTTGTGTTCCTGCGGAAAAAATAAACATTCCTTTTTCCTGAACATATTTTGACGGGTCTGGCATTGGGATGATATACTTTTTCCAATCCGTAGATAATAGTATATCATTTAAAGCAACTGCATGCTCGTTGTCTCCAAAATCGGTGCCAAAACCAACTAACCCAACTGTCGCGGTAGTAGAGCCTTTTGCCCAAAAAGTTAAAGCATCATATTGCGTTAAGTTTCTTCCTTCTCCTCTATCTCTGAAAATTCCACCAATAAACCCGCCATCAGGATCATTAGGTGCAGGTACGTCAATTCGTATTGAAGAGTTTCCTACATACGCAACGTTATCATCTGTTCCAAAACCATTAGGATTAGCACCAGCCGCAGGATCAAAAGACTCAAAAAACTCGTCTGTTAGTCCAACTGGCGCATCATTAAACACTTCCCCTGTAGTTGGAAAAGTAGCTAGTACTGCATCATCTGAAAGTTCTCTTTCACAGCTTATTATTAGTGTTGAAACAACAACTAATAAGCCTATGGTTTTTCTATATGTGAATCTTATATTTTTCATCTTAGTTAATTATTTGCCTATGTTGATGTGTATGTAAGTTCTAATCTCCCACTCTGAACCATTTGGAAACCCTACTGGACTAAGTCTTGGTTCTGTTTCAAACTCTGCGGTTTGGGTTGGTGCAAATCTTGGTGAGAACTGATCTAGTGATCTCCAAATACCACGAACACCAATTTTTGTATCAGGTAGAATAAACCAATCTGGTTTTCCTATTGAAGTTGAAATATCAAACATGTTTTGAACAGGGAATGTTAAGTTAAAATCTCTGTGGTAATCAAAAGGCCCCCAATCATTAATTTTTACTTGATACTCAAATTTCCATTTCTTGTAAATCATCTTTAGGTCTGCACCAAAGCGATCGATAGTTCTATCGCTATCACCATTTGCCTGGGCATTACCTCCATAAAAGTTTCCTATAATTCCTAAATCTGGGCTCACTTTGGAAACTACTCTGGAACTTATCTCCCATAAATCTTGTGCGGGTGCCGAGTTTGGAAAAGCAAAAAATGTACGATTTGCTAAGAAACCAATATGCGCGTCTTGTGCAGTTGGTTGATGTCTATAAACAAAACCTAAATTGAAAGCAATTTTTGCATCTTCTGCTCTATCGTTATCCCATTGATAAAACCAAGAACCAGGTGTTGGATCATAGGTTAAAAGTAACTCTCCTGCTGTTGTTTCTCTGTTGGCTCTTACCGCAAACGGATCATCAATAAAGTTTCTTAATCTACCCGGTGCGCCTATATCATTTGGCATAGGATCTACCAAAGGTTTTTGCCATAAGAAGTTTGGCGCTATTTGCCAATCTCCAGTCATAACTGTAAAACCAGTTAAGAAATTAACTTGGTTTCCACTTCCAGTATCTTTAAGCTTCCAGCCTGTAAACGTTCTCGTAGCGTCTGCTCCTCCATTGGCCACTAAGCCCATGTAAGCAGATTGCGCATACCAATTAAATTTACCGCCTTCATAAGTGATTTTTGCTTTACCACCCCAATTGTCACTAGCTTTAATTTTGTCTTGAAACACCGTATAATTTCCTGGACCTCCTGTAAAATCTTGGAATCCGATGCCATTTAAAGGATTACCCCCCCAAATACCACCTAGAGAAACACCAAATTTTCCTAACTCGCGCTCAAGAGCCAATGTAGCTCTCTCTGTTGGCCATGGTGGTATTACACCACTTCGAACTTGATTCGCATTTAAAAATCGTAGTCCATTTTCATCAAACTCTAAACTTGTATCCAAATCTCTGTGATAGATACCTGTAATATCCCAATGGTGAAAGTTTGTTCTATATTTCAATAGTACTGTTGGATTAGCTCCCCACCATAATTGTGGGCCAAACGCTGCTTTCAATCCTTTTAAAGACCCTTTACCGTCAACTTCCATTCCCAATATTTCACCGTTATAAATGTCTAGGTTAGGACCATAATTCGCCTCTGGATACAATCCAAAGAAATCGCCTTCGTAACCCCAATGGTAATGGCCTGTTCTGTAAAATCCTCGTATATCCGCTATTTTAGTATTCCATTCGTACTCTGCATTGTATACACGAACACGATTGTTGTCTGTAATAATAACATCTTCTCCCTGGGCGTTTTGTACGGTTATTGGCCTGCCAACGTTTTCATAGAAAATTTCGTTAATTGGATTTTGTGCCACATTCCCTAGAATATTGAAGTTAACCTCTGCTCTCATGTTAGAAGAAGGTTTTCCTTCTACGCCAACAAAATAAGATTGCATATGATCGAAACCTGTTTGATTGGGAAACGCCTCTTCATCAGGATCTGCAGTTACTGGTGTTGTTAATAGAGTACCACCCGTACTAAAAGTCGAAATTTCCGCTCTTAGTCTGCTAATTTTTAGCTTTCCCCCATCCATAGCATCCAAAGCTGCTTTATCGCCTCTTGCTTTTAAAACAGCATCCATAAGATTGATGTTTTTAAAGTAGTTGTCGATAAACTCTAAAGTCACACCTTCACCATATGGGTTCACTGCATGTGCGTCTTTTAAAGCGTAGTATGACGCACGTGGATATAAATCGTAAAGCCCTCGTTGATCTGTTGGTCCTTTAGCACAAATACCAAACCACTCTTCGTTCATATTATTAGACCCGTCTTTGGTATCGTGATAATAACCACCATTGCTCCAAGAAGCCCCTGTTTCATGTGTGTCGGCATCCTCACGTTTATCAAAACCCAACTTCCACCAGCCATCACTAAACTGAAATGTAAAACCTCCTATTGAGTTTCCTACTTTTCCTAATCCCGCAGCATTCTCGTAAATTTCTTTCCAATTTAACACGTTATAATGTGCTTGCCAGTATTGGTCTTCTTTACCTGCAAGTGCGTTATAAGCATCAGCACCAAACTCAGTAAACATTACTGGAATATCTAATTGATCTTGCACCACCTTAAAAAAGTCTCCAAAAGACTCTCCACGATAAGTATTTGCCCCATAAACATCTACATCTTTACATTCCTCAGCTATAATATCAATGAATAAAACATCTCCGTTACAAATTGCTACAGGGTGGTTTTTATCCATAGACTTCATTGTTTTGGCCACCTCATTCATCAATTTGTACATCGGTCTTCCTCTACGTTCTCCAACTGCTCTTTTTTGTTCTTCACCTTCTGGAAAATCCTCTGTTTCGGCTCCTTGCCAGAATAGACCATAGTTGTTTTCATTACCCATCATATACATCAAGATCCCTGGAACATCCTTGTAGTCCTTCACCAATTGAATCATTTCGGATACCAATAAATCTTGGGTTTTCTTGTCTGAGTAATCTGTTATGGGCGTCCAAACGCCTTCAATTGTTAAACCATATCGCCCGAATTGATGGTTCAATAAAGTGTATATACCATACTTTTCGTAAATATATTTAACCCATTTTGGAGGAACACCAACATATTGTCTTACCACATTTACATTCATATTCTGCAGTAATCCCATTTCTGTATCCAAACCAGCACGAATTACATCGTCAGGTTGTTTATAGAAATCGGCGTTGGTTACATCGGTACCAATTGGAACATAATCCCAATTCATACCATTAATCATAAAATCTTTTCCATTCACGACCAGTCTATGACCGCTATCATCCTTAACTATTTGTACATTGTCTGGTTGCGCATACAAAGCGAAGGAGCACAGAAAAAAGATAAATTGAAAGAAGTGTTTTTTCATTACATTCATAATTAATTGTGTCTTATTAGTTTTAGTTGTTGTATTACCAAAGGCGGCAATACTAGGTTGTCTTCATACAAAAGACAATTGTGGATTTATAAAACTACCTTAATGAAATGTTAATTTGATAATTTTAACCACAACAAAAAACATACAACTCAAAAAAACATGATTAATTTTGAGAAAACAGCAAAAAAACACAGTGTTTATAAGGGCTTTGGGAGTGTCAGGAAAATTGAGTCAAATACTAAAACCTTAAAATGTTGTGGTGATGTATAGGCAGTTAGTCTGCTTGTTGTGGTATTTGTAAAAACTTAAATCTCTAAAATATAGTCTGATAAGCTTTCTTCGTGTGGTAGCTCCATCTTTTTCCGTAACCTGTAGCGCTTAACCTCAACACTTCTTGGAGAGATATTTAATAATGGGGCTATCTCTTTTGAGGATAAATTCAAACGTAAATACGCACACAATCGTAAATCATTTGAGGTGAGGTTTGGATGGGTGCTTTTTATCTTTTTGAGAAAATCTTTATCAGCATTATTGAAAGCTTCTTGAAACAAATTCCAATCGTCATTATTATTTAGGTTTCGGTCAATAATTCTGATGACTTTTTTTAGGTTTTTCGTGTCATCAATTTGCTCCAACTCACTCTTTATCGTGCTTAAAAATTCATTTTTCTTAATCAAGTTCATGGTAGAAACACCAAGCTCTCTGTTCTTATTTTCTATATCTTCTCTAAGCTTATCATTTCTAAAACGCATCAATTGTTGCTTATTTTCTAACTCTTTCAGCTCAAACTCTCTTGTTGCTCTTTGCATTAAACGCTCTCGTTGTTTTCTATAATAGCGCTTATACACTGTATGCATAAATAGCGAAAACAATAGTACACCAAGAATATAACTTGCAATTGCGAGATTAGATAAGTACCATGGTCTTGGAATAGAAAAAGAGTAAGTTGCGTTGTTTAATGTTGGCTGGTTTCCTACCCTACCATTAACTACAAAGGTATAATCTCCAAATGGTAAGTTCTCAAATAGTACATTTCCTGTGGTGGTCCACTCGCTCCAATTATCGTAAATACCTTCTAGCTTATAACGATATTCTGGTTTTTGGGTTTTTAAAAATTCTGTTATGCTGTAGGAGAACCTAATATTTCTTTCTTGCTTCTCAAATTCCACCGGCTTTGAAATATCCACCAGACGCTTAGAATCATCATTGAGCAATTGACTTACCTCAATTTGATCTATGTTAATTTCGTGGTTTTGAATTTCGTTTTTATCCAGGTCTAAAATGATGTAACCAGATCTTGACCCTAATAAGAATCTTTGGTTTTCAATTTGAGAAACACTTTCATAACCCACTACATCCTCTCTTATATCTTCAGGAAATGGTACGCTATTTATTTTTATTTCGTCACTTAATTTTGAGGTGGTTATATATTTAATGCCGCTTGAAGAAAAACTCCACAGTGTATTAGTGCTCTCATCATTAACCAATTTAGCAGATGTAAAATTGCTGCTATCGATTAACTGACTAAATACAGAATCCTTTTCAAAACGTTTTGAATCTTGGTTTAATTTGAACACCCCATCTTTTGTGCTGTATAAAAGCGCCTTATTATATTTTGCAATACTGGAGTTTGGGCCATTTTTATTCGTGCTATCTAGGGTTACACGTTGTACTTCTGATAAATCTTTATTTAATTTTAAGTTGAACACACCTTTATATTCATGACTTAAATACATCTCATCAGCTTTTGAAAATTCAAAAAACCTGCTAGATACATCAAAACCGTTCAACTTATTTCTAATTTGCCAAGTACCTGATTTATTTTCCAAAACATAAAGACCATCATAGTTACCTTGAATTAATAATTCATTGTTATCTGGGATTCTCTTTATGCCCCACGTACCTTGAATGGAGGCTATTTTTTTGGCTAAATTGTTTGAAATAATTAGTGTGCCTGAATTGTGCCCGCAAAAAAGTGTATCGTCAATTACTTTTAAAAACCACACTTGTCCCTGTGTTCCTTTTATAAACTCAAACTTTTCTTCTCCTTCGATAGGCCTATAAAACAACCCCTGGTTTGTTCCTAAATATAACATTCCGTTATGAACTGCCGAAGTATATACGCTGCCTATTCTGCCTGTTTTATCATAGTAAATACTATAAGGCGATTTCATGTTTATACAATTAATACCATTATCCAACCCTAACCATAAATTACTATCTAAATCTTCATGAATTGATAAAACCGTGTTATTGCTTAAACCATCTTCTTGAGCAATTTTAAATTTAAAAATTCCATCCTCTGATAGATGAATAATACCGTTTGATATCGTACCTAATATGAAACTATTATCCTTTAATTGAATACCACTAAACACACTTATAGTTTCTAAAATGTTGTTTGCTGGAATATCCCATTTAGTCAAATCATTATTATTCAATTCAAAAAAGCCGCTATTTTGAGTAAGTAGAAGCGTTGTATTTTCTTTTCTAAAAACCTTTACTATGATATCATTCTTTAATACATCGCTATCCGAAATGAGAATAGCCTCTCCACTTTCAATTTTGAACAATCCTTTATTTAAACCCTGAAACAAAAAGCTGTTACCAGATTTAAATAAACGTGAAATATCTCCTTCATAAGACACAATATTATAAGATGCTGTTGCACTATTGTATATGTGAATGCGGTCTAGTGACTGAAAAATAACTACATTATCCAGCGCCAGAATATTCCAAAATTCCTCGTCCTCTAAAAATTTAACAGATAGTTGTTTGGCAAGAGACGTATAACTAAGCACACCAAAATTGTTTCTTTTCCAAAAACCAAAATCGTGATAACTTCCTGTATAAATTAAATCATTTACAACTTTTACACTTCTAATTATAGTTTCGTTTGGGGAACTATATAGACTCCATTTTGAGCCATTAAATTCTAGTAGTCCGCTATTATTTGCAACATAAATATATCTGTTTTTAGCTTGAGAAATGGACCAATTTTGGGAAGAAGCATTATAATCTACAGGTGTAAAAATATTAATAGGCGGCCGGTCTTGAGCCCCCGTGCTAATAATTAATCCTAATAGGAAAAACAGAAGTAATCGGTCGGTGTTTTTCACTTGTTTAGTTGCTGTTGGGTCTCTAAGGTACTAAAAACAATACTTGTAAGCAACTGTGTATGGTTAACGTAGTAGTTAATTTTAGTCAATGACGTAGTAAAACCAATAAGCCGCTCAATAATAAGCGACCCTTTTTTCTGTAGATATTGTATTATTTTACTACTCTTCAACGCGCTTTATGCGCCCACCTAGAACTCTGCTTTCATTTACTTCTTCGGGGTTTCCATAAATATAAATATCACCACCAGCACGCACTTTAGCTGTTACTTTTTTGCTAGCATTTATATACGCTTCACCCGCAGCACGAATGGACACCTCTGTGAATTGTGTTACTAGCTCCTCACCGTTATAGTCGCCACCTGTGTAAATAGAAACATCCTGATGCTCTGCTTTACCCGAAGCATAAATGTCTGCACCTGTTACCGCTCTAATATTTGCATACTTCACATCTAAATTTACTTTAATCTCACCACCTTCTTGCGCATTCAAATCAATCTCAAATTGTTCTATAACATCTTCAGAATAAATTTTAGAACCCTCGTTTGCATCTAAAACGTCTATATTGGTGTAATATAACTTTACTTTGGTTTGTGCACCATCATAAGCCTCCTCCAATTTCATCTTAATTTTTAAGGTGCCGTTTTTATTATTCACTAAAACATCGCTTTTATTTTTTCCGGAGATGATAACTTTATCCGTATCAGATTTTATGAGTAATACCTCTATCAAATCGTATACTTTTAATTCGCTAAATTCTCCTACGGTTTTCTCTATTGCTTTTTGAGCCGGTGCGATAGATGACATCATTATTACCAGACTGAATATTATATACTTCATGTTAAACCATTTTAATTATTTGTGTAACGCAAAACTATCACAATTTATTCCTCGAAACTTTAGTTTTAAGAAAACATAAACATTTATAAAGCCACCTTTACCGCAGTTCCTGTTACCGAGACCATGGTATAATTACCTGTTGTAAGTTCAGTATCTACTTTTACACCTACCACTGCATTTGCACCTACTTTTTGAGCATTTTCAATTAATTTTTTAAAGGCTTCTTCCTTTGTGGCGTCAATACTTTCTTCAACAGCCTTGTAGTATTTGGATACACTAAAACCCATTGCGACTGTTTTTTTACTCATTACTACACCAGTCACTATAGTTATATAATCTTTTATTTGATGACCTTCAATTGAATTTGTTGTTGTGAGAACCATGTCTATTGTTTTAATACCTTATAAAACATAAAGATAAAACTAACTGTTTTGAATTCATTGATATTGTTTGATTTTTCACCTAACTTCGTCAACAAGGATATTAACAGAAAAAAACGAATACATGTTATCAAAATTCTACAATGTTAAAAACTTAAAAGGTGATTTTACAGGTGGTTTGGTTGCCGGTGTGGTGGCATTACCTTTAGCTCTTGCCTTTGGTGTACAATCTGGAATGGGAGCTACAGCTGGTTTATATGGTGCTATTGCCGTTGGAATTTTTGCCGCTATGTTTGGTGGTACAGAAACCCAAGCTAGCGGACCAACTGGACCTATGACAGTTGTTTCTGCAATTCTAGTGGCTGCAGCCATTGAAATGACTGGAAGTATTGAAAGTGCTATGGGAATAATTTTGGCGGCATTTTTATTAGGTGGATTATTTCAGGTTATTTTTGGATTTTTAAATATTGCTGGTTATGTAAAATACTTTCCATATCCCGTAGTTTCAGGGTTTATGAGTGGCGTGGGATTAATTATTGTGATTTTACAATTATTTCCTTTTGCAGGATTACCTTCATCTAAATCCACCATTGCTGTAATTCAAAATTTTGCACAACTTTTTACCGACACTAATCTCAATGCGTTGCTTTTAGGGGGAATTACCATTCTCATATACTTTCTTTTTCCTAAAGTTACTAAAGCCATTCCAAGTGCTTTAGTGGCATTAATTGTAGCTACTTTAATAGCATATTTTACTAAAATGGATGTGCCATTAATAGGCGAAATTCCTTCTGGTTTACCTTCATTTCAATTGGGTGGTATTTTAGATATTGATTCAAGTGCTTACAGTACTATTTTAGAATATGCTATTGTACTAGCTGTTCTTGGTAGTATAGATTCCTTGTTAACATCCGTGATTGCTGATAATATGACTAAAACGAAACACAACAGCAACCGTGAATTAATAGGACAGGGTATAGGAAATATGTTGGCTGCAGCTATTGGTGGTATTCCAGGAGCCGGAGCAACTAAAGGAACCGTTGTGAATATTAATGCGGGTGGAAGAACACGATTATCAGGAATTTTGCACGGTATTTTTCTTTTAGCGGTGCTGCTGGGTTTGGGACAATTAGCGGCTCATATTCCTCTTTGTGTTTTAGCTGGTTTGTTAATTCCTATAGGATTTAAAATTGTAGATTTTAAAGGATTGAAACATTTGTTGAAAGTACCAAGAGCAGATGCTGTGGTTTTAATTTTGGTATTATTGATTACCACATTCGGCAGTTTAATTCAAGCCGTTGGTATTGGTGTAGCATTAGCCTGTTTATTATTTATGAAGAAGTCTGGAGATATTAGTGAGCAAGGTTTAGAAGTTGGAGCCGTGGCAGATATTGACGGTAATAAACCCTGGCAAGATGAAATTGAATTCTACGAAGAATATAAAGACAAAGTAATTATTAAGCATTTGTATGGTGCTCTATTTTTTGGATTTACATCATACTTTAAAGATCAAATAAAAGGATTGCCTAATGAGGTTAAAGCTGTTATTCTAAGAATGGACCGCGTGCCTTACATGGATCAATCTGGTTTATATGCTTTAGAAGACACTATTTTTGATTTACGTAATGAAGATATTGAAGTACTACTCGTAGGCCTTAAAGAACAACCAAAAGATATGTTGGTAGCTGTAGATATTATTGATGATTTAGTTCCTGAAGAAGATATTTTTGAAGATATTGATGCTGCTTTTGGGTATTTAAAGGGGAAGTTGAAGGGGTAAAAAAATCAAACCGCTATGGAATTATTCAACTATATTTCTATTGCTTTATCATTTGTCTACACAGCTGCTGCACTTAGACTTATTGGAGGCTTATCCTCAGCAACAAATAAAGATCGTAGGTATATTGTACATTTATTATTTATTATTATTCAGTTAATAAGTATTATTACAAGTTTTTTGGGGATATGGGGGCATCGATATATAGAAGATTGGAAATTATACAAATTCATTTTCCTTCTTATAGATGGTGCACTATATTATTTTATAGCCACAGTTTTGGTGCCAGAAAATCCTAACGAAATTAATTCTTGGAAAGATTATTATTATAAAAATAAGCATAAGCTTTTCTATGCAATTCTTACATTTTTAATTTATATTCAATTAAATGGTTTTATACTTACCAACCAAGTACGCTTCGAACCCGTACAATTGTTTCATTTAGTTAGTCTTATACCTATATTTTTTGGTTTAAAAAGTAAAAACCACAAAGTACATGTTGCTATTGCCTGTTTTTATTTAATAACTGTTTTTACAATGATGTTTACTGTGGCTTCAGAACCAGGTTGGGTGAATAAATTATAAACTTTGAATTAGTATATAATAAATAAGAAAAAAGCTGTGTATAGAGAACTATTATTCTGCTTTCCCAACTAAATAAAAATCTAAATGCTTTTTAACTAAATCAGTATTTTTAACTTTTACGATGACTTCTTCTCCTAATTGATAAGTTATTCCTGTTCGGCGACCTACCATAGCATATAAATCTTGGTCAAAGGCATAATGGTCGTCTGTCATATCTCTAACGCTTACCATACCTTCACATTTATTAGTGATAATCTCCACATAAATTCCCCAATCGGTTACGCCTGAAATAACACCTTTAAACTCTTCATCTTTATGATCTTCCATAAAGCGAATCTGCATGTATTTTATGGAATCGCGCTCTGCTTTAGTGGCTAGCATTTCCATATTACTGGAATGTTGACATTTTTCTTCGTATTCATCTTCTTTGGCAGATTTTCCACCATCTAAATAATATTGTAACAACCGATGTGCCATTACATCTGGATAACGACGAATTGGTGACGTAAAATGGCTGTAATAATTAAACGCCAATCCATAATGTCCAATATTATGTGTGGTATATTCTGCTTTACTCATACTTCGGATTGCTAAAGTATCCACTAAGTTTTGTTCTTTTTTACCAACTACTTCTTTCAATAGATTATTCAACGAAGCAGTAGTTGATTTTCTGTCCTTAAAATTGAGTTTATACCCAAATCTACCCACTACATTTTGTAAAGCGGCAAGTTTACTTTCATCTGGTTCATCGTGCACACGATATACAAAGGTCTTTTTTGGTGATTGCTTTCCAATAAATTCGGATACTTTTCTGTTGGCTAACAACATGAATTCCTCAATCAGCTTATTAGCATCTTTACTGGTTTTAAAATACACCCCTTCTGGATTATTATCTTCATCTAAATTGAATTTTACTTCAACCTTATCAAAAGAAATCGCTCCAGAACTCATACGTTTTTTTCGCATGATTTTAGCTAATTCATCTAGTTTTAAAATTGCATCCGCTAATTTTTGATCTGTTTTATATGCTTTTCCAGTTAACGATACCTCAGCTGGAATTTGATTGGTTTTAGATTCAATAACTGCTTGCGCCTCTTCATATGCATATCGCGCATCACTATAAGTTACCGTTCTACCAAACCATTCCTTTTTTATTTCAGCTCTATCATTCATTTGAAATACAGCTGAAAAGGTATATTTTTCTTCATGAGGTCGCAATGAACAAGCATTATTAGATAATACCTCTGGCAACATCGGTACCACACGATCTACCAAATAAATAGAGGTGGCGCGATCATAAGCTTCATCATCTAAAGGGGTGCCTTCTTTTACATAGTGCGATACATCTGCTATATGGATTCCTATTTCATACAAACCGTAATCTAAAACTTCAAAAGAGAGTGCATCATCAAAATCCTTAGCGTCTTTAGGATCTATGGTAAAGGTTAAATCTTTACGCATATCTCTTCGTTTTGCTATTTCAGCTTCGGTAATTGAGGTATCTAGTTCATTTGCAAAAGCTTCAACTTCATAAGGAAATTCGTGAGGTAAACCATATTCTGCTAAAATCGCATGGATTTCAGTACTATGTTCTCCTGGTTTTCCAAGAATTTTAGTCACTTTTCCATAAGGAGAATCTGCGTTTTCTGGCCAATCTTCTAATTTTACCAACACCTTATCGCCGTCTTCTGCTTTTAAAGTCTTGTTTATCGGTACAAAAATATCTTTGTACATTTTAGTGCTATCAGGCACCACAAATGCATAATTACTATTCTTTTGAATTTGAATGACACCTACATATTCGGATTTAGCACGTTTAATAATGTTAGTGATTTCACCCTCAATTTTACCTCGTTTACGTCTTTTGAATGCGTAAAATTCTACCTCATCGCCATGAAGCGCTTTGTTGATATTGTTGGAGGCTATGAATACATCTTCATCAAAATCTTCGCAAATAATATAGCCAGTTCCTTTTCCTGTTAAGTCTAAAATACCGGTGTGATATTCTGTATTAATAATTGCTTTAAACTTACCACGATCTACTTGTTGGATCTCTTGTTTAGCAGCGAGTTTGCTTAAGGTTTTAATAATTTGATTTCTGCTACTAGCATCATTTACACCAAGTTTAGCAGCGATTTGTTTGTAGTTAAAGGCCTGATTTCGGTCCTTTTTTAAAATACTAAGAATCGTATTTGTTAAGTTAGATATTTTATTATTTGATCTTTTTCGTTTCTTTCGTTTTGCCATTTAAATTTTGTAATCATTTTCATTTCCTGAAAGTGCCAGGAATTCATTCTAAATATACTCAACAGAAGGCGAAGTATTTTTGTTGAGTTTTCACAAAACTACACTTTTAATATTTAATCAATGTTATTATTATTTTAAATAGACTTATGAACACTATATACTATATTAATATTTCTTCTTTTAAAATTTAAAAAATAAAATGATGATTATAATAGTGTGTTAATATGTAGCATAACTTTTTTAAACTTTGTTTTGAAAAGTATCTTATCTCTTTTTGTTGATAGGAAATTAACAGATTTATAAATTATAACTCATTAAAAATAAATTGATTTCTATTTACTATTAACAATTGTTCACAATAGCATTTAACATATGTTTTTTAATAACTTTTGAAGTTAACAACACTTAAAACCATACCTTAAAGTGCTGATAACTTAACCAAAAATTTACATAAACTAATTTGGATGTTAAGAGAATGTTATGGATTTAAAAATTAAACCACTTTTCAAAATATATTTTATAAAAAATAAGCACGAGATATTAACAAGTATTCAAAAACCTAGTTAACAGGATTTGGTTTTACTAACTTTGTAGTTTAAACTACTTATTTAAAATATCATGACAATTTCTATTGGTAACGACCACGCTGGTACAGATTATAAATTTGCTATTAAAGACTATCTTGAAAGTAAGGGACACACGGTTAATAATTTTGGAACTGATGTATTTGATAGCGTAGATTACCCTGATTTTGTCCACCCCGTAGCGAAAACAATAGTTGATAAGTCTGCAGACTTTGGCATTTTAATTTGTGGTAGTGCCAATGGTGTTGCTATTACCGCCAATAAATATCAAGAAGTGAGAGCTGGTTTATGTTGGACCAAAGAGATTGTAGAATTAATTCGCCAACATAATAACGCAAATATTTTATGTATTCCAGCACGTTTTACAGCTATACCACAAGCCATACAAATGGTAGAAACCTTTTTAAATACAGACTTTGAAGGTGGGCGACATCAAAATCGCATCGATAAAATTCCGTTATCTTGTTGATGGATGTCTCATTCGCATGATCATAAGCACGTACATCACCACCACGGCGATCTAAAAGGTCGTAATCTTTTTATTTCCATACTATTAAATATAGTCATCACTGTAGCTCAGGTTATTGGTGGTTTGGTTTCTGGTAGTTTATCGCTTTTGAGTGACGCACTGCATAATTTTAGTGATGTGCTATCGCTTATTATCAGTTACGTCGCTAACCGACTTTCTAAACGCGAAGCATCCAATAAAAAAACGTTTGGTTATAAACGCGCCGAAATTTTAGCAGCTTTTGTTAATGCAGCTACCTTAATGATTGTGGCAGTTTTGTTGATTATTGAAGCAGTGGAACGTTTTCAAAATCCTCAAGTCATCAAATCGAATCTCGTAATTTGGTTATCTCTTATTGCTATTTTAGGTAATGGTTTTAGTGTATTGCTGTTGAAGAAGGATTCAAATACTAATATGAATATGAAAAGTGCTTATTTGCATTTATTAACGGATATGATGGCAAGTGTAGCGGTGCTGATAGGTGGTTTATTAATGAAGTATTACCAATTGTATTGGGTGGATAGTGTACTCACATTTCTAATAGCTGTTTATTTGATTTGGATGGGCTGGGATTTACTAAAGAATTCTACCAAAGTATTAATGTTGTTTACACCAGATAATATTCCAATTCAGACCATTGTAAATGAAATAAACGCTATTGAAGCTGTAAAAAATACGCATCATGTACACGTATGGCAATTAAATGAAGATGAAATTCATTTAGAAGCACATATCGATTTTCATAAGGATATTACATTATCAGAATTTGATACCATTCTCCAAGAGATAGAGGAGCTGGTGTTCAGAAAATACGATATTAATCATGTAAATATTCAACCAGAATATGGAAAAGACGATGCTAAAGAGGTGATTGTTCAGGATTAATTTTTGTTATACTGAACTGTTTCATTATATTATAAATGATGTTAGAAATTACAGTAAAGACTTTCAAAGAGTTAACAAAACAAGAATTGTATCAACTACTGCAGTTAAGAAGTGAAGTTTTTGTAGTGGAACAAAATTGTGTATATCAAGATATTGATGGAAAGGACGAAAAAGCGATACATGTTTTAGGTTTTAAAGATGGAAGTTTGGTAGCGTACACACGATTTTTTAAACCAGGTGATTATTTTGATGAAGCCAGTATTGGTAGAGTAGTAGTAAAGAAAAGTGAGCGGGCCTATAAATACGGTTATGCTATAATGGAAGCTTCTATTAAAGCTGTTGAAGACTACTTAAACGAAACAAAAATTAAAATATCGGCACAATGCTACTTAAAAGGGTTTTACCAAAATATAGGTTTCGAAGCTATTAGTGATGTTTATCAGGAAGATGGTATTCCGCATGTAGCCATGGTGAAAGAGTAATTTATCTTTTTAAAGCAAAATATCCTCTTAGTATTTCATTTGTGTTTAATACCATTTCATACCAATATGTATCATTTGGTAATATTTGGTTGTTTAATGTACCGTTCCAGCCTTTTGAATTACTAGGTAAATATTTTAAAAGCTTACCGTAACGATTAAATATTGTTATTTTACTTATACTATTATTAGTATCAATTACTTTCCAATAGTCATTAATACCATCGTTATTTGGGGTAAAGTATTTAGGGATAAATAGTCCATCCACGGTAATAAATACATTAAAACTAGATTGGTTCTCGTAACAATTATTTTGGTTATAAATATAAATAGTTTGCGAATTTGTAATTGTTGAGCCAGCACTCAATTCTATACCATTACCAAAAGGTTCAGTAAAATAAGAACCAAAAGTTAGATTAGGTAAAATATAGGATGCTGCAACTACATCATTTAAAGAATCTATGGCGATAAAATTATCCAAAACATCAGCGCATTCATCTAAATTTGAAACGAAGCTGGATTGTGCATCAATAGCAGTCCAATTGTTTTGACTATAAGCTACATTATCAACAAAAATACAAGCCAATTCGTTATTCTGAGAGGTATCAAAAACCAAAACATTAGAGTTATTGGTATTCTTCACATTTAGTTGGCATAGGTTATTATTGCTACAATTAAGACTATTTAAAAATCTATTAGTTGAAAGATCTAAGAATTGAATCTGATTTTTTTCACAATATAATTCTCTTAGATTAGTATTTAGTTGTACATCTATTTCAGTAAGTTGATTTTCCCCACAGCTTAAAACTGCCAGATTTGGATTATTGCTAAGGTTTAAATCTATTAAATTATTTGATAAACAGTATAAAAATTCTAATTCTGTATTATTTGATAAATCAATAGTTTTAATAGTATTATATTCAAAATTAAAGTCATATAATAAAAGATTTTCAGAAACATCTAAAGTATTGATACTGTTGTTTCCACAATGTAAAATACGTAATTCAGCATTCGATGTCACATCTAGATTTGCTAATTGATTACCAACGCAAAAAAATGTATTCAAGAAGGTATTTTTGGAAATATCAAGGGTTGTTAACAAATTATTACTGCAAATAAAAGACAGTAAATCAAGATTATTAGAAGTGTCTAAATTGTTAATTCGATTGAAATTACACCAAAGAATACTAAGTTCTGGATTGTTAGAAACATCAAGATTTTCAATAGCGTTAAAACTGCAAAAAAGCTGTCTAAGTTTACCGTTGTTAGAAATATCTAAAACAGTAAGATTATTTTCTGAACATTCCAAAACTTCTAAATCGGAAAAATCTTCAATACCCGTAAGATCATTGATTCCTAAAAGCGAAACATTTAATTCTTTTATTGAGGCAATATTTACAGTCGGCACAACATCATCTAACGGCGGAGTATCCAAGCCTAAATTGATTAGTGCTTGTTCAAAGTTATCATCTGGAACAAAAGTTGTTTGCGCTTTAGAAACACCAAAACTTAATATGAATAGTATTATTAGTAATATGTTTTGATATGTGTTTACAGAATTCAAAAAAATCGATTTTATCGTTTTAAGGCAAAATAACCACTCAATTTATTTCCGCTATTTAAATTGATAATATACCAATAACTGTCATTTGGAAGATTAATTCCATTAAAACTACCATTCCACTTAAAGTCGTTATTTTTAGGAAGGAACTTTAGTAGTTTCCCAAATCTATTATGAATGGTAATACTTTTTATTCTGTTATCTGGATCTTCTATCTGCCAAATATCATTTTCACCGTCATTATTTGGTGTGAAATACTTTGGTACTGTAATAGGACGTTCTGTTATTACAACATTAAAGCTGGTTTCTGTACTACCACATTCTGTAAATCTGTAGATGTATATGGTTTGAGTAGAGGTTATTTCATCTCCCGCATTATATTGAAACCCCATTCCGCCAGATTCGGAATAATAATTCCCATTTTCTAAATCAGGTAATATATAGTTAAAGCCTGAAAAGTCACTAAAACTATCTATGGGTATAGTGCCACAATTACTGCTATCGATGACATAATTTGTAAATGATTGTGGCTCCCAAAGACTACGATCACCTGTAGAATCATCCACAATAATGCAAGTTAAATCAGGATTGTTATTGAAATCTAAAAATGCAATATTTTCGTTATTTCCATTTTTTATGTTTAGTGAACACAAATTATTGTTGCTGCAGTCTAAATTTAAAAGCCCTGTGTTTTTACTAAGGTCCAATGTTTTAAGAATATTATTTGAACACAAAAAAGTACGTAAGAAACTGTTGCTTTCTAAATTTAAATTAGAGAGTCGATTGGCACTGCAATCTAAATAGGTTATATCTGGATTGTTGCTTAAGTCTAATTCTGTTAACAAGTTATTCCAACATTGAAATCGTCTTAACTTTTGATTATTAGATAAGTCCAAGCTTGTAATACTGTTAATTTCGCAACCTAAAACTACAAGTTCAGGATTGTTGGATGTATTTAAGTTTGTAAGGTTGTTTTCCCAACACACTAAAGACACTAAATCTCTATTTTGAGTAACATCCATATTGGAAAGCTTATTACGATAACACCATAATGTATTTAGAACAGAATTTTGAGTAACATCAAGTGTTGATAATTGATTATCATGACAAAAAAGCTGTGTTAAATTACTATTATTGCTTACATCAAGTTGAGAAAGTTGATTTCTTGAGCAGTCCAATATGGATAACCCTCTAAAATCTTCAATTCCTGTTAAATCTGAAATATTTAAAAGATTTAAATCTAACTCAATAATATTGACAATATTAACAGTGGGCACAACATCATTTAATGGCGGAGTATCTAAGCCTAAATCGATTAGTGCTTGTTCAAAATTATCATCTGGGACAAAGGTGTTTTGTGAAAAGCCAAATAAAAAAATGTGTAAAAAGGCAACGCAAAAAATGAATCGCTTATTTATTTGCATTGTTACCCACATAAGTAATAACAATTTCTACACGTCTATCAAACTTTGGATCACCACCAAGCGGAAATTTTCTGCGCATACCAAGGTAGCGCATACGTTTTTTATTCACGCCTTTTTTAGCAAAATAGTCATACACATATTTTGCTCGTGCTACTGATAAATTACGTTGTTTGGTTTTTTTATCTACAGCATCACGCGTGTATTTTGTGCAACACACATGGCCTTGAATAGTGAAGTATATATCATCTCGTTCTACCAAAGCCTTAGCAATATCTTCTAATGTTTTTTTAGATTTTGGTACTACAGTGCTATAGCCAGTTCTAAACAGAATATCTTTGAAAATAATTTTATCTCCAACCTTTAAATTACCCTTTATTTTATCAGAAACGGTTTCTTCTTGTGTACTTGCTACTTCTGGCGTTTTAGGTTCTGGTTCTTGAACTTTTTCGGTAACAATAATTTCTACTTTTCTGTTTAAACCACGAATCTTTAAAACATTTTTTTCATTAACTATCTTAAGAAGAATTTCTCCTTTACCATCTACGTTATGAATTAAAGATTCACTTATTTCGTTATTTGAAAAGATTGTTTTTATAGCATTGGCACGTTGTTGGGATAGCACCATATTATAGGAGTCTGCACCAACATCATCACAAAATCCATAAATAGCTATAGATTCAATTTCGATATCTTGAAGTTTAGAAATGAAAAGCAACAGACGATTTTCTTCAGTAGTAGGTACCACATATTCGTCAGTATTAAAATATACTTCATGTGTATATTTTGATTGGGCAAAAGTTATACACATTGAAAGACATAACACTATGTTTACAAGTAGTCTACGCATTCGGGGATGAATAATATTGTGCTAAAGATAGTGTTTTTCAGATATTTACCTTAAATAATCCATATACGTCATTGTATTTCCGAGGATTTGCGCACTTTTGCTAATATGTTCGTCAAACGACTTATAATACTCGTATAAACCTTCTCGATACGCGTAACGCTTCACAATTTCTTCAGTAAGCGATTTTAGAATGACTTCTTTATGTTCGTTGATAACGTCATTTTTAGAGGCTCTTAGTCCAGATATCAGGGTTTCATAATCAGATTTAATGGCATCATTCAAATTTTCTTGTACCGAAGTTTCAAACGCTTTATTAAGTGCTTTTTCAGTATTGGTTATAAATGAAAAATTGTTTTTATCCAAATAACTTTTAAAATTTTTGAAATCATTATCTGAAAGCGTAAAGTTTTCAAGATCTAAAGAAGGATTTTTATAATAGTAATCTGTGGCAAAATCAAAAATTAAATCACTTTTCAAAATAGCATTTGCAATGGTTGAGTTTTTTATTTTGGTAATGGTAATATCTGGAAAAATACCACCACCGTCATACACTTTTCGTCCGTTTTTGGTCTTAAACTCGTTATAATTTTCTTGTTTTACGCGTACCGCTTCACCTTTTTCATTTCTATTCCAATAATCTAAAGACTGAATACATCTACCGGAAGGTGTGTAGTATCTGGAAATTGTAATTTTTACTTGGGTCCCGTAAGTGAGTTGTTTAGGGCGTTGTACTAATCCTTTACCAAAACTTCTGCTTCCCACAATTACAGCGCGGTCTAAATCTTGTAAAGTACCAGACACAATTTCACTTGCCGAAGCACTAGAACCGTCAATTAAAACCACTAAAGGAATTTCAGTATCTAATGGTTCATTGCGGGTAAAATACTGCTTATTGTATTTTTTCACTTTAGATTTTGTAGTCACTACTAATTGGCCTTTTGGTACAAATAAGTTTACAATATTTACAGCTTCGTTTAGTAAACCGCCAGGGTTTCCTCTTAAATCTAAAATAATATTTTGTGCGCCTTGCGCTTTTAAATCTCTTACGGCGTAACGTGTCTCAGCAGAAGCTTTTCTGTTGAATTTACTTAAAACAACATACCCTGTTTTACTATTAACCATAGAGTAATGAGGTACTGCTTTTATTTCAACTTCGGCGCGTTCTATGGTAGCCGTTTTTGTTTCATTATTTCGTTTAAAAGTTACATTTACCGTGCTTCCTGAAGCGCCTTGCAATAAATTACCAGCATCGTCTTTGTAGTCTGTAACAATAATATCGCCAACTTTTATAATTTGATCCCCAGCTTTTAAACCAGCTTTATCTGCAGGATAATCTTTATAAGGCTCCACAATAACCAGCTTATCTTTTAAGGTTTTTACGCGAGCCCCAATACCTGTATAGTCGCCAGTATTATTTATTCTTGCTGCTTCTACATCTTGTTCGTTCATAAACCGCGTGTAAGGATCTAAGTCTTCCAGCATACTTTTTATGGCGGTATCCATTAAATCACCAGGATTGGTGTCATCAACATAGTTCATATTGATTTCTTTATATAGGGTGGTAAAGATTTCAATCTGTTTAGCGATTTCAAAGAAATCGTTTTTAAACGCAGTTGTGCTTAAGAATACAACTCCTAAAATTAAAACAACTATATATTTCTTTTTTGGTAGATATTTCATAGGGTTATTTTTTGTCTATTACTTTACTCAAAAATTTATCAAACAAACGCTCCATGGCGTTTTCGATTTGTGCAAATGCGGGCTGCTCTTTGCCAATGTACAAAATCATAAACGCATGTTGCGTTGTTAAATTGTTAAAATAGTCCGCTTTGTGTAGTCTATAAGCTTCTCTCAATAAACGTTTTATTCGGTTTCTGTCTACGGCATTCTTAAAATGTCTTTTTGATACGGAAACACCTGTTTTTGCAATAGATCCATCTTTAAATGTAGTGCCTAAATACACCAAGCGCAAAGGAAATGCTGAAACAGATTGACCTTCTGAAAACAATTGGTCTATCAGCTTTTTGCTTTTTAGTTTTTCTTTTTTTGGGTAAGTGAATTTCAACTATTTTTGTTTGACTTTTAAATGCGTTATAAATTTTTCCTTTGACTTTTGAAGAAGACAAAATTAAATATTTAAAGTTCACCATTAAGCAATATAATTTTTTCACTTGCTAGGTTTCTATAATATTTGATAGGGCAGTTTTTCTTGAATTCCTTATAGGCATCCAAAACCTCTTCCTTACTCACATTTTTCATTAAAACAATTTTTCCAAATTTCTTATTCCATTCAAGATTGTTCTGTTTCAATAAATGAATAGTCTCCACAGGATTTTTTAATGCAATTTTAAACCCTAAATCCTCAATTATGTCCATTATGATATTTGTATCATAATCAAAATCTTCACCGGTTTCTTTTAGCAAATCAGCGTACTCCTTTAATATATTTAGTTTTTCAAAAGAGGATTCAATAAATGTCATATTTTTAAATGCCATATCTACCCATTTATATGAAGAAGCGTAGTTTTTAAGATGACGTTCACCACGAATTAGAAAGCAAATAATTAGAAAATATAGATATGAGTAATCTTTTGGATCTAGGGGTGTAATAGCTTTTTTGTAGTGAGCAACAGCAAGTGCATATTCTTCAGCATCCCAATAAATAAAACCTATTTCATTATGATATCTTACTTCAAAAGCGGTTGAACCAAAAGTACTCTTAATAGTTTTTACATAATTGTCCACTAAATTTATTTTTTCCCTGTAGTTTGATCGGGGCAAATCTCTCATCAATTTCAAACCCAGTTCTCTTGGTAAAAACTCCTCTTCGTAACCCTTTTTAATCATTTTCTAAAGCGGTTTTGCCATTGTTACAAGCGACATAAAACGAAAATAATCGAATTTTTTAAATAATCACCCCCTTATTATTAAATATAAGAAAGCGAAGACATCATGACCAATGTCATATAATAACTCTCAGTATTGCAATAATTTAACACCCTAAAAATCAATAAAAAAGATTGGGTTATGGGCAATATGAATGTCATCAAACTGGAGAAGAAAAAAGATAGGGCAAATTACGTACACCACCTATTAAATGATATTGAAGCCTTGGATATTATGTTGGAAAACAACATGATAGAAACCGAGCCAATTCGTATTGGGGCAGAACAAGAGTTTTGTTTGGTAAAACCAAATTTTTCCCCCAGCAGCAACGCTCTAGAGATTTTAAAGGATATAAATGACGATCACTTTACTACCGAAATTGGAAATTATAACCTGGAGGCTAACCTTGATCCGTTAGAATTAAGGGGCGAATGTTTTTCAAAGTTGCATGAGCAATTAAAAACGTTGCTTAAAAAAGCTGAAGAAGCTGCAAAAAAACGAGATACAAAAATTGTACTTACTGGAATTTTACCCTCTATCGGATTAGACAATATCGGGGAAAACCATATGACGCCACTTAAACGATATACCGTTTTAAACGAGGCGATTATGGATTCTAGAAAACAAGATTTTAATATCCATATTCAAGGTGTTGATGAGTTGAATTTGCTGTTCGACTCTGTGATGTTGGAGGGCTGCAACACCAGTTTTCAAATGCATTTGCAGGTAAACCCCCATGAGTTTATAGACACTTATAATTGGGCTCAAGCTATTGCAGGACCTGTTTTAAGCGCGTGTACCAATTCGCCGTTGCTCTTCGGAAAGGAATTATGGAATGAAACTAGAATTGCCTTGTTTACCCAAAGTATTGATACACGAGCAAATTCATTCTTACTTAATGAAAATCAATCAAGAGTTAGTTTTGGGAAAAATTGGTACACCGGTTCTATTACTGATATTTTTAAGGACAACATATCTCGCTTCAGAAGTTTTTTAACTACAAATTATATAAAAGACAGCGTTGATTTACTGAAAAACAATCAAATTCCAAAGTTGTTGGCGTTGCAATTACATAGCGGTACAGTGTATCCTTGGAATCGCGTTTGTTATGGGCTTTCAAATGATAAACCTCATTTAAGAATTGAAAACAGATACATTCCATCTGGTCCAACTATGGCGGATGAAATTGCTAATATGGTGTTTTGGGTTGGTGTAATGATGGGCAAAACCAAAAAGTATAACAACATTCACAAGCAATGGGATTTTAAAGATGTAAAAACCAATTTTTTCAATGCAGCGCGCTATGGAATGGCCGCACAAATATATTGGGATGGCAAATATATGTCTTGTCAAGATTTAATAATTGATGAGCTATTACCAATGGCTTATAAGGGGCTTTACAAATTTGGTATAGCACCAAAAGATGCCGAATATTATTTAGCCATTATAAAGAATAGAGTAAGAGCGTTAAATGGTTCAGAGTGGAGTATAAGAAGCTATAGGCATTTATTGAAGAGCCATAAACCTTTTGAGGCGATGCAAATTTTAACATCTCAAATCTATGAAAAGCAAATTAGGGATTATCCAGTCTCAACGTGGCGCTTACTTGGAGAAACAACAGAGTTGCCAGAAAAAAGCAATAAAGTTGTGAAGCATATTATGCAAACCGATGTTTTTTCGGTGTATGAAAATGATAGCATTGAGCTGGTAGTACATATTATGAAATGGAAGAACATTCACCATATGCCAGTAATTAATCATGAAAAAGAGCTTGTAGGTGTTCTGTCTTGGAGAGATATTGAAGCGTTTGAAAACCTTAAGGAAGTCAATTCGCAATGTGTTGGAAGTGTAATGACAGCGGAAGTGATTTCAATTACAGATCAAACAAAAATACCAGATGCAAAAGCTTTGATGAACCTGCACAATATTCATTTTTTGCCAGTGGTAAAGCAGAATAAATTAATCGGATTAATAAGCTCTAAAGATGTATAAGTTGAAGGAAGTGCAGAAAACTGAAACACCAGAGAAAGAAGAAAAAACACATGTACTTTTTAAAGTTGAAAAGGGTGTAAACTTGCCTACAGTTGTGTTTTTTAGCGGTATTCATGGTAATGAAAAAGCTGGTGTTGTAGCATTACAACACATACAAAAAACAGTGGAAAGTTTGCATTTAAAAGGAAACGTATACGGTGTTTTAGGAAACTTAAAAGCCCTTGAAAGCAACCAACGTTACATTGACGAGGACTTAAACAGGTTGTGGACAGAGGAAAGGCTTAACCAGATACTCTCAAAAACTAATGTTAATGTTGAAGAAAAGCAAGCACAAGCGCTTTTTGTGTTATTACACCAAATTATTAATAAGCATAACGGACCATTATATTTTATTGATTTACATACCACTTCAAGTAAAACCCTGCCTTTCGTTACCATTAATGACGCTATGATTAACAGGGAGTTTTCTAAGCAATTTCCTGTGCCCATAGTTTTGGGTATTGAAGAGTATTTAGAGGGCCCTTTACTAAGCTATATTAATACCTTAGGTTTTGTTTCAATTGGCTTTGAATCTGGACATCATATGGGTATTGCCTCAGTTCAAAATAATATTGCCTTTATAAATTTAGCGCTGGTGTACACAGGAGTTTTGGAAGAAAATCAAGTGGATGTGATGACCTTTAGGGAAACCTTAAAAATAGCTTCAGAACATATTCATAACTTTTTTGAAATTATTCATCTTCAGAAAATATCAAAAACGGACGATTTTAAAATGAATGATGGATTTAAAAGTTTTCAACCTATAGAAAAAGGCACTCTAGTCGCAAGATTAAATACCACTGAAATCCTATCTGAACACGAAGGTTATATGTTTATGCCTTTGTACCAAAAAAAGGGTAATGAAGGGTATTTTGTAATACGTTATGTTCCCAGATTTATATTAAGGGCGTCAAAACATTTAAGACGTTTTAAGGCAGACACCATTCTAACGTTATTACCAGGTGTGTCTTGGTCTAACAAATCAAAAGGTGTACTTCGTGTAAATTTGAAGATTGCCAAGTATTTTACTAAACCAATTTTTCATGTACTTGGTTATAGAAGCAGGCAAGTATCGCCTACACATTTGTTTTTATATAATCGGGAACGTGTGGCAAAAACTAAATTGTATAAATAAAACCTCTTAGTGGCTATGCTTTTTTATCACCAAGAGGTATAGTTTTATTTTTCAATTTTATTGTTAGAAGATTCGACATCAGCCATTAAACCACTAGGATCAATTTGAACAGATTTTATTTCCTTTTCAGTATTAAAGGTATAAGTTGGATATGCCCAAGCCCAATCTTTTATTACAGTTGCTGAGGTTGGTTTTTCACCACGCATTATTTGTAAAGGGATGTAAAAGTCTTCTGTTGATCCATCTTCATAGGTTACAGCAATATCAATAGGCATTGGCATTAAGCCTTTGCGCTCTAAAGTTACGGTGCTTCCTTTAACAGATTTTACAGCATAATCAATGGTGTTGGTGGTTTGTCCAAAATCGGTTAAATACCAATCTAATTCTAAACCAGAAACTTTTTCAGCAACACGAATAAAATCATTTGGTGTGGGGTGTTTAAATGCCCAAGTATCAAAGTAAGATTTAATGGTCTTTTTTAGGTTTTCAGCACCAATTACATAAGCCAATTGCGCCATAAATACTTCGCCTTTACTGTACGCCGAAATACCATACACTTGATTGTATTCATAGCGATCAGCATGCGTAGTTAAAGGTTGTTCTTTACCAGATTTAGCTAAATAATAATAGCCTCTGTAGGCATTTTTTGCAGGGTTTGGTTCATTTTTGTCAAAAATAGCAGCCATAACCCAATCGCTTATATAGCTTGTAAAACCTTCGTCCATCCACTCATGTTTCGCTTCGTTCGTAGCTAACAAAAATTGAAACCAAGTATGCGCCATTTCGTGAGCTGTTACACCTACCAAACTGCCAAACTTTCTATTGCCTGTAATTAGGGTACACATGGCATATTCCATACCACCATCACCACCTTGAATTATAGAATACTGATCATACGGATATGTGCCTATATGCTCACTAAAATATTGCATCAACTCCACCGCTTTGGGCTGCATCTTTTTCCAATTCTCCAATTTGTCTTTTTCTAGAGTACTTTTATAGTAGAAGTTCAACAATGGTCCATTGGGCACTTGCATGGTGTCATGAATGTATTCTGGGTCTGCAGCCCAAGTAAAGTCGTGTACCTTTGGAGCTGTAAAATGCAGTGTTTTCTTGTCGCCGTTTGTTGTTTCGTTTTTTAAATACCCAGTGCCTCCTACTACATAATTCTTATCAATGGTCAATTTAACATCAAAATCACCCCAAACCCCATGAAACTCTCTTCCGATGTACGGATCTGCATGCCAACCTTCAAAGTCATATTCTGCTAATTTAGGATACCATTGCGTCATTGAAAGCGCAACCCCTTCTTTGTTATTTCGACCAGAACGGCGAATTTGAAGTGGTACTTGTGCATCAAAATCCATATTAAACGTTACACTTTCACCCGGTTTAATGGGTGCATCCAACTTCACTTCTAAAACAGTGCCAACAGTTTCATGAGTAACAGGTTTTCCGTTTTGAGTAAGCGTATTCACTTTTATATAACCAATTTCATTAGGCTGTAATTTACTAATGCGATCACCTACTCTTGGGTCTGGATCTGCAATAGTTCTAGAGCGCACATCCATTTCACTTCCTGGTTGAAACGCATTAAAGTATAAGTGATAAAACACTTTGTCTAAAACATCTGGCGAATTGTTGGTATAAACAAGTTCTTGTTTTCCTTTATATTGATAGGTGTTTACATCCATATCAATCTCCATTTTATAATCTGCATGTTGTTGCCAATAGGAGGCTTGTTGCGACGGAGTACTAGTAAACACAGGAGTATTGGGAGCAGGTGGAGGCGCAACCTCAACCGCATTTTGTGAATTTTTACATGATGTAAAAACAAAAGAAACAAGCAAAGTAAAACAAAAAATATTCTTCATAATTAGTGCTATAAAAGAGGTTATTTAAAAGCTGTATTTTGAAATTAGTTTACCATTTTAGACGCCATAATTAAAGCATTATAGGCATTTACAATTTTACCGGATTTTACAATATCCGCGTAAGGTTGAATATCATCAGTATTGCCTCCAACAACAACTTTGGTTTTTATATCTAAACCAGAGTCCATAATGATTTTTTTAACCTGAGCCGCGGACAGAGAAGGGTAATACGAGCGTATTAATGCCGCTACACCCGCTACACCAGGGGCAGCCATAGAAGTGCCGCCTTTAGTATCATATTCGTTTTCTGGAGTTGTAGAATACACTTGCGCACCAGGAGCGAATACATCTACATTGCTTTTTCCATAATTTGAAAAGCCTGCTAACAAACCAGATCCGTATTTAGGGGCTAAGGCACCAACACGAATGTAAGTATCTGAGATTTCTTGTCCGTTGATATTATCATCAGGAAAATTAGGTTCAACATCAACATTTTTACTGTCGTTACCAGCGGCATGAACAAAAACTACATCTTTTTCTGAGGCATAGGCTATAGCATCTCTAACCACATCACTATGCGGAGAAAAACTCTTACCAAAGCTTCCATTAATAACTGTGGCACCATTATCCACAGCATAGCGAATGGCCAACGCAACATCTTTATCATATTCATCCCCATTTGGTACCGCTCTAATGCTCATAATTTCTACATTATTCGCAACACCATTTGCACCTTTGCCATTATTGCGTTCTGCGGCAATGATACCTGCAACATGAGTACCGTGACTTTCATCTTTAACTACTGGTTTTACATTGCTGTTGCCATAAAACTTGGTGTTCATATTATTGGGGTCGTCACCGTTTTTTCTACCCTCAAATGTTTTATTTAAACTATAGTTTAAGCGTTCGTTTATACTTTTTAAGCCATCTTTAATTTCAGTTACGGCATCTGCCATAGATTCTAGACCATTACTAAACATATATTGTGCTATTTGTTTTGCTTGACTTAAGGCCTGATCCTCGGTTTTTATTCCCGCTACATCCTTTTGTGTATATTCAGATTTCCCAAAGTGCTTGGTTAAGGTTTCGTCGGTATTTTTAACTTGTTGGTAAATCTGCTCATACTGTGTTTTTCGCTCACTCCATAATTTATAAGACTTGTCATATTCTTCTTGAGCTCTCTTGTAATCTGGATTATTAGTATCTCCACTTGCCAAAATTCTAGTATATTCCAATTGCTCATGATAACCATCTCCTAAAAAGTTCCACCCATGCACATCGTCAATGTAACCATTGTTGTCATCATCTTTTCCGTTGCCTGGTTTTTCACCTTTATTCGTCCAAATATTATCATCTAAATCTTCATGATCTATGTCAATACCAGAATCAATTACAGCAACAATAACTTTTTTCCCTTTCTTATTTTTTATTATTTCAGCGTAAGCTTTATCTACACTCATTCCTGGAATGGTGTCTTTTAGTAAGTCTAAATGCCCCCAGTTATGTTTTTCAGTTTCTGTTAAATCGGAAACTTTTAAAGGAATAGCATCAATATTTTCCTCTGGTGTTAGTAAAATTGCACTAGAACCTCCGCAACCCGCTAGTATTAAAGATGCTGCTGTTACAAAAGTTAAATTTCTAATTGTTCTCATTGTTATTATTTGAATTAGTCTTTCTTAATTAAATATCTCTTCAGCGCTGAATACTTCGTTTAAACGCACGCCTTTTTCGGTATGTTTTACTGTAATAATTTCGTTTTGGGCATCGTGTTCCAAAAATAAATAAAGCCCTTTATCTGCGGCCATATTTAAAAACGCTTTTTTTTCACTTAAGGTTTGAAGCGGTCGCATATCATAACCCATAACATAAGGTAGTGGCAGATGTCCGGCGGTTGGCAATAAATCAGCCATGAAACATATGGTTTTACCTTTATAATGAATCATTGGGATCATCTGCTTTTCAGTATGACCATCAGCAAAAAAAATATCAAAACCTAAAGGTGAATTTTCCAAGATACCGTTTGAAGATACTTCCGTAAATTTTAATTGGCCACTTTCTTCAATAGGAATAATATTTTCCTTTAGAAATGATGCTTTTTCTCTGGCATTTGGGTTTATAGCCCATTCCCAATGGTTTTGATTACTCCAAAAATGCGCATTTTTAAATGCAGGTGTATATCCCGTTTTGTCAGCATTCCATTGGATAGCACCGCCACAATGATCAAAATGCAAGTGAGTTAAAAACACATCTGTTATATCATCTCTATGAAATCCATACTTTTCTAAAGAGTTATCAATACTATCTTCACCCCACAAATAATAGTATCCGAAGAATTTATCAGATTGCTTGTTGCCCATGCCTGTATCGATTAGAATCAACCTGTCGCCCTCTTCAATTAAAAGGCATCTTGCTGTTAAATCTATCATATTATTGGAATCGGCAGGATTGGTTCTGCTCCAAAGCGATTTAGGAACAACACCAAACATAGCGCCTCCATCTAGTTTAAAATTTCCTGAATTTATGGGGTACAAGTTCATAGCCTCACAATTTACGAAATAAGACCAAACTGAATTATAATGTTAAGAGATAATTAAGAAAAAGTGTTGATTTTAAAAGGGATTAACAAACATGACGACATAATAGACTTGTTTTAATTATCTTAGTAAATTCGAACAGAAACTATAAATTATGTTAGAATTATCTGGAATTATTATTCTGGGAATATTGGCACAATGGGTAGCATGGAAATTAAAAATACCCGCTATTCTACCTTTAATCTTAATCGGTTTATTAGTAGGGCCGATTGCGGCTGCATATTTAAGTGAAGACGGTAGTAAATGGATAGAGCCTATCTGGAATGGTAAAAACGGACTTTTCCCAGGAGAGGGTTTATATTATTTTGTATCTCTTGCTATTAGCATTATACTTTTTGAAGGTGGTTTAACCTTAAAACGTGCCGAAATACGTAATGTAGGCCCTGTTATCACAAAGCTTATCACATTAGGTTCGGCAATTACTTTTTTTGGTGCTGGTGCATTAGCGTATTTTATATTTAATCTCAGTTGGGAAATGTCGTTGCTGTTTTCTGCCTTAATTATAGTAACTGGCCCTACTGTTATCACCCCAATTTTGCGGAATATCCCTTTAAAAAAGGATATTTCAACGGTTTTAAAATGGGAAGGCATATTAATTGACCCGATAGGGGCGTTAGTAGCGGTTTTGGTATTTGAATTTATTAGTGTTGAAGGCGACAGTGGATTTACAAAAACCGCACTCATTGAGTTTGGTAAAATTTTGCTGTTTGGTACCACCTTTGGATTTACTTTTGCGCACGCGCTAGCTTTTGCGGTAAACAAAAAACTTATACCACATTATTTATTAAATGTAGTGTCATTATCCACAGTGCTTCTCGTGTTTGTAGAGTCAGAAATATTTGCCCATGAATCTGGCCTCCTAGCCGTTGTGGTTATGGGGATGGTTTTAGGCAACGGAAAGTTGGAAAATATAAAGGAGCTGTTATACTTTAAGGAGTCTTTAAGCGTGCTTTTAATTTCCATTCTCTTTATTCTATTAGCTGCAAATATCAATATAGAGGACATGATGCTACTATACACTTGGAAAACAGCATTATTATTTGGACTTGTTGTTTTTTTAATAAGACCTATAGCGGTTTTAGCAAGCACACATGGTTCCAAACTAAAAATTCGAGAGAAACTCTTTATTAGTTGGGTAGGCCCCAGAGGTATTGTTGCTGCTGGTATTGCTTCACTTTTTGGAAGTAAGTTAATTAAACAAGGCGTTGATGGCGCCGAATACATTACACCACTAGTGTTTATGATTGTTTTAGGTACGGTTTTACTAAATGCTACAACCGCGAGACTGTTTGCAAAACTGGTAGGCGTATTCTTAAAACGCTCCGAAGGTATTTTGATAGTGGGGGCTTCACCCTTTGCGCGATTAATTGGGGAATATCTAGAAAATAATGGGAGACACGTGGTATTAATTGATAGCAATCAAACCAATATACAGCTAGCACAAGAGCAAGGATTGGATGCTACTACAACGGATATTTATTCTGAGGAATTGAGTAATAACATTGAATTGAATGATGTTGGATTTTTAATGGCGCTTACAGGAAGTAGAGACATTAACAACTATGCTATTGAGCGGTTTAGAGATCAATTTGGTGAAAGTGGGTATTTTAGATTGGTAACTGCGAATGAAATGGATAACCCAGAAAGTATTCCAAAGGAAGCACTATTTACGCCAACTGATGATTTTGATTCGTTAACCGAAGTTTCAAGGAAATATCCTCAAATCCATGAAACAGCTATTAAAAGTAAAGCTCATTTTGAAGCACTTCTTGATGAAACCATTAAAAATGATAATACAATCCCACTTTTAGTGAAGGATAAAAAAGGAATTTTAGAGGTGATTTCTTCTGAAAACAAGGCATTAGAAAAAGTAGGTGAAGGATATAACTTTGTATACCTTGGAGAGTTGCTAAGTTTTAAAAACCTTGCTGAAGATAAGGTAAAGAATTAAGAAAATTTGTATAAACTGAAAAAGCCTCATCTACAAGAATTAGATGAGGCTGTTTTCTTTTGAATTTGATAATGCTTAGCCTACAATATGCAACTCAGTGAACTCTTTTATTAAGGTTAAAGAGTTATCTCCATTAATTTTTAAATCTTTAAGAGGAATATCCACATTATCTACTTGTACCTTTTTAATCTTAAAGGGTAAACCATGTAAGTTTAACTTAAAGGTTTTATATGAAGTTGTGTATTTTCCTGTTTTATGCTGCTGAATAATTAATTCCTTTTTCTTTCCAAGCAACCTAAAACTTCTTAGACTATAACGCCCTTTGATATAATCGTAACCATCATTGGCATCTTCGTACACCATAGATTCTTCTTTTCCTTCTGTAAAGTATACATCTAGAAGTAATTCATCAATGGTTTTTTCTCCTACATACTGTTGAATAGGATATTTTGGGATTATTGCACCTTCTTTTACAAAAATTGGCATGCTATCTAAATCTGCATCAACCCAAACTTCTTGTCCGCCCTCTACAATTTCATCTGTCCAGAAATTATACCAATTACCTCGCGGAATGTACATACGTCTTCCTTTTTGATTTGGACCATTTACAGGACAAACCAGAATCTTTTCACCAAACACAAATTCGTCATTTCTGTAGTGCGTTTGCTGGTCTTCTTGATCGTAAAGCACTAAAGACTTTAAGATTGGAATACCTTCATCAGCATATCTCCAGAATGCAGTGTATAAGTAAGGCAACAGTTGATAGCGTAATTCGATAAACTTACGAACCACGTTTGTAATTGTTTCACCAAATGCCCATGGTTCTTGATCTCCGTGATCTCCAGAAGAGTGTGTTCTACAAAACGGGTGGAAAATCCCTAATTGTATCCAACGCGCATAAAGCTCGCCATTAGGTTGCTCCGCAAAACCACCAATATCAGATCCTACAAATGAGAATCCAGACATTGCCATACGTTGTGCTTGTAGGTTTGCGATATTTAAGTGATCCCAAGTAGCGATATTATCTCCAGTCCAGCTAGAGGTATAACGCTGCGTACCCGAATAAGCAGCACGTGTTATAACGAAAGGTCGTTTTGGATAAGAGAATTTCTTCAAACCTTGGTATGTAGCTCTAGCCATTTGCATACCATAAACATTATGTGCTTTTCTGTGACTACAAGGATTTCCGTCGTAATCGTGTCTTACATCATTTGGAAAACTTTTTCCTGGAACATCCATTACCGCTGGCTCGTTCATATCGTTCCAAACACCTTTAACACCGATATCTTCTATAAGTTCTTTGAATAAGTCTGACCACCATTCACGTACTTCAGGTCTTGTAAAGTCTGGAAAATAACATTCCCCTGGCCACACTTTCCCTTTCATGTAAGGGCCATCGGCACGTTTACAGAAATAATCTTTTTCAAGCCCTTCTCTAAACACAGAGTAATCCATGTCTATCTTAATCCCGGGATCTATAATAACTATAGTTTTGAAACCATCGTCTGCCAATTCCTTAACCATACGTTTTGGGTCGGGGAAGTATTCCTTACTCCAAGTAAAGCATCTAAAACCTTCCATGTAATCAATATCCAAATAAATGGCGTCACAAGGAATTTGTAATTCTCTAAACTTTGCAGTGATTTCTTTTACATTAGATTCTGGATAGTAGCTCCACTTACACTGATGATACCCTAATGCCCAAAGTGCTGGCATTTCATGTGGTTTTCCTGTTAAATCGGTGTAGTTAGCCACTACTTCAGACATTTCAGGACCGTAAATGAAATAATAATTCATTTCACCACCATGCGCCCAAAAGCTAGTAATATTTCTACGTTCGTGACAAAAATCAAAGTAAGAACGGAACGTGTTGTCAAAAAAGATACCGTAAGCCTTTTTATGATGCAGAGCGGTGTAGAACGGAATAGCCTTGTAAATAGGATCGGTATCTCTACCATATGCATAGGAATCTGTTACCCAGTTTTCAAAACGTTTTCCTTTAAGGTTGTTGTCTACAGGTTTATCGCCTAAACCATAATAACTTTCACCAGGTTGGGCCGTTTTAGACATTTTTACTACATCTCCACCAAACTCGTAACTTTCTTCCCAATGGAAACCTAATTCGTCCTCGCAAATTAGTGTGTTATCTTTTGCATCAAAAATAGAAGCTCTTAAATCTGTTTTAGAAATTTTACAGATTAACTTAGAAGTAGTAATTACATATTCATCCTCTTCTTCGGTAACCTCAAGATGGTTATAACCCCTACTAGCGTATTTCGTAATGGCATAAGAAAAGTCATTTTCAAAAATGCCTGTTGTTGTAAATCTAAACCGAAGTATACTGTCTCTTCTAACCGTAACTTCTAGAACAACACCGTTGTCGGCAGTGAAAGAAAGAACGTTAAGGTTCTTTTCGTATTTTATTATTTTAGAAGGAAATAAATTCCCTTTATATTCTAATTCGGTATTTAATATCATTTGGGAGGTATTAAAATTAATGAACGAAAGTACTAAATTTTAAGAGGTTAAGAAATTAACTTTCAGCAAAAAAACCTTTAAATACTTAGCAAAATTTAAACAATTGGATAAAAATTTGGAGAATTACTAATTGATTGACAATTAATGTGTTTTCTGAAGTTAAAACGAAGTTTAAGCGACACAATAAATGAAGTTTTCGGCTTTGTCATACATCAATATTTTCAGCCAAGTTGCTATAAGTGAGAATATTCCTTAAACATAAGGGAGTACATCAAATATTTGATATACTCCCTTATTCATTTTATGTATTTAAAATTGATATTATTTAAATTCAAAAACAGTCACTGCCAAAGGAGGTAACGTAATTGTTGCTGAATAAGGTTTACCAATCCACTCTTCTTTTTTAATAGATATCGGCTTGCTATTGGAAACGCCACTACCGCCAAAAGCTTCGTCATCACTATTAAAGATTTCTACTAGTTTGCCATCAAACGGTACACCAATTTTATAATTCTTCCTCACAGCAGGGGTTAAATTACAAACCACAGCCACCGTTTTTTCTTCTTCGTATCCTTTTCTTAAATAAGATATAACACTGTTTTCGTAGTCGCCGTAATGAATCCATTCAAATCCCTCATGACTAAACCCTTTTTCAAACAACGCAGGTGTGCTCTTGTAGAGTTTATTAAGGTTGGAAACATAGTTTTTCATATTTTGATGAGGCATAAATTCTAACAAATTCCAGTCTAAACTATCTTGGAAATCCCACTCATTATACTGCCCAAATTCACCACCCATAAATAGTAATTTTGTACCTGGATGTGTAAACATATAACCGTAAAGCAATCTTAAGTTTGCAAATCGTTGCCATTCATCACCAGGCATTCTCCCTAAAATTGAGTTTTTACCGTAAACTACCTCGTCGTGAGACAATGGTAACATAAAGTTTTCGGTAAAGGCATAAGCCAAACTAAATGTAATTTCATTATGATGGTGAGATCTGTAAACAGGGTCTTTTTTGAAATATTCCAGAGTATCATGCATCCAACCCATCATCCATTTCATGCCAAAACCTAAACCGCCAACAAATGTTGGTTTTGAAACCATTGGGAAAGCAGTAGATTCTTCGGCAATAGTTTGTGCATCTGGGAAAGAAGCGTAAACCTCTTCATTTAATTGCTTTAAGAAATCTATAACCGCTAGGTTTTCACGCCCACCATAGATATTCGGTTCCCACTCACCGTCTTCTCTAGAATAATCTAAAAATAGCATAGAAGCCACAGCATCTACACGCAAGCCATCCGCATGATATTGGTCCAGCCAAAAAATGGCATTACTTATTAAGAATGAGCGTACTTCATTACGCTCGTAGTTAAATATTAAACTTTTCCAATCTTGATGATAACCTTTTCGTCTGTCTGGATGCTCGTAAAGATGTGAACCATCAAAAAAACCTATTCCATGCGCATCTTCAGGAAAATGTGAAGGTACCCAATCTAGGATAATTCCAATATCGTTTTGGTGCAGTTTATCTACTAAATATTTAAATTCTTCTGGGTAGCCGTAACGCGATGTTGGTGCAAAATATCCAGTTATTTGGTAGCCCCAAGACGGATCGTAGGGATATTCCATAATAGGCATGAGCTCAACATGCGTAAAGTTCATTTCCTTAACGTAATTCACCAAATCGTCTGCTAATTCATAATAAGACATAAATCTATCTTCTTCAACATTGCGTTTCCAAGACCCTAAATGCACTTCATAAACAGAAAATGGTGCGTCTATAGCATTATTCTTTTTACGCTTTTTCATCCACTTACTGTCCTTCCATTTATAGGTATCATCCCATACTATTGAGGCAGTTTTTGGCGGATGTTCACAACGTCTCGCGTAAGGGTCAGCCTTTTCCGTTTTTACATCGTTGTGATGACTTTGAATTTTATACTTGTAAATAGCACCTTTTTCAACCAGAGGAATAAAGCCCTCCCAAATTCCACTAGAATCCCAGCGAACATTTAGTTGGTGTTCGCCCTCCATCCAATAGTTAAAATCCCCAATAACAGAAACTTGTTTTGCACTAGGTGCCCAAACGGCAAAATACACACCTTCAATATCATCAACGGTAACCAGATGCGATCCGAATTTTTCATAAAGGCGAAAATGTTTTCCGGCTTTAAACAGGTTAATATCAAATTCTGTAAATAGACTGTACGGTTTTACGTGTGCCATGTTTTGTTGTTAGTTATTTATAATATTTGATATTCCTTTTAAAGGAATAATTGCCCATTTTGGGCGCGAATTAAGCTCATAGCCTAATTCGTAAACCGCCTTCTCTAATAAGGCGTATTTTAATAAAAATATACGTTCTTGATTGTAGCCAATATTTAAGTTAGCTTCTCTTACTTCAGTAATATAAGTACCTAAAAATAGGCCAATGATATAATCGTATAACAATTCTCCTGCTGAAAAAAGCGCTTCGGCACTGCTGTTATAGTTATCTAAATTGTTGAAAATGGTGGTATAAATGGCGTAGTGAAAACTTCTAAATAAGCCAGCTACGTCTTTTAAAGGCGGTTGTTTTACTTTTCTATCTCTAATGGTACTTTCAGGTTCCCCTTCAAAATCTAAAATATGGAAATCGTTATTCTTTACCAGAATTTGCCCCAAATGATAGTCGCCATGAACTCTTATGCGCTGACCCTTTAGTTTTGTCCAATCAAAGTTTACAAAGCGTTTTCTTATTGTGTTTTTCTTATCAAGGAACTCTTTTGCCAGCGATAGAGCCATTCCATCAAGTTTATGCAAATTATTCTCAACAGTATTTAACCTGTTTTGAAATTGGTACAACAATCTGTTTTTTAACCAAACTTCGTAATCGCCATTATAGTGAGAAGGCGTAAAAGCCATTTCTTCGAACTCTGAACCCAAGGCAATATGCATTTCTGCCGTACGTTTAGACAGTGTTTGAATGTGCTTGAGAAAATCTAAGCCTACCCAATCAATCATTACAGGAGGAATATCGTTAATACCCAACTTTAAAAAACGTTCTGTTTCAGGAATGTCGGCAATGTTTAGTTTCTTGGAGTTGAAGGTGTCAAAAATACGCTTAAACTCTTTCAGCATATACTCCCAAGCATCACCTTCATTTGGAATCATTTTTTGCATTAATGCAATGGTGATGATCTCTTTTTCAGAATCTTCAATATTGATACTCCCTAGGTATGGCGGGGTATTTTTAAACTCTCGTTTTTCTGATAAATACCTGCTCATTTCGTAGTCGGGATTTTTATCAGAATAGATTCTTCTGAAGAATTTTAAAACGGAAGTATCATTATAAATGATAGACGTATTGCTTTGTTCTAGCCCCATAAATCTAGATGACCTATAGGAGTCGTCTACAAGTAGAGCGCTTTTATGGTATTTTACTTTTGTTCTATCAATAGGTTCTGCTGTGATAATACGCTCGAAAACTAGCCTTCTAAAAGCCTCAAGATTAACTGCGTCAATAATATAACCTGTTTTTCCGTCGATAGATATTGGTAAAATTCTATTTTTTTCAGCAAAAGATTCGTCGGTAACAAACGCAATTGGTAAAAAGTAATGTTGGAAAAAGGCCTCAACAAAATTGACTTCTAAAATTAGTCCATAATACACTTCTTCATTTTGTTGAATTCTAAAGTATTCGGCTAATTCTATGTACTTCAATTTACTCGCCTTACCTCCATACCAGCGTTGTTTTTGGATATATTCCTCTAAAATATCAGACAAAAATACCGATACAAAATTTGAGTCGTCTAGGAGCTGTTCCCAAGCAACATCAAAAACCAAAGGTGTTTTTATTTGAGATTTAACAGAGGTTTCGGCCATAAATTACTTGTTAATTTGAAAGATATGGAACGGTAATGTAGGGTGTAGTTCTACATAATTCCACTCATTGTGCCAATTGTAACGATTGTCTGTAATTAAATCGTGCATCTCCATGTTATGGCCAGCATGTACACCTAATTCGTGCAGTGGCATTTGAACCGTGCCTTTTTGTGAATTATAATGATCTAAACTAATAATTACAAATATGTGGTTATTTTTTGCTTCATTCCACTTGTAAAAGGCAATTAAGTTATCGTTTTCAACATGACAAAATTTGATATTATTTGTTTGTTGAAGTGCTTCATTATGATGACGTATGTAATTGATTTTGGCAATAACAGTAGTCAACTTATTTTGAATGGTCCAGTTGTAATGCGCAATTTGGAATTTTTCGGAGTTAAGATATTCTTCTTTACCCAACAAAGAATCCGACAACATATATTCAAAAACAGGGCCATAAATACCAATACAAGAACTTAGTGTAGCTGCCAAGGCATATCTTTGCATATGCTTAGACTCTCCAGTACCTTGTAAATGGAACGGATTAATATCTGGCGTATTGGGCCAAAAATTAGGTTGCATATACTCTTTAAGTTCGGTTTTGGTTAACTCCTCAATATACTCTATTAACTCATGCTTATTATTACGCCAAGTAAAATAAGTATACGACTGTGTGTAACCCTGTTTTGCCAATTGTTGCATAACTTTAGGGGCTGTAAAAGCCTCAGCTAAAAAGATTACATTAGGGTGTTTTTCTTTTACTTTGGTGATGACCCAATTCCAAAAATAGAAGGGTTTGGTGTGTGGATTATCAACTCTAAAAATTTCAATACCACAATCAACCCAATGCAAAAGAATATCTAAACACTCTTCCCAAAGCGCTTCATAGTCATCACTTTCCCAGTAAATTGGTAATATATCTTGGTATTTTTTTGGAGGATTCTCAGCATACTGCACGGTACCATCAGGGCGCCATTTAAACCAAGAAGGGTGTTCTTTTACCCATGGATGATCTGGGGCAGCTTGCAACGCATAATCCATCGCAATTTCTAAATCTTGTTCTTTTGCTTTTTGAACAAGTGCTTTGAAATCTTCTAAATTTCCTAATTGAGGATGAATAGCTTTGTGACCACCATGTTTGGAACCAACACCCCAGGTTGAGCCAACATCACCTTCATAAGCCTCTGTGGTGTTATTTTTACCTTTTCTATTTACCTCTCCAATGGGATGAATAGGTGGTAGGTAAACTACATCGAAGCCCATGCCCTTAATACGCGGAAGTAATCTCTCGCAATCTTTAAAAGTGCCATGAACACCTTCTTGCTCAGAAGCTGAACGAGGAAAAAACTCATACCAGGTGCTAAATCTAGCTTTTTTTCTATCTACATAAACTTTAAAATCAACTGAAGTATTTTCTAAAACCTTTAAAGGATTATCAAATAGTATTTGATATAATCTATCCGAAACCGCTTCATTTAGGGCTTCACCATAATTGTTTTCATCTTTAAATAGATGCTGTAGATGTTCTAAATATGCCTTATCAACTTTTGAGGACACTTTTTTTATTATAGATGCCAAATATTCTGCACCTTCCAAAAGTTCAGACTTAACATATTGCCCATCATCAATTTTGCGAATAATACCGTGACGCCAGTTTAAAGCATAATCTACCCAAGCCTCGACTTTATAGGTATAGAAGCCTTGTTTTTCAACATAGAAACTGCTTTGCCATTCGTCATTGAAATCTAAAGACATTCGTGTTTCCGTCCACTTTTTATCTTTTTCGTGCTTGTATAATACGGATGCTCCAAGCACATCGTGACCATCTGTCAATATATGCGCTCTAACATTTACTATTTCATTTACAATTCGCTTTATATAAAACTCGCCACCATTTACACTTGGTGATACATAATCAATAACTACACGTCTTTGATTTTTCATAAGATGTTTTGAAGTAAAAAGAATAAAAAGTTTAGATTACTGTGCCTTTGGGTATTACAGCGCCTTTTTTGATAACCACGATACCTTGTTTCACCATGTAAGTGTCTGTCTCCACTTCTTCTAGATGAGGTCCACCGTTAATTCTAACATCGTCACCAATACGGCAATTTTTGTCAATAATGGCATTTTTAATAAAGCAGCGTTCACCAATACCCATTAAAATTTCAATTTTATCCCTATCAATTTCTATAAGGTTTTCATAAGTATCGCACCCCATCATATAGGTGTTGATAACTGTAGATTCTTCACCAATTCTAGAACGAATACCTATAACTGAATTTTCGATTTTGGCGGCCGCAATAATACATCCCTCTGCAATTACCGTTTTTTCGCAAGTGGTATTCGCTAGTTTTGTTGTAGGCAGCATTCTTGCTCTTGTATAAATGCGGCGTTTTCTATCGTATAAATCAAATTCTGGGAGGTTGTCGGCTAGTTTAAGATTGGCTTCAAAGAAAGAATCTATGTTTCCAATGTCAGTCCAGTAACCTTCATATTGGTAACTTAACGTTTTGTGTTTTTCAATAGCACTGGGGATAATTTCCTTACCAAAATCATTGGTGTCAGGGTTCTCCATCAATTTGGTCATCAAATCTCTGTTGAAGATGTAAATTCCCATAGAAGCCAGATAATTGCGTCCTTGGTTTTTCATTTCATTACTTACTTCAGAGGTCCAATCGGGTAATAACTCCGCATGAGGTTTTTCAATAAAAGAAGTAATAATATTTTTATCATCCGATTTTAAAATACCAAATTCTGTGGCTTCTTTAGCTGTAACGGGAATAGTAGCAATAGAAATTTCGGCGCCACTTGTCTCATGCGCATCAATCATTTTTTCATAATCCATTTGGTATAATTGATCCCCAGATAAGATTAAGAAATATTCAAATTCATGTCTTAAAAAGTGATGCATACTCTGGCGAACAGCATCTGCGGTTCCCTGGAACCAAGTTTTGTTTTGTGGTGTTTGTTCTGCGGCCAATACATCAACAAATGCTGCGCTAAAAAAACTAAAATGATACGTGTTTTTAATGTGACGATTTAATGATGCAGAATTAAACTGGGTTAATACATACATTCTCTTGATATCGGCATTAATACAGTTTGAGATAGGGATGTCTACCAACCTATATTTGCCTGCAATAGGAACCGCTGGCTTGGACCGGTCTTTTGTTAGTGGGTAAAGTCTTGAACCTTGTCCGCCACCTAAAATTATGGCTAATACTTTGCTGTTAATCATCTTAGTCTTTTTTTAGTTGTATGAGTGTTTATATAATGGATTCGTAAAGCGCTTCGACCTGTTTTGCAATAGCTACCCAGTCAAAATAGTCCTCTACACGTTTTCTTCCTTTTTGTGCCATATTGTTTCTTAGTGCTTCGTCTTTAATTACTTTATTCACACCATTTGCTAAATCTCTGGCGAATTTGTCCGGATTTACGGGTTCAAATGGCGCTTCTTTTTGTTGCTCTAAAGGAATCAAAATACCCGTTTCTCCATCAACCACAACTTCTTTAATACCACCAACAGCACTGGCAACTACAGCAGTATTGCACGCCATAGCCTCAATATTGATGATGCCAAATGGCTCATATATTGAAGGACAACAAAACACAGCGGCATGAGAATATAATTGGATGATTTCTTCTTTAGTGACCATCTTATCAATCCAAATCACGTTATCTCTCGTTTTTTGTACCTCACTTACGGCGGCTTCCATTTCAAGACCAATTTCTTTGGTGTCAGGTGCGCCGGCACAAAGCACAATTTGGGTGTCAGGATCAACGTATTTAATGGCGTTAACCAGATGGATAATACCTTTTTGTCTTGTAATCCGTCCGACAAATAAAACGTATGGTTTGCTTTTATTGATACCATAGGTGTCCAGCGTTTCAGTACTTGATGTTGCTTTGTATTGTTGCAGATTAATGCCATTGTAAATTACTTTTACTTTGCTTTCATCCACATTAAAATGTTGCAATACATCTTCTTTTGTTTCTTCTGAAACAGCAATTAAAGCATCTGCCATTTCAATAGCAGTTTTTTCAACCCAAGATGAGGCATCATATCCACGACCTAACTGTTCACGTTTCCACGGGCGTAATGGTTCTAAAGAATGTGTTGTAATTACTAAAGGTGTCCCATAACATAATTTAGACATAATACCTGCGAAATGCGCATACCAAGTATGGCAATGTACCACGTCTGCATCAACAGGATCTATGTTCATTTGAACGCAAGTACTAAGCGTTTTAAATACTGATTTTAGCTTGTCATCAGCACCATCAAAAATTGGATTATCAAATGGAAATCCTTTAACGGATAAATTTCCTGAAGTTTCATTTTGATCTCCAAAGCACCTCACATCCATTTCAATTAATTTAGCTAATTCTTCTGCTAAATATTCAACGTGTACTCCTGCACCTCCATATACGTATGGAGGGAATTCTCTGGTGTAAAAAAGTGCTTTCATAAATTGGTTGGTCTCAATACTTTTAAAATTCTAATCAAAAGAAAGGAATTATACTATAGCAGCAAGTTTTTTCTTGCGTTACTTTCAAAAATTGTCAAAAACATTTCTAAGGGTTGTAATGATTTGAAATGAAACAAATTAACCCATATTAATTGTGAAATTGTTAATAACGTTTTTAGGAAACCCTCAATGATTTTAAACGTAAAAATACAGTAAACACCTTGCTTATTAAGGTTTATGCTATTTTTAAATTAGTTTTTTCCCAATGTACAAATTAATTATTAACAATTTTTAGAGTATAAGATTTTTACAGAAAAAAAGGTGATTTGAAGCAATCTAGAAATTTTTTGTAAAAATTTTTACTCTAAACGAAATTACTTTAAAGAATTTTGATGGAATGTTTAAAAATTGTGAAAAAACAAAAAAAGTCATTCCAATATAGAGTAAGAATGACTTTTGATTAAAATTATTAATACAGGTTATCTTCCGCCAGCAAGCGCCCATACAAGAGAAATTCCAAATATATTGTTCTTGTTTACAAGCCCAAAAGTGCTATCTTCTTTAAATTCATTGCCATTTTCTTGCTTGAAAGTGTCCCTAACGTGACTAACTAAACTAGTCTGAAGCATTAAAGAAAGTTGCGTTGTTAGTATTATCTGGAAGCCCACAACCAATGCTAGAGTTAGTCTATTAATATCTACCTTGCCGCCACTGTCAAATTTGTCGGCACCAAAAGCATAGGCAGCCATAATGCCATATATGAAGTTTACTTGATTATACCGTGTTATTGGCGTAAACATCAATGCCTTAAACTGTAATTCAAGTAAAGATCTATTGAAGAAATCGCTACTTAATCCGTTATACAAAGCCCCCAACGATAGGTATAAAGCAGTAGTATTGAAAACCGCTGCTCTCAAGTAATACGCAGCGTGCAAACACCATAAAGTGTCATCACTTCCGAAACCAAAGCCTGCCCCAAGTGCTAGCATGGTTCTTGCGAAAACTACGGCGACCTCCTCGGGATTTTGCTCTTCAAGAGCATAAGATTCTCGAAATTCATCAGTAATACCAAAAAGATCTGAAGATTCCGTTTCAAGATTAGCATCTTCATAAGAAACTATAGAAAATACATCTTGAGTAGTATCTAAAATAGTTTTGAAATTAGTTTCCTGAGAAAACAGGGAACCAGCAAAAAGTAAAAGCGTTAAAAAACAACTGAGTTTGAAGTTTTTTGTTTTCATAATATATAGTTTGATTGGTTACATTTTTGATAACCAAAGCAGACTAAATTCATGACGAAATGAAGCAATTACTTGGAAAATATACAATAAAAATTTTTAAAAAGCAATTGCTATTGTTTGATTACCAATTATTTAATAAGAAATTGACTTGATAGAAAGCTTTATTTATCTCCTGTTTTTGAAATATTAAATTCGTTAGATCACAAAATTGTATAACATCTAAAAACTACCAATTCAGCCTAATTTTAACCCAATTCATAAAATAATGATTCCATAGCAATTAGTTTTTATGGAGTTTTACTATGTCAAAAAACGAAACAATTATGAAATCATCAATCCATTTTATTTTAATCTTTTTAGTAAGCTCATTATCCATTTATGCGCAAAACACAATTTCTGGAACAATTAAAGAGACTAATAATCGTGTTTTAGAATTTGCAAACGTTGTGCTATATAATGCCGATAGTAAAGAGGTAATTACAGGTGCTATCTCAAACGAAGAAGGTATTTACCGTTTTGAAGATGTTGTTAATGGGAGTTACTATCTTGAAGTGTCAACATTAGGATTTAAAACAAAAACATCTGAAGTATTCGAATTACAAGACAATAAGACTTTGGATTTTACTTTAGAAGAAGAAACGCAAGTTTTAAATGAGGTTGTTGTGAAAAGTAAACGACCTGTAATTAGGCAAACTGCTGAAAAGCTCATCGTTGATTTGGAACAATCTGAAATGATTAATTCAAATTTAGAAGATGTGATAAAGCGGGTTCCAGGATTATTAGTAACTAACAACGGAATTAACTTTGCGGGACGCAGCGATGTTAGAATTTTGATAAATGGCAAAACAACCGATTATATGGATATGAGGACTTTGTTACAAGACTTACCTGCAGATAACATCGCAAAAGTTGAATTAATTGAGCAACCTGGAGCGGAGTTTGATGCCGAAGGTTCTGGCCCCATTATCAATATTATTTTAAAGAAAAATGTAAAGTTGGGTACTCATGGTAGCGTAAATGCTTGGATTGGTGAAGACGAAGGTTTGGAACATGGTACAAGCTTTTCAATAGCCAGCTATAAAAACAAACTAAATTGGCAAGCTAATATTGGACAATCTAGTCCTACATGGCGTGACGATTTGTTTATTACAAGACGAATTGAAGACCCAAACACTCAAGAATTAACGATATACGACCAAGCTACAATAGAACCTTATGACCCTAAAACTCTAAGGTTTGGCGGTGGTTTAGATTATTATTTGAATGATAAACACTCAATAGGCTTCAGTTCACGTTACATAAGCACTAATTCAGATAGAATTTCTAAAAGCAATACATCTATATCTTCTCCTAGTTTTAGCGAAATGTTAGTCTCTCAAAATGCATTCGATAGAGAACGAAGAACATTCAATATTAACCCTTACTACGAATTTAAAACTGAAGGTCATAAGTTGGTGGCAGATTTCAACTATATAAACTATATAAATAATAATACTGACGAGGTTTTTGCTGCAGAAGGAAATACAGTACCGTTTGTGAATCAGCGTTATTTACAAGACGGAAAGTTTACTATAAACACCTATAAAATTGATTATATAAGAACATTTTCGGATAATTTTAAATTAAGCTTTGGTAGTAAATTGGCTGATGTAAATACAAATAGCGACTTACAATCGTTTACCCAAAATGAAACCACAGGTGAATTCGAGTTTCAAGAAAATAACAGCAACCGCTTTTTAATAGATGAAACCATTTTTGCGCTATACACTAAAGTAAATGCTAAAATAGGAGATTGGTCTTTCTCTGGTGGTGTAAGATTCGAGGATAGTAATACTGAGGGAATTTCTACCAATGCAAATGATAGTAGAACAAGAAAAATTACAAGGTTCTTCCCTAGCGCTTCCGTTAGTAGAAAGCTAACAGATAATTTAGGAGCAAACATCGCCTATAGCAATCGTATAAGAAGACCCTCATATAACAGTTTAAATTCGTTTGTACAGTTTTATGATCCTTTAACTTCGGAAGTTGGAAACCCAAACCTAAAACCATCATTTACCAATAACTATCAATTTAATTTAACTTTTGATGGTCAACCATTCTTCACCATTGCTTACAGTGAAACTAAGGACGATTTATTCTTATTTATTTCTCAAGATGATGCTACTGCTCAGGTAAGTAGAACTACAATTAATCTATCGGAACGTAGAAACTGGAATTTCAGACTCTTTGGTCCATTAGATTTCATAAAGGGAGTAGAAGGTTTTAGTGGTTTCATTGTGGATTATAATGAGTTTATGTCTTTTGATTTAACACCACAATTGGAGTTATCAAAATGGAATGTGGGCTGGTATACCCAAGCAAGCTATGAATTGCCTTGGGAAGTAAATGCAGAAATGTCCAGCTACTTTGGTACGGGAGCCTTAGAAGGACAAATAGATGTAGGGTGGATTGGAGACCTAAGTTTTTCTTTTGGTAAAAAGTTTATGGACGATAGATTGAAAGTGAACCTGGGCATCAACAAAGTATTAAACAGAGGTTTTGTTGGAACAGTAAACTACGATAATATTGATGCAGATATAGAAAGTAATGGCTCAAGACAAAATGTACAATTACGTTTAGCTTACAGTTTTGGTTCTAAATTCGGAAAGAAGAAAAGTAGAAGAAATTCTTCTAGAGAAGAGCAAAACAGAATTGAAGAAAATAACTAATTATCATGGCAAAAAATAATTTTATAGCATATACCGCTACTATCATAATAGCTACATTTTTAACATTCTTTTTCCACGAAATGTGTAATTGGATGGCTTATGAATTGATGGGATATGATGCAGGTTTTACGCTAAATACAGCTGGCGTAAAAAATTCAGAAATCGAGCTTTCAAAAGTGCAAAAAATAATAACAAGCGGTTCTGGACCTTTGTTTACCATATTACAAGCTATAGTTTTTTATTTTCTTCTAAAGAGAAGAAACAATATAATGTTATACCCATTTTTATTTCTTCCATTTGTAATGAGATTGGGAGCAGGAATAGCGAATGTTTTTCAACCAAATGATGAAGGTAGAATTAGTTTATACTTAGGTTTAAATTTGTACACAATATCTGCAATAGTTGTTTCCTTTTTATTTGTTTTAGTTTATAAAACATCTAAAAGAGAGCAGTATGGAATAAAAACTAATACTTTTACTTTCATAATGACATTATTGTTAATGCTCATAGTTAGCTACGTAGATGGTAAATATAAAATAAGATTTATCTAATGAATACTAAACTTAATAGATCCGACTTTATAATTCTTGCTGTGTATTTCTTGGTGTCTTTTAGTATACAAGCTAACGATTATTATTCCAGAGATGCTTTGTTAATAGAATATATAGTTGATTTTCCAGCACAAATTATTGCTATTTGTTGTACTATTTTCGTGTTTGTTTTTTGGTTAATTCCAAAGTTTGTAAGCGATAAAAAGAAATATGTACTATTTGCAATATATGGATTACTAACACTGATTTTATTTAGTGCTTTTGAGTACACTGTTGGGTTTTGGTCTGGAAATAACGACTGGAACAAATACCCAAAAGGCTTTAATTTTATTATAAACATGATAAATCGCGGCTCCCAACAAACCGCATTTCCTTTCGCATTATTATTGACTAAAAAGTTTTACGAAGGGCAAAATGAATATTTAAAAATTGAAAAGCAACAAAAAGAAAACGAGCTTAAATTATTGCGCTCGCAAATAGACCCGCATTTCCTATTTAATAATCTGAATACCTTAGATTCTTTAATTGACAGTAATACTGAGAAGGCCAAAGAATACATAAACAGACTATCCTTAATATACAGATACCTCATAAAAACTAAAGATGCTGAGGTTATGGAATTATCTGAAGAAATAGAATTAGCAGAAAACTATATGTTTTTAATAAAAACAAGGTTTGAAAATGATTATGATTTTCATTTAGATATTAAAACTGAGATTGAAGATAAATTTATCCCCACGGGAGCCATACAAACGCTTTTAGAAAATGTTGTAAAACATAATAAGCCACAAAACGGCAATAGTATCAAAACCATTATTAGTATTGATGATGATGTTTTACGAGTAGTAAACACAAAAACTAATGCAAAACCTAAAAATGAATCTTTTGGAACAGGTTTAGAGAATTTAAAAACGCGTTATCAATTGCTTTCAGATAAAAAAGTTATCGTTATAAATACAGATAGAGAGTACAATATTTCCATTCCAATTATCAAACTAATTGAATAAGATTTGAGAGATATGAAAATTTTAATTTTAGAAGACGAAATACCAGCTTATAAAAAATTGCAAACCTTTGTAAACGAATATTTTGATACAGAGGTAGCGCATGATTGGGCAAGATCCAACAAAGACGGAAAAGCATATCTACAGAAAAATCAGTATGATTTTATACTATCAGACATTCAATTGTTAGACGGTATTTCATTCGATTTGTATAATGAAATTGAAATAACATCACCAATCATATTTTGTTCTGCCCACGACGAGTATTTGTTTCAAGCCTTTAACACCAACGGTATTGCTTATATTTTAAAACCCTACACTAAATTAGATTTCAAAAAAGCCATTGAAAAGTACCAAGCCTTATTTCAACAAGGCGATTACAATACGCTTAATAAACAAACCATTACCGAATTAAAATCTGCTTTAAAAGAAGAACACACCAATTATAAAAAGCGTTTTGTAATAAAAAAAGCCAAGGGTATTCAGCTGTTAAATGTTTCAGATATCAACCTCATTGAGGCCTCTGGAGATTTTTGCATTGCTACAGACAGCGAGGGAAAACGCCACACCATTTCGCACAACCTAGGTACCATTCATCAACAGTTACAACCCACTAAATTTTTTAAAATTAACCGCAGCGAAATTATAAACATTGATTATATCGAAAATATCGAAAGCCATTTCAAAAACAGGTTACTCATAAAAATGAGCAATATAAAAGACAAAGTAATGACCAGTTCTTCAACAACGGCCGACTTTAGAAAGTGGTTAGAACAATAATTTTTTGAGCGTTACCCACAAGGGGTCGGGCTTTCCGTTATATCTTTTTGCGAAGTGTCCCGAGCTTGTTTTAAGAACTCTTCCGTTTTTGATAATTCGTTTTTACTTTAAAAACCAATCATTCAAGATTCGCAAAAAGGATGCCACTGCAATCCCTAACGCATCATCAGCCAAGGTAAGCAGTTTAATCATTCAACTTCAACACCGCCATAAACGCCTGCTGAGGTATTTCTACATTACCAACTTGTCGCATACGCTTTTTACCCTTTTTCTGTTTTTCTAACAGTTTACGTTTACGCGAAATATCACCACCATAACATTTTGCAGTAACGTCCTTACGAAGTGCTTTCACCGTTTCACGAGAAATAATTTTAGCACCAATAGCTGCTTGAATAGGTATATCAAATTGTTGACGCGGAATTAATTCTTTTAATTTCTCACACATCTTTTTACCAATAGTTTGGGCGTTGTCTGCGTGAATTAAAGCAGAAAGCGCATCAACAGGTTGAGCATTCAATAAAATATCTAAACGCACTAATTTTGATTGTTTCATACCAATAGGATGGTAATCAAAAGACGCGTAACCTTTAGAAACAGTTTTTAATCTATCGTAAAAATCAAAAACGATTTCAGCTAACGGCATTTCAAAAATTAATTCAACACGTTCGGTAGTTAAATAGGTTTGATTGGTAATAATACCTCGTTTTTCGATACACAACGACATTACATTACCCACAAAATCAGATTTTGTAATAATCGTAGCCTTAATATATGGTTCCTCAACACGATTTAAGGTTGAAGGTTCTGGTAAATCAGACGGATTATTTACTATGATGATCTCATCAGGAGCTTTATTGGTATAGGCATGATACGATACGTTTGGAACCGTGGTAATTACCGTCATATCAAACTCACGTTCTAATCGCTCTTGAATAATTTCCATGTGAAGCATTCCCAAGAATCCACAACGGAAACCAAAACCTAATGCCGCCGAACTTTCTGGTTGAAATACCAAAGACGCATCATTCAATTGTAATTTCTCCATAGAAGCACGCAAGTCTTCATAATCTTCGGTATCAACGGGATAAATACCTGCAAATACCATAGGCTTTACATCCTCAAAACCTTCAACCACATTCTGAGTAGGTTTTGTAAAGTCAGTAATCGTATCACCAACTTTAACCTCTTTAGCTGTTTTTATACCTGTAATTAAGTACCCAACATCACCGGCTTTTACGGTTTGTTTTGCAACTTGATTCAACTTTAAAGTCCCAATTTCATCCGCATAATAGTCTTTATCGGTCGCCACAAATTTTATATGTTGGCCTTTTCTAATTTCACCGTTGAACACCCTAAAATAAGTTTCAATACCACGGAATGTGTTGTATACAGAATCAAAAATTAAGGCTTGCAACGGTGCTTTAGGGTCGCCTTCAGGGGCAGGTACTCGCTCAATAATAGCAGCTAAAATATTATCAACTCCAAAACCTGTTTTTCCACTGGCGTGAATTACTTCTTCAGGGTCACAGCCTAACAAATCCACGATATCATCGGTAACCTCTTCAGGGTTGGCACTTGGTAAATCAACCTTATTTAACACAGGAATAATTTCTAAATCATTCTCCAATGCCAAATACAGGTTAGAAATAGTTTGTGCTTGTATACTTTGTGCTGCATCAACAATCAACAGCGCACCTTCACAGGCAGCAATAGAACGAGACACTTCATAAGAGAAATCTACGTGACCAGGAGTATCAATTAGATTAAGAACATACTTTTCTCCTTCATACTCATAATCCATTTGGATGGCGTGACTTTTTATGGTGATCCCACGTTCACGCTCCAAATCCATATTATCCAGTAATTGATCTTGCTTTTCTCTAGCAGTTACCGAACCAGTATAATCCAACAAACGGTCTGCAAGTGTACTCTTACCATGATCAATATGCGCAATAATGCAAAAATTCCTGATGTTCTTCATAAAGTAGTCTAACCCTTGAATATAGGGTGCAAATATAGCTGTTTTTTCGGTGAGAGTGAGGCGAAATCACACAGCAAAAATTTCTTCATTATTTTTGAATAGAAGCACACATAATCTATGGCAATCACTAAATCAGGAATCGTCACCAAAATACATTTAATCATTTCGGTTCTAATTGTTGTGCCAGTAGCTTTTTTATACGGCTTCAATCCAAGTACAGAATTCGATATTCATTTGGACACTATTGACGAACTCAACGTATTCAAAGCCATCATGGGCTTGTATTTAGGGTTTTCTACGCTATGGATTTTAGGGATTTTTAAAAAGAATTACTTAAAACTAGCTTTGGTAAGTAACATGGCTTTTATGTTAGGTTTGGGCTTTGGGAGATTGTTAAGTTTAGCACTTGACGGTACACCAACATTCGCCTATGTTTTTGGAACCGTCGGCGAATTGATATTAGGGTTTTATGGCGTTTGGTTGATGGGAAGATTTAAAAACTAAAAGTTTAGCTGTCAAATAGATAAATTTTTAAATTAACTTTGTACGTTCTGATCCGAAATTACAATGAAACAACACCTAGCTTTTTCACTCTTCTTTTTTAGTGTCTTATATAGCAATGCGCAAATTTCTAATGTGCAAGAAGAATTTGCATTACCAAATGGGTTAAGTGAATCTTCTGGAGCCATTTATGTTGATAAAAAATTAGTAACACATAATGACTCCGGCGGACAAAATGAGCTTTATGAAGTCACCTTAGATACGGAAACAATTTCAAGAACCGTAACAATTTCTAATGCTACGAATGTAGATTGGGAAGATATAGCGCAGGATGATACATATATATACATTGGTGATTTTGGAAATAATAATGGTACAAGAACAGATTTAAAGATTTATAAAATCCTGAAAAGTGATTTTACATCTTCTACATCGGTAACTGCAGAAGTTATTAATTTTAGTTATGCTGATCAGTCTGATTTTACTTCTAATCCACAAAATACGGTTTGGGATGCTGAAGCTTTAATATCATTAAATGCAAATGAATTGGTGCTAATCAGTAAAAATTGGGTAGATGGTATTTCCAGTGCTTATGTAATTTCAAAAACTCCAGGAACCTATGCTATTTCGGCACAACCTATTACTTTAAGTACAGGCGGTTTAATTACAGGAGCTACTTTTAATGAGCTTTCTAATAAGTTATTTTTATCTGGTTATACGCAAACCTTGTCTCCATTTGTTTGGGTTTGCGAGGATTTTACAGGAAGTACTATTTTTTCAGGAACAAATACGCAAACTATGTTATCCTCATTAGGCCTTGAACAGATTGAAGGCATTACACAAACTTCGGTAAATGAATATTTAATCACTTCTGAATCATTCTCTTTTATGGTGGGTAGTATACCATTTGCAGACAATGCTAAAGTAGTTTCATTTGCTACCTCTGACACGACTTTGTCAGCACCTGAAGAAAGAGAATCAATAGTCACATTGTATCCCAATCCAGTCTCTAATAGATTACACATACAATGCGAAAATTTATCGAACGTTGAGGTTTTTAATCTTCAATCTGCATTATTGTTTTCTGGTAACATTAAACAGGTAAATATGAATAAATTTAGTGCTGGAATTTACTTGGTAAAAGTAAATTTTAACAATAAGATGTCTGTTATTGAGCGAGTTGTAAAGCGCTAAAACTACCTTAGATTTCTGAACAATAGTATTATTTCTTAGTTTTGCCCAAAAATTCAATCCTTGGTAAAAATTGATAACATAGAATTAGGCGAATTTCCATTGCTTCTAGCGCCAATGGAAGATGTGAGCGATCCACCTTTTCGTGCCTTGTGCAAAGAGCAAGGTGCCGATGTGGTGTATACTGAATTTGTGTCTAGCGAGGGTTTAATTCGTAACGCTGCTAAAAGCGTTATGAAGTTGGATATTTATGAAAAGGAAAGACCAGTTGGGATTCAAATTTTTGGAGCCAATTTAGATAGCATGTTGCAAACCATAGATATTGTAGAAAGATCGAAGCCAGATATTATAGATATTAATTTTGGTTGTCCTGTAAAAAAAGTGGTGAGTAAAGGAGCAGGTGCGGGTATTTTAAAGGACGTTTGCTTAATGGAAAAGCTAACTGCAGAAATGGTAAAGCGAACCAATCTGCCCGTTACTGTAAAAACCCGTTTAGGTTGGGATCATGACTCTATAAAAATTGTTGAGGTAGCAGAACGCTTACAAGATGTGGGTATAAAGTCTATTGCCATCCACGGACGTACGCGTGCACAGATGTATAAAGGTAATGCAGATTGGAAGCCTATTGCAGCTGTAAAGAATAATCCGAGAATGCATATTCCTGTATTTGGGAATGGTGATGTGGATACACCTGAACGTGCTGTAGAAATGCGAGATAGTTACGGGTTGGACGGAGCAATGATTGGTCGTGCGAGTATTGGAAACCCCTGGTTTTTTAAGCAAGTAAAACACTACTTTAAAACAGGAGAGCATTTAGCGCCAATTTCTTTAGAAGAACGGGTGGAAGCGGCACGTCGTCATTTGCAAATGTCTATAGATTGGAAAGGCGAGAAGTTAGGCGTTTTTGAAACCCGTCGCCATTATACAAATTACTTTAAAGGGATTCCACATTTTAAAGACTACCGCATGAAAATGGTCACTAGCGATCATTCCGAAGACGTATTTGCAGCCTTTGATGAGGTGCTAGAGAAGTTTGCGGGGTATGAGTTTTCGGCCCCCTAACCCCCGAAGGGGGAATTCTGACTCAGACGGAAACGATACTCCTATTTTAATGCTAAGGTTGAATTGTAAAACGGTATGTCAGTTCGAGTGATTTCGAGGGACGAGGAATTGTATCGAGAACTATTTAAAGGGCCAAAATCCTTGTTCTCGATACAAATTTTACTCATTTCAATCGTAAAATTCACTCGAACTGACATATGAAACTTTTGTAATTTTCAAACTAAAAAATGAAAAACCAAATCAAAATAGTTTACTGCACACAATGCCGATGGTTGTTACGAGCTACATGGATGTCTCAAGAATTATTGACGACATTTAGCGATGAGATTGATGAGCTAACATTAGTTCCTGGAACAGCAGGTATTTTTGAAGTTTATGCGAATAACCAAAGAATTTGGTCGCGAAAGGATATGAATGGCTTTCCAGAAATCACAACGTTAAAGCAATTGGTTAGAGATGCTATTGCACCAGATAAAAGTTTGAGGCATATTGACAGGAAAAAGACGTAGGCAAGTACATCCAGCGAGAAGGATTGCAGCGGCATCCTTTTTGCGGAGCTTTAATGACGAGGATTTTAATTGATGCTGGAATTGAGTAAAATGAATGAGATCCCGAAACGAGTTTGGAACGCTTCGCGAAAAGATATAGCGGAAAGCCTGTTTGCCATTTCTAAAAAATGGCAACTCGCCCTGAAAAGAGATACCGAAATACTGAAACAAGTTCAGCACGGGCAAGTTCAGCATGACATTACATAGAGGTTACTAAGTTTTTAGTTACTCTTGTTGCACTGATTTTTGATGAAATAATACCTAAAACGGAAATAGTAAGGAAAACCAAAATGAAGTTTTCTAACTTAAGGCTAACAGGGTATGCAAGTGATGGTGTAATAGGAACAAGACCAAAAGTTTGTTGTACCAAAACAACAAGAAAACCTAAAAACAACCCCACAATGCAACCTATAAGTGTTATGGCGGAGCCTTGTAAAAAGAAGATTTGACGCATGTTTTTGATAGGTACACCGAGATTGAAAAGGGTGTTGAGTGATGGTTTCTTCTCTAAAATCATCATTATAATAGAGCCAATAACATTAAAGATAAGGAGTGCAGAAACGAGAGTGAGTAGCAGGTAAATTAATAGGTTTTCACTATTCAACATTTTGTAAAGGGCATCGTTTAATTGTATACGGTTTTTAACCGAAATGTTTTCTCCTAAAATATTCTGAATTTGAGTTTTTATTGCAGTTTCATCAGTATTTGGTCTCAATTTAAATTCGATAGCAGAGATTTGATCTGGCTGATAATTTAGTAACACACGCACTAAACTTATGGACGAATATACGTAGGTGTCATTTAGCTTTTCATTAATATCAAAAATACCCACGTTTATGGCTTTTACCTCGTTAAAATAGCTTTTAGTTGAGGTTATTTTTAACTGCCCTTTACCTGGTTTTGGTACATAAATACTTAGTGCTTTGCCATAATCCAAAACACCAAATGATAAGTTTTGCGAAACGCCCCAGCCAGCAACTACTTGATTGGAGTTTTGTTCTAACCAATCGCCCTGAACAATTTCTGAGTCTACACCATTTACTTTGTTAAAATTACCATCTACACCTTTAATGGTAGCCAAGTAATTCTTGCCATCGGTATTAATTACTACACGCTCCTCAATAATTTCAGAGTAAAATGCTATATCTTCAATGTTGTTAAGTTGGTTTATCTGATCAGTACTTAAAATGAATGATTTTCCAATAGTGGTTTCGGCTTTTAAATCAGGATCTACTACATTAGAAAATTGAAGCGTAAAATCTTTTAAACCGGCAAAACCAGAAAGTACAACAAATAGAGAAGCAGCACCCAAAACCACACCAACAAGTGCAATTATTGTAATGAAGTTAATAGCATTGTTAGTGCTTTTAGAGCGTAAATAACGTTTGGCTATATATAAAGAAACATTCAATTAAGACTTTTTTCTTTTATCTAATAAATCTGGATTTTCAATAGGGTTATCTGTCCCTTTTAAAGACTGTTCAATACGATCTATATATTCTAAAGAATCATCAATAAAAAATTCAAGATTAGGCATGCGTCGCAATTGATTTTTGGTGCGTTGTGCTAATTCATGGCGTATTAAAGGCGTATTGCTTCGTATACCTTGAAGCAACTCTTTAGACTTATCATTCGGGAAGATACTTAAGTACACTTTTGCAATAGACAAATCAACCGTAACTTTTACTTTGGAAACAGATATTATAATTCCATGCATACCACCTTGAGTAGCGGCACCTTGTAATACATCAACTAAATCGCGTTGTAAAACAGAACCTATTTTTTTTTGTCTTTGACTTTCTTCCATGTAAGCTTAATTCATCTTAAAACGATGTATGGTACAAAAATAGTGCATATTTTGTATCTTTCTATAAAAGTAATAGTTAATGAATAAAATAGAGCATATTGGTATTGCGGTAAAAAGCTTAAAAGATTCCAATACATTATTTACCAAGCTTTTTGGAACACCTAATTATAAGATTGAAACCGTGGAGAGCGAAGGTGTAAATACTTCCTTTTTTAAAGTAGGTGATAATAAAATTGAATTATTGGAAGCTACAAAAGAAGATAGCCCGATTGCTAAATTTATTGAAAAAAAGGGAGAAGGCATTCACCATATTGCTTTTGATGTTGATGATATTGAAGCAGAAATTATACGTTTAAAAGCAGAAGGCTTTATAGTATTGAATGAAACTCCCAAGAAAGGCGCAGATAATAAGTTGGTGGCATTTTTGCATCCAAAATCTTCTAACGGTGTGCTAATAGAGTTGTGTCAGGAGATAAAGCAAGAAAATATCTTGTAGGATTTTAAAATATATAGTAATATTGCACACTCTTTTAGAGAGCATTGTAATTTATTGCAATAGGGCCTATAACTCAGTTGGTTAGAGTATCTGACTCATAATCAGAAAGTCCCTGGTTCGAGCCCAGGTGGGCCCACTTAAAACCTGTTGATTGTCAGCAGGTTTTTTTGTTTCTAGTAGTTTCAATTTTTCCAGAGAAGCAAAAAAGTGGTTATTTTTTGACGCTCTTTTTTGCACATAGTTTGCACAGCTTGACCATAATAAATACAATTATGGCGAATGTTAAAACTGCCCTAGACACAAGGCGAGCAAAATCTGATGGAACTTACAATGTTATCTACAGAATTACACATGAGAAGAAAATCTACACTATTAACTCAGGCGTTGTTATAAGAAAGGAGTTTTGGGAGGCTAATAAATCTGAGATTTCTAAAAAACACCCTAATTCTAGGCTCTTAAATTTAAAGATTCTAAAAAGCTATTATAAAATACAAGAAGCACTACTAAAACTGGAAGATGATTTTTCTATTAACAAGTTAAGAGCCAATCTAGGGTATTCTACTAAAGCCGACTGTAACTTAACATTTAAGCAATTTTCGGATAAAATTATTGCACAAATGATTGAAGCTAAAAGAACAGGGAATGCAATTGTCTATCGTACTGCGGTTAAAAGACTTATAGAATATAGCGGTGAGCATATCACATTTGATGATGTTGATTTTAAGTTGCTTACTCAGTTTGAGCATAAATTAAAAACAGATGGACTAAAGCGGAACAGTATTTCAAACTACTTTAGGTCTATAAGAGCACTTTATAACCTTGCTATAAAACACAAACTTGTTGATAGAAGCAAATATCCCTTTCATGATATTACAATTAAGTCCCAGAGAACAGCAAGTAGGGCTATTACAAAGGCTAATATTAAGAAATTGAATAGTTTATCACTAGAGGTGGATTCATCTCCTTGGAAAGCTTTACAATATTTTATGTTAAGTTTCTATTTAAGAGGTGCTTCATTTACAGATATAGCATATTTAAGGCAATCTAACATCATTAACGGCAGAATAGAATACAAAAGGCGTAAAACTCACAAACATTACAGTATAAAGCTATTTCCGAAGGCAGAAACAATTATTAAGTCTTTACATAATAGAAACAATAAATATTTGTTGCCGGTTCTACCTAATAATATTGCAGAAGATAGCCTTGAAGCCAAGAGAATCATACAACAATGGATTGAAACTACTAATAAGCACTTGAAACGTTTCTCTGGAGGAATAAAGACAAAGGTTGTTATTACCACGTACACAAGCCGTTATTCATTTGCCCAGATAGCTAAGCATTTAGGGTACTCAAACGAATTAATAGCGGAAGCACTAGGTCATGAGTATGGAAATCGTGTTACTAATACTTATTTAGACGCATTTGATACAAATACTTTAGATGCCATGCATTGTAAAGTAATTTCGATGAAATAGCTGAAAATTGTTTAATCTATTACCTTTTTAGAATCAATTTTCTTAAAACGTCCCAAGCTATCAACATTTTTACCATTTTTTAATGCTTGTTTAAGATTTTTTAAGTCGTTAAGGTTTTTCTTTTTGTTATTTAAGTCTTCTATAAGGGCAGGATTTATTTTTTTTACGCTTTCTTTTAGTTTCTCATAAGCTGTGCTAACCAATCTAATGCTTGTTTCATTGTCTTTTTTGTTGTGAATTCTGTGCCATAGATGTTCAGGTTCATATTTTATCAAATAATCTATAGTTCTATTCTCTGGATGCCATACTATAGCATCTCTTAATCTCAATTTATGCGTCATATTAAACACGGCATTTTTATTAGGAATGCCTAATAAGCCCATTGATTTACGTTTCTTTTTAGTTTTATTCTTGATAGCCATTTTTTAGAAAGTTTAAATTTGCGATTCTCAGGAATTTCGAGACAGTTTTTATGATGGAAAAGCCTAGCGGCAAGCTACAAAAAATAATGAATAAGTCAAGCATAAACCCTTTGTTTACAGTGCTTTTGCGAATATTTCAATTTGCATGAAATAGGTAAAAACAGAGTGGATTTTTAATGTGTTTTTACTCTTTTTTAACATTTGAAGAAATTATCATTGCATTATTCGCAGCAAAACAGCGATTTTGTTGATAGCCTAAATTCAAAATCTGTATACCCAACAAAGATTTTTCGTACTATTTTCAGGCAAATTCTTCTAGTTCGCAATAAACGAAGCTCAAATTATGATTTTTTATCAAAATTGAAGAGGCCGATTAATCTTTAAGGTCTAGGTCTAACAGTTCTTTTAAAGAAACCTCTAAAGCCAATGCAAGTGCAGCGATTGTAACAATATTAGGCGTAACCTTACCTTTTTCTATTTTGTACAAATACTGCCTGTCTTTTCCAACAAGTTGAGCGAGCTCTGTTTGAGTAAGACCCCTGTCCTTCCTAACCTCTTTAATCCTAAGCCCAACAAGTTTGGGAATAGAATCTTTGAGTTCAATAAGTCTCTTATCGGATAATTGCATGATGCATTAAAAATCCAATTAAAGAGACTAAAGATTGTAACCTTGTAATACTGCATTTTAGTTATATTTGAAATTACTAATCAAAACCTGCAAGTCATTCTAATTTATGATTATTCTTATTTTATTTAGTAGTAATTATATGTCATGGTTTGAAGTGGCCTTATTAGTTGGATTCATAGTTTTTATGGCCTATGTACTATGCAATTCGTTTAATTCATGGAAAAATGAAGCTTTAAACGAAAAATCCTTGAAAATTGCTGAGCTTCAAGACCAACTAAAGGAAAAGCAGGACACAATTGACGTTTTGAGGGGGCTAAAGAAGCCCAAGCCAATAAACCCAAAGATTAAAGTAGGAAAGACCAAGGTGGTTATTAAATCAAAAGTCTTGAACCTAAGCAACAAGCTTTATGACTCTATTATTAATAACCATAAAGACGAACTTTGCTTCTTTTGGGATTTTGATGAAATTAATGAAGAACCTGATAATTGGAGATTTGAAGGTTTGTCTGATGTTGGAATAGCACATTTTGCATATTTGCCTGAACAATACAATAAAAATTTAAGTTGCCCATTTAAAGTAGGAGAGAGTATTATTGTAAATGATATTGATTTTGAGGAAGATAAGTATCATATCTATCAAAATAGAACTATAACATCAATAAAAATGCAGAGATTGAAGGATGTTGATGACTATGATGCTTTTGAAATATTTAGTTTAGATATTAAAACCTCTGAAAGTTCTAGTATTAAAAATTTTGACCCTGAGAATACAGGATTTGGGGAGTGGGATTCTGCTTCTAAATTCATGTTTTTTGAAGAAGCATTAATTTTAAATCCGTGGATTTGGGTGGTTAAAATTAATGTTCAACAGGAAGTCCCAAGCATTGAAGACATACTTAAGTTAATGGAGGCATAATAAAATAGCAGCTAAACCATGTCGCATCCCAGACCTTTTTAGGTAGGTCGGATGCTCTAGGCGGGAAATATAACATATTAAGTTAATTTATGGCGCAGGATAACTTTAAAAGTTAATTTTTATAATTTTTTATGTTAGCTGAAAATAAGGGGTATGCCAAAACAACCATTTTACCTAGTTTCTGTTAGTATTTAAAGATAGAGGTCCATATTAATAATATAGCTTTAATTCCTTCTCTGGGCATAATTCATTACAATACCTAATCTTATAACATCATGTACACTAATTATAATTTAAAACAACACGATATTAATTTCATTGATAACCTACCATATCAACTAGGTACTACATTTGACGAAAATAATCTAGGTTTAGAGTTGCGTAAAGATTATGGAGTAAGACAGTTCTATAGTAGTTACCGATACACAGAAGTGTTTTTATTTGGTAATTTCTTTGAATCTGTGTGTTATCTGTGGTTTGAAAAGGGCATTCTTAGTGGAATAGAATATCGTTTTGCAAATAAGTACTTAGAATATTTTAGAGATAGTATCAATAACGATTTGCCTGAAGGCTATAAACTTATTAGCAACCTTTTAAAAAAGGGAAATCCACCAACAGCGTCTATTGACAACATAATTATTAAACTAGTGGATTTAACAGAAGAATTCTTTTTGCTAACTGTTTCTATAGAACCTAAAGTTTTAAATTCACTACCATAATCAGTGCAAACGGGGGTACTTCTCGCTAAACAACCCCACTTTTGAAGACAAGATTCCTGTACCCCGGGCCCAATTCTTAACCAAAGTTTAATTTTAAAGAGGTAGTTAACGTTGCCTCTTTTTTTATGTACTATTATGAAAAACAACACAATCTCTGAAATCCAGCTAAAATACCATTCTAATCGTGTGGGTAAATTTAAAATTAAAAGTAGTAGCGATGCTTTTAAATGCCTAAAGTCCGCCTGGAATCTAGATACAATAGAACTACAAGAAGAGTTTAAGATGCTGCTTCTAAACCGTGCTAATGAAGTGTTGGGGGTTCACGCACTATCTAAAGGCAGTATGACAGGCACATTAGTAGATTTAAGGCTGTTATTTGCTGTTGTTTTAAAGTCTGCTGCCTGTAGTATTATAATGTGCCACAATCATCCCTCTGGAAATCTAAGCCCCAGTGAAGCAGATAAAAGGCTATTTCGTAAAATCACAAAGGCAGCAGAATTGTTAGACATTCAGGTGTTGGACAATCTAATAATAAGTAAAAATGGTTATTTAAGCTTTGCTGATGAGTACATCGTTTAAATGCCAACGCTACACCAAAGCTATGTTTACATAACGGGTAGTTATAGCACATTCATTTAGTTTCTGTACTATAACTCCATTATGCTAAAATAGCCGCTAGTTTTTAGACATTTATTTACTATTAAGGGATGATAACAGATTGCTAAAGATGTTTGTTTAGAATCCTTAATCATCCAAAACATAAATTTTAACGTATATTGGGGATATAACGCAATGAATCTATCTAAACTGATAGAAATTATGAAATTAAAACCTACTATTATGTTACAATGTAAATTACTTAGAAACATTCTTGTTGTTGTTGCATTTACTTTCTTAACTTTTACTGGGTGCAGTAGCGATGATGATAATGTAACTGTACAGGTATCAGTTAATGGAACTGTATTATTTGATGATGGTGATGATTTTAATGGTGATGTGGATGGAGACTTTACAGGAACAGGAGGAAGTGCAACTAGAGTTTTTGAGTGGCAAAACAATTTAAGTACCGCTGATTATAATGCCGATATTACTGCAACAGCTGAAGGCTCATTTAAAATTGTTGTGAAAGATGCTGATGGAAATGTTGTTTTAGACAAATCCTTAAGTGGTGCTGTAGAGCCAGATTCTATTGATGGAGTTACTGCAAGTGGAACTCCTGGCATATGGACAGTTACAATTACTTTAACTTCTTTTAAAGGTGATGGTAGTTTTTCACTTAGTGCAGGAACTTAAAGAAATTTAAAAACTTGTATTTTTGCTTAAGGCCTAACATAAATGTTGGGCTTTTTTAGTTTTTCACTTTGTCGACATTAAGTTTCTACAGTTATAACTCCATTATTTTAAAATAGCCGCTTTCAAACGTAAAGATTTAGTAACTTGGTGTAAACTTTTTTAGTCATGAAGAAGATATTTTTTACTGTTATATTATTGTTGCAAGCGATATTAGTATTATCACAGGAAAATCATGTATTATCAGTTGTTCCAGATACCGCTCGTTGGGAAATTGTACAATCTCAACAAGGAGTTAGATATACTTTTAAAATAGATAAATACATCGGAAGAGTTTATCAATTGGTAACTGCTGAAAAAGGTGAAACTTGGCAGCCAATAGAATTTGATGATTTAGTTTTAGAGACATTTATAAAAGTATTAGAAAATCAACGTGATAGTGATGAAGAAACTCTTCCTGAAGGAATGACAGAGCCTATTTGGCAACTTTTTTTATCAGGACATGGGGTTAGATACACATTTCTAATTAATGTTAAGTCGGGTAAAACGTGGAAATTATTTAAAGATGTTGAGACTAATGAATCATTTTGGAAATTAATAGATTAGAATAAATTTACAATTATAATCAGGTTAAGTTTTTTGCACATTATTTGCACAATTGCTTCTCAGGAGCTGAAAAGCTAGAAAATGTCCCAACTCAGTTGGTTAGAGTATCTGACTCATAATCAGAAAGTCCCTGGTTCGAGCCCAGGTGGG
>JBMHCT010000031.1:0-12514 GCA_049889775.1 Jejuia sp.
TGTTACAGGTATTAACATAATTTAATTTTCGATGTTCCTAAACTTTGGATTTACCAGTGCCCTCATAGTTTTGATATATTTCTCTAATTCAGCTAATTTTAAAACTGTCTCTTGCGTGCCTAATTCGGTTAATTTGTAATATTTCCTCATACGATTATTTACTTTGGTAAACTCTACATAAACCAAACCCTTGGCTTCTAATTTATGAAGCGATGGATATAACGCTCCTTCGGTTATTTGCAATTCACCGTTAGTAATCTCGTTCACTTTTTGCGTGATTTCATAACCATACATAGCATCATTCTCATTAAGTAGCTTTAAAACTATTGTAACGAGACTTCCCTTGAATAAACTGGTGTTTTTCATGGTAACAAATATACATAAGATTTATATGTATATAAATCTTATGTATTAATTTTTTTAGAATATTCGTGGCATAACCGTTATCCCTTCCGTACTTTTGACAAAAAATTACATATGTCTGGATTTCATAAGCTTTCGGTTAAAAATATTGCTCAAGAAACCGAAAAATCAGTAAGTATTAGTTTCAATGTTCCTGAAAACTTGAAAGATGAATTTCGTTTTAAAGCAGGGCAATACATTACACTGAAAACTGAAATTAACGGGGAAGATATAAGACGTGATTATTCTATTTGTACTGCACCAAACAGTAAAGAATTAAAAGTTGCTGTTAAAGAAGTTGTTAATGGTACGTTCTCTGTTTACGCCAATAGTGAACTTCGCGTTGGGGAAACCATAGAAGTTGGATCCCCAAAAGGTCGTTTTATTTTCGAGGCAAATGATAAAAAGACTAAAAACATAGCATTGTTTGCAGCTGGTAGTGGCATAACTCCCATTTTAAGCATTATAAAATGCGCCCTTAAAGAAGAAATACATAGTAAGGTCATCCTAGTTTACGGCAACAAGACATTAAAGGACACCATGTTTTTAAATGAACTTTTGGAGTTGCAACATCAATATCAGGATAGATTTTCAATTCAATTTCTATTCAGTCAAACCGATGAGGACAATGCCATTTTTGGCAGGATTGAAAAAAGTACTGTAAACTATGTCCTTAAAAACAAGCATAAAGATATTGAAGTTGACGCCTTTTACATTTGCGGTCCAGAACTTATGATTCACACAGTAAAAGATGTTCTAACAGAACACGATATAGAAGACGATCGCATTTTCTTTGAATTATTTAAAGCTTCTTCAATCGAGCAACCAACTTCTGAAAGTACTACTTCTACATCTGCTAAAACTAAAATAACTGTTATTGTGGATGACGAGGAAAGCACCTTCGAAATGTCTTCTAAACAAACCATTCTCGAGGCTGCCTTAGATCAAGATTTGGATGCGCCTTACTCCTGCCAAGGTGGAATTTGTAGTAGCTGTTTGGCTAAAATTACTGAAGGTAGTGCGGAAATGAGGCTGAATTCAATTTTAACTAAAAGTGAGGTTGCAGAAGGTTTAGTTTTAACGTGTCAAGCACTCCCAACGTCTACAACTATTATTGTTGATTATGATGATGTTTAACATAGTTTGTTGTGAGTTAAGATAATATATTACCATAAAAAGTTAATTTTCGCTTTACTAATTGTTGATTAATACTCTAATTTGCGCTTGTAAAAAGATTTAGAGTAATTCAAATAAGCTACTGCCAACGCATCATAACTTAATGATCTTTTTCGTCTGGTTAGTTCAAATTATTAAGACTTTAATTAGGTAATTCGTATTATTTTGCAGCTAGTTTTTAATTTTTGTCATTTTTCTTTGAATTTATTAGTATTTTTCTATTTTTGAGAAACTAATTAACTAAATAAACACGAAAAGTATAAGCTAAGACATACTTTTCACAACTGCAATTGAAATCAACTAACGCCACAAAACTAAGTTACGATTTGTATAAGAAGACTTTTAACTCCTTATACCCATCCCTATGTTTATTTGCTACAAAATATATCGATAGTTTGGAGTTGGCCAAAGACTTAGTTCAAGATGTTTTTATTAAAATTTGGGATAAGGATATGAGCTTTGATAATGAAGAATTCTTAAAATCTTATCTATATACGGCAGTAAAAAATAAGGCGTTAGATACCCTAAAAAGTAAGGAATATAAAAAGAAAGCTGTATTTGATATAGAGGCATTAAAACTAATATCTACCAATTCTTATTTTGAAAAGCAAGTTTTAATTGAAGAAACATCTAGATTAGTGCATGAAGCGGTAAATACACTGCCTTATAAGTGTAAGCGCATTATAAGTTTAAGTCTTAAAGGTTTGGAAAACAAGCAAATCTCAGAGGAACTTGCTATTTCTTTAAATACGGTGAAAACCCAAAAAAGAATTGCTTACCAAAAATTGAGACCGCTTTTGAAAGGGGTCTACAAAATGTTATTCTAGCTTTTTAACTACCTCAAATAGTTGACTTTCTTGTTTTTTTAGAAGTTTTTTTTAACAAATCCATAAAAAAACAATAGATTTTTTCACCCTCTCACAATTTTTTGTCGTTATAACTATGTTCTTGACATTAAAAAGTGCGCAGAGATATAATTAAATGAATCATTTAAAGAAAATATTCGGGTTAGCAAAAAAAGCAGCTAGAGAGCTAGTAGATTCAAACGACCTAACTCCAACTCATTTAGAAGAATATTTCTCCAAGAGTGATGCAGTTGATATAGTTGATCATTTAACAAATGATGATGAAATCAGTGAAAGGAAACATCATTTAGAAATAATTAATAAATCTAAAAAAAAGGATTGGGAAAAAGTGAGCTACGGTGTCATTAGAAAAACCCAAAGGGACTTTTCTTTGGCGAAATTGGCAGCTGTTTTAATTGTATTCGTTAGTATTGGTTATTTATCTTTACAATATTTGGGCTATTTCAATAGAACTCAAGAAAGTAGTATTTCCGCAATTCCTTTGGATGATATTATACTTAGTACCGCAAATGGAAACAAAACTATCCTAACTAATGACACCCAAAAGAAAGAGGTTTTTAATAACAATGCTGTTTTTAATGAAAACAATGGCAAGTTCATTCTAGATTATTCCTCAAAAGTAAACCAAAACATACCAAGTAATTTAGTATACAATGAACTCAATGTTCCATTTGGAAGAAGCCTTAAGGTGATATTAGCAGATGGGTCAAAAGTACATCTTAATTCTGGTAGCAAACTTAAATACCCTATTCAATTTTTAAAGGAAGGAAACAGAAAAGTTCACCTTGAAGGTGAGGCATATTTTGAAATCACAAAAAATAAATATCAACCCTTTGTTGTGGAAGCCAACAACATGTATGTGGAAGTTTTAGGAACTATTTTCAATATTATGGCGTACCCTGAAGATTCGAAAATCACCACGATTTTAGAAGAAGGCTCTGTAGCAATAGGACACCTAAAAGAAACCACTAATCAAGCAACGGTGATACTAAAACCAAATGACCAAGCCTTATGGGACAAAAAAAGTGGCGAAATAACTATAAATACAGTCAAGCCTTCAATATATACAGCATGGACTGAGGGTAGAACTGTGTTTGATCATATGCTTTTCAAAAATATTTTAAAGAAATTAGAAAGACGCTACAACGTTGAAATAAGTAATAACAATGAAATTTTAGCTAATGAGCAATTTACAGCAACTTTTGATTATGAAAGTATAGAACAAGTATTAGAATCATTTAGCAAAAACTATCCTTTTACCTATAGCCTAGAGGGAAATAAAATTACTATTAACTAAAAACTACTAAATGCGAAAAATATGAGAAATTAAATCCAACCACTGATCCATAATTCCTATTAAAAAAAATCGGAAAATGCTGCAACATTTCCCGATTTACAAATAGTAAATTAAAAATTAAATTTAATCAACTAGCAAAAAACAAAAGTATGAAATTTCTAATGAAGTTAGGGAGCAGTATTCCCTATTTAAAGCTTGATTTAAAAATGAAACTATCTATCTATTTATTTTTAATATCGCTTTTTCAAATCCATGCGAATTCTTACTCGCAAAGTGCAAAAATTACGATAGACCTAGAAAATGTAACCATTCAAAATGTGTTAAGATCCATCGAAGAGCAATCTGAGTTTAAGTTTTTGTATAATGATAAGGAGGTAGACTATAAAAAAGTCGTATCAGTAAAATTCAAAAAGACTAAAATTGATAGAATCTTAAATAGGCTTTTTATAAATACTAATATTGACTTTGAAGTACTGGATAAACAAATAATACTGAAATCTAACCTTAACAAACCTCTTTCCGCTAATATTAAAGAGCCTCAACAAACTGTAAATGGCACCGTTGTAGATGAGGCAGGAATTGGTATTCCTGGAGCAAATGTAGTTGTACAGGGTACAACAAAAGGTGCTGTAACCGATTTTGATGGCAACTTTAAAATTGAAGCTGCTTCTGGAGAAGTTATTGTTATCTCATTTTTAGGATATGTTACAAAATCAGTAACAATAGGTACAGATACTAATCTCAAAATAACTCTTTTAGAAGACGCTTCAGAATTAGACGAAGTTGTGGTTATTGGATATGGTACTGCAAAGAAAAGTGACTTAACTGGTGCCGTTGCACAAGTAACTGCAAAATCTTTCGAAGATCAACCAGTAGTTCGTGTTGAAAATGCTTTACAAGGTAGGGCCGCTGGTGTAACAGTTGCAGGTTCTGGTGCTCCAGGTAAAGGTATAAAAGTAAGAATACGTGGTGTAAATTCTTTGACTGGTAATAATGACCCGCTTGTTGTTGTTGACGGTGTTTTTGGTGGTGATTTAAGAACCATTAACCCGAACAATATTGAATCTATGGAGGTTTTAAAAGATGCTTCCGCTTTGGCCATCTATGGCTCAAGAGGTTCAAATGGTGTAATCCTAGTTACAACCAAAAAAGGATCAGGTAAAGCTAAAGTTTCAATAGATCAATTTATTTCAATTTCTAATATAACGAAAAGAATACCAACTTTAAGTTCAGCTCAATTTGCACAATTAGAAAATGATGAATTTATAGCAAATCCAGTAAATAATCCAGCCGACGCACCTTACACGGCAGCACAAATAGCTGATTTTGAAGCCAACCCTATACGATACCAAGATTTAATATTTCAAACTGGAGTTACAAATAACACTCAATTATCTGTAAGTGGAGGTAGTGCAGATAAAATGAGATATTTCCTTTCGGGTAACTTTATTGAACAGGAAGGAACACTTATTACCTCAAAATATAGAAGATACTCTTTCAGATCAAACTTATCTAAAGAATTTAGTGATAAATTTAGTGTTACTGCAAATGTAACAGCTTCTCGAGAAAAAACTGTTAATGATCAAGATGCTTTTGGTACAGCTGATGGTAGTTCAATTCTTAGAGCTATTACCTGAGACCCTACAGCGCCAGTTCGTGACGAAAATGGAAATTATATACTAAGGTCTCCGAGAGAAGTTGCTAATAACAACTTCAACCCAGTAAGGAGATTGGAGTTAAGTGATCATAATGTTTTCTCAGATAGACTAAATGTTACATTAAATGGTAAATACAAGTTTACGGATCATCTTAGTTATACCTTAATTGGAGCTGTTACTACTGTACATACTAATACAGAATCTATTCGCGTTGAAGGAGATTATGACCTTATCGGCTTTAACAATATTGGTTATAATAACTTCAGAAATACTTTTCATCAGGTTAGTAATATTTTAAACTACAATAATAGTTTCGGAAAACATAATTTAGATTTAACAGGGGTTTACGAATTTCAAGGTAATCGTGGACTTTCTAATGGGTACAATACGCAAGATCAAAATGTACAAAGCTTTTATTTGACAGACGACGGTACTGCCGAAAACTTTACTAATAATGGTAATGAAAATGCTATCTCTTCAATTTTAGGACGAGCTCAGTATAATTTCAATGAAATCCTATATCTAACCGGAGCCATTAGAATTGATGAATCCTCAAGATTTGAAAAAGGAGCAAGAACAGGTTATTTCCCTTCTGGGGCTTTAGCACTTAATCTTTCTAGTTTTGAGTTTGTAGAAAACAGCCCATTATCTACATTAAAATTAAGAGCTGGTTGGGGTAAAGTTGGAAATCAAAATATCAACCAAAATGCCAGATTTTCATTGACTAACGCTTCAGGATTTTACTCCTTTAATGGTGGAGGTTTAGTAGAAAATGGTGTGGTACAAACGCAATTGGGAAACACCTCTCTAACTTGGGAAACAACAGTTCAAACAAACATAGGTTTAGACTTTGGTTTTCTAAACGGTAGAATAACAGGGTCTATTGATTATTTCAATAAAGACACCGAAGACTTACTACTTCAAAGACTCGTACCAGGTTCTACTAGTATAAGAGAGTTTGTAAATGCTGGAGAAGTAAATAACCAAGGTATCGATTTGTCGATTTCTGCAGATATTATAAGAAGCGAAGATTTTAGCTGGAACGCTAACTTCAATGTATCTCACATTAAAAATAAAGTTACCAAACTTTATGATGGGTTGGATTTTATAGTTGGAAATGTAAATGGTATTGGAGGACAAGGTATTAGCCTAGATTTAATACAAGTTGGTGAGCCTATTGGTACATTCTATGGTTTTACAGCTCTTGGAACTTGGAAATCGACTGATAATATACCTACTGATGGTGATGGGAATCCAGTAGCTCAACCTGGAGATGAAAGGTTTGTTTTAGATCCTGATAATGACAACGAACCTTTGTTAGGACCAATTGGTAATGGGCTTCCGACTTTAACTTGGGGCTTAAATAATACTTTTAACTATAAGAATTGGGATTTAAATATCTTTATAAATGGCTCACATGGTTTTGATGTTTATAATCAGGTTCGTGGTACTATAAGAGGTAATGGGGGTAACAGAAGTTACCTTGCACCAGATGCTTTTGATAGATGGACTCCAGAAAATGAAACAGACCTTCCACGGGCTGGTACAAATAATATTTTAAATTCTTCTCGCTGGGTTGAAAAAGGTGATTTTGTTCGCCTTAGCAACCTTAAAGTTGGTTATACTTTTGACGAAAGTCTTGTTAAAGGTCTTAATAGCCTCCAAATATACGCAAGTGGACAGAACTTATTATTAATAACAGATTATAGTGGCTACGACCCGGAAGTATCTTCGCAAGTAAGAGCCCAAGGAGGTAGAGCTACAAATGAAGATGCAGGAACAGGTATTGACATTGGTGCTTATCCTAATCCTAGAACATTTACATTTGGAGTAAAAGCCACTTTTTAATTAGATATAAAATTATTATCTTAAAGGAAAATTAAATATGAAAACATTTAAATTAATTACAGTTTTAAAGACCTTACCTACTCTAGGTTTGTTCTTTATGATGACCACAGTTTTATTTACTGTACAAAGTTGTGCTGATCTAGATCCAGATCCAACTGAATTTAACTTACCACCAGAATCTTTTGGTAATTTAGGTGAAATGGATAAAGGAATTATCGCGGTCTATAGAAGTGTGGGACTTGCTGCACGTATGACTACATTTTACGCACCAGCTTGGGCGGGTGATGACATTACTACCCACCGTGCTCTTAATAAAGCTGATTTTAGAGAGTTTGACCAAAGAGCGGTGCTATCATCCAATAACCGACTTTTAAGTAATTGGAATGCAATATATGCTGCATTATCAAATATAAATGGAGTCCTTCAGAGATCTGAGGGTTTGGTAGGCTTGGATGCTGTTGATCAAGACTTATTACAGCAGTATCGTGGGGAAGCTTTCTTTTTAAGAGGTATATTATACTATCAACTGGCTCGAGTACATGGTAGAATTCCGATAAGTGACGAGCAATTTCCTCCTGGAGATATTTCAAGAGCTAGCCAGCAAGAAGTTTTTGAACAAATAGAGTCTGACTTACTTGCTGCAGAAGAAAGACTTCCATTAATCTATCCTGGTGTAGAAGCTGGTGCTCCAAGGCCAAATAGTGGTTCCGCACGTGCGCTTCTTGCTAGACTTTATATGGATTGGGGTGGTTTCCCTTTGAAAGACCAAAGTAAATATGCGTTAGCCGCTAGTAGTGCTAAACAAGTAATGGATAACGCTGCTTCACATGGCTTTGGTCTAATGGATAATTGTGCAGATTTATGGAAAGTTGAAAATAGATTCAATCAAGAATCTTTATTTACTCAAGTTTTCTGTACAAATTCCACTGGTTGTCCAAATAACAGTCTAGCCAACAGAAAATATGCTCGATTAGGCTTACCTGCTGATTTAGGAGGTTGGAATGAGACTTTTGCTGAAATTAAATTCTTTGAGGATTTTCCGGAAGGACCACGTAAAGAAGCAACATATAGAACTGACCTTGATTACACTGCATTCAATGCTCAAAAGAGTCCTGTGTTTGCTAAGGTTACAGGACCTATTGGTGATTTACCACAAGGTTCTTTTCAAACAGAGCGAAATGACTTTTTTATGCGTTATGCAAGTATTTTATTGATTTATGCCGAAGCTTCAGGTTTGTCTGGAAATGTTACTCCAGAGGCTTGGGAAGCATTAAATAAAATTAGACGTAGAGCAGCTGGTTTACCATATAACACGCCAGACCCTAGTGTTGATGTTACATCTGGAGCTATTGAAGACTTAGCTTTTGAAGAACGCAAGTGGGAATTTGCTGGAGAATATGTGAGATGGTTTGACTTGGTAAGAAGAGAGAAAGTGGAAGAGGCACTATCTGTTAGAGACATTCCAAATGCACCGATTCCAGAACACAACCCAATTATTGGAAGTTTGGACACCAATAATTATTTCGCTCCTATACCTGCGGCAGCAGTTGATCTTAATCCAAATTTAGCAAATTAAGTTTCATAATATTCAGTCAAATAAAAACGGTAAGAATATTAATTTCTTGCCGTTTTTTAGTATATTTTGTTTTCTCTATTTCTGAAAACTAGCAATCATATTCTTTATGAAATCAAAAACTATACTTATTTTATTAGTCATGCTGTCTTTTACTTTTAATTCATGTGAAAACGAAAAATATAGTAAAGATGAAATTATTTCCAAAAAAGAAAATATAAAACTCTTTACTTCTGTCGAGTCAATTGATTCAGGAATCAAGTTTAAAAATGAACTAATCGAAACAACAGATGCTAATTATTTCCAGTACAACTACATGTATATTGGCGGAGGTGTTGCCTCAGGAGACATTAATAATGACGGTCTTATAGACTTGTTCTTTACTTCCAATTCTAAAGAGAACAAACTTTATTTAAATAAGGGAAATTTCAAATTTGAGGATATTACAGACATTTCTGGGATTCATCATAAAGAAGGTTTTGACACAGGGGTTTCATTTGTGGACATTAATAACGACGGTTATTTAGACATTTATATTTGTAGAGGTGGCTGGATTGATAGTGATAATAGATTTGCAAATCTACTATACATAAATAATGGCAATAATACATTTACTGAAAAAGCAAAAGAGTTTGGTTTAGCAGATACAAATAGAGGGATACAAGCTATTTTCTTTGACTATGATAACGACAACGACCTAGATGTATACATTTCTAACGCTGCAGATATTGTAAATAGAAATCAAACGGAAGTATTTGATTTAAAGCAACTTCAAAAAGACCCTAAAACAATAAGTCTAAAAGGCAGCGACAAACTATATGAAAATGACGGCACAGGACACTATACGGATGTTTCAATTAAAGCTGGAATTTTACCAGAAATGGCATTCGGTCTAAACCCGCAAGTTCTTGATATTAATAATGATGGATGGTTAGATATTTATATTAATAATGATTTTAACATGCCTGATTTTGTGTTTGTTAATAATGGCAATGGTACATTTTCAGAAAAACGCGAAGAGGTTGTAAAACATATGGCATTTAACACCATGGGAGGTGATATAGCTGACGTAAATAATGATGGCTATTTGGATATATTGACACTTGATATGAATCCCGAAGATTATGTAAGATCTAAAACTACCATGGGTATGACATCTGTTAATCAATTCGAAAAAATGACAGCAAACGGCTATCATTACCAATATATGCATAACATGCTGCAACTAAATAATGGTAATGGTACTTTTAGGGAAATATCTAAAATGGCTGGAATTGGCGATACTGATTGGAGTTGGGCATTACTTTCTGCCGATTTTGATTTAGATGGCCTTAACGATATATATGTTACAAATGGGGTTTACCGTGATGTGATTGATAGAGACTCTAATAAACGCATTTTAGATGAACTTAGAAAAAACAATAGAAAACCAACTAAAGAAGATTTTTTAAGTTTTGCTAAAATGCTACCTCAACAAAAGTTAACAAACTATTTCTTTAAAAACAATGGCAATTTAACTTTTGAAAATACATCAGATACATGGTTTGATACTACTCCTACTTTTTCAAATGGTGCTACTTATGCAGATTTAGACAACGATGGTGATTTAGATATTGTAGTTAATAATATTAATGATGAAGCTACTATTTTAAAAAATAATTCTGTTGAAGAAAATTCTGGTGATTTTTTAAACGTAGTATTTAATGGCCCTTCTACAAATAAATTTGGTATAGGTACTAAAGCCAGTATTCAACTAGAAAATGGCGTAACAATATCGAGACAACTCTTTAACACTCGCGGGTTCTTATCTGCTGTTTCTAATAGATTACATTTTGGTTTGGGTGAAATTGATCAAATTCCAAAATTAGAGATACAATGGCAAGATGGTAAAGTTCAAACTTTAAATAATGTTGATGCAAATAAAACACTTACCATTGATTACAATGAAGCAAAATTAGTTTCAGAAAAAAACATTATAGATCAACCTAAAATATTTGAAAAACTTGCTTTTAATAACAAACACGAAGACCCTTATTTTAATGATTATGACTTGCAAGTACTCTTGCCTCATAAACTATCTCAAACCGGTCCTGCTTTAGCAAAAGGAGATATTAATAATGATGGGATTGATGATATTTATATTGGCGGCGGACATGGACAACCAGGAAAGTTGTTGGTCGGTTTGACAACTGGTAAATTTAAAGAAACCAATTCGTCCATATTTCTTAAAGACAAGCAAAATGAGGATACAGGCGCAACATTTTTTGATGCCAATGGCGATGGTAATTTAGATCTATATGTAGTAAGTGGAAGCTATGAGTTTGTAAGAAACCCAAGAATGCTTCAAGATAGGCTATACCTTAATAATGGTAAAGGCATTTTTACTAAAGTTAACCAACTACCTCAAATATATTCAGCAGGATCCGTTGCCATACCTGCAGATATTGATAATGATGGAGATCTAGATCTTTTTGTTGGTACACGTGTAATACCATCCGCCTACCCCCATGCTCCCAAGAGCCAGTTATTAATTAATACTAATGGAACATTTAAAAACGATGTCTCAACACTGGCACCTAGTCTTGAAAATATTGGTATGGTAACCGATGCCAAATGGTTAGATCTTGATTCTGACAACGATTTAGATTTGATAGTTACAGGTGAATGGATGGGAATTGAGGTGTTCTTAAATGATTCTGGCAAATTGGAAAAAACCGATAAATACAAGACACTTTTAAATAAAAAAGGCTGGTGGAATAGGTTATGTGTTACAGATATTGATGGAGATGGTGACAATGATATTATTGCAGGAAACTTAGGTTTAAATTATAAATTCCACGCTTCAGAGGAAAAACCTTTTCATGTTTACACATCAGATTTCGACTATAATGGCTCTCAAGATGTGTTTTTAGCAAAATACTATAACGACAAACAAGTTCCTGTTCGTGGTAAAGGATGTACCGCACAACAAATGCCGCATCTCCAAGCAAAAATTAGAAGCTATGAGGATTTTGCCAATAGAGATATTGAAGGAATTATAGGTCCTGGTATTAAAAATGCATTGCATTACGAGGCCAATGAATTTAGATCTGGAATATTTATTAATGAAGGCGATAATTTTGTCTTCCAACCATTTGCCATAGAAGCTCAAACCTCTCCGATTAATAGTATATTATTTGAAGATATTAATGGAGATGGATTAAAAGATCTTATAATGGCCGGTAATAATTTTCAATCTGAAGTTGAAACTACGAGAGCAGATTCTGGAATAGGAGTAGTTTTGTTAAATAATGGCAAAGGTAATTTCAAGTCGCTTTCTCATTTAAAATCAGGGTTTTTTGTTGATACCGATGTTAGAAATATGGTGTCTCTTAAAGCAAAAAATTATAAATTAATTTTCGTTGCAAATAATAACGATTATCATTCCATATTCAAGTTAAATTAAGTCAATACTTGCTTTATTTTTTCAATGACTTGAATAGGTGAAACACTGGAAATCACTTTCTCGTAACCTTCTGGGTACTTATTCCCATATATAGAAGTAGGGATTAGTGGAAATTGATTCCTATCTGCAGTTATTGCATAATCCTCTGGTTGATGGAATGGCGCAAAACCAGCATATGGATGTGTTACACCCCAAATGGTTATAACCTTTACACCTAACATTGCAGCCATATGCCCATTTCCGGAGTCC
>JBMHCT010000032.1:0-134967 GCA_049889775.1 Jejuia sp.
GACGCAGGAACGTTACATGCTACAGCCGACAAGGTAACTTTAGTAGGCGATAGCGTTGAGATCAGCGCTACCCCAGGTGACATGCCAACAGTACCAGAATACTACAGCAAGATCTTCGTGTTGACGATGGGCGATAACCTATTGATCAAGGGCGTAAATGCGGAAGCACCGGTATTCAGTGTAATGGAACCAGGCATGTACACCATTCATACGTTGGTATATGATGGTAGAGAAGGAAGTCCAAACTTCTTGGATTTAAGTGTTGTAGGATCAGAGACCACGGGCGTAGATGTACTGAACATCGTTATAGATAACGGACTATGTGCATCATTGGATGTAGCAGGCGCCCCAGTGTATGTAGAAGAACCTACAACCACTTGTGAAGTAAGCGCAGGAACATTAACAGCAAATTCAACTGAGGTATGTTCAACAGGAGAGACGATGATTTCAGCAACTCCAAATCACGACGCCGTAGTGCCGATGGATTACTCCATACTGTATGTTCTTACAGAAGGGTCAGAACTAATTATTCGTCAAGTATCAGAAACTCCAGAGTTTACAGTTGAAGATGGGGGACAGTTTACAATACATACGTTTGTATATCCAACAGGATTAGATTTAAGTGTTGTTGTTCCAAACGTTACCACAGGTTTCGATGTAAATGCTTTGTGAATACAAGGTGGTGGTGAATTATGTGCCGCATTAGATGTAGCAGGTGCACCAATACATATCACAAATCCAGATGCTGGAACATTAACGGCTATTGAAACTAACGTAGCATTATCTGGTGGATCAGCAATGATTTCTGCTTATCCAAATAATGATGCAAATGTTCCAAGCGGCTACTCAGTATTGCATGTGTTAACACAAGGTGAAGAATTGGTGATTCGTCAAGTAGCGGCTGCACCTGAGTTTACGGTAACAGAAGCAGGTAATTACACTATTCACACGCTTGTATATCCTACAGGTTTGGATTTAAGTGTTGTAGTTCCAGACGTAACCACTGGTTTTGATGTTAATAGTCTTTTAGTACAAGGTGGCGGTGAGTTATGCGCATCATTAGATGTGGCAGGTGCTCCTATTCATGTTGAAGCTGAAGAATGTAAAGCCTTTTCAGGGAAAATGTATTCGCCAAAACCAATCTCTTGTTTAAGTGGCGGTGAAGCAACATTGTACGCAGAGTTTTATCAGCACCCTTATATTCCAGATGGCTATAGCCAATTGTATGTGTTAACAGATGCATTTTCGCTAACTATTTTGGATGTTTCAGCTACACCAGAATTCACTGTAAATCATCAAGGTTTCTTTAGAATTCATAGTTTAGTGTACAACCCTAATACCTTAGACTTAAGCGTGGTTCAGCTTGGAGAAACAACTGGGTTTGATGTGTTGCATTTGGTAGAAGAAAACAATATTTGTGCTTCTTTAGATGTTAGAGGAGCTATAAATTTAGTTATCGGTTCAAAATGGTTCTGTTACTTCTTCAACAAGTATAGAGCTAATAATAAGAATAGATCAGATAAATCTAATCCTGATGATGATGACTTAGCTGGATATGTAGCCGAGTTTAATAGCTACGAGGAATTTGAAGCGTCGTTTATCGATCAAAACGATGAAGTAAGATTCTATCCGAATCCAGTTGCCAATCGCTTAAATGTTGAAATTAGATTATTTGATAAAGAGCAAATGGATTACAATATTGTTGATGCAAGAGGAAGACTGATTATGAATGGGTCTGCGGAAGCTTTAGAATCAGGCAGTGTTTCAATCAATACCAACGGATTGTCTGAAGGTATGTATATTGTAAACTTTGTATCAGATTACAGAACAGTTAATAAAAAAGTAGTGGTTAAGAAGTAATTAGCTACTAATTAATATGAAACAAAAGTCGCAACACTGTTGCGGCTTTTTGTTTTTAAAACACCACTCTAAAACTTATGTTTGGGGTAATACCAAGCGATTGATTTTCAACCTTATTAATGTTATTATCATCATCGAGAGTATAATATGTGTTTAGAATATTTTCTCTGTTTAATACATTCCATAAGGAAGCACCAATTTTAGCGCGAATACCATTTTGAGACAAATCGAAATTATAAGTAGCTGATAGGTCGGCTCGCATATAGTCGGTTAAGTTTGCAGCATTAGGTGCATTATAAACTATAGTGTTATTATCGCTAATAGTTTCGGTTGGCAGTGTAAAAGGTCGGCCAGTGTGCCAGTTAAAACCTAATGCTAGTTTAAAATCGCCATAAGTATAGGTTGAAGCAAAACTTAATGCATGTCGCACATCGGCGTTATTAGGAAATGGTTGCCAGTCATTAAGATCAGTAAATGTATAGTCATTAATACTGTAAGAATAGCCTAACCAAGTACTTACAATATTGCTAAATTGTTTGTTGATAATAACATCAACGCCTTTAATGTCATAACTTCCGATGGCATATTCAAATTGATATTGATTTTGAAAACCTTGGCTACGTGTCGTAATGCCATCAACTTGTTTTATAAAAGCTTCGGCGCTCACCAAAAACTTGTTTTGGTTATAATGAATTCCAGCCGATGCTTGTTTGCTTTTTACAATGGGCACTGGATAAAGCGATTTGCCATTTTGAACTTCAATGTCTGTTCTCTTGTTTGATAGTATCCAACGCCGTTTTTCAATACCTAAAAAATCATTCTGTAAATCTATAATTTGTGTAGCGGTTTGACTTTTCAATTCACCTAAAATTTCCAAGCGGAAATTATTCAAAAAACGCTGACTAAAATTTAGTCTAGGTTCAATTAAAATATCATTAAACTGATCTAAATGAGTAGCTCTTGCCCCAATATTTAATCGTGTTTTGGCATTATTTGATAAATAGGCACTTTCTGCATATACCGAGTTAGTTCTTATAACATCCTTTATAAAACTTCTAAAGTTAGGATTATTAACATCTTCTAAATTACTAATACCAACTTCAATAAATTGATAACCAAGGTTGAATTTGAAATTGGTGTTGAGTGTGTAGTTGATGTCTAGTCTACCAGATCCATCAAAAACCTCATTTTCCTGTATTAAACGCTGATTATTTATGATGTCAAAATTAGTAGCATCTAAATCATAATTGGTAATATACAGCTGTGCAGTTGTTGATAAATCACTATTCCAGTCTCTTGTATACGTAAGACCATAGGCAAAATTTTGTTGTGATAAACTGCTGTTTAAGGCTTCGTTCCTATCATTTATAGTTGAACTTTCTTCATAATTCAAGCTATTATTAATATTCATGAAATGCAGACGTAATCTATCTTTTTTAGTAATATCATATAAGAATTTAGCGGTAATATCGTAAAACGAAAAATTTTCATTCTGAGAAATAATATTATCGTTGGCTGCATTATTTGATAAATCGGAATCTTGAAAAACGCGCTTAAAATATTGGTCGTATGTTGGTGTAACGAGCAGGTCGGTTATGGAGCGTCTGGTAGATAGTTGTAGCTCGGTTTTACTGGATAAAGGTATTTTCGCATAAGCATGTGCATTAATTAAATTGAACCCCGCACCTGCCGAAAATTCATTGTCAATTTCATTAGACAATTGCATATCGATAACGCTTGAAATACCATCGCCAAATCGAGCTCGTGTTCCATTTTTTGAAACGTTTACTTTTTTTGTAGTGTAAGGATTGAATGCCGAAATTAACCCAAAAAAGTGTCCAGATTGGTACATTTTAATACCATCCCAAAGAATCAGATTTTGGTCGTGTGTACCACCCCTAACATTAATGTTTGATACCGACTCTTCAACACTAAAAACTCCCGGTAATGCTTGAATAGTTTGCAGAATATCAGGTTCAATTAAACCAGGTAAAATACCGAATTGTTCTGGTTTTACGGTTAGTGAACCATCATTCAGTTTTGTAATACCAGACGTTAAGTAGTTATTAATTACAACTTCTTCAAGTTGCTCCCTTATAATAGTTTTATCACCTTTTTTACGCTTGGTAATAGTTACAAAGCGCTCGTTTAAAATGTTGAATTTTAAACCAGTCTCAAGCTCCAGATCATACAATGCATCTTCAAGTGTAAGGGTGTCTTCTGGAAGGATAGCTTCTAAATTTGAAACCGTCTCATCTGCGTACGAAAAACTAATGTCATAACGTTGTGATAGAATTTTAAGAACAGCAACAAGAGGCTGTGTTTTTTGATTGGTTTGCGAAAAACCGTTTAAACCATTCAAAAAAAATAAGATGCTTAAAAGACAAAAAAGCCCTTTTCTATTCACGTTTTAAGATAATCGAATTGTTGTCTTTACTATACGTTACGTGTAAAGGTAATGCAATTGATTTTAATGCCACATCTAGATTTTCATGAGTAAACGATCCTGTGAATAGTTGTGTGGAATCTACATTTACTAATGTAATTTCAACATCATACTGTCTTTCAAATTCTGCCACAACTTGTTTAAACGGTACACTTTTAAACTCACTTTCGTTGTCCAGCCATAAAGGTGAAGAACGGTATTCTTTTTCTTTAGCAATTAATTTCCCATCTATAACTACAAAGCTATCTCCAGGTTTTAATTTTGTTTCTTTATCGTTGTATGTCACTCCAACTAATCCTTCGTAGCAAACCACTTCAAAATAATTATCGCGTTGCTTTACATTAAACTGCGTACCGTAAACGGTAACGGTTCCTGATGCTGTTTTTACGTTGAATGAAGACCCTTTGGCTACCTTAAAAAAGGCTTCACCTTGCAACTCTACATCGCGCTGTGTTTTCCAGTCATTTTTGTTATACGCTAACAACGACTTTGCGTTGAGGGAAACGGTAGATGCATCTGGTAAAATTTCAGTTTTTACCTCTGCTATTTCTGTTGAAACAGTTGAGTCTAAAGTAGTAGTGTAATAATACACACTAAAACAAATAGCAATAACAGCAGCAACTCGCATTAGTGGTTTTAACCAATGGATTTTTGGTGTTTGCTCCGTTTTAATAGTAGATAACACGTTTTGCAATTCTGTTTCAGAATCGTAAGTATCTGCCTTAAACCCTTGCAAATTTTGGTCTAACTTCACTAAATCCTCATAATCTTCAAGAGCTTTAAACGCCTTAAATTCCTGATCGTTTAGATCGTTATTTAACCATTTTAGTATGAGTACTTCTCTGTCCATCTTCTCGTTATTCAATTATATAACAGGTTACTTTTGTTTTTTCCTACCCTTGGTTTAAAAAAATTAAAAAACCTTATTGTTAATACCACCAACCCTCAATAGCGCCAACGCTAGCCAATGTCTCTTCGCTTTTTTTTAATTTACAATTTCACCCCTTTCATTGCCGTATTTAAAAGCTATTAAAGCGTATTTGCCGTTGTTAGTATAAATAGGTCTAGAAAGTGATAATGGGAAGTCTCTCCAACTTCTTCTATTAAAGTTATAAGAGTTGACTTGTTTTCTAAGTTTTTTTATTTCCTGTCTTTCTTCCAGTCTTAAATTGGTTCTTATTTCTTTGAAATTAAGAAATTTCGAGTCTTCAGTTATAAAAACATTTTTAAATTCTTCTTGAGACCAATTTTTTGAATCTTGTTTTTTTGAGTTTTTACATAATTCAACCACTACCGATGTGTCGGTTAGTTTATAAGAATTGGGATACTTTAAAGTTCTTTCAGATAAACTTTCCATTCTATATTTCATTTCCCATTTCCCTTCTTTTAGTTTAAATTTAAAGGGTTTTTGATTAATAATCTTTGATTTATCTTGAACTGCTACATTTAATAAATCTTGCAAAAAACCAAACAAAGGTATTAATAGGGCTAAAATGAATTTAATTTTCAACATCATTCTATGAAGTGTTTTCGACCAAATAATCTGGTTTTTAGATATACATAAACTCTTTTTAATAGTCTATAAAGTCCAAGAATAATACCTTCAAATATCAATTCAATAAATATTTTCCCAAAAACTTCTAGTAAGAACATATCAATTAACTATTTTTTCCTGTCTCCTGACTCTTGTCTCCTGTCTTCCATCACAACTCCTTAATCTCCTTCCGCAACTTCACCAAAGCCCCATAAATACGTTTCTCCACAGCTTTTGTAGAAATATCCAATAGTTCAGCAATTTCCTTAAAGCGTTTTCCTTCAACGCGATTCATCATAAATGCCACACGTTGTGGTTCTGTTAAATTCGCTAAAGCCCGTTGCAGTTTATCATTGTATTCTGCCTCCTGCATTAAAAATTCAGGACTTTCATTGGTACTCATTTTAGGTTTAGATGTTTGTTGATGCTTCAACACCACTTTTTGGTGCGCCACTTCATTCAACATTAAATTATTTGCGGTGGTAAACACAAAACTTTTGGCTTTTTCTGGAGATACTTTCGCGCAATTTTGCCACAACTTTACAAAAGCCTCCTGTACTTTGTCTTTTGGGTTCAGCAATTCCCCAAACTTATAGTATAAAAAGTCGTGTAAATCTTTAGAGTATTTATTAAATATGGATGAAAATAAACGCTCTTCACAAATATTTTCATGTAATTGTTTCGCCATTGGTATTGGTAGTTGGTGCCTCTAAAATAAAGGTTTTAACGTTTTTGAATTAGAATTCGCATTTAATTTTTTAGAATTTTTTTAAGATGAAGGGTAGGAATTTTTAAAACTGCCCTGTTTTATAATCAAAAAGCTTTGTTTAACCCAAAAACACACACCATGAAAACTAGATTTAAAACATTAGTATTATTACCTTTTTTTGCCTTACTAGTATTCACCTCATGTCAGGAGGAGGAAGTTGATATTACTCCTCCAAATGAGGCTGAAACCCTTGTAGCAGAATCTGAGCTTACTGCTTTAGTAAGTGCAACCGCTAAAAATGATGGTTCTAAAGACAATATTATAGACGCCACCAGTTGTATTTCTGTTAAGCTACCAGTTGTAGTTAAAGTAAGAGGTATTGAAATTAGAATTGATACCGAAGCAGATTATGCCAGAATACAAAGGCTTTATGATGAGTTTGAGGATGATATAGATCGTTTGGATATCATTTTTCCTATAACTATCATTACAGCAGATCATGACGAAATTGTTATTGAAAGCGTAGATGAATTATCAGAGTTTATCGCAGAATGTGATGATGACGATGATGATGAGGAAGAAGAAATTCGTTGTATCGATTTTCAATACCCAATTGCATTTTCAGTATTTGATGCAGATTTTGAAGTAATTGAAACTGTAGATATTGAAAACAAAAGACAGTTACACAGGTTTATGAAGCGTGTTAGAAATTCAGAATTTATTGCAAGCTTAAACTTTCCTGTAAATATGGTACTAAAGGATGGTACTGTTTTAACAGCCGAAAATAACGAGCAATTAAAACGTATCATAAAAGAAGCGAAAGACAGTTGTGAGGACAACGATTTTTCGAAAGAACGTTTAGAGAATTATTTAAAAAGATGTCCGTGGATCGTATTCGAATTTAATAGAGATGGTACAAATAGCACGGATCAGTATGTGCAATACGCTATCAATTTTAAAGATGATAATGTAGTAACCATGCGTTCTAGAAACGGTGATATATTAACTGGCGAGTGGGAATTAGAGCGCACCAGAAGAGGCATAGTTCTAGATATGGAGTTTGCTAATTTAGCAGACTTTACCCTAAGATGGTTATTATATGACTTTGAAGATGGAAAAATTAAAGTTTTCGAGCAAGGAGGGAATAAAATTATCCTTAAAAGAAACTGCGATGTCATCATTGATATCACAAAAGAGCGTGTCAAGAACTTCTTGAAAGAATGTTTCTGGAGAGTAGATACCTTAAGAGTTAATAACGAGCACAGACAAAATGCCTATATAGGTACACCATTAAAATTCTTTGATGATAATGTAGTTAAAATTAGAGTAGAAGGAGAATTGATAGAAGGTACTTATGAAGTATTGGTTAGACCAGGTGGTATAGGTTTAGAAATTAATTTAGAAGGACGACCAGATTTAAAATTACAGTGGTTAATCACCTTCTTGAGAGAAGATTTAATCAAACTCTCTAACGAGAACAACGCCTTTGTGTTAAGAAGACGATGCCCAGACTTTCAAGCGGATGACTTTGGATTCTTACTAGGAGATGGCAATTGGAAAGTAGGATCCTATATGGAAATGGATGCTGATTTAACTCAGAATTTTGAAGGCATTGTAATAGCGTTCTTGCAAAACGGTAAAATACTGGCAGAAGGACAAGGTAATAACTACTTCGGGTCGTGGTTTGCATACAGAAACGATGGAATAAACCTAGGAATGAATTTTAGAACCGATGCGGCACCAATGACGCTTTTAGAACACAGATGGAAAGTAGTGGAAACAAGTCCATCAGAAATTGAACTAAAACAATACGATGCTAATGGCGAAATTGTGCGCAGATTAATTCTAGAAAACGTTCAATAAAACATATTTGAAAAAGAGAAATTGCTTTTGGTTGATAGGAGGGCGTCTTACGTATTCGTTTTGTAGGTTAGTTAACTAGGGCCCCTCCATAAAGGCTGTTAAATTAATATTTAGCAGCCTTTTTTTAGTGAAACCCAAACTTGAGAAGTTCTTGGAACGCACTCAAGTTTGATGGTTGAACAAATCCCGTTTAAGAGCGGGCTCAAAAGCATTCAGGACTTTATTAATTGCTGAAGAGCGGGATCTCATAGGTTGCTAAAGGTTTATTTTCGGGCGTTACCCACAAGGGGTCGGGCTTGGAGTTTATCCTGAGCGTAGTCGAAGGGTTATATCTTTTCGCGAAGCGTCCCGAACTTGATTCGGGATCTCGTCTTTTTTGAAGGCAGTCGTTTTAACTTAGATAATTTTACCAACTAAAGCTCCGCAAAAAGGATGCCACTGCAATCCCTAACGCGGGTCTGTTTGCTGATAGAGTTCTTTAACCAATCTGTTTAAAGTCTTTTTGTGAAGGTTGGTTTGATTGTTTGGTGTAAGGATAGTTGCATGGTTTAGTACCTAATTTAGCAAAAGTAGACAAACTAAAGGAAAATCCGCAAGATTTTCCGAGTAAGCGCAGACCAAGCAATTATTTTTCTACATTATTGGCAATTGTTATTTTATTCTTTTTCCGAGTTTATATTGTTTTTTGATTTCCGTTCCATCTTCTTTTAGACAGTATTCAGTTCCGTTTTTCTTTCCGTTAATATATTCACATCGAGAAGTCATTTTTTCTCCTCCATTTCTATACCCTAATTCAAGTCCGTGTTTCTTTTTTCCTAAATATTGACAACTATAACTAACTTTTCCATTTGTAAATTGCTCATAAAGTATTTTTACACCATCTTCGTTGTAAGTAGTTATCTCGAAAATTTTTCCTTTAAGGTCATAAGCATATTCCTTGGAAAGAACTAATGGTTTATTCCGATTGTATATTGACTTATTCGAAATTTTTTTTTCTTTTCCATTAAAGTATAAGTAACTTGACAAAATAATTCCATTTTCGTATTCTTCTTCATAAACTAAATGTCCATTTTTCCGTTTACTTTGGGCAGTACCAGTAAAAAGTTTATCGTCGGCAATTTTGTAAACTAAGTCATTCTTAACGTAAACTTCTTTCATGTCAATTATTTCCTGACAAATAAGTTTGTTGAAAGAGAAAAATACTAACAAAATCAGAAGGTTTCTCATTTAGTCTTAATTATTGCCAACGTGTTCACGACTATCCGGTTTTGTAAAACTGAATCAAATTGAGTACAAGTGGGTTATATTCACTGTCAAACGAAGATAGTTGAAAATTTTACAAAATCAAGTGTCATTACACTTAAAATATGCATTCAAATTAGGTAGGCAAAACACCAATTCAACCACATAAAAACCAAATATTTCGCTATTTTTGCAGTTCATAAAAAATTAATCAAAAACAGTCTGTTCACTGAACACTGTGACTGAAGACTAATAGATATGTTCAATAATTTAAGCGATAAACTAGATAAAGCCTTACACGTTCTTAAAGGCCATGGTAGTATTACCGAGGTAAACGTAGCCGAAACCTTAAAAGAAGTGCGTCGTGCGCTTTTAGATGCCGATGTTAACTTTAAAATTGCCAAAGAATTTACCAATAAAGTAAAGGAAAAAGCATTGGGGCAGAACGTATTAACCACGTTACAACCTGGGCAGTTGATGGTAAAAATCGTTAAGGACGAGCTTACCGAGTTAATGGGTGGTGATGCTGAGGGAATTAACTTATCCAGCACGCCAAGTGTAATTTTAATGTCTGGTTTACAAGGTTCTGGTAAAACTACGTTTTCTGGTAAGCTTGCTAATTATCTTAAAAATAAGAAAACCAAAAAGCCTCTATTGGTAGCTTGTGATGTGTATCGTCCTGCTGCTATAGATCAGTTGCATGTGGTTGGAGATCAAATTGGTGTTGAGGTGTTTAGTGATAGAGGTAATAATGATCCTGTGGCAATTTCTCAGGCAGGTATTGCGCATGCAAAGGCTAACGGACATAATGTAGTAATTATTGATACCGCAGGTCGTTTAGCTGTAGACGAAGCGATGATGACCGAGATATCAAACATTCATAAAGCTATTCAACCACAAGAAACTTTGTTTGTAGTGGATTCCATGACAGGTCAAGACGCAGTGAATACTGCGAAGGCTTTTAATGATATCTTGAATTTTGATGGTGTTATCCTTACCAAATTAGATGGTGATACGCGTGGTGGTGCGGCAATTTCCATTAAATCGGTTGTAAATAAACCTATCAAGTTTATCGGTACAGGTGAGAAGATGGAGGCTATTGATGTGTTCTATCCATCTCGTATGGCAGATCGTATTTTGGGAATGGGAGATGTGGTATCTTTAGTAGAACGTGCCCAAGAACAATTTGATGAAGAAGAAGCTAGAAAATTGCAAAAGAAAATTGCCAAAAACCAATTTGGATTTGATGATTTCTTAAAGCAAATTCAGCAGATCAAGAAAATGGGGAATATGAAAGACCTTATTGGTATGATTCCTGGAGCTGGAAAAATGATGAAAGATGTCGATATTGATGATGATGCCTTTAAAGGTATAGAAGCTATCATTCATTCTATGACACCAAAAGAGCGTACAAATCCATCCATTCTTAATGCGAGTAGAAAAAAGAGAGTTGCTAAAGGCTCAGGAACTTCTGTTCAGGAAGTGAACCAGTTATTAAAGCAATTCAACCAAATGAGTAAAATGATGAAGATGATGCAAGGTGGCGGCGGTAAGAAGATGATGCAGATGATGAAGAATATGCGCTAATTAGTTGGCAGTCTCAGTCTCAGTTTCCAGTCGTTTATGGATTTTAAAGATTTATTAGCTTATAAGAAAGCCTTTGAATTGTCAATGTCAATTTTTGATGTCTCAAAGTCTTTTCCAAAAGAGGAAACATATTCCTTGACTGATCAAATCAGGAGAAGTTCAAGATCGGTTTGTGCCAATCTATCTGAGGCTTATAGAAAAAGAAAATATCCAAAACATTTTATCAGTAAACTGACTGATGCAGATGGTGAGAATTCTGAAACAAGTACTTGGTTAGATTTTGCTTTGGAATGTAAATATATTTCAAAAGAAATTCATTCTGAATTTTCAAGTCAAGGAAACGAAATAGGAAAGCTAATTAACTATATGATTAACCATCCAGAGAAATTTGGTGTTAAAGTTTAGAACTAATAATGCGCATGGGTAAGAAACTGTAAACAGCAACTGAAAACTGTATTAACGCAAGAGTAAACCATCAGAGTAAGAAACTGAGACTGCGACTGCGACTGAAAACTCTATAAAAATGACAATACTAGACGGAAAGAAAGTAAGTAACGATATAAAAAACGAAATTGCAGATCATGTACAATCCATGATTTCTAAAGGAGAAAAAGTTCCGCATTTAGCTGCGATTTTAGTGGGGTCAGATGGTGCGAGTATGACCTACGTAAACGCAAAAGTAAAGGCTTGTGAACGTATCGGTTTTAAATCGACACTTATTGAAATGCCCGAGTACACCTCAGAAGAGGAACTTTTAGAAAAAATTCATAGTTTAAATACTGATGATGATATTGATGGTTTCATCGTACAATTGCCGTTGCCAGATCAAATAGACGAGCAGAAGGTTTTAATGGCTATCGATCCTGATAAGGATGTGGATGGATTTCATCCAACAAACGTTGGCCGAATGGCTTTAGACTTGCCAACATTCTTGCCAGCTACGCCTTATGGAATTATGGAGTTGTTGGAGCGCTACCAAATTGAAACTTCTGGTAAAAATGTTGTAGTAATGGGACGTAGTCATATCGTTGGGCGCCCAATGAGTATTTTAATGAGTCAAAAGCGTCCAGCTGGAGATGCTACGGTTACAGTAGTGCATAGTCGTTCTAAAAACCTAAAAGAAATCACTAAAGAGGCTGATATTATTGTAGCGGCTATTGGTATTTCAGAATTTCTAACAGGTGATATGGTTAAGGAGGATGTAGTTATAATTGATGTTGGAATTACTAGAGTACCAGACCAAACCAAGAAGAATGGTTATCGATTAGCTGGTGATGTAGAGTTTGAAAGTGTAAGCAAAAAAGCGAGTTATATTACACCAGTTCCTGGAGGTGTAGGGCCAATGACTATTGCTATGTTGTTAAAAAATACTTTGCTTGCAAGGGAGAGGCACGGTTAGAATTACGCTTTTTATTTAGCAAATAATTGTGACATAGTTTTAAGATTTACGTGTTCTTCTAAAAGGTTTGTATATCTTAGAAGAGTCTTTAATGAGGTGGTTTAACTCTTCGAATTCCTCAGGAGTCAGTTCTCTATATTTGCCAATCGGGGTGTCTAATTTTATGTTCATTATTCTAACCCGTTTTAAAGTTTGTACTTCATAATTTAGATAAGCGCACATTCTTCGAATTTGACGATTTAAGCCTTGGGTTAGAATGATTTTGAATTTATAAGTGTTGAGTTTTTCAACTTTACATTTTTTAGTTTTTTGTTTTAATTCTTCCAAATAAATTCCACTAGACATTCTATCAATAAATGTTTGTGAAATTGGTTTGTCAACAGTTACTATATATTCCTTTTCATGGTTATTGCTGGCTCTAAGAATTTTGTTTACAATATCGCCGTCATCAGTTAGTAGAATTAAACCCTCGCTAGGTTTATCCAATCTTCCGATGGGAAAAATACGTTTAGGATAACTAATAAAGTCAATTATATTGTCTTTTTCAACTGACGTATCGGTAGTACAAACAATACCTACAGGTTTATTAAATGCCAAATACACGAACGACTCTTTGGTGTTAGAAACCGTTTTACCATCCACGGCAACAACATCAGTTGGTGCAATTTTGGTGCCCATTTCTGGAACAACACCATTTATGGTAACTCTACCGGCGTCAATAAGCTTATCCGCTTCTCTGCGTGAGCAATACCCAACTTCACTTAAATATTTATTAATACGTTTTAAAGGTTCAGTCATATTTCAAAAATACAATTAAGCCTTTAAAAATTTGAGAATGTGTTGGTAAACTTCTTCTGATTTTAACCCATGACCGTAACCTTTTGTTTCAATGAATTGACTACTTGGGTAACTATTTTTGATATCGATACCATCAGAAAAAGGGATAATTCTGTCCTTTTTATCATGAATGATAAGGGCATCAATCTTTAGATTTGATACAAAGGTTGAAGTAGAAAAATATTCTGGAAAGAAACCAAAGCGTTTATGAATATATAATCGATTACCGTGTTTTGTACGCTTTGAATACCCCATTATGTTTTCGTAGTTAGTGAGAATTGAACTAAAGGCGTCCGGAGCTCCAAGAAGTAGAATTTTATCTACTGAATTCATTTGATAATTTTTCAATGCAAAGGTCGTTGCCATTCCACCTACGGAGTGTCCGATTATAATCTGAGGGTGATACTGTTCTGCTACATGATAAATACATTCAGAATAAAGGATTGCATTAAATTCTTTATTTCCCGTGCCACCATGCGCAGGAGCATCTAGTGCCAAAACATTAAAGCCTTCTTGGGTTAAAATTTCAATGAGATCTTTCCATCTAAAAGAGTTGCTTTCCCATCCATGAGCTAGAAGTATGGTAGCTTTCGAACCCTTCCAATGATAAACTTTTATGTTAAAATCTTCAAAGGGTAGTTTGTGCTGTTTTGCCGTATTTAAGTAATTGCTTTCATTTGGTTTAAGCTGTCCTTTTCGTGGTTTAGAAAATAGCTGCATAGACAGTTTTCCCGCATAAATGGGAGAAAAAATAGCAATGAAATTAATGGAAGCTCCAATAAGTTTAGGTATGAGTTTTTCCATTTAAGCTTGCTCTCTATTTACGAGTTCCATTGAAAAAGCAGGAGTGCAAATAGCTATATATTCACAAGGTTCTGAAAATGGATTAGAATATTGAACGCGCGTATTTTTTTCAATTTTAATAGATTGGCCAGCCTCTAAAACAATCGTTTCTCCTTGAATAATAAATTGCTTTTTACCTTTTATGATAAAAGTATACTCGTCGAATTCTGGTGTTTGAAATGGTTCGCTCCAACCAGAAGGTGCTGTCATATGCGCAATACTAATTTTGGAATTTCCGTCTGTGGCATTTCCAAAATGCTCTTTAATTAGTTTTCCGTCTGTTGTTGGCACCACAAATGGATTGTTTTGGATAGAATATTTCTTTTGGGACATGTATTTAATGATTGTCTTTTAGAGGTTTCTTTTTAATCATGCCACCTTTTAAATCTTTAACAACTCCCATAATAATAAAAGCCTTACTATCGATTTTGTCAATTTCTGTTTGAAGTTTGGCCAATTCTAAACGGGTGATAACGGTGTAGATGATATCTTTATCAAAACTTTCACCACTACTGCCATAACCGCCTTTGCCTGCATAAATAGTACAAGCGCGTCTCAATTTTTGAGTGAGCATTATTCGCATTTCTTCATGTTTATTGGAAACTATCGTAACGCCTACGTACTCCTCAACACCATCTACAACAAAATCGACGGTTTTGGCAGCAGCTAAATAGGTTAAAATCGCGTATAACGCTGTTTCAATCGATAAAACATAAGCACCAACAGAGAAAATAACAATATTAATTACCAAGAGTACGTCACCAATAGTAAGAGATAATTTTCTTCCAAGATAAATAGCTAAAACCTCGGTGCCATCAATAACACTACCGCCCCTCATAGACATGCCAATACCAAGTCCAAGAAAAAATCCACCAAAGACGGCAATCAGCAATTTATCATCAGTAATTGTTGGATATTTTACGAAATGTACCACAATAGCTAAAAAAGCAATCGCAATAATACTTTTAATGGCGAATTTAGGTCCAATAGTTTTTGAGGCTAAATAAATAAATGGAAGGTTTACAATAACCAAAAGTAAACCTAGCTTCAAAGGGGTTACATTCTCAAGTAGTAGTGAAATACCTGTTGCACAACCATCTATAAAACTATTTGGTAATAAAAATCCTTTTAGGCCAAAACCAGCGGAAAATACTCCAATAGCTATAAAAATGTATTCTTTAATAGCATGAGTAACTTCTACATGAAGGCGTTTCACCACAGGCTCAATTTCCTTTTTGGTGACAGGAATGTCTGTCGGACGTTTTTTCTCTAAACGCTTTCTAGCTACATCAACTAATATTTTGGATAAAAATGGATTCAATTTCTTTTTAAGATTTGAGATAGAGTTACCACTCAATTTGAATTTTCATTTCAAAGTTTAAATTTTCATTTCGTATAGTTATAAATTCAGGCTTTTCAAGAGAATAATCTTTTAGATTAAAGCTTATTGGATCCTCATAAAAGTAATCAACATTTAAAAGATCCAGTTGATCTGGTAAAATAAGAAGATCATCTACGGCTCTAATTTTACCTTCATCATTGTTTATATAAAACGGACGAATTTCTATTAGATAGTCTTTGTCATTTATAATAACATCTTCACTTTCTAGATTCCAAACATAGTTTTCTGCATTCCTGTCCAATGCCTTAGATAAAAACCATTGGTAGAGTTCTTTGCTAGAACCTACACATTCATCAACATGTTTAAAGAGTTCGAACTGAATAAATTTAAACTCTTCATTGTTATTGAAATCCCCTATTTCATAACCTAATTTTTCATTGGTAAAAGATGTGATTTCTATATTTTTGATTTTAATACCACTTCCTCTATTACTGGAAAATTCAAATTGTTTCTGTAAGCGTTCTTTTGTGTCTTGATTTATCAGTTTTATATCAAAAATTTGTGTGTTTTTGGTAAATACAAAACAAATCGTATCAACTTTAGTAAGTTCCCAAATATTTGGGTGATATGTAGAATACATTGTTTTTTGAATATCTATTTGATTAAATTCAAAATTCGACGAGATTACTAATTCAGTTGGTTCATCAATTATTATAGGATTATTAATTGGTTCAACTGTAAAATCTAGATTTGATTTTGGGGAGTTTATTTGATTTTCTTCACAAGAGGATAATATCAAAAAAATTGAAAGAAAACTTATTTTAAATAATTTAATTATTTTCATAAGATTAGTGCCAGTTTATAAAAAAGTACTTAATCTTAGCGTTGTCAGGAATTTGAATCGCTTCAATTTTCAAGTCCATATCTACTCTTAAATTAGAAGGTAATTCCTTCTTGTCTATTGCAAAACTGGCATTCAAACTTTTAACAGTAACGACAACAGAAGTTAGTAAATTGTCAATTCGCGAAATCTCGTAACTATCCGCAATGTCCTTGAACGTGCTAAGTGTACTTATGTTTTTGCTTGTTTTATAACGCTCATCAATAATCTGTACGGTTTCAATAACCGACGCAGAATCTAAGGCTTCTGCAGGTTCAAGAACTAACAAGGTATTACCTGTTTTATCCAATATGTCAATATTATTTTTTCTGCCAGTAAACTCGTCGCCACCAATACGCTTAACAATGGAATCGTTTGGAAAGACCAGTTTTAAATCCTTCACTTGAGTAGAATCAGTCAATAATCCTACGTGTTGTTTAGAAATTTCAAAAGGATTTTGTTCTTTTTCGCAGGCCAGAAACAACATTACAAAAATGGAAACGTAGATAAGGGATTTTTTCATTAATTATACTTTATGATTAATTTGTTTATTTTAAAACCTTCGTTAGAATACCAAAAACACTGCGGATAAAAGTAGCACTTGTTAATACTTTAACCACAGGATTCATTCTAGTACTTTGACGACGACGTGTTGTTGAAGTTTTTCTTTTAGATTCAGCTTTTTTAAGGGCTTCTCTTTCTTGTCTAGCCTTTTCTTTGGCTTCTTCGGCTTCTGCCTTTGCAATTTTTTCGTTTAGAAGTTCATAAGCACTTTCCCTATCTACCGTTTCGTTATATTTCTTTGCTAGTTTTGATTGAGAAAGTAATGTAGCTAATTCAGTTTCAGTAAGCACATCCATACGGCTCATTGGTGCGCGCATCATAGTTGCTGCAAGTGGTGTTGGGCGCCCTTTTTCATCCAAAGCGGATACCAAGGCTTCTCCAATTCCTAACGACGTTAAAACTTCGGTAGTATCATAATACTCTGAATCTGGATAGTTTTGAGCCGTCAGTTTAATAGCTTTTCTGTCTTTTGCAGTAAAAGCTCTAAGTGCATGTTGTACTTTTAATCCTAATTGCCCTAAAACCTCTTCAGGTACATCGGTTGGATTCTGAGTTACAAAATATAATCCAACACCTTTACTACGAATCAACTTTACAATACTTTCAATTTGATCTAATAACGCATCAGAAGCTTCATTAAAAATTAAATGCGCCTCATCAATAAATAGAATTAGTTCTGGCCTGCCACTATCACCTTGTTCAGGAAACGTAGAATAAATTTCAGCTAATAAACTCAACATAAAGGTTGAAAAGAGCTTTGGTCTATCTTGAATATCTGTTAATCTTATGATATTTATATAGCCTCTTCCTTCATCATCAACACGTAGTAAATCATCCACTTCAAAAGAGGTTTCACCAAAAAATAAATCAGCACCTTGTTGTTCTAGTTCTATTATTTTTCTAAGAATAGCCCCTGTGGATGAGGTAGAAATTCTGCCGTAAGCTTCCGTGAATTCTTGTTTGCCTTCTTGAGTGGCATATTGTAACATTTTCTTGAAATCCTTTAAATCTAGTAGCGGCAGTTTATTATCATCACAATATTTGAAAATTACCGAAATAATACCTGCTTGGGTTTCAGTAACTCCTAAGATTCTTGAAAGCAATACTGGTCCAAATTCACTAATTGTAGCTCTTAATCTTACACCATCTTGTTCGGATAAGGTCATAACTTCAACAGGAAATGCTTTAGCATCAAATGGTAAGCCGATTTTTTCATGGCGTTCATCTATTTTTGGATGCCCGGGACTCGGTTGCGCAAGTCCACTAAGGTCACCTTTAATATCCATTAATAATACAGGAATACCTTTGTTACTAAGATTTTCAGCCAGTACTTGTAGCGATTTTGTTTTACCAGTACCTGTAGCTCCAGCAATTAACCCATGACGGTTCATGGTTTTTAATGGAATTTTAACATGAGCACCAGTAATCGTCTCATTATCCAACATCGCAGCTCCAAGTGTTATGGAATCACCTTTAAACGTATTGCTTTCGTTTATAATTTTAGAAAAATCTTCGGTTCTACTCATTATCAAAGTTTTGATAAAAATAGTGTAATTTTAGTCAACTTGAAAATTGATGACCATGCAAAAATCGCTTTTAATTCTGTTACTCGTTACTCCAATTTTACTATTGTCATGTAAGAACGACTCTAATACAATTACCTTTCATAAATCACATGAACCAAAGCGGCAACAAGTGCCTTTTAGTGATGCTGTAGAAACAAAGGACTTTTTATTTTTAGCGGGGCAAATAGGTAAAAATCATAAAACTGGTAAGCTGGTAGAAGGAGGTATAAAAGCCGAAACAAAACAAGTTATAGAGAATATTAATGCTGTTTTAGAACATCATAGTTTAACACTGGATAATGTTGTAAAATGCACTGTAATTTTATCAAATATTGAAGATTTCAAAGCATTTAACGAAGTATATACCACATATTTTACAAAGAAACCAGCTAGAACTACTTTCGCCGCTGGAGGTTTGGCAGCCAATGCTACTATTGAAATAGAGGTAATAGCGGCAAAGTAGTTATAAATGCTTTTTGAATTCGTATCTTTGCGCGCTCATGATTGCAGAAGTAAAACAATTAGTAGATAAAGGATTGATGTTGCCTTTGATGGAGGAGTTTTACACTATCCAAGGAGAGGGCTACCACAAAGGTACTGCAGCTTATTTTATAAGAATAGGTGGTTGCGATGTAGGTTGCCATTGGTGCGATGTAAAAGAAAGTTGGAATGCGGAGTTACACCCACCAACAGCAACTGAGAAAATTGTGGAGAACGCTAAAAAATACAGCGATACTATTGTTGTAACAGGTGGCGAACCATTAACTTGGGATATGACAGAGCTTACTTCTCAATTAAAATCTGAAGGCCTACAAACACATATAGAAACCTCTGGGGCTTATAAGTTAACAGGCGAATGGGATTGGATTTGTCTGTCTCCCAAGAAAATGAAATTACCAACTCCCGAAGTTTATCAAAAAGCGGATGAACTAAAAGTGATTGTATATAATAAAGATGATTTACGGTTTGCAGAAGAACAGGCTGCAAAAGTTAATGATAAGTGTATTTTGTACCTGCAACCAGAATGGAGTAAGCGAGACAAAGTAATACCGCTTATTGTGGATTACGTGATGGCAAACCCAAAATGGAAAGTCTCCTTACAAACTCATAAATATCTGAATATACCCTAGTTTTATTAGCTATTAGCCATTTGGTATTGGGTTTTAGGTTTTGGTCAGTGGTAATTATAGTAAAACAGAAAAGTCCCTAATTTTTATTAAAATCAAGAACTTTCTAATTTTGTCTACCGTCTACCGTCTATTTCGTAAATGGTACGGCAACTCTAGTAGTTCCCCAACCAAGGTGCATATGTACACCATCGTCAGATTTAGAAAAAGCAATAGAGAAAGCTTCTAAGGATTCGTCTCCACTACTTACAGGAACAGCTAAACGCGCTACATCATTTGCTTCATTGTAAAAGTAAGATCCCCAAACATTCAAGTCTTTACTAACAATAGCAGTCCACTCTTCATCACCAGGAATTACATAAAATGTGTAACTCCCAGCTTTAATGGTTTTGCCACCCAGTTTCATGTCTGTATATAAGGTCAATTCTGCAGCTTCGTTAGCGCCAGTTCTCCAAACCTTTCCGTTTGGTGCCAATTTAGATAAGGCTCTACCTTTAAGTTGAGGTCTGCTATACACAATTTTTATCAGTTTGTCCGATACTTTGTAATCTCTCGGAAATGCTGCTGCATCCATCGGACTTTTATCTAATTTAGAGAATTTTTGTGCGGAAACATTCGCGCTAAAAAGCATTACCATGGTATAGGTCAATGCTGCTAGAATTTTTGATGTCTTCATCTGTTAATTTTTTTAATTGTTCAAATTTAATGGGTATTACCTTAAAAGCTTTGGTAAAAGTCGTTAAGGTTTGTTAAAGTTTACATGTAAATACAATAATTTGGGCGTTACCCACAGGGGGTCAGGCTTTCCGCTATATCTTTTCGCAAAGCGTCCCGAACTCACTTCGGGGTCTCATCCATTTAAGGCAATTTTAGCATCAATGCAATTTTAGTCATTAAAAGCTCTGCAAAAAGGATGCCGCTGCAATCCCTAACGCGGATCAATCAGCTAACTTAGGTTCTTAGCCCAGGCTTATCTTATATCTGCCATGTCCACTTCAATTTATAACATAAAACGAAAGCCAAAACCATATATTTTATAGTACATTTACATATAAACCAAATAAAACCAAAGGTTTTGAAGTTTAGCAGAGATTTTAAACCAGACGAAAAAGTCATCCTAAGAGACTATTTAGCTATCGAGCGCACCCGTTTAGCTAATGAAAGGACCTTGCTATCTTACATTAGGTCTTCATTGTATTTACTCATCGGGAGTCTTGCGTTTTTTCAGTTAAAGGAATTCCCGAATTTTAAATACTTAGCGTTGGCGTCTTTAGTATTTAGTGCTTTGTTCTTTATTATCGGTATTTACAGATTTACAACGTTGAAGCGCAGTTTAAAGCGGTTGTATTATATGTCGGAGGATTTGGAAAGGAAATAGATCTAAAATCGATTTAACCCGAAGTTTTCTTAGAAAGAGTAACTAAATTTTTTCGTATTTAATGTTCTCTATTTTTAACAGACTTTCAATTTTGGATACTAAACTGTCTGTGGATAAATGAGATATCAGCTGGATAATATAAAAATAAAATATACCAAACAGAGGAAGTAATATCATATCAATTTTATCCAATCCATTTGCCACAATTTGATATAATGAAATCAGTAAGCTTATTCCTGTAAAAAGTAATGAAAACCAATATTGCATGTAATAAGTTACTCCATTTATTCGCTTTAATTTCATAATTGAGACGGTCCCTTCAGTATTCGAATTAGTACAAATTATATTAAGTTTTATTAATGGTCCTAGACTAGGTTCAAACGTTACAAATGAAAAACTACGATAGATATTGATACCACTATTAGTTGATGTGTCCCCAGTAAGATTAAATCGCTTTTTGAAAATACTTTTTTTGATTTCCTCTAAAATAAGTTGGTTCACTCTATTTGCTGTTGCACTTACATTAAATTCAACTATTTTTTCTTTCAAAGGTTTTCTTATTTTGATATTAAAACATTATAAAGAATTGAATTTAGCTCATTCAAAACCTCAGGAATCACCTTTACATAAGATTTTGTTTTTTTAATAGGCTTTCCCTTTTTAAAAAACGCTGCTCCATTTTTAAGATCAATCTCATTCCAACCCATATCATATTTGCTGTTGGCTTTGGTTTTAATGGATAAGGGTTCAAAAGTATATTGATGCTCTTCAAAGGCTATTTTTATAGTGTATTTTATATGGAAGTACTGCTTATCCGCCTGAATCGCATTTTCTTTAATACCAGTTAAAAGAATAACCTGATTATTAATTTCTGTCTTAGGATTTTTATAAGTTGTTTTAATCCAGTTTAGGGTTTTGTTATATAAATTGGTTGCAGATAAGTTTTCAATAGAAGTAACCGAAGATTCTGGAGTCAAACCATTTTCGGTGAATGTGAATTTAGTTTGGGCCTCTACTCCTAAAGTCCATAGAATTATTAATGAAAAAATAAAAGTTCTCACTTTAAGATGATATTGCTAATTCATATTAAGTTGCCACGAAACTCCAAATTTATCTTCTAGAAACCCGAACTTTTCACTAAAACCATAGTTGGCAAGTGGCATTAAAACTTTACCGCCTTCTGATAATTTTCCGAAAAGACTTTCCATTTCTTTATCTGAGTTACAATCTACAAAATTGGATACTCCTGGTGTAAAGTTCCATGCATGTTTTACGTAGCTATCACTACAGGCAAATTTACTCCCGTTCAATTCAAACCGAGCCATTAAAATACTGCCTTCAGGAGCAGGTCCTTCAGCTCCAAATCTTCTAACTTCTGTAATTTTTGAGTTTTCGAATATATCAACGTAAAAATTCATGGCTTCTTCTGCATTACCATCTTGAAAGGTTAAAAATGTAGTGATTTCGCTTTGAGCTTCGAAAGAAGTTTTCGCAAGGGTGTTTTTCAGGCTATCCAATTCGTGCTCCAGTGCCAATAGTTTTTCTTCTTTTTCACTGTTTTTATCGAAATTGGAGCAACTAGCGAAAAGAACAAAAATTGATAAAGCATAAAGTGTTTTCATAGTGATCTGTTATATGTTTTCGTGAAATAAAGTTACAGAATTATTCAATTAGAATCATTCGAATAGAAAATAGTATAAGAAATCGTTCTACTCTTTAGTAGATATAACATTCAAGCTTGCTGGCTTTAAAAAACGTACTTATTCTTTTATAAATTGTCTAGAAATACGCCCAAGATTATTATGAATTTCAAGTACATAGGCACCATTAGGTAAGTGTTGGATGTCGAACTCATATAACTTGGAAGTGGGTTCATTTATAATATCTCTTTTTAATTGGTGGAGCAACTTACCTTGTATATTGTAAAGGTTAATCAGTACATTATCACTAGCCAAAAAGTTAATGGATATTTCTAGTTTGTCCTTTGCAGGGTTTTTAATAATATTAATATCTAATGGATTCCCTTCGTAATCATCCTGAATGCTGATATTGGTATTTAAAACTCCTTCGGTAAATTTATAAATTGTAGTTCCAGAGGCGTAAGCTAAATTTGGATTAATCACGAAGATTCTATTTAGATTGCTTCCTATATTGGTGTTTGTCCAAGTTTGCCCTCCATCATTAGTTTGGTAAAACCCTGTTGTATGGCCACCCATCCATCCTACGTTTTCATTTATAAAACCTACAGCTTGAATTTTACTTTCTGGTGCGTTGTACGCACTCCAATTTTCACCACCATCCGAAGTTTTGATTAGCTTACCAATATTTGGGGAAGATGTGTCGATAGAACCAAAAATGATATCAGTATTACTGTCTAAAATTTGAAGTTTCCAGACATATTGACCAGGAATATTAGAATTATATATTTCCTCCCAGTTTTCACCGCCATCTATCGTTTTCAAAACTACAGCACCAGTATCACTGCGACCACCGACAAAACCAATATTCTCGGTTAGGAATTTGATTTCAACCAAAGCATTAGCATATGCAGACATATCTATATACTGCCAGGTATCACCACTGTCTGTGGATTTAATAATATGTGCAGGTTCAAAAAAGGCACCACAGCCATAAACTGTTGATGTTCCTACAGCATCCAAACCACAAATGGCATTTGGAGTTGGAGAAATATTATTGACGGTATTCCAAGTATTTCCGCCATCTACAGTTTTAAAAAATGCACTACTTAAGGTGCCCACAAAACCAATATTTTCATTAAGAAATTCAATGTTTCTAAAATAATGGTCGCCTGTTAAATCGGCTTCGTCTAATTGTTTGTTCCACGTTAGGCCCCCATCTGTAGTTTTATAAACCCTTGCATAAAAGCCATTTGCAGCCCAACCTAAGTTTTCATTTAAAAAGTAAATATCATCAAATCTTTGATTATTGATGTTAGGAGCAATATTTGGAACTGGCTGCCATGTTGCTTGAGAATAAAGCGCACTCAGCCAAAATAGCATAACGATTTCAAGACCTCTCATCTTTTTTAGATGAAAATAAAGAAATTAATTGAAAAGATCTTACTTCTTAATCACCTTTACATTCATCTCCTCAACTTTTTTATCTGAAAGGGGTGAAGGTGAGCCAAATAATAAGTCTTCACTAGTGCCTGTTTTTGGAAAAGCCATCACTTCACGAATAGAGGCTTTTTTCTCTAAAATCATCATCAAACGGTCAACACCCCAAGCGATACCTCCATGCGGTGGTGCACCATAATGAAACGCTTGATACATCGTACCTACACTTTTCATCATTTCGTCTTTATCATAACCCATGTTACGATAGGTAGCTTCTAAAATTTCTGGTTTGTGTGCACGCACAGAACCACCACCAATTTCGTAACCGTTAAGAATCAAATCGTATTGTTGCGCAATAATGCTACCAATTTCTTCTTCTTTGCCATTAATGTGCTTTTCAATATCATAAACAGCAGGCATTGAGAATGGGTTATGTGTAAAGGTCCAATTACCTTCATCTGTCTTTTCAAACATTGGGAAATCTACTACCCAAGCTGGACGTAATTCTTTTGGATTAATCAACTTCAATATACTACCTAATTCCTGACGCACAGCATCCAAGGCTTTATTGGCAGTATCATAATCCGCCGCAGAAAAGAATACAATATCCCCAACTTTTGCTTTCGTAGTTTTAATAATATTTTCTGCAATGGTCTCTCCTAAAAACTTAATGATGGGCGATTGTAAATCATTCTCATTTACGATGATATAGGCAAGTCCACCCAAACCATGATCTTGGGCAATAGCAGTAAGCTTTTCAATCTGTCCTTTAGATAAACGCTTGTTGCCTTGTTCTTCAGCAGAAACTTTTATACATTTTACAATACCACCTTCATCAATGGGTTTGCTAAATACTTGGAAGGACGTTTCTTTTACAATCTGCGTAATTTCCTGAAGCTTTAGGCCGAAACGTAAATCTGGTCTGTCGCAGCCATACCAATCCATAGCTTCTTTATAGGTCAGGATTTCAAACGGATGTAATATCCATTTCTTGCCATAGATTTTTCTAACAATTTGATTGAACATTTTAGTGTTCAAATCAATAATATCTTGCATACTTGCGTATGCCATTTCAATATCTAATTGTGTGAATTCTGGCTGTCTATCACCACGAGAATCTTCATCCCTAAAACAACGCGCTATTTGGAAATACTTCTCATAACCACTCACCATCAAAATCTGCTTAAACTGTTGAGGCGCTTGTGGTAATGTGTAAAAAGAACCGGCTTTTTTACGTGTAGGTACGATAAATTCTCTTGCCCCTTCATCTGTTCCGGCAGTTAAAATAGGTGTTTCTACTTCTAGGAATTCCTGCTCGTCCAGAATATCACGCATTAGCTTGATTACCTTATGGCGATTTACAATAGCTCTTCTTACAGAATCGTTTCTATGATCTAAATATTTATATTGAAAACGTACGGTTTCGTTGGATTTATGAGCGCGCTTAATTTCAAAAGGTAGGGTTTTAGCGAGGTTTAGAATATCTAATTCCGACGTTTCCAATTCAATCGTACCTGTTCTAATAGATGGGTTATAATCTTCTGGGTCGCGTCGAACCACTTGACCAGTCACCGTAATGACAGATTCAGGCTTTAACTTCACCAAATCATCTAAATTCGGAAAAGATTCCCTACTTAAACGCACCTGAAAAATCTCATGACTAGAATCACGCAAATCAATAAACATCAATTCTCCATGGTCGCGAACACTGGATACCCAACCTGCTAATGTGACGTTTTCAGATATTGAAGTTTCACTTAATTCAGAAGCCTTGTGAGTCCTATATTGCTCTTTTACAACAATTGGAATCTCAGGAAGTTCTTCTTCAGTATTGTTTGTTTGTTTTTGGTTATTTGTTGTTTGTTTTGCTTCAGAAGATAAATTGGTCTTCTGGTTATCGTCACTTCCTGCAAAAGTTGCTAAAATTCGTTCACGAATCACCTTTCCAGAAGCGCCTTTCCCAATAATGCCAATAACTTTTCCAACTAGAATACCCGCTTTTCCTTGGTTTCCGCCTTTAATGTCATTGAATATGGCTTCGTTTTCTGAAATTACTTTGGCAATAGCATCATCAACCTGAGACTCAGAAATTGTGTTGTCCTCAAAATATTGGTTGTAATCGAAATTACGATCCTTTAAATAGGAAGTAATTGCATTCTGCACCAAAACGGAAGTCACTTTTTCTTCCTTAAACATCTGGAAAATTTCAATAAGATGTTCAATTCGGTGAATATCACCATAGTTATCTGCTCCAATATTATTCACCAAAGTTTTAGCTACAAATGACGGATCTTTAATCACATCATTAATCGCCATAAAAGTTTTGGAGCGTAGATTATCCGCTGTAAAAAACTTAGCATCTTGAGGCAATACGCCACCCTTTATCAGAATGGATTCCACCGCAAACGGTAATGCGCTTAAATCTACATCAATACTTTCTACAACGTCTTTTATGTTTACAAAAGGTAGGTCTGGTTCAGAAATAAAACGATAATCTGCTTCAAACTCCTTTTTACGCATGGTTTTGGTTTGCTTCAAATCCGCATCAAACAATACCGTAGTTTGGTCTGGTCTAAATTCCTTATGCTCTAAATAATAGTTAAGTTGCTTTTCAACTTCCTCCTTAAGAGCATCTACCATGAAACGGAATGAGTTGAGGTTTTTGATTTCGGTACGCGGATTTAAATCATAGGTATGCTTTTTGCGAAGCGATACAGAAACATCTGATTTAAACTCACCTTTTTCCAAGTTTGCTTCCGAAATTCCTAAATTCTGAACAATGCGCTGAATGTACTGCGCATAAATAGAAGCATCTTCAATATGCCTAATACATGGTTCGGTAACAATTTCAATAAGTGGTACACCAGCTTTGTTAAAATCTACTAGAGACACATGCTTTTCATGCATCAATTTAGCGGCGTCTTCCTCGATATGTACCTGCGTTAAACTCACAGTAAATTGAGAACCATCATTACGAAAACAAGATACTTGTCCGTCAGGAATTACAGGATTATGGAATTGCGTAATTTGTATGTTTTTTGGGTTGTCAGGGTATTCATAATGCTTCCTATCCCAAGAAATCACTTCATTTTCAAAAGTGGATTTTACTGCTTTTCCGAAGTAAATAGCCTTTTTAATCGCTTCTTTGTTTATGGCAGGTAGAACCCCCATTTGTCCTGTACAAACGGAGCAAATATTATGGTTAGGTGTTTCTATATCTCCAGCATTGGCACAAGAACAAAACAGCTTTGTTTTTGTGTTTAATCTTACATGCGTTTCCAGCCCGATAACTAACTCTATTTCGTGCGCTTTAAGTAGCTCGTTTAATTGCTCCAGTTCCATTATAGCGTATCTTTTAAGAAGTTAGCAAAAGTTAAAACAAGGTCGTCGTTAGTTTTGGCAGCAGTAATTTGCATACCAGTCTCAGTGCCTTGTGGTATCGTTAATGTTGGTAGTTGTCCAAGACTAAAACCAACGGTGTAAGCATCCGATAAATACATGGCTAAAGGATCTTTCAAACTATCTCCGATTTTAGGAGGGGTACTTGGGGTAACGGGAGAAATGATAATATCCACTTCTTTGAAATCACGCTCAAAATTCTCAGAAATTTGATCACGAAGGTTCAAACCTTTTAAATAGATTTCATCGGAAAACCCCTGAGACAATACCTGATTGCCACCCACAATTCTCCGTTTTGTTTCTTCTGAAAAGTTTTCAGAACGTGTCACTGCATAGGTTTCTTTTAAATTATCAGCTTCAATGCGGTTGCCGTAATTTGTACCGTCCAAACGCGATAGGTTAGAAGCAGTTTCGGCCATCGCCAACGTATAATACGTAGATACAAGCGTATTCGATTCAAAAAAGTCTAATGCCTTTACAGCGATACCTTTTGTTTTTATTTTATCAAGTACCGCTAAAAAATCAGATTTTACAGAAGTATCAATAGCCTCACTGTCTATAAAGTTTTTAAAGTAGCCAACCGTTTTAACACCTTCTATATTTGAAATGCTTTCTTCTGAAATCTCATCAGAGGCATACGTAGTTTGATCCTTCCCATCCATCCCGCTAATCACGTTCAAAACAATACGAACATCTTCAATAGATTTGGCAATAGGGCCAACACAATCTGTAGAAGACGCGTATGCCATTAATCCGTATCGCGAAACACGTCCGTAAGTAGGTTTTAAACCATACACACCATTGTATCCAGCAGGTTGACGGATAGAACCACCTGTATCTCCACCTATAGAAAATACCGTGTAATCCTTGGCAACATTCACAGCAGAACCTCCGCTGGAACCACCACCGACTAATTCAGGGTTTATGGCATTTTTCACTGCACCAAAAATGGTGTTTTCACTGGAAGATCCATGGCCAAAACTGTCGCAATTTTCTTTTACTAAAGAAATGGCGCCTGCGTCCAATAATTTTTGAATTGCAGTAGCAGTATAAGCAGATTTGTAGTTCTTCAATAAATCAGAACTTGCCGTTGTGTATGTGCCTTGTAACATATACACATCCTTTATCCCAAAAGGAATACCTTCTAATAAACCAATATCCTCACCATTGGCAATTTTAGCATCAACCTTGGCAGCCAAATCTAAAGCCAATTCATCCAATAAGGCGTTCACCGTATTATGAGTATTAGGTCTTAGAGCCTCTAATTTTTTCGTAACCAATTCGGTACAGGTAATTTGTTTACCTACCAACTGCTCATGAATATGTCGTATTTGCGAATCCATACTTACTCTTCAATCACTTTAGAAACTACCAAATAACCATTTTTCTCTTTTGGAAAGTTTTCAATGATAATTTGCTTTTCAGTTTTAGAACTATCCACAACTACATCGTCCCTTAAACTATCCAAACGCACCGCATTATTATGATCATCATTAAAAGCACTAGTATTTGATGCATTGGCATTTTTAATCACCTCAAATAACTTATTTACAGTCTCAGATGGCTGCGCCCCTTTAATACTGGACAAAACGTCCACCGTCATAATTTTACTCATAGTCGTAATTTAGTATTAAAAAAGCCTTCCGGTATTGGAAGGCTCTTCAATATGTTCTAACAATAACCTTCCAGTCCTATCGCGTAGGATTATTGAAATTATTATTGTTATTGTTGTTTTTCATGATTTTTACGCGTCAAATATAGACAGAATATACATAGTATGCCTAATTTTTTTCGTCACCCATTGCACAATTGCCAAATTGATAAAAAAATTGATTTTAATTTTAGAGTTTTTAGGGTAAATCAGGTAATTATTTGTGCGGTCTACAAAATATCTTATGCTAAACTGTTAGTGCATTGAAAGTATAAACAAAAATATTTATTCATTTTTTAGGGCGTTACCCACAAGGGGTCAGGCTTTCGGCAGTCGCTCCCTCCTGCGTCAGGGAGCTTCAACAAATGCCTCAATCCTTAACGCGGACATATCTGCAAACGCTTGGTATAACTTTCAGGTAAAAACTTATAAAGAAAAATTATTTCAATGAAATTTGATACTGCATCACAGCCATTCCTTTATAATCTTTTTGTTGAAGGTTGTTGGCGTCAAAAATAGGTCGGTGTTGGTAGCCTATACTTAGTTTATTTCCATGAGAGCCATCAACAAAAAAGTTAACAGTAAAATCATAAACCGTCATTTCATCCGCAAGTCTGTCCCAATCGGAATGTTGAATTGCAATATTGGGTTGAATTACCACTTTCTGACTTAAAAATTCAGTCGATTTAAAAGCATATCCAAATTGTCCATACAACGTAGTTCCAGTACCAATCATGGGGAAAGCCACCCCAGCACCATTAAAGTCAGTACCGCCACCAGAAGTAGGGTTGTTAGCACCAACGTTGCGTATGTAATCTTTACCAAAATCATAATCGTAATAACCTAGATAGGCAGTAATTGCATTGCCATTTGCAAATGGCAAATTTAAAAACGAATCTGCTGCAAAATGGGTCATATCATAAAATGTAGTAGACGATAGCATGGCATCACCATCGCTCATGGCATCAGGTTGGTATTGAAAACCCGCACCTAAATTGAATACCTTTTTACTTTGCATGTAGGTGCCAACTTGATATGCAGATTTGTTGGATTCATGCTCAAAAAACTGATATTTCACATATGCAGAAGTTTTAACTCTAGGCTTGTTGTTGGCAAAATTCACTTCACCATCAGGTATTGTAGTTACAAAAAATGGTCTGTTAAAAGCCATGCGATAGTCAAATTTTCCAACTTGTCCTTTTATCCATGCCCCAAACAATCGACCGATATCATCATTTTTTTCAACCGAATTTAAAGTGAATAAAGGAGAATCTAAGCCCATTAAGGTTTTGTTAGAACGTATATTCCAGCGGCTTAACCCTTGCCATCCCGATTTTCCTAGTCCGACTTCCAAATATTTACCAAAAGTATATTCTGCATAAAGATCCAGAATTTCGAGCGGTAAATCTTTTCTTTTAAAATTGAAATTATTACCTCCAAAAATGGCATATAAAAAAACTTTAGGCGTCACCTGACAATTTACAGGTATACGCAATCGGCGTATCGAAATATCAAAAAATTCTGCGGTAGGTTCTTCTTGAATTAAAGAACCTTCGTTTAATTCAGAATAGCGCATCCATATTTGCGACGTGATATTCCATTTTATTTCTGGTGTGGTTTTCTCCTCGTTTTGACTGTTAATGAAAATTGGAAATGTTAGAGCTATGATCTGTAACCATAAAGTAAACGCTCTTTTGTTAAGTATCATGTTTATTTACCTATAAAGTTCCAGACAAAATTATGTTGAACTAGCGGCCTAAAAGGTGACATGCATCATGTTTCAGAATTAATTTTTTGCTTCAAAACAAAACATGAAAAAGAACGTTAATCTAGATGCAAAACTTCAAATTTATATTCATAGTTGAAAGGATTAAAAGTTAAATATTTGATTCCTAAGAGTTTTTTACTAAATCTTAATTCTTTGAAAGGGAAAAAATAAGGAAAATCAATTTTAAGGTGGTTTTTAGGCGATTTAAGGCACTTTTGTATAGTTAACAATTGTTGATAATTATTGTATAAACTCGGTCAAAAGCAATCTAAAGGGCTTAAAATTTCGTATATTTGTTATAATAGAGAATGATGCAAAAGCGTCATTTTTTTATGTTAATGAGATTCTAAATTTTTAAGATGAAATCGTTAAAAATTTAGTCAATCGAATTAATTCCGCAAAATGCGGAATCTTAGAAAAACAAACCCAAACTAATTAGTTAAAATTAATAAAAAAGTATGAGCGAAGAAGCTAAAAAACACAATTATTCGGCGGATAGTATTCAGGCTTTAGAAGGAATGGAGCATGTACGTATGCGTCCTTCCATGTACATTGGAGATGTTGGTGTACGAGGGTTGCACCATTTGGTATATGAGGTGGTAGATAACTCTATCGATGAAGCACTTGCTGGACATTGTAATAACATAACCGTTACCATTAATGAAGATAACTCGATTACAACTGAAGATGATGGACGTGGTATACCGGTAGGTCTTCACAAAAAAGAAGGCGTTTCTGCACTCGAGGTTGTAATGACTAAAATTGGTGCTGGTGGTAAGTTTGATAAAGATTCCTATAAGGTTTCTGGTGGTTTACATGGTGTAGGTGTAAGTTGTGTTAATGCGTTATCTGAACATTTAAAGGCAACGGTGCATAGAGAAGGAAAGATTTGGGAGCAAGAATACGAGCGCGGAAAAACTTTGTATCCTGTAAAAACTGTTGGTGAGACCGATAAAACAGGTACTATTGTTACTTTTAAACCAGATGCACAAATTTTTCAGCAAACGCTAGAATATAGTTATGATACTTTAGCCAGTAGATTGCGTGAATTGGCGTTTTTGAACAAAGGAATTACGGTTCATTTAGTTGATAAAAGAAATAAAGATGAAGAGGGTAATTTTGTTGGAGAAACGTTTCATTCAGATCAAGGTTTAACGGAGTTTGTGAAGTACTTAGATGCTACTAGAGAGCCTTTAATGAAAGATGTAATTGCTTTTGAAGGAGAGAAAAATGATATTCCTGTTGAGGTTGCTATGATTTACAATACCTCTTACGCTGAGAATTTACATTCTTACGTTAACAATATCAACACACATGAGGGCGGTACGCATTTATCAGGTTTCCGTCGTGGATTAACACATACATTAAAAAAGTATGCGGATTCTTCAGGGTTAACGGATAAATTGAAGTTTGATATTTCAGGTGATGATTTCCGAGAGGGATTAACTGCGATTATTTCTGTGAAGGTGGCTGAACCTCAGTTTGAAGGGCAAACCAAAACGAAGTTAGGTAACAGAGAAGTTTCCGCTTCTGTTAGTCAAGCGGTTTCTGAAATGTTGACGGATTATTTGGAGGAACATCCAGACGATGCAAAAACCATCGTGCAAAAAGTGATTCTAGCAGCTCAAGCGCGTCATGCAGCACAAAAAGCACGTGAGATGGTACAACGTAAATCTCCTATGAGCATTGGCGGTTTACCTGGTAAATTAAGTGATTGTTCAGAACAAGATCCTACGAAATGTGAAGTGTTCTTAGTGGAGGGAGATTCTGCAGGTGGAACTGCAAAACAAGGTCGCGACAGAAACTTTCAAGCAATTTTACCACTTAGGGGTAAAATTTTGAACGTAGAAAAAGCGATGCAGCACAAGGTTTTTGAGAATGAAGAAATAAAGAACATCTTTACGGCACTTGGCGTAACTATTGGAACCGAGGAAGATAGTAAAGCACTGAACCTTTCGAAGCTACGCTACCATAAAATTGTGATTATGTGTGATGCAGATATTGACGGTAGCCACATTGCAACATTGATTTTGACGTTCTTCTTTAGGTATATGAAAGAATTAATTGAAAATGGCCATGTTTACATCGCAACACCGCCCTTGTACCTTGTTAGAAAAGGGGCTAAAAAGCAATACGCGTGGAGTGATAAAGAACGCGATGAGATAATTGCCGAGTATGGTGATGGGTCAAAAATTCAACGTTATAAAGGTTTGGGTGAAATGAATGCGGAACAATTATGGGATACTACAATGAATCCTGAATTTAGAACCATGCGTTTAGTACAAATAGATAACGGCTCTGAGGCCGATAGAATCTTTTCTATGTTAATGGGAGATGAGGTACCACCGCGTAGGGACTTCATTGAAAAGAATGCCATTTATGCCAATATTGATGCTTAAAATTGGGTGTAGTTTTTGTTTTAAACCATGATGAATAATCATGGTTTTTAGTTTTATGAACATTTGTCATATTAAATTTTTAAAAGGATTTATAAATTTGGCACCTAACTAAATTTTAAATGGACAGAAGAAAATTTGTTAAAAATAGTAGCTTAGCAGGATTAGGAATTGCTTCATCTACAGGTATTTTATCTGCTCTAGAAAGCTATGTGCGTGCAGAAAATAAAGCTATCAATATTGCTGTTATAGGCACGGGAAGTCGAGGTTTGGGGTTAATTCCTTTAATCAATGACATAGAAAATCTAAATATTACGGCAATTTGTGATGTACTTCCATTTAGATTGGATAAAGCAAAGGCTTTGGTAGGGGCAAATACATTTGCTACTTCAAAATATAAGAAAGTCCTTAATAACAAAGATATTCATGCGGTACTTATAGCAACACCATTTTACACACATGGGCAAATTGCTTTAGATGCTTTAAAAAGTGGTAAACATGTGTATTGCGAAAAAACGCTAGCCAAAGATCTTACAGAAGTTGATACTTTAGTGGAGGCAGTAGCTATATCAGATGTAATTTTCCAAACAGGACATCAATATCACAGTTCAAGGTTATATAATCATGTGGTTAATCTTATTAAAGATGGTGAGATAGGTAATGTCCGTTCTTTTGAGTGCCAGTGGTATCGTAATGGAAACTGGAGACGCAATGTGCCAGAACCTAAATATGAACGTGCGGTAAACTGGCGCATGTATAGAGAATATTCTGGTGGAATGACTGCTGAATTGAGTTCACACCAAATTGATTTTGTAAACTGGGTACTAGGTGAGAACCCTAAAAAAATAATGGGTACAGGTGGTATTAACTTTTGGAATGATGGCCGTGAGACTTATGATAATACACATTTGATTTTTGAATATCCAAGTGGCGTAAAGGCGCAGTTTAAGTGTTTAACGAGTAACATTCCTGGTGGTTATGAAATAAAGGTTATTGGTGATAAAGGTATTATCACCATTAAACCAACAAAAGCTTGGATTAAACATTACGAAAAGAAATCACCCAAGAAAAACTATAAAAAAACCAATGTAGATGGGGTATCTGGAGCTACCGCATCCTATGGATATATTGCTCAGCTTGGTCAAGAAATTAGTGTGCAGCACTTAGATCCTAGCAAACAGGCGTTAATTGACTTTAGAGATGCCATATATAAAGGAGAACAACCAATTTCTGATGTGGTTACAGGTGCAAATACAGCGAAAGCAGTTAATCTTGCAATTGAGGCAATGCTTTCTGGTGAAGTAAAATACTGGTAGATTTACGTTGAAAAGTTAAAAAATTACGATAAAAAGCATTTTTTTTCGATAAAATGTTGTTTTATATCAATTTTTTTTTACTTTTGAAACTCCAAATCTAATTAACCAGTATGAAAAAGTTAACCTTACTTGCTCTACTTCTCTTAGTAACTACGATTTCAAAAGCTCAAAATGACCTTGATGCACTTTTAGCTGCAGGCGTTGAAGATGCTGAACGTTTTGCTAACGATTACTTAGCGCCAGGTACTAATGGTCTAATGCACAGCATGAATGCCAACTGGTTTAATTCTGGTAAAGCAAAACCTTTAGGAGGCTTTGAAATTTCCATTGTGGCGAATGCTGCTCAGTATGGAAATGAACAGAAAATGTTCAACATGAACACTTCCGACTACAACAATATTTCATTTACACAAGGAGGAAATCCGCAAATGGTAGCTACTGTTTTAGGAGAGAATAACCCAGCGGTATTTGTTGATATTGAATACGAAGATCCAATTTTCGGAAGTGCCTCGGAAACATTAGAACTACCTAATGGTATAGGAGATGGTACAGGTAATTTACTGCCCACAGCCTTTATACAAGGCGCCTTAGGCTTAAGTAATGGTATCGAGTTAAAAGCGCGTTTCGTGCCAACTGTTGATACAGATGAAGTGTCCTTAAGTATGTACGGTGCAGGTTTACAAATAGAATTTACAGATTGGTTGCCAGCAGATAAATTATGGCCAATAGCCATTTCTGGAGTCGTAGCTTACACGCATCTTGATGGAAAGTACGATTTAGAAGAATCTTCTGGAATTCAAGGAAATGACCAAAGAATAGAAAATAAAACAAACACCTGGTTATTATCTCTTGTGGCTTCAACAAAGCTACCAGTAATAAATTTCTATGGAGGTTTAAGTCGTATTAGTGGAAAATCTGAATCAGATTTATTAGGTACGTATATCGTAACCAATGGATTAGTTTCGGCAGACCCAATTGTAGATCCTTTTTCATTATCGAGCAAAGTATCAGCTGTGAGAGGGACTTTAGGAACAAAATTGAAATTAGGTTTTTTTAGACTTAATGCAGAATATCATGTATCAGAATTCAATGCCTTTTCATTAGGAATAAACTTTGGATTTAGATAGATTTTTAAATATGTAAATAGTTTTTCATAATAATTATTTAGTTTTTTTAGTTAGTTTTTTATTTAATTTTAGTCCTAAGTGCAGCATTCTTCATGCTGCGCTTTGTTTTTACCATATCTTAGTTTGGAGTTATTGGATCTGCACTTTGTTTTTATTCTCACCCCCATTTTTTTGTCGATAGACTTACCTAATTTTATAAAATGTTTGTGTAATTTTTCATTGGTTAAAGTACTTTAATTAAGTAATTTTGCATGACTTTCATCATAAAACCCTAGTCCTTTAGGTTTTATTTTTGAAATGTCAAAAAAACATCAAATAAACAATCTAAAAATAAAATTATGAAAGTTACCGTAGTTGGAGCAGGAGCAGTAGGTGCAAGTTGTGCCGAGTATATTGCAATTAAAGATTTTGCAGCCGAAGTTGTATTGTTAGACATCAAAGAAGGCTATGCCGAAGGTAAGGCTATGGATTTAATGCAAACGGCGTCTTTGAATGGCTTTGACACTAAAATTACTGGTGTAACGAATGATTACTCAAAAACTACGGATAGTGATATTTGCGTAATTACTTCTGGTATTCCACGTAAACCAGGGATGACGCGCGAGGAGCTTATTGGTATTAATGCTGGTATTGTAAAAACCGTGTCCTCTAGCTTAATTCAGCATTCTCCAAACACTATCATCATTGTTGTGAGTAATCCGATGGATACGATGACATATTTGGTACATAAAACAACAGATTTACCAAAAAATAGAATTATTGGTATGGGTGGTGCTCTTGATTCTGCACGTTTCAAGTACAGATTAGCCGAGGCTATGGAAGCTCCAATTAGTGATATTGATGGTATGGTAATAGGTGGACATAGTGATAAAGGCATGGTGCCATTAACGAGTCACGCCACTAGAAACAGTATTAAAGTCTCTGAATTTTTATCAGAAGAACGTTTAGATCAAGTAGCTGCAGATACTAAAGTTGGTGGTGCGACATTAACTAAATTACTAGGAACCTCAGCGTGGTATGCCCCTGGTGCAGCTGTAAGTGGATTGGTTCAAGCTATAGCTTGTGACCAAAAGAAAATGTTCCCATGTTCTACCTTATTGGACGGAGAATATGGCTTAAGTGATATTTGTATTGGTGTACCAGTTATTTTAGGTAAAAATGGTATTGAAAAAATTGTGGACGTACCTTTAAGCGATGCTGAAAAAGCGCATATGCAAGAAAGTGCAGAAAGTGTAACTAAGACGAATGGGTTATTGGAATTGTAATAAACCATTAATCGATATTTCAATAAAGGCTGTAGAGATACAGTCTTTATTTTTTTATATTTGCCGCATGTTATTAAAAAGGTATATCGGAATTGTTGTTTTGATGCTGGTGCTCGTTGGTGCCATACATCAGCAAAATGTGGATGTGCCAAATCAAGAAATTTTGCTTCAATTTCATGAGCAAGAATTAACTACAGATACTTCTAAAGCAACAATTGCAATTGTTGAGAAGGAACTTAATAATGTTGGTGTTCAGAACTTTCATGTAAAAGAAGTAAATATTGGTGTCTTTAAAATCACCTATTATAGTGATACTGATGTTGAAGCAGTAAAGCGTTTACTTACGCACAGAATTCGTGCAGAATTAGGATCGGATAGTGATGATATTCCGCTTGATTATCCGATTGATCAAGATGTTATAAGTTATAATCTTGATGTTTACGAAATTAAAAATGGCACAGATTCAGATTCTGGATTAAATGGCATCACAGTTGCCGAATTCAACCATAAGGCCGATAGGTTTTCAAAACCAAAACACACCTATTCAGCTTTAAATATCTCACATAAAGCTGATATTCTTGCTACTACAAGAAATGTTAAAGGCTGCAGTTGCATTGTTTTAGCACTGCAAAATACACTACAACAAATTCCAGATGTAAGGGCTGGACCTTTAAGTTAAGGGAAAGTATTTCCTAAATCTTCGTTTTTATTTTGACCCAATCGTCAAAACACCCATAAAAATCTGGCGCTACAACTGTAAAGCTTGTAATCGTTTAAGTTAAATAAAACATTGTCAAATCTATTTGCAAACTCTATATTTGCGCGTTTGTCAAAAAATAGAGATTGACTATTAATTAAAATTAAAATGCAAAATAAAGGATTAGTAAAGTTGTTTGCTATTTTGTTTGGATTGGTAAGTATTTATCAATTATCATTCACATTTAAAGCAAATCAAATTGAAAAAGAAGCCGAGGAATTGGCTATTAGTAAATTCGCAGAAACAGAAGACAATTTTCGCGAGTTGCGAAGTCAAGAAGAGGCGAATTATTTAGAGGAAAAAGCTACTGATACGGTTTTTGATATATTAGTTGCCAAGTATACCTACAACGAGGTAAAAGAAAAAGCAATGAATCTTGGTTTAGACCTTAAAGGTGGTTTAAACGTTATTCTTCAGGTATCGGTAAAAGATATCCTAAAAGGTTTAGCAAATTATTCTAAAGACCCTGTGTTTAATACAGCCTTGGATAATGCTTCAGAACTACAGAAAAATAGTCAAAATACCTATCTAGAAGATTTCTTTGTTGCCTTTGATGAAATTAAAGGTGATAAAAAATTAGCATCACCTGATATTTTCTACACCAAAGCTTTAGACGGAGAGATTGAAATAAATATGACAGATGATGAGGTTAAGGGAATTATTGAAACAAAAATTGATGAATCTATTGTTTCTGCCTTTGAGGTATTGCGTAAGCGTATTGATGAATTTGGAGTTACGCAACCTAACATTCAACGTTTGGGAGAATCTGGGCGTATTTTGGTAGAATTGCCTGGTGTAAAGGATATAGAGCGTGCCACAAGCTTATTGCAAAGTACTGCACAATTAGAGTTTTGGGATGTATATCCAGGAAACCAATTTTTACAGTTTATAGGTCAAGCAGATCAAGTTTTAAAGGATATTGTTCAGGTTGAAGATGAGGCTGAGGAAGTTGAGCCACAAGATGAAGAGGATGCCACAGAAGACAAAATTGATGAACTTCTAGGTGAAGCAGCAACTGATTCTACACAAGTTGCCAATGTAAGTCCATTAGGAAGTTTGATAAAAGGTTTTGGTTATCAAGGTGGACCAATTGTCGCTTCTTTCGCTATTAAAGATAAAGATCAGGTACTAGAGTATTTAAATATGCCTCAAGTAAGATCGTTATTGCCTTCTGAATTACGCTATGTAAAGTTCGCATTTAGCAAACCAGAAAAAAATAGCGAAATGGTGGATTTGTATGCTTTAAAAGGCAATAGAGAGAACGTGCCTGAGTTAAGCGGAGGAGTAGTTACAGACGCAAGACACACGTTCGGACAAACGGGTAAACCTGAGGTGTCTATGCAGATGAATACCAAAGGTGCCAAAATTTGGGAAGAAATGACAGGAAGGGCATTTAACCAAGCCAGCCAAATAGCCATTGTTTTAGATAACGTGGTGTATTCCGCACCCGGTGTTACGTCGGGACCGATTTCTGGTGGTAATTCTTCAATCTCTGGCAATTTTACCTTGAATGAGGCTATCGATTTAGCTAATGTATTACGTGCTGGTAAATTACCTGCTTCTGCAGATATTATTCAAAGTGAAGTGGTTGGACCATCTCTTGGTCAAGAAGCTATTGATAGTGGTACAAAGTCATTCATTATCGCATTAATCTTGGTATTGCTTTGGATGATTTTCTACTACGGAAAAGTAGGTGGTTTTGCCGATATTGCTATGTTATTAAACCTTCTGCTAATTTTCGGAATTCTTTCTGGTTTAGGTGCTGTACTTACTTTACCTGGTATCGCAGGTATTGTACTTACCATTGGTATGTCGGTGGATGCTAACGTGCTTATTTTTGAGCGTGTAAGAGAAGAGCTCGCTAAAGGAAAAGGTCAAAAAGAAGCGATTAAGGATGGATTTAGTAATGCGTTATCTTCAATTTTAGATGCGAATATTACAACGGGATTAACAGCATTAATCTTATTTATATTTGGTACAGGACCAATTAAAGGGTTTGCAACAACCTTATTAATTGGTATTGCAACATCTTTGTTTACGGCAATTTTCATCACAAGACTACTTGTGGATTGGTATACTAACAAAGGTGGAAAATTAGAATTCTCTACAGCAATTACTAAGAACTTATTTAGAAACTTGAATATCGAGTTTTTGAAGAAGCGTAAAATAGCCTATGCTATTTCTGGTATTTTAATTGCCGCTGGTATTGGATCTTTGGTGACTAACGGACTAGATCAAGGCGTGGATTTTGTGGGAGGTAGAACTTACCAAGTACGTTTTGCCCAAGATATGAATCCAACTGAAATTACCAATCTATTATCTCAGCCGGAAGTATTTGGTAGTGCCGATGCCAAAACATTCGGTGATGCCAACCAATTAAAAATCACGACGAAATATAAAGTAAATGAGTCTGGTGCAGCTGTGGATGAGGAAATTAGAAACACATTATTTACTGCCTTACAGCCATATTTAGAAGGATTGACTTACGAGCAGTTTAAAGACTTAAATGATGAAAACAAACAAGTAGGTTTATTGGAATCTTTTAAAGTAACACCAACCATTGCTGATGATATTAAGCAAGCTTCGGTTTGGGCGATATTAGGTTCATTGGTAGTGGTATTCTTATATATTCTATTGAGATTTAAACGTTGGCAATTCTCTTTAGGTGCTGTGGCAGCAGTTTTTCATGATGTTTTGATTGTACTTGGGGTATTCTCAATTACTTACAAATTTATGCCATTTAATATGGAAATAAACCAAGCGTTTATTGCTGCAATATTAACCGTGATAGGGTATTCCTTAAATGATACGGTGGTAGTGTTTGATAGAATTCGTGAGTTCTTTAACGAGCATACAAGCTGGTCTTTTGATCGTGTGGTGAATTCATCATTAAGCAGTACGTTGAGTAGAACATTAAACACGTCCCTTACCACATTGGTCGTATTATTGGCAATCTTTATTTTTGGAGGAGACTCCATTAGAGGTTTCATGTTCGCATTAATCGTTGGTGTAATTGTAGGTACGTACTCATCGTTATTTATAGCAACACCAATTATGTATGGTACAGTTAGTAAACTAGAAGATAAAAAGAAGAAAAACTAACTCAAATTTTTCTTTTGCAAGAAGCCTGTAATTTTTTATTGCAGGCTTTTTTTATTTAATACTTTGATGATTCAAAATTATTAATGCATATAATACCCGTTTCTCAATATTATACTTTAATAAATCTTTAAGATTTAGGAGGCTAGTAAAAGTGAAATACTTAATAACTTCGCTTAAAATTTAAGGTTTAAAACATGTCTTTTAAATATTGTTTCACTCTACTTGTGTTTTACATGGTGTGCTTTACACAACAAACACTTTACTCTCAAAGTGTTCAAATCATAGGTGAAGTAATTGAGGAGCGTACAAGCCAACCTTTAGCCTATGCCACCGTTGCATTGCGAGATTCGCAAACCAAGGAAACATTAAATGGTGTTATTACTAAGGAAGATGGTTCGTTTGAAATCCAAGCTGAAACCCAGCAGTTTATTATAGAGATTAGTTTCATGGGGTACGAAACTAAAACAATTACAGATTTTGTAATAAAAAAGGGAAGGGCCAACTTAGGAATAATCCTTCTTAAAGAAGATGCGCAACAACTTGGAGAGGTTCTAGTTGAAGCTGAGGTATCTTCTTTTCAATTTAAATTGGACAAGCGCGTATTTAATATTGGAAAAGATTTGAGTTCTACTGGGGCAAGTGCTTTGGAGGTTTTAAACAATGTACCCTCAGTAAATGTAGATATTGAAGGTGCGATTAGTTTAAGAGGAAGTTCAGGAGTACAGGTTTTAATTAATGGGAAACCTTCTATTTTAACAGATGAAGGTGGTGCTTTGGGAAGCATTACCGCAGATATGATTGATAGAATTGAAGTGATTACTAATCCTTCTGCGAAATACGATGCTGAAGGTACCTCAGGAATCATCAATATCGTTATCAAAAAAGATGAACGTAGAGGATTAAATGGCGCTGTTAGTGCAAATACAGGTGCGCCAGATAGTAATAGTTTTGGTTTAAGTTTGAATAGAAGGTCTGAAAAGTTTAATTTATTTACCCAATTGGGACTGGGCCGAAGGGTGCTACCCAGAGATTCTGAAAATATAAATGAAAATTTAAATAGTGGTATTACAATTTCAAGTATTGGAGAGGATTTTAGAATTGAAAAGTTTTATAATATCACTTTGGGTACAGACTATTATATTAATCCAAATAGTGTGATTACCCTTTCTGGGAATTTTGCCTATGAAATTGAAGATCAGCCTTCAGGTATTAATTTTAAAGAAGTTGATGGAAATAATGCCTTAATTTCAGAATGGCGAAGAGATGAAACTACAGAAGCTACAAATCCAAAATATCAATACGAGCTGGTATATAAACGTGATTTTGAAGATCACGAGGATCATGATTTATTATTGAGTGCTACAGGAAATTCTTTTGCCAAGGATTTAACTTCACTTTTTCAAGATGCAACTATATCTGGTGACGATAAGGATGCTGTTCAAAATACAAGAACAGATTTTTCTGATAATACTTATACATTTAAAGTAGACTATACCAAACCATTTTCAGAAGTTTGGACAATTGAAACTGGTGCGCAATATGTAATTAATGATATTGGTAATGATTTTGAAGTTCAAAATTTGATAGGTGATGAATTTATAAGCGATGAAGGTTTAACCAATAACTTCGAATTTGACCAAAAGGTTTTAGGGGTTTATCTAATTGGTGGTTATGAAAAAGAGAATTGGGGCATCCAGAGCGGTTTAAGGTTGGAGCAAACCGATTTAAAAACCAATCTTGTAACTACCAATCAAGTAAATAATCAAAATTATACTAACCTTTTTCCGAGCATTCATATGTCTTACAAAGTATCGGATATATTATCTTTACAAACGGGTTATTCAGCGCGTATAAACCGACCAGGAATGTGGGAACTCAATCCTTTTTTCAACATTAGAAATAATTTCAATATTCGAGAAGGTAATCCCGCTCTTATGCCTGAGTTTACAGATTCATATGAACTGACAAGTATTTTTGATGTTGGAAAAACAGATTTAAATTTTGGCGTATACCATCGCTATACAACAGATGTGATTGAGCGTGTTTCAGTTTTTGAAGATAACGTAAATACAATTCGACCAGAAAATATTGGCACGAATAGTACTCTAGGTATCGAGTTCAACACTAAGTATAGTCCTTCAAAATGGCTAACGCTTAATCTGGATTTTAATTATAATCAATTTAATAGAAAAGGAACGTTCGAATCAACTATTTTCGATTTTAATGGCAATCAGTGGAGTTCAAAAGTAATGGCTAAATTCAAACTGCCTGCAGATATTGATTTAGAAGCAGTTGGAAATCATCGCTCTAAGGTTAAAACCGTTCAAGGAGCAAGAAGTGCGAATACATTTTTGGATATTGGTGTTAGAAAAAAAATATTGAAGGATAAGGGCGTTCTCAATTTAAGTATTCGTGATGTTTTTGAGTCTCGAATTTTCGAAAATTTTATTTCCCAAGGAAATTCAGAAGCATATAGTTATAGTTTGCGAGGTAGATTTGTAGCACTAGGTTTTAGCTACGGATTTGGTAAAGGAGAAGCCATGGAGTACCTAGGAGGTAAGCGACGATAAATATTTTTAAATAGTTTATTTTAACGTAACAGAATCAATTTTAAGTTGAAAAGATTCTGCAGTTTTATTGCCTATTAGAAAACCAAATTCTGCTATGGTTTTACCTGAAAAGTTTGGCATTTCAAGATGTTTGCCTCTGAATTTTGGATAAAAATCTGCTAATGGGAATTCAATATATTCCCAATCACCAGAAGTTTCAAAATAGTTTACAAATGAATGCCTATCGTTTATGTTTTCTTTTAATCTAAATTTGTAGCGTTTGCCATCACCTTTAATATGAAGCACTATTTTGGTATAGTTATTCACATTAATTGAGTCAGGGCCAAAACGAACAGATGAGAAGCCACCATTATTTTCCAAAGAAATAGCACCATAAAATATACCAAGGTTCTTTTCAATTTTAAATTTTCCAAAGGACTTGCCGCCCATAACTACATCATCAATAACGATCCAGCTGTTTTCATTTGAATCACTACTAAAATCGGTAAGCGTTTTGGATAACATATATTTCTTGTTTTAGTTTTTTTGAATACCAAAACTATAAATTACTTGTTCTTTATAAGTTTCTTCTGGGTTTAACAGCGTACTTGGAAAGTTAGGTATATTTGGCGTATTTGGTAAATGTTGTGTTTCTAAACAAAACGCAGAATGGGGCTGATATTTAGTATTATTCTTACCAACGAGTGTTTCACTTATTGCATTTCCTGAATAGAATTGTACACTGGGTTGGCTAGTGGTAACCGACATTGTTCTTCCAGAATTTGGTTCTATAACTTCAATAACCTTTTTTGTTGCATTAACAGGTTTGTTAAACACATAACAAAAATGATAACCGTTATTACTGAATTTATGAATTCGATCTCCTATCCTGGTGAAGTTATTTAAATCCATAGTTGTACCTCTTACAGGTGTAAGTCCTCCAGTCGGTACAATTTCTTCATCAATTGTAGTAATATAGTCCGCATCAATTTTAATCTGGTGATCATAGATAAGTTGATCTGTTCCAGCTAAATTAAAGTAACTATGATTTGTTAAGTTAACATGCGTTTTGGCATCCGTAGTAGCTTTATAATCTATCTTTAGATCGTTTGTATTGGTTAAAGTGTACCTAACGGTAACATCCAAACTTCCTGGGAAACCCATAGCACCATCTTTTGATACATATTTAAAAACAACGCCTTGTGTACTATCACTACTAAATGTAGCTCCTTGCCAAATGGCTTTGTTGAATTCTAAACCACCGTGAAGATTATTATTACCATCATTTTTTTTAAGATTGTAGGTCACGGAATCAATAGTGAATTGGGCGTTTTTAATTCTATTGGCATACCTGCCTACAGTGGCGCCAAAACAAGGGTTATCATCCACATATTGCTGTAAATTATCAAATCCCAATACGATATCTTTAAAATTTCCCTGTTTATCAGGAGTTTTTAAAGACGTTAAAATAGCACCGTAATTTGTGAGTTGCGCAGTAACACCGTTTTTATTTTTTAAGGTATATAATGAAATTGGCTTGTCTTCTAAATTACCCCAGCTTTCAACAAGGATATTTGAGTTTTTAGAATCACAGCTAAAAAAAATGAAGATCAAAAAAGCAAGACCTATATTTTTAGAATGTAGAGCGTTGAATGCCATGTAAGTTGGGTTTCGCTTTTAAATTTACAAACTTATCTTATGACTATTCAAAAACTTAAACTATCACCAATCTTTAGTTGCCAAGTATCAAATAATCCTGCGTTAACCTCCAAAACATATTTTGCGGGTTTGTTGGAAGGTAGCGAAGTTTCGTCAAAAGGTTTTGCTTTTTTTTGAGAACTAACAATATGTTGGCTCGCATCAATATAAATAATATCTAGCGGAATTTTTGTGTTCTTCATATAGAAATATCTGGGAGATTCCTCTTCAAATATGAACAACATACCTTGATTGTTTTCCATACTATTGCGATACATTAAACCTGTTTGAATGTCAAAATCTGTATCCGCGATTTCGATGTCGAGTTTTACTTTCAATGAATCGGATTTAGAATCAAATATGGATAGTTCGCCTTCTTTGGTAAATGAAACTTCAGTCTGTTTGATAACCTTTGTTTCCTTTTTGCAAGATGAAAACCAAAGGTTTATCAGTAGTAAAAATAGTATGTTTTTTGCTGTTCTTGTCACGATATTAAACTACTGGTCTTTTTGGTTTGTAAACAAACATAAAATACAAACCGATAAGAATAAATGGAATGCTTAACCACTGGCCTGTATTTAATAACCAATCTGCGCGTTCTTGGTTTTGTGGCTCCTTTACAAATTCAACAAAGAAACGTACCGTCCAAAGCAACAATAAAAATAGACCGAATAAGAATCCTGTCTGGTCTCGTTTTGCGGTTTTAGAATAAAAATACCATAAGATAAGAAACACAAAAATGTAACAGAAAGATTCATACAACTGAGAAGGATGCCTATAAGGTACTGCATTTAGCCATTCTGAATTATTTGCGATAGCGTTATATGCATCTTGTACATCTTTAATGCCTGTTAATCTTGATACTTCATATTTATTATAATAATCTTGAATAAACCTGACACCGAGAGGAAAGTCTCCTGACTTTTCACCAATAATCTCAGAGTTAATGAAATTACCAATTCTAACAAATACAGCACCAGACGCCACTGGAATTACCAATCTATCTAAAATCCAAAGCAAAGATTTGTACTTGTACTTTCTTCTGTATAAATACATGCCAACTATAACACCAATAGCAGCACCGTGACTTGCTAACCCTTGAAATCCAGTAAATTCAAAACCACCTTTAAACTTGAAGGGTAAAAATATACTGAAGAAATCATCATTTATTAATTCCGATTGATAAAATAACACATGCCCTAATCGCGCACCAAGCATGGTGGAAAGCACAACGTAAATGAACATGGGGTCTAAATATTCCAAGTTCATTTTCTCCTTAGTATAAATGCGCTTCATGATGTACCAGCCTAAAATAAAGGCGATAATCCACATGAGACTATAGAAATGAAGTTTGAAATTTCCAACAATGTCAATTCCCGTTACAGGATTCCAATCAAATTTTAATGCGTACATGCGTATTAATTTACGGTGTAAATATAAGTGTTTAGGCAGTTTTATCTGTTAAAAATATGTTTAGTTATTTTACTAAACTTAAAATTTCAACTTCAAAAATAAGATTTGTTTTTGGGGGTATTTTACCGCTACCTGATTCTCCATATCCTAAATGGTAGGGCACAAATATTGTAGCTTTATCTCCAACATTTAGCTGCTGTAATCCTTCTTTAAATCCTGGTATCATTGGTGCATCTGGACTTAAATCTGCTTTAATAGGAATGTATCTGTTGGCAGCTTTTTTTCTTTCGTTTACTGCATTTAAAGTTTCAGCTAAGTTCAAGTTGCTCGTGTCCACTAAAAAGCCATTTTCATAAAATAACGCATATTCAGACATAATTTGGTCATTCACTTTTAAAGCGGGCCCTTCGCCTTTTTCTGAGACATAGTAACTTAATCCAGAGGGTAAAGTAGTGGCTTCAGCCTTTTGTAAAGAATGTTTTGCTTTGTATTCACTTTTAATGCGTTCTTGCTTTTCCTTTTCTTCTTTTTTGCGTTTTTCTTCCTCGGCAAAATGATTTTTAAACACATCAAAAGCATCAAAACCCTTAGCGTCGCTACCTTTTCTTATGATATTCAATTCATTAATAATAACACTGTCTAAAGGTTTATCAGCAGCATCAGTTTTAACGTTAGAAATAGAATCTTGTATATCTAAACCCATGACCAATTCGCCAAAAACGCTATAGCGGTTATCTAAATCTGGTCGCGGAACTTCAGTAATGTAAAACTGACTTCCGTTGGTGTCTGGTCCAGCATTAGCCATAGCCAAAATACCTGGTTTGTCGTGTTTTAAATCTGGATGAAATTCATTCATAAAACGATAACCGGGGTTGCCACGTCCTGTGCCCAAAGGGTCACCACCTTGAATCATAAAGTTGTCCATTACCCTGTGAAAGATAAGTCCGTTATAGTACTTTTTTTTCTTGTATTGCTCTGATACAAGTGCGTTTGTGCCTTCAGCTAAAGAAATAAAATTTGCAGACGTTATTGGGGCTTTTTTATAGAATAACTTAGCAACCATTTTACCCTTAGAAGTATTGATTTCAGCATAAATACCGTCTTCTAGTTCTGGGTATTGCGACTTGCAACTAAACAAGGTTAGACCACAAATGAACAGAACAAGGTTAAAACATTTAAAGGATGTAGTCATCTTATTGGTCTTGAGGTTGACTAATAGAGTTAACTGTAACTTCTGCAATTAAAGGCACATTGGTTCCAATTTTATCTTCATCTCCATAATAGCCATATGCCTTTTGCGATGGAAATAAGAATGTAACCGTTTCTCCAGCGCGCATTAGCTTTAAACCTTCCCGAAGACCAGTAAAAAGTTCTTGTCTATCCATAGCATAATTCAAATTTTCAAACTGCGTTTTAGGATAAATAAGATTCCCTTTAAGGTCTTTAAGATTATAGGAGTAGTTTACAATGTCGCCAAAGTTGGGTGTTGCGGTTGTATCTGTTATCTTTTGGTTGTAGTAATACCAAAATCCATTTTCTGAAGCAACATACTCAGTTTCTTCATTCTCAGCCATAAGCTGTTCTATAAGGGCTTGCTCTTTTTCGTTTAACTTTTTGTTCCTAGCAACAGATTCATCAATAAAAGAGCCAGTTTTTACTGAAATTGGTCTTCTTGCTTCGGGTGTCTTACACGCTACTAACAGCAGCAGTATTATAAAGGAAGTTAATATTCTATTCATGGTTTAGGGCATCTTTATATTGAAGCAATATACTAAGAAATTTATCAACAGTTGATTTTAAGGACGTTTCACTGCGTCCACCAGCTGCATTATTATGCCCGCCACCGTTAAAATGCGCTCTTGAAAATTCATTTACGGAGAAACTTCCTTTAGAGCGTAACGATATTTTAATGATGCCCTCTTGCTTGTCTTCAATAAAAATAGCGGCAAAAACAATGCCCTTTAACGAAAGCGCATAATTAACAACGCCTTCGGTATCTCCTTTTTTAAAATCAAACTTATGTAATTCCTTTTGCGATAATGTAATATAAGCCGTCCTTAATTCTGAAAGTACTTTTAAATTAGTTAAGGCGCACCCTAATAATTGAAGGCGATTATAACTATTCGTATCAAAAACAGCATTATGAATTTCAGCATTGTTTGCACCTTTATCAATAAGATTACCCACTATACGGTGCGTGGTACTGGTAGTACTGGGAAATCTAAACGAACCAGAATCTGTCATAATACCCAGATATAGGCAAGTGGCTATATTTTTGTCTATTAATGCTTCATCTCCAAGCATTTCTATAAAATTATATACCATCTCACAAGTAGAACTCATACTTACATCACTATACATATAGGTGGCATAATCATCTGGTTCTTGGTGGTGATCGATCAAAATTTTCAAAGCATCTGAGGATTCCAAGGCAGGTTCCATTTGCCCCGTACGATGAAATGCATTAAAATCTAAAGTGAAAATGATATCGGCTTGTGCAATAGCTTCATTACTCAACTCAGTTTGCGTATCATATTTTAAAATATGGTCTTCTCCTGGTGACCATTTTAAAAAATCTGGATAATCGTTTGGTGTAATCACTTGTGCGTTGTGATGGTGCTTTTTTAAATAGTGATACAACCCTAAAGTGGAACCTATAGCATCTCCGTCGGGGTTTTTATGAGGCACAATAACTATATTTTTCTTAGAGCTAAGAAGTGATTTTATGGCAGCAATTTCATTTTTTTTCATAGTGAACGAAGATACAATTTTTTAAAATTGAATACCCTTGTTTTTTATTGGAAATGCCTTACTTTTGCGGCAAATAACATATTACAATGGCAACAAATAGAACATTTACAATGCTAAAACCAGATGCTGTAGAAAAGGGGCATATTGGTGCAATATTAGAAAAGATAACAGCTTCAGGGTTTAGAATTGTAGCAATGAAGTTAACACACATGACGACAGCTGATGCTGAGACATTTTATGCTATACATAAAGAACGTCCGTTTTTTCCAGATTTAGTGGAGTATATGACACGCGGACCGATTGTAGCTGCAATTTTGGAAAAGGAAAATGCTGTTGAAGATTTTAGAACATTAATAGGGGCTACAAATCCAGCTGATGCTGCTGAAGGTACTATAAGAAAAATGTACGCAGATTCTATTAGTGAAAATGCTGTACACGGGAGTGATAGTGATGAAAATGCAGCTATTGAAGGTGATTTCCATTTTGCTGGCAGAGAGCAATTTTAAAATTATAAACTCATATAAACTAAAAAACCCAAGACATCGGTCTTGGGTTTTTTTGTAATAAAAAAGTGAAATAATTTATATTAGATTACTTTTACGTTTACTGCGTTTAAACCTTTTCTGCCTTCTTGAAGATCGAATTCAACGTTGTCTCCTTGTTGAATTTCGTCAACTAAACCAGAAATGTGAACAAAATGTTCTTTGTTTGAACCTTCTTCTACAATAAAACCAAAACCTTTAGTGTCATTGAAGAATTTTACTGTTCCTTTACTCATGTTAAAAAAATTAAATTAATAGACTGCGAAGGTAATGCATAAAATCTTTGTAAATCAATTATTTACGTTTTATTTTCTTTAAATCTTAAAATGCTACATAAAATGCTTGTAAACAGGAGTGTTGTGGGCGTTTGTCATTTGTCGATGGTAGTAAAGATCACAGAAAATTTAACGTAAAACTAACTTTTTGATAATAGTTTTACCCAATTCTTCATTAAGCATGTCAATAATTTTTTGCTTGCCATAACTCAATTCCTCACGCAGCAGACTAGAACTTAATTGTACGAAAAGTGTTTCACGTTCTAGTATTACAGCAGTAGTATAATTGTTTACACCATTACCCATAAGTTTAGCCCAAGCTTCTGCGGCATTAACTTTGTTTAGGCCTTTTTCTAGTTTGTTGGTTTCTACAAACTCTTTTAAGGCGTCTTTAATACTGATATGTTCGTTGTTGCGTTTGGGCATTTTTTAGTATTCAGTATTCGGTATTCAGTTCTCAGTTTTGGTATTCCGTATTTTAAATACCTGTTAAATTTAAAGTTTTTAGTTATCAACATTGTTGCGCTTTCACAAAGTAAATTAAATTTCCTGTCTCCTGTCTCCTGTCTCCTGTCTCCTGCCTTTCCTCTTCTTCTATAACTTAAAAACCTCATAACTCTGATGCACTTGCTTTACCGCATTTTCTGTTCTATCGGCGTGTGTATCGCTAATAAATAATTGTCCGAAATTTTCATCATCCACCAATTTAATGATTTGTGAAACACGTTGTTCATCTAGCTTGTCAAAAATATCGTCCAGCAATAAAATCGGGTTTACACCACTTTGAGCTTTAATAAAATCGAATTGGGCTAGTTTTAAAGCGATCAAGAATGATTTCTGTTGTCCTTGACTACCAAACTTTTTTACGGGATGTCCATTTATAGTAAACAATAAATCGTCTTTGTGTATCCCAACACTAGTGAATTGTAAGGCTTTGTCCTTATTCAGATTGGTGATTAATAGTTGGTCCAACGTTTCTTCAGATAAATGACTGTGATACACCAAATCTACAGTTTCATTATTATTGCTAATAGACCGATATCTTGCTTTAAAAATTGGTATAAAATCTTTCAAAAACGCTTCTCTTTTCTGAAAGATTACCGTTCCGTATTCTGTTAATTGATCATTATACACTTCTAAAGTATCTGCATTAAATGTATGGTTCAAAGCAAAATATTTCAAAAGCGCATTACGTTGTGCCAAAACCTTATTGTAATTGATAAGTTGGGTAAGATAGCTTTTATCGCTTTGCGAAATCACGCTATCCATAAACTTTCGGCGCGTACTGCTGCCTTCAATAATTAAGTCTCTATCGGCTGGCGAAATAATTACCAAGGGCAAAAAACCAATGTGCTCGCTAAACTTTTCATAGGCTTTTCCATTACGCTTTATTACTTTTTTTTGTCCTCGTTTCAAGCTCACTACTATCTTTTCAGGCTTGTCTTGCTTTTCATAATCTCCGTTAACCACAAAAAAATCTTCCTCATGTTTTATATTTTGAATGGCAATGGGGTTGAAGTAGCTTTTTCCGAAGGATAAATGATAAATGGCATCTAAAATATTCGTCTTTCCCACTCCATTATTCCCAACGAAACAATTTATTTTTTCATTGAAAGTGAAGGACTTACTCTCAAAGTTTTTATAGTTGACTAACGACAGCGATTTTAAAATCATTAAACAGAAGGCTTAAATCGAGATTAATTCAAAAAGTGGTAAAAAGAAGTGCAAATTATTGAAAAATAACAAATAAATAGCCTTTTAAATCACAAGAAAAATTATATTTTTGCGCGACATTAATTTTAAATATATGGCGACTTACAAGAAGAGAGGACATAAACCGAAGACTAAAGTTGAAAAGCAGCAGGATATTGAAGAAGGATCAACAACTGCCGAGGTATTTAATACTTTAGATGAAACAGCGTCAAAAACAGAGGCTTTTGTAGCAAAAAACCAAATGTACATTTATATTATTGTTGGTGTTGTGGCGGCTATTGTTTTAGGGTCGTTGGCGTATAAAGAATATGTTGCTGAACCAAAAGAAAAATTGGCGTCTAACGATATGTTTCAAGCACAAAAATTCTTTAATGACGCGGTTAATGGCGTAGAGAAGGACTCTTTGTTTAATTTAGCTTTAAATGGGGGTGAAGGTAAGTATGGTATGCTTGATATTATTGAAGAATATAGTGGAACCAAAGCTGCTAATTTGGCTAATTACTATGCCGGAACTGCTTATTTGAGACTTAAGGATTATAAAAATGCGGTATCTTATTTAAGTGAGTTTAAGAGTGATGACGAAATTTTAGCGCCTTTAGCAAAAGGCAATATAGGCGATGCTTTTGTGCAGTTAAATCAGCCAGAAGATGCTTTAGGATATTACGAGGATGCCATTGCTCTGCGAGACAACGGCTATACTACACCAATGTATTTGTATAAAGCAGGAGCATTAGCGCTAGACCTTGGTGACGCTGATAAGGCGTTGGGTTACTTTCAGAGAATTAAGGATGAGTTTCCAGATTCTAGTGAGGCTTCTTCAATTGATGTTTTTATAGGAAAAGCGCAAGTATTGGCTAGCAAATAAACAATAGCTTATGGCTACTACAAATTTATCAGACTACGATAAGACAACAATCCCAGACGCGAGTAATTTTCGGTTTGGGATTGTTGTTTCAGAGTGGAATGATACCATTACCGAAGGGCTTTTTCAAGGTGCATTTAATACGCTTACCGAAAATGGTGTAGCTCCAGATAATATTGTGCGTTGGAATGTTCCTGGTAGTTTTGAGTTAGTGTATGGTTGCAAAAAAATGCAGGAACAAATGGTGAATGCTGTTATTGCTATAGGTAGTGTGATTCAAGGCGAAACCAAACATTTTGATTTTGTTTGCGAAGGCGTGACTCAGGGTATAAAAGACCTAAATGTAATGCGGGAAACACCAATTATCTTTTGTGTACTTACCGATAATACCATGCAACAAGCAATAGATCGCTCTGGTGGCAAACATGGCAATAAAGGTACCGAGGCTGCTATTGCCGCCATTAAAATGGCAGAACTCCGAAGAAATAGTTAGCACTCAGTTGCAGTTCTCATTTTTTTCAATTACACTTCCTTTTGTTAACAATTTTTAGGAGTTGTTACCGATGTTTCTATCCTTTTTTAAGTATTTTTGAGAGTTAAGCAGTGATACGTGTTTGGGCAACGAAAACATAAAACTTTTGAATATAAACCTAGGTTTTCTGAGGATAGCACAAGCACCGAAATAGAAGACGATACCAAAGAATTTGCTTCAAAGTGGCGAAGATCAAATACCAATAATACTAAAAAGGTAAAAGGGTTATTCTCAATGCGCGTTTTAATTTTGGCTTTGGTATTATTATTGATTTGCATGTATTTATTAGAAAAGAAGTATATGTAACACAAAACAAGGAACTATGGGACCAATAAAATTTACTTTAATAAAGAGACTGCCCAAAAACAAAAGGTTTAACTACACACCTAGGTATTATAAGGGTAAAGAAGATACCGATGAGCTTAAATATCCTACGAAATTTGATGCTTATGCAGACAATCTTAATAAAAATGATTTCGGAGGTCATTGGCATGAAAGTAGAATTAAAAATAGAAATAGAGATAATTCAGAATTTAATAAGACAATATTAATTTTAGTTATGGTATTCCTGTTAATATTTTTATTTATTATCGATTTTGATTTATCAATCTTTTTCTCTTAAACATATGTCAAATTATAAAAAGCAAAATTCTCTTTTATTCTAAAGGCATAGGTACAATAGCTAAATGCCCATTGCGGGCTTTCTAATTTTTTATGGCAGACATTATTCAACTTTTACCAGACCACGTTGCAAATCAAATAGCCGCTGGGGAAGTTGTACAACGTCCTGCTTCTGTGGTAAAAGAACTCCTGGAGAATTCGATTGATGCAGGCGCAGATGTTATCAAACTGATTTTAAAAGACGCAGGAAAAACCCTTATTCAAGTCATTGATAATGGTAAAGGCATGAGCGTTACCGATGCTCGCCTAAGCTTTGAAAGACATGCTACTTCAAAAATTAAAAATGCCGATGATTTATTTCAATTAAATACAAAAGGTTTTAGAGGTGAAGCATTGGCAAGTATTGCTGCCATTGCCCATGTGGAACTAAAAACGAAACAAGAGCAAGATGATGTGGGTACATGTATTCTTATTGAGGGTAGTGAGGTGAAATCTCAAGAAGTAACAGTTACGCCTAAAGGCACGTCAATTTCAGTTAAAAATTTATTTTTTAATATTCCTGCGCGCCGAAATTTTTTAAAATCGAATACAGTGGAATTACGTCATATAGTTGATGAATTTCATCGTGTAGCCTTAGCGCATCCTAATTTAAGCTTTAGTTCTTTTAATAATGGTAGTGAAACGTTTAGCTTGCCAGTTAGTAATTATAGACAGCGCGTAGTTAATATTTTTGGGAATAAGACCAATGAAAAATTAGTGCCTGTTGAAGAAGATACCGAGGTATTAAAAATATCTGGTTTTATTGGTAAACCAGAGTTTGCAAAAAAAACACGAGGAGAGCAATTCTTTTTCGTGAATCACCGCTTTATTAAGAGTCCGTATCTCAATCACGCGGTTCAATCTGCTTTTGAGGGTTTGCTAAAAACAGGAACGCATCCAAGTTACTTTTTAAACTTAGAAGTCGATCCACAAACTATTGATATCAATATTCATCCAACAAAAACAGAAATCAAGTTTGATGATGAACATACACTTTATGCCATTTTAAGGTCGGCCGTAAAACATAGTTTAGGGCAGTTTAATATTGCGCCTGTTCTTGATTTTGAGCGTGATGCAACCTTGGATACTCCTTACAGTTTAAATGCTAATACAGCTAAAACACCAAAGATTGAGGTGGATAGTGACTTTAACCCTTTTAAAGAGTCGAAAACGGCTGGTGGTGGAAGACAAACAACATCTTTTAAATCTACACCTTCAAATTGGGATAGTTTGTATATCGGTTTAGAATCTAAGAGCAATACCTCTGAAACGGATTTTAATCATTTAACTTTTGAAAGTGAGCAACAACCCAGCACGTTGTTTGAGGAAAATACATCTGCTTCTGATACTGCAGGTTCAACGTATCAATTGCATAATAAATATATTATCAGTGCTATAAAATCTGGAATGTTAGTGATAGATCAATATAGAGCACATCAACGTATTTTATATGAAGATTTTTTAAGAGATATAACTGTAAAAGAAGGTGTGAGTCAACAACTTTTATTTCCTTTAGAACTTCACTTTGCAAGTCACGAATTAGAAATTATAACACAGCTTAAAGAAGATTTGGAGCATGCTGGTTTTGTGTTTTCAAGTATTACGGATGCGACTATCGAAATAAAGGGTGTGCCTGTAATGTTGCCAGAAAGTGAGATTTCAATTGTATTAGAACAACTAATTAGTGATGTGCAAAATGAAGTGCCAGATGCTAATTTTAGTGCTACGGATTTATTGGCAAAATCTATGGCCAAAAGTTTGGCAATAAAAACAGGACAGGCATTAAAAAAGGACGAGCAAGAGCATATTGTAAACAAATTATTCGCTTGTAAGGCACCAAATATTTCACCAACAAACCGCGTTACATTTATTACCGTTGGAGTAGAGGAGTTGGATAAAAAGTTTATTTAAATTATGATGAGGATTTCAGATACGGTTAAGCATTTAATAATCATTAACGTGATTATGTTTGTGGGAACTTTGGCTATAGGTAATGGAGTGTTTTATGATTGGTTTGCAATGCATTTTCCAAAACACGAGGCCTTTAAACCATGGCAAATTTTTACACATATGTTTATGCATGGTGGTGCTTATATGGATAATTTAAGTCTTACGCATATTTTGTTCAATATGTTTGCGCTTTGGATGTTTGGTTCTCCAGTTGAACATGCTCTTGGAACCAAACGATTTTTATTCATTTACATTTCAGCTGGTTTGGGTGCCGTTGCTTTACAGGTTGCATACCATTATTATGACTTTTACTCTATTTATGGAACAATTGCAGATTTGAACATGGATGGACAATTGCTAAATAAAATTATATCAATCGATGCGAGTGAAGGTTTATATATCAAAGGTGAAGTTTTACGTGAGGAGATGATTCCATTACTTAATGAATATAATTTTAATCAGAACTTAATTGGGAAAAGAGAGTTCAGGGCTTTGTTTGATATGAATATCGTTGCTAGGAGTTCAATGGTAGGTGCTTCGGGATGCATAATGGGAATTATGGCTGCTTTTGGAATGATGAATCCTAACGCTGAATTAATGTTAATATTTCTTCCCATTCCAATTAAAGCAAAGTATTTTATCCCGGGAATTATACTTTTAGATTTAATTTCAGGTATTACAGGGCATTCCATTTTTAGCCCAAGCAATACAGCCCATTTTGCCCATGTGGGTGGTGCGCTCACTGGATTTTTAATTATGTGGTACTGGAAAAAAACGCAGTTTAATAGAAACCGTTGGTATTAGAATGACATCCTTAAATCAAGACATAAAATACAAGCTATCGAGACTAAGTGCCATAGAAAAAATCATTCTAATAAACGTTGTAATCTTTTTAGTTGGTAAAGTTTTTGCTCCTCTCTTATCTTGGTTAGAGTTACCCAGTGCATTCAGTAGCTTTATTTTAAGACCATGGAGTCTTATAACTTATGCTTTTGTGCATTATGGCTTTATACATATTTTATTTAATATGCTATGGCTGTACTTTTTAGGGCGTATGTTTTTGAATTTATTCTCTTCAAAAATGGCTCTCAATATTTATTTTTTGGGTGCAATTTGTGGTGGGATTTTATACTTATTGTTTTATGAATTTCTACCTAAAAGTCAAATAAATGTGCCTTTAGTTGGGGCATCTGCTTCTGTTAGAGCATTATTAATTTTTTTATGTGCTTACATGCCAAACCAAGACGTTCGGGTTATATTTTTCAATATTAAACTTTGGTACATTGGTGTTGCTATAGCCGCTATAGATGTTTTAGGACTATTTGGTGGCAATGGTGGTGGTTATTTGGCGCATTTAGGAGGTGTTGCATTAGGCTTTGTATATGCAAAACAACTCACAAAAGGCAATGATATTGGTAAAGGTTTTGAAAAATTTATGGATGGAATTGTCAATTTTTTTAAATTCAAAAAGAAAAGTCCTTTAAGAACTGTACATAAAAACAAAAGTAAGGTTGGCGGTTATACTAAAGCAGATTTTGGTGAGTTTAATAATCAGAAACAAATTGATATCATTCTAGATAAAATAAGTAAAAGCGGTTACGATAGTTTAACGGCAGAAGAAAAAGAAGTGCTTTTTAGAGCAGGGAAGTAGCTATGAAAAAACTAAGTTTTATTGATAAGTTGTTTTGGATCATCAATAGAATTTTAGCTGTTGTTTTATTACTATCCTATATACTTCCGTTTCTACCTCCAAAGAGCTTCTCGATACTTTCTGTTCTAAGTTTAGGTGTTGCGTTTTTAATATTAACCAATCTTTTGTTCTTTTTATACTGGTTGGTAAAGTTAAAAAAGCAGTTTCTACTCTCTCTAGTGGTCCTTTTTATTGGATATTTAGCTTATGGTTCGCTTTATAAATTTTCATCTTCAAAACAAATAGAATCCGAAGGTAATTTTAAGGTGATGAATTACAATGTGCGCTTGTTTAACTTGTACAAGTGGTTGTCTCAGGGTGATACAGAATCGCAGATTGTTGATTTGATAAAAGCTGAAGCCCCAGATATTTTAAGTTTACAGGAATATCACCCGCATTCTAAAGTAGATTTATCTTTTTTCAAATACAGATATGAAAAACTTTCAGGTAAAAAAACCAAATACGGACAAGCTATTTTTTCAAACTTTCCGATAATAAATTCTGGTTCAATAGAGTTTCCTAATACCTCAAATAACGCGATTTTTGTGGATGTTATTATTCAAAGTGATACGGTACGCGTGTACAATGTACACTTAGAATCTATGCGTATCAATACAAATGTGGACAGCTTAAAGAAAGAAGATTCCGAAAAACTGTTTAAACGCGTGGGTAAAACCTTTAAGATGCAACAATTTCAAACGGAATTGTTTTTAATGCATAAAAAGCAATGTCATTATAAAATGATTATTTGTGGCGACTTTAACAATACTGCGTTCTCTTATGTATACCGAAAGATTAAGGGGGATTTGAATGATACTTTTAAGGAAGCGGGTAATGGTTTTGGGCGCACTTATGATTTTAAGTTCTTTCCTGTGAGAATAGATTTTATTCTATCTGATGATGCCTTTAATGTTAATGGATTTAAGGCTTATAACGAACATCTTTCCGATCATTATCCTATCATGGCTACATTGAATATAGAAGATTAATTAACGTGAATTCGATTTAAGAAAATCATGTCTGTTTGAGTATTTTTGCCTTAGCAAAAATGTATCGAAAACGAATAATTTTCGGCAAAAACCCTTGATTTCGATACAATTGTTCTCCGTTTTACTGCGAAAAACCACTCAATCTGACAGGTTTGAATTAAGTTTTGTGATATGTCGAACTCAAGTTAATTACATCAGGGAACAATCTATCATATCTGCAATAATATGGATAACCAAACCTAAGCCCACTAACCTAGACTTTTTTGGAAAGCACAAGAATATATAAAACAAAATAGCATAGGAGGAGTGCAGTGGATGAAACCCAATACTACACCTATTGGGATCAAAAATCGGTGTTGTTAACAAATGATCTAAATCTATCAACATACCAGCGAGCATAGTTACATATGCAATTTTCCAATTCGATTTATAGAATAACACTGCAACTATTAGTGGTAGTAAAAAATGTGTACCATAGTGGGCAAATGGTTGTAGCATTATAAATTTAGGTTTTGGGATTCCAGATAACTTAGAGCATTAGGGCCTTCGTTAAATAACAAATCTAAAATACTAAGATTAGATATAAAACCATGTTTATTAGTAAATACTTGGGTGTACGGTTCAAAATTAAAGGTTGGTTCTTTTTTAGCATTTACTAAATGGCGCAAATCTTTTGTGTCAGTTATTTCTTTTTCAAAAGATTGAGTCTTTAATGGTGTAATATCTAATTGTAAACACTCACAAATAGTGTTAAAACATTTTAAATTAAAGTCAAAAAGGTAAACAGTTTCTTCAAAAAATAGTGGTTTTAATTCATCTTCGTAAAATTCAAAAAAAGGAGATGTACGGTAGGCAGACTCTAAGGATTTCCAATGTTGTAATTGCCAGTTTTCAGCATTAAATACTTTTACGTCTTTATATAGTTGACGTTTGTTTTGGGAGTAAATTACAGGAATGTTTAATAGCAATTTACCATTGGCTCCGTAAATATAAGTACGATTTCTAAAGGTTTGCTTTACAAAATTATCAGCCCATTCAAAAGTTATTTCTTTAGCTTGAGCGATGGCTGAAAAGTGCGCGATGTTTGGAAAGTATGTTGGGTGAATTAGGATGTTCATATGATTTATTGAATATATCCTAAGTTGCTGTTAGGCCTTAGCCTTTTTGCGGCCTCTCCATTTATTAAACCCAATCCATCCAGCAAGAATTACTAAAAATGGTATTAAGTACGACGTTGGCTTACCTTCACCATGTACCGTTGTAAAAAAACGTTTCCAACGTGGATTTTTAATGCCATCCCAACTCATCCAAACAAATACAGCCTTACCAAAAACATGACTAAATGGTACAAATCCCCAACGTCTTGCATCAATAGAATTATGTCTATTATCTCCCATCATCCAGTAATAATCTTGCTTGAAGGTGTAAGTTTCAGCTACTTCACCATTAATCATAATCTGATTGCCCGAAACTTTTAGAGTATTACCTTCATACTCAGTAATAACGCGCTTATATAGAGGTAAAACATCTAAGTTAATGTTTATAGTTGCACCTTTTTTAGGAATATAAATTGGTCCAAAAAAATCAACGTTCCAAGGATATCTAGGATCATGAGGAAAAACATCTGGGTCTTGGTTTCCTTTTTCTTGTTTGTTAATTTGAATACCTGCAACATTTGGATTGTTTTTAAACTTTTCAATTGCCGCATCTGAAACAGCAGGTAGGTAATAACTAGAGATTTGTCTGTCTATAGGAAATGCGCCATCCGTAATGTCATATCTTGAGGCTAGAAAATCAGAATTGAATTGATGTGTTTTCGGTTTTACGTAATAACTGAATTGCAATTTAGCTCTATCAGGTAACTCGTTTTGTTTACCATTTATAAATACGTAGCCGTTTCTAACCTCCAATGAATCACCAGGTAAACCTACACAACGTTTTACAAGGTTGGTCTTTTTATCAATCGGTTTATAATAGTTTCTATCAGGGGTAAAGTCATTCATATCCAACAGTGTATCTGCGGGTTGATTAAAAACTACAATGTCGTTACGTTTTATTTTTTGAAACCCTGGAAGGCGCAAATAAGGCAGTTGCAACTTATTTATCCAAGAGGTTTTACGCTTTTCAAAATTATCATTAAACGCATAAGATTTAACGTTGGCAACAGGAATGGTATCGTGTACCATGGGTGCTGCAACAGTTGTCATAGGTACTCTGGCACCGTAATGAAACTTACTTACAAACAAGAAATCTCCAACTAACAAGGACTTTTCTAAAGACGAAGAAGGAATGGTAAACGGCTGCATAAAATAGGTGTGTACAATAGTGGCGGCCACAATTGCGAATAGTATAGAACTTGTCCATTCCCCAGAGCTGGACTTAGGTTGTAAACTACGATTTTCAACATAGTCTACATCAGCAACATAGTTTAAATAGTAATTATAAAACCCAAGGCTAACTACAGCTAGAAAAGTATCAGTGTATGTGTTTTTACCAAAACTTCTAGCTGTTTCAACCCAAACAACCATGAGCATGATAAGATTAACTATTGGTAGAAACAACAAAATAATCCACCACCATGGACGATTGATAATTTTCATTAAAACAACGCCATTGTACACGGGTACAAAAGCTTCCCAAGCCTGACGACCTGCTTTAATATATAATTTCCAGGTACCTAAACCATGAATAATTTGAATCGCCAATAAAAATAAAAGCCACTGAGTAAGAGTCATTTGTCAAAATTTTATATCAAACTTCTTAGAGCGAAAAACGCAATTATTGTTACACGAATGTGTGCCATTAACCAATATTTAACACATCATTCATAGAAAACACACCAGTTTTACCAACAAGCCATTCTGCGGCCACCACAGCTCCTAAAGCAAAACCTTGACGATTGTGTGCCACGTGTTCTATTTGGATGGTGTCTACTTCGCTTGTATAATTTACAGAATGCGTTCCTGGAACATCTTCAATACGTTTTGCCACGATTGGAATACTGCTTTCCGCAGTTTCATCCAGCTTCCAAGAGTTATAATTTGCATTGTTTTCTATTACTCCTTCTGCTAAGGTAATAGCAGTTCCACTAGGCGCATCAAGCTTTTTGGTATGATGAATTTCTTCCATAGTAACATTGTACTGCTGGAGATTACTCATCATTTTTGCCAAATTTTTGTTGAGTTCAAAAAAGATGTTCACCCCCAAACTGAAGTTGGATGCATAAATGAATGCTCCTTTTTTTTCTTTACACAATGCGATGGCTTTATCATAATTATCTAACCATCCAGTAGTGCCAGATACCACGGGAACTCTATGATTTAAACAATTAGTAATATTATCGAAAGCTACTGATGGAATACTAAAATCTATGGCAACATCGGCTTTTGTAATATCGTAATCTGTATCGTCTTTATCTACTTTTAATACGATGGTGTGTCCTCGGTTGATAGCAATGTTTTCAATGGTTTTGCCCATTCTACCGTACCCAAGTAGTGCTATATTCATAGGTTGTTTTTAATGTAACGCCTCAAAAGTAATGATTCAAAACCAATTTCAAATTGCATTTGAAGCATTTCAATTTAAAATTTATAATTTAAGGAAAGACCTACCGTATTGCTACGGTCTATTTCATTTAGTTCGTAATGCGGTTGCAATGTTAGGTTTTCATCCACATTATATTGCAATAAATGCGCGTCAACATTAGCGTCTATAATATTTAACGCATAAAGACCAATGGTAACCAATAAGGAAATTTCTTTATTCCGCCTAAACAGTTTTTGTGCTCGTATTAAGCCATCTGTGGTTACTCTGGGGTTTTGCAGCTTATCTCCATTAGTATCAAAAAAGAACTCATCATCGTCAAAACCCGCCAAACGACTTCTATACGCATCGCGGTATCTTCTATATTCCATATCATTATTCAAATAGAAATACATACCTGTTCCCAAAGCACCGTAGACTATAGGTATTTTCCAGTACTTTTTATTATAAGCTTGTCCCAATCCAGGTAAAACGGCAGATAAAAAAGCTGCTTTCGCTGGTCTTAAAGGGTCGATAGGTTTTCTTTTTACTAAGACTGTATCAGTTGCTACCAAAGCGTCAGGAATGCTATCGGTAGGTAATTTGTCTTTCTTTTGAGCTAAAGTGGTGAAGCAACAAGAAATAGCGAAAACTATTGCTATTATAGTTTTATTTGGCACGTTGCACTAATTTTTTAATTCGGTTAAAATCTTCTTCGGAATGAAAGGGAATAATTATTTTTCCTTTACCGTTTTTAGAGACTTTAACGTCTATTTTGTGTCCAAAGTATTCAGAGAATTCTTTTATGCCTTTTTTAACGTGCTTTGGCATTTCATCTTCGACATTATGATCTTTATTGACTGAAGTAGAAGATGATGGAGCATTGTGCTGTCTCACCAATTCTTCCGTTTCTCGGACTGATAGTTTTCTTGATAGAATAGCTTCGTAAATATCCAATTGCTCACTCTGGTCTTCAATGGCTATTAAGGCACGCCCGTGTCCCATAGAAATAAAGCCATCGCGCATACCCGTTTGGATAATAGGATCTAACTTTAACAATCGTAAATAATTAGCAATGGTAGAGCGTTTTTTGCCAACGCGCTCGCTCATTTGCTCTTGGGTTAAATTTATTTCATCAATTAGGCGTTGATAGGACAATGCAATTTCTATCGGATCTAAATCTTGACGTTGAATGTTCTCCACAAGCGCCATTTCAAGAGACTCTTGATCGTTCGCTATCCTAATGTAAGCAGGAATGGTCTCTAAACCCACCAATTTTGAAGCGCGATATCTGCGTTCTCCAGAAACCAATTGGTACTTGTTAAACTCTAACTTCCGAACTGTTATGGGTTGTATAATGCCTAATTCTCTAATTGAAGACGCTAGTTCTTGCAGGGATTCTTCACTAAAATTTGTACGTGGCTGAAACGGGTTTACTTCAATGGCTTCAATATCCAATTCAATAATATTGCCAATAACTTTATCAGCACCCTCGTCTTGAACCGATTTAATATCATTGCTTGGATCTTTTAAAAGTGCAGATAAGCCTCTACCTAAAGCCTGTTTCTTTGTTGCCTTCGCCATAATTTTAGGAGTTTTTAGTAATAATTTCTTCTGCTAAACTCAAATAGTTGCTAGCGCCTTTACTGCCCGCATCATAATTAATAATACTTTCACCATAACTAGGTGCTTCGCTTAAACGCACATTACGCTGGATGATGGTTTGAAACACCATGTCATTAAAATGCTTTTGCACCTCTTCAACCACTTGGTTGGATAAGCGCAATCTAGAATCATACATCGTTAAAAGCAACCCTTCATAATCTAAATCTGCGTTATGAACCTTTTGCACACTTTTTATAGTGTTTAATAATTTGCCCAAACCTTCCAAAGCAAAATATTCACATTGAATAGGTATTAAAACAGAATCTGCAGCAGTTAAAGCGTTAAGGGTTAATAAACCCAATGATGGCGCACAATCTATCAAGATAAAATCATACTTGCTTTTAACATCCTGTATAGCTTTTTTAAGCATATATTCTCGCTCGTCTTTATCAACAAGCTCTATTTCAATAGCAACAAGATCTATATGCGCAGGAATAATATCGAGATTTGGAGTATCTGTGGCAACAATAGCTTCTTTAGCAGTATTAGTGTGTTCTAGTAGCTGGTAGGTCCCTATTTCAACACTTTCTACATCTATCCCTAAACCAGAAGTAGCGTTTGCCTGCGGGTCTGCATCTATTAACAAAACTTTCTTCTCAAGAACACCAAGTGAAGCTGCCAAATTCACTGATGTTGTTGTTTTGCCTACACCACCTTTTTGGTTAGCAATTGCAATGATTTTACCCATTAAATGATTTGGTTTTAAGTGGTAAAAATACAATTATTTACGAGGAATAAAAACGGAAATTGTTAACATTTAATCAAATGAAAAAGGTGCTAAAAAGCACCTTTTTCTTATTTAAATAGTTGCGAAATTTTAAATTTCTGGATTGTGAATTCCTATGATTGCACCTTTGGTTAAATACTTTTTAGCTACATTTTGTAAATCAGCCTTTGTTAGTGTGTTAACTTTTGTTTCAAAATTGAAAACCTCTTTGGCATTTTTGTTTTGATAATCTGCATTTTTCAATAAATTTATCCAAAACCTGTTCCTTTTTAAACTCTCCTTATGCTCAAGAATTTGTGCTTCTTTAACTTTTAATAAATCTTCATCTGTTGGTCCATTAGCAATAAGTTTATCTACTTCCGCTAAGGCAGCAGCTTTTAGTTTATCAACATTCTCGGGTCCACAAGGGAAACTAATTCTAAAATTGTACCATCCATACGGTATTTGTTGAATGCTGCCTCTAGCCCCAGCACCATAAACGCCACCTTCTTCTTCTCTAAGTTGTTCAATTAATTTTATGGTAAGTACTTCCGCAAGACTTTTAAGTGCATGTGCCTCTTTTGCATCATAATCTGTTTCCCCTTGATACATGATTTGAACTGAACTTTTTGGATCCTTACCTTTTTCAATAATTTTTTCATGCGCGCCACTTAAAGGACGAAACTCGTGAACTTTGTACATTTCTTTAGTTCCATTAGAGGGTAGGCTGGCTAAATATGTTTCGCAATATTCAACAAGTTGCTTTTCATCAATATTACCAACAAAGTAAAAATTAAAATCTCCTGCATCAGCAAAACGCTCCTTATATTTTTCATAAGCTAGATCGTAATCCGCGTTATCTAATTTTTCTGTATCTGGAAATCCAGTGAATCTTGGATTATCTCCATTTAAGAATTTGCCCATTTCAATTTGAAAATAAAATTGCGGACTGGACAAAATATTTCCTAAAAATGCTTTTTGTTTATTGATGTAGGAGTTGAAAGCCTTTTCATCTTTATTTAGCGCAGTAAAATACAAATGTGTCATTTGAAACAGCGTTTCTAAGTCCTTGGGTGTTGACGACCCTGAAAATTGTTCACTAAGTCCGCCAATACTAGGGCTTACTCTAACAATTTTTCCAGACATCATTTTTCCTATATCTGTTTTATTAAAACCATTGATGCCCGCCTCTGCCAGCCCACCATTTGCAAATGCCGTAGCTTTTAACTCTTCATCAGTGTAAAGAGATGTGCCTCCAAAACTAAAAGCATTAAATAAAATTTCATCATTCTTAAAGTCGGTTTTTTTATAGGTAACCTTTGCACCGTTACTTAAAGTAAGAGTAGTAGTTCCTAGAGTCTCATCTTTTTCATAGTTGCTAATACTGCCTTTTACAGGTGTTTTTGCCATTAATGTGCTTGCCACAACTTCATCTTCATACGGATTCAACTCTGCTGTTTTTACATAGTCAAGTAGTTCTCGTACTTCAGCCTCAGTAACCTGCTTTAGCCCTTCTTTTTCAGGACCAGTAATTACAACTACTCTATTTGTATCTTTAATGTAATCTTGTATCAACGCATTTACTTCTTCTAATGTAACTGATGGTAATTCATTTTTATGAAAATTATATTCCCACTCAATTCCAGGCATAGGCTCATTATCTAAGAAGTTTCTAACGTATTCACCAATAATGCGTCTAGATTCCATTTTATCTTTATCTTTAAAAGACTTTTCTAGACGCGATAACATTTTCTTTTTAGCTCTTTCAAATTCTCCTTTATTAAATCCGAAACGTTTTACTTTCTCGTTTTCTTCTAACAACGTTTTTAAAGCTTGAAGCTGGCCAGTTTCACTAGTCATAGCAAAGGATTGGTAGGCCTCCTTGGTGTTTGCCCAAGTGCCACCATGATAGGAGGAGCCGAAAACAAATGGTGGATTTTCAGAGTTTCTTAGTTCATTTAATCGCGTATTAATCATTTCTGAAAACAACGCCTTAACCATGGAGTGTTTGTATTCGTCAATAGTTTCATCCGCTTTACTGTCTGCTTTATCCTTAAACATAATTTGGACTCTCGAAAATGTAGCCTCTTTATCAGACTCTATGGCAATAAAAGTTTCTTCGTGGTTAGGTACTTTATAGATTTCCCTAGTTTTTGGGTTTTCGTCAGCTGTTATTTTTCCAAAATGAGATTTAATTTTTTCTTCAAGGGTAGCAACATCTACATCACCAACTGCCATAACCGCCATTAAATCTGGTCTGTACCAATCTTTATAAAACCTCCTAAGGCTTTCATGGTCAAAATTTTCTAAGTTTTCTTTAGTTCCAATAGGTAGCCTTTCTGCATATCTTGAACCGTATAATACTTTTGGTAGATAGTTTTTCAGCATGCGCTCATCCGCACCTTTTCCTAGTCTGTACTCCTCTAAAACAACACCTCGTTCTTTATCAATTTCTTCACTAGTTAATAACGCATTATGCGCCCAATCTTCAATAATTTGAAAACCCTTTTCAAGTTTCTCAGGGTCATCGCTGGGTATAGGTAAAATATATACTGTTTCATCAAAACTAGTATAGGCATTTAGGTGTGCACCGAATTTAACCCCAATACTTTGTAAGTAATCTACCAATTCATTTTTTTTAAAATTTTTGGTACCGTTAAAATTCATATGCTCCATAAAATGCGCAAGACCAAGCTGATCCTCATCTTCAAGAATAGAACCAGCTTTTACTACTAGTCTTAGTTCTACTTTGTTTTCTGGTTTTCCATTGTTTTTGATGTAATATTTGAGACCATTGCTTAGGGTTCCTATTTTAACACTATTGTCAATAGGAATGTCTTTTGAGACTATTTCTTGAACTTTTGATGTAGTTTCTTGATTTTCTTCGTTGGAAATAATTTTGCTTTGTGGATTACAAGCCGAAATCAGGATAATTATTCCTGCGTAAACAAGGCTTTTTTTCATAATAGTGTTTTTTTAGATTGAAGTACTAAATATACTACATCATAAAGGTTTACCTGATTTTTTCACTAAAATTTAACGAATAAAACTTTTGCAATTTTACGGTTTGTAAAACTAAGAGCTAAAGTGTTGAGAAGCTTTTAGAATTTTAATCGATTAAAATATTCAATATTTGAATAGCAGCCTCACTAATTTTTGTGCCGGGACCGAAAATAGCCACAGTTCCCGCATCAAATAGATATTGATAGTCCTGTTTTGGAATTACACCGCCAACAATTACCATAATATCCTCGCGACCATAATTTTTTAACTCTTTAATAACTTGAGGGACTAATGTTTTATGACCCGCAGCTTGAGAAGATACTCCCAAAATATGAACATCGTTTTCAACGGCTTGTTTAGCGGCTTCTTTTGGCGTTTGAAATAAAGGGCCAATATCTACATCAAAACCAATATCGGCATATCCTGTTGCAACAACCTTGGCACCACGATCATGTCCGTCTTGTCCCATTTTTGCAATCATTATGCGTGGTCTGCGGCCATCTTGCGCAGCAAAAACGTTTGCTAGTTCTTGTGCTTTTTTAAAAGAATCGTCGTTTTCTATGGCTTTACTATACACGCCTGAGAATGATTTTATTTGTGCTCTATGTCTTCCAAATTCAGCTTCAAGAGCATCGCTAATTTCGCCTAATGTGGCGCGTGCCCTTGCTGCTTCAATAGCTAAAGCTAATAAATTTTCTTTTCCCGTTTTAGCAGCTTCTGTTAATTTGGCTAGTGAATTTTTAACTTCCGTTGAATTTCTTGATGCTTTAATCGTCTTAATACGTTCAATTTGAGCATTCCGTACTGTTTGGTTGTCAACTTCTAAAGTGGAAATTGGGTCTTCTTTGTCTAATTGAAATTTATTCACACCCACAATAATATCTTGACCAGAATCTATTCTAGCTTGCTTTCGTGCCGCTGCTTCTTCAATTCTAATTTTTGGGATACCAGCTTCAATGGCTTTTGTCATACCACCTAAATCTTCAGTTTCTTGAATTAATCCCCAAGCCTTTTCAGCAATGTCATGAGTAAGCTTTTCAATATAGAAACTTCCAGCCCATGGATCAACAGTTTTTGTGATTCGTGTTTCTTCTTGAAGATATATTTGTGTGTTTCGAGCTATTCTTGCAGAAAAATCGGTCGGTAAGGCAATGGCTTCATCTAAAGCATTGGTGTGCAAGCTTTGTGTGCCACCAAAAGCGGCAGCTAAAGCTTCAATTGTCGTTCTAGCAACATTATTAAATGGGTCTTGCTCTGTGAGGCTCCAACCAGAGGTTTGGCAATGTGTGCGAAGTGCTAAAGATTTTTGATTTTTGGGATTGAACTGTTTTACAATTTTTGCCCAAAGCATTCTGGCAGCTCGCATTTTGGCAATTTCCATAAAATGATTCATGCCAATAGCCCAAAAGAAAGATAGGCGAGGTGCGAAAGCATCAACATCCATACCTGCTTTAATTCCAGTTCTTAAATATTCCAATCCATCCGCAAGCGTATACGCCAATTCAATATCGCAGGTAGCTCCTGCCTCTTGCATATGATAACCAGAAATACTGATACTGTTAAACTTGGGCATGTATTTACTAGTGAATTGAAAAATGTCTGAAATGATTTTGATGGATGGCGTAGGAGGATATATGTACGTGTTACGTACCATAAATTCCTTCAGAATATCATTTTGAATGGTTCCGGAAAGCTGTTCTGCAGCAACACCTTGTTCTTCCGCAGCAACAATGTAAAATGCCATAATTGGTAACACTGCGCCATTCATGGTCATGGAAACCGACATTTTATCAAGCGGAATTTGGTCAAACAGGATTTTCATATCCTCAACCGAATCAATAGCCACACCTGCTTTCCCAACATCACCAACTACGCGCTCATGGTCTGAGTCGTAGCCACGATGCGTTGGTAAATCAAAAGCCACAGATAGCCCTTTTTGTCCCGCAGCCAAGTTCCTTCTATAAAATGCATTACTTTCTTCAGCTGTACTAAAACCAGCGTATTGCCTGATGGTCCACGGGCGTCTCACATACATTGTGCTATACGGCCCTCTTAGATATGGCGGGATTCCAGCGGCAAAATCTAAATGACTTACTTTATTTAGATCACCTTCAGTGTATTGTGATTTGATGTTAATACCTTCAGCAGTATCAAATTCTGAGATATGAGTTTTGGTATCTCTTAAATCGGATTTAATTTTGATATGTTGAAGGTTTTTGCGCAATTTCTACTCTTTAGGAATTTTATTAAAATCAACAGGTTCTTCTTTCTTCTCAGATACTTTTGATAAATCTACATTGAATAACTTGCCATAATAGAATTCTAGCGCTACATAGGTTGATAAGTATTTGTCTCGCATCGCAGCACCGTAGTTGGATTGCAGTGCAGGACCAAATAGTTTTGGACTCATACTATCGGTTTCCAACAAAGCACTGAATGTTGTTTTTAAATCTTTATCTAAAATATTATTAGCTATACAGCCAATTAACGGATTGTTATAATTTAGTTTATTTGTTGGATTGGAAGGTTCCCATAAATCGCTTTTAGATTTTAAAACCTCGAATACTTTAATACTATGAGGTGATAAAACCTCAGCGTACTTTACCTGCCCATAGATGGCGCTTCTAATAAATTGAGAATAAGCGCGAGATAAATTTGGAGTATTAGAGGGCGCATTTGGAGTTTTTCCATAGAATTCCAATATATCTTCTTCAAAAGAAAATAAAGCTTCGTTTAATAATTTAACGTTAAAATCATTACAACTAACTACTATACCTTTTCCCGTAAATTTAAATTCTTCAAGTGTTTTTTCTTTAGCTACATTGCCACAGTTAAATAAAAATATAACTAATACAATTACAGTAAGTTTAAATCTTAATTTCATGATGTTTACTCGTTTTTTAAGCGTTCTTGTTCTAATTTTTCGGTTAATCGTTTTTCTATAATTGGTTCTATTAAAGTCTTTCTCTGTTTTGTTTTAACAAATGGGTAAATTTCCAAATCTTTTTTTATAATATCATTTGGATTAGGATGTTTATTGCTACCCAAAATAGTTTTAGTTCCATTATTGAATTGTTCTTGTTCTTTGCGCGCACTTTCTTTTATTTTTCTTTGAATAGTGCCATCCTTTAATTGTTTTAAAAAGCCGCCACCAGTTTCAATGTTTTTAAAAAGTTCTAATACTTTTTCTGCAAGTTGTTGGGTAAGGTCTTCTATGTAATAACTACCATCAGCAGGATTATCAACCATATCAAAATAGCTTTCGTTTTTTAGCACTAAAAGCTGATTTCGTGCAATTCTCGAGCTGAACGCATTAGGCTTTTTGAATACCGCATCATAAGGTAAGTTGTTTATGATATCTGCACCACCCAAAACAGCACTCATACATTCGGTTGTGGTACGTAATATGTTGGTGTTATAATCGTAAATTCCCTTGTTGCGTTTAGATGCTGTGGCAAAAATACTTAAACGGTAATTGACAGAATATTCATTTTGAAGCGTTTCAAAAAGTAATCTCAAGGCTCTTAATTTGGCTATTTCAAAAAAGTAATTAGATCCCATGGCGACTGTAAAAATGACATTCACAGTTTCAGTAATATTTTTTTGAATGGAATTTTCAATGTGATTGAAATATTCGTTCAAATGTGCTAAACCATAAGCCAATTGTTGTATACAGTTTGCACCCGCATTTTGGTAAAGCGCAGTATCAATAGAAAATGTATTGGTATGTTGTAGAATCGTTTCAAACTTAGAAAAATCATCTTTTAAGCTATAAAACCAATTACCCGTTTTGGCTAAATTGTTTATAATGTCACTTTTGATATTAAGTTTTTGATATGGTTTATTTGAAGAAATTTGTTTTACATATTCTTGGGAAAGAAAAAGTGTTTCAATATAAATTGAAGTGTTATCTAGATTTATATTATTAAGTAGTAGTTCAATAGAAACATCTTGATTTGGAATGATAAATTGCAAACTTTCAGCGCCGGAATTTAGAGCTTGAAGAGCAATTTTATTTGAAATGCTTACATCGTCAACAAAGATAGTTTCACATATTTTGAAATTACTGGCTTTTGTTGAAGGCTTAGGGAATGTTTGATTTAAATCTTCGGAATGATAAAAGGGTTTTACTTTGATGTCCTCATCACTCGTCCAAACCAATTCACTGTTATAATCGGCTCCTTTTAAATCGAACTGTATTTTTTGCTTCCACTGCTTCGCAGTTACCGGCGCAAATTCATCAAATAGCGATTCAGACATTCTACTTCGTTTTTAGACTATCCTCATATTCTATGATAAAAATATCTTCGTTTTCCCGTTTCATGTAATACTCCTCTCTGGCAAATTTTTCTAGACCTAATTCAGAATTTAATTCTTTATATTCCTTATCGTCCTTTTCTTTGTTTTTACGATAGTATTCTTTTTCTGTTTCTAAGTCTTCGATTTCAGTATTTAATTCATTGTGAATAAACCAAGAGTTACTGTCAAAAAAAATCATCCAAACCACAAATAAAATTAGCGCTAAGATGTAAATGTTCTTAAAGGGTTTAAGATACTTATTGTTAGTTCTTAATTGCTTCACTCTGTTATAGTTTTTCGTTGATTATAGTGCGCACAATATCTATGGCTACGGTGTTATAATGGTTATTTGGTATTATAATATCTGCATACTCTTTCATGGGTTCAATAAACTGATCATGCATAGGTTTAAGTGTTGTTTTGTAGCGCGTTAAAACTTCATCTAAATCTCTTCCACGTTCAGAAATATCTCGTTTTAGACGCCTAATTAAACGTTCATCACTGTCGGCATGAACAAATATTTTAATGTCGAACATCTCCCTAAGTTCAGGATTGGTGAGTATTAAAATACCCTCAACAATCATAACTTTCCTAGGGTGTGCTAAAATCGTATCGCCCGTTCTATTATGTTTAACGAACGAATATACGGGTTGGTGTATAGGTTCGTTGTTTTTTAGTGCTTTAAGATGTTCTGTTAACAGGTTAAAGTCTATGCTTCTGGGATGATCAAAATTGATCTTAACACGTTCATCATAACTCAAATGTGATGTGTCTTTATAATAAGAATCCTGCGAAAGTATACCTACTTCACCCTCTGGAAGCTCCTTTAATAATTGATTAACAACGGTAGTTTTTCCACAGCCAGTGCCTCCTGCAATCCCGATTATAAGCATAGTTGTTCACATTTAAGCAATGTAAACAAATTTAAGAAATGTGATGGAATGAAAACTAAAAACAGATTTATTTTTTCACTTTGGAAACTTCTTCAACGGTGACTATATTCTTATCAGAATTCCCCCAGCTATTATTAATATAGTTCATTACATCGGCAACTTCTTCATCATCTAAACCCAAAGGTGCCATATAGCCATTATATGTATTTCCGTTAACAACAATTTCTCCTTTTTGGCCGTACTTGATACCTTTAATACTGCCTTCCCTATTATTTTTTAGATAATCTGAATTGGCTAAAGGTGGAAATGTAGCCGCAATACCTTCGCCATTAGCCATATGGCAGTTGATGCAAAAGTCTGCATAAATTTCACTGCCTCTTTCAATACTTTCTTGTAGTTTGTCTTGATTGGTAATTTTAAATATGCCAAAGGTACTTATGACGCTAACTATAGTAATAATAACAAATTTCATCTATAATTTTTAAAAAGAGTCTGGAATAATTCTTACGATACCCACATTCTCAACACCTGCATAAAGGTAACCATCCGGCGCTAATTTTATGTTTCTAAAACGCCCTAAACCCTCAAATAGTTTTTCACGGTTTACAACTTTGGCATTTTTAATGACCAATCGCTCTAAATATTCAAATTTTAAGGAGCCCACAAGTAAACTTCCATTCCAATCTGGATATCTTTCAGAATCAACAAATGCCATACCACAAGGAGCGATAGAAGGCACCCAATAAAATAAAGGTTGTTCCATCCCTTCCTTTTCGCTAATTTCTGTGAAAGTTGTACCGCTGTAATTTATGCCATATGAAATGACAGGCCATCCATAATTCTTGCCTTTTTTGATGATATTAATTTCATCACCGCCTCGAGGTCCATGCTCATGCGTCCAAATATCTCCAGTTTTTGGGTGCTTAATCATACCTTGTGGATTCCGATGTCCGTAACTATAAATTGCAGTTTTGGCTCCGTTTTCATTTATAAATGGATTGTCTTTCGGAATACTGCCGTCATCATGTAATCTATAAATTTTTCCACCATCACGGGTAATATCTTGCGGATTTACATCCCGGTTGCCACGATCTCCAATAGAAAAATATAAATAGCCTTCATTATTAAATTCTATTCTAGAACCCCAGTGCTGCCCTTTTTTTGTATTACCTTCACCCTTGTAAAGATGTTGAATTTCTGTTAAGGTATTGTCGTTTAGTTTGCCTCTAATAAGGGCCGTATGTCCACCATCTCCTTCACCTTCAGAAGAACCATAGGTGAAATATATCCAACCATTGGTTTCATAATTAGGATGTAATTTTACATCCAATAAGCCACCTTGTCCTCGTACATAAATGTCAGGAAATCCCGAAATTTCACTTTTTTTACCTTCTTTAAAATGAATTAATCTACCATCTTTCTCTGTTACTAATATGCTTCCATTAGGAAAAAACTCCATACCCCAAGGGATGTTTAATTCTGGTACTACAACTTCTGTGGTATATTTAATTTTCGCAGGTGTTTTAGCTTCAATTTCAGAAGGTTTTTGCTGTGCGCAGGAGCAAAACGAGATTAAAGTAATGGCTAAAAAGAAGAAGACCTGTTTCATAGATGCTAATATTTTAAGAGTAAAGATACGTTAAAACCTATAATTTAAAGATAGTGCAGAATAATAATTAATAGGATTACCAGGGTAGTAGTATCTGGGTAAATTACCGCCAAAACCTTGGGCATTTATTAAAATTTGGGACGCATAAACTTCATCAAAAATATTATTTACACCAAAAAATATATTGAAATTTAAGGTATTACCCAATCTTGTTTTATAGCCAAACTTACAATTTGAAATATTATAACTTTCACTAAATATATTATTACTGTCAGTTATTGGCATTTGCCCAATATATTGGTAATTGAAGTTACCATAGAAGCCAAAGGCGGTATTGAAATCTAAACCAAGATTAAGGACATCAGAAGGTACCCCCGTTAATTTATTTCCTGAGAAGTCATTATCGCCATCTACAAAATCCTTGAATTTGTAGTTATTGAAAACATAGCTTCCGAAAAGTGATAATTGAACACTATTTGAACTCAGAATACGGTAATCTATATCTGCTTCTATACCATCATGGTGGGTTCTTCCAGCGTTAATTCCTATAAATTCGTCTTGCGATGTTCTTCTAGCAACTAAGAGATTTTTTATAGATAATCTATAGGCAGAAATAGTGTATGACAATTTTTGTTGAAATGCAGATCCGCTCACACCAATTTCAAAATTCCAACCAGTTTCTGGATTTAAATTATTGTTTATTTGCCCGTCGGGTAGAAGCACTTCTTGAAGGGAAAGTGGAGAGAATCCATGGCTTATATTAGCATATATATTTGAGTTTTTATTCAATTTTTGAAGGATACCTAATTTAGGTGAGAGTATGCCTTTAAATTTAAAGATACCTGATTCGTTTAGATTTTCGGTTGATACTGGAAATCTATCTTCTAAATTATATGAGGTTTTGTTGAAGTTAGCACCCAGCACAAGCTCTGTTTTTTGAGAAATACCATATCTGCTTTCAATAAATACATTATAGTATTGTCTTTTTTCTTTAAAATTTGACAGGTTTTCTCCTTGTATACTAACAGTGCCACTCGGGAAATCCCGATATAAATTTTCAAAAGTTTGATACTTGTATTCATCTTTAAAAAACTCTAAACCCACTATCCATTTGATTGGTTTTTCTTGAATTTTGAAATTCCCTGAATAAGTATGCCTCAATCCATAACCCAACTCTTTTTCTTCTAAAATATTGAAAGGACGCGGTTCAAATGAATTTCTAAATGAAGTAAACAAGCTTGTGTTCTGAGCGAATTTGGTATTGAATTTATGTTTTAATGACATGCCAAAAATACCACGCTTAGTGTCTTCAAAGCCCTGCGACGTGCGCCATGTAAAAGCAGCAGATTCTGGATTATCTCTAAAATCATTTACATTTAAGGAACTTGGGATAAACGCCTTTAAATCTGAAAATAAACCTAAAATTGAAATTTCACTTTTAGAACTAAGTTGATGACTGGTATTTAAGGTTATGGTCTGTCTTTTATACTCGTTATTATCTCGATATCCATCGCTACCAGTGATACTGTAGGCGAGCTTAATATTACTTTTTTGATTGGAATACCCAAACTGCGAAAGATATTTGATTAAACCGAAGGTACCTGTTGTAACCTCATTTGCTAAAGTACTTTTATTACTAGCTTGCTTAGGGATTAATTGAATGACACCACCCAAACCTGCACCATAAATACTGGAAGTAGCGCCTTTAATAATTTCCACCCTTGAGATTGCTCCGAGTTCAAAATCCTCCAAACTTGTTTCTCCGCTGCCATTGGTGAGAGGAATATTGTTGTAGTAAGCTCTAATTTTTGAAGTACCAAACAAATTACGCGAGCCCACACCTCTAATGGTAATTCTATTAGTGTTTAAAGCGCCAGTTTGCATAAAAACCCCAGGAACTCTGTTGATACTTTCGTTCAAATTTATAGTATTCCCTCTTTCAATATCGGATGCCGTTATCAGGCCAACACTAGATGTTGATGCTTTTACTTCGATTGGTATATAATTGCTAAAAACGACAACTTCGTTTAATTTACTAGGTTGTTTAATTAGTTGTATAACATAGCTCTCGTTTTTGTTAAGCTTCAATTTTTTAGTAAAATAACCCTCCTTAGTAAATTGGTATGACCCTGTTTTGGATATCTCAAAAAGTCCATCTGTGCTGAATTGTAAAGTGCCTGATTCGATATTTTCTACGGAAATATTTACTAAAAGGTTATTGTTTTTAGCATCGACAATTTTATTTTGAGAATGGTTTAACTGAATAAAGATCAGGAATAAGAGGGGTGTTAAGTATTTGGTTTTTTTCAATTTGGAAAAGTAGTCGTTTAATACAAGTACAACGAAAGTAAAACTAAATTTTTTGTAAAAAAAGTGTATCAAAACTAACTAAAAGATATATATTTGCATCCGTTTTGATAACCACTTCGGGGTGTAGCGTAGCCCGGTTATCGCGCCGCGTTTGGGACGCGGAGGTCGCAGGTTCGAATCCTGCCACCCCGACGAAAGAGTTGAATCTTACGGTTCAGCTCTTTTTTATTTGTTCACTACATTAATAACTTCACCAGCCAAAAAAGCCTTTAGGTTTTCCACGGTAGTTTTCATCAATCTTCGTCTCGCTTCTTTTGAAGCCCACGCAATATGTGGCGTTATAATACAGTTTTTAGCATTCAAAAGCGGATTACTGGGATTCATCGGTTCTTCCGAAATAACATCCAAAGCAGCGCCAGCTAATTTACCTGAATTCAAAGCAGTGGTTAGGTCTTCTTCATTTACCAATGGACCCCTTGAAGTGTTAATGAGAAAAGCCCCATCTTTCATCTTTTGGATGTTTTGTTGGTTTATGATGCCTTTGGTTTCATCAGTTAAAGGACAGTGCAAACTCACGAAATCTGAGCCCGCTAATAATTTATCTAGAGAAACAAACTTTAAGTTCTCACTTTCAAACTTATTGTAAACGGTTCTATTGTAAACCAAAATTTGCATACCAAAGGCCTCAGCAATTTTTGCAGTGGCTTTACCAATTTTACCAAAACCAATTAGGCCCAACGTTTTACCATGCAGTTCAATTAACGGCGAATTCCAATATGAAAAGTCGTTGCTTTTTATCCAATCTCCATTTTGTACTGATGTGTTATGGTCTCCAATATGGTGGCATAATTCAAGTACTAATGCCACAGTAAATTGTGCAACTGCTTTAGAACTATAATCAGGCACGTTGGTAACAACTATGCCTTTCGCTTTTGCAGTGTTAACATCTACAACATTGTAACCAGTAGCTAAAATACCAATGTATTTTAATGAAGTGGTCATATTTAAGACTTCCTCATTTAAAGGTGTTTTGTTAGTAAAAACGATATCAGCATCTCCTATATGCTTTATAATATCTTTACAATTGTAAGGTGTTCTGTCAAAAACGGTGAGGTCTCCTAAATTCTCTAATTCTTTCCAGCTTAAATCTCCCGGGTTGAGGGTGTAACCATCTAAAACTACTATTTTCATGGTTGCGAAGATAGTATATTTTGTAATGGATAACCCTATGAGAACCTACTCTAATCTTATGTAGTTTTCTGCAAATAATGGGTGTCCATCGGCATCAAATTGAATTTGACTGAATTTATTAGCCTCCAAATCATAGTGAAAGGTGAATTTTGGATTTTTGGAAATATATTTACTCATTTCTACAGATCCATATTCAAGCTCCTCTGTAAGCAAACTATCTGTTAAGGTGTAATGCCCATAACCAAACCACTCCGTAGAATCTATCGCAATATTTCTGCACCACATTACTTTTGTAGGTGTAAATATTTTAATATGTCTATTGGCTTCAGAAGAAGAGAAACTATCGCTTACTTTCCCGTCGCTATCATAGTTGTAAAAACTGGTACGCTCCCAAGCACCTATTAATGAAGGCTTTTCTTGTTGATCCTGTATTTCTAGAGGTTCAGGTGTTTTAGACGTGTTATTACAGGAAAAAAATAAAGAAATAAGAAGAAATGTTAAGAAAGCATTTGATTTCATAATTATTTAGTTTAATTGGTTTCCAACAATTTACAAAAAAAATGAGTTTGTTTAACCAATGATTAATTTTATGTTTAGACTTTTGGGTTCATGAAAATGTAATTGTTTATGGTTCTTTTCACGATTAAGTTCACAGGAAAAGGGCTTAAGTAATCATTAAATGTTAGGTAGATTTGGAAAAGTCAATTACTGGATATTTTAAATTATTCAGTTGAAAAATTTTAAATTGAGGTGGCTTTTTTTTGAAATAGAATGCACTTATCAAAGCATAGGTAGTGTTAATAACTTCTATGTAAGGATTGCATCAAAAACTCTACTTTTGTTTAATTAAATTGATACGATTATGACAGAAGATATAGAAAGATTGCAATGTTTGATTATTGGTTCTGGACCAGCAGGTTATACCGCGGCAATTTATGCAGCAAGAGCTAATATGAAGCCTGTTTTATACCAAGGCACACAACCAGGTGGACAATTAACAACTACAAATGAAGTTGAAAACTTCCCAGGCTATCCAGAAGGAATTACAGGACCTGAAATGATGTTGCAACTGCAAGCACAAGCGCAACGTTTTGAAACCGATGTAAGAGACGGTTGGATTACTAAAGTAGATTTTTCTGGTGATGTGCACAAAGTATGGGTGAACGATGTAAAAGAAATTCACGCTGATACAGTGATTATTTCAACTGGAGCATCAGCAAAATATTTGGGCTTAGATTCTGAGCAAAAATACTTAAAACTTGGTGGCGGGGTTTCAGCCTGTGCCGTTTGTGATGGTTTTTTCTACAGGAATCAGGAAGTAGTTATTGTTGGAGCAGGGGATTCCGCTTGCGAGGAAGCACATTACTTATCCAAGCTTTGTAAAAAGGTAACCATGTTAGTAAGACGTGATGAGTTTAGAGCATCAAAAATTATGGAAGCTCGTGTTAGAAACACCGAAAATATTGAGATTCTGTTCAACACTGAAACTGATGAGGTTTTGGGCGACGGACAAGTTGTAAATGGTGTAAGCGTGTTTAATAACAAAACGGGAGAGAAGAACATTATTGAAGCAACAGGTTTTTTTGTAGCCATTGGTCACAAACCAAATACAGATATTTTCAAGGATTACTTGGATTTAGATGAAACTGGTTATATCATCAATGTACCAGGAACATCAAAAACAAATGTAGAAGGTGTTTTTGTTTCCGGTGATGCTGCAGATCATGTGTATAGACAAGCTGTTACCGCGGCAGGAACTGGTTGTATGGCAGCTTTAGATGCTGAGCGTTATCTAGCAGCAAAAGATTCTACTTTTGAAGTGTCTACTTCAACGTACAACTAAGATTTTTAGTATAAATTGAGAAGCCAAAGTTTAATCGCTTTGGCTTTTCTATTTTCTAAAAATGTATTTTCTTTGAAAACTATTTTAAAATTCGGGATGTGGCGCAGTCCGGTTAGCGTACACGGCTGGGGGCCGTGTGGTCGCAGGTTCAAATCCTGTCATCCCGACAAATAGATGCCTGACTTCTATGAAGTCAGGCATTTTTATTTTGAATTGAGACCAAGTTTTACTTGGGAGAAAGATCAAAATAAAATTTGCCCAAATGCGCTAGCATTTGGCATCTAGTTGCAACATAAGCGATGTAAAAGGATTATCAAAATCCTGTCATTATATTTGCCACATATAAGATGAAAAAAGATTATTCAAATCCATTAGTCTTTAAAATCATAAAAACATAAAGCTTTTAATATTAAAGGCTTTTTGTTTGAATAGATGTCGCAAACATCTACTTTTATGAAATAAAAACTAAACCAGCTATATGAGAGTCCTTCAATTGTTACTTGTTGTGCTTACGCTTTTTACTTTCAGTTGCAATAACAATCAAAAAGGTAAATCAGGGAATATTAAGGAATCACTTAATAGCCCTAATATTATCCTATTCGTTTCCGATGACCATGGTACAGATGCCTTAGGTAGCTATGGCAACCCAATTATAAAAACGCCAAACTTAGATAAGCTAGCTTCAGAAGGAGTAAGGTTTACCAATGCGTATTGTACCAGTGCAAGTTGTGCAGCAAGTAGGTCTGTAATATTATCAGGAATGTATGGGCATGCCACAGGAAGCTATGGTCATGTACATGATTATCATCATTTTAGTACATACGACAATATAAAATCACTTTCAAATAGATTATCAAGTGCTGGATATCATACAGTGCGAATAGGTAAGTATCATGTAGCTCCCGAATCAGTGTATTTATTTGATGAGGTTCTTGCGGCAGACCCTAGAAATACTGTTGAAATGGCAGATGTTAGCAAAGGAGTTATTAACGGTGATAAACCATTTTTTTTGTATTTCTGTACGGATGACCCACATCGTGGACATCCGTTTACGCCTGAACCATGGGATGCGGCCAATTCTTTTGGAAACAAAGAAGAAGGTTATAAAGGCGTTGAACAAATTACATATGATCCAAAAGATGTTTTAGTGCCAGAATTTCTCCCAGACACTAAAGAAACCCGAGAAGAAATAGCCCAATACTACCAAAGTGTATCGCGCATAGATCAAGGTTTTGGGAGATTGATGAAACATTTAAAAGATGCAGGTAAAGTTGATAATACTATTGTGTTTTATATTTCTGATAACGGAATGGCGTTCCCGGGAGCAAAAACTACGGTGTACGAACCCGGAATTAAATTACCATGTATTATTAAAGATCCTACCAAAGTAAAAGGCGGATTGAGCAATGAAGCGCGTATCTCTTGGGTGGATTTAACACCAACCATTTTGGATATGGCTAATGTAGATTACAAAGTAGATGAGTTTCACGGAAAGTCTTTTAAAGATATTATTTATAGTGAAAAACCCACTGGTTGGGATACAATTTACGCCTCTCATACCTTTCATGAAATTACCATGTATTATCCTATGCGTGTTATAATTGAGGGCGATTATAAATTAATTTGGAACATTTCATATCCACTTGATTATCCTTTTGCTTCCGATTTATGGTCGTCTTCAACATGGCAAGCTATATATCGCAATAATGAAGAATACTTTGGACATAAAACTGTTAAGGATTATATAAAACGACCAGAGTTTGAACTATTTGATTTATCGAAAGATCCGAATGAATCAAATAGTTTAGCGGATAATCCAAAATTTAAAAGTGTTTTAGAAACTTTAAAAAAGAACCTAAAACACTTTCAACTTAAAACTAAAGATCCTTGGTTAATCATGTGGGATCATGATAATGCATTACAAGGCACTGGTGTAAACTTATAATAAACTTTATTTAAGCGGAGTCTTTCCCTCTAAATAAAGTATTCGCCACTCTACATTTCGTTCTTCAAAAAGTTCTGGTTTTATTTTAGACCGATCTATATTAAACTTGTACTTATACGGATGATCATTCATTAAAACAATTGAATTCAAAATTAATGAAGCCTCAGCGCCGTCTTCAGAGCTATAAAGAGCATTAGTCATTACTTCAACAGGATTTTCAACCTGAATTAAACCTAAATACTCCGCAGCTCTAACTCGGTTTATAAGTTCTTCATCATTTTTTGAAATATCTTTAACTTTAACATTGAATACATTAGCTTCTTCACCAAAATTACTACAAGTAATCAACGCCCAATAACGCTCCCATGGATCGTTTGAATTTAAACTGTTTTCAATTTTGGTTTTGACACTTGCAAAATCTTCTAATATATAGTTTGAAATATCGACATATTTTGAAATAGCAGCTTTATGGGCTTGACCAAAAGCCACTGGATTTTCAAAAGCATTATTAATCAAATGGAATTCGGGATAAAATGATAAATCTGGCATGCCTTTTACGCGACAATTCATATTTTCTCTTAAACTTTTCAGTGTTTCGGCATATTCAGTGTTATTCGCTAAGTTTTTTGTTTGATAAGGATCTGCTTCAACATCATATAAATATTCGGCATCTTTAGGTAAGAAGAATTGAGATTGTATTTCGTTTAATTTACCCTCTAAAAATAATTGTTTCCATTCTAGATATCCCAATTGCTTGTAGCGGTAATTATTCATTAAACCATCATAATTAAAAGTTTGATAGTTTCTTTCGTATTTGAATTTTCCTTTTCTAAGAGAGCGAACCATATCATACTTTTCATCAAATCTATCTGCATAACCAAAGGTTTCATCTCTTTCAGAAATATCTTCTTTTGAAACATTTTTTCCTAAGAATGGTTTTCCATCAATACCCTCTGGAATTTCAGCTCCAGCTAAGTTTAAGACTGTAGGCCCAAAATCTATAAAACTGACGAAACCATCTACTTTGGATGCAGGAGTTTGTGGTGCTAAATGTTCATATTTTGAAGGAACATGTACGATAAGCGGCACGTGCAATCCCATTTCATTTATATAACCTTTACTTCCAGGAAGTACCCCACCATGATCACCGTAGTAAAAAATAAAAGTGTTGTCTAAAAGACCTTCTTTTTCAAGTTCGTCAATTACTTGACCTACTTGTTTATCCATGCCTTTTATTTTGTCATGATAACGCGCAACGGTATATTTAAATAAATCCGTTTGTGGATGATTAGGTTGTACGAAAACAGAATCTTGGTTGGTATTAGTTCCTTTTTTAACATCTTCTTCAGTAAAATGAAGATTATATTCATGAGTGGAACCAAAGTTTACAACGTGAAAGAAAGGCTGACCTTCCAGACGGTTTTTCCATGATGCTTTTTTAGAGGAATCGTTCCAAACACTATCACTTTTTATGATGTTATAATCTTCCTTTGCATTATTTGAGGTATAATATCCAGCTTTTCGTAAATAATAAGGAAACATCTCAACATCCTTGGGCATTGGTACAATTTGCATTTTTCTATGAAAATTAGTACCAATTCTAGGACCGTAGCAACCCGATATTAAAGTAGATCTAGCCGAACTGCAGACTGGTGCATTTGAAAACGCATGCGTATAAATTAGTCCATTAGTTGCTAATCTTTCAATATTGGGAGTTTCAGCACCATTCTCATCAAATAATTTTAAATAATGCTTAGAGTTGTCCTCTGAAACGATCCAAACAATATTAGGCGGTGCTTCAGGTTCTACTATTTTGGGTTCAGATTTGCAAGAGTTTAGCAGTGTAATAGTGGTGATGCATAAAACCGCCACATATTTTAAACGTATCATAAAAGTTTAGTTTTAGTAAATCTAATAAAAGTTAGTCAACATGTGCAGCAACATCGCCACCTATATTATTTTCTTTATATCCTTCTAGTTCAATTTTATAAACATGAGCGTAAGAATATGGAATAGATTTCGGTGCTTTGATTACGAGCCCTTTTGTGTTGCGTTCCCATACAATTGTTTCGTCACTGCCTAGAAGTGAAATATTTTCAATTTTCGAATTTAATAAACCAATTTCTGTTGTAAGAGATTTAATTATAGTCTCACCATTTGGCTCGTCCATGACAAGTGCGTAGAATACCTTGTCTGTTTTCTTTGTGAATCTAATATCTGTATTGGTATACTCAATTTTAATTTTTTCAACTTTATGTCCCCCTTCAGGAAGACGTGTAGGCCCTTCTCCAAAAATGGTCCAAGGTCTAGTGCCATAAATTGCTTCACCATTAATTTCTAACCATTGTCCCATATCCGTTAATAAATCCACCATAACTTGAGGAATAGAACCATCTGGATTAGGAGGTACGTTTAATAACATACTTCCGTTTTTAGAAACGATATCAATAAGTATGTCAACTAAATCATTTGGTGTTTTAAACTTAGCATTTGGTCTGTAAAACCAGGCTCCTGGAGACGTATCTGTTAACCAAAAATCTTTTTTGGGTTGATTGGGTCTACCACGTTCATAATCTTTAACTGCAACGTCATCGTTAAAGGTGGTTTCTTTGTAGCAAATCACAACTTCTTTATTAAGCGCCTTTGCTTGATTGTAATAATAGTTTAAAAACTTTACACGACTTTCTTTAGTCATGTTTTCAAGCCACCAATCAAACCAAATCACATCTGGTTCGTATAAATCCATAAACTCTTTCAGTTTTGCCCACCAAGCTTCATAAAAGTCAGCATCTGGGGTTTCAGAATCTAAAGGATGAGGATTGGTATATAAGTCGTAATCCTTTTTAGATATACCACCATGAAAATGGGACGGCGCAAAATACTGCCAAGTAAAAGCATGATGGAATGATCCTAAAAATTTCATGCCTCTAGCCGTTATTTCTTTTTTTAATTCTGCGGAAGGATTCACTCCGCCATAGTTCATAGAGTTCCATCGTGTAGCTTTAGAATCCCACATGGCAAAATTATCATGGTGCATTGCTACAGGTCCCGCAAATTTGGCACCTGATTTTTCAAACAATTCTGCCCATTCTTTGGCATTGAAACCAGAAGCATCAAATTGCTCTATAATATGCTTATAACCATACTTTTTTGGGTTACCATACTTTTCTTTATGATGAATATAATTGCTTGTTGGTTTTCCATTTTTTGTTGGTACTTTCTTGCCATCCGTGTACATTTTCATGCCATGCCAGCCAGCATACCATTTATTTGGATCTGCATCTACAAAGGCCGAAGATACTGGTCCCCAATGTGCATAAATTCCAAATTTGGCATCTTGAAACCATTCTGGAACTGGGTTCACAGGAGTGTCTAGCTCTGACTTCCAATCTATGTTCGGATCTTTTTGAGCAGAAATAACAATAAAATTGCTCAATAAGCATATTAAAGCTAGTGCTTTAACACGAAAGATAGAAAAGGTTCTTATTTTTTCTAAAATATTTTTTGAAATCATTTATGGTGTAGTTTATTAAAAAAGACAATTATTCAATAAATCAAAAGTATGTAAGCCATTGTGTATTCCTGTCAACATATGGACTATTATATGCAATAAATGTTTCTATGTTATGTAAGTAGAGCATTTTTAAGGAAATTTAATTTTTTTGATTTACAAAAAACACATTTGTTCTACTATTAAAATAGTTTAAGCAGCGAAATATATTGTTAACTATCTAGATTTGTAACATTATAATATAATTAGACACTTTAAAGATGAGAATTACGATAGTTTTAATACTTTCTTTATTTGTAACAAGTTGTGCAAAAATTAAAAATAAGAATAACGAAAATAATGAGAAGCAGCAGATGCCTAACGTTGTTTTTGTTATCACCGATGATCAAGGGTATGGTGATATTGGAGCACATGGTAACACTGTTATAAAAACACCTAATATTGACGCGCTTTATAATGAGAGCTACCGATTTACGGACTTTCATGTTGGTCCTACATGTGCACCAACACGTTCTGGATTAATGACTGGAAGATATGCAAATGAGGTAGGTGTTTGGCATACCGTAGGTGGATGGTCTTTATTAAGAGAGCAGGAAAAAACAATGGCTGATATGTTTTCTGAAGCAGGTTATGTTACTGGTGGTTTTGGAAAATGGCATTTAGGCGACAATTATCCGTTTAGGCCAGAGCACAGAGGCTTTCAAGAAACAGTAATGCATGGTGGCGGTGGTGTAGATCAAACACCAGATTATTGGGGTAATACTTATTTTGATGATACTTATTTTAAGAATGGTAAGCCACAAAAATATAAGGGGTATTGTACAGATGTATTTTTTGAGGAGGCTACTAATTTTATAAGCAAAAATAGGGATAAGCCCTTCTTTTGCTATATCTCCACAAATGCTCCACATGGTCCTTATCATGTGCCTCTGCAGTATTACAATATGTACAAAGATTTAGGAGAAGATATACTTCATGATACTCAAAAACGATTTTACGGAATGATTAGTAATGTAGATGATAATTTAGGTAAGCTAAGAACCAAACTTAAAGATCTTAAAATAGCAGATAATACTATTTTAATTTTCATGACGGATAATGGAACTTCTGCAGGATATTATAATAAAAAAGGAAAGGTTACTGGATATAATGCCGAAATGAGAGGTACAAAAGGCAGTGAGTATGAAGGTGGACATCGCGTACCATTTTTTATCCATTGGAAAAATGGAAATATTGCAACAGGAACCGATATCAATGAATTGTCAGCTAATGTTGATGTATTGCCTACCTTGGCAGATTTGTGTAAAATCAAGCTTCCAAAAGATCATCTAGAGCTTGCGGGTCAAAGCCTAGTACCTTTTATTGAAGATCCCAATAAAAAAGATGACAGGATGTTGATTACGGATTCACAAAGAATACAAGTGCCTGAAAAATGGAGACGGTCGTCCGTGATGCAAAACAAATGGCGATTGGTAAATGGTAAAGAATTATATAACCTTGAAACAGATAGAGGACAAAAAAATGATTTAGCCAAGGAACACCCAGAAAGAGTGGAAGAAATGAGAGGGTTTTACGAAGACTGGTGGAAGCGGGTATCGGTGCAATTTGATGAAGAAGTTTATTTTAAAATTGGTGCCTCAGAGGAAAACCCCATTACGCTAACATGTCATGATGTTCATATTGCAGAAGGAAAATACACATGGAACCAAAGATATATTCGAAGTGGTGTGAAAGGAACTGGGTATTGGAGTATTGATGTAAAAGAAGAAGGAGATTATGCTGTGTCTTTAAGAAGATATCCTATCGAAGCTGATGCCTTGATTAATGGAACTGTACCTGCAATTACCAAAGACCAAAAACCTGGTTTACACAATGATTATGTGGAGGGTGTCAACTTAAAATATATAACGGCAAAAATTGAAATTGGTGATGATATTAAAGAATCTATGACTGTTTCAAATGAAGATAAATCTTCAGATTTTAAAGTGCATTTAAATTCTGGGAAAACCAAATTGCGAGCTAGTTTCTTTAATGATAAAGATGAAGAAAACGTGGCGTATTATGTGTATATCAAAAAAATATAAATGACATTTTTAAATAACATATTAAAAGGCGTTTTAATTTTCATTTTTGTGGTTACGCCTTTATTGAAAATCAAAGCACAAGAACGTCCAAATATCATATTTATCTTAACAGATGATCAGTCTTACGGCATGATGGGATGCGATGGAAATACCTTAGTTCAAACGCCAAATTTAGATCAGTTAGCCGCTGATGGTGCCTTTTTTACCAATGCTCACATCACAAGTGCCATTTGTACACCAAGTAGAATTTCAATTTTATTAAGTCAGTTTGAAAGAAAGCATGGTGTAAATTTTAATTCTGGGACCAGTATTTCTGATGAAGCTTGGGAGCAATCTTATCCAGTAATTATGAGGAATTCTGGGTATTACACGGGTTGGATAGGTAAAAACCATGCACCTATTGGAGATGGTGGTTATACTAGCGGTTTAATGGAGAAAAGTTTTGATTATTGGTATGCGGGTCACGGCCATATAAGGTTTTATCCTAAAGAAGTTCATGATATTTTTAACGATGCCATTGCACATACACAACCCGAAATTATTAATGAAGCCACGGATGATTTTTTAGACCCTAATGCCAGAAAATTGAAAGGTGCCCTGAGATTTTTGGAGGTAAGACCTAAAAATAAACCGTTCATGCTATCTTTGAATTTTAATTTGCCACATGGTGCGGGAACAAGCTCGATGAAGTTGAAAGATGATGATGACGACATTTACAAAACTTTGTATCGAGATTTGGATATTCCAATGCCCAAGCATTACGTGGCTAAAGCTGATATTCAGACTCCAAAATTACCTACCAGTATTCATAGAGCTTTTGACAGGCAAACGGGTTACAATTATGTAGATACTCCAGAAACAAACAAGGAACGCATCATTCGACAGATGCAAGCAATGACTGGTATTGATCGTATGGTTGGTAATCTTAGACAAAAACTTAGAGATTTAGATTTAGATAAGAATACGATTATCATTTTTTCGTCAGATCATGGTTTATTTATGGGCGAATATGGATTAGGCGGAAAAGCATTGTGTTACGAAAAAACAACTCATGTACCCATGATGATTATGGATCCAAGAGTAAAAAGAAAGTACAAAGGTTTAAAAAGTGATGCATTGGTACAAAGCATAGATGTAGCTCCAACAATCTTGTCTTTAGCTGGAATAGAACAACCTAAAAGTTTTCAAGGAAAAGATATTTCGCATTTTGTAATTGGAGATGTGAGTTCGGTTAGAGACTATGTGCTTACTGAAAATCTATGGTCTACACAATTTGGTAACCCTAGATGTGAAGCCATTCAAAATAAAGAATGGAAATACATCAGATATTATAAAAACAAAACGCTATCGGCAACAAGAAAAATTGAAACGGCAAAAGCCATTGGTATGCCAATTAATAAGATGTTGTATGCGGTTCATGATTCGGATATTGCATTGTATAGAGATTTTGCGGAGTTACCTTTGAATGGAGAGCAACCTGTTTATGAGGAACTATATAATTTGAAAAATGATCCTTCAGAATTAACTAATCTGGTAAATGATGCAAACTATATAACTATTCTTGAAGAATTAAGAAACGAATGGTTAGTTCAGATTACTCAAGCAAGAGGAACAGGAGTACCCAAAGTATTGCGTTACACAAGCAATAGTCACCCAAAAGGAGGACATTAAAATTGAGGTATATTTTCTAGATCTACTCCAAGTACTTTTTGGGCTATTTCATTAATTTTTTTTGGATTGCCTTGAAAGTGATACATAGTTTGTTTATGATGCATAGTTTCCAAACTGTCTAGTTCTTTGGCACTCGAGGAAGTTTCAAATTCATAAAAAGGCCAATTTCTGTCTAATGCTTGATTCACTTCACCATTAAAAATGTTGGTGACATCACCAGCGTAAGGTTTCTTGTTATTAGGTAGTGAATTAACATAAAGCGAATCGTTTTCAAATGTGAATTTAACAATATTCAAAAGTTGTTTTTCTTTAGAATAGCTTCCCATGATGTTTGTTGTTAGTTCAGGTTTTACACCAATTTTGTTTAAACCCATAGCGTCTGCTTTGTAATAGGCAACGTTGTTTTTAATCTTTAGTCTTTCTGGGGTTACAGGTGTAAAGTAGCCAGTTAAGCTATCTGTGTTTTTCTGCAACGGAATAAAAACCATATTGTCAAGAGTGGTTAACAGCGCTCCCAAATCCCAAATACAAAGTAAACCTTTGTCTTTGTCCCATGCTTCGCCAATATTTTTAATTGCACTTTCCGTACTAAAACCAACATAAGCCATATCGTTATTAATCGGTAAACCTAAATCTTGCTCAACCTCAGGTTTAGTTAGTAAGGTTATCTTTCTTTTGGCTTCAATATTAAAAATAGTACCGAAGTGATTTCGGATATTCATTTTACCTCCATAAGTTACCGAAAGACTATCTTTTTCTAGTAAATTAAACTTCTGAAAATTTAAATCTGGAGATATTTTCATATTTTCAACACGTCTTTCATCGTCTGGATCAAAAAAAATGGAGTATTTCCCAAATTCAGGTCCAAACCATAGTCGGCTTTCTCCACCGAGTTTAGATATTGTAGTATCAAAAGTGCCATCCTCAAAGCGTTTCCAGTTAATGTAGCCATAAGATGAACCATCAAATCCAGATGCTGTACTCGTAAAGACTCGACCTTGATATGCTCCAGAAATAGCTATAGCTGATTCGTTGATTCTAAGTATTTCTAAATCATCAATAGGTTTTAGTTTATTAACTACCTCCTTAAAAGAAGGATAAGCAGAATCGTTATTTTTAGCAAATTCGCAACTAAATGAAACTGCAGAAATAACGAATGCAAAACACAACATTTTCAACATCTAGTGAAGATTTTTATAGCACTTAAAATTACAATTTATTTATACAAAAGAGTTCCTTTTCATATTTTGTGGTGTAATATTAATGATGTGTTGTATTGAAATTAAATAGAATTGATGTAATTTCATAATTCATAATCTTTAATATTAAGAATGAGATCTAAATTTATAAAAGTACTACTCTTTCTAAAGGTGCTATGTTTGTATACTCAAACTGATAAGAAGCCCAATATATTGGTTATTTATACAGATGATCATCGCTATACAGGAGTTCATGCACTAGGAGGAATGCCGGTTAAAACGCCTAGTATGGATAAGTTGGCTAATGAGGGTATTGTTTTTACTAAAACATATTTACAAGGTGCCTTTACAGGAGCAACATGTATCCCCAGTAGAGCGATGTTATTGACAGGTCGAAACCTATTTTCTTTGGATGGAATTGGGAGAAATATTCCAGAAAAGGATGTGACAATGGGAGAGTTTTTCAAAGATAAAGGTTACAATACACATATAGTAGGGAAGTGGCATCAGGATAATGCGTCTCTAAATCGATCTTTTGATTCGGGTGATAAAATAATGGGCAGAAGCGCCTATTTGGTAGACCATTTTAGAATGCCTTTTTGGGATTTTAATAAGAATAGCAATTATATAAAGGAAGAAGCTTATTTGTTACAATATGATGACAATGAAAAATTGATAAAAAGAGGTTTAACTAAAGATGATGAAAGAGGGCCGTTAGGAACAGAAGAAAACGGTCCGCATACCTCTGAAGTATTTGCTGAATATGCTTCAAAATATATAGAAAACTATAAATATGAAAAACCGTTTTTTATGTATTTGGCGTTTCATGCACCGCACGACCCTCGGCAAGCGCCTCAGGAATATTTGAATATGTACCCTCCTGAGAATATTGAATTAACACCATCATATTTATCCCAACATCCATTTGATAATGGTGATTTAACAACTAGGGATGAGGCACTTGCACCATGGCCAAGGAAACCGGCAGTGGCAAAACAACATTTAGCAGAATACTACGCTATTATTACGCATTTAGATGCTCAAATAGGAAAAGTAATAGAAGCATTAAAAGCTAGTGGAACTTATGAAAATACTTTAATTGTATTTGCTGGAGATAGTGGATTAGCTGTTGGCAATCACGGGCTTATTGGAAAGCAAAATATTTATGATGAAGATGGTGTTCATGTGCCATTTGTGCTTTCTGGAGGTTATATTAAGCAAAAAGGTAAACGTATCAATGCTTTAGGTTATACACATGATATTTTTCCAACGGTCTGTAACGTTTTAAATATTGAGGCTCCAGAATCTGTGAATGGAAAAAGTATGATGTCTACCACCGATAGTGAAGTTAGAAATTCAACATATCACGCCTATAAACAATTTCAACGCGCCTATCGGAAAGGTGATTATAAGTTAATTGAATATGTTAAAGCTCCAGGAGAGCATTGGAAGCATGGGCCTTATACTGCTGGCTCCAGAGTAACACAATTATTTAATATAACCGATGATCCTTGGGAAACAACAGACTTATCCTTCTTACCTGAATATACCGAACTGCTAAATGAAATGCGCACAGAAATGAAAGCAAAAGCTCTAGAATATGGAGATGGTGCATCAACTGAAAAAGGTAGAGAATTTAATTTTTGGGAATACTATAACTAGCTATTTTACCTTCTTTTGAAGTTTAGTAGTATCCGTCATACTATTGATAACAATTTTCGGATTTTGATATAAATAGATGGAACTTGAACCTGTAGCATCTATCGTAATATCCTTTATCACCTCTAAATAAGCATCACTAGAAATATTGCAAACCACATTGCAAGAGTTAATCGTAAAGTTTTTACCTTGAAACTGAGCGTTGTTATCCAATTCTAATTCTGCTGTATCACAATTGCCTTCAATAACAGCATTGCTGCGTTCGTATAATGCTGTATTTACTTTAGGCGCATTTATTAAAGCTTCAAGTTTCCCAGTGCCCCTCATGCTTATGTTACAAGTGTCTGCTGTAATATTCAATTTTACTTTAGCTTTGTCAGCACTTTCAAAATTAAAATTATTAGTTTGAATTGTAAGGCCAACTTTAGACGATCCACTAGTTTTTAAAGAAGCATTGTACAAGTTTAATGGTGTTAGTCCATTAATTTTTGAATTATCTGTTGTTTCTATATGTTGTAAGAAATCATCATAACTCACTTTAATATTTAGGCGCTTTTTAGAGGTAATTCTTTTTAATTTATTAAAATACAAAACACTATCTCTAACCATAAAATCTATAACTTCATGTAGGTTTTCGTCTGTTTCAATTTCTACTGATGGTATTTTGTTATAGATCAAATCAATTTCAAAATCTTCATCTAAAGCTATTGTATGAAACGATGCTATTTCAGTATTAATTATGGTAACAAGGCGATTGCCTTTTATTTTTTCTGGATTTTGTGAATGGACTTGAACAAAAGTTGCAAAAACTAGTGCAAATGCTAAAAAATATCTTTTCATTTTAATGAGGGTTAAAATATTCGGTACAAATAGCATGCCGCTATTCTATTAGTTTAGACACACTTAAGTAAAGGAAGGTCACTTTTTTGTGAAATCCAAATACAAAAAAAGCCACCCCAAGCCTACTCAGGCTCAGGATGGCAAAAATTCACAAAGTTTGGTTGATTATTTCTTTCTAATGCTGCCGCCTGAGCTTTTGTCTGCATCTACCATTTCCGGATTTCCATAGTAGCTTACACCGCCACCACTAGAAGCTTTTGCTACTAACGCTTTAGAAGTGTTCACTGTTAAATTTGCACCGCTAGAAGCAGAAACCTCAGAAGATTCTGCTTTTAAATCTCCTGCTTTTATGTTACTACCGCTGCTGGCTTCGGCAGATAAGCTTATGGCTTCACCAGAAACCTTTAAACTACTTCCGCTAGATGAGTCGCAAGTTAAATCATTTGCATTTACTTTAACTCTCATACTACTTCCGCTACTTGATTTTAAAACAAGGTTGTCTGCAGAAACGGTATTTGTAGAATACAAGTTGCTTCCGCTAGTTGAGGTTAGCGCAGAAACAGACTTAAAATTCACATTAATCTTTTTAGAAGACGCTCTTCCAATTTGTTCTTTACAGTGGATTTTAAGAACTCCATCTTTAATTTCTGTTAAAATAAGCTCTTGAAGATTTTCATCTGCTTCCACCGAAATACTTTCGTTATTGCCTTGAGTAATGTAAACGTTTAGACCCTCCGTAGCTTTAATTTTTGAGAAAGATTCTGTTACGTCTCTAGTCTCCATTACTACGTTACCGTTACCTTTTACGCCTGAGCCCCATCCTCCCATATTAATATTGCAGGAGAGCATAAGTAAACTTAAGATGGAGGTAACTACAATTCTGATTAGTGTTGTCATGATTTTTTGTTTTAAAGTGATTGATGTTTGTTTTTTATTTGTTATTCAAATTTATTTTAAAAGTGATTTAATTTTAAATTGTTAATTCTCAACTGTCGGTTTTTAATGATGAACTGTTAGTTATCTGATTTTATGTCAATACCATTTTTATCTATATTAACTTTTACATCATCCGATTCAACTTTTAAACCTTGACTATTTATTTTTACCTTGTCATCACCATCTCCTATTTCAATGCCGTCTTCGTTTATCTTAACGCCATCGGTATCTACATTAACTTCAAAAGTATCGTCTTCACAATCTAAACATTTGGTGTCGTTGTGTAAAATCTTCAAATAGTGCTCTTCTTGTCCATTATCCAAAATATCATTGTAATAAGATGTATTTCTATGGAAAGAATAAGTGTTATCATCAGCATATAACACAGAACCTTCAGGTAAGTACAATATCAGTTCTACTTCTTGATCTCTATATTTATTCTCAAAATCTGTGGTTAAATAAGCATCTAAAAGCAACTCGTTGTTATTGAAGGCATAATTATAATTAATGGCTTCAGCACGTTTTTTTGCAATGGTGTAACTACTACCTTCTGCTTTTTTCTCTATACTTAATGAGGCCAAAGAGTCTTTTGTTGACCGTACTATAAGTCTAATATCAGAAGAGTAAATAATCTTCTCATCATTCTCATCAGATACAATTCTAAAGCCATTTGCATCTCTATAAAGATAGCCTCTTCTTGATCTATAGTAATTATCATTACCCGTCATTTTTATAAAAACCGTGTCCTTGGTGGTGATATTTATCTGCTCTTTTTCAACTATGTTAGCATCAAAAGCATGTTCGCTTGCTTGCTTTACACCCATTACAATCAGTCCTATTACAGCAATAACCCATAATCCGAATAAAGAGAACTTAGCAACATTACCAATAGACTTTAAGTTGTTTACCAAAATTTTCAAACCTAAATAGGCTAGGAAAAAGAATGGTACACCAACTGCAAAAAGCACTAATAACGATACCAACCAAATTGGTGTGTTAGCTGCGTTAGCGGCATCTACAAAGTCGAATCCAGGGATATTTACGGCATCCGAAATCCCAACAGTGAATAATGATACAATTAAGCTTATCAAAGTTATTGCTCCAACAAATATTAATAAAGCACCTATGAATTTGGCAAATATTTTAAAGAAAAACATGATAACATCACCAAGTGTTTCAAAGAACGTTCTAGAAGACGATTTTATAGAGTTCGCTCCCTTTTTAACATCAACTTTTTTGGCTGCATTCGATACAGAATCCGATACATTTTTGGCAACATCGCCAACAGTTTCGGTTACGGTATCAAAACCGTCTTTAATTTTTTTTTCTATGTTGCTAATGTTAACAGGCTCACCTGTCATCATTATTTTTTCGGCAGTAGTTTTCGCTTCAGGTACTAAAATCCAAAGTAAAATATACAGTAAAATACCTGTTCCTGCCCCAGCTACTAAAAGTATCCAAGCTAAACGAATCCAAATGGCATCCACACCAAAATAATGTCCTAAGCCACTAGATACACCGCCTACGTATGAGTTATCGGTATCTCTATATAATTTTTTGGATGGAGCAGATTTTGAAAATTTGGTATATGTACGTTGTGGTTCATCCTCAAAAATCTCGTCGTCTACCAAGTAATCCTCAGGTTGTCCCATAATGGTAATTACTTCGTCTACTTCCTTAATTCTTATAACTTGTTTATCGTTTTGCACGCGCTCGTTAAAGAGTTCTGCAATACGAGCTTCTATATCGGCAATAATTTCAGATCGACCTTGTGAGTCGGTAAATGAACGTTTTATAGCCTCAAGATAGCGTTGTAATTTTAGGTATGCGTCCTCATCTATATGAAAAAAGATACCTGCTAAATTTATGTTGACTGTTTTATTCATTTTTTTGTTGTTTTTTGGCTTGTTACAATGTTTACGGCGTTACGCAATTCGTTCCAAGTTGTATCTAATTCTTTTAAAAATAGTTTGCCCGTTTCGGTTAAACCATAGTATTTTCTTGGAGGTCCAGAGGTGCTTTCTTCCCATCTGTAATTCAATAGTCCTGCATTTTTAAGTCGCGTCAATAAAGGGTAAATAGTACCCTCAACTACCAGCAACTTAGCGTCCTTTAGCGTTTCTAGGATCTCTGCAACATAAGCATCGTCATCTTTTAAGACCGATAGTATGCAGAACTCTAAAACGCCTTTACGCATTTGTGCTTTTGTGTTTTCTATCTTCATAGTGTCATTCCTTTAATGTTGTAAAACTGTTCATTTTTTGATTGATTGATTTGATTGATGAAATTTCTTTTTATTTATATTATTATGGCGTTACCACAAGGGTCGGGCTTTCCGCTATATCTTTTTTAAGCTTCGCTTCGATACCTTCAACCAAAATATATTTTGGTTTCGGTAGTCTCAAAAAAGGATGCCGCTGCAATCCCTAACGCAGTAACGTCTGTGTATTATAGTATCGTCATTTTAAAAAATTAATAGTGAATGGGTATTTGTACAATTCGCCATCCCTAGCCTTTAAACTTGCAATAACTATTAAGGCTAATTCTGCTATAAACCCAACAACCGCTAAAACACCTAGTCCACCACCAACATAAAGCAGGGGAGAAGGCTTACCTAATGAAATATGAAAATCATGAAATCCATGAAAATCAATAAAGTCCATCCCGCTAAAAATCTTAAAAATAAAGAATGGAATGGTTAGCGTACCAAGAATAATAGCATATAGAAAAATGCTTATCTGAAAATTCAAAATTTGCTTTCCATGTTGGTCTACAAATTCCGATTTGTCCTTATTGATGGTCCACAGAATTAACGGACCCAAAAAATTTCCTAACGGAACAACAAACCTACTAAACGTAGATAAGTGAATAAAAGTGGCGATGTTTTTTTGGTGTTGATCTAACATGATTTTTTGATTGATTAAAAACATATAATAGTTTCTTATGCAAATATATGTCTAAAATCAGGTACTTTGTTACGCATAGTACTATAATTAACATTTTTTTAACACTCTACTGCTTTACAAATAAGTGTATCCCACCTTTGGTTTTAAGGCGTTATTTGCTTTGTATGATTGACTTGGTAGTCAGATTATCGTTCAAAAAAGTCCTTATATCCAAAAAATATGAGTAGTAAAGTTATTGTAAAGTATAAGTTTAAATGTAAGCATTTAATGTTTTTTACTATTGATTACCAATATGTTATTCAATAGTAATTCATCAAAGATTCGACGTTCGGATTTGTTTACGATTGAATACATACAATATCAACTAAACTGAATATAAAATGAAAACTAAACTACTACTAATAGCAATTTGTTTTGCTATTTTTTCTTCAAGTCACGTATTTGGGCAAGCCTTAGGTTATGACAATAACCGTATTGCCGTAAGCGCAGATGGAAATAATGAACCAGATAATCACCCCGAGGCGCAATGGCCTAAAGCAGATCCAGACGATTGGGCTGGTACGCCCGCTGCACTAGCAATGTTGGCCAAAGCTGGTCTACAGGATAATTTGGTGCACTATTCGTACAATAATTTTATCGAGGCACCTGCTCATACATCTTCTATTAATTATATGGCAGATGGCGTAAATGGAGCTATACAACGATGGGATTTCGAACCTACCGTATTTTTTGATGTACCTACAGATCCCAGCGCCGCTATTACACACTTAGCCGATGAGATTAAAAAATCCACTGCCAATGATCCGCTTTATTTTATTCATATGGGGCCTTCGGAGTTTTTTTATAGAGCCGTTCAAGAAGTAGTGAATGATGGCAATTTAGATCCCTTATCTCATGTACAAGTCATTTCACATAGTGGTTATAACGATAACCATTTACGTAGAAATGCGCATCACACTATGGCAGAAACAATTACTTTAAGTGGTAATCGTATCAATTATAAAAAAATAGAAGATCAAAACGCGTGCGATAACCCAACTGTAAAATGGTGTGCAGGATCAGATTTTTCACCTTTTTACTGGATGAGAGATCATCCTAGAGAAGATATTCAATGGTTATACTCTCGTCAAATACTACATCCAGGTAATAAAGCTGATATGTCTGATGCTGGAATGGTATGGTATTTATTATTTAATGATGAATTAGGAAACCTAAATAAATTTGAAAATTTTGTCGGTGAAGGAATCGCACCAGAGGAAATTACTACACCTTGTCAAGATTTTAGCTTTAATGGTGTGCAGGATTTTGAAATGTCACAAATAGATCCTTATGTTATTAGTTATAAAGATACAAGTAGAAACGCAATTGCAGTTGATGCAACGCAATATAAAGATCAATTTGGAGCCACTCAAAAAGTATTTGACGGACCAACAGGTAACTACAACATTACCTTGACTACTTTAACCGAAGAAGACGGTGAGAGTACTTATCGTTTGCGAATTGATGGCACATTGGTGGGATCCTTTCAAAATCCAGTTGCGGTAACAGATATGGCGCCACATACACACACTTTTGAAAATGTAGCCATTAAAAAGGGAGATATTTTTCAAATTGAATCAAATACACATTCTAACGAAACTATTCCTGAAGGTAATGGTTTCGCATGGGCAAGAGGACGATGGAGATCTATAGATTTTCAGTGTTTACAGGTAACTGCTAACGACCCTGGTGACGGAAATGAGGATTGCGAACCAGAGGAAGTAGATGGTTTATTAGTCTTTGAAGCAGAACGTTTCAATTTACAAGGTGCTTGGAAAATAGGTAACGATGCTACTAAAGCTTCGGGTGGGAAGTATATTTATTTTGATGGTGCAAACTCCTATCAAAATGTAAACTCCGCTCATAATATCTCCTATACTTTCAAAATAAATAATCCAGGTACTTATACATTTAAATGGAGTATGAGACAACCACCAGAGGAACAAGGAACCGATTTAGGTAATGATGCCTGGTTTTATTTTTCTAATGATATAGGTCGTGGTAATAATGGTTTGGTATTAACAAAATTCTATAAATTTTTTGGGCGTAGTGGTTCAGATTTTACCCTTATTGGTGCTGCGGAAATTAATCATGATTCTCACGGTGTAAGTGTTGTTTTTCCATCGGCTGGACAATATACTCTTAATTTAAGTGGGCGTTCTCACGGTTTTCAATTAGATAGAATTGTACTTTTCAAGGACAGGTCTCTAGAAAATGTACCTGCGGAAATTGCGCTCATTACTGAGACGAATACTTGCGAAGTGGATGACGACAATCCAACAGGCGAGGAGATTGCTTTGGTAGACCCGATGACGACGTTGGGTGATAGCGAAATGAGTATTCCGCTTACAGTGAGCTATGAGACTGTTGAAACCAGAAATATTCAAGTAGATATTACAGAAACTAACGGTACAGTAATTAAAAGTGCCACAGTTGAAGTAGAGGCAGGAACAGGACAAACTGATATTACCGTAGATTTAGATGCGCCTCTGGTTTGGGATCGTTCTTATTTAATAGTTGCTTCAATTAAATCTATTGCAGATGATAGTACTATTAGAGAAGGACTTGGTAGCTTTTCCGTGGTGGCAGACAAGGCTTTAACCACTATTGAGATAATTGATTATCCAGAAGTAGTATATCAAACTTCAAACGTGATTCGGGTGAGGTATACAGCACCATTAAACCGTGATGTTCTTGTTCAATGGCGAAAAGGAACCACTACAGTTAAAACTGTACGGGTAAATAATCTACCTGCTGGAACACATGAAAGAGACATTAACATAAATTTAAATTCGATGCCAAATGATGGATCTAACTATTCTTGGCGCGCTCTTATTAGAGTTAGGGCCACATCATTTGTAGGTAATATTGAAATTGTAGAAACCCCTAAAGTTACGGTAGATGCCAATTTTTTGTCTGTAGAAGATTTCGAAAACAATGATGGAAAAATTTCAGCCTATCCAAACCCGTTTAAGGATGATATAAAAATAGATTTACCTCAAAGTCATTCGTTTAAAACTTTGGATATTATTGATCTTAGTGGTAGAGTCATTTATTCAACAAATGTTGAAGGGTTAACAGATTATATTATTAAAAACACCGATACAATTGTTAAAACGGGTGTTTATGTTTTAAAGGTTCATGGTTCTGGTAATTCCAGTACAATGAAGTTGGTGAAAAAATAACTCGAAATAATTTCGAGAAACTTTTTTACTAATATATTAGTTAAACCTCAAGAGTTAGGGTGCTCTTGAGGTTTTTTTTTGAATTTTTTTTGAATATGAACTTTAAGATACCCATTCCAATTTGTGAAGTCATTTTTTAAGCTATCCAGATTTTACTCTTTTTAAGAAAGAAGAAAACCTTATCTTGTTTTGCTATTAATTAATAGATCGAAAATACCAGCCTATGAAATTAACACCCAGCAAGCTAAATACCTTCAGTCTGTTTAAATTACCCTCTGCATATTTATGCGGGGTGCGCGTTAAATATTTGGACGACCAAAAGTGTATAATAAAAGTAAAGCACAAATGGATTAATCAAAACCCATTTAAATCCATGTTTTGGGCAGTACAAGGTATGGCGGCAGAGTTATCTACTGGTGCTTTAATGATAGGTAAAATACAAGAATCGGGTAAAAAAGTATCTATGTTGGTGACTACCAATAATGCCACATTCACCAAAAAAGCAACAGGTAGAATTACCTTTACATGTAATGATGGTCATTTAATTGATGAAGCCCTAAACAAAGCAATTGAAACTGGTGAGGGGCAAACCATTTGGATGACATCTGTTGGTGTTAATGAAGAAGGCGTAGAGGTATCCACTTTCAATTTTGAGTGGAGTATAAAGGTGAAAAAGTAAACAGTGTTCAGTCGCGGTATACAGTTGGGTTATTTTTCTTTGTGACTTTATGCCTTTACGAGAAAATATATTTAAGTTGTAACAAAACCCTAAACAAATCAACAAATAAACGAATCAACAAAAACAATTAAAAAATGACAGCACACGAAATAGATTATCGCATTTACGGCGAAGAAATGCAATATGTAGAAATAGAATTAGATCCTAATGAAGCTGTAATTGCCGAATCTGGTAGTTTTATGATGATGGACGATGGTATAAAAATGGAAACCATTTTTGGAGATGGCTCTCAAAAAGACCAAGGGTTTTTGGGGAAGATATTGGGTGCAGGAAAACGCATACTCACAGGAGAAAGCTTATTTATGACGGCTTTCTATAATACTCTGGTTGGCAAACGTAACGTATCATTTGCCTCCCCGTACCCAGGAAAGATTATCCCGATAGACTTAACTGAGTTTGGAGGTAAGTTCATTTGTCAAAAGGATGCGTTTTTATGTGCCGCAAAAGGTGTAAGCGTGGGTATTGAGTTTTCTAAAAAATTAGGTCGTGGACTATTCGGAGGGGAAGGTTTCATTATGCAAAAATTAGAAGGTGATGGTATGGCGTTTGTTCATGCAGGAGGTACCATGGCTAAAAAAGAACTGGCAGCTGGAGAAACTTTAAGAGTGGATACTGGTTGTATCATCGGCTTTGATCAAACTGTAGATTATGATATTGAGTTTGTGGGCGGTATAAAAAATACAGTTTTCGGTGGCGAAGGTCTGTTTTTTGCTAAATTAGAAGGTCCTGGGACTGTTTTTGTTCAATCTTTACCATTTAGTCGTTTAGCTGGTAGAGTTTTGGCTTCAGCGCCAAGAGCGGGAGGTAAAAGTAAAGGTGAAGGCAGTGTTTTAGGGGGATTAGGAGATTTGTTGGATGGCGATAACCGTTTTTAACATTGTTAAAATCGTTTTAAAATCGCAAAAAAATGTAATTTTTGCGTAAATTTGAACGTTAAAATGTTAAACAAAACGCCTATAACCAAATTTACTATAATCAATAAACCTAAATTCGTAACATTAAAATGGCAAGAGCAATGCTAGAGTACACAAAAACCGTACTGGAAAAGGTGAGTTTTGACGCCACATTGTTTTGCAAAGAAGTACAAAAGGCAGTGCAGCGTTTACTACCTTACGAGATTGAAGAACTTAAAATTTATATTCTATCTCTGGTTCAGCAAAACCCAGAATTAAATCAATGTTTAATTTATTTAAAAGCATAAAAGAAGCGACCAACAGGTCGCTTTTTTAGTCTCTATAGTTGCTATTTTATTTATTGGGTAAAGGGCTTATAATTTTAACATCCTGAAATTTTATTGCACCCCTAATAATTCCTGAAATTACGCTCTGCATCGCCTCAATGATTTGCATTTTTAATTCACTTTTATGATAGATTAAGCTTACTTCTCTGGCAGGAGAAGGTTCTTCAAAATAATGTAAGTTTCTCTTGTCTTTATCGTTTAAATCCAAGGTATGTAAATAGGGCAGAAGTGTCATTCCCAACCCTTCGTTAGAAAGTTTTACTAAGGTTTCAATGCTACCACTTTCTAACTGAAACTTATCATCTTCAAGATTCTTAAAGGCTTTACAAAGATTAATAACACCGTCTCTAAAACAATGTCCGTCTTCTAGAAGTAGCATATCTTCAATAACCAAATCTTCAGTTTTTATTTTGTCTTGTGTGTGTAGTTTATGTCCGGGTGGTATAAATGCCACAAAAGGCTCAAAATACAATACGCGCTCTTTAATATTTTCACTTTGCAAGGGCGTTGCAGCTATTGCAGCATCTAAATGCCCTTCATTAATACGGTGAATTATTTCTTCAGTGGTTAATTCCTCTATCTTAAGCTTGATTTTTGGATACTTCTTAATGAAGGTATTCAAAAACATAGGAAGTAATGTGGGCATTATGGTGGGAATAATTCCTAATTTAAACTCTCCTCCAATGAATCCTTTTTGTTGATCTACAATATCCTGAATGCGATAGGATTCATTAACTATGTTTTTAGCTTGGGTAACAATTTTTCTGCCTACATCGGTTAATTCAATCGGCTTTTTGCTGCGATCAAAAATTAGTATGTCAAGTTCGTCTTCCAATTTTTGAATTTGCATGCTTAAAGTAGGTTGAGTAACAAAGCATTTTTCCGCAGCTTTAGTAAAATTTTGATGTTCGGCAACGGCCAAAACATAGTATAATTGGGTGATTGTCATTTAAATAAGTTTAGGCTATAAAAATATAAAAACTATCAATTCTATTTATTGAAATGATGTATAATTATTATTTATTTTTGTTCTAAACAAGAAAGCATTGATAGTGTGCTTAACACTATAAAAATGGTTTAGTTTGTTTAAGTTTAGTTTAGTTTAGTTAAAAGAAAAAGACGACCAATTTTGGTCGTCTTTTGTTATATGGTGGTTTATTATTGTGTTAAAACTTAATATTCATTTCTAGATCTTCTTTAGCCATATCAAATTTTGCCTCTGCAAACTGTGGAGGACCAAAACTCATAGAATTATTAGACATTCCATAATCTTCCTTTGGCATGCCGTTAGCTTCAAAATCCATGGCGTTATTATCATTTTCGTCATGTAAGGCCATAATTGCGTAAGTTCCTGGTGTAACATTTTTAAAAGTAGCAGTTATTTTGCCGTCTATAATTTTGGTTTTAGCATTTTGTATGCCTGCGCCTTTCATAAATGTACTTTCCGTATGAAGCGATAGTAAAACATGCCCATTGTTGTTAGTGATGTTTTCAATAGTAACGGTAATAGTTTTTCCTTCGTCTTGTGCGTTGCTGAAATTGATACTTAAGAATAATGTGATAATTAAAGTTGATAGTCTTTTCATGATGTATAATTTTAAGAGTTGTTTTAATTGAACACTTCAAAGATGCAGCAGAAAGAACGCTTATCGTAATTTAAACTACCGAATTGTACTTTTTGGATGATGAATTGTGGATTTTAGAGATACGAGATAGAAGACTTGGGTTTAAATTTTAAGTCTACTGAAAACTGCGACTGTGACTGAAAACTGACTACAGCAATCCTCTAGATTTGATTTCTAGATATTTATTAATAGTATCTATGGTTAAGTTTTCTGGTGTAGTTAGAATGGAATAAATGCCAAACTTTTTAAGTTCGCTTACGATTAAGCGCTTTTCAAAATCGAATTTTTCTGCGATTACCTTATCATAAACTTCTTGTACAGTTTCTGCTTTTGAGTTGACTAGCTTATCAATTTCAGTATTTTTAAAGAAGATAACTACAAGTAAATGATGTTTTGCAATGGCTTTTAAATAAGGCAATTGTCTATTTAAAGCATCTAATGTACCAAAATTGGTGTACATCAATAGCAGACTACGATGAGTGATATGGCGTTTAATGTTCGCATAAAGTCTACCAAAATCACTTTCAAAATAATCCGTTTTTACATTATAAAGCGCTTCTAAAATCAATTGCATTTGTCCGCTACGACGTTCTGCAACAACCATGTTTTTTATTTTTTTTGAAAACGAAAACATACCTGCTTTATCATGTTTTTTTAAGACTATATTGCTGATAACTAGGGTGGAATTGATGGCGTAATCTAAAAGACTTAAACCATCAAAAGGCATTTTCATTATACGACCTTTATCAATAATGGAATACACTGGTTGAGACTTTTCATCTTGAAATTGATTCACCATCAGCTGGTTTTTCTTTGCGGTCGCTTTCCAGTTTATGGTGCGTAAATCATCGCCTAAAACATAATCTTTTATTTGTTCAAACTCCATAGTATGCCCAAGTCTACATACTTTTTTAAGTCCGTAATCAGTAGCATTTTTGTTTATGTTTAGCAGCTCAAACTTTTTTAGTTGTTTAAAGCTAGGGTAGGTGGGTACCATAACACCTTCTTCTAAAGTAAAGCGTTTTGCAACAAGATTTAATGCAGAAGCTGCATAAATATTTAAATACCCAAAGTGGTATTCTCCGCGTTCTTTGGGAGTTATGTTATAGGTGATTATTTTTTCTTTTCTGGGGTTGATTTTATCAATAAGTTTAAAATCACGGACCTGAAATTGCTCTGGGATTTCATCAATAATCTCTAAATGAATTGTAAATGGGTAGTTGTTTCTTATGTTGAGTGTAATGGTGTTAGAATCACCGTTGGAAAATTTATCAGGAACAATTCTAGTAGCCTCGATTTTTTGCTTTCCAATAAATACAAAAAGGATGTCCAATAAAAATAACCCAAGCAACACCAAAATACTCAACTGTGCAATATTAAAAAGCACAGGGATAAAGTAGCTTACTGCAAATAGAACCACAATGCCAATACCTGCATAAAAAAAACGGGGTTGTATGTAAAAGGGTTTGAAGAGTTTCAATAAATTGGTTATTGGTTATTGGTTATGAGTGGATACTGCTCACTGCCACTGGTAACTGCGACTTTCTACCTTGGTATTTCAACCGTTTCAATAATCTGTTTAATAATCTGCTTACTTGTTACACCTTCCATTTCACGTTCTGGAGTCACGATGACACGGTGATGCAAAACGGGAACCACAGCACGTTTAATATCTTCGGGAGTCACGAAATCACGTCCCGCCATAGCTGCAAACGCTTTACTGGCTTTTAATACTGAAATTGAAGCTCTAGGTGAAGCACCTAAATACAAAAAGCGATTACTTCTGGTAGCTACAATCAATTCTGCGATGTATTTTAAAAGATGCTTTTCAACAATAATTTGACTTACCAAACTTTGATAATTGGCAATTTGTTTCGCTGTTAAAAAGGAAGTGATTTGTTCTGTTTTAGTATTTTCTTTTAGCTCATGTTCACGAGATAAAATTTCAATTTCTTCTTCTAAATTTGGATAGTCCACATCAATTTTAAATAAAAATCTATCCAGTTGCGCTTCGGGTAAACGATACGTGCCTTCTTGTTCTACTGGATTTTGAGTAGCCAAAACCATAAAAGGAATATCCAATTGATATTTATGTCCGTCAATAGTAATTTGTTGTTCTTCCATCACCTCAAACAACGCTGCCTGAGTTTTTGCCGGTGCTCTGTTGATTTCATCAATCAACACCATATTTGAAAAAATAGGGCCTTTTTTAAATTCAAACTCAGAATCCTTTAGATTAAAAACTGAGGTTCCTAAAATATCACTAGGCATTAAATCTGGTGTAAATTGAATTCGACTAAAATCCACGCTTAACGATTTTGCCAAAAGTTTTGCGGTAACCGTTTTAGCAACCCCTGGAACACCTTCAATTAAAGAATGTCCTTTTGCTAATAGCGAAGCAATCAGCATATCTACCATATCTTTTTGCCCCACAATAACTTTACCCACTTCAGCCTTAATTTTGTCAACACTTTGTTGTAATTCCGATAGGTCTAAACGATTCTTAAATTCCAAATCTTTCGATTCGTCCTTTAATGCACTATCATCAATAGATGATACCACATCTTGCTCTGGCTTTGGTAAGTATTCCTCGTACTTTTCTTGTTCCTTGTTCTCGTCCATAATTATTGTTGATAAAAAGCTTCTATAAATCTATTTAATTTAATTAGACTTTGTTCAGAAAGTTCATCTTTTGTTCGTAACCACTTTATGTAATTAATAAGTTGCGTAACGTCTTCTTTTTTTTTGCCGGCTTTACCGGATAGTTTATTGATAAAATCATCATCCAATTGCGAGGTGTCCAAATTGAAATCAGTTCTCACTTTTTCCAGAAAATAAGTGATTTTCTTATCAATTAAGTTTTTATAATCCTTAGTCTCTATGTAGAGGTTAGATATGGTTTTTATAAAGGCTAACGATGTGTTTTGCAGAGGCTTAATTACACGGATAATACGTTGGCGGCGCTTCGCATTAAAAATCATGAATAGCAGCAAAAATATCAGCGCCGTATACCATGCCCATCTAAAGGATAACTGCTCTAAAAACCAACTTAGGTTAGATTCTTTTTCCGCATCTCCATAAGCGGTTTGTCTTTTTGTATACGAATCAAAATACACATCATCATCTGGAATGTAGGATAATACATTTTCCACATATTGATATCTATCTTCCTTTAAAACATTATAATTGGTAAATACTTTAGGTTCTGTGTGCAATAAAACCATTCCGTCTCCAAAAGGGATTTTTAAAAAATTAACCCTTATGGAATCTGTAGTGATATAGCCTAAAGTACTGTGATTTTCTCTATCAAAGTTTGTAAAATAATAGTTGCCGTGGTTTCTGTCAATCCGATTGCCTTTAAGAGATTTATTTTCAAACGAAAAGCTTGTTATACTATCGTTTTTTGGGTTGTATTCAAAATCTACTTCAACCCCCAGAGTATCATGCAGTTTTGTGGCGTAGTAGTAATCTGAAATAAAAAGCGTGTTACCCTCATCAACAAAACCTAAAAGTTTGTCTACTGAAAAATCTGTGAGATAATCAGAATTGCCAATGATGATAAAATTACCTTTTGCCTCATGATCACCATAACCAAATTCGGAATTTGCAGTGAGGTAGCTTGCAGGTTGATGGTATACCGTTCTTATTTTATAACCTTCGAATAGATTGGGCAATTCTTTGTAAAGCACACTAACGCCGTATGGCTTGTTGCTACGTTCGTTAAAAGATTCTTCCCAATCAACCGTTCTTGTGCGTCGTATGTTAAATGTTAGTGCTATTACCACAATTAGACCGACAATTACTAATATAACAGGTAAAAGTTTCTTCATTATTTTACCTGATTTAATAGGGTTGTAAAATTGTCTTTCGCCTTAGAATATTGTAATTCTTCTACATTAAATTTACCGTACCAAATATAATTGTATAAATATGACACGTATGAAAAGCCTTCACTAAAAGGTTTCTCACTGATTTCATTTAAATATTCTGCATTGGTTTTATCATCTTCAAACTTAATATGATTTTTTAGTGTTAAGGTTTTTAGAGTGAGTAGGTAATAATAGCGAATAGCGAGTCTGTAATTTTTATCGGTTTCAGCTTTCTTAATTAAAACATGGATATCGGAATGCTCAATATTTTCTGAAGTGATATCGTCAAAACGATCAATGGTTTGGTTTTTACTGCGTGTAAACAATCCTGTGCTACCTTCATTCAATAAAATATATACTAAATATACCACAGCAACACCTAAAATGATGTAAAATAGCCATACAAAAGGACCAAGGTTAATTATCGTATGTTGGCGGTTGTTTTCTTCTCTAGTTTTTACTTTTTCCTTGTCATAATCTTCGTATTCCCCAGAACCCATTCTGGAATTGCGGACGATATCCCGTCCTTCGTAGTTGTATTTGTCGCCGGCATAACGTTCTTTAAAATTTGAGGCGAAAACGCGATATACCTCTGGTTCTTGAGCAGAAACTCTAACTGATACTGTTTGAAGCGATAGTATCAAAATGAAAATACCAATAAGCGTATGATGTGGTTTATGCTGCATTAAACGGTGGCGAATTCAGGAATTTGGGTGATTTGCTTTTGAACTTTATAAGGATAAATGAGATAATAATAGCTGATGATAGCTAATGTTGAGAGAATGATGCCAACCGATAACCAATTAGGCATAATATTGGAATATCTGGTGATAAATCCTTCTAAAAATCCAGCGGAAAACGTAAAGGGAAATGTACTGATGAGTATTTTAATGCCTGTTTTGGCACCTAATTTAAAAGAGGTATAACGCGAATGTGTGGCTGGAAATAGAATGCTTGCACCTAGAATTAGACCTGCGGCGCATTCTATTACAATTGCAAAAATTTCCATGGCGCCGTGAATCCAAATACCTCTAACGCTTTCCCAAAACACCTTTTTTTCGTAAAAAAAGTATTGAAACGAGCCTAACATAATACAGTTATTGAACATAATGTATAATGTACCAATCCCTAAAAATACACCTAGAACAAAAGCGATGATGCCAACTTTTAGATTATTGATTGTTATACCAATAAAACTACCCCAGTTACTTCCACTTTTGTAAACGGCTACTGGATCTCCTGCTTCAATATTTTCTAAGGTCATATCCACATACCGATCGCCTAAGATGGATCGTACAAATTCACCATCATTGGCAGCGGAAATTGCACCGATAAATGTAAAGGCAAAAAAAACAACAAAGGCCACATAAATAACCTTACGGTATTGATAACAAATTAAAGGAACTTCGGTTTTCCAAAAGCTTAAGATTCTATTGGTGTCTTGTCTTTTGGTTTTATATATTTTTTGAAAAGCCTTAGTAGCCAGCTGATTTAAATAAGTAATTACCTTGCTCTTAGGATAGTAGGTTTGTGCGTAAGCTAAATCGTTAACCAGTTGAATGTAATTTGAGGCAAGCGCATCGGGATCATTTAAATCATTATTAAGAATTGCGGTCTCAAAACTCAGCCATTTTTCTTTATTTTGCTTGATAAATGCGACTTCCCTCATATTGAAGATAAATTAAGATATAAAATGTCAGAGTTACAAATTAACACGACGCAAAATGTAAAAATTAGCTTCACTGCTGCAGGTGTTGGAGAACGGCTGGTTGCATTTATCATTGATACGATAATTAAAATTGCTTATTTGTGGATTCTAAACACATTTTTTGGTGTTTATGAGGATATGGGTCAATGGTCTCAAATTGCCATAAATACGGTTTTGAGTTTTCCTGTGATGTTCTACTCGTTGGCACTTGAAACATTTTTGGACGGACAAACCTTAGGCAAGAAAGTACTAAAAATAAGAGTGGTAAAGATTGACGGTTTTCAAGCGACATTCTCAGATTATGTGGTGCGCTGGTTTTTTAGAATTGTAGACGTGTTTATATTCGGTATTGGTTTTTTTGTTATCATTTTTAGTAAAAAAATGCAGCGTTTAGGTGATATGGCTGCAGGAACTGGTGTTATTAGCTTAAAGGATAGTGTAAATATAAACCATACGATTTTAGAACAATTAAAAACGGATTACAAGCCAACATATCCAAACGTAATTAAGCTTTCCGATAATGATGCGCGTATTATTAAGGACACATTTACAAGGGCAAGGGCTGCTAAAGATTATGCTACATTGATAAAACTCCGTAATAAACTCGTTGAGGTTGTTGGTATAAAAGAAGTGCGACAAAGCAGTGATATTGAGTTTATTGATGTGATTTTAAAAGATTATAACTTTTATACACAAGATATGTAAGCAGACCTAAGTTCGATATAACATAAAACTTGATTCAAACTGACATTATTTTCTTAAATCGAACTCACATTAATCAGGATTTTAATTTTGAGAAGCCCGACCCGACCTTAGGAGGGTAACGCCCAAATATTATTAATTCACTGTAACTTCAAAAATGTCTTGGATGCCGTCAGTCTTAAATATTTGTTTTGCGTTTGAAGCCTGTGGATAGGCATCATCCCATGAGTAAATTTTAATTACTGCATTTCCTTTTTTTAACCCTTTAAGCTCACCAAACTTATTAATGGTAGCAATTTCAGGATTTTCAGAGTGCCAGATAATGTTATTTCTAGTGGCATCTTTTGGTGTAATAGTATAATTTAATTGTAAGGTTTCACCAGACTTAATTGTATTTTTTGAAGCTACAATGTTTAGGTTGGTGACCGCTATATAATCGTAGTTTTCAATTTCTTCCTTGAGAGTTTCATACGCTGCTTTTTGTTCTGAATCCATATCTTTAATCGGAATACCACTGTACAAGTATAAATTGAATTTACGTTTTTTATAATAAGCCCCAACGCGCTCAAAAGGATCGGTTCTTAAATCAAAAAATCTGCCTTCAGGGAAATTAGGCGTAGGCGCATAATATTTGAAATTTTTATTGAACGCAAATCGCAATAGTTGTGATTCGTCCGTGTAAAAATTGTTTCTGTTATACCACGTATAGATGATATCACGATGTTCTTGTTGCCCTGTGGTTATTTCATTCCAAAAGCTAATACCATCGATATCTTCCTCTCTAGGAATTTCAATACCAACTGCATCACAAATTGTTGGGAAAATATCGGTAAGATTCGTTAAACCGTCGTATTCATAATTTTTTTGTAATAGTTTTGGAGCATGAATAATTAGCGGAACGTGTGTGCCATTATCTGTGGTGCCGCCTTTTCTTGCAGGATAAAGCTCACCATTGTCTAGAACATGTGTAAAAGATTCTTTTGTGCCATTATCTCCCATTACAACAATTATGGTATTGTCTAAAAGTTGATGCTGCTCTAATTTAGCAATAACATTACCAATAAGTTTATCGGTATATTCAATCATATCTGGGAAAAAGTTGTGATCATCGGGTTTGTAACCTTCTCTTCGTTCTCCATCAAAAGTGTCAAAAACTTCATTTGGCTTAGTATCTGGAGTAGGTTGGTGCTCGTCATGCACCAATAGCATCGGGTAGTATAGGAAAAAGGGTTTATCCTTATTTTTATCAATAAACTTTAGAGCATCTCTATTACAAATATCTGGTCCGTACCAGCGTCTTCCCGTTTCAGGGTCAAGATCGGTTCTTCCAGTATAATTATATACTTTTCCGTTTCTTACTAGATTAGGGTTGATAAAGCGTTGCCCTTCTGTAATGACGTCAAAACATGTGAATTCATCCCAACCAAATTCAAAAATATAATCCTTTCCGTTGATTTCTTTGGTGCCTCTAGTTTGTTTCCATTTTCCAAAAATACCAGTGGCATACCCATTTTTCTGAAATACATCACCAAAAGTAATATCAGAAGCATGCTGAGACTTGGGGCGCAAATAATTTCGAGAATTAAGTTTTCCAGACATCAAAGCAATACGCGTAGCCTCGCATAAAGGATAGGCATGGGCATTGTTAAACATTACTCCGTTGTTAGCCAATTTATCCATTTCTGGAGTGGTGAATTTAATGTTAGTAAATAACCCTTTATTGGAACTAACCCTATTTGCCCCATATGCCGTAACCCCGTAATGGTTTAAATCATCAATTAAAATTAAAACCACATTAGGTTTAGTTGCTGAATTCTCATTAAGTTCAGCCAAAAGAGGCGCAGTGTTTTGCTTGCAAGCACTAATTAGTGTAACAATAATTAGCGCTATAAAGGGTTTTAATGTTCTCATTTAGTTTAGGTATTATTCGATAATTTCTACGTTTCTAATAAATATATTTTTCATAGGCCAATCTCCATCATCGGTATCTACTGCAGCAATCTTATCAATTACTTCCATGCCTTTTGTAACTCTTCCAAATATAGTATAATCTCCATCTAAAAAATAGGCTCCAGGGGTTTGTTGGACGATAAAGAATTCATAGGGTGATGCTAATTTGTGCGGGTTGTCAATATCACTACTTGGCATTGATAAAACACCTCTATCATGCTTAAAACCGCGTTTGGTATCTTTAGGAAGTAAATATCTACCAATTTTTCTGCGTTTTCTGGATGTTTTTACGTCATCACTATTTCCCGCTTGCACAATATAATTGTCTATTACCCTATAGAACTGTGTATTGTTGAAATACTTTCTTTTAGTTAAATAAATAAAATTGGCTCTATGGAATTTTGTTTTATCGAATAAAAGGATTTCTATGGTTCCAAAATCCGTCGTCATGCGCACACGATTTTCTTTGTGTTCCTTCTCATATTGCAGAAAAAATTCCATGGCATTTTCAGTATCTAAAACAGGGTAATCTTCCTCCTTAGGTTTTGGTTTTGTTTTTGTTTTTTTTACAACTGTAGAATCTTTGGTTCGGATTGCTGTCTTTTTTTTAGATTGATTATCTTCACAATGCATTAAAAAGAAGCATAATCCTAAAAGTAAAACAGTACGCATAAATAATGAGATTTGATGATTTTGAAAAACTGTTACCAAAAATAAAAAATATACCCCTGCCTGCCGAATCATCTCATTTTAAAATGATGCCTCCAGAGCGAAAAGATTTTATTGAAACTTACAAACACAAAATAAAAACAGGCAAAAAAGCTGGTGTTTTAGCTTTATTTTATCCTAATACAGAAGGAGATACTTCTTTGATATTGATGTTACGGAAAACATACAAAGGGGTGCACTCTGCGCAAATATCCTTTCCAGGTGGGAAATTAGAGTCTGATGACAAAGATTTAAAAGCTACTGCGCTTAGAGAAACATACGAAGAAGTAGGTGTTAGGTTGGATGAAGCTGAAGTAATTAAGCAATTATCCTATGTTTACATTCCACCTAGTAACTTTTATGTTCAACCATTCATAGGTGTGAAACTTGAAACACCACAGTTTGTCAAGGAGGAAGCCGAGGTAGAGCAGCTTATAGAAATAATCGTATCGGATTTGTTAAATGGCGAAAATGTTTTAGTAAAAAAAGTGAATGCATCCTATGGAATTGATATTGAAGTGCCAACATTTCAATTGAATGGATTTACCGTTTGGGGAGCAACAGCAATGATGCTTAGTGAAATTAAGGATATCCTAAATAAATTGGTATAGGTTTTAGATTTATTACCTTTGTTGCCCAACCAAAACAGAAGTACTACACATGGGATTATTCAAAAGAAATCCTTTTGGACATATTTTATTTTTAAAAAAGTGGCTGATACGTATTATGGGTGTAATGTCGCACCGTCGATTTCGAGGTTTTAATGAATTGCATATTGATGGTTCTGAAATCATAAAAAACTTACCAGATAAAAATGTGCTTTTTATTTCTAATCATCAAACCTACTTTGCAGATGTTGTGGCTATGTTTCATGTGTTTAATGCTAGTTTAAGTGGACGCGTGGATAATATAAAAAACGTGGGTTACTTGTGGAACCCAAAGCTCAATATTTATTACGTTGCTGCTAAAGAAACTATGAAGGCTGGTTTTTTACCAAAATTGTTGGCCTACGCGGGTTCCGTAAGCATTGAACGTACGTGGCGCGCCGAGGGAAAAGATGTTAACCGTCAAGTTAAAATGAGCGATATTTCTAATATTGGTAAGGCACTAAACGATGGTTGGGTAATTACGTTTCCACAGGGTACTACAACGCCGTTTAAACCTATCAGAAAAGGAACGGCACATATTATTAAACGCTACAAGCCATTGGTAGTGCCTATTGTAATTGATGGTTTTAGACGCTCTTTTGATAAAAAGGGTATCCGCATCAAAAAGAAAAATATATTGCAATCTATGGATATCAAGCAGCCGTTGGACATTGATTATGATAACGAGTCTATTGATGAAATAGTTGAAAAAATAGAATTTGCTATAGAGCAGCATCCATCATTTTTAAAGGTAATTCCAGAGAAAGAGCTAAAAGCACAAATGGAACTAGATAAGTTGCGGGAATGGTAAATTGAACCTTACGCCTAAGTTCCCGACTTACTTCTTCAATTCTAACTTCTCTGCAAAGTAATCGCAAAAATCTTTCATAGTGGCGGTCATTTTTTCGTCTTGAGTAGCGCGATTAAAAGTATTAGCCATGGCTACCAAGGTTTGGTGAAAAAATATTTTCATATCATCAACAGGCATATCTTTCGTCCATAGGTCTATACGCAGCATTTCCTTAGTTTTATCATCCCAAACCGAAAGCATTAAGGCTTTTGCCTCTTCGTTTGAGATACCACCATCTTCTGCCGACCAAAATAACTTTTCAGGAACTCTATTTTCATCTAGTTCAACATTCAATTCAATTTTAGATTTTATAGTATTTCCCATTATTTTCTTGGTTTAAACTTAGAATTATTAAAAATATCTTCAGGTTTCATTTTAAGCATCGTATCCAAGGATGTTTCGTTGTTTTGCATATAAGCCTTTACAATTTGCCAACCTATATATTGCCCGATTCTTCCTGGGGAATTCGTGTCAATTTCTTCTAAATAAAATTTGCTAAACGGTGCAGGGTTAATAAATCGATTTGGTAATTTAGAATCTGTACTGTACAAAAGTTCCCTTTCAATAAAAAAACGCCAAATGTATTGTTCATTGGCTTTTGCCCAAGCAAGTTCATCCTCAGAGTACCCAATACGTTGCGCTTCTGTTGTATTAGGCAGCATTACATCTTTAAAGTACAGTTGTTTTCCAAAATAAATCATTTCATCTAGTAATGATTTTCTTTGGGGTTGGAAAATGTATTTTTTCGCATATTCGCCTGCCATATCTACAGTAATTTGAGAAGGCTCGAAATTTTTCTTGATAAACTTTTGAATACCATCATAAAAATGATGGTCTTTACCTAAATAATTATCAAGAGCAATGAGGGCAATAGTATCCGTAATGATTACTTTGTTTCTGTAATCAACGTTTGATGTACGAGTGATAATTCTTGGCGGACGAAAGGCAGGATAATAGTATTTTAAGTGATTGCATAAAGATTCTATTTCCGTTTCGGGTGTATTGAAATTTGGATACACCTTACCCAGTTCTTTTGTTAACTCCTGTTGAATCGTATCGTTCATTTTTTCTACCCAAAACGAATCTGTATACTTTTCAGCAAACATAAATGGGTACGCTTTTTTTAATTTAGGTAATTCTTCTACAGCACTTGTTCCAAAAAATTGGTCAAAGCGTTCTACCTCAATATCAATGTTGATTTTAGCGATGTCACCTTCAATTTTCGAATCTTTTTTACAAGAGACAACTAGAAAAACAACTAAAATGAATAATACCCCTTTTTTCATGGAAATCTAAACGCTATAAATTTTTATAAATTGAGCGTATGGTTTATTTTTGTTTGCAAAGGTACATTCTCATATTTAATTTATCCCTTTATGCAAACAGAAAAAGTTGCTGATTACATTATTACTTGGTTAAAAGATTATGCGCAAAATGCTAAAGTTAAAGGTTTTGTTGTTGGTGTGTCTGGTGGCATCGATTCAGCAGTAACATCTACTTTATGCGCAAAAACTGGTTTAAAAGTATTGTGTGTGGAAATGCCCATACATCAAGCAAGCAGCCATGTGTCGCGTGCACATGAACATATAGCGCAGTTAAGGAAGCGATTTGATAATGTGGAGGAAACTAGGGCGGACTTAACACCGGTTTTTGAAGAGTTTAAAACAGAAGTTGCTCTAGACGGTGATCAAAAAACGGTTGATATGGCTTTGGCGAATACCAGAGCACGTTTAAGAATGACAACTTTATACTATTATGCGGGCTTGTATGGACTTTTGGTTGCGGGAACTGGCAATAAAGTAGAAGATTTTGGAGTTGGTTTTTACACAAAATATGGTGACGGTGGCGTAGATTTAAGCCCTATTGCAGATTTATTAAAATCTGAAGTATATGCTTTAGGCGAATATCTAAAAGTGCCAGAATCTATTATGAAAGCTGCACCAAGTGATGGTTTATTTGGAGATGCAAGAAGTGATGAAGATCAAATTGGGGCGTCTTACCCAGAATTGGAGTGGGCGATGCAAATGGCAGATGAAGGTAAAACCCTAGAGGATTTTAAGGGCAGAGAACAAGAGGTTTTCCAAATATACCAACAATTCAATTCGCAGAATAAGCATAAAATGGTTCCTATTCCTATCTGTGAAATACCTAAAAATCTGAAGTAATTTTCAGATTGCAAAAATTTTATTACTTTTGAGCACTGGGGATATTCCCACAAGCTACACTATGATTCTCTCAAAACCTTAAACGTCATAGTGCAATAAAACACCCTGAGATATGATTAAATTATTAATAGCGGACCCTCACCCTATTGTAAGAAAGGGGCTGGAACATTTGTTCTCCGCTACTTCCGACGTGAAAATTGTTGGAAGCGTTGACAACGGCGAAGCCGTAATTGAATTTTTAAAAAAGGAATCTGTTGATGTTCTTCTCTCTGAAATTGACCTTCCAAAACTAAATGGATTGACAGTTTTAAGAACATTAAAAGTTGAGTTTCCTGATGTAAAAGCACTTATGTTTAGTGCGCAACCAGAAAATGTGTATGGTTTTAATTCTATTAAAGCTGGTGCATCTGGTTACATTTCTAAAACCGAAAACGTTATTACTGTAAGTGAAGCTATCACAAAAGTGTATAACGGTGGTATCCATTTAAGTAACGAATTAACTCAAGAACTTGCTTTTGGTAGTAGAGTTAATAAAAGCGGAACTTTCTTTAAAAAGCTTTCTACAAGAGAAACAGAAGTTTTAAAACTTTTAGCTATCGGAAAGAAAAACAAGGAAGTTTCAAAAGAATTGGATATCAATGAAAAAACAGTAAGTACGTATAAAGCTCGCTTAATGAAAAAGTTGAAAGTTGATAATCTAGTAGATTTAGTAAACCAAGCGAAATTAATGGATTTATAAAACGCGGTTTAATTTTCTAGATAACAACATTTTTAAACTAGAATAATCTTTAACTTCTTCGAGCACAGATTTGTTAACTTCAGATTTGTGCTCGATTGTTTTTTTCTGAAACTCTAATACTTTTTGTTCGATTAAGAAACAACGTAAACTCAAAATGGTTTCGCTTACCAATTGCGCCACACTTTGCGTTTTTTCCTTAGGAAATATGTTTTTTCGTTCCCAATCGCTCAAACTATAACGCTCGTCTTCCATTAAAATATGAGTGATTTCGTTTGCCGTTTCAAGATCAACGCTGTTGATAAATGATTTTAATTCGAATTCTGTACTTTGATTCAGTCTATCAACAATAGAATAGTATAAATCTTTAAACTGTGGATTTGAAAACTCCATTTCATCATCCTGTAAATCCAAATATATCTTTTCAAACACCTTGGCTTGTTGAATTATAGGTTCTAACGTAAGTTCCCCATCCTCGGTTTCTTTCAAAACTAAGTCTTCAAAATCTTCTTCTTTATTGCCATAGAGCAATAAAATTTCAATAATTTTTCGTTCTAAAGTGTACTGAACATCGACCTTTTTTACAGGTTTTTCAGTTTTAATTACGGCAAAGCTTTTCTGTTCTTTTTGTTGCTTTTTTTGATCCTCGGTTTGCTCTTTTTTATGTATTTGGGCAAGGGTGGTAAAAAGCACTTCCTCACTAATATCCATAATGCGAGCGCACTCCTGAATGTAGACTTCCTTTTTAATGGTATCAGGAATTTTAGAAATGCTGTTTACAATATCTCTAATGGTTTCCGCCTTTTTTATAGGATCGTTTTTAGAATCTTCTTTTAAAATAGAGGCCTTAAACTGAATGAAATCCTTGGCGTTTTCTTCAAGATAAAGTGTTAATTCTTCGAAGGTATTTTGTTTAGCAAAACTATCTGGATCTTCACCCTCTGGAAATGTACAAACCTTTACGTTCATACCTTGTTCCAGGATTAAGTCTATGCCTCGGATTGAAGCACGCATACCAGCTGCGTCACCATCAAAAAGTACCGTAATATTTTTAGTAAGTCTATTGATTAGCCTTATTTGCTCTGAAGTTAAGGCGGTACCTGAAGATGATACGACATTTTTTATGCCCGTTTGATGAAATTGAATCACATCGGTATACCCTTCAACTAAATAGCAATTATCTAACTTGGCAATGCTTTGTTTAGCATTGTAAATGCCATAAAGTACTTTGCTTTTATAGTAAATATCACTCTCGGGAGAGTTGAGGTATTTTGCCGCTTTTTTGTCATTTATAAGTATACGACCTCCAAAACCCAGAACACGTCCGCTCATACTTTTAATAGGAAACATGACGCGTCCTTTAAATCGATCAAATCGTTTTTCTTGCTTAACAATGGTGAGTCCTGTTTTTTCTAAAAAATCTAGTTGATATCCTTTTTTTAAGGCTTCATCTGTAAAGGCTTGCCATTCATCTAAAGCGTAACCGAGATTGAACTTTTTTATAGTCTCCTCGGTAAACCCACGCTCCTTAAAATAACTTAGGCCAATGGATTTTCCTTGGTCGGTTTTATGTAATATATTTTGAAAATAGTTGTTCGCAAATTCACTCACTAAATACAAACTCTCACGTTCGTTTGCAGCTTCTTTTTGTTCATTGGTTTGCTCCGTTTCCTCAATTTCTATGTTGTACTTTTTTGCTAAGTATTTTATGGCTTCGGGGTAGGTAAAGTGCTCGTGTTCCATTAAAAATGTCACGGCATTTCCACCTTTGCCAGTACTAAAATCTTTCCAGATTTGTTTAACGGGAGACACCATAAAACTTGGGGTGCGCTCATCGCTAAAAGGACTAAGCCCTTTAAAGTTACTTCCTGCCTTTTTTAATTGCACAAAATCGCCAATAACCTCTTCAACTCGAGCAGTTTCAAATACTTGATCTATGGACGATTGTGAAATCAAAAACTTTAATTTTTAGGAAATGTAAATGTACTATTAAAGTATTGATTTTTGAAATTTAATGCAAGACAGGATTTGGCTCTGGTCAAAAATAATACTAAGTTTAATGCTCTATGTATTACATGAAACAAATTAAGATTAGATTGAAGAATTTTATAGTCCCTTTATTGTTTTGTTTGGTGGCAAATAGCTTATTTGGACAATCAAATGCACAGAATGATACACCAATTAAAATTGGGTATCGCGTTTACGAAACGGTCAAGTCAAAACCTAATTCTGATGTGAAACGTGTTTTTTGGTTGCAGGATACAATTACAGTGGGTATACAACATGAAACTATAAAGATTGATTCTACATATATTAATAGGTATAGAAGAGCTTTTAAAGATAGTACCTTATACAGAACTCAGGAGGATATTGATAAATTCATACGTTTTGTAAAGACAAGTGGGCAAAATTGCTACTCTTATGCGTTTGAGAAATATTTTGAAAACAATTCTGACTTCAATCAAAACTTATTTGGTAATTCAACAAGTATTGACAGAATCTCTGCAGAAAAAATTTTAAAAAACTATTTTATAGCTACTGATGAATTTTTAACCAAACCAGCTAAAAATTTAAAGCGCATTATTCCTAATAATGTACTATTGGCTTTTGTCAACAATAAAGATTGGTCCATTCATTTGGTGTATTATAATGATAAAACGTTTTACTCAAAAAATGGCGCGTTTAAACCCATTCAATTTCAATCATTAAAAAAATTTCTTAAGAAGCGCTATTGGGACACTGTAAAAATCAGAATTTATAAAATTAATGATGTTAAAGTGCGAGATGTTATTGGTGGTATTATTTGATTGATTAGAATAAGGTAGATGTTTATAATTGTAACTTTATCAGTTTACATAGCTTATTGATAATATGAAGTTTTTCTATTATATGATATTTATGTTGCTTTTTTGCTCATGTTCAACACCTTTGATCATAACGAAAAAGAATGTTGAGTTATATAAAATTATTGAAAATGGAAAGTTAGGATATATAGACCAGAAAGGGAATATTCGTATTGAGCCTAAATTCGAGTTAGGTGATGATTTTTATTCAGTTTCTGAATTCGTTATGGAGGATTTAAATGGGGAAACTTTCGCTATTGTAAAAGAAGACGAAGGGTATATCCTTATGGACTGGAGAGGGCGCAAAACCACAAAATCACACTACCAAAAATTGACTTCTGTATGGGATAGCACTTTCCTAGCTATGAAAAATGATAAATACGGATTAATACACTATAATGGAGAAATTCATGTTCCATTTATTTTTGATACTGAGTATTTTATAAATCATAAGCGAATATTTCCAGCTAAAATAGAGGGTCGTCAAGTTATTTATACACCAGATGAAATTATCAAGACAAAATATGAAAATATATATCCTTTTATTGGCGGATATGCTACAGTAGAAAAGAATGATAAAAAGGGTTTGATTAATGAAAACTTGGAATTAAAATTTAATACGAAATATGAAGATTTAGGAACGTTTTCTTCGGGTTTGATAAATGTAAAAATTAACAATAAATGGTATTATTTTAATCAGGAAGAAAAGCAGGTTTTAGATTCATGTTATGAAAAAGCTTCAAGCTTTCAGAATGGAATTGCGATCGTAAAAAATGAAAAATACGGAGTAATTGATACTTTGGGCAATTTTATAATGCCATCTAAATACGAATATTTAGAATATTGTGGAAAGGACTATAAAGGCGAACATGTTTTTATGTTTTGTGATAATGAAGACTACTTTCTTTCAGAAACGAAATGTGGATTAATAAATCTTGAGGGCGATCAACTACTAAAAGCTGAATACAACGATTTATACTACTTTTTCGATATTGTTGAGGCCTTAAATCATCAAACTAATAAATATGGGGTAATTGACTTGCGCAAAAGGAAAGTTATTGTTCCCTTTAATTTTGACGATTTAGAATATTATGAAAACAATATAAGTACTTTATTTTTTTCTGATGAAGAGGGTAATGAGTATTTTGGATATATCACGAATAGAAATAATATTGTTTGGAGTAACAATGAGGAGTTATTAGCCGAAAAGTTAAAAACAAATAGCCCAAACAAGATTTAATTTTATAAAAATTTGTTACAAAAAAGAAAGATTACATTACATTTGATTAATCCTAAGAGTCGTCATTCACTCTAAAAATATCTTTTGTTTGAAACAAAATAAAATGAAATAAAACTAAAACTTATCATATGTATTTAGCAATCGGTCCAATTCAAATAATTTTAGTGTTGCTAGTTCCTGTTGGAATTTTTCTTCTTGGTTTCTTTCTTGGGAAAAAATCAGGATATATTAAAAGAATTAAGGAAACCGAAAATCGTTAATAGAAAAATCACTCCAGCCACCCCTTAAAATCCTTAACGCGTTCTCTAGCAACAATAACCTCTTGTTCGTTATAAGAGTTTAGCTTTATTTGTAAACGCGAGTTGGTATAACTCACCATATCTTTTATCGCATTAATATTCACGAAAAACTTACGGTTAATGCGGAAGAATGTTTGTGGCTCTAGCTCTTCTTCTAATTGTTCTAAGGTTGAATCAATGAGGTAGTTTCTGTTGTCTGTGGTGTGCAGATACGTACCTTTGTTTTCGCTGTAAAAACACTCAATCTCATCGATATTTATCAACTTTAGATGCTGTCCCACTTTTACGGAGAAACGCTTTTTGTATTCTCTATCTATTGGGTTTACCAACAGTTTCTTTATGTCATTAAAATCCAGCGTAACGGCTTGCTTTTTTGGTAGGCGTTCTTGGTATTTTTTTACAGCTGTTTCTAAATCGTCCTCATCAATTGGTTTTAGTAAATAATCTATACTATTTAGTTTGAAGGCTTGCAGCGCATATTCATCATACGCGGTGGTGAATATTACGGCAGATTTTATTTCTATGGTTTCAAAAATCTCGAACGACAAGCCATCACTTAGTTGAATGTCTAAAAAAATTAAATCAGGATGCGGATTTTCTTGAAACCATGCTATTGCTTCTTCAACGGAATGTAACATGGTTTCTGCATCTATGTTGAGACTATTCAACATGCGTTGCAAACGTCTTGCGGATGGTTTTTCGTCTTCTATAATTATTACGTTCATCAGTTTTTTTTAGGATTTGTTTTGATTGATAGGTTTTACGTTAGGTTGAATACAGGTTTTAGCGGATTAGTGCGTTAGGGATTGAGGCATTTGTTGAAGCTCCCCGACGTAGGAGGGAGCGACTGCCGAAAGCCCGACCACGCCAAAAGCGTGGGAACGCCCAAATTTCAATTTTACTCAAAATGACGGCTTTCGCGATTTTCACGCTCCATAAACTCTCTTATTTTGCGTTCTTGCCATGCCTTACCAAAAAATAGATTTTTACCAAAAACACCCAGGGCATGAACCCCTAAGCCTATACCCCAAAATACAGGCGTAGACCATGTACCGAAATGGAAGAAGTCGCCACCATTGGACACAATTATTACAATGATAAAAATATTAACGGCCACATACCAGAAGGCGTGCCAGTAAAATCCTTTAAGGTCTTTTAATCGTTTTTCTGCTCTTAGGTAAGCATCTTCATTCCTAAAGTTGCGCTGTCCGTAAGGCTCTATATCATAATTTTCCATAGCTTGATATTTTAATTCCATGTGTTGTTTTGTTCTTCTTGAATAAATTGTTCAATTTTTCGTTGTTCCCAACGTTTCCCGAATATTGGGTTTCTTGAAAATACGCGATAGGCATGAAAACTAAGGCCGATACCCCAGCCTATAGCGGAAAATATAAACCACTTTACTTCCCAATAGGTTTTATAATTTAAAAAGGCTAAAAAGGGAATTATTAGCAAGTACAATAAAAGATTGGTGTAGAAACCCTTTAATTCTTTTACGCGCTCTTTAGCTCTTAGATACTTTTCGTCTAGGTTGTTATTTAAAGAGGGTTTCATAGTATTAATTCCATCTATTGCTTTGTTCTTCCTCTCGCATAAATTGCTCTATTTTGCGACGCTCCCAATTGCCTCCAAAGGCTTTATTGCTGTAAAATACTTTAAAGGCTTGTATACTTAGACCGATACCCCAACCTATCATTGGGAACCAAAACCATTGGAAGCCCCAAAAGGTTCTGTAATTGATAAATATTAAAAAAGGAATTACTAAACAGTAGGATATTAGGCTATAATAAAAACCTTTTAATTCTTCTACGTGATTGCGCGCACGTAGGTATGTGTCGTCCATTTGATTTGATGTTTGTGTTCTCATGATTGCTATTTGTTTTGTAAGCATAGGTATTGCTACTGCAAACCTGTTTGCTTCTTTGTTAATGTCTACTTTTTTCTTTGTGAGCAGTTTATAACGTTGCATAATATTGCTTAAACCAACGCCGCTGCTCTTTTTTACGATTTGTTTGGGTTGCAAGTTGTTATCTACGACTAAATAGTCGCCCTCTTCATATATTTTGATGTGCAAAGGTTTACTGCTGGTTACCATGTTATGTTTTACTGCATTTTCCAATAACAGTTGTAATGATAATGGTACCACTTTGCTCTCAGGGTTTGCGGCTTGTTCTGGCATTGTAAAAACAATACTGTCTTCAAAACGCATTTTTAAGAGCGACATATAGGTTTTGGCAAATTTTAATTCTTCATCTACAGTGACGAGCTCTTTGTTTTTTTGTTCTAAAACATATCTGTAAACTTTTGAAAGTGATGTTGTAAACTTTTGAGCCTGATTAGGATTTTCTTCAATTAGACTTGTAAGTACATTTAAGCTGTTAAACAGAAAATGTGGATCTAATTGGTTTTTTAAAGCGTCGAATTTTGCACTTGCAGTTCCTGCTATTACTTTTTGTTCCTTTAACTTGTTTTGCTGATATCTATTGTAAAAATAGATGATATGAAAAACAGATACAATGGCGAGGGTAATCCAAAGTCCAAAGTAATAATACTGGAAACGCTCCCTTTCCAAAAAAGCTTCTATCGATTTACCACCAAAAACAAAAAATGTGAATAGTCTTAGGAAAAATAATCCAATTAGAGTAATTGTTGTAGCTCCAATGGAACCAACAATTATGCGCTTTAAGGTGCTATTCTTTTTCCAATTAAACCTATTCATTCTATCAAAAAAGTACATGTTAGAGTACCCCAACACAAAAGCATATAATTGATAGAACCCAAAATCGATTAAAAAATCTTGCACGTTTTTGTAGTCAAACCTATCAGAAAGCAATTCTCCGATAATGTAGACGCCGCATCCAATGGCAAACGTTATTATAATTTGTTTAATCGTTTTGTTCATTTTGATTTTTGATTTAAGTGTGAGATTTACTTTTTACAAGATTCAAGTAATTGTATCACACGGTCTTTTCCCCATTTAGGGTGAAACTGTGTTTCTGGTTTAAATTTAGCAAAAAGTTCTAAGGCGCGTTCCAAATCTTTGCAAAACGCGGTGGTGTCTTGTCCAAAATATTGTGCGCTACCGATATTCCACTCTGCTTTTGAAGCGATTACCCTTGGGTTATCTGGTGCAATAGCTTCGGCTTTAGCATATAACTCAATTACTTTTGGAGACAAAGTCATACCATAAGTTGCACCATCTGAGGCAATCCATGCTGTATGAAGTAGTGCCTGCATTACCATAATTTCAGGATTATTTTTTGAAATTGCAGAGGCGTCGTTTATTAAGTCTTGTGCTTTTTTTAATTGAGCCGATAGCTTTTCTTTATTTTGTTCTCCAAAGCTGGAAACAATATTAATTTGTGCGGCCCAATAGGGTGGAAGCCAATTGTCCGTTTCGGCAGAAGCAATGCGTTCAAACATATTTGCCGCTTCCAAAGGCTTGTTTTGTCCCCACAGTTCAAATGCTTTTTGCATACCCTTTTCGTAGTTGGACTGGGCTTGACAGATTGTTACTGAAACGAAAAGTGTTAAAATAATGGCTAAATGTTTCATGGTTGTAAGATTTAAATTTGAATAGTTTTAGTAATTGATTCATTTTTTAAGGTGAATTTAGCATCATCCCATTTTGGTGGCCCAAAAAAACCTTTGGCATTGTTGGAGCAACCATAGTCTTCCTTAGGAATACCAAACATGCCAGTATCCAACTTTTTATTCCCATTTGCGTCATGATAAATGGATACAGCATATTCGCCGTTTGGAACGTTTTTAAACTCAACAACACAACCGTTGTCATATATTTTAGCTCTAAAGGCCTTGTAACTTTTATTCAGGAATTTATCTTCTGAGTTGTAAATGGCCAAAAACACATTGCCGTCGTTGTTCTGTAAATTTGTAACCGTAACTGTGATGCTATTGCTCTGTACTTCTTGGGCGATAGTGTAGGATGTACTTAGGATAAAAAGGCAAATAATTTTTATAAGATGTTGCATGACGTATTGTTTTGAATTACTCTACAAATATCGCTGACATCTCAAATTCTAGAAAAACCATCTGACTGAACTGTCAAAAATGATACCCGAACTGTATATACATAAAAAAGTTAAGGACACTTTGTAAAAAAGCATCCTTAACCGTCCAAACATGATAACAGGTATTAACCCTAAAAAAGTTCGTTATGCTGTTTGTTTTATATCATATTATTGTTCTGCCATTTTAAAATTAATTGGTAAGCTAAACGGCACACTTACGGGTTTTCCACGCTGTTTTCCCGGTGTCATTTTTGGTAAAAGACTTACAATTCTGTGAGCCTCTTTTTCCAATATTTTGTCAGGACCTCGAGTTCTAATTTTTGTAATGCTTCCATCCGGAGCTATTACAAATATCACATACACACGTCCTTTAATATGCATATCTAAAGCTACTTGGGGGTAATTAAAGTTTTCGGCAACATGGTTGTTTATCATTTTTTGAAAACATGCGCGACGTTCAGACTTCTTTACGTTTTCACAGCCAGGAAATAGAGGTACATCTTCAATAAGTGCAAAAGGCACTTCAACTTCTTCCTCAACTTCTGCGACTTCAATATCTTCTACGCGTACCACATCCTGAATCACATCACTTTGGTCTACTTCTGTACTTTCTATAATGGTTTCTTCAATTTCCACCTCATCCTCAACTATTTGCACAGATTCTTGTATAGCTACTGGTGGTGGAGGTGGTGGTGGAGTATTCATTGTAACCAATGGAATTTCTTCGTCAATTTCACTATCCATTGAGAGTATATCTAACACTACTTCCTCTTTTTCATAGGTTTTGTACTCAATTGCTTGCCAAGAAAAAAATAACATAACATTTAATCCTATGGCGAAATAAAGGCTGCTATTCCGGCCCACCTCTAGTTCTGGGTTCTTTTTAGGTATCATGCGTATCAATTTTAATGTTTGTTAAATCTAAAAGTGAAACTTTGGTATTTCACTTTTTTTACCTTCATTTTCGATATTGTAAAATTAAATAGAAGTCGAAATATTTTTCATGATGTTTGTCATATTATCAAAATATCACTTAAATTTTAACAATATGAAAATACGAAAGCGTTATAGTTGGTTATTTTGTTAAATTCTTAATTTTAAACTAATCACAAAGAAGTTTGTTTCTGGCATTACTATCCTGTAACTTAGAAGTCTATTTTAAATACTGTATATGAATAACAATCTAGCTGTTTTGATTGATGGCGATAATATTCCCGCGGGAAATGTTACCGAAATGATGGAGGAGATAGCCAAATATGGCAACCCTACGATAAAACGTATTTACGGCGACTGGACGAAACCGCATTTAAACAAATGGAAAAAAGTACTGCTTGAAAACGCCATAACTCCTGTACAACAATACAGTTATACCATTGGCAAAAATGCTACAGACTCCGCAATGATCATTGATGCCATGGATATTTTATATTCCAACAAAGTGGAAGGGTTTTGTTTGGTATCTAGTGATAGTGATTTTACACGGTTGGCCACCAGACTAAGGGAAGCCCGAATGCAGGTAATAGGTATTGGTGAAAAGAAAACGCCAAATCCGTTTATTGTGGCTTGTGATAAGTTTATCTATATAGAAATTTTGAAGGGCGATACTAATGATAAAGAAGATGCTAATACGGATGAGAATGCTAATGCCACTAAAAAGTCTTCGGTTGATAAGATTACCGCCAAAGAAATTAATTTGATAAAATCCTCTATCAATGATTTATCAGATGAAGATGGTTGGGCTTTTCTTGGTGATGTGGGTAGTTTGATGCAAAAAAAGCGTCCTAACTTTGATTCCAGAAACTATGGCTTTCAAAAATTGACGCCTTTAATAAAGTCTATTGGTGCATTTGATATTGAAGAACGTAACGCACCCAACAATAGTAGGTATAAACACATTTACATTAAGAATAAAGAAAATAAAAGAAGTGGACGTCGGAAGAAATAGTTTATTAAAAAAATATAATCTGGGTAAACGCAATTGTGTTTATTCTGTTGTTGCCATTAATATGAAAAAAATCTAGTCTATATATTACTTCTGATTCCAATAATTGGTTTTTCACAGAATTGGACTATCCCGAAAATTGATTGGCAAGGAGAAACGGAAACTGAAAACAACTATGTTGATTTACTAAAATTAAAAGACAGAAATTCATTAATAATAAAAATTGGTTATTCATCATATTGGAATAAAGGACAGAATTCAGAGTTTATTGTTTACCAAAATGATGGAAAGGTATTAAGATTTATTGTTTACCAACCGAATTCGACTGAACTTAAAACAAAAATCAAGCGGAAAAGGATTAAGAAAAAAGAGTACGAATATTATTGGAGACATTTAAACAATATTATCCAAGAAAATAAGTATTTAATTGATAAATCTAAACTGAATATTGTAGAAAAAAAAGGAGAAGAAGAAGGAACTGTTGTCAGAAAGGTAGTTTCGGATGGAGCAAATTACAGCTTCTGGATGTGTCAAGAAAAGAATTACATTGCTTATGGAAGCTATTCGCCAAAATCATTTATTGAAGATAAATTCCCAGGCTGGAAAGAAAGACAAAAACTTGTTGATTTAATGAACGGATTTGAAAAATTAACTGAAAAATACTAATGGCTAACAAATAATTGAGGTTAAAAAGCAATATTTAGTTTCTTCGCAAATCACAAATTATCCAACTGATTACTAGTTTTATCTTCGCTAATCGTCCAAAAGAAACCTACAAAGAAAAACTGATCTAACGCGGGTCGTAATGCACGTCTATTAAAATTACCATTTATATCTGGTGTGTTGGCGTACTGGTAACCGTTAACATTTCTAAACCCTAAAATATTATTTACTGCGGCATACAATATCTTTTGCGGACTAATCAAATACGCCCAATTCACACTTAAGCTATTAAATGGTTTTGTTTTTTCATTTAAAAATCCAGGTCTGTTTGGGTTGGTGTACGTTCTTCCTGAGGCGTAAGCGTAGCTAAAACCTACTTGACTTTTCCAATCGTCTATCCAATATTTTGTAACTGCCGAAAAGTTGTGGGTATTCGCAAAATTGGGTTGTGCCTGAACGGGGAAGTTTCTATCATTACGCTTAGTGTCTAAAAAGGAATAGCTTAACCAATAATCCAAATTTTTTATACTCTTGCTGTCCCGCCAAAAGAAATCGATACCTTTAGCAAAACCGCTACCGTTACTACTAAAATTGCTGGTAAAGCTAGGGAAGTTGCCATCGTACTTTGCTAAATTGCTGTAATCTTTGTAGTAGGCTTCGGCCCTAAAAATCTTCCGATCTGCGTTGAACTGGTAATTCAAAATATAATGTTTGGCATTAGCTGGCTCAAAATCTTGATTGAACTTCAATACATTACTGCCAGGGTTTTGATAAAAGTCGCCATAAGCAAGGGACAACTGACTTTTATCTGAAATTTTATAAGCCATTGTAGCTCTTGGTGCTAAGGTGAAATCTTTAAAAAGCTCGCTGTACTCCACGCGTATACCCGTTTTAAAAGCTAAATTTTTAGTGAGGAAAATATCTGCCTCTGCAAAAGCTGCGGCAATATTATTATCAAAACCATAGGTGGCATTATCTACTACCTCGTCTCTATATTGTTCTTCAAAATCGGTTTTGAAGTATTCTGCACCAAAATATAATTTGAAACGGTTATTGATACGATTTTTAAATTTCAATTTTGAATGTATTGAGTTTTCGGTATCCTTAAGGTTTCGGTCACCTAGATTAGTTTTGTTGTTGGCATTGGTATAACTAAACCCTGTTTGCATGCTCCAAGTATCATTAATAATGCCACTGTAAGAGCCATTCAAATATAAGTTGTTGTTATTCAGCTTTATGTATTGTCCATTAGGGAGGTTGATGTCTTCTTGGGTCAATTCAAAACCAGAAGCATCAAAAGCGCCGTATAATTTTAGCAATCCGTTATTTAATTTTCTTCTATAAACCATTTCCCCAGAAGCGGTTTCAAAAGGTTTTATAAAATCGTTTCTGTTAGGAAAAATAGCGTTGTACGGTGCTAGGTTAACGTAAGATGCATTAACGCTAATGGAACTTTTCTCCCATTTTTGGGTATTGCCAAGTGTTGCGCCTACACTCATAATACCAATGTCAGTTTTCTCTTGACCTGCCTCATCTATGGTGTTTAGTAGTAATACGCTGGACAGGGCTTGCCCATATTCCGCAGAATATCCCCCAGTTGAAAATGTAATACCATCAAACAGAAAAGGGGAGTAGCGCCCCCGAGTTGGTGCATTGTTTGTGGTAGGCGTGTAAGGTGTAAAAACACGAATGCCGTCTATGAAAATTTGAGTTTCGCTGGCATCACCGCCCCGAACAAATAACCGACCATCTTCTGCAACCGTTGTAGTTCCAGGTAATGTTTGCAGTGCGCCTACAAAATCTCCTAATGCACTGGCGGTAGTTACCACATCTAAAGGTTTTAAAACATTTACTTTGCTATTGTCACCAGCAGAAAATGTACCCGCCGACAAAACAACAGCATCCAGTGTGTTTACATCATCCTTAAGTTTAACAGAAATATTTTTCAAATATGAAATATCGCCCACCATAGTAAAGGTTTCATAGGATAGAAATGACACAATTAAAGTTTGTGTGCCTGTTTCAGAAGTAGAGAAAGAAAACTCACCTTTTTCATTAGTTGTGCCGCCATCGTATGTGCCATCTAAATATACATTGGCTCCTACAATAGGTGTTTTTTTAGAGTCTGTTACTACACCGTTAATTTGATTTTGAGCATAACTTTCAAAGAAAAAACAAAACGCTAAAATGGTAAAAAAAGTTCTCATAATTAATAATTGCCTTTAGATTGATGACCCAAAATTGCAACGGAACAATGCACTTTAAAATTCATAATAACCGAACTGTAATTTTTTAAAGACGAATTGTAATTAGGTGAAAAAAAACAGTCAAAATTTCAACAATTTTTTTAAGGGGTAAGGAGGTTCTAAATTTCAATAATTATCAAAAATTGTAGATTGAAAAGTTGTTTTTATTTTCAATTCTTCTTTAAGCATTTAGCTACATTTTCTGTTTGTGTAATCTTAAAAATTAAGTGAGATTATGCCGATAAATAATTAAAATGAATTCAGATATTTTTTATGTATATTCGAAGTATATTTACTGTAAATACCGCTAATTTCTTTGTGAATAGCATCAATAGATATTATTTATAGTGTGTATTTAAAATATTAAAATTCAATTTTTTAAATACAATCAATTAAATTTTCACTTTAATTTAAATTACAAATTCTAAAAGTTTCATTTTTTAGAGCGAACATTGTTTTTATCGCCTCGAAAACCGTCAAAATAAATATTCTTATTTTAGTGTAACAATTCAAAACTTCCAGCTACTAATAGGATAACTAAACCATCAAAATATTTGAATACAGAACTGGAATATAGCTTTGTTGAGTTGTTAGAAAAGCATCAAAATATCATACATAAAGTATGTAGATTATACACCAATAATTATGATGCTCATAACGATTTATTTCAGGAGATAACCATCCAACTTTGGAAGGCCTATCCTAAATTTAGAGGCGATGCTAAATTCAGTACTTGGATGTATCGTGTAGGATTAAATACGGCTATTACCTTGTATCGAAAATCCAAACGTAGAATAACCACTCAAGATTTTGAAGGTGTGTCATTCAAAATAAAAGCAGAAGAATATGATGACACGGAAGAAGAGCAATTAAAATTATTATATAAAGCGATACACAAACTAAATGACATTGAAAAAGCATTGGTGTTTTTGTATTTGGAAGACAAAGATTATCGAGAGATAAGTGAAACGCTTGGTATTAGCGAAGTAAATGCACGCGTGAAAATGAACCGAACGAAAACTAAACTAAGAAACATACTAAATCCTTAAGCCTATGGACGGATTAGATTTATTAAAGAAAGATTGGAATAAGGAATCTGAGGAACGTAAACTATCAGTAAAGGATATTTATCCCATGCTGCAAGGTAAATCATCATCAATTGTTAAAACTCTCTTTTATATAAGTATTGCAGAACTTGTATTTTGGATTTTAATAAATGCCATACCTTATTTTTCATCAGACAGTTACAAACAACAGTTTAAGGAAATATATACGAATGAGGCAATATTTACAGGGCTTACCATTTTTAGTTACCTCATTATCTTTGTATTCATCTATTTGCTTTATAAATCGTACAAATCCATTTCGGTAACAGACAATGCCAAGGCGCTGATGGAAAGTATCATCCGTACCCGCAAAATCGTAAAATATTATGTAATTTATAGTCTAGCAATGGCGGGTGTTTCTTTAATTGTATCTACCTATTACGCCATACATAACGATACAAGAACCATTGAGGCTATCGAAACTTTGGGAGATAACGGTCTTGCTGTTTACATTACGGTAATGGTTATTTTTTCTATAGTTGTGCTGCTCGTATTTTGGGTTTTATATAAATTAATATACGGTTTATTATTAAAACGCCTTAACCGCAATTATAAAGAACTTAAAAAGTTGGAGGAATAATATTTGGGCGTTACCCCGACTGTAAACGTCGGGGTCGCGCTTTCCACTACTAGTTTTGCCTCGATGCGCGCCTCGGCAAAAGCTAACCGTTGCAATCGCTAACGCGGTTCCGTCTAGTTCAGGTGATTTAGTCTTAAACATTAAAACTTTCGGCGGTCTTAACATCACCAGCTTGCATGGTATCTATTTGAATATTGCCAACTCTTACGCGCACCAAACGCAATGTTGGAAAACCGACAGCCGAAGTCATTTTACGCACCTGCCTAAATTTACCTTCGTTTAAAGTGATGGATATCCAACTCACAGGCCCATGGCGTGCGTCTCGTATCTTTTTAGAACGTTTGGGTAAACTGGGTTCACTTTCCAATTGAAACGCCTTACAAGGTTTGGTTTTGTATTTTTTACCATCAAAACCAATCTCCACACCATATTGTAATAATTGCAACGCCTCTTTTGTAATAGCACCATCAACAAGCGCATAATATTCTTTCTCTACCTTTTTGCTGTTGATGTAATCGCTCATTTTACCATCAGTAGTTAGTAATAACAAGCCTTCTGATTTTTCATCAAGTCTACCAATGGACATGATACCTTCGGGAAAATCATGGAGTTCCCCTAAAAACCGTTTAGATTGCTGTTTGGAGTCGTTACTTTTAAACTGACTTAAATATCCATATGGCTTGTAAATTATAAAATGACTATGTTTCACTAACCGCAGTTTTTAGAATCTCGTAAACCAGAGTCTTAGTTGGTGTACTGCCATTTATTTTAGCGCGAACCACATCAAACGGTACTTTAAAATCGCAACCAGATTTATAGTTTGTGCAGCCGTATGCGGTATTTCCTTTTATGATTTTTCCACGGTTGCATTTTGGGCAAATAGAAATATCTATATTATCAGTGGTCTTTCCTTTTTTAGGCTCCAATTTCAGTGTAAAAGTATCATCAAATCTCAGTAAACCTTCAACAGTACCATCCTCTGTTTTAAAACCTTTCAGATTTACAGTAGAGCCTTTTTGAAGTAAGCGAATAAACTGTTTTTCAGAAACCTTTTTTCCTTGAACCTTAAAAGGTAATTTAAAGTCGCAACCTATTTTATAGGAACTACAACCATAAGCAGATTTTCCTTTTATAATAGTACCGCTTTTACATTTTGGGCATTGCTCTGAAGCAATTCCTGCCTGTACTTTCCCTTTTTTTTGCGACACTTTCTTATTTGTGGTAGCCGAATGCGAAATATTAGCACGTTTAGTCTCACTACGCACTTCATACACTAAAGCGTCCACCATACGTTTCATATTTTTTATAAACGCACCAGCACTATACTCGCCTTTTTCAATGTCTTTTAATTGTTTTTCCCACTTCCCTGTAAGTTCAGCGGACTTCAACAAATCGTTTTGAATGGTATCAATCAACTGAATCCCAGTTTCCGTAGGCAACACTTGTTTCTTATTGCGCTTAATGTATTTTCGTTTAAACAGGGTTTCTATGATATTGGCACGTGTGGAAGGTCTGCCAATGCCATTTTCCTTCATTAAATCTCGCAATTCTTCGTCATCAATCTGCTTACCTGCTGTTTCCATGGCGCGTAACAAAGACGCCTCTGTAAACTGATTGGGTGGTTTGGTTTGTTTTTCTAAAAAGGAAGGCTCATGAGATCCTTTTTCTCCTTTTATAAATTTGGGCAAAAGTTTGTCTTTTGTCACACTGAGCGCAGTCGAAGTGTCAAAAACTATGCGCCAACCTTTTTCTAAAATTTCTTTTCCTGTAGTTTTAAAAGAAACGTCAGCTGCCTCTCCAATAACAGTGGTATTTGCCACAATACAGTCATCATAAAACACCGCAATAAACCGTTTTACAATGATATCATACACTTGCTGTTGGTTGTATTGTAGTGTAGTTTGCATTCCCGTTGGAATTATAGCGTGGTGATCAGTTACCTTCTTATCATTAAAGACTTTTGATGATTTTTTTATGGACTTCCCAAGGAGGGGTTCTGTTAATTTCGAATAATTTGAAAGCTTTTTGAGAATTCCTGAAACCTTTGGATAAATATCTGTTGGTAAAAATGTAGTATCCACTCTAGGGTAAGTCACCACTTTTCGCTCATAAAGTGCTTGCACTATTTTAAGTGTTTCATCTGCAGAAAATCCAAACTTCGTATTGCAATACACCTGCAAACCTGTTAAATCAAATAGTTTTGGTGCGTATTCTTTTCCTTTCTTTTTGGTGATGGATAAAATTTCAAAATCACTTTCTTTAACTTTTGCTGCCAAAGTTTCACCATCTTCCTTTTTTAAAAAACGCCCTTCCTCATAACTAAACAAAGTATCGCGATATAAGCTTTGCAATTCCCAATACGGTTGTGGTTTAAAGTTTTCAATTTCCTTAAAACGATGGACTACCATAGCCAGAGTGGGCGTTTGCACCCTGCCAACGGACAACACTTGTTTATACCCACCATGTTTTACAGTGTATAATCTTGTAGCATTAATACCCAATAACCAGTCGCCTATGGCTCTGGAAAAACCAGCATAATACAAATTATCATAGTCGGCAGCGGGTTTTAAGTTATCAAACCCTTCTTTAATCGCTTCGGTAGTCAATGATGAAATCCAAAGGCGTTTTACTTCACCTTTGTAATTCGCTTCATTCATTACCCATCTTTGGATGAGTTCTCCTTCTTGCCCCGCATCACCACAGTTTATGATCACTTCTGCTTTTTGAAATAGGCTTTTAACAATATTGAATTGTTTTTGAATACCTGAGTTAGCCACCACTTTGGTTTCAAACTTTTCGGGTAACATGGGTAAATTGTTTAAATCCCAGCTTTTCCAATACGATTTGTAATCCACAGGTTCTTTAAGTGTGCAAAGATGCCCAAAGGTATAAGTTACCGCATAGCCATTGCCTTCAAAATAGCCATCATGCTTTGTGTTCGCCCCCAAAACAGAGGCAATTTCTCGAGCAACACTTGGTTTTTCGGCAATACAGACTTTCAACACTTCTTATCTCTTAATTACTAAAATTAGCAATGCAAAATAAGTATTTACATGTCTTTTTTAATTGAGAGTTATTAGGAGTTATTAACCGACAGGAAAGTAGAATTGCTACTTGATTTTGTAGAAATTTTCCGCTATCTTCGTTTAACGCCGTATAAAAATAATTACTTGATTCTTCCCTGCTAATATAATCTTGCGGAATTTCCTCTGGTTTCTTCCTTTTTTGTTAAGTTAGTTACGTAACTATCCTTATACATATCGGATGGTATGTAATTACCTGCGGCACGTGGAACCCGCGTTTTGCAAACGCTCCCATTCCACTAATTACATACCATCGTCCACTGTTTGTTGCACCCCTAGCCAATTATTAGTACTTTTAATCGAGTCCACGTGAACTCCACA
>JBMHCT010000033.1:0-39919 GCA_049889775.1 Jejuia sp.
AAATTATTTTTGGGAATAATCCGTGACCCAACTATTCGAATCTTCGAACTTTAAAGAGGATTATATTTTAGTTTTTGAAACACATTTTGAATAAAAAATAAACCCACAACTTTTTGGGTTGCGGGTTAGACTGTGACCCAAACTTTCGAAAGTTCGAACATTTTAAATGGACTAAAATTAATTTCAAAATATTTACATGTGTTTGTATTATAACGAATTGAATAATTTTATAAAAAAAAGCATTGTTAATTTTTTATAGTTGGTGTAGCAATATAATTTGAATTTTGAAGTAATATAAATCAAAAATTCAAGTTTTATGAAAATCTATACTTTATTTTTAGCAATTTTAATTAGTTTTTGTGTTTTTTCACAAGAATATATTCAAGATGGAAGTTTTGAAACTCAAGCAAGTAATTTAGAAACAGGAGGAACTCTTCCCTCAACAACAAATGCAACTCCAGCTGATGATATACGTCGACCATGGTATGCGCAAGGTACTAATGTAACATTATTTTATAATGATGCACAGCCTGCAGGTGACACTTTTGCTCATTCTGGGCATGGTTTTACAAACATGGGTGGAAATGTAAATGCGATGACATTAAGACAAGACTTCACCGTTCTAGCTAATACAGATTACACCGTTTCGTATTGGGTTAGACAAACAACTTTAAATTCCGACGAAACACTAAGACTTAAAGTTTCGGCACGAATACAAAATCCGGGGACAATGGCAACAAATGCTGGTTTAATTTTAGGAACGGCTGCAGGGGAAACGGGTCTATCTTATCAATACATAGCACCCAATACCACTACATGGACTCAAACTACTTTTACATTTAATTCTGGCGATAATACTAATGTACTTTTGTATTTCAGCAGACCAGGTGGCGGACCTGTTACAAGAATTGATGATGTGTCCGTTGTACCTACAGCATCACTTTCATTTTCTGAAGCTGATGATTTCTCAATTGGTTTTTATCCCAATCCCGTTAAAAATCAATTACACATATCATCGCTTAAATCAATTAACAAATTTTCTATTTATAACATCAACGGACAAATGGTATTTAATAAAGATTTAAATGCTACTCAAGCTAAACTTGATGTACAGCACTTACCATCTGGAATATATATGGCAAAAATTACTGTCGAAGGATCAGAAAAGTCCTATAAAATTATAAAAGATTAATTTTAACTTTAAGAGTTAGTCTTCTAAAAGACTAACTCTTTTTTAAATTGACCAATAAGTTATGACTATCCAATACAAATTGCTTCAAATTTTATTTCTTCTTTCAATCTCTACATTTGTTTTTTCTCAACAAAAAATAATTGGAACTGTTCAAGACAATGAAGGAACTTTACTTCCAGGCGTTAATGTTTTTATTAAAAATTCTCAAATAGGCAGTTCAACAGACTTTGATGGGAAATTTGAAATTAGTGCCAATATTGGTCAAATATTAATTTTTTCATCTTTAGGTTTTGATACCCTTGAGCATAAAATCAAATCTCCAAACTTAAATATAACTCTAAGTGAAAGCTTGGATGAGCTAAATGAAGTTGTAGTAGTTGGATACGGAACACAAAAAAAATCAGATCTGACAGGAGCTGTAACCTCAATTGATGGAAGTCAACTTACAACATCACCTGTAGCATCAACAAATAATTCGTTGGTAGGTAGAATTCCGGGTTTGGTTTCGAGGCAAACATCAGGCGAGCCTGGAAAAGACGCAGCTTCGCTTAATATAAGAGGGTTTGGTCAGGCATTAATTATTGTAGACGGTATTCAGAGGAGCTTAAATGATATTGATCCTAATTCCATTGAGTCAATTTCTGTCTTAAAAGATGCATCTGCAGCAATTTTTGGCGCTAGAGCCGGTAATGGTGTCATTTTGGTTACGACTAAACGCGGAAAAGATTCGAAAACTAAAATAAACTTTAACACTTCATATGGATTACAGGGCTTCACAGACTTTCCAAGGCCATACAACTCTGGTCAATTCACAGAATTGTGGCTAGAAGCTCAAAAAAATGATGGTATTCCTGAGTCAAGATGGACATATACCCCCGAAGAAGTTCAAAAGTACTACGATGGTACAGATCCTAAGTACCCAAATACAGATTGGTTTGATGTTGCCGTTAGGGACTGGTCCCCACAACAAAACAACAATATTTCCATCGAGGGAGGTAATGAAAATGTAAATTACTATGCATTACTTGGTTTGTTAGACCAAGAGGGTTTTGTATATACCGGAGATCATAAATTTAAACGTTATAATGTTATTGCAAATGTTGACTCAAAAATATCTGAAACACTTAAGGCTTCCATTAATTTTTCTGTGATAAATTCAAATCTTACTTCACCACAAAGAAGTTATAATAGTGGTGCAGATAACAGAAATGTATATTTTCAAGATTTATTCACTACAAGACCTTTTTATCCTTCCTCATATCCAGACCCCACAAAAATACCTTTTACTGGTGGGCTCTACAATCCAGTTGCCAATGCAAGTATAGATGTGTCGGGTTACAGGAAGCGTTTGATATCAAAAGTAAATGTTGCTGGTGGGTTAGAATACAACTTTCCGTCAATATCAGGTCTTAGCACAAAGATTTTTCTTAATTATTTACAAAACTTTGAGAGAAACAAAACATTTGTTAAAACATTTACCACGTATACTTATGATTATGATAACGATGTTTATACACCAAGGTCTGGGGGTCAACCCACTACTTTACAACAAAACTCAATTGATTCTGGAGTTTTGACAACCCAATTTTCATTGAATTATGACAATACTTTTAACAGTCATAATGTATCTGCTTTAGCGCTATTAGAGATTATAGATAATAAAAGTGACACTTTTGAAGGTTCTAGGATTAACTTTGTGACCAATACAATAGATCAGCTATTTGCCGGAGGCGATGAAGGACAGTATGTCAGTGGTTTTGCTTCAGAATTTGGAAGAGTTAGTTATGTGGGAAGAATTAACTATTCTTATGCAGATAAATACTTGCTTCAGGCTTCTGCTCGTTACGATGCCTCTCCTAAGTTTTCGCCCGAAAACAGATGGGGATTTTTCCCAAGCATTTCATTGGGTTGGAGAATTTCTAACGAAAAATTTTTAAAAAATAGCTCTACAATTGAAAATTTAAAACTTAGGGCAAGTGTTAGTAAATCTGGCTATGATAATATTGGTAATTTTCAATATTTAAGCGGATTTGAACTCGTTGATGGTGTTATTTTTGGTGGATCATCAATTCCTGGTTTGAGGAGCACAGGAATTGCAAATCCAAATTTATTTTGGGAAAAATTAACCACTTATAATGTTGGTTTGAATTTTGGATTATTTTCCAATAAGTTATATGGTGAATTAGATATTTTTAACAGAAAAAGAATAGGTATTTTAGGTACTAGAATCGCATCCTTACCCAACACATTCGGTGCTGCCCTTCCTGTTGAGAACTTAAACGAGCAAACTGCTAAAGGTTATGAAATTGTTCTTGGTACTCAGGGTTCGTCAGGAGATTTCTCTTATAAGGTGGAGGGCAATTTCTCAAGAACTCGAACAAAATGGGACAAATTTGATGAGCCTGATTATACAGACCCTGATGATATTCGTATCAAAAAGAAAACAGGTAATTGGGCAAACAGACTTTTTGGTTGGAAAACAGACGGATTATTTACCTCTCAAGAAGAAATTGATAATTACCCATTAGATCAAGACAATCGTGGTAATTCCAGTATACGACCTGGAGACATCAAATATGTTGACGTTTCTGGACCTGATGGAATGCCTGATGGAAGATTAGACTGGCGTGATCAAGTTCAAATAGGAAGATCTGTAGTGCCAGAAATTTATTTTGGCTTTAATTCAAGTATTAAGTATAAAAACTTTGATATGGATTTCTTGTTACAAGGAGCAGCTAACGCCACTATAAGAGTTTCTCCGGCCATATATGTTAATCAAGCATTTGGTCCACAAATTGTTTATAACAATCATTGGTCAGAAGATAACAATGATCCAAATGCAAGATTCCCAAGAAGAAGTTTTCGTAGGGCTAACAGTGTGAAAAAATCAGATTTTTGGACAGTCGATGGAAGCTATTTGAGGTTAAAAGCATTAAGCTTGGGGTATACTGTCCCAACCAACAATTTGATTCAATCCTTACGTATAAGTGTTTCAGGAACAAATCTATTTACAATCAGTGAAGCAGCTAAATTTGGTGTTGATCCTGAGGTTACACCCGATGGAGGTGCAGGTTTTTATTATCCTGTACAACGTGTATTTTCTGTTAATTTAAATCTTACCATGTAATACAATTAAAATGAAGAAATTATTTTTTTTAACAACAATAACTTTAACTCTGCTTTTTTCCTGTCAAGATGATATTCTTGATAGAGAGCCATTAGACATTATTTCGAGTGCATCAGTTTGGGACGATCCAATTTTAGTTGAATCATACATAGCAGACGTTTACAGAAGTCTTCCTTTTATGCATTTTGGAAATCTAACAGACACATCTACTGAAAGTGCATACAATATGCCTATGCTTGAAACTTTGACTGACCAAGCTGGAGGATCACGTTCAAGTAGAGACCCCGCAAGAAAAAAAGTTGGAGATACCAATGAAACAGGCGGGTTAATTGAAATGTGGTTATACCCTCAAATCCGAAAAATGAATGAGTTTTATGCGGGTATAGATAACTCATCAATGCCAGTTGATAAGAAGAACAGCTATGTAGGCGCAATCAAGTTTGCAGAAGCCTATTCTTATTTTGAAATGGCCAGAAGGTATGGTGCTGTTCCTCTAGTTACTGAAGCGCAAAAAATTGATGCCACCGAGGAAGAACTTTATCCTTTTAGAACTCCTGAGGTTGATATTTATAATTATGTAATTTCTGTATTAGATGAAATAATTGATAGAAAGTTGTTAAGTAATAGTGAGAAATCAGGATACCCAACTATTGGGGCTGTTCATGGACTTAAAAGCCGAATTGCTTTATATGCAGCAAGTATTTCAAGATTTGGAACAGTTCAATTAGAGGGGTTGTTAGGTGTGAAAAAGTCTGACGAAAATAAATTTTGGCAGATTGCATATGATGCAGCAGATGCTGTAATTCAAAGCGGTGACTATTCTTTATACAATAAATATGGTAATAATCTTCACGAAAGATTTTTAAATTTGCTAAGTGACGAAACCAGTACTGAAAATATTTTCGTCAAATTCTATGACGGATCTAACATAGGACATTCATATGACGCAGCTATGGCACCTGTGGGTTTTGCCCCTATATTTGTATGTGCGTCTGCTGCTCCGTATTTAGACTTTGTTGAAAAGTTTGAAAAAATTGATGGCTCCTCTAGTATAATACCAAGAGAATGGGAGTCTAATAATACCCTAGTTTCAACGGACGATTTATTTGGAGGCTATGACCCAAGAATGAGTGCATCTATATTACATGAAGGCTCAATATATCAAGGTGAAAAAATTGAGTTTTATCAAGGATTAATCCTTCCAGATGGAACAATTAAAGATGGAGCAGGATTGAATTTTTTCGGAACACCTCTTCGTGGAAAATCTCGAAATGGACTAATAACTCAAGATTTATACACTGGTTTCTCTGTCAGAAAATATCTTGACGAGAAATATATTGATCCACAGTCAGGACAAAGCAGCTCAAGCAACATCTTAATAAGACTCGCCGAAATGTATTTGAACAGAGCTGAAGCTGCATTTTATTTAAATTATTCAGATAAAGGACTTTCTGATATTAATATTATTAGAAACAGAGCAGGAATGCCACCTAAATCATCAATTGACGAGGAAGCTATTAGGTACGAGCGAATGGCAGAACTATGCTTTGAAAATGGTAATCGCTATTGGGACTTAATACGTTGGAGAACAGCTCATATCGAGATAAATAAAGATTTTTCTGGAATAAGATTGATTAAAAAGTTTAATTCAGATTTATATCAGGTGAAATTTATCAACTTCACAGGAAGTGCACCTCCTTTTGAATCTAGATTTGGTCTTGAGCATTATTACAAACCAATCACTCCAGGAAGAATTTCTAATAATCCAAATTTGGCCCCAGAAAACCCGAATTACTAAATATGAATAAATATATTAAACTATCTGCATTACTTTATATCACTGGTTTTTTTGGATTTAGTCAACAGATTATTCAAGTAAACAATTATCAAGAACTATTATCAGCAAAGTCGAGTATTAGAGGAGGAGGAGAAAGTGTAGTTATAGAGCTATCAGGTGGTATATATTACCTCGATGAAACACTTGTCTTTGATGAATTAGATGGAAGGTCAGGAAGTAGTACGGTAACCTATAAATCTGCAGAAAACGCTTCTGCTGTTCTAAGTGGGGGTTATTTAATTGATGGTACATGGACACAAGTTACAGGCAAAGGGTACTATAAAATTTCTATTCCTCAAAGCGCGCCTTTAGATAAAATCCAATTTTCTAGAAATTTATTTGTAAACGGTAAGCGTGCGAAAAGATCTAAATCTGGTCCTGTGACAATAAGAGGAACATATGGCGCTCCTGGCCCTATGGCAGGATTTACTGTGACTGCGAGTAATATTCCTGAATTTTCAAAGCCTCAATTTATAGAATTAAACCAGTTGGTCCGATTTAGAGATCATTATTATCGTGTTTTAAGCATGAATGCTGCAAGTGGTATTAATGGCGATGCCATTTATCAACTTGAAATTAAAAACCTTAATTGGGCTCGTTTTATGTCTTTATCAATGTGTCCAGGAAGTGATCACCAAGAGCTGGATGTACCCTTCTACTTTGAAAATGCTATTGAATTACTTGATGAACCTGGTGAGTGGTTCTATGACCCTGAAATGAGAGAGTTATATTATTATCCTAAGTCAGATGAAGACATTAATACCCTTGAATTTATTTTGCCCATATTAGATCGTTTAATTTCGGTTTATTCACCTAAAGATCAAGGAAATAAGGTCAGTAATATTAATTTCGAGGGATTGACATTAGCTCATACGAATTGGGAATGGACATCTAAAGAAGGTTTTTTGACTTTACAAGGATCTAACACTCCAATCAGAGAATATGCAATAAACGCGGACAGAGGAACTGCACAGCCACTTGATAAAAAATATATAGATGCGGCGGTACATTTAGATGGTGCAAATAACATTAATTTCAAAAAAAATTACTTTAATTTATTAGGAGGAAATGGCTTAAATATTCATAACAACTCAGAGAATATCAATGTTCTAAGTAATTCATTTGAAAATATTTCTGGATCAGGTATCAGGGTAAGCAGTAGTTTTAACATGACGATAGGAGACACTTCAAATCTTGAGGGCCCTGTTTCCCATATAATGATAGCAAATAATTTTATTCATCAAATTGGGTTAGAGTATAAAGGATGTATAGGAATAGAGTTTATGTATACAGATAATATTACTGTTAAACATAATGAAATTAAAGATACCCCCTATATTGGGATTTCAGCTGGATATGGTTGGGAAGGAAGTTTTTCTGATAATTCCGTTTCAATGAAAGATGCTGAAATTTCATATAACAGAGTGGAAAATGCCATGAATACAGCTAAAGAAGGCGGTAGTATTTATACTTTAAATCGTTTTAATTTTTCTTCTGGAAAAAACTATGGTTTAGAAATTAAAAACAATTATATATTGGAGACTGTCGTTAAATCATCCAGTCAAGCCCCTATTCACAATGATGAGGGAACACACCAAATCCTGATTTATAAAAATGTAATTGATTCACCTCGTCCAAATTATCAATGGACTCATAATGCTTGTTCAATAGACATTACTGATAACATTGTTAATTATGGTGCTGAAACCTACATTTTAGGGCAACCCAAAAGAGACTGCTCGTTGCAAGTAAATGTCACTGGGACAGGCTATGTAAATCCTTATGATGGAATTGAGTCTCAAGATGAAATCACTGCTAACCAGATAATTGCCACGGCAGGTATTCAACAAGGACAAGAACCACCAAATTTCACCTTAAGCAATTTGAAGTTAGAATCAACCCCATCTATTTTAAGTTTTTATCCAAACCCTGTAAAAGACAGTTTTTATATTGAAATTGAAAAAACGATTTTATATATAGAAATCTTTGATTTTTCGGGAAAAAAATTAAAGGTATTTTCTGGGAACCTCATTAGAAAAAATAGATTTGATGTGAGTGAACTAAGTAAGGGTTATTATTTTATTAAATTACTTATTGAAGGTGAAGGTCTTAAATATTTAAAGTTTATAAAAGAATAAACTCTCTACGCTCCTTAATTCATTTTCATGAAACCAGTATTAGTTTTTTTATTAATGTCAGGTAGTTTCGCTTTTTGTCAAAAAATAATTGAAGTGAACAACACTGATGAGTTGTTAGTCGCTAAAAAAAATATAAGGGGAGGTTCTGAGAGTGTTATCATAGAGCTTTCAGATGGAGTTTATTGGCTAAATAGCACTCTTGTTTTTGATGTCTTTGATGGAAGATCAGGAGACAACACAGTAACCTACAAAGCAGCTGAAAATGCTGATCCTGTATTAAGTGGAGGATATTTGGTAAAAGGTAATTGGGAGCGTATTAAAGACAAAGGATATTTCAAAATAAAATTACCTAAATCAGCACCTTTAGAGAAAATAAAATATGTTCGGAATATTTATGTTAACGGTAAGAGAGGAATAAGGGCACGTTCAAAAAAAATTAGTATTAATGGCGTTTATAAAAACAACAATGGTGATTATGAAGGTATCTATATAGACTCTTTACGTATTGGTCCAATTAAGGAAATCTCAACGACTGAATTAAATCAATTAGTCAGGTGGAAAGATCATTATTATAAAATTGAAAATCAAAAATTATTGAATGGTAATTATTATTTTAAAATTAAAAATTATGATTGGGTACACACTCAGAGTTTTAGTTTTGCCCCATCTCACTATATGCCTTTTTCTAATTATGAGCGAGGTGTTTTAAGTGATTGGTATTTAGTAAATGCATTAGAATTATTGGATAGACCTGGAGAATGGTTCTATGATTCTAAGACTACAACTTTATATTATTATCCCAGAGAAGACGAAAATTTAAAAAATGCCAGGGTTATTTTACCGATTTTAAATAAGTTAATTTCAATTAAATCAGCTGGATTGAAAAAGGTAAAAAACCTAATTTTTGATGGCATTACTTTTTCGCATACAAATTGGGATTTCCCTTCAAAAGAAGGTTTTTTCACTCTTCAAGGTTCAATTATATCAAATGGTATTAATAGTATGGGAGCAGACAACAATCTATTACCCACAAACAAAACTCATATTGATGCAGCTTTTCAAGTTGATGGTTGTGAAAATTTGATTCTAAGGAAGAACGTATTTAGCCATATTGGGAGTAATGCATTAAATATCCATAACAATGCAACTAAGATTTATATTTTGAGCAATACTTTTTCAGATATTTCCTCTAATGCAATAAGGATTGGTAATGTGTTTAATCAAAAAATTGATCCAAAAGCTGGGGAAGGGAAAGTTTCTGAAGTCCACATTGAGAACAACTATATAAGTTCTATTGGAAAGGAATTTAAAGGAAGTATTGGGATTGAGTTTATGTATGCAAATGGAGTTAAGGTCAAACACAATGAAATATTTAATGTTCCTTACATTGGGATTTCTGCTGGAATTGGTTGGGAGGGCATATGGTCTGACAATTCAACGACAATGGCTGATTCGGAAATTTCATACAATAAAATTGTCGGAGCAATGTCGGTAGCGAAAGAAGGAGGTAGTATTTATACGAATAATAGACATAATAATATTAAAAACAAATTCGGATTAGTTATTAGAGAAAATTATATTGATGAAGTAACCTTACCTCCAAAAAGTTATAAGCAAGCGCCTATTCATCATGATGAAGGCAGTGATAATATTCTCGTTAAAAAAAATTATATTGAAACTTCGAGGCCACATTTTGTCTGGGCTCATAAAAGTTGCTCAATTAAAGTTGATTCAACTTTCGTTTCTCCATTAAAAGCGACCAATGTAATTGGTAAATCAAGAAGATGTACGATTGATTTTAACGTAACTAATACTCTTTCTCCATATCACCCTGAAGCACAAACCGTTAGAATTAATGCAGGTGTACAAAAAAAATTTAGACCACCTAAATACCCATACTAATATTAATAAAAAAAAATGTGCAGAAGATTTAAAAACCTTTTTTTACCATTAACAGCTATAATTCTGTTCTCTTCTAGTTCAGTGTCAAGTTTTAGAACCCCACCCCCCAACATTATTGTCATATATGTTGATGATTTAGGATATGGAGATTTAGGATGCTACGGCTCACTATGGAATTATACACCAGAAATTGATAGGATGGCCACTGAAGGACTAAAATTTACAGACTTTTACGCAGGTGCTACAGTATGTACACCTTCTAGGGCTGCACTTCTAACAGGTTCTAATCCTCGAAGATTAGATGTAGATTTAGACGAAAAAAATAGATGGGTGTTTTTTCCTAATGGAAAAAAAGGATTAAATCCTAATGAATTAACAATTTCAAAAATATTAAAAACATATGGCGGTTATAAAACCGCTGTAATTGGCAAATGGCATCTGGGGGATCAAAAGGAGTTTTTACCAAGCAATTTTGGGTTTGATTATTGGTTTGGTTTACCATATTCAAATGATATGGAGAAAAAATATAGAAACGACCCCCCATTACCACTCATGAAAAACGATATTATCATTGAACAACATGAAAAACATGGAGCCTTTGATCAATCTAACTTGACTAAGCGCTACACTGAAGAAGCTATAGAGTGGATGGAAAAGGAAAAAGGAAATCCTTTTTTTCTGTACTTGGCTCACACAATGCCACACTATCCTGCTGATTCTCAACCAGAATTTAAGTTAAAAACAAACAACCCCAAAGTCGATTATGGCGCAAGTGTATCAGAAGTTAGTTGGTCTACAGGACAAATACTTGATTTTTTAAAAAAAAATGATATGCACAAGAACACTTTAGTTTTATTTACTTCAGATAATGGTGGTGATTTAAGATATGGAGCAAGTAATGGTATTTTGAAAGGCATGAAAGGACAGACACATGAGGGTGGTATCAGGGTTCCATTTATTGCATGGTGGCCTGGAACAATTAGAGAAGGTACAGTAAATAATAATCTAGCATCTGTTCTGGATTTTTTTCCAACTTTTATGAATTTAGCCCAAATCAATTATGAAAACAATAATATCATTGATGGAATCGATATCACTAATTATTTTTTAAATCCTGAAATAAAAGTCTCACCAAGACCATTTTTTTATTGGCATGTTGGTTATCTACATGCTGTTAGATATGGAAACTTTAAATTAAGTATAATAGGGTCTTTTAATGATGAAGAGAGAAAAAACATCAAGAAAAGCGGCTATTATGATATACCAGAAGTTCCACCAGTAGAATTATTTAATCTTAAATTAGACCCATCTGAAAAATTCAACATAGCTGAAAACCATCCTCAACTAGTTGAAAAATTAATGTCCTTAATAGAAGAAGAAAGAAAAAAATTAGGGCAATGGACGAATTTGGGTCCACAAGTAAGAAAAGCAGGTTTTAAAAGTAATCCAACTCCACTATTAAAATGAAAAACTTAGTATACTTCATCGTTATATTTTATAATATTACGGCTTTCGCACAAACTAACCTCATCTTAAATGGTGACTTTGAGAATAACTTGTCCAGCCCAAATTCAAACACTAAGCCTAATGTTATTTTTATTTTTGCAGACGATTTAGGCTGGGGTGATTTAAGTTGTTATGGAGGTGATAGAATTAAAACAAAATCCTTAGACAGACTTGCAACTGAAGGAACGTTATTTACCCAATTCTACGTTCCTGGTTCAGTTTGTTCACCAAGTAGAGTTGGTATAATGACAGGACAATACCCATCTAGAAATAGAATTTATGGTCATTTTTCTAAAACTAAAAATGACGAACGTCAAATGCCTAATGCACTCGACACTAATATAACAACATTAACAGATATTTTGTCCTCAAATGGATATATAACAGCTCATTTTGGGAAATGGCATATGGGTAATGTTTCACCAAAAGAGTATGGTGTTGATGTTTTTTCGACCAATGAGTTTTCCAACCTAGATGATGGAGAAAAGCTATTAGGTTTCCACGCAGTGAATAGACCAACATGCACAAAAGATGTATTTGACAAGACACTAGAATTTATTGAAAAAAATAAAGACAAACCCTTTTACATAAATGCGTGGTTATTTGATGTTCATGCTACATTAAGACCAAGTAAAGAGCAATTAGATGCAGTAAGTAAATTTAAACCCTTTGACGACCCAGATATAGAAAATAGTGAATCAATAAATTTCTTTGGTGTTGAGCAAGTATATTTGGCAGCATTAAAAAACATGGATAATGAAATAGGCATATTTTTAGACAAACTTAATCAAATGGGGCTGAGTGAAAATACACTAATTATATTTTCAAGTGATAATGGGCCTGAAGATTATCAAATACGAAATTCTGCGCATAGTGGAGTTGGAAGTGCAGGCCCTTTCAGAGGAAGAAAAAGAAGTCTTTATGAGGGAGGTATTAGGGTTCCATTTATACTTAAATGGCCTAATAAAATTCCGTCTGGAACAGTTAATTCTGAATCTATTATAAATGGAGTTGACTTTATTCCTACCATTACAGATATACTTGGCTTTTCTTTACCAGAAAATATACAGGCTCTTGATGGGGAAAATTTATCTGATGTATGGCTAGGTTCTCCAAAAAAAAGAATGAAACCCCTTTTTTGGGAATGGCGTTATAATATCTTTGGTCATGTGCTCAATAAATCTCCAATGATAGCTGTTCGGCGTGGGAACTACAAATTATTAATTAATCCTGATGGAACTAGGGGTGAATTATATAACATCATTTTAGACCCATCTGAATTGCAAAATTTAGCTACGATATATCCTGATGTCTTTGAAGAATTAAAAGTTGAGGCTCTTAATTGGTATGCAACTATACCTACAAGTCCACAAACTACAAATGCTGGTAATAATGATTGGAATTGGCCCAAAATGTAATGTAACTTTTTTTCTAGTTTTCTTATCCAGTGCTGTTTATTCACAACATCATAAACATATTAATGAACGTCAATCAGTAAAAAATGATATCCCCAATGAATTTGTTTACAAAGGGATTGCACTAGAGGTAGAGGGAATGCATATTTGGGGGGCATCTCCTATTTTAGATACTAATGGTCGAACTCATCTTTATGTTTCACAATGGCCAATCTCAAAAGAAAATCCTCAAGATTTCTCTGGGTGGTACAAAGAATCTCAAATCGCACACTATGTTTCTGATAGTCCTGAAGGACCATTTGAACTTGTAGGAATTGCAGTTCCAGATATGAATGGAGTTTTTAATTCACCGCATAATCCAACAGTAAAATATTATGATGGTAAGTATGTTCTTTGCTTTATTGTAAATGAATTCAATAACCCCCAAAAACAAAGAATTGTAATGTATGTTTCAAATGATTTAAGCGATAATTGGGAGCCGGCGAGCAGAGCAGATCCTGACGGTACAATTTTGAGACAATCAAACAATAATTCTATTTGGAGCAGTAAATCTTTTCGTGGGGTTACCAATCCAACTCTTTTGAAATTTAAAGACACTTATTTATTGTATTATAAGGGAGTTTTGTGTGATGAGAATAAGCGAACAGATTTTTCAAAATGGTTTTTTGGTTATGGAGTAGCGTATTCAAAAAAACTAGAGGGGCCCTATATTTTTCATGATAAAATGGTTACCCCTAATACGATACAAATTGAAGATGCATACGCATATCAATTTCAAGATAAAATAATTTTAATTGGTAGAGACATTAGAGGACATTACGGAAGTAGTGGCGGAGGGCTGACAATGTCTTCAACTGACGGATTTACTTTTTATAAAAGTGACTCATATCACTCCTACAATAATTTAAGTTCCTATATTGGTTTCAACAAAATGAAAGAATATGTTTTGTATCGCGGAGACAGTAAAGGAAATTTAGAAAGGCCTCAATTTTTATTTAAAAACAATACTCCTATTTACTTGTATATGGCCACAGGTTTAGGAAAATCTACGAAGTTTGGAAGCACTTCACATGTTTTTAGATTAAATTAAAATTATTCTAAAATTATGTTTAAATGTGAAATTTCAGGATAGCAACCGTTTTTTTCATTAAGCCTAAATTCAATTTTAAAACCATAAAGGTAAATTGAATCAAATGAAATCTCTGCGTCAATAACATCAATGACTTTTGTAAACCCTTTTTTTAAGCTATAGCTTTCTTTGATTTTGCGAAATTTCGTCCAATAATCTACATCATTATCATTGTTAATATCTAATCCTAATCTAACTTCCACACCATCTAGCCAAGGTCCAGTACTCATATAATCATAATTGCCCTCTTGAACAATTAAATAAAACATGTTTTCTGCAAAAATAATTGAGGGATCAGGATGAATATCTTCTCCAATTTCTCCATCCCATATAAAAGGTTTGTAGATATCATTACTTCTCCATCTAGCTATCCTCATAGATTTATTTTTTTCTTTTGGATGATAGTCTGAAAATAGGTAATAAATTTCTCCAACTTTTATAATAGAGAAATCTCCAAAAGCATCCATATTTCCTTCATGCTCCTCATAAGTATACAAGCCAAGGTTTTTATTGAGGTCAAGTTGTGTGTGATGAGGAGAGTAATTTAAGATTCTTCCTGTTGGGTTGGTCCTACAGTCAATAGGAGCAATGTATTCATTATATGAAAAATTTAAAATCCCATCTGGACTATCTGTATGTCCCGCTAGCGGAGAGTCCCAGGCATGATTTCGTGGATTAATCGGAGTCCAATCCTCATAAATCATATGAAATTTCTCGTCTGTGTCTCTAAAAATTGCAATATCTGATCCGTGGGATGGATCATCAAAAACTTTTCCAATATTTCGTTCTATTTTATTATCATCTAGATTTGAATCAATAATTAAATGCGGATCCTCATCATTAGGAAAGTCATAGTAAATATAAAACTCTCCATTTAGGAATTCAACAGAGGTAACCCACTTGCTTTTGTGTGTTGTGATTGTTCCCTTATATGACCAACTTTTCATGTTATCACTGAACCAAGCATGGTATCCATTCTTATGATCTCCTATCAACTGAGCAAAAAGCCAATATTTTTTATGATCTACAGTCAAAAGTTCAGGTGCATTTGTCGCTTCAGGTGGAGTAATTTTTTTTGTTTTTTTCCAATTATTCCAATTATAATTTTGCTTTACAATTACTTTTTTTAATTGCTTCTTTTTTTTGAACTTTAATAATTCGCTACTTAAGATTTTGGTGTTAAGTTTTTGACTTTTTAGGTTAATTTTTGTGTTATGTTTATCTTCTGAACCTGGCATTATAATATTAATTTCTAAATCTTGACCCATGCAAAATGTTGAAAAAGAAAAAAAAGTTCCATAAATAAAAAACCTAATCATTTTTATTGTTTAAGGATTTTTTAAACTCAGAAGGAGTTACCCCGGTTCTTTTTCGGAATGTATAAGTAAAGTGTTGTAATGAAGAAAAACCACAACTGAAAGCAATGTCCGTAAAAGTTTCATTTTTTTCAATTCTATATTTAGCCTCATTTAGTCTTAAATTTATTATCAGGCTTTTAGGAGGAAACCCTGAAACCTCTTTAACCTTTTGGTTAAATGAAGTCTTGCTCATTCCAAAAAAGCTTGCTAAATTTTCTAATTCCCATTTTTTTGCCAAGTCACTCATAACTATGTTCTCAAACAAGATCAAAAATTCATTATTATCATAATTTAATTCTTGTTTTTTTTCTAATTCTCGCCATACATCAATTAGAAATAATTCTATTAATTTGGTAACCTTAATTTCATAGTTTTCATACTGATTTAATAATTCTTCAGAAATTTTTTTAAAGTAATATTCAAAATGTTTGAGTTTATTGAGAACTATTCCGCTTTTTTTTGACAATAATTGTCCAAGATTTTTTTGAAAGTTTTCGGGTAGTGTAGACCATTTACCAAGGTCTAATTTATTTTTAACTCCAAAATTATTTGGAGTGATCACCATCCAGTATACGTGTCCTATGTTTATTGATTTACTCAAATTCCCATGAACTACCCAAGGAGCTGTAATTGAAAGGTCCCCAGGATACATTACTTTTTCTTTTGGGTCGTCTTTAATTGACCATTTATGAACTCCACTTTTTATAAAATGAAATTCAATACCATTATTAATGTGCGGCCCCATATTTTCGTCAATGTTAATTTTAGAAACCTTTACATCTCCAAACTGACTAATGAATGATAGTTTTGACAATGGACCTCTCATGCCTTCATGCCACCATAGACCGATGTGGCCCTCTTTTAACATATGACTAGGAGTAAAACTTATTTTTTGCATTTATTGAAACAGATTGAATATTTACTATAAATAACAATATTAAAACATAAATTATTAAATATTTATAAAATTTGATGTTGTTTTTTTTTTACCCCTTTTATTTTTAATAATTCTTCTTTTTACATCGATGATAAAAGATAATTATTTAGTTTCAGGATTCCTGAATTTAAAAGACTATAACAACTCGAACAAACATATATGGATTGCTGGAAAGCCATCAAAGGTTATTGAGTTAAATGATGAGATTAAGATTCTAATTCCTTTTAAAAAACAAGATTTAATTGATGACGATATAATCCCATCAAGCAATATACCTGATAAAATGTTTTGGCTTTCAATTGTTGCCTATAATGATGAAACACTAAGAGTTTATTTAAGTAAGAAAAAAATAAAACGTACTATTAACGATTCTCCAGTCATAAAATTTGATTCTAGATTTCATAAAACACCTTTAAAATTATTTTACAGTGATAATCAATGGGTCGTTAAAGATTCAAAAAACAATACCAAAGCAACTATTTCTTTAAAAAAACCAGAAATTAATTATTGGAGTGATTTAATAGAGTCCCCTCAAGAATTTTTGCAGTTAGATCTTTTTCCAGATGGAACAGAGAAAAAAATTTCATTAAACTCTTATGATCATTTTTTTCCAAAGAGAAAAGGGTCATTGCCTTTGGCATTAATTGAGAATAATAACAAAATAACAGACTACACATTATCGTTTAGTGCCCTCCCTCACGAATATTTTTCTGGAACAGGCGAACGATTTTCTAAATTAGATTTATCTGGTTCGACTTTTAATCTCATAAATCAGGATGGGCAAGGTGTAAACAGTCGTAGAGTATATAAAAATGTTCCTTTTTATTTGTCAAGTAGACTATATGGAGTTTTTTTCAATACTCATTCACATTGTAAAATTTCATTCAAAGATTATTCATCAAAATCAGTGCAGTTTTTATCTAATGATAGTCACTTAGACTTTTTTATTTTTGGGGGGGGGACTATAGAAAAAATTGTTAAAAATTACAGATGTATTACGGGATTTCCATCAACTCCTCCATTATGGAGTTACGGTATTTGGATGAGCAAAATGACCTACACTTCCGAGAATGAAATAAATACAATTGTCGAAAAATTGCAAAAAAATGAATTTCCTTTTGATGTTATTCATATTGACACAGGATGGTTTAGAGAGGATTGGCTATGTGAGTGGAAATTCAACAGAGAGAGGTTTCCTGATCCAAAAAAATTCATTCAGCAACTCAAATCAAAAGGTGTTAAAGTGAGTTTATGGCAATTGCCATATATATCAAAGGGTGCAATACAGGCTGAAGAAGCATTAAATAATAAGTTTATAGGACTTTCTGTAGGAAATAAAAATAATTCGGATTCAAATTTTGGTGTTGAGGATTACTTGGGAACAATAGATTTTACAAATCCTGATGCTGTTCTATGGTATAAAAATATTTTAAAGGAGCTTTTAGAAATGGGCGTAAAATGCATAAAAGCAGATTTTGGAGAGGAAATTCATATGGATGCTAAATACCATGGTATGGACGCTAAACGTCTTCACAATGTTTATCCTCTTTTATACCAAAAAGCTGTATCTGAAATTACAAAAGAAACCACAAAGGATAGTATTATATGGGCTAGAGCTGGATGGGCAGGTTGCCAAAGATTTCCTGTTCATTGGGGAGGTGACGCTGAAGCCTCATGGAATGGAATGTCAGCATCTTTGAAAGGTGCTCTTCATCTTGGGCTCTCCGGTTTTGCTCACTGGAGTAGCGATGTTCCAGGTTTTCATGGCTATCCAAATTTCATGAATTCAATCATTCCTGACAATTTATATGTTAGATGGACACAGTTTAGTGTATTTAGTTCACACATTCGGTATCATGGAACCTCAGATAGAGAGCCCTATCACTTCCCTAAAGTAGAAAGTATAACTCAAGCATGGTGGAGGATGCGCTATGCACTAATCCCATATATTAAAGAATTATCAGAAACGTCTGCATATTCAGGGTATCCTATTATCCGAGCCTTGATTTTTGAGCATCCTGAAGATAAAATATCATGGGCAATTGATGATCAATATTATTTCGGACCAAGTATTTTGGTCGCCCCAATTTTTAATGATTCAGGTGTTAGAGATATTTACATTCCTGAGGGACTATGGGTTAATTTTTACAATGGAGAAGAAATTATTGGTGGTAAATGGTTAAAGTCACATACTACTGGATTAGATAAAATTCCGGTATGGATAAAGAAAAATTCGGCAATTTCTATTTATCCTGATATTGTAAGTAACACTGATGAAATGATTCATTCTAAAATTATACGAGTTGAAATAAATGACAGTTTTAATGGAATCAAATCTGTTGTTAACTTCCCATTTTTTTAAAAAACAAAACAAAATGAAATTTAAATTAATCGCAGCATTTATCTTCACTACTTTCAACCTCTTGTGTGCATATTCTAAAGATATTTATGTATCTCCCAATGGACATGATGAAAACACAGGAAGCTTAGAGTACCCTTTGAAAACATTAGAGAGGGCAAGAGATTTGGTTCGTCCTTATTTAGGGAAAGAAAAGGTAAATGTGTTTTTGCGAGGTGGTTTATATCGTTTAAAAGAAACTTTTGTTTTAACTGAAAAAGATTCTGGAACAAAAGATTATCCAGTGGTATATCAGGCATTCAAAAACGAAACTCCTGTTATAAGTGGAGGTGTTTTAATATCAAACTGGCAAAAAGCTGGTAATTATATATATAAAGCTCCGACTGGCGGCAAACTTTTTAGACAACTCTATTCCAATTCCAAAAAAGGAATTCGATCAAAATTCCCAAATGATGGCTACTTCAAATTAAAGGGTTGGAATAAAAATAATAAAACAATACATATAGATAAAAACATTTTAAATGATTGGCAAAATTTTAATGAAGTAGAGATTTTTGTTCAGATGTCATGGAGTGTTTCCATAATGAGGTTAAAAGAATTTGATCCCAAACTTGATTTTGACGCTTTAAGTGTGCAAAACCCTGAAAAAGATCTTGTATTTAAAAGAAAGTTTCCGCCAAGAAAACCAAATCAATCTTTTCATTTCGAGAATGCAAGAGAGTTCATTGATATGCCAGGTGAATGGAGCCTAGACTCAAAAAATGAATATGTATATTTTTACCCATACGAAAATCAAAATCCCAATAATCAGCAAATTACAGTTCCAAGTCTAGAAACCCTTTTTCATATTAAAGGTGTACCATCAAAACCAGTAAAATTTTTAACCGTTAAGGGCTTAAAATTTATGCATACCAATTGGGTAAGGCCAAGCTTAAAAGGATATTTAAACATTCAAGCTGGTCAATATAATGTTGAGCCCACCTACGAGAATATACAATACGTGGAACGTCCACCCGCGGCTGTGTTAGTTCAAAACGCGTATAATGTAAAAATTGAGCGCAATTATTTTAATCAGATTGGGGCTGTTGCTCTTGATTTACATTTTGGGACAACAAATTGTGAAATTGTAGGAAATGTTTTTTATGAAATTTCTGGCACATCTATTTCTCATTCTAAATTATCTGATCCAGGAGTAGAAATTCACATCCCCTATAATCCAAAGGATAAAAGAGAACTGTGTGTTAACGACAAAATTAACAATAACTTTATCACAAAGTCTGGGTTTGATTACGGTGGTGCAATTGGAATTCTATCTGGCTGGCCAGTGGGTCTTAAAATTGATCATAATGAATTGAAAGATCTTGCTTATACCGGAATAAGCGTGGGGTGGGGATGGACTCATGAATCCAATGCAATGAAAAATAATTTTATAAGATGGAATAAAATAGATAATCCTTGCAGCTTGTATGGAGATGGTGGTGGAATATATACACTTTCAAATATGCCTGGATCTTTAATTTATAGAAATTATATTTTAAACGTTAAAAGATCTGAGTGGGCAACTGGTGCATCTACAAAATGTTTATACTTAGACGAAGGTAGTAGTGGTATTACTCTTCAAGAAAATTATGCACAAGCAGAAGAGGGTATTGAACGACTTCGACTTCACGTAACAGGTGATATACATGTTAAGACAAAAAAATTTAGTATGTATGAGAGTATAAAAAAAGGGGCTGGTTTAGAAGAGCAATTTAAGGATATTAAAAATATAATTTTAACTAATGAATAATATACATGAGTACTTGACTACTGTAGATTTTGTTGTAGTCGTATTATATTTAGTTTTACTTGTAGCCGTAGGCTTTTGGGTTAGTTTTATAAAAAAAAAGAAGTCAGAAAAAAACCTTTTTCTAGCTGGTAATTCTTTAAACTGGTCCAAGATAGGATTTACAATGTGGGGGACAAATGTAGGACCTTCTATGCTAATTGCCTCTTGTAGTATTGGTTATACAACTGGAATAGTTGCAGGAAATTTTTCCTGGCTGGCATTTATTTTCATCTTTTTACTAGCATTTATTTTTGCTCCTAAATACTTGGGTGCCAATGTTACAACAATTCCCGAATATATGGGTAAAAGGTTTGGAAATTCTACAAGAAATATTCTCGCATGGTACACTACTTTAACAATACTTATTTCTTGGCTTTCATTGACTTTATATGCTGGAGGTATATTAGTAGAACAAATTCTAAATATATCTCTGTTATGGTCTATTGTTTTATTGATAACAATTTCAGCTTTTTTCACAATTGCTGGAGGCTTAGAAGCTATTGCAGTTACCAATGTTTTTCAAATGATTTTATTAATAATTGTTTCATTGGCTCTTACAATAGTTGGTTTCTATAACGTTGGAGGTATATCCACACTTGTTGATGCAACCCCAAGAGAATATTGGAACTTATTTTTACCTAACGACAACGAAAATTATCCTTGGCTAGCAATCTTGCTTGGGTACCCTGTTTTGGCAGTTTGGTTTTGGTGTACTGATCAATCTATGGTACAATCTGTCTTAGGGGCAAAAAACTTAAAAGAAGGTCAATTAGGCGCAAATTTTACAGGTTGGTTAAAAATTCTTGATGTCCCTTTATTCATTTTACCAGGGATCTTATGTTTTGTTTTGTTTCCAGAATTAAATAATCCGGATGAAGCTTATATGACAATGGTTACAAGGTTGTTCCCTATAGGGATGAAAGGGCTTGTTATGGCTGTTTTAGTTGCAGCTTTAATTAGTACGATTGACTCGGCACTAAATTCATTAAGTACAGTTTTTACTATGGATATTTATTTGAAAAAATACAATAGTAAAGTTTCTAATTCTAAAATTATAAAAACAGGAAGACTAGTTACTATAATTGGCAGTCTATTGTCAGTTTTTTTAACATTAGTAATTGCTAATGTCAAAGGCTTAAATCTATTTGATTTATTTCAAGCTGTATTGGGCTTCTTGGCTCCTCCGATGACAGCAGTTTTTTTATCAGGTGTATTATGGAAAAAAACTTCTAGCTCAGCTGTTAATATTGCTCTTTCATTTGGAACTGCCTTTAGTATTCTTATTGGCATATTATATCTGTTTATATTCCCAACATCAGAATATGATTTTTGGCCACATTTCTTATTACTCTCATTTTTCATTTATGTTGTTATTCAAGCCCAGATTATTGTTGTATCTCTATTCAGTAAAGTGCCTACAAATGCAGATTTCACACTTTTTGAAAACAAAAAAACACCAAACGATACAAAAAAAGTAAAGATTCTTTGGGGTGCATTAATAGTGCTTATGATTTCGTTTTATATCCTTTTTAATGGACATGAAAGTAACCCAAAAAAGGCATTACCAATTAACAAAGAACTCATTAAGAAAAGTGAATCTGTCAGAATTATTGAGGTTATTTTTAATGATTCACATTCATTAGAATCTCCATCCATAGATAGTTTATTATTAGCTTATAGTATTGATAAAGCGTCCATTCTAAACTGGAAAAATCATATTGTGTTTAACCATCAAAGCTTAGTTTCAAATAATGAGTTTATAGAAGGCTTGAAATCTCTTAAACTAGGAGAAATTAAAGCATATTCAGATGTGATTTATGAGTTCGGAACAGAAGATTGTAATAACATTTCCAATGCCAAGAAAACCAAACAGTATTTGCTTTCTGTAAATCTTGTTAGCGATGTTAAAAAACAAAAAGAATATTTAGAGTATCATAAAACACAAAAAGAAAAATGGCCTGAATTAACTCAAGGGTTCTGTAAAGAAGGGTTCCACAGTCTTGAAATGTTAAAAAGCGGTAGGCAAATTATGTTAATAATTGGTATTCCTGAAAAAATGGATTTAGGTAATATGAGTGAAAAAAATGAAAAAAACCCTAGGGTTAAAGATTGGAATGATCTGATGGGCACTTTTCAAGAAGGGTTACCTGGCACATCCCAAACAGAAAAGTGGGTTTTATTTCAATAAAATAGTACAAGCAAATGAATTTTTTACTAGGTATCGATCTTGGAAGCTCTTCCGTTAAAGTTGCACTAGTAGAGCAGGCATCTGGAAAATGTGTCGATTTGGTACACATGCCATCCGAAGAGATGGACATTACCTCGATGCAAAAAGGCTGGGCAGAGCAAGATCCAAATGTTTGGTGGGTTCATATTTGCGATGCCATTACAACAATAAAAAAAAGAAATCACCTTGTGATGAATACCATAAAATCTATTGGTATTTCATATCAAATGCATGGATTGGTACTTGTGGATAAACATGGCGATGTGTTAAGAGATTCTATAATTTGGTGTGATAGTCGTGCGGTATCTATTGGAGAAAAAGCATTTGATACTTTAGGGCCTGAACTATGTTTGTCTAAGTTATACAATTCACCTGGAAATTTTACTGCCTCAAAACTTAGATGGGTTAAAGAAAATGAACCAGACATCTATAAAAAAATTCATAAAGTAATGCTTCCTGGCGATTTCATAGCATACAAGTTATCTGGTGAAATTAATACTACTATTCCTGGTCTTTCAGAAGGTATAATGTGGGATTTTAAAGAAAATTGTTTCGCTGGTTTTCTTTTTGATTATTTCGAACTCGACGAATCATTGGTGCCTCCCGTAGTCAACACATTCTCCATCCAATCAGTTGTAGATAAAAATGGAGAACAAGCATCAGGCATTCTTGCAGGAACTCCTATAACGTATAGGGCTGGAGACCAACCCAATAATGCACTGTCATTAAACGTTTTTAATCATGGGGAAGTGGCGATGACAGGGGGCACTTCTGGCGTTGTTTATGCAGTCAGTACTAACAACTCTCAAAAAGCAACTGAACACGTTAATAATTTTGCGCATGTCAATTATGATGGAAGCAATTCGAAAAGCATTGGAAAGTTGCTTTGTATTAATGGTGCTGGTATTCAATATAAATGGCTTAAAAACACCTTGAAATTAGACAGCTATACAACAATGAACTCATTAGCTGAAGAAGTTTCTGTTGGGTCTGAAGGCCTTCGTGTATTTCCTTTTGGCAATGGTGCAGAGCGTATGTTTGAAAACAAACTTTTAGGCACTTCTATTTCTGATGTTGATTTAAATCGCCATACTAATGCGCATTTGTGTAGAGCCACACTTGAAGGTATTGCTTTTTCAATGGTATATGCGGTTGAGTTGTTGTATCAGGAGGGGGTAGCCCCTACCGTTCTACGCGCTGGAAATGATAATTTATTTCAGTCTAAGATATTCAGTGAGACGATCGCCACCCTTTTGAACAAAGAAATTGAAATTTACAATACTACCGGCGCAATAGGTGCGGCTAGGGCATCCGATTTGCACAGTGGGAATTTTGATGAATTTTCCCAAAAAATATTCAATAACGACTATGCGTTTTCATATCATCCCAATTCAAATCACAAGTTTTATGATGAGGCTTATGCTTCTTGGAAATCATATTTAAAAATCCTAATAAATCGCTAAAATGAGTCAACAATACTTTAAAAATATCTCAAAAATTAAGTTTGAAGGAAAAGATGCTAAGAACCCTTTAGCATTTAAATACTACAACCCTGAACAAATTGTGGCAGGAAAAAAAATGAAAGATCACTTTAAGTTTGCCGTAGCATATTGGCATACTTTCTGTGGCCAGGGAAGTGATCCGTTTGGACCTGGTACGCAGCGATTTCCATGGGATTCATCTTCAGATCCACTCGAATCTGCCAAAAACAAAGCAGATGCAGCTTTTGAATTCTTAGACAAGATTGGCTTTACCTATTACTGCTTTCATGACTTTGATTTAATAGAGGAAGGAGCATCTTTACAGCAGTCTGAAAAACGATTATCAGCAATAACCGATTACTTGTTGGAAAAGCAAAACGAAAGTGGAAAAAAAGTGTTGTGGGGAACCGCAAACTGTTTTTCTAATCCACTATACATGAATGGTGCTGCCACCAATCCAGATTTTAAAATTGTATCTAGGGCTGCAGCGCAGGTAAAGATGGCCATAGACGCAACAATAAAACTTCAAGGTGAAAACTATGTTTTTTGGGGTGGAAGAGAAGGTTATATGTCGCTACTCAACACAAACATGTCCAAAGAACTGGATCATTTGGGAACTTTCCTTTCTATGGCAAAAGATTATGCTCGTGCTCAAGGTTTTAAGGGGCATTTTTTTATAGAACCCAAGCCAGCTGAGCCTATGAAACATCAATATGACTTTGATGCTGCTACTGCAATTGGTTTTTTGAAAAAATATGGGTTACAAGATGACTTTAAACTCAACATTGAAGTAAATCACGCGACCCTTGCCCAACACACGTTTGAACATGAGCTTACTGTCGCAGCGGATGAAAAAATGCTTGGAAGTATTGATGCAAACAGAGGGGATTACCAAAATGGATGGGATACTGATCAATTTCCAGTTGATATTTATGAAATTACACAAGCCATGTTGGTGATCCTTGAAAAAGGTGGCTTAATGGGAGGCGGTATTAACTTTGACGCGAAAATCCGTAGAAACTCCACTGATTTAGAGGATATTTTTATTGCTCATATTGGTGGTGCTGATGTTTTTGCTAGAGCACTATTAATTGCTGACAAGATTATTCAAGATTCAAATTATTTAAAGTTAAAAGAAAACCGATATGAATCATTCAATTCGGGACCAGGAAATGATTTTGAAGCTGGAAAGTTGTCTTTATTGGATCTTTATAAGAATGCGTTAAACGAATCTTTTGAGTTGACTAGTGGTAAACAAGAAAAATTAGAATATTTGATAAATAGTTTTATAAGATAAACTCTGGAATGGAATTAAAGATTTTGATAAAAAAAAGTAATGTTTACGAATAAAATATTAAGAATTCATTCTTCGGATAATATAATAGTCGCATTGACAAATTTATCTAAAGGGGATCTTGTTGAGTTGGACGGAGTTTCTTTTGCACTAGTGTCTGATGTAAAAGCTAAGCATAAGTTTGCTGTTCGCAATCTTGCTATTGGCGAAGAAGTTTATATGTATGGAGTGATTGTTGGCAAGGCAAAAAATGAAATTGCCATGGGAGAAGTTATCACAACAAAGAATATTATACACGAAACCGAAGCCTATACGATTCCCAAAAAAAGCATTGATAAAAACTGGACTTCACCAAACCTTACCCCTTTTTTAAAGAAACATTTTTTGGGCTACCATCGTAATGATGGTCGTGTTGGAACAGAAAACAACTGGCTTGTAATTCCTTTGGTGTTTTGCCAAAACAGGAATATAGAAACCCTTAAAGTAACCATGTTAAAAGGGCTGGGATATGAAAACCAATCGAAACAAAGTTTTGATATTTCTCTACTAATAGATAAGTATAAATCAGGTGCCTCCGTACAAGAAATTATGGATGTAGACCTGACTATAGTCAACAAAAAAAAGAAGAAAAACCCACTATTTCCCAACGTTGACGGGATCCACTTTTTAACACATGATGGTGGTTGCGGAGGTTCAACATCTGATGCTGTAACGCTTTGTAATTTAATAGCAGGATACATTAACAATCCCAATGTAGCGGGTGCAACCATCTTGAGTTTGGGTTGTCAACACGCACAGATGAATATACTTGAACGTGCATTAGCGCGAATTGCCCCTGATTCAGAAAAGCCCGTGTATTTTTTAGAGCAACAACAAAGCAGTTCAGAACCAGCATTTATATCCGAGGCTGTCAAAAAAACATTTGTTGGGCTTATTGAAGCTAATAAAACATCAAGAGAACCAGCTCCGCTGAGTAAGCTTAGCATTGGCTTAGAATGTGGCGGTTCGGATGGATTTTCTGGAATTTCTGCCAATCCAACTTTGGGTTATGTTTCTGATTTGGTTGTTGGTTTGGGTGGTGCAGCCATCCTTTCTGAATTCCCCGAACTAAACGGAGTTGAACAAGAGCTTATAAACCGCTGTGTAGATGTAGATAAAGCGCAAAAATTTGCACATATAATGAAAGCGTACAACGATAAGGCTACTGCACTAGGGGCTGGCTTTTATGCGAATCCTTCACCAGGTAATATTAAAGATGGACTTATAACAGACGCCATCAAATCGGCGGGTGCTGCAAAAAAAGGAGGAACCTCACCAATAGTTGATGTTTTAGACTATACGGAACAGCTTACAAAGCCTGGTTTAAACCTTTTATGTACGCCTGGAAATGATGTTGAATCTACAACCGGTCTTGCTGGCTCAGGAGCAAACATTATTTTGTTTACAACAGGGTTGGGAACGCCTACAGGTAACCCTGCTGTACCCGTTATAAAAATATCATCAAATACTGCTGTTTTCAACAAAATGAATGACATCATTGATTTTAATGCAGGAGGTATTATCGATGGTTCGGAAACCGTCAAAAGCTGTGGCGAAGCACTTTTATCATACATTATAAAGGTAGCAAGTGGCGAGCTTGAAGTAAACGCACGGAGATTGGGTCAAAACGATTTTATTCCATGGAAAAGAGGATTATCACTGTAACACATACACATGAAAACAAAATTTTCTCTAAAAAACAAAGGAGTTGTCCTCACTGGCGGAGGTAGCGGTATTGGAAGTGCCATTGCCACAACATTTGCCGCGAGTGGTGCCCACGTACACATTTTAGATTTGAATATGGAAGCCACAAATAAAACAGTTTCAGAAATTAAAAAAGCTGGTTTTATTGCGAAAGGATTTAAGTGCAATGTCGCTGATTTCAATAGTGTTAACGACACTGTCAATCAAATTGCTCTATCGTCTTCAATAGATATTTTAATAAATAATGCTGGCATAGCCCACGTGGGAAACATTGAAGATTGCACAGAGGAAGACTTAGATAAACTTTACGAAATCAACATCAAAGGCGTTTACAATTGTGCAAAGGCATGCATCTCAATTATGAAGGATAGTGGTGGTGGTGTTGTTTTAAATATGGCATCCATTGCGTCAACTGTGGGCATTTCCGACAGATTTGCCTACTCCATGAGCAAAGGTGCTGTACTTACTATGACCTATTCTATTGCAAAGGATTATATTGACCACAAAATACGTTGTAACTGTATATCTCCAGCTCGTGTTCACACTCCTTTTGTAGATGGATTTATTAAGAAAAACTATCCCGGAAATGAAACGGAAATGTTTGAAAAACTTTCAAAAACCCAGCCTATAGGTCGAATGGGAAAATCCCAAGAAGTTGCTGATCTAGCATTGTTTTTATGCTCAGATGAAGCTAGCTTTATTACAGGTTCTAACTACGGTATTGATGGGGGATATATAACATTAAACTCAAAATAAATACAATATGAAACTTATCCGATTCGGAGCAATCAATGAAGAAAAACCAGGTGTATTACTAGCAGATGGCACTAAGCTAGATGTTTCTGCATTTGTAAAAGATTATGACGAAGCATTTTTTGGATCTAACGGCATTGACAACCTAAGAGTATGGTTGGATAATAACCACGAAAACTGTCCAAAAGCAGGAGATGATGTTCGACTTGGACCACCTATGTCTCGACCATCCAAAATAGTGTGTGTTGGACTTAACTATGCCAAACATGCTGCTGAAAGTGGTATGGATATTCCAGAGGAACCCGTACTGTTCTTTAAGGCAAGCTCGGCTATTGTTGGCCCAAATGATCCCATTATCATTCCAAAAAACAGTCAAAAGACAGATTGGGAGGTAGAATTGGCTGTGGTGATTGGTAAGAAGGCATCATATGTAACAAAAGCAGATGCATTAAACCACGTTGCGGGTTATGTACTGCATAATGATGTTAGTGAACGTGCCTTTCAACTAGAACGTTCCGGTCAATGGGTAAAAGGAAAAAGCTGTGACACCTTTGCGCCCATTGGTCCTTTTATTGCTACACCAGATGAAATTGGTGACCCTAATAACCTAAATCTTTGGTTGAAACTCAATGGTGAGGAAATGCAAAATAGCAACACGTCTGACTTTATCTTTAATATCCAACATGTTGTGAGCTATATAAGTCAATTCATGACCTTACTTCCTGGAGATATTATTTCTACTGGAACACCCTTCGGCGTCGGATTGGGGCTTACCCCGCCTCGATATTTAAAAGAGGGTGATGTGGTTGAATTAGGCATTGAAGGTTTAGGGGTTTCAAAACAAACGTGTATCGCATACAAATGATTATAGATAGCCATCAACATTTTTGGAAGTATAATCCGGTCAGAGATGCCTGGATAGATGATACTATGGAAGTTATTCGCAAAGATTTTCTTCCAAAAGATCTCAAACCTATACTTGAAAAAAATGGTGTTGGTGGATGTATCGCAGTTCAAGCGGACCAGTCAGAAGAAGAAACAAACTTCTTGTTGGAATGCGCAAGGCAAAACCCATTCATCAAAGGAGTAGTTGGCTGGGTAGATTTGACAGATGGGCAATTAGAAAGCCGACTGGCGCATTTTGCTAGCGATCCCCTGTTCAAAGGGGTGCGCCATATTGTACAAGCCGAAAAAGAAGACTATTTACTTCGCGAGGATGTTCAAAAGGGTATCAGCAAACTTGCGAAGCATAAGCTAACTTTTGATATACTTATTTTTCCGCATCAACTACCTGCAGCTATTCAAATGGTTGAAAAATTTCCGAAACAACAATTTATTTTGGATCACATTGCCAAACCAACTATTTCGGCTCCAATAGAAAACGAATGGAAGGCAAATATAGCTGCCTTATCCGGTTTTAAAAATGTGAGTTGTAAAATTTCAGGTATGGTTACAGAAGCCGAAAACTTTATTTTTTCAGAAGATAGTTTCACACCATTTTTAGATCATGTGTTTTCTACTTTTGGCCCAACTCGTTTGCTGTTTGGTTCCGACTGGCCTGTTTGCTTACTGGCAGCTGACTATAGTAAAGTACTCGCCATAATTATGGACTACTTAGAACAACACGACGAGAAAACTAAAGAGAAAATACTGCGAAAAAATGCACAATTAATATACAATCTTTGATATGGATTTAGGTTTAAAAAACAAGGTAATTGTCGTTACGGGCGGTTCAAAGGGAATTGGAGCGGGCATCGTTTCGTTACTGGCTGATGAAGGAGCTATTCCCGTAATTGTGGGACGAAACAAGCCAAACATTGACAAAGCGATTGCACTGTATAAAGAGAACGGATTTAGGGTTGGTTATGCCTATGCAGAGCTCACCAAGCCCGAAGAATGCGAAGCCGCTGTAAAGTTAGTCTTGCGTGAATACGGTCGTATTGATGGGCTTGTAAATAATGCAGGAGTAAATGATGGAGTTGGACTGGAGCATGGGAATTATCATGATTTTATGGAGTCTATAAAGCGAAATCTGGCGCATTATTACCAAATGACTCAATTACTTCTTCCAGCGCTTAAAAAAAGTAAAGGTGCTGTGGTGAATATAGGTTCTAAGACCTCTGTGACAGGTCAAGGAGGCACCTCCGGATATGCTGCAGCAAATGGTGGGCGCAATGCACTTACACGCGAATGGGCTGTTGAGCTATTACCCTATTCCATTCGAGTAAACGCTGTTATTGTTGCTGAGTGTTATACACCTCTTTATGAAAAATGGATTAACACTTTTGACGATCCAAAAGAAAAGCTGAAATCAATAACACAAAAAATCCCACTAGAGAAACGCATGACTACTGCTATTGAAATCGCCAATACAGTTGCCTTTTTACTTTCGTCACGGTCGAGTCACACAACCGGTCAGTTGGTCTATGTAGATGGGGGTTACACGCATTTGGATAGAGCATTAAGCAAGGAATAATGGCAGTAACATTGAAAAAATATTGCCTAGCCTTGGACCTAAAGGATGATCCAAAAAAAATAGCTGAATACATTAAGTATCATCAGCATGTCTGGCCCGAAATTAACGAGAGTATTCGCAGTTCGGGAATTCACGGTGCCCAAATATATAATGCAGCTAATCGACTCTTTATGATTTTAGAGGTCGATGAAACATTTTCTTTTGAGAAAAAAGCAAATATGGATGCGTATAATCCAAAAGTTCAAGAATGGGAAGCATTAATGTGGAAATTTCAACAAGCTTTACCCAACACACCAGAGGGAACTAAATGGGTATTGATGGACAAAATATATGATTTAAATAACAATAGATGAAAAGTGAACTAAATTATAAATACCCATCGGTTCCAGATCTAAGAGCACGTGCAAAATGTAAAATTCCAAAGTTTGCTTTTGAATATTTAGATGGTGGTTGTAATGACGATGTAAACCTAAAAAAGAATACAGATCGGATTCGAGCTGTAGAACTCAAGCCAAAATATTTGGTTGACTATACCCCACCTAGTTTAAAAACGGAACTTTTTGGACATATGTATGATGCGCCCTTTGGTATATCACCTGTTGGTTTGCAAGGTTTGATGTGGCCCAAGTCGCCTGAGATACTTGCCAAGGCAGCATTTGAGCACAACATTCCTTTTATATTAAGTACCGTTACCACGGCAAGTATTGAAAAAATTGCTGAAATTACGGAAGGCAAGGCATGGTTTCAGCTTTATCACCCAGCAGAGGAACGGGTTACTCAAGATATTTTAAAACGAGCCGAGGATGCTGAATGCCCAGTACTTGTCATACTCGCTGACGTGCCATCATTTGGCTATCGCCCAAGAGACATACGAAACGGATTGTCCATGCCACCCAAAATGACATTAACCAATATTGTCAATGCCATGAAAAGACCGCATTGGTCATTACAAACGCTAATTAACGGACAACCCAGTTTTGAAATACTTAAACCTTATATGCCCAAAAACTTAAACTTAAGTGAATTGGCAAAATTTATGGATGCTACTTTTTCTGGCCGTTTGAATGAGGAAAAAATCAAAAAAATTCGGGATATGTGGAAAGGTAAGCTTGTACTTAAGGGAGCCGAGTCAATACACGATGTTGAAAAGGCATATCAGCTTGGCTTAGATGGAGTCATTATTTCCAATCATGGAGGGCGACAAGTTGATGTTGGCCAGGCTACTATAGACTCCTTGAAAAGCATAGCCCCCCTTTACAAAGACAAATTAAATGTGATGATGGATAGTGGCATTCGTGGAGGCGCAGATGTGGCGCGTGTTATGGCTTCTGGAGCTGATTTTAGCTTTATGGGGCGGACCTTTATGTATGGCGTTTCGGCACTTGGAAAAAAAGGAGGAAACCACACTATTAGCATGCTAAAACAACAATTAACTCAAGTTATGGAACAGCTAAGTTGTGCTCAAATCAAGGATTTGCCAACTAAGCTCATTCAAAAAAATAACTAAACAACATATTTTATGAAAACATCCAATACAATTCCAGTAGTTTCAAAAAAAGTATTTATTCCATTTGTATTGTTAACATCATTGTTTGCCCTTTGGGGCTTTGCCAATGCCGTAACAGACCCAAGTTCAAGCGTTTAAATTGGAGCTTAAAAAAACATATATCTATGACCACTTTCAATTTTTTGGTTAAATAACAATACTGTTATTTCATGAATTATTTAAAATACCTTTTTTTGCTGGGTATTGTGAGATGGCAACAAACACCCGAACAACCGCAAACCGCTGGTCATAGCTGCACTCCTACGCAAAGTCAATTTAATTCACCATTTAGCACAACATCGCAAGAGCCAACAGAAGTCAACAAAGAGGGTATGGTGCTTATTCCAGGTGGCACTTTTTCTATGTGCGGAGATTACAATCAGGCATGGGAAGACATTACCTATTAAATTTATAAATAAATCATGCGATTTATATTCTTCATATTTCTTTTTACAACTAGTTTTCTCTTAAAAGCTCAAGAAAAACCTAACATTATTCTCATACTGACTGATGATCAAGGATATGGAGATTTTGGATCAATTGGAAACCCTTATCTCAAAACTCCAAATCTAGATAAGTTAAGGTCAGAATCAATTACATTCAATAACTACTTTACACCTTCAATTTGTGCTCCAACAAGAGCAGGAATCATTACAGGCAGATATAACTATAGAACGGGAGTTACAGACACCTATCAAAGCAGAGTAAACATGTTCCCTGAAGAGATAACCATAGCAGAATATCTAAAAACAGCCAACTATGCAACTGGGATTTTTGGGAAATGGCATTTAGGATATAATTATCCGCTAAGAGCTATGGATCAAGGTTTTGATACCGATGTTATGTGGGAAGAGATGCAAGTATCGAGAACCGGACCTGTCATGATGGAAAATGGAAAAGAAGTTAAATATCCTAACAAATCATTCTTAACAGATATTGTGTTTGAAAAAGCAACAGAATTTATCTTGGAAAAAGCAAAAGCGAAGAAACCTTTTTTTACCTATATAGCTACATATCTTCCACATACACATGCAGACGGAGAACAGGTTAATGATCAATATATAAAACCCTATAATAATTACGATTTAAGCTGGCACACAAAAGATGTCTACGGCATGATTGCCAAAGTAGATGAAAGAGTTGGTAAGTTAATGCAAAAGCTGAAAGATTTGGGTATTGCAGAAAACACGATTGTAATTTTCACCTCAGATAATGGACCTCAATTGGGGTCGAGTGCTAATCAAGAAAGACCTAAGGTATTCGAGTCAAGGTATAATGGAGGTTTGAGAGGGTCTAAAGCACAAATGTATGATGGAGGAATTAAAGTTCCAATGTTTATTCGCTGGCAAGGAAAATTTCAAAAAGGAAAACAAATCAACAGAATGGTAAGTAATTTAGATATTTTACCAACCATACTAGATCTTTGTAATATAAAAGCAAATCCATCTAGAAAACCTGATGGAAAAAGTTTATTGCCTTTAATTGAGTCCGACTCTAGTTCTTGGCCAGATGACAGAAAGTTTATATATCATTTTTCTAGAGGAGAAAATTTTAAAGAAAATAGAGACAAAAACTATTTAGTTCGGACTGAAAGATATAAAATGATTAATGGCAATCAGTTATACGATATTTACTCAGATCCTGCTGAAAGAAAAAATATTGCTCAGAAAAATCCAAAGCTATTAAAAAAGCTAAATCAACAATATAGTTCTTGGTTTGACGATGTTACTTCTTGGTATGGCACTGTTGATAGAGCCGCTAATGGTATAGGGTATCCACAACAAAAAGTAACCACTTTATATTACTTTGAAAAAAGACCCAATTTAGGATGGCCAGTAGATGTGGCAAAAACAAAAAATTATACAATTGTCGTTGAAGATATCATACACGAATTATTTGAAGATGACAGTTTTTTGTGTTTAAAAATCAATAGTAAAATTTACAAACAAAAGATTTTAAGTTCAGGAAATGACATAACATTTAGTAAATTAAAGTTACTTAAAGGTCGCTACGACATCAATGTATATGTTGAGGGAACTAAAAAATCAAAAGAATGGCGATATCGTTTGGAAGATGACGGCTATAGAAGAGTAAGAATATTTTAAATTAATTCCGAAAAACCAAACAAATATTTGTTTGGTTTTTTAATTTTGATCATATGACATCTCGATATTTTGTATTAACTCTTATATTCTTTGTGAGCTGCCGACAAACGCCTAAACCACCCCAAACCACTGGTCATAGCTGCACTCCCACCCAAAGTCGATTTAATTCATCAGTTCGTACAACATGGCAACAAAAAATTGATGTTAATAAAGAAGAGATGGTGCTTATCCCTGGCGGCACGTTTTCTATGGGCGGAGATGACAATCAGGCATGGCGAGATGAGTATCCAAAGCATGAGGTAGTGGTTGACTCCTTTTGGATGGATGTCCATGAGGTGACAAACGCGCAGTTCGCAGCTTTTGTGGAAGCGACTGGTTATGTAACCACTGCTGAAAAAGCCGTTGATTGGGAAGAAATTAAAAAAGAATTACCTCCGGGAACCCCAAAACCCGACGCGAGCCAATTGGCACCCGCATCACTGGTTTTTGTGCCTACAGACAAGCCTGTATCTCTGCAGGATGTAAGCCAGTGGTGGCAATGGCGACAAGGCGCCAATTGGAGACATCCTGAAGGACCAGGCAGTTCTATAGTTGGAAAAGAAAACCATCCTGTCGTGCATGTGAGTTGGTTTGATGCGGTTGCTTATTGCGAATGGGCAGGCAAACGACTCCCTACAGAAGCCGAATGGGAATATGCCAGTAGAGCTGGACTTACAGATGCAGTCTATGCTTGGGGCAATGAAGACTTACGCGCAGGAAAACCCAAAGCCAATACATGGGAAGGTGCTTTTCCCTACAGAAACGAAGAACGGGATGGCTTTTATTTGACAGCACCCGTACAAAGCTATCAGGCAAACGGATATGGGCTTTATGATATGGCAGGCAATGTATGGGAATGGTGCGCCGACTTATACCACGAAGACTACTACAAAACTTTAGCTAACAAAACCACCCACAATCCACAAGGACCTGAGACAAGCTATGACTCTAACGAGCCCCATGCCCTAAAAAGAGTTACAAGAGGGGGTAGCTTTTTATGTAACGACAGCTATTGTAGCGGTTACCGAAACAGCATGCGCATGAAAACTACCCCCGACACTGGAAGTGTACATACCGGTTTTAGAACGGCTTTAGATCTTCATTAGAATGTTCAAATGGAATTGCCATAGTAAAAGCTTTTTTCCAAATAGTTAATTCAGTAATCCCAGGTTTATCTTCATTTGTGATACAAATAACAGATTGTGGATCTTCTGATATTTCAAGAATTCTAACGATTTCTGGGTGATCCATTTTGATAAAATCATTGTTCATATTTTAAATATTAAAAAATTATTTGACAAACATATCCCTGTGCTGCATTTTAATTTGGAACAAAAATCTGACATGACACATTTTAGGTTTTTTCAAACGTCAGGTTTTTGTTCCACAATTTGATATCACACTGATTTATTTTTGATTTTTATTTGAAATAATAACGAAGCGTATTGCATACAAAGCGTTTCGATTTGCAACAAAATGAATTTTAAACAGAATAATTTGATAGAATTATGGACGATAACTTTAAGCCTGATTTTGGCAATTGGGTGCCAAAAAATAGAGTGCAACAGTTTTTTAACTACGGAAACACTGTTATGAACTCCTTTGCAGAAAAATATAACATTAGAAAATCAAAAATTGGAAATAGGGTGTTTTACCACTATGACGATATAAAAGCGCTCTTAGAAGAAAACATAGAATGAACTATCTTAAAAACAAATGTTCTATAGTTTTCTTTTTAAACCTTGTATTTCCAGGTTCACCATAAAGTAATTCAGATTCACTGTTGATATTTAATATTGATTTATCTCGAAGTATTAGTGAAAGTAAATCGTAAAATTCTACTTTTAAATCTGCCTGATTAAAGTTTGGAATTATCTGCTTATTTAACTCCAATAAAGTATCATATAAATTCCTAAAAATTCCTTTGTAAGAAAATTTAAACTCGTGAGAGATTGAGGTAAATGGAGTTTGTTCCTTAAATCGAAAATGAATTTTATGCTCTTTTAAAAGCTTTTTTACTTGTTTTAAAAAGTCAATCTGATCAACAAGAGGCTTAGGACTATTACCTGCTTTGTATTGTCTATTCATTTTCTCAGCAATTTTTGTGTAATCAATATTCAAATCATTGCAAATAGCTTCTTTTACAATTAATCTACTATAAACATTATAAGCTAAAAAGATTGTTTCTACGGGAAAAAGTAAAGAGCTGTCAGCGTTATGTTTTTGAATTGATTTTAATACACTTTTATAATCAATAAATACTTTAGGTGTGAAAAACGTTAAATGAAACCTACTTAGTATTTCTAACACTTCATTGTCTTTGTAAAAGGACAATAAGTACATATACTCATCAATTAACATGTATTTTAAAGAGTCACTCATTTTTAAATAATCAGGATGCAATTCATTCAGCGCATTAACTGTTTCAATTCTCTCTATTTGCTTTTCTTGATTTATTTTACCAATGTAATCCGTATTTATTTTTAACAACTCTTTTTTAAATGTATTTACTTCCATTTATATCGAATTAATCTTAGTTTTAAATTTAATGGTTAAAAATTTCATGGCATTATCTTTTTAACAAAATATGAAAATTAACATTTCCTTGTTTTAATTATATAATTAATTTACATTTGTGTAAAGTTTGTATGTGAACAGCGATTTAGATTTTAAAAAAGACTTGTTAGGACAGCGCTTTACACTGCCCAAGTATTTTGGTATTAGCCCTCGTATGGTGACTTATTGGAAAACAAAAGAAGTGCTTCCTTTTTTTGATGCCGGTAAAAAAGCCAAAATGAATGTGCCTCAGGCCTTATGGCTTTGTTTAGTAGACGAGCTTAGTGCATTTGGCATAAACACCACAAAACTTGCTGAGCTTGCTAAAATGGTTTGGGATGAGCCACGCGAGAAAGGGTATTTTAAATCCAAACTTGAAAAGCATATTGCTTTTTTAAAAAAACAAAAGGTTGTTGATTCATCTTTAGGGATTTATGAATCTATTTTAAATGATCCGCTTTTACTTCATTTTCATGGGATGGAGATAAACCCATTTAGCGATGCTGTTATTGATAGCATTTTAATAGATAAAAAGCCGATGTCCTTTTATTACTTTCCTAAAACTGGAGAGTATCATATAAGAGATGGTAATAAAGCCATTACAGAAAAGTTTTTGGAGATGATAAACGATAAGGCTTATATGTGTATTCCTCTAATGCCCTTTATTGAGCAAATAGTGTCTGTTGAGTTTCAAAGAGTGAAAAAAGACATTGCATACCTCAGTCAAATAGAAAATCAAATTCGAGAGATTATTATGTTTAAGTCTCCAAAGTACATTGAGCTTCTTGTAGACAATGATAACATAAAACCGCTTATTATTCGGGAAGACCATAAAAAAGCCAAGCAGCTGGCGGATTTCTTTTTAAACAACAAACTGCCCAAGACAGCAAGGCTACTTATTGAGCCAAGAGCACAAGACAATTACAAACTAACCATCTTAACCAAATAGTATGAAGCATTTTGTATCACCACACCGGTCCCTGCCGTGTCAGCCCGAGTTAATCCTAACTCGATATGGACCAAAAGGATCGTTATGCATTAGAAGATGATGCTATAACCGAGCAGAAAAGAGAGATTGTCAGACAAAAACTTTCAATTATCTGCAAGAAAGATGAGAACATAGATGAAATTTTAAAATCACTTGAGGCGTATTGCCTCATCGTTGTAAACAGCCATTAACTAACGCTTTATGACCACACTTGAAAAATTCAAAGCATTTGCCCCAGCGAAAAACGAACTTGGCCAAAACAATAATGCGATTATCTACACTAGGGTGTCTACCAAAGAGCAGGCCGATACCAATACCTCACTTGAAACTCAAAAAAGGTATTGTGAGAACTATGCTAAATCTAATGGTTTTCGCGTGGTAGGGTATTTTGGAGGGACTTACGAGTCTGCTAAAAGTGATGAGCGTAAAGAGTTTAAACGAATGCTCAAATACGTAAGACAAAGTGGCTCTGTGGGGTATATCATAGTTTATTCTTACGATAGGTTTTCAAGAACTGGAAGTAGTGCAGCGCAAATCTCGCAAGAGCTTTTTTCCCAAGGAATACAAGTTAAAGCTGTCACTCAAGAAGTAGATGCCACCTCAGCCGCTGGAAAGTTCCAGCAGAACCTGTTTTATATGTTTAGCCAATTTGATAATGAGCTAAGAAGAGATAAGACGATAACAGCCATGACCGATCTTCTTCGAAAAGGCTATTGGCTATGGAACCCACCCATTGGATACATCAATAAAAAGAAGTATCATAAAGCTGTAGATTGGGAGATTGTTCCTTCAAAAGAAGGAAAGCTTATTAAAAAAGCTTTTGCTTGGAAATTAAAAGAAATTTACACCAATGTAGAGATCATAGAAAAGCTTCAGTCACTTGGATTTTCAATTGATGAGCGAAGACTCAGTGAAGTGTTTAAAAACCCTTTTTACTGTGGGGTACTTATAAGTAAAATGATACCAGGTGAAGTCATTGAAGGAAAACACAAACCTCTTGTGTCTAAAGAGGATTTTTTAAAGATTAATGCTATTGAAACGCATCATCCAAAACACCGAAAAACAGAAAATGAAAATCTTCCTTTAAAGCAGTTTATCTATTGCGATAGCTGTAAACTTCCTCTGACTGGATACCTTGTTAAGAAAAAAGGACTCTACTACTATAAATGTAGAACTAAAGGGTGCTCTTGCAACAAATCTGCTAAAGCACTTCACACTAACTTTACTGATGATTTAAAAACCTATCAACTAGATCCTAAATACAAGGATATTGTAAAAGAAGTGATGACCTATACTTATGACAACATCACTAAAGAGTTAAGAGTCCAAAAGAAGTCCATTAAAAAAACAATTACAGAGCTAGACACAAAAATAGACTCTATTGAAGAGCGGTATGCCCTTGGAGAATTAGACAGCACTATTTACAAAAAGTTTAAAGACAAGTATGAAACTCAAAAAGACAAACTACAGTTAAAAATTGAAAATCCATCACTTAATAGTTCGAACCTTGAACTGGCCATTGATAAAGCCCTTACTTTATCCGAATCTCTAGAGAAGATTTGGGTAGATGGAGATTTAAAACAACGACAAAAACTGCAACATTTAGTCTTTCCATCCGGGTTGGGTTACGACAAGTCAAACAACCGAGTTCGAACCCCAAAAGTGAATGCAATTTTTGGGTCAATTCCGATTTTATCGAAGGAAATCTCAAACATAAAAAAAGGAGAACCAATTCCTGTGAATCAATTCTCCGATTGTGTGACCTCGGCAGGATTCAAACCTGCAACCTTCTGAGCCGTAATCAGATGCGCTATTCAGTTGCGCCACGAGGCCTTTTGCGGGTGCAAATATATCTTATTTTGCCTATGCTGCAAAACTAAATTGCTCGCATTGTCACATAAGTACGCCAGGCGATAAGCAATAGTTGCCCTTTGGTAGCTTTTGCCAAATCTACCCGTTTTTTGGTCAAGCTAGGGAGTAGTA
>JBMHCT010000034.1:0-35089 GCA_049889775.1 Jejuia sp.
AAGGTTCACAGAGGTTAACGACCAATTTTACACGCAACTAAAAGCAAAACATCCAGATTTAAGCGCTACGGAAAGAAAACATTGTGCTCTTATAAAACTAAAATTTGGCACTAAAGAAATGGCAAGAATTTTAAATATAGCTACCCATAGCGTTCATATTTCAAGATCTAGAATTCGAAAAAAAATAGGCTTAGAGCGCTCTGAAAGTTTGGAGGATTATATTGCCAGTTTTTAAAAGCCTAAGCCTTCTTATGCAACAACCGCGTCAGCTTAATAGACAAGTCAGTCAAGATAATTTTAGAATTTCCATTGCGCTCAATATGGTAAATTGCATCTTGCAGTTCTTCACTAATTTCCATGATGTTGTTTCCGTGCACAAAAGGCGCAAAGTTTTCCAGTTTAAACTTATCGGTTTTTGGTTCTAAATACACCAAATCCGTAGCATTATAATTTAGCAAAAGCGCTTGCCTAAAAAAATCTAAACAAAAACTCAAAAACTGTTTTTGCGTTTCACGACCAGTTTTGGCAATATCCTCGCTCCATGAAATCAAATCATGAATAGCACTCTTGTTACCTTTGGCCTTAAATGCACTACGAATCCAAAAGATAAACCAAGTCTCAAATTGGGTGTCTTCCGAGTCGTGATACACCAAATCGCAAGCTTTGTTGTAATTACCATTTGCTTGGTGCGCAATTTTGGTAGCAACAGAAACCTCTAAATTATAGTTTGTTATAAGTGAATCTTTAATAACCTCCTCTGCCAAAGGCGGAAAATGCAGTATTTGACAACGCGAACGGATGGTATTAATAATCTGCTCCTCATCCTCCGCAATCAATATAAAAATAGTTTTATTAGGCGGTTCTTCTATTAGCTTAAGTAGTTTATTGGCGCAAGCAGTATTCATCTTTTCAGCCATCCAAATCAGCATCACTTTATAGCCACCTTCATAGGATTTTAACGAGAGCGATTTTACAATTTCAACAGCTTCATCAACACCAATTTGTCCTTGCTTATTGTCCACACCAAGCAATCTATACCAATCAAACAAATTACCATAAGGTTGCGCGTTTAGTAACTGTCTCCATTCCTCAAGGTAAAAATTAGAAACAGGTTTGCTCTTCACCTTATTGCTTGTAGTTACCGGAAAAGCAAAATGTAAATCAGGGTGCGAAACGTTTTTAAACTTAAGGTTGCAAGCGTCATTTCCCGAAGTGTTTTCGCCATTAGCATTACCGCACAAAATGTATTGCGCATAAGCAATGGCCATAGGCAAAGTACCGCTACCCTCTGGCCCTACAAACAACTGCGCGTGCGGAATACGTGCGTAATCAGCACTTTGCGTTAAGTGCGATTTTATGTGTTCTTGCCCTAAAACATCCTGAAACAGCATCGAACAAATGTAAACGATTTTTTTATATTATTTTGGGCGTTACCCTCCTAAGGTCGGGTCGGGCTTTCGGCAGTCGCTCCCTCCTGCGTCGGGGAGCTTCAACAAATGCCTCAATCCCTAACGCGGGCTAGTTTGCTGGCTGTTTTTTTTGGGTGAGTTTTGTGGTTTGTCAGTAAATAATTTGCTGCAGTTATTTTATATAAATCTAACTTGTAGGTTTATTTTAAAACTCAGTTGATCATTGTTTTTAACCAACCAGCCGTAATGATATTTTTTTCCAGTCTCTCTTGGGGTACCAGGCACTTTGTCATTTTCTCCTGTTGAGGGCTGCTCAAACTTGGTGTTTTGCATCAAGTAGTTTCTAAATAAATTGAAATCATATATATGAAAGCAAACAATATCACCGTCCTTTTTTGCTATAATAACACCTCCAAAAGAATCATATTCACCAAGCCATGGGGTCTCAGACGTCATTCCCATAGCAGCTTCAGTTAAAAAACGTTTTAACTTATATTCGTATAATTTTTGTTGGTTATGTTGACTGTCATAAAAATTTAATGGATCTCTATCTTCGAGAATTTTTGCAATTTTCGCAAAACTTGGTTCCCTTTCAGTCCATCTATAATGTAAACTCCAAGCTAAAATTTCAGGTAAATCGCCATCAATCATTTTTAGATTTCTCCATAACTGTGCAGATTGGATACTGTTAAAGTGCAAAGAGGCGCCAACTTTACCAAGTTCCTGAAGCCTAAAGGTAATTTTAGAAATACCCCCAGAGGGTTTGTAGGTTCTTTTATTAAAATCAGAAACAGATTCTCTTAACTTGTCTTCTACATAGAAAATGAAATTATTTCCAACACCTGTATTAAATAATGTTGAATTGCCGCCTAATAATGATTTTATGCTAAACCCTAAATCTGTTTCTTTTGCCAAACGATGATCATAAATTCTTAGTTTAATATCAGATTTAATTTTAGCATCAGCTTTTAGTTTTTGAATTTGAGCTTTACGTATAAATTCATCAACATTTACAATAGCAAAGGATTTTCCTTTACCTGATTTTATTCCGTTATAAAGCGTTTTTGAAATTCTTTGTAGTTCTTCAATAGAGAAAGAAGTAATTTCTGTATTTTGTCCATTGATGACTTTTGATAAGACTACATTTTCATATCTATCAAACATCAAACTATAATCAGATTCATTCTTGTAAGCTTTAACTATGTCATAAACATTATTGAGATCTTTTTTTAAATTAAAATCTGATTGATGTAGCTTCCCTTCAGCAAGCAAAGAAACTAGAACATAAAGTTCACTCCATTCACCTTTATTACCTTTTAATAGCACGTACTTGTTTTAGTTTTTTGATTATTTCATTTGCCGTTGCCTGAATCGCTGGAACAGCCACCGAATTTCCAAATTGCTTATATGCCTGAGCATCCGAAACAACAATTTTATAACTATCTGGGAATCCTTGTAATCTTGCCCACTCACGTGGTGTCATTTTTCTAATACCCTCACGGTTTACCTTTCCAGAAATATTAGTAACCGGTTCAAAATTTGTCAATCTATCGTCAAAAACTAGGTTTCTTTCTCTTCCCATTCCTCCACATACAACGGCATTTGCAGTTCCATCATTTGGGATAATCTCATAACCAAAGCCATTGCCTTTACTCTCATGTCTTGCTTTATGCTTTCTTAGTGTATCTATGTAAGTGGTTGATAAATAATATTTCACAGAAACCTCATGCTTTTCCAAAATATCTTCGAGAACGACTTCAAGGTTTGTTGGTTTTGGATATCCAAACTCTTTTATTTTAGTCTCCTTATGAAAGCCGACTATAAAAATTCTTTCTCTATTTTGTGGAACACCAAATTCTTTTGCATTGATAATTTGAGGTTCAGGGACATAATAACCAAGATCTTCCCTTAGTACATTCAAAATAGTCGCTAAGGTTTTTCCTTTATCATGATTTCTTAATCCCTTTACATTTTCAAGAAATATTGCTTTTGGCTGTTTTCTCTTAATTATTTCAGCAACATCAAAGAACAATGTTCCCCTAGTATCTTCAAAACCACCTCTTTTTCCAGCGATCGAAAAAGCTTGACAAGGGAATCCTGCACAAAGCACATCAAAGTTATCTGGGATATAACTTTTAGTGATTGGTTTAGTTATATCACCAAATGGAATTTCCCCAAAGTTAGCGCGATATGTTTTTTTTGAATATTTATCCCATTCACTTGTAAATACGCACTTTCCTCCTAAATTTTGAAGAGCTAATCGAAACCCTCCAATTCCAGCAAAAAGGTCAATAAATTTAAAAGAAGGGTTTTCTATGGGAGGGAACGGAACTGTATTTTTGTTATTAAAAATCAAATATTGCAAAGCTTCTTCTGCTACTTCCATTGAAATTTTACTTTCCCAATTTTCGGACAAAATTTCTTTCACAAAGCTTAATGCGTCTTCTTTAAAAAATTGAGAAACACCATTTTTATGGTTTTGCAAATAATGAGAAAAAGAAGCCTGTTTACAGCTTTCTGGTTCGATAATATTTATCTCAAATAATTGCCCGTCAATATTTTCAATTACTGTTTTATTATTCAAAATTTTTACATTTCTAATCCAACTTACGCAAGATATTAAGTCTTTTGTAAATTTTTACTCCAAATCCGAGTGTTTTTACAACTCTTTTGAACAAATATAAGTTATACTTAACTTGAATTAATTTCTTGAACTAATGAACCAATATTTTTTAACACCCCCTTATAATTATTTCATTCGAAAACCAACTATTTTTAAAACTCAAACAAACACAAACCAACCATGTCGCAAAAAGCGATTTTATTTATACCCGATATCTCTGGCTTTACGGAATTTGTACATCATACGTCCATCACTCACAGCCAGCATATCATTTCAGAGTTATTGGAGTTACTTTTAGATAGCAACATCATGAATTTGGAGTTGGCCGAAATTGAAGGAGATGCACTCTTTCTGTATAAACTAGAAGACGACTTTGACGTTTCAAAAATTGAGCAACAAATTGAAAATATGTATGTGGCGTTTCACACGCAGTTAAAGCGTTACGAATTGCAACGTATTTGCCAATGTGGGGCATGTACTTCGGCATATAACCTGAAACTTAAGTTTGTGGTGCATTACGGAGACATAGAATTTTTAAAAGTAAAAGAGACTAAGAAGCCTTATGGCAGTCCTGTTATTCAGGTGCATCGTTTGCTAAAAAATGATGTTCCTATAAAAGAATATGCCCTTTTAACTGAAAGCGTAAAACCTATAGATGGAAATTCCGATGAGGTTTTAACATCATCTTACGACTTTGGAGATATTACATTTTCATACAGCGCTTTAGAGCATTTAAAAGCTAAACTTCCAGAGATTAAGCCCATTCCTCATAATGTACCCAAGCACAAATTGTATGACGAGACCGAAATTATCAATTTACCAATTAACGATTTGTATGAAGTGATCAGCAATTTTGACTACAGACTACTTTGGACAAAAGGCATTGACAAGCTGGAATATGAAAAAAACAAAGTGAACCGTGTTGGAGAAAAGCATCAATGCCTACTTAACGATAGCGATGAGGTGACACAAACCACAGTAACCAAAAAAGTAAAACCACAACAATTGGTTTATGGCGAATCTACTACAGATGTACCTTTTACCAGACGCTTTAGTAGCTATTTTGTATTGGAAGAAGTTGAAGAAGGAAAAACAAAATTAAATATTGAAGCCTTTGCAGATTTTAAACCTTTTGGCATTTTGATGAAACCGTTATTAAAATCGAAACTCAGTAAAAATATTTCCGAAAGTATGAAAGAATTAGTACTATTAATTGATTCTGGATTTGTGCTTGAAGAGGCCAATAAATCAGAGCTGATATAAATTTAATTCACTTCAAACGTTTTCGTGAAAAAAGTCATTTTATAAAGCTATTTAATTGACTACATTTGCGATCTAATCAATAGTAAACAACAATAATGAAAACTCTAAACGACTTTAATTTCGAAAATAAAAAAGCATTAATTCGCGTAGATTTTAACGTGCCTTTAAATGAAAATTTTGAGGTAACCGATGCTACAAGAATTGTTTCTGCAAAACCAACCATCATCAAAATTTTGGAAGATGGCGGAAGCTGCATTTTAATGTCGCATTTAGGGCGTCCAAAAGGATTTGATGAGCAGTTTTCATTAAAGCATATTGTATCTAAAGTAGAAGATATTTTAGGTGTTGGTGTAAAGTTTGTTCCAGACTGCATTGGCGAAGATGTTGAGGCTGCAGCAGCTAGTTTAGAGCCAGGTGAGATTTTATTATTAGAAAATTTACGTTACTACAAAGAAGAAACTGCTGGAGATGAAGGTTTTGCCGAAAAATTATCAAAACTAGGAGATATTTATGTGAACGATGCTTTTGGAACAGCGCATAGAGCGCATGCATCAACAACTATAGTAGCTCAGTTTTTCGAAGGCAAAAAGTGTTTTGGAAGTTTATTAGCACAAGAAATAGAAAGCATTAAAAAAGTAATGGAAACAGGTGAAAAACCAGTTTTAGCTATTCTTGGGGGCGCAAAAGTATCTTCAAAAATTACCATTATAGAAAATATTTTGGATAAAGTAGATCACTTGATTATCGGTGGTGGGATGGCATTCACCTTTGTAAAAGCTCAAGGTGGAAGCATAGGAAATTCTATTTGTGAAGATGATAAAATGGAATTAGCGCTTGATATTTTGAAGCAAGCTAAAGAAAAAAATGTTCAGATTCATATTCCTGTAGATACTATTGCAGCTGATGCTTTTAGTAACGATGCCAATAAACAAACAGTAGACATTAAAGCTATTCCAGATGGTTGGGAAGGTGTGGACGCCGGACCAAAATCTATAGCACTATTTCATGACGTTGTAATGCAATCTAAAACTATCCTTTGGAACGGACCACTTGGGGTTTTCGAAATGGAGAGTTTTGCAAACGGTACTATCGAATTAGGAAATTCTATCACCGAGGCTACAAAAGGAGGCGCATTCTCACTAGTTGGTGGTGGCGATTCTGTTGCTGCGGTTAAGCAATTTGGTTTCCAAGATAAAGTAAGTTACGTAAGTACTGGTGGTGGTGCCATGTTAGAAAGTTTAGAGGGTAAAACGCTTCCTGGTATTGCGGCTATTTTGGCTTAAGTTGATGGGTTGTTAGTTCGAGTGATTTCGACTTTTAAGTCGTAATCGTATCGAGAACTCAAAGATTATACAATTTATATTCAGGCTTCATAGGTTTCAAACTATGAAGCCTTCTTTTTGTATTTCAATTAAAAAATACGATTTTAGCTGTACTGTCATTCAAAACCAAAATAGGACAACCCTATGACCTATCGTTTTTTAATATTACTTTTAATTTTCAGTTTTGGCACTTCTTATGCCCAAATAGTTCCAGATACGCCCGTAACAGCAACTACTTTAGTTGGAGACACTACTTTGGTGGACACTAAAGGGCACAAAGTAAACCCTATAGAAGCACTAATTCCTGAAGATAGCCTTTCTGTTAAACAACTTGTAGACGATGCAAGTTTGGCCAAAATTGATTCTACATGGCGAAAGGAATTGTATAACAACAACTTTTTTGATACCATATACAAGTCGGTAACCGAAATGACTTTTGAAGAGGTAGAATTTCCGGAATTACCAACAGATACTTTGAAAAAACGCTTAAAAGAATTGGATGCCAGAACACCGTTTAATGTATCCTATAATCCTTCTTTAGAACGTGTTATAAAGTCGTATTTAAAACACCGCAGTAAGCATCTTCAAAAATTAATGACGCTGAGTGCGTATTACTTTCCATTGTTTGAACAAGAATTGGATAATCAAAATATTCCACTAGAAATAAAATATTTAGCTATTGTAGAATCTGCGCTTAAACCCAATGCAAAATCTAGAGTTGGCGCAACTGGTTTGTGGCAATTCATGTTTAGCACTGGCAAAATATACGGTCTGGATGTAAGTAGCTATGTTGATGAACGTAGTGACCCTATAATGGCCACTAAAGCAGCTGCAAAATATTTAGCAAAACTTTACGAGATTTTTGGTGATTGGGACTTGGCTTTAGCAGCCTATAATTCAGGTCCAGGAAACGTCACCAAAGCCATTCGTCGCTCTGGAGGTTATGAGAATTATTGGAACATTCGCCATAATTTACCAAGAGAAACCGCGGGGTATTTACCAGCGTTTTTAGCAAATATGTACATTTTTGAGTATGCTGAAGAACATGGATTTAAAAGAGCTGAAAAAGAAACGGCTTATTTTGAAACGGATACAGTTGTGGTTAAGCAGATGATAACTTTGGATCAAGTTTCAGAAGTGACTGGTACGCCTGTGGAGCAATTACAATTCTTAAATCCGTCTTACAAATTAGACATTATCCCTGTGATTAAAGGCAAAAACTATAGTTTACGTTTACCGTCGGATGTAATAGGCACTTTTGTAAATAATGAAGATAAAATTTATGCTTTTGCCAAGGAGGAACTAGAGAAACGAGAAAAACCATTACCTCAATTTTTTAATGCGAATGATAAAATTCGCTATCGCGTAAAATCAGGTGATTATTTAGGGAAGATTGCCAGAATTTATGGCGTTCGCGTAAGTGATATTAAACGTTGGAATGGTTTGCGAAATAATAATTTAAGTATAGGACAGCGTCTTTCAATTTACCCAAGAAAACCCGTAGTTGCTAATCCAGTAGCTGTGACGAAAAAAGTAACACCAAAACCCATAACAGGAGATGTTGAAATTTACACCGTAAAGAGTGGCGACTCACTATGGAGCATTTCTCAAAAATTTTCTGGAGTTTCTATCCAAAATATTAAAGATTGGAACGGTATTAGTGGTAGTTATTTAAAACCAGGCATGAAACTCAAAATTGCCAAAGGTTAGTAGCAAACTAAAAGCATTAAACAATGAAAAAAATATGTAGCCTTTTGATAATTACATTGCTATTTGTGGCATGTAAAGATAGTAAATCCAACGATCGCATTCTCTTTGATAGTGAGGGGAAAATTAACGATGTTTCGGTTGTGATTGATAACGAAAGTTGGAAGGGACGTGTTGGTGAGGCCATAAGAGACGTGCTTACTGAACCCGTTTATGGTTTGCCTCAAGCTGAACCAATGTTTAATATTAACCAAATACCACCGCAGGTATTTACAGATTTTATTACAAGAACGCGTACAGTTTTAAAAATATATATAGGCAAACCTGCCGAAGTAACGTATAGAGATAATGTTTATGCAAAGCCTCAAAAAGTAATAACTGTTTCGGGAGAAAGTAAAGATGAGGTGATCGAATTACTTAAGGAAAATGCCTCAAAAATAGTTCAAACATTTAGAAGCATAGAGTTAGCACAAAGACAGCGAAATATGCGTAAGTCACTTTTTAATTCTAGTGGGATTAACGAAAAGTTAGGTCTAAACATAGAGTTCCCAAGTGCTTATAGAATTGCCAAAGAAGATGAGAATTTTTATTGGATTAGAAGAGACATTCGCACCGGAACCGTTAACTTAATGCTTTACGAATTGCCATTTGATGCCATTGAAAAAAACGACAGTATTATAAACCAAATAGTTAGTATTAGAGATTCTATAGGCGAAAAGTACATTGAAGGTCCTGTTGAAGGCTCGTTTATGGTTACGCAAATGGCTTACACGCCGTTTCATGGAGAAACTATTTTAGATAATAAACCAGCACTGGAAACCAAGGGCATGTGGAATGTAAAAAATGCATTTATGGCTGGCCCTTATATAAATTATGCTATTGAAGACAAGATAAACAACCGCTGGTTAATCGCTGAAGGTTTTGCATTTGCCCCTTCTGTTGAAAAACGTGATTATGTGTTTGAGCTAGAAGCGATTATAAGGACGATTAAGATTGATGAATAACGATTTCCTAGACAGGATTCAAAAAACAAACCCAACACAAGTTGTGTTGGGTTTTCAATTTTTTATAATATTCAGTATTAATCTACCTTATCGTTCTTAGGTTCATCTTCTTTACTGGCATCTTTAAACTCCTTAATGCCACTTCCTAAACCGCGCATTAACTCAGGTATTTTCTTTCCGCCAAAAATCAACAATACAACCACAACTATTAAAGTTATTTGCATGGGGCCAATAGCTAATGGTAACATAAATAAACTCATAACACAATGTTTTAAACTACAAAGTTAATAATTAAAGTTTAATAAATTCGTTTTTAGTTGGTATTACTCGGTTTTAGAAAAAGCAAAATAAAATAGCTTAGTTATTTTATTTAATTTTGTGCGAACTATGGCTAAAAAGAAGCAAAAAAAGCTCAAGAAAAAATTATTAGATAAGTATAGGTTAGTAATCTTAAACGAAAACACGTTTGAAGAGCGATTGTCTTTAAAATTAACGCGCTTAAATGTTTTTGTAATTATTACCTTATCAAGTATTCTCTTGATTGGATTAACAACGCTATTAATTGCATATTCACCACTTAAGGAATACATTCCAGGTTACTCCTCAACAGCCTTGAAGAAAAAGGCAACAGAATTAAGTTTTGAAACAGATTCGCTTAAACACGTTTTAGCTACAAACGAGCTTTATTTTGCATCTATAAAAAAGGTGCTAAAAGGAGATGTGAGTTCTTATCAATTGAATAAAGACTCCATTATTGAAGCCACAAAACTAGAGATAAGTGAAGTTGATTTGAGTCCAACAAAAGAGGATTCGTTATTGCGAGCAAAAGTTGAAAATGAAGATAAGTATAACCTGTTTGAAACCGCTACATCAGTAACAAATTTCGTGTTGTTCCCACCCGTTTCGGGAACAACAAGTGAGCCTTACAATGTTGAAGAAAAACACTTCGCTGTTGACGTCGTTGTGGCTAAAGACACCCCAGTTAAAGCAACAGCAGACGGCATTGTTGTTTTTGCAGAATGGACAGCAGGTACAGGGCACGTTATTATTTTGGAGCACAGCTATGGCCTAATATCTGTTTATAAACATAATGCCGCACTTACAAAAGCTCAAGGTGATTTGGTTAAGGCTGGAGAAGTAATTGCCACTTCGGGTAATACAGGAGAATTAAGCACAGGGCCGCATTTACACTTTGAATTATGGAGTGACGGCTACCCAATAAACCCTACAAATTTTATAGATTTCGAATAGTATATGTCCTTAAAATCTTTACTTGCTAAACCGTTTGCAAAAATAGTCTCTAAAAAGATTGAAAAGTGGGCTAATAAACCTTTGGAAACTCAAAAGAAGGTCTTTCAAAATTTAATTACTGAAGGAGCAAATACTGCCTTTGGGAAAGATCATAATTTTGAAGCTATAAAGTCTCCTGCTGATTTTATGAAACAAGTTCCTGTAAGGGATTATGAAGGATTGAAACCTTACGTTGAACGCGTAGTTAAAGGTGAAGCAAACATACTCTGGAAAGGAAAACCTTTATATTTTGCTAAAACTTCTGGAACTACTTCAGGTTCTAAATACATTCCAATTACAAAAGAAAGTATGCCAACGCATGTAGAAGCTGCACGAAATGCCATTCTCATGTACATTAATGAAACGGGGAATTCCAAATTTGTAGATGGAAAAATGATTTTTTTACAAGGTAGCCCTATCCTCAAAGAACAAAACGGTGTGCAATTGGGTAGGTTATCTGGCATTGTAGCGCATTATGTGCCTAAGTATTTACAGAAAAACCGACTGCCTTCTTGGGAAACAAATTGTATTGAGGATTGGGAAACAAAAGTTGATACAATTGTTGATGAAACACTGCCCGAGAACATGACTGTAATTTCTGGGATACCGTCTTGGGTTCAAATGTATTTCGAAAAAATTCAGCAAAAAACCGGTAAAAAGGTAGGAGAGGTTTTTAAGAATTTCAATCTATTCATTTTTGGAGGTGTGAATTACGAACCTTACAGGTCAAAATTTGAGGGCTTAATTGGAAGAAAAGTTGATAGCATAGAATTATATCCAGCAAGTGAAGGCTTTTTTGCATTTCAAGATAAACAAGAAGAAAAAGGAATGTTGTTACAATTAAATTCTGGTATTTTTTATGAATTTGTGAGGGCTGATAACTTTTTTGACGAATCTCCTGAAAGAATCACTTTAAAAGATGTGGAGGTTGGTACAAATTATGCCATGATTATTTCAACAACAGCTGGTCTTTGGGCTTATAATATTGGTGATACTGTACAGTTTACTTCTACAAGTCCTTACCGGGTTGTGGTTTCTGGACGAATAAAGCATTTTATCTCGGCGTTTGGCGAGCATGTAATTGGTAAGGAAGTAGAGCAAGCTATGGAAGATGCCATTAAGGATTCTGATATCCAAATCTCAGAGTTTACGGTAGCACCTCAAATCACACCTGATGAAGGGCTGCCTTACCATGAATGGTTTGTAGAGTTTGAAAATGCTCCAAATAATCTAAAAGCACTTGAAGCAAAAATTGACCAGTCGTTACAACAACAAAACAGCTATTATTTCGATTTAATAGATGGGAAAGTTTTGCGCCCGCTTGTAATTTCTCAAGTGAAGAAAAACGGATTTCAGGAGTATATGAAATCTGTAGGAAAGTTGGGTGGGCAAAACAAAATACCTAGACTATCCAATGATAGAAAAATAGCCGATGTGCTTTCTGGCTTGGTTGAAAAATAATAGTACATTTGTATCGTTTTTCTAAACCAATGGAACAACAAACCAAACGCTATGAACGAACAAGAGCTCAAGAAAGCTCTAATGCTATAGAGCGCATGTATATTACCATGCGTCACTTGTTCAATCGTGGCTTTTACAAACCGATGGGAATTTCCGGTGAAACCTTACGAAATGCTCTTTTATTGTTGCGCCCTGAGATTTATGGTTCTATTGCAGAAGAAAAAGCAGAACTTGAAGGTTTGTTGTATGTGATAGATAGATTGCCACAAGGTATTGAAGAATGTTTACGAATTAACCTTACTAGCGAAGAAGGATATGCAAATTCTCACTTCACACCGATAATACCGTTAAAGCGTCGCCGCAATTGCTATAGAATTGACGATGAACAAATGAATATCGAAATCACAAGAGGGCGTTCTGAGATTTATGATATTCTTACCCATTTGACGTTTCTCTTCATAGAGTCTCATAAAATAAGTAATAGAGTTCTAATTAATGACGAAGGTAAAACTTCAAGAGATTGGTTAAAACTGGAGAAAGTAGTTAATTCTGGAAAGAAACTAACCCAAAAAGAAAGAGAAATTTCTATTACCTACACGGCGAATATTCTGGGGAGAACATTTAACGAAATTACTGGAATTTATGATGAGTTTGCAACACCATCTCAACCAGAGCGTTTTTTGCATATTATTTATTGGCTGGGTAAGTTGGCGATTCAAGAGCAAATGGCCAACATTAAAAGGGCCGTAACGTTTAGCCCAGTGTTAAGAGAAGAAATAGGACATCACATTCATGGTGAAATTTGGGCAAACTTGGTTAAAGAAACATTGGATCAAAAAGGGCTTTTAGAAAGGCCTATCCATATAATTAGTGCAAATATGCACAGTGTTATGAACACGTTGTTCGCTTCTAATGCCTTGAAATCACTATCATCCAAACAAAGTATTTTTGAAGTATATAAAGCCCTGAGCAAAAGCGATAACCAACAACTTAGAAGCAAGGTAAAAAATTATGCCCTAAAAGAAGGTATGATTTATATTGATGATACATCGGGCGCAAATATTGATGTGCAAATTTTTGATACTGAAAAAATAGACATTTCTAAACTAGACATTTCTGTAAATGAAAGGACTGTAAAATCGAAAAAACCAGTTATATTGGTCATGGATTATGCATTTGGTGAGCAGGCCTATGAAACTATGGATGAATTATTGAAACCGTATTTTAGAAATGAAGAAAAAGTTCATTTGGATGTAGAGTCGATTTCTATAATGGGTAAGGCGGGAATACTAGAAGGAGAAAAAGGAGATATTATGATTCCTTCAGCGCATATTTTTGAAGGTACGGCGGACAATTATCCTTTTGAGAATGAGTTGAAAAAAGAAGGGTTGGCATGTGGAGAAGTTTCGGTTTGTGAAGGCTCTATGATTACCGTTTTAGGAACGTCGCTTCAGAATAAAGATATATTAAAATTCTTTTTTGAATCTACTTGGAATGTTATAGGTTTGGAGATGGAAGGCGCACATTATCAAAAAGCCATTCAAGCAGCTTCAAAAGTTAGAGGCAGCATAAGAGAAGATGTGAAAGTAAGATACGCGTATTATGCTAGTGATAACCCTTTGAAAACTGGAAGCACATTAGCCTCCGGCGGATTAGGAACATCAGGCGTTAAACCAACATACACAATAACACGAAAAATTTTAGAACAAATACTTAACTAAATAAATTAATTATGAGTAAAGATTTGCAAAAACCTGAGCAGGGATCTGAAGAGGTTGACATGATGCTGTTTTTTAGAATGATTGGAAGAGTGTTTAATAAAATAGGCCTATTTATTAGTGCTGTTTTCATGAAGCTCTATCATCTTGTTTTAGTTTTTTTAAAACATCTATATAGTAGATTTATGTGGTATTTTGGAGCCGTTATATTGGGGGTTGCATTGGGTCTTTTCATTGATTTGAAAAGCGAGAAATTGTATGGCGCAAACTTATTTATTGAGACCAATTTCAAATCTGCGAGACAAGTATACGAAAACATAAAACAATTTCAAGAGTTAGCAAAAATTGATAAGGACTCTGTGGAACTTGCTAAAAGGTTGGGAATTCCCTCTACTCAAGCTTCAAAATTAAAAGGATTTTATATTGAGCCGGATTTAGATGAAAATGATATTGCGGAGATGTATTCATCATTCTATTCACGATTAGATTCCGTATCTAGACTAGAAATCAATTATGATAGATATAAAAATTCCCTTACTCCATATAATTTCACAATCCACAGAATTGGGGTAGCTTCAACAGACAAGCATATTTATCCCGAAATTGAAAGCGCTTTTGTGAAGCAGATTTCAGATAATGCATACTTGAATGAAATTTTGGATTCGGGAATTAAAATCTTTGCTAAAAAGGATAATACCTTAATTACTCAAATTGAAAAAACTGATTCTCTTGCAAGTGAATATTTAAAGATTAGAATTAATGAATCCAAAAAAGACAGGCCCCAGAGTGGAGGTAATATATATATGGGTGATGCAGGGTCTTCTTCGGGGAATTTAATAATGGATGAATCTCAAATTATTAGACAGCGCATAAGTTATGAAAGAGAGAGGATTAAATTAGATAGTATCAAGGCTACAAAAATGAATATTGTTAACGTAATGGCCTCTTTTCCCAGTTCCGGATATGATATAAGTGAATGGTATCATAAAAAAGTATATTTATTACCAATTGTTTTGTTTTCTATGGTCTTCGTAATTTTTGTTTTCCTTGGGCTTAAAGATTTCTTGGAGAAACAGGATATCTAGTTAGGTGTTGTGATGAAAATCACTAAGTTAATTGTATTTAACTTTAAACGATACGAACAACACTTGTAAGTTTTTCTCCAAACCTGAATATTTCACATTACGTGTGAATATTCTACGGAGATTTTGGTTTGTAAATTAGAAGTTTTAAACTGATTGAATTATTTGGAAAAGTAAATGTTTACTACTGCAATAAATCAGAGTTTAGAGACTAATATTCGCCCAATATTAAAATGCGATTAAATGAAATATAAAATAGCTATTGTAGGATTGGGTTATGTTGGTCTTCCGTTGGCCTTAGAGTTTTCTAAGAAGTATCCCGTTATTGGTTTTGATATTAATTATAATAGGGTAGAAGAGTTAAATAAGGGTAATGATTCTACTAAAGAAGTTCCAACTGACGTCTTGAAATATGCTTTGAATAAGAAACCCTATAGTTCAGGCTTGTATCTAACGAATAACTTTGAGACTGCTAGGGCGTGTAATGTGTATGTAGTGACAGTTCCTACACCTGTCGATGAAAATAAAACCCCAGATTTAAGCCTTTTAAGACAAGCGTCGGAAACAGTGGGCAATGTTTTAAGTAAAGAAGATATTGTTATTTATGAGTCTACTGTTTATCCTGGAGCTACTGAAGAAGAGTGTGTTCCAATATTAGAAGAAGCGAGTGGTTTAAAATTTAATGTTGATTTTTATTGTGGCTATTCACCAGAACGAATTAATCCAGGCGATGGTGAACATACTATTGAAAAAATAATGAAAATAACATCTGGCTCGACAAAAGAGTCGGCAATAAAAATAAACAATTTATATAACTCAATTATTTCTGCGGGTACCTATCAAGCTCCTTCAATTCGTGTTGCAGAGGCTGCAAAAGTAATAGAAAACGCGCAACGAGATATAAATATAGCTTTCGTAAATGAATTAGCTAAAATTTTCAGTAAGCTCGAAATAGATACTCATTCAGTTCTTGAGGCAGCCTCAACCAAATGGAATTTTTTAAATTTTAAACCTGGATTAGTAGGAGGACATTGCATAGGGGTTGATCCCTATTATCTAGCACAAAAAGCAACTGGAATTGGATATCGTCCAGAAATAATATTGGCTGGTCGAAGGTTGAATGATTCTATGGGTGACTTTGTAGCTTTGGAAGTTATTAAACTAATGTCTCAAAAAGGGATTTCTTTAAATAATTCTAAAGTTTTGATTCTTGGTTTTACTTTTAAAGAAAATTGTTCAGACATAAGAAATACGGGTGTTATAAATGTCTACAATGCATTAAATTCGTTTAACCTTGAAATAGATGTTTATGATCCTATGGCATCACATAAAGAGGTTGAAAGAATGTATAATATTAGGTTAATTGCTAATTTAGATAGAGTTTATGATGTGATTATTCACGCAGTAGCGCACAATAAATTTAATATATTGAATTTACAAAAATTAAGAAATACAAATTCAATAGTTTATGACATTAAGGGAACTCTTCCTTTTAAAGAGATTACAAAAAGATTGTAAAGATGTATAATGTAAAGTACCATAACAAAGATTTATCAGACTATACATTTTTAGTAACAGGAGGTGCAGGTTTTATAGGTTCTAATTTAGTTGAGTATTTATTAAGATATAATTCAAAACGTGTAATTATTCTAGACAATTTATCTACTGGGTTTTATAATAATATTGAAAAATTTATCGAGAAAGATAATTGTGAGTTTATCGAAGGCGATATTCGTAATATAGATACATGTAAATTTGCTGTTCAAGATGCTGATTTTATTTTACATCAAGCTGCTTTGGGGTCAGTACCGAGATCAATAAACGATCCAGTTTCTACAAACGAAGTTAACATTTCAGGGTTTATAAATATATTAGTTGCAGCAAAGGAATCTAAAAGTTTAAAACGACTTATATACGCTGCGTCTTCAAGCACTTATGGTGATCATCCAGGTCTACCTAAGGTCGAAGACAAAATAGGAGCACCACTTTCCCCTTATGCCGTTACAAAATATGTAAATGAACTATATGCGAAAGTATTTTGTAATACTTATAATCTGAAAATAACAGGATTAAGATATTTTAATGTATTCGGGCCAAAACAAAGTCCCAAAGGGGCATATGCTGCAGTTATACCCTTGTTTTTTGATAGAGCATTAAATAATGAATGTGTTAAAATTTATGGAGACGGGGAGCAAACCAGAGATTTTACATTTATTGAAAACGTTGTAGAAGCGAATATAAAAGCTTTATTCTCAGAATTTAAGCAACACGAGGTCTATAATATTGCTTGTGGAGAGCGAATAAGTATTAATGATCTTTGGGATGCGATTAAAAAGCTTACAAACTCCAAGGTCAATGCCTCTTATGGCTGTTCGAGGCAAGGAGATATAAGAGATTCTTTGGCAAGTATTGAAAAGGCCAAAAATGATCTAAATTATGAACCTAAATTTAATTTAAAAGCAGGGTTAAAAATTTATTTTAATTCCTTATCCAGTCTTTAATTACAAAGGTAGGTTGTGTGATTGAAAGAAACATGAAGAGAGACATACGAATGAGAAAACTTTTTTGTTTCCTTCAGTTTAGGTTTCAATTTTTTTCTAAAAAATAGACTATTATTCAATTAGAACTTGAGATTAATTAGTCGTTAATAGAAAATTCGAACAAAAGGTAGTATAGAAATGAGTATACCTAAAAAAGGATATCAAAAATGAAAAGAGTAGCTATTATAGGCAGCGGTATATCTGGAATGACTTTAGCCCATAAATTTAAAGATAAGTTTGAAGTCACTGTATTTGAAAGAGATAGCAGACCTGGTGGTTTAATAAAGTGCGATATTATTGATGGAAATTTATATCACATGGTTGGCGGTCATGTTTTTAATTCTAAGAGAAACGATGTATTGGAGTGGTTTTGGAATTTTTTTGATAAAGAGAAGGAGTTTACTAAAAGTAATCGCAATGCTGTAGCCTATATGAATAAACCCATAAGCTATCCGATAGAAAATCATCTATATCAAATGGATAGTGAAAGTATGAGACAAATTGTTAATGATTTACTAGATCTGAATCAATCAAATAAAGAACCTGAAAATTTTGAAGAATTTCTCAAGAATAAATTTGGGCAGACGCTTTACGAGGCGTATTTCAAGCCCTATAACGAAAAAATATGGAAAAAGGACTTAAGCAAAGTCCCTTTAGGCTGGTTAGAAAGAAAACTGCCTATGCCTAAAATTTCTGAGATTTTTTATAATAATATAATAAAAGAGAAAGAAATGAATATGGTTCATAGTTCTTTCTACTATCCTAAAGTTAATGGCTCTCAGTTTTTAGCTAATAGATTAGCAGAAGGTTTGAATATCAAATTAAGTACTCCTGTTAAGTCTTTGTTTAAGAATAAGAAAAAAAATAAATGGATCGTAAATTCTGAAATGGAATTTGACATGATTTTTTTTGCTGGAAACATTAAATCATTGACATCAATGATAAAAAATGATTTTATATTAGACTATAAAGATAAAATTAAAGGTCTGGATTTTCATGGAACGACTACTGTTTTGTGCGAAATAGATCCAAATGACTATAGTTGGATATATTTACCAGATATTAAATATGATGCGCATAGAATTATCTGTACAGGAAATTTTTCCAAGAACAATAATAAGACTGGTATTATGTCTGCAACTGTTGAATTTACTGATTTTGTTTCCGAAGAAGTCATTAAGGAACAGTTAAAAAGAATCCCGTTTACCCCAAAATACATATCGCACAAGTTTACAAAATTCACCTATCCTATTCAAGACAATAAAACAAGAGCCTTAATTTCCTCGATTAAGAAAGATATGGAAAAAGAAAGATTCTACCTTTCTGGTCGTTTTGCCGAGTGGGAGTACTATAATATGGATGCAGCCATGGGGGCAGCTATAGATTTGGCTGAAAGAATAAAGTGTTGATGTTTTCAAAAACCTTTTTCAAATGATTTGGGCATTTCTTGAAAAGTTATCCATTCAAATAATCCAATTTCTAGTTGGCGTTTTATTAGCCAGAATCTTAACTCCTGAAGATTTTGGTGTTGTGTCCATAATTATGGCACTATTGATAATTATTCAAAATATTATCGAGGGTGGATTTTCACAGGCTTTGATTCAAAAAAAAGAACGAACAAACATTGACCTATCCACTGTTTTTTATTTAAATATTTTTTTGGGTTTTGTACTTTACATAGCACTTTATTTTTTAGCACCCGCTATATCAATATTTTACAATTTACCATCTCTAACAGATTTTATAAGAGTTCTTGGATTAAATATTATTTTATATTCTTTTATTATTGTTGATGTAACGGTCTGTACTTTTAAAAATAACTTTAAAATTCAAGCAAAATTTTCTTTGGTTGCATCTTTGGTTTCGGGTTCTTTTGCTTTATTTTTTGCTTATTTAGGATTTGGTACATGGGCCTTAATCTTTCAAAGTTTGATTTTTTATTTTGCACTGACAATCCAGTACTGGTTTTTTTCAGGATGGAGGCCCCAGAAAACATTCTCTAAAAATTCAATATATGAATTATTTAATTTTGGGAGCAAGTTATTAGTTACTAACCTGATTCATACACTTTACACTCAGCTAAATGCTATTTTGATAGGTAGGTTTTTTTCTGTTAAGTCTCTAGGATACTATAGTACAGCAGAAAAGTTTGGCTCCTTACCTTTGGGTAATTTAATTTTGGCTTTCCAAAAAGTGTCTTTTCCAAAATTAGCAGAAGCTCAAAATGATTCCACCGAATTAAAAGATATAACCCGCAATTATGTGAAGAAAATGTCCATAATTGTATTTTTTGTTTTTTTACAACTTGCAGCAATTGCAAAGCCTCTAATACTATTTGTGATTGGAGATAAATGGTCAAACTCCATTATTTTTCTTCAATTAATAAGTTTGGGCTTTTTATTTGACCATATTTTTGCAATTAATTTAAACCTAATAAAGGCCGTCGGTAAATCAAACCTGATTTTAAAACTGGAACTAATCAAGAAGGGAATTTCCGTTGTAATTTTATTAGTAATGATGTACTATTATGGTATTATAGGATTATGTCTCGCAAAGGCAATTTATGCCCAAATAGGATTCTATATAAATGCATATTATTCCGGAAAATTCTTTAATTACGGCTATTATCAACAATGGGGAGATATTTACAAATACCTACTTATAGCTATATTTTCAGTTTTACCATCATATTTGTTTTCAGAATATTCAGAAGATAGACACATTTACATAATTATTTACTCTAGTCTAATTTCAGGTTTTATTTATATTTTAATTCTACAAGTTATAAAGGATAAATCTTTCTTTGCGCTTAAATTTCATTTATTGAATCAATTAAATAGTGTATTTAAAAAAAATAAATTATAAACTAGTTATAGCGCACTTTTGCCATTAATTTGTTTTGTAGATATATATAAGTTTATATAAAGAATGCCACCAATATATTTTATTTTAGCGAACTACAGAAAAAAGGAAATTTGGAATGATTAAGATTTTGTTTGTTTTAATTCCTGTGGATGGATACGGTGCGGAAAAATCACTATTATCTAATATTATCTATTTAAAAAACCAGAAACTTATTAAGCCTTTTGTGGTAATAAATAAAAACAGTCTTAGTTTAGAGACTTTACTGATTAAAGAGAATATTAAATTTTACAAAATTCCTTTTAACTGTTTTGTAACAAATAATGCAAAAGGTATCTCTGCATTAGTCAAACCTTACATCAAAATTGTAGTAAATAAAATTTTGGCTTTTATTTTTAAAATTATTTGCAAGCAGCAATTTGATTTGGTTTATACAAATACATTAACCACCTATTTTGGTCTATTTCTTTCTAGAAACCTCAAAACAAAACATGTTTTACATATTCGTGAAGTAATTGGCGAACAATTTGATTTTAAATTAGATTTTGGTGTAGAAAAAACGTATGATAAATTAAAAAAAGGAACTCTTTTATTTATTTGTAACTCAGAGTACACCAAAAATTACTATTCAAATTATTTTACAAAAGATTGCCTTATTGTTTTACCTAATCCAGTAACAAGCTATGAGCAACACCGGAATAGAGTAAATAATACTGGTAAAATTAAACTGATTTGTCTTGGTCGCTATTTTGAGGATAAAAATCAAATTGAGCTGTTAAAGGCAGTTAAAGTGTTAAATGATAGAGGTTTTAACAATTTTAAATTAGATTTATATGGTAGTGGAGTTTTAGAGAACCAATATAAACAATTTGTGTCGTCAAACGATCTTAATAGTTTGGTGTCAATTAATGGTTATGCTGATAATGTTTCTTCTTTGTTAGGAAATTATGATATTGCTGTAGTCCCAAGCAGATTTGAGGCTTTTGGTAGAGTAACAATAGAATATATTTTAAATGGTTTAACAGTAATTGGCAACGATTCTGGAAACACAAAATATTTAGTTGAAGATGAGGTGTCGGGCTTAATCTATAAATATGGGAATGCATTAGATTTAAGTAAAAAAATAGAGTTATTGGTAGCCAACGAAAAACTTAGAGACAATCTATCCAAAGAAGCTAAAAGACAAATTGGAAACAAATTCTCGGTGGAGAATAGTTCTCGAGAACTATACAATGCTTTAAATAAATACACTTAAATGAAAATAGTTTTATACGATCCATTGTATTCAGAAAAGGGACATTATGAAAGATACTCAGAATATATTTGTAAACTCTTATGTTCTTCAAACGAAATTGATAAGGTCTATTATTTCAGTGATAAGCCAAAATTAAATTGGTATTTGGATTCAGATAAAATCCAAGTTATCCACAATAAATTATCTAAAATTGAAGATATTCAGACTAAATTTATTGAGGTTAAAGATACTAGATTGAAAAAAGGTAAATTAATTGTTTCTTCATTTTTACATTACTATTATGTTCTAAAACAATTACGAAGTTTAAAGGCAAACAGAACAATATTTCTATCTCAAGGACAACTATCTTTTTGGGTTCCGGTACTTATGTTCTATAAAGATTATGTGGTATCTGTTATAATCTTAAAGTGGCTTTTTGAAACTAAGGGGTTAAGGTATTGGGTAAATAAAATTTTCAAATTATTTTTAAAGAAATCTCGCATCACTTTTTTCACAGAGAACATTTATCAGGAAAACACAAAATATTTAAGTTTATCTAAAACGTTTGTTTTAGCAGATAGGTTTTTAACTAATCTTAAACCTAAGAGTATATCGGTAGAGCCAAATAAAGTCTCAAATAAAATTAAGTTATTAACTTTAGGAACTATTTCCTCGAATAAAAATCCATTAGAATTTCTTAAACAGTTTAATCAGCTAGATGATAATGTCAAATCCAAATTTGAATACAAGATATACGGTAAAATTGTAGAGAAAAACCTAGGTGAACTATTAGACTTAGCTAATCAGATAGATTCGGTAATATTAAAAGACGAATATATTAGTCAAGAACTATATGAAGAACTTATGAGTGAGGCAGATTTTATTGTTATACCATATTCTGCAGAGTATTTGAAGTACGCCACATCAGGGGTTATGTGGGATTGTTTTGAAAAGTCTAAACCTATCTTATGTCCAAAACATGAGTTATTCATGCATTACATAAACCTTTATCAAATAGGTTGTGTTTATGATGAAGAGAATTTTGAAATTGTATTTAAAAAAATACTTAGCGAAAGACCTTCGAATATAATAGAGTTGCAGAAAAATTTCGAAAAGTTAAATAAAGATTTTAGTTTTAATAATCAGGCTTCAATACTAGTAGAAAATTTAACTAAAAATTAGTATTCAGAACTTCTAATATAAGTAACCGTGTCAATGTCTATAATTTATAGAAAAGATAAAAAAGACAATAATTACGTTAACTTAAGCGGTAAATTATTAATTATTGTCTTTTTTATCTTTAACATTGTTTACCTTCCTTCTCCACTCTTATGGATTAATATTTTATCCGTATTGTATGTTTTTAAGGTTATTAATTCCAAATATTTTCTTTTATTTATTGCCTATCTTTTTTTGTTATTAATTTTCTCTGGAGTTCATTTATATAATGGAGTTGATGATTTTGAATCATATCAGAAAAGCACTCTATTATATATATTGGTAGCATTCACGGCTATCGCGACAAGACTGTATTTAATAAAGTACACTTTTAAGTTTGAAGCATTCTACAGGCTTATTGTAAAATATAACTTTATACTTTTTATTGTTGGCCTTACACTTTTTTTTTTAGAAATCCCATCGACAATTATTATTATATATGATTATGACGGTGTCGGACTTCCTAGAATGAGAGGTTTGTTATATGAGCCCTCCTATTATGCGCTTATTTTAACTCCTTGGGTTATTTTTGCTATTCTCAAAAACATACAAAAAAAGGCAAATAAATCAGATATAAAGTATTTTTTGCTACTAATGATACCTTTCCTGGCTACGGTCTCTATTGGTGTTATTACGGCTTTAGGAATAGCTTTAGGAATTGTAGGCGCTCTAAGAGCACTCTCTTCTATGAAGCTGAATAGGAAAGTAGTTTTAATTATTACATCAATTTTTTTGGTTTTAGCTGCTGTAGTTGCTTTAAATGCTGAGGTGATTTTTACCAGAGTTATTGCCATTCTAACTGGTGAAGATGGGTCTACCAATATGAGAACCATAGGATCGATGGATGTAGCATATCAAATAATGAAAGAGAAAAGTACTTGGTTTGGAATTGGCCCTGGTCAGATTAAAATTACAGGAAAAGAAATTTTCAATAGTTATTTTAATTACCAAGATTCTAACGTGCCTAGGATTCCCAATGCTATTGGTGAAACTATGACAACTTTTGGATTTATAGGTTTGGCAATAAGATTAATAATCCAATTTCTAATTTTCATACAATTTAGAGTATATAAAAATAATTATTTATTATCCTTGTTTTTATTTCTTTTTATTTATCAATTTACAGGAAGCTTTATTACTTCAACTATAGAATATGTGTTTTGGTTATTATTAACAATTCCTGTCTTTAAAGAATTTAAACATGACTAAATAAAGCCAAACTTAAATTTTTAATAATGATAAGACATTCAGGAAAACATTCAATTTTTATGAAGAAGTTCAGTGAATAAAACTTTTATTTCGTAAAAACGTATATTTATTCTAAAGTCTTTATCTTAAAATATTTGCGATTAAAAACACACAAAATAAAAATTAATAATAGTTAAACTTTGCCAAATTTGAATCGGAAAAATGATTTAGCGAATCTTGATAGCGTTTTATTTTATTATTTCTTGGAGAATATGAATTCTTCACTATAAAACTAACTTTAAACAATTTTAATGATATTCAATTCTATTGATTTTGCAATATTCCTGCCAGTTGTGTTTATACTGTACTGGTTTTTAATAAATAAGAGTCTAAAACTTCAAAATTTATTAATTGTAGTAGCCAGCTATGTGTTTTATGGATGGTGGGACTGGAGATTTCTATCACTGATTTTATTTAGTACCGTGGTTGATTATTTGATCGGAGTTAAGTTGCTAAAAGAAGAAAATCAGTTAAAAAGAAAAGTTCTACTTTCTTTAAGTATTACTGTAAATCTTGGGTTTTTAGGATTATTTAAATATTACGATTTTTTCTTGGAAAACTTCATACTTGCATTTTCGTTATTTGGTCACGAAATAAGTGCAAATTCGTTAAACATTATTTTACCTGTGGGTATCAGTTTTTACACATTTCAGACCCTAAGTTATTCAATCGATGTATACAAAAGAAAGCTTGAGCCTACCAGAGATTTTATTGTGTTTTCGGCATTTGTAAGCTTCTTTCCTCAATTAGTGGCAGGACCAATTGAAAGAGCAACTAATCTTTTACCCCAATTTCAAAAGAACAGAATTTTTAATAAAAATTTGGCTACTGATGGTATAAAGCAAATTTTATGGGGCTTGTTTAAGAAGGTCGTAATAGCGGATAATTGTGCGTCTTTTTGCAACGAAATATTTAATGATTATAGCTCTTATAATGGAAGTACTTTGGTTATTGGAGCAATCCTTTTTTCATTTCAAATATATGGTGATTTTTCTGGCTACTCAGATATTGCCATTGGGGTCTCTAAATTATTTGGATTTAAGCTTAAACAGAACTTTTCATATCCTTATTTTTCAAGAGATATTGCCGAGTTCTGGAGAAGATGGCATATTTCGTTAACGACATGGTTTCGAGATTATCTGTACATTCCTTTGGGAGGAAGTAGAGTGTCTAAGGCTGTTATTATACGAAATGTATTAATAGTTTTTTTTATTAGCGGCTTTTGGCACGGTGCAAACTGGACGTTTATATTTTGGGGAGTCTTTAATGGGCTTCTGTTTTTACCATTGATAATACAGAATAAAAACAGAAGGCATATTGATAATGTGTCAAGTAATTTCTATTTTTTCCCTTCTATTAAAGACTTTTTTTCAATATTACTAACATTTACTTTGGTTACATTTTGTTGGATTTTTTTTAGGGCGGAATCAATTACTAACGCGTTCCATTATATTTTTGGAATATTTAACAACACTTTGTTTACACCACCGTTAATAACGTTTAAGCTGGTTTTATTGAGTTTGCTTATTTTTTACATGCTTACTATTGAGTGGCTTGGAAGATTTAGCGAACATCCACTCCAAAATTTATTCAGAACCAGAAATCTCATTTTTAAAACTTCTGTTTATGTTTTGACACTCATTTTCACAATTTGGTTCGCCGGAAAGCAACAAGATTTTATTTATTTTCAATTTTAAAACAATTTGGTTTGAAACCTTTTATTATTAAAATCGTTAAGTATTTTTTTATTTTTTATATCGTTCTGGAGATACTATCTAGAATTTTTGTAGATCCATTGTTCTATTTTAAGTTGGATACGTTTCGAATTCAAGAATGTAAGTCTATTCAATGTATTCTAAATAAATCTGATGATCAACCAGACTATTTGTTTTTAGGAAGTTCTAGAGTAGCTGCATTAGTAAATCAAGACTTGTTATCAAAATTGTCTGAAAAACATGTAGTTAATAGCGCTAGAGGATATATGACTCCAGGGATTATGATTCATGCTTTAGAGAGTAAACTAAGAAAAAACCCAGATTTTTTGAAAAATTCAAAGGTGTTTCTAGAGTACTATGGCCAAGGTTCTTTAACTAATTTGTATAAAACCGACGAACTTAAAGTATATGAAAGTTATACAGGTAAATATACTTCCCAGCCTCAAATTATGTTACCACATATAAATTTTTCAGATTTGAAAGATTTTTGGTCTATATCATCTAACTCTTATAGGGTTAAATTAAAGCTTACATTTCTGTATTTTTCAGCCGCCTACAGATGTGGGTTATTTGTAAACGAAAAGTTCAATTATGCAGATAAGGTGCTTTATAAGGGAAACACAAATGTTTCAAACTCTGGAGGAATAAGAAACGATTATATTCAGAGTACAATTCAGTTTGCGAAATTAAGTGCCAAAAAAGAAAAACAAAGAATTTTATCAGAACCGCTTTTTACTTCAGAACTTTTGGATGAAAGCTCACTTGCAAAACTTAATGAGCTTATTAGAAAAAACGGTGGAGAATTGGTCTTATTTAAAATCCCATTACACTCAATTTCAAAAGAAATTTTCAACAATCACAAATCTAAAATAAATAACCAAGTTTTTGAGGAATGGTTAATTTCTAAAAACATAAATTTAATAGAGCCTAAAAACTTACACTTTAAGGATCAAGATTTTGCTGACATACTCCACATTAACGCAGATAAAAAGGATAAATACACCTACTCATTATACGATGAAATAATTGCCCTAGATAAACAGATTGGGAATAATTAGATTTTAAATAAAATAAATTTAACCTTTTGGGAATTAGAGGATTTAAAATGGTCTTGAATTCTAAATTATTTATTGATCAAAAATCGAATTTAAACATGAAATTATGGAATTAATGAAGCTTAATACCATTATTGGTAAAATTAAACTAGCAGAATTTTGGTATGCATTGTTATTAGCTTCGTTACCGTTACCATTTAATTTCCAAAATGGAATTTTTATTGGATTTGTGTTGGTTATTGTTTATTACAAAATCATTTTTAAATCCAACTCAAGTAGAATTAGAATATATCACTTGCTAAGCTACTTAATATATCTTTTAATTATTACATCTGTCTTATGGTCAACTAATAAAATAATAAGTATTGAAATAGGTTTTTTAAGGTTCATCAATTTTGTGTTGATTCCATCTGTTTTTTTAATTTGGGATCGTTCTAAAGTTTCAATACAAAGAATACTAATTGTGTTTTCCTGTTTTGTTACCTTTTGGGCTCTTTTTTTTATCACCAATGGTGTTTATCATTGGCTTACTCAAGGGTCAATTGGTAAGCTATTACATCATGAATTGGTTGGTATATTTGATTTGAATAGAATATACGTAAGTGTCATGGTGTTCATTTCAATTTTGTATTTAATACTAAACATTAAGGTTTTGGGAAAAGTCCTAAAGATTTTTTTAGTAATTCAAACCTTTTTTCTATTTCTTTTATCTTCAAAATTACTCATTATTCTAGGTGTTCTGTCCATAGTCTTAGTCTATGCAATAAAAATTAAAAAAGCACTTAAAATATTAGTGCTTGCTGGAGTGTTAGCAATTTCATTTGTTATCGTTAGTTCCTTAAATAATGGCAAATTAATAACAGAGTTGAAGCCTAATTTACAACAAACGTTTTATTCTAAAAAACTTGGACAATTATATTATGCAAATGGAATCAATTTGAGAATGCTTTACATTCGTTTTTATATTGAACTGGTAAAAGAAGACAGAGTTGATTTTTTTTTAGGATCAGGTGTAGGTACATCTCAGATTATGCTAAATCGCAAAATAGACGAATATGATATGTGGAGAGGCTACAAAGAATTTAACTATCATAATCAATATATTCAAGGTCTTTCAGAAATGGGATTTTTGTATCCTTTAATTTTAATTTCTTTCTTAGTATTGGGTATAAGGAAGTTTTTTTTGGATAAGAATTATTTTGGAATAGGAATAGTATTTATGTTTACCCTATTATTCCTTTCAGAATCATTTTTATATCGTCAGAGAGGAATCTATCTTTTTTTACTTATTTATTTTTTATTGATTGACACCAAATTTGATCATTCCCATAACAAGAATGCCATTGATTAGAAATTTTTTTCTCAGAAATATAAATGTACTACAAAAGAATAACCTAAATTTTTTGATTGGAGATTCAAAGGCTTCTCATAAAGATCAATTATTTTTATACAGAAAACAAAAAAAGTTTGAATAAAAATTAACTATTCAGAAATATTGAAGAGAATAAATATATTGGTTGACATGCACGTTTTTGATGGGAAGCATCAAGGCACGAGGACATATTTAAAAGGATTATATACGGCGTTAATTCGATTACGGTCACCTTTTCATTTTTTCTTTGTTTCTACGAAAATTGAAAATTTAAAACGTGAATTTGGCGAACCGTCCAACATAAGTTTTGTTGAATTAAAGAGCAAAAACAAATTTTACCGCCTTATTTTTGAGTTGCCTAACCTTATAAGAAAGTATGATATAAAATATGCTCATTATCAATATATTTCTCCTTTGTTTAAAAATTGTAAAACCATCGTTACGACTCATGACATTCTTTTTCAACAGAAGGAATTCAAGTCATTTTTCCCATTCAAATATAGACTGATAAATGGATTGCTCTTTTGGTTTTCAGCTAAAAGAGCTGATATTTTGCTTACGGTTTCTGAGTATTCCAAAGAGAAGATATCTAAAATATATAAAATCTTAGACCAGAATATATTTGTTACACCTAACGCAGTAGATAGTGATTTTGAGGAGTTAGATCATTCGGTTAAATTTGTTAAAGAAGGTAAAACAATACTATACGTGTCGCGAGTTGAACCTAGAAAAAATCATATAATTTTGGTTCAGGCTTTTTTAGACCTAGAACTTTATAAAAAAGGATATAAACTAGTTTTTATTGGCGCACATGATTTTCCTGGAAAGAAGTTGTTAGAATTTATAGAATCAAACAATAGGATTTTAAAGGGTTCAATTGTATGGAGGCAAAACATACCAATTGATTTAATTAAACATTACTATGCTAATTGTGATTTATTTGTATTTCCCTCCTATGCAGAGGGTTTCGGCATCCCCGTATTAGAGGCTATGACTTTCAATTCTAAAATTCTTGTATCAAATCAGACAGCCATGAAGGATTTTAACTTGCCTGATGAGTTAACATTTGCACCTGATGATTTAATAGATTTAAAATCAAAAATCACAAACATTTTATCAATTTATGATGATAAACATACTCGCAAGTTCGAAGAAATTTTATCGAAGTACTCATGGAATAAAAGTGCGGAAGTTCTTTTAGATGCAATTTCTAGAAATAATAAATTAAAACCTGTTTTATCCAAAAAATCTTGATTAATGCTGTTCATTTTTTTTATTGGTATGAATAGATTTTACTTATTTTTGCGTTTCTGACCAATAAAATATTCAAATTGAAGATAGCTATACTTGGCACAAGAGGAATTCCTAATAATTATTCTGGTTTTGAGCAATTTGCCGAATTTTTTTCTGTTTTTTTAGCAGAGAAAGGTCATGATGTTTGGGTATACAATTCCCATAATCATATTTTTCAAGAAAATAACTTTAATGGTGTAAATATTATTCATAAATATGATCCGGAATATAAAGTTGGAACCTTTGGGCAGTTTATTTATGATTTTAATTGTATTATAGATTCCAGAAAAAGAAATTTTGATATTATTTTACAATTAGGCTATACTAGCAATAGTATATGGCATATGTTGTTGCCTAAAAAACCAATTATTGCAACAAACATGGACGGTTTGGAATGGAAACGCTCAAAATACTCTAAACCTGTTAGAAAATTTCTGAAGTATGCGGAAAAATTGGCTGTTCAGTCAAGTGATTTTTTGATATCAGATTCTAAGGGGATTCAAAACTATTTGATGAACGAGTATAATCGGGAGTCTGAGTTTATAGCTTATGGGGCTAATTTATTTGAAGAGCCTGATGTAACTTATTTAAAAGAATATAATTTAGAGGCCTATCAATATGACATGTTAGTTGCTAGATTTGAGCCTGAGAATAATTTGGAAATGATTTTAGATGGTGTTGCTTTATCAAAAAGTAAAAGACAATTCTTAGTAATAGGCAGGCATGATGCAAATAATTTTGGTGCTTATTTGAAAGAAAAATTTAAGGACGTTAAGAAAATTAAATTTTTAGGTGGTATTTTTAATTTAACTCACTTAAATAATTTAAGATATTTTTCTAATCTTTATTTTCATGGTCATTCTGTTGGCGGTACTAATCCTTCGCTACTTGAAGCAATGGCATCTAAAACTTTAATAATTGCTCATAATAATGAATTCTCAAAATCAATTCTGGAAGACGATGCTTTTTATTTTGATTCAAAGGCTGATGTGAAATATTGTCTTGATTCATTGAATAAAGAAGAGGAAATAATGAAAGTGAACAATTGTTATCAAAAAATCGATAAATATTACCAATGGTCTTTAATTAATAATAGCTATTTATCATTCTTTCAAAGAATCGTAAAATAAAACTATAAGTAAATAAGTCTTAAATTTAAGTGCTGATATTTATACTTTGAAACTTTTCAAAAAAGAACGAAACTCAGATTATATTAAACCTTTTTCATATGTTTTGGATTTGGTAATAATAAATTTTTCTGTTGTTTTATTTGATACTTTAATAGAAAATAGGATACTATTCGCTTTATATATTTCGATTTCTTGGTTGATAATTTCAATAAAAAACAATTTCTACAGTGTACAGAGGTATACCAATATTATCCAGCTTTTAGGACTTATTATAACCCAATTTCTTTTTTATGCACTCGTTCTTTATGCATTTATAGGGTTTTTTAAACAACCTGATATAAGTAGAATTGGCTTAGGAAGTTATTTTTTTGGTGCTCTGGGGATAGTTTCTTTTTTTAAATTTTTGATTTATTTTTTATTGAATAAATACAGGTCTACTCAATTAGGAAATTATCGAAATGTTGTAGTACTAGGAGATACTGATAAAATAAGGCAATTAATATATGTTTTTAACAAAAAACTTGATTTTGGTTTCAAATTCAAAAGGCAATTTGTTTTGAAAGGTGATGAATTCTCTTTAAAGAAATGCTTTAATTTTATTATTGAAAATGAAATTGATGAAGTATATGCATCAGTGGCTGATCTATCGAACAAACAAATTAATAGAATAATTGATTTTGCAGATAATAATCTAATTGAATTAAAATTCATCCCCGACAATAAGGATATTTACTCGAAAAAATTGAAATATGAGTATTATGACTATATTCCTATTCTTTCCTTAAGAAATATTCCAATTGAAGAACCAATTAATAAATTTGCGAAGAGACTATTTGATATTTTAATATCTGCTGGAGTTATATTTTTTATTCTGTCTTGGCTTGTGCCAATACTTGGATTACTCATTGTTCTTGAGAGCAGGGGGCCAATATTTTTCAGGCAAGATAGACCAGGAATAAAAGAAAAAGGTTTTGGTTGTTATAAATTTAGATCTATGGCAGTTAATACCTTAACTGAAAATTCTGCAACTCGGAATGATCCAAGAATAACAAGAATTGGAAAATTTATAAGGCGAACTAGTATTGACGAACTCCCTCAGTTTTTCAATGTTTTGTTTGGTCAGATGTCTGTGGTTGGACCTCGTCCTCATCTTTGGCGTCAAAACGAAATATATGGCACCACAGTTTCAAAATATATGGTAAGATACTTTGTTAAACCAGGTATAACAGGATTAGCACAAATAAAGGGTTATAGAGGTGAGATAGAAACCAAAGAGGATATTATAAATAGAACAAAGTACGATGTATTTTATATTGAAAATTGGTCAATTCTAATGGATTTTAATATTGTCATTCAAACAATATTAAATATAATCAAGGGTGAAGATAAGGCATATTAATTGATAAAAAGGTTGTTAAAAAAGATACATTTATCCTCATCCAAAATAAATCATAAGGAGATTTTATTCATCGAGGAGGCCATTAACCGAAAAGAATTCTCAAACTACGGGACTAATCTGGACGCGTTTCAATTTCAATTAAAGGAATATTTTGCAGAAAAAAGAGAGATAGCTCTTTTAAATTCTGGTACTTCTGCCATCCATTTGGCTCTAATTAATTTAGGAGTGAAACGTGATGAAGAGGTGATCTGTCAAAGTTTTACATTTGCCGCTTCGGCATTTCCCATTCTATATCAAGGAGCCAAACCAGTTTTTATAGATAGTGAAAAGGATACTTGGAATATATGCCCTAATTATCTTGAAGATGCTATTAAAGCAAGATTGAAAAAAGGGATTAAACCAAAAGCCATTATTATTGTGCATTCCTATGGCATGCCAGCGAAAATGGATGATATTATCGCAATTTCCAACAAATATAGAATACCGATTATTGAGGATGCTGCAGAAAGTCTTGGCTCTATTTATAAAGGTGTGCGTTGTGGCGCATTTGGAGATTTTGGAATACTTTCATTTAATGGTAATAAAATTATTACCACATCTGGAGGAGGAGCACTTCTTTGTAAGACGAAATCTCAAATGGAAAAGAGCATATTTCTCTCAAATCAAGCAAAAAACAAAAGTTCCTTTTATGAACATACCGAAATTGGATACAATTATGCCATGAGTAATATTGCCGCTGGAATTGGCAGATCTCAAATGGAAGTACTAGATAGAAATATTAATATACGTAGAGAAATTCATGAATTCTATCTTAGATTATTTAAAGACCTAGAAGGTGTTGAACTTTTAAGTGAACCAAATGTTAATATTTATTCCAATTATTGGCTGAATTGTGCCCTAATAAATGAGAGCATAACCGGCTTCTCCAGAGATGATTTAATAAAAGCCTTGGAAAAGGAAAATATCGAGAGCAGACCTCTATGGCGTCCAATGCATATGCAACCTCTATTCAAAAACAGCTTATTTTACGGCACTGGCGTTTCAGAAAGCTTATTTAATTCTGGCATATGTTTTCCTTCGGGCTCCGATTTAAGTAATGATGATTTGAATAGAATTCAAACGGCAATAGAAAAATGTATAAAAAGTTGATAATTTCGTGAGTTTAGACAAAACTATAATGGCTTAAGCCTTTTACTAGGGACATTTTACATTTTTTAAAAAATACTTTTCTATTTTTACGATTAAATATTAATAGGGTATAAATGAAAAACGTATTAATCACGGGCGCCGCTGGCTTCTTAGGCTCACATCTTTGTGATAGATTTATTAAAGAAGGACATAAAGTCTTTGGAATGGATAACTTCATTACTGGAGATTCAAAAAATATCCAGCATTTGGAAAATAACTCAAACTTTGAATTCATTAATCACGATGTCTCGGAATATATAGACTTTCAAAACGATTTAGATTACATACTTCATTTTGCTTCTCCAGCTAGCCCTATAGATTATTTAAAAATACCTATACAAACATTAAAAGTGGGTTCTTTGGGGACTCACAATTTACTTGGTCTGGCAAAAGCCAAAAAGGCAAGAATGCTTATTGCTTCTACATCTGAGGTATATGGAGACCCACTTGTACATCCCCAAACGGAAGATTATTACGGCAATGTAAATACCATAGGCCCAAGAGGTGTTTATGATGAGGCAAAACGATTTCAGGAATCAATCACTATGGCATACCATAGATTTCATGGTGTAGAAACAAGAATTGTTAGAATTTTTAATACCTACGGACCAAGAATGCGATTGAATGATGGCAGAGTAATTCCTGCTTTTATGGGTCAAGCTCTTAGAGGTGAAGATTTAACAGTATTTGGAGATGGTTCTCAAACAAGATCTTTTTGTTATGTGGATGACCAAATAGAGGGTATTTACCGTTTATTACATAGTGATTATGCTGAACCTGTAAACATTGGTAATCCCCATGAGATTTCCATTAAGGATTTCGCAGAGGAGATTATTAAATTAACTGGGACGACCCAAAAAATAATTTACAAAGATTTACCTGTTAATGACCCAATGCAAAGACAGCCCGATATAAGTTTAGCCAAAAAGTTGTTCGATTGGGAACCAAAAGTTGATAGGGCAGAAGGCATGAAAATAACTTTTGACTATTTTAAAGGATTAACGGAAGAAGAATTGTATAAAAGTGAGCACAAGGATTTCTCTGGGTTCATAAATAAGTAATTTATTTATGGAGTTTTTACGTGGTAGGTACTCGTGGTTATTAAGGCCATTATTAATTATCTACGATGTAAGCATAATTAATTTATTTTCTTATTTTTTACTTAACCTAAATCAAGAGGAATTATATTTCTTTTCTAAGAGCTTTTTGAATAATAAGAATTTTTTATTTCTTCTTTATTCAATATTTTTTTGGGGTTTGTCTGCTCATTGGGTAAAGTTCTATAGAGTTTATCGCTATACATCATTATTGGATATTCTATCGCTTCTAGTAAAACAATTTTGTTTTTATTCCCTAGTGGTGTTGGCTTTTGTGGGGATATTTAGAAGTGTAAATATTCAGGTTTTCACTGTTTTTAAATACTTACTTTTTTGCTTAATAAATATTAGCTTAATTAAAATATTAAGTTTTTATGTACTCAAGGGCTATCGCTCTTATCTGAAAGGCAATGTTAGAAATGTAGTTTTAGTAGGTAGTGGAGATGGAATTGAAGAACTGAAAAATATATTTATTAGTTCAAGAGAGCTGGGATATAGAATAAACGCTGTTTTCAGTGACAAAAATGATACAGAAAAAACAGGAACAATTACAGATGCCTTGAATTTTTTGGCTTCAAGTAAAGTTGTCGATGAAATTTATTGCGCCATTGATGTTCTAACAGAGAAACAGATTAATGCGTTTGTTCAATTGGCTAACCTAAATCATTGTAATATTAAGTTTGTTCCAAATAGATTGAAACTAGCTACTAAAAGGCTAAAAACGGACTATTATGGTTTTTTCCCTGTTTTATCAATAGATGAGCCCGCCATTAACAACCCATTTAACAGGTTTGTAAAACGTTTTTTTGATGTGTTATTATCTATTATTGTAATTCTGTTTATACTACCTTGGGTAACC